>NZ_JBXAND010000009.1:0-193630 GCF_058801345.1 Allobosea sp. GW822-FHT03F07
AAATCTGGCCCCCGCAACCAAATTGACCGAACGCCGATTCTCGGCACCAAAAGCCGCCCTCCAAAGGGCGGCTTTTTTTGTCAGCTCTGATCCAGGAAGGGCACGCCCGCATGACCAATGAATTCACCGGCAAGCGCGTGATCGTGATGGGCGGCAGCCGTGGCATCGGACGCTCTATCGCGCTCGGCTTCGCAGCGGGCGGCGCATCGGTTTCGATCTGTGCTCGAGGACCAGGGCCCCTCGAGACGACACGTAGGGAGATCGAGGCACTGGGCGTCGTGGCCCACGGGACCAGCGTCGACCTTGCCGACCCGACCGCGATCGAGGCTTATGTGCCCGAGGCGGTGAAAGCGCTCGGAGGGCTGGACGTCCTCGTCAACAATGCCTCCGGCTTTGGCCATTCGGATGACGAGGAGGGGTGGGCGGCCTCGCTCAACGTCGACATGATGGCCGTTGTCCGCGCCAGCCGTGCGGCGATCCCCCATATGAAACCGGGTTCGTCGATCGTGAACGTCTCGTCGATCTCCGCCCTGAGGGCGTCGTCGCGCTCGGCGCCTTACGGCGCCATCAAAGCCGCCGTGATGCACTACACGGCGAGCCAGGCGAAGGTGCTGTCGCGGAAGGGCATCCGGGTGAACTGCGTCGCGCCCGGCTCGATCGAATTCCCGGGTGGCACCTGGGAGGATCGGAAGACGTCGAACCCCGAACTCTACCAGACGACGCTGGCCAACATCCCCTTCGGCCGGATGGGCAAGCCCGAAGAGGTTGCCGAGGTCGTGCTCTTCCTCGCTTCCGACAAGGCGAGCTGGATCACCGCCCAGACCATCGTGGTCGATGGCGGGCAACTGGTCGGACCCTGATCCGAAGCCGTCGACGAGCCGCTGCGCGCCACGACCCGTTTGTGCCGCAAGCACGCAGGAAGCGTTCACTCAGTTTGCAGCCGCAGCCTCGCTCGCGATGAAATGCGCTGCGATTTCTGCGCCGGTTGCGATCCAGACATCGCCGAATCCACGGGCGCGAGCCAGAAAGTCGCGCACGATGCCCAGCCGCATCGGCCGGCCCGACACTTGCGGGTGCATCACCATGCTGGCGAGCCCGCCCCATTCGCGGGTCTGGTCGAGCTCGTCGTTCCAGATCGAGAGCACATGCTCTTTCGGGAACATCGGGCGAGCGCTGAAGCGCTGCGAAAGGCCGTAAAGCCAGTCGTCGAAGGACATGTTGACGGGCAGTTCGACCGGCCCTTTCGAACCGTCCCGCAGCCTGTGCCGGTAAGGGCGGATGTCGTCCCTAAAGGATGAGGAATAGATGATCCCGCGGTCGCGCAGGTAGCCCAGCAGCTCGTTGTAGTTCTCGCCGGAGGGAGCTCTATACCCGAGCGGCGCAACGCCGAGCACGCGCTTGTAGGCGTTGAGCGCCTTGTCGATCTCCTCCTTGTCGACCGTGAAGTCGGCAGGATCCGGGCGCTTGTGCGAATAGCCGTGGTGGCCGATCTCGTGGCCGTCCCGGACGATCGCCTCGCACATCTTCGGATGGACCTCGACGACCCAGCCGGGGATGAAGAACGTCGCCTTGATCTCGACCGAACGCAGATAGTCGAGAATCTTCGGCACACCGACGCGCTCCTCATAGCCGCCGAAGGAGAGCGTCACCAGCCGGTCCGTATTGGCGGCGTCGTATTGCAACCAGGCTGTTTCGCCATCGACGTCGAAGGCAGGAAGGACCGCGCATCTCTTCCCGCCCGGCCAGGGAAATTCAGGCGCGGGATCGGCGAGATTGGCGATGCGAAGCGGAAACTCTGTAGCCATTGCGAGGTCTTTCGAGATCTGTGCCACCCGACAGCTTCGGCCGACGGGAGCGCGGTTCGGGCAACGATCGAAGGTCAAATCCGGTCAGTGCCGGACGGCGTTGATGAACGAGCGGGTTCGCGGTTCCTTCGGGTCGGCGAGGACGGCCTTTGGGGGGCCGATCTCCACGATCTGGCCTTGATCCATGAAGGCAACGCGATGAGCGACGTCCCGGGCAAAGCCGAGCTCGTGAGTTACGACAATCATCGTCATTCCGTCGCGGGCGAGATCGCGCATCACGAGCAGAACCTCCGCGACGAGCTCGGGATCCAGCGCGGAGGTCGGCTCGTCGAACAGCAGTAATTCGGGCTGCATGGCGAGCGCGCGCGCGATTGCGACACGCTGTTGCTGGCCGCCGGAGAGCTGGGAGGGATAAGCGTCGCGCTTGTCGGCGAGGCCGACGCGTTCGAGCAGGGCGTGAGCGCGCTTGCGTGCCTCTGCCGCCGGCTGCTTGAGGACCTGGACCGGGCCTTCGATGATATTCTGGGTCGCGGTGAGGTGCGGGAACAGGTTGAAGCGCTGGAACACCATGCCGATCGAGCGGCGCTGGCGGGCAATGGCCCTGTCGTCGAGTTCATAGAGCTTGTTGCCGGCCTGATGAAAACCGACGCGCTCCCCCGACACGAAGAGCGCGCCACCGTCGATCCGCTCGAGCTGGTTGATGCAGCGCAGGAAGGTGCTCTTGCCCGAGCCGGAGGGACCGATGATGCAAAGCACTTCGCCTCGGTGCACCGCGAGATCGATGCTTTTGAGCACCTTGAGTTCGCCGAACTGCTTCTGCACCTTCCGGGCGAGCACGAGCGGCGCGCCAGGAGCGAGGTGATCGGGATCGAGCGTCGCGACCGGGGGGAGATTGGTATCCATCACGCGTCTCCTCAGCGGCCGGGCGAGCGGGCGACGCCGCGCTCGAAATAGGCTTCTACCCGTCCCTGGATCAGGCTGAGGATCGTCACGACGATCAGGTACCAGAATGCGGCGACGAACAGCAGTTCGATGACCCTCGAATTGGCGTAGTAGATGTTCTGGGCGCTGTGGAGCACCTCCGCGAACTGAATCACGCTGGCAAGCGAGGTGAGCTTGACCATGCCGATGAACTCGTTGCCGACCGGCGGAACGATTACGCGCATCGCCTGCGGCATGATGATCCGGCGCAGCAGTTGCAGCCGCGTCATGCCCAGGGTCTGTGCCGCCTCGTACTGCCCCTGATCCACCGAAAGCAGGCCGGCGCGGACCACCTCCGCGGTGAAGGCGCCCTGCTGGATGCCGAGGCCCAGCAGAGCGGCGACGAAGGGCGTCATCACATCGACCGTCTTCCAGCTCACGATGCCGGGAATTCCGATCGTCGGGAAGATCAGGGCGAGATTGTACCAGAGCAGGAGCTGCAGCAGCGCCGGGATCGCCCGGAAGAACCAGATATAGCCCAGTGCCGTGGTCGACAGCACCGGGTTCGCCGACAGGCGCATGATCGCGAAGACCAAGCCGAGAACCAATCCAACCAGCATGGCGAGAATGGCCATGATGATCGTATTGGCGAGGCCCCGCATGATCGCCGGCACGGTCAGGAAGCGTCCGACATAGCTCCATTCGATCTGGCCGACTACGAAGGCGTGGACGATGCCCGCCAGGGCAACGAGCACGAGGCAAGCGCCGATCATGCGGCCATAATGGCGTCGCTGAACGATGACGAGATGGTCCGGCTCGGTGGTCATAACGCTCCTGCCCGCATGGCGCTTGTGTCGATGTGTCGTGGTCGGCGCTGAGGCTTCAATCGATCTGTGCAGCGGTGCGCGGCTCGGATCCGACGGCAGCAGTCGAGAGGCGGGCCGACCGGCTGCGGACGTCTTTCGGTGCTCACCAGTGACGTATCGCGGCCAGCACGGCCTGGTGCCGCTCCGAGGCCTCGGATGAAGGCTCGTCGCGATGGGGATCGCGGGATGTTCGTGGATGGTCGCGCTCGAATGCGTGACGGATGCCCGCAACAAGCCCGGTCAAAAGGATCTGTGCAAGAAACCGCATCGGCGATGTCAGAATGGATTGCATGTGAGCACCTCCGGACGGCTTCGAGCAGCAATAATCCTGCCAATGGGACCAGGTTCAGGCGCCCTTGCCGATCTTCCGCATGGCCAGGCCCGCCATGAAATACATCATGACGTAGACGATGACCCGGTAGGTCACTGCCGAGCCCGGCGGGATGCAGATGAAGGACAGGGCATTCGCGCCGCGCTTGCCGCATTCATGGCCGAGCCGGATCGCCTCGTAGTCGGTCATGCCGATCGGTTCGGCGAGTTCGCCGAGCATATCGCCATCGGAAGGCCCCGCTCCGCCCAGCACGTCCATGTCGAAATGGCAGTAGACGGCGTCGCTGCCGGCGAAAGCCTGGTCGAGATTCCTGACGCAGCCCTCGATGCCGAGTTCGGTGCGGATCTTCCACATCGGCATGAAATTGGCGCCCTCGCCGACATAGCGCCGGATCGTGGCCGGATCCTCGAGCATGCCGCGCTCGCCGATCTCGACGAGATGAGGAATGCTCATGTTCGGGCAGTCGCGATAGAGTTTGTCCTTCCAGTTGGTCGAACCGGCGATATGCGGGCTCATCGTCGCCCAGTCATAGGGCCAGGCATCCCAATGGGTGTCGAGGCTGACCATGCCGACGGGGCCCTTGGTCCTGTCGGCTACCGGCTTGCCGACGGCATAGGAACCGCAGGGAGAGTTCTGGCCGATGACGATCGGGATCGCGCCGACGTCGAGCGCGTCGTTGACCTTCCGTAGCGTCGCCTCCTGGGCTTCCAGGATTTTTTCGACAGTACCCTCATAGCTCGTCTCAGGCGGGATGTTGGCGTCGCCATAGTCGACGACCTTCAGGTGCTCGAAGACGTCGAGATCGAAATCCTGGATATAGCCGGAGCGGTAGCGGATCGACTGCTGCCGGACATGCTTGGTCGCGACGATCCACTCGTCCTTGTCGACGCCGCTGTACTGGCGGCCGAAGCCGGCGACGAAGGGCGCGCCGATGATCACAACGTCTGCGCCTTCGAGGTCCTTCTTCGTCACCGCATGCGGCACGCCGAGGAAGGTCGGCATATCCTCCTTGATGCGCGGGAAATGCGTCGTGCGCCAGACCTTGCCACGGAAGGTCGCATCCCAGCCGGGATAATGGGGCATTTTCAGAACTCCTTCTGAGCGGGATCGGCGTCGCGCAAGGCGACAGCCGCCTCGTAGGTCGCGCGGGCGCCGGTATGACCGGTGGCCACGAGCAGATCGACATGGGAATCAACGGCTGGGGCCGCGACGCTGCGCCAGCGCGCGAGCTCCTCGGGCGCCAGCGCGCTCATGACCTGACCCTCAGCGAGGCCGAGCGCCCGGCCCGGCGTCTCCCAGGCCTGCCACCAGATTGGGAAGCGCTCGGCGAGCGCGGACCCCGAGCAACGTTCGATCGCGTCCTGCTGCTGATCGTCGAGGCTGCGCCAGCTCTCCGCGTTCATGACGAAATAGAGCGGCGAAACGTAGAGCTTGGTTTCGGTGTGATGGCGAAAGACCGCATCCGTGCCGGTATAGGCCAGCACGTCCCAGGCCATCACCGCGCCGTCGATGCGCCCTTCCTCGGCGGCGGCGCGGATATTGGGCGGAGTCAGCGGCACGGGCTCGGCGCCGAGCAGGCGCAGCGCCGCTTCCATCGGCCCGGCCGGGCAGCGCAGGCGCAAGCCGCGCAACTGCTCGAGGCGCGTGACGAGCTCGTCGCGCGTATGCAGCACGCCGCCGGAATCGGCATGCAGCGCCAGCACCTTCAGCCCCTCATATTCAGGCGCCAGATGGTCGTCGAGCAGCGCATTGAGGAGACGTGTCCCTTCGGCGGAAGAGGCGGCCATGAAGGGCAGGTTCATCAGCGTCGTCAGCGGAAAGCGGCCCTCCGGCAGGCCGGCCGGCGAATGGGCGACATCGACGAGCTTCGTCACGACTTGCTCGTATTGCTTCTCCAGTTTGCCGAAGGGGCTCGCGCCCGTATGCACGTCCAGCGAGAGCGTGCCTGCGGAAGCCGCCTCGACAGCCTTCGCCCAGGGGGCGATGAAGTCGGCATGGCTGCCGTGATCCTCCGGCATGTAATGGCTGACGCTCAGTCGGCGCGGCATGAGGGTCATACCGGGGCGTTGGCCGGGCGTGGCTGCGACCAGTAGGGAATCTCGTCGCGGCGTGGCGTCCAGGCGCCACTTGCTGTGACACTGCGAACGTGAGCGGCGATCTCGTCCAACGAAGCGAACCAGACACCACCCTTCTCATGCATGTAGTCGATCAGCTCGACCATCGCGTCGGCGCGGGAGAGCCGGCCCGAAACGAAGGGATGCCAGACCGTGATCCAGTGGCCGCCGTGCCGCCAGGCGGCATCGAACTCGGCCCGGAAAACCTCCATCGCCCGCTGCGGTGAGGCGATTGGCAGCATGTAGTTGAACTCGCCGAGGCAGACATACTGCATCCAGTCGTCGAGCACGAAGTCGGATGGCAGCTCGATCAGGTCACCCTGCTCGTTGCCGATGAGGTAGGGCACGTCGCCGCCCATCAGCGACGCGTCGTAGGAGAAGCCTTGGGCCTGAAGCAGTTCGAGCGTATTGTTCGAGAAGGCAAAGGCGGGCGCGCGGAAGCCGACCGGGCGCTGGCCCGTGACCTTGATCAGCGCCTGGAGGCCTAGCCCTAAGCTCTCCGCTTCCTCGTCGCGCGTCTGGAGGTTCGGGCGCTTATGAAGGTAGCCGTGATGGCCAATCTCGTGGCCGGCGGCGACGATCTTTTCGACCATCTCGGGATAGGTCTCCGCGCACCAGCCGGGAACGAAGAAGGTCTGGCGCAGATCGTAGCGCCGGAAGATCTCCAGCAGGCGCGGCACCGCGGTATTCACGTCGTAGCGCAGCATCGAGGACATCGCGACGCGGGTCGGTGCCGCCTCGCGGAAATTCAGGTGAAGCAGCGATTCCGCGTCCACATCGAAACTGAAGGAGACGGCGCAACGCTTGCCGTCCGGCCAGGGGATCGGGTTCTCTATCATCGTGGAACACACCTTTCGTCTGGCAGGGACGGATGCGTCGGGCAGCTCGGGACGGGAGGTGTCATCATCGCCGTTGGCCCGCAGTGCTCCCCACTGGAACAGCGCTTGCTTGCCACCGGGCGACCCTCAGCCGACGCTCGGAACTGTTGCGTTGCACTTCCTGTTTGTCAAGTTCATTGACAAACAGGAAAGTCGCGGCAACTGATGTCGATGCTTGGAGTTGGGATTGCGATGGCGAACGACGATAAGGCGGCGACCGCCGACGCCGAGGCGGGCGCGGAAATCAAGATCGGCGGCAGGCTGCGTCACGCCCGGCTGATGAAGGGCATGAGCCTGAAGGATGTCGCAGTTGGCATTGGCGTGTCGGAAAGCTTCATCTCGAAGCTGGAGAACGACAAGGTTCAGCCGTCCCTGGCCGTACTGCACCGGCTGGTGGCGTTTCTCGGCATCAATGTCGCAGCCATGTTCAGCAACGAGACCGAGGGCAACGGACCGCTCTTCGTAATGAGGGCGGGTGAGCGACCGACCATCAATACGCGCCTGCGCCAGAATGCCGATGGCGTCGTGCTCGAGCGGCTGATCCCGCAGACGCGCAACTCGCTGCTTCAGGTCAATATCCACCAGGTTGTCGCCGGCGGCGGCAGCCACGGGCTGATCTCTCATGTCGGAGAAGAGATGGGCTATGTGCTCGAAGGCATGCTGGATCTGACGGTCGGCGATCAGACCCGACGTCTCTTCGCCGGCGACTCCTTCTCCTTCCCGTCCGAAGAGCCGCATGGCTACGCCAATCCGGGCGAGGTGCTGGCTCGCGTCCTGTGGGTGAATACGCCGCCGACCTTTTAATCGGGTGCTCAATTTCAAGTCATGTGTTGGCTAGGCAAGTTACTTGATTAGTAATCATGCCGGGCTCATTGTTGGGCGCAGACTGGGAGTTGAGGGGAAAACGATGGTCCGCACCACTGAGGTTGCCTACATCCGCCTCGCTAGCCGGTGTCGCCGCAGCGATGCGGTCTTCGTGCCGCGCAATCGCTGAGAGCCGGATAACCGATGCCTTCGAATGTCCACCTCGTCATCAATGTCGACAGCGATCCGGATCCGGTCTCGGTCTATCAAGAGGATGCGTCGCTGCTGAAGAAGTACAGTCGCATGCGCGAGATCCTTGCCGAGAAGGCCGGCGGCGCCGCGGCCTGGACCGTTCTGACCGGGCCTGTCTGCCGCGACCGCTTCTTCGAGCCGCCCTTCACCGGGTTCTGGCGCGAGCTGACGGCGGCGGGCGCGGATCTCGTGCTGCATCCCGAGGAGGATTTGTATGGACCGCCTCCCGGCCGGGAGCCCGGCACCTGCAGCTATTACGACATCGACCACATGCGCCCGCTGATCCTGCGGAAGGCGCAGGCGATGCGGGATCTCGGCATCCCGTTCGCGGCCTATCGCGGCGGCTATCACGGCTTCACCCCCGAGATCGGGGCCGCCGTGAAGGATGCCGGCATCGGCATCGAGCTCTCCTGTGCGCCCGGAATCGTCTGGCCGGACAAGGCCGCCGCCTGGGAAGGCGCGCCGCTCAGCGCCTACTACATGTCGGCGACGGCGCCGGCACGATCTGCGGGAGCGGACGAGGCCGGTGCGTTGTTCGAGATTCCCTGGGCCTGGGACGCCGTGGCTGCGGGCATCGCGCGGCCGCGCGTCGTTGGCGAGAATTACATCATCAATGAGTTCTCGAACCTGCCGGCAATGCAACGCGTCTGGGACGCGGTCGTGGCTCGCGCCGCGCGGACGCCAGAGCCGCAGATCGTCTCGATGGTCTGCCACACCTTCACGATGGGCCAGGCCGAGTATGAGGAGAGGCTCATCGGCATCCTCTCCTATGTGGCGGCGCATGGTGCCCATTTCGTCACGCCGCGTGCGGCCAAGCGTCTGTTCGACGCGCAGCGCGCAGCCGTCACGGCCTAGCTTCCGGCGCCGAAGGGTGCCGGAAGACCAGAACGACGTTGCCCATCCGGTGCCGAGCGGACGAGGAAGCCGCTGGTACCGTCCGATCCGTCTTAGTGGAGGTACTCATGCTGAAAGAATTCGTCTGCCGCGCCGCGCTTCTTGGCCTCACCCTGCTGCCCGCCGCCGCCGGCGCGGGCGAGATCCCCAAGGAGATCAAGGATTCCGGCGTCCTGAAGCTCCAGATCAACGCCACCTATCCGCCGATGGAATACGTCGACACCACGACGAATACCTTCAAGGGACTCGACATCGATCTGGTCGACGCGATAGCGGCGAAGCTCGGCCTGAGGGTCGAGCGAACGGACGGCGCCTTCGCGCAGCTCGCCCCGGCGCTGACCACGGGCCGGACGGCCTTCATTCTCTCCGGCATGACCGATACGCCGCAGCGCCAGGAGTCGATGGATTTCGTCAATTACATGCGTGCCGGCGCCATGTTCTATGTGCTGACCGACAGCGCCATCAAGGACCCGATCGAGCTCTGCGGCAAGAAGGTCGCGACGGTGCGCTCGACCACCTATCCCGGCCAGATCAAGGACTACAGCGACGAGAACTGCGTCAAGGCCGGCAAACCCGCGATCGAAGTCATCGGCACGGAAAACTCTCCGGATTCTCGTCTGCAGCTCAAGCAGAAGCGCGTCGAGGCCGCAGTTCAGGGCGGGGAGACCATCCCCTTCATCAACACGCAGGAAGGCAATGTCTTCAAATTGATCGGCAAGCCGTTGACGACCGTCTATTACGGCGCGGCCTTCAAGAAGACCGATGCCGCCTTCCGCGACGCTATCGCCGACGCCATGCAGAGCCTGGTCGACGACGGCACCTATGCCAAGATATTCGCCAAGTGGAACCTGACCGAATCCGCCCTGCCGAACATCCTCGTCAACAGCAAGCCGCGCTGATCAACGGCACGATGCAGGCCGCCGAAATGAGACGGCTGCAATGGCAGCCTGATGGTTGCCCGAATTGCCGGGCAGCCATCGTTGGCGATTGATACGCTGCAATCTCGTATTCGCTTCGGCGGCTCGAATCCGCGATATGCGGACGTTCGCGGAACGCCGGAAGTCGTTCTCCGATTTCGATCTGCTTCGATGGCTCGACCGACCGTGAAAGCCCTGCATGGCGTCTCGTCAGGCTCAGCGGCCTGTCGTCGCCATCCCTTGCAGGGTCGCTGCCTCAGCCGGTCTCATCCCCGTAGAGATCCGGAACGTGGAGTTCCGGCGGGACGGCCTGCCGGGCATAGTCAGGATGGCGCACACGTTCCGGCAGGGTGATCTCGGCCTTCGGCACGCTCTCATAGGGAATCTGGGCAAGAAGATGGGCGATGCAGTTCAGCCGCGCCTTCTTCTTGTCGACGGCCTGCACGACCCACCACGGCGCATGGTCGGTATGGGTGCGGTCGAACATTTCCTCCTTGGCCCGGGTGTAGTCCTCCCAGTGCACGCGACTCTCCATGTCCATGGGCGAGAGCTTCCACTGCTTCAGGGGATCCGCGATCCGCATCTGAAAGCGGAACTCCTGCTCCTCGTCGGTGATCGAGAACCAGTACTTGATCAGGATGATGCCGGAGCGGACGAGCATGTGCTCGAAATCCGGGACGGAGCGGAAGAACTCCTCGAGTTCGTCCTTCGTGCAGAAGCCCATGACGCGTTCGACGCCGGCGCGGTTGTACCAGCTGCGGTCGAACAGCACCATTTCGCCGGCTGTGGGCAAGTGCGGCACGTAGCGCTGGAAATACCACTGGTGTCTTTCGCGCTCGGTCGGGGCAGGGAGTGCGACGACCCGGCAGATGCGCGGATTGAGGCGCTGCGTGACGCGTTTGATCGCGCCACCCTTGCCTGCCGAATCCCGTCCTTCGAAAAGCACGACGACCTTGAGCTTCTTGTGCTGGATCCAGTCCTGCAGTCGCACGAGCTCGTGCTGGAGACGGAACAGCTCGCGGAAATAGAGCTTGCGATCGAGCGTCGAGCCAGCCGGGCCGAGTCCCTTGGCAACGAGTTCGTCGAGCCGGTCCTCCTCCAGCTGCATCTCCAGCTCTTCGTCGAAACTGTCGGCGATCTCCGCCTTGAGACGATCCAGATCCGTGATCATGTGCTTGAACCTTCGTGCAAAAACTCGGGTTGCCCACCTGGCGTCAGGGCCAAGCCGCCCAGCATTCCTCGTGGCTGCCCCACCGATCGACGACTTCGAGCCGGGGCAACGGCTCGGCCTCCTCGCGCGAGCCGACCGACGCAGCGGCAAGTTCGTCGATCCTGCGCATGGCGCTTTCATAATCGGCTTCGGTATTTATCCGAACTCGTTGGTGCAGCGTCATCGGCATCTCCGCGGATGGAGGCCTTCTAGCTGCCGTTCTATGTCAGTTTCGCGACTGGACACGGGCCCGGCGGCAACTCACCGCGGCGTCCTGGATGCCGGCGATTGCAACCCGCAGGCAGTGCCGATGGCAGTGCGCTAGAAGCGCTTCGTAGACAGGACGTCGAAAGTCTTGCCGATCGTCGCCACGGCCTTCTCGTAATCCGCGAGCGAAAGGCAGGCGATCAACGCGTCGATGATCGCCAACTGGGCGATGCGGCTGGTCATCGCCTCGGTCCGGAAATGGGTCTCGCGGGCCATGGTGTGCAGCACGATGTCGGCGAAGGCCAACAAGGGCGATTTGCCGAAATTCGTGATGCAGATCGTCGTCGCCCCGGCCTCCCGGGCGAGCTTTGTCGCGGCGACCGTCTCGTGCGTGCTGCCGGAATGAGAGATGGTGATGGTCGCCACGTCGGGCCCGGTCAGCGAGGCGCTGATCGCCTGAACATGGGAATCGACCACGACCTTCGACTCGATCCCGATGCGAAGCAGGCGGTAGTTGGCATCCTCGGCGATCGGGGCGGCGCTGCCGACGCCATAGAGCTCGACGCGCCGAGCCCGGCGGATCGCGGCTACCGCCGCTTCCATCGCGCTGGTGTCGAGCGCCTTCATGGTGTCGTGCAAGGCCTGGAGATCGCTTCGGAAGATCTTCTCGATCACCGTCGCCGTCTCGTCCGCGCGGGCGAGGTCCTCATGGATGAACTGCACCGGCTGCACGAGATCGCGCGCCAAGGCGATCTTGACCTGCTGGAAGCCGCGCGCGCCGAGCTGCTGGCACAGGGAAATGACGCTGCCCTCGCTTGCACCGGTTCGCTCGGCCACTTCGGTGACGGACATGTGCACGACCTCGGCCGCATGGGCGACGAAGAAATCGGCGATGCGGGCGGCGGTCGGGGGCAGGTTCCCGCGCAGCGCCCGCACGCGGTCGAGCGCGCCTTCCATTCCCAAGGCTGCGGTGCCTTTGCGCTTCTCGGCAACGGCTTCCGCCGGGCCGGCATCGTCCGATTTGCGGTTTGGCGAGGTCATGATGCGGTAGCCAGCAAGGCGGCCTCCTCGCGGCAGAACCAATCCGGGCCACCGCGCGGAAACCGACCGTCGCGAACCTCAAGATAGCGCAGTCCGAAGCGACGCGCTCCCGCACCATCGGTTGCCGGATTGTCGCCGATCATCATGACGGTATCCTTGGGCAGCCCGAGCAGTTTCAGCCCAGCCTCGAACAGCGCAGGCTCCGGCTTGCCGACGATGCGATGGGGCACAGGGCCGGTGCAGGCAAGCAGCGCCGCCAGGAGGGCTCCAGTCTCGGGCACCACGGTCGCGTCGGGGCCAGGGTGGACCAGATCGGGGTTGGCGACGACGAGCTCGGCGCCATCACGCACCGCATTCGCCGCCAGCATCAGATGCGCATAGGAAAAGGAGCGGTCGCGCCCGAGAAATACGATGTCGGGCCGCTCGCGCACGGGGTTGAGACCCTGGTCGCGCGCATGAACCATCAGGCTCCTGCTCGCCATGACGGTGATGCGCGCCCGCGGCCGCCGGCGAGCGATCTCGTCGAGTGCGGTCGTGCCCGCGAGCACGATCTTGCGCGGCGGTACGCCGAGGCCCATGCGCTTCAGGCCGCGCGAGAGTTCCAAAGGCGTGTGCTCGGCATTGTTGGAGACGATGACGAAGCGCCCGTCGAGCGCATCCAGAAAGGCGGCGGCGCCGGACAGCGGCTGCCTCCCGCGCACGAGTGTGCCATCGAGGTCGATCAGCCAGCCGCGAATGTCCTGATACGAGCGCACCGCGCGAATCCAGATGGGAGAGGGCAGAAGTGAATCCATGAACTGAGATAAGCTCAGTGTCAAATAACAGAACGGCTGAGCTAAGTTCACATCCCTGTCATGAAGCGCTGCCTACAAAAGGGCATCAGCGCCGGGGTTTGCCCGAGGCGGCGCGCTTTCCGATGGGTTTGGTTGCAGGGGCAGGAGGGCCGCATGTTCGAATTCCTCGCCGGCCGCCTGCTCCGGATGACGATCACGCTCTGGGCGATCGTATCGGTGGTTTTTCTCGCCACGCGGCTGACCGGCAATCCGATCGACTTTCTGATGCCCGAAGGTCTGGATGCCGCCTCGCGCCGCGAGATGATTGCCTATTGGGGTCTCGATCGACCTGCCATCGAGCAGTACTTTCTGTTCTGGCGTTCGCTGCTCTCGGGCGATTTCGGGCTCGGTCTGATGGAGCGCCGGCCGGTCGCGACGATCTTCACCGAACGGCTCTGGCAGAGCGCTTCGCTTCTGGTGGCGACGCTGACCCTGACGATCGGCGTCGGCGTGCCCATGGGTATCATGGCGGCGGTCTGGCGCGGGCAGGCGCGCGGATCGGGTATCCTGTTCGCGGCCTTCCTCGGCTACGCCATCCCGAATTTCGTGCTCGCCATCCTGCTGCTGCTGGTCTTCTCCTACACGCTGCATTGGCTGCCGAGCGCCGGTTCCGGCACGCTGCTGCATTACGTCATGCCGACGGTCGCGCTGTCCGCCTATTTCGTCGCCTCGCTTGTGCGCTACACCCGGAACGCCATGCTCGACGTCCTGTCGCAGGACTATATGCGAACGGCCCGGGCCAAGGGGCTGGCCGAGCCGGCGATCATTCTCGAACACGGCCTGCGGAACGCCCTGATCCCGGTGATCACGGTGCTCGGCCTGCAAATCACCACGCTGGTCTCCGGCGCGGTGGTGGTCGAGACCGTCTTTGCCTGGAACGGGGTCGGCGATCTCCTCGTCGGCGCGACGCTGCGGCGCGACTACCCGGTCCTGCAATTCGGCGTGCTCGTGGTCGCCTCGGCCGTCATCGCCGTCAATCTTCTGGTCGATCTCGCCTATGCACTGGTCGACCCGCGCATTCGCCTGGCGGGAGCCTGAGCGCCATGGCGGACACACAGCACGGCAAGCTGGTTTTCTCTCCGGCCCATAAGCCGGTTGGCGCATTCAAGTGGCCGCAAGAGGTCAACCCTCTCGTCATCATGGCCGCGCTGCTGGCCGTTGCGCTGGTGCTTCTGGCGATCTTCGCGCCCGTCATTGCTCCCTTTGAGCCGGACCAGCAGAAGCTGCTGGTCCGGCTGCGGCCCCCGTTCGGATTCGAGCGCGCCAGTCCGGCGCACTGGTTCGGCACCGACCAGCTCGGCCGCGACCTGCTCTCGCGCTGCCTTCATGGCCTCAGGTTGACGCTGGTGCTGGCTCTGTTCGGCACGATGATCGGCCTGGTTCTCGGAGTGTCGCTCGGGCTCGTCGCGGGTCTCTATGGCGGCTGGACCGATGCGTTGATCATGGGGTTGGTCGACATCAAGCTGTCGCTGCCCTTCACCCTCGTCGCCCTGCTCGTGATCGCTTTGGCGGGAACCGACGTCGCCGTGCTGATCTGCGTACTCGGCATTGCCTATTGGGCGCATTTCGCCCGGCTTGTCCGGGCGCAGGTTCTGGGCTTGCGCGAGCTTCCTTTCGTCGAGGCTTCGCGCGCCGCCGGCGCCACGCGCTGGCACATTGCCGCCGTCCACATGCTCTCCAACATCGTCTCGCCGGTGGTGGTGATGGCCAGCCTGAACTTCTCCAACCTGATCCTGCTCGAATCCGCGCTCTCCTTTCTGGGGCTCGGCGTCCAGCCGCCGACCGCGACGCTCGGCTCCATGGTCGGCCAGGGCCGGGATTACATGGCCTCCGCGCCGTGGATCGTGGCGGTTCCCGCGCTGCTCGTCGTCCTCGTCAGCCTTGCCGCGATGCTGCTCGGCGACGCCCTGCGCGATTACCTCGACGTTCGCCTGCGCGAGCGCTGAAGCCTTTGCCGCCCCTCTCTCGAAACGCCTTCGCTCCAACCGAAAGGGCTGAAACCATGCTCTCGACCCTGCTGAAGACCGCACTCGCAGCCGCGCTCTCCACCACCGCCATGACCGGGCTCGCTGCCGCACAGGAACTGAAGGTGGGCGTCCAGAACATGGCGCCGTGGCTCGATCCGGGCCGCGACTTCTCCAATGTCGGTTCGCAGTTCTATTTCAATGCCTTCGACCCGCTGATCGGCAAGGACGCCAACCGGGCCGAAAGTGTCTGGCAGCCGGGCATTGCCACGAGCTGGACCCAGGTTTCCCCGACGCAGATCGAGCTCAAGATCCGCCAGGGCGTGACCTTCCATAACGGTGATCCGATGACCGCCGAGGATGTGGTCTTCTCCTTCGACCGCATCATCAACTCGACCTTCGCGCCCTACACCGTGCGCAAGCGCGACACCCTGCCCAACATGGCCAAGATCGAAGCCGTGGACGCCGAGACGATCCGGATCACCGCAACGAAGCCGGAGCCGCTGTTCGAGACCCTGCTCAATGTGCAGCAGGGTATGATCGTACCGAAGAAATACATCATGGCGCTGACCGGCGACCCCAACATCGCCGAGCCGGCCGATTTCGAAGCCTTCGCCCTGAAGCCTGTCGGCACAGGTCCCTACAAGATCAGCGAATTCGTGCCCAACCAGCGGCTCGTCTATGAGCGTTTCGATGGTTTCTGGGGCGAGAAGGCCCCGTTCCAGAAGGTCACCGTCCAGCGCATCCCGGAATTGTCGGGCCGATTGACCGCTCTGAAGAACGCCGAGGTCGACCTCGTCACCAACATTCCGCCAGACCAGCTCGATCCGATCGCTTCCGACGTGAAGCTGAAGGTCGAGGGTATGCAGACGCCGCTCTTCCACGTCGTCATCTTCAACACCCAGAATCCGAAGATGGCCAATCCCAAGCTGCGTCAGGCGCTGTCCTACGCCATCGACCGCAAGACGCTCAACGAGGCGCTCTGGTTCGGCAAGGCCAAGGTGCCGACCACGCACAGCTTCGCCCAGTTCGGCTCCCTCTACATGCCCGAACTCAATACCTTCGAGTTCGACCCCGCCAAGGCGAAGGCGCTGCTCAAGGAAGCCGGCTATGACGGCTCGCCGATCCGCTACGACATCCAGGCTGCCTACTACACCAATGGGCTCCTGGCGGCGCAGGCGATCCAGGAGATGTGGGGCGCCGTCGGCGTCAAGACCCAGCTCAACGTCACCGAGCAATGGACCGGCTCGGACCCGACCATGATGGCGCGCGGATGGTCGAACCCGATGTATTTCCCCGATCCCGCCGGTGCCTTCGGCATCATGTGGGCGCCAACGGGTAATTCGGCGTCCGAGGGGCGCTTCAAGGCCGACGACGCCTATATCGCGCTGTGGGAGAAATTCCGTTTCTCCACCGACCTGGCGACGCGCAAGCAGGCCTATGCGGAGCTGATGCAGGCGATCAAGAACGACCCGCCGGTGCTGCCGCTCTACCAGCCCTACGAGTCCTACGGCATGAAGCGCTCGCTCGCCTGGCGGCCGCTGCCGGGGCACATCCCCTATGTGCTCGACTTCCGTGCCGGCCGCGTGACGCTCGCCGCCCGGTGACCCGACCGGAGAGGGGCCGGCGCAGGCCGGCCTCCCATCGTCCTTTCCACTCACCTTTCCAAGTTACTCAACCCTGCCGAGCCTCGCCATGAGCAAAGCCCTTCGCCTCGCCTTCGTCGCCGATATCCATCATGGCGAGAACAGCTTCACCAAGGTCGGCGTACAGGCGCTGCCGCTCATGGCGGAATTCCGTCGTTTCGTCGCGGACGCCAGGCCCGATGCCGTCATCGATCTCGGCGACCGCATCTCCGATCGCGATCACGCGACCGATCTGAGGCTGGAGCATGAGGTCGCCGAAGCCTTTGCACCGATCGCGGCGCCGCGCTTCCATCTCTGCGGCAACCATGACCGCGATCATCTGTCCGTCGCCGAAAACGAGGCGATCCTGGGTCAGGGGCTCGGCCATCGGGTCGTCGATCTCGGCGACTGGCGCCTCGTGATCTGGGCGGCCGACTCCAAGATCCATCGGCCCGGCGGCTTCATCCTGCGCGAGGCGGACCTGCTCTGGCTCGCCGGCACGGTCGAGGCGGCCGATCGCCCCCTGGCGATCGTGAGCCATGTTCCGATCTCGGGGCACGCCCAGACCGGGAACTATTACTTCGAGCGCAATCCCGAATTCTCGACCTATCCGGGCGCGGAACGAGCTCGCGCCGTGCTGCGACGGGCTCGCGTGCCGGTGGTCTGCCTCTCCGGCCATGTCCACTGGAACACCCTCACGACCGTCGACGGCATTCCGCATCTGACGCTGCAGTCACTGACCGAGAGCTTCACGACGCTGCCGGAAGCGGCGGGTGCCTGGGGCCTGCTCGAACTGAACAGCGCGATCGCTTGGACGGTGCATGGCCGGGACCCGTTTTCGGCCAGGATCGATGCGGCGGAGACGATGCGCCGCTGGATGACGCCGCTGCAGCCGTTTCACGAACATCCCGAGCTGCGTCAGCAGCGCCTGCCGCTGGCCGCCGAGTAAGCGCCGAGGCGATGCACTGCGAGGAGCGACGGCCTGGCGACGGATTGCGCCTCGCGGTTCTATCGAAGATGGATGTCGAAGCTTCGCTCCAGAACGAGCTTGCCTTCATTGAGAACTACATAGCTGGCCTGGTAAGTGCCTCGATCCCAGCCGCCGGCCGGTTTCCTGGACCCAGCGAAGATGAGCGTCTGCGCCTGGTCGCGCTCGAGCGGCTGGGCTCGTTTCTCGACGAGGGTCTGGCCCGAAGGCGCTTTTACGATCAACGACTGGACGTCGCCGATTCTGAGGCCGATCCCGCGGACATAGGCAACGAGCGCGGGCGTATCCATGCCGGGCTGCTGCCGCTCGGCATCACCCGCCTCCAGCATCGCCATCGTCACCGCGGCGGTGGCAAACCCCTCATTCAGGACTGCCCGTTGCCTGTAGTCGAGATGGGGCCGCAGGGAGGGCTGCCAAAGGCTCCGGCCACCCCCGCAGGAGCCGGGCGGGGCACCGAAGGCGAAGGGGTCGACGATCTCTCCGCGATGGCGGACGATGAAGTGCAGATGCGGATATTCGGTCTGGCCGGAGAGGCCGATCCGCCCGATGGCCTGGCCTGCCTTGACCCGATCGCCCGGCTGCACGCGCAGGCTGTCGCGCGCCATATGGCAATATTGCGTCTGCCAGCCATCATTGTGTTCCAGGACGACGGCATTGCCGCATTCGGAACCCTGTATCGCAGCGGCCCTGCCGGCTTCGCGGACGGACACGTCCGCCATCCCGTCGCGGCGCCGGAGAACCCGGCCATCGGCGGCGGCCAGCACATCGACCCCGGCGAGTTGCGCGGCCATGGTCGTCAGGCGGAAATCCGTGCCGTTGTGACCGTCATAGGACCGGCTGCCGCAGGCATAGTCGCGGGCCGAGGGTGTGGGATCGGAATCGACATAGTTCTGGATGAAGCAGCTACGCCCCACCTCGCATGCGACCGGCATCCCGAAAAGGGGCGGCTCTTGCCCCATCGCGCAGGTTGCTAAAACGAGCAGGAAGGCGGGCCCGGCTGCGCGCAAGCTACTGGGCCCGGTCGTGCGATCAAGCTCCGTCATGGCGTGACCGATCCAGCCTGGCGCACGGATCGCGGGCACTCATCTCATCCGGAAGAAGCTGATCCCGGAAGCCATCGACAAAGGGCGACAGCGTTAGAATATAGAGCAGGAAGAACTCGATCTGGCGATTGATGCCGAGCTTGAGCATGATGCGCTTGATATAGGTCCTGACCGTCGCCTCGGTCAGCTCGAGGCTCCGCCCGATCCGCCAGGGCGGTTCGCCGCGCAGAATACGCAGCACGATCCTTTCCTCCGCCCAGGGCAGGCGAAAGGCGGTGGCGATGCGCTTGGCTCCAGCGGCCGGATCGATCTGCGGGATGATGACGAGCAATCGGTCCATATGCCATTCGGTCGGCGCGGCGCCGATCCAGGCGAAGGCAAAGGAGCGGTGGTCCGTCGACAGCGGGATGATAGTGTTCGCCCAGGTCCGCTCGGAGCGAGACGCCGCGGTGTCGCGAAGCGCCTGCTGCATCAGGCTGTTGACGAGCGAGTTCGGGCCGGTGAGGGCGCCGTGGTCTAGGCGAACCGGACTCTTCGCCATCAGCAATTGTCGCCCGGCGTCGTTGGTTTCGAGGACCCGCATCTTGTGATCCACGGTGAATGCGGGAAAGGCCAGTTCGTCCACGATCTTGTCCAGACTCAGATCCTCGGATCGATGCTGCGTGAAGCCCTGGGTCGTTGCCCATATGATGCTCGCCGCCCGTGAGACGCAGGCGATCTCCGTGGCCGAGAAGGGGAGCGATCGCCAGCCGGCCAGGAAAACCAGATCGTTCCC
Organism: Allobosea sp. GW822-FHT03F07; assembly: GCF_058801345.1. Classification (NCBI taxonomy): domain Bacteria; kingdom Pseudomonadati; phylum Pseudomonadota; class Alphaproteobacteria; order Hyphomicrobiales; family Alloboseaceae; genus Allobosea; species Allobosea sp. GW822-FHT03F07. The sequence continues at coordinate 19,469 of NZ_JBXAND010000009.1, forward strand.
GTCACCCGCAGGCAGGCGCCCCGCCAGCGCGTGGACGGGCTCGTCCGGCTCCCTGCCGAGCAGTTCCGTGACCAGCGTATCGGCAGGGTCGATGGCGAACAGGCTGCCGCTCTGCCACTGCGACCGATGTGCCAGACGCGTGATCACATCCGCGGACGGCTGCACCTTGCTGTCGAAGCCGACGCGAACCGCCTGCCCGGCGAATCCGCTGGATCGGGACAGCGTGAGGACGAAGCATCGCTTGCACTCGAGCAGCCCGAGCATCGCCCGTCCGAAGGCTTCGAGGGCGAGAAGCATCGCCGCCCCCGCCCTGCCCGGCTGTGCCGGGGTGGTGGAATCGTCCCGCAACATCGGTTCCTCCCTCGCTGGTTTGATCGCCAGTCGGCTTGTTCAGCCCTCCTTGAAAGCGCGATGCATACGGACCATCAGCGGCTGCAGCAGATATTCCGCGAAAGTCCGCTGACCGGTCTCGATGAAGATTTCGACCGGCATGCCCGGCTGAAGCGAGGTGATGTAGGAGGCGAGTTCCGGCGTTTGCTGGAGATCGACCTCGGCCTTGTAGAATGACTTGCCCGATCTTGGTTCGGTGAGCGCATCGGCTGAAACCATGGTGACCGAGCCGGCGAGCATGGGGGTGCGTCTTGCGTTGAAAGCGACGATACGGATGCGAGCCGGCTGCCCGAGCCGCACCTCGTTGCGATCGACTGGCTTGACCTCGCCCTCCACGATCAGGCGATCCTGCGTCGGAACGATGTCGAGCAGGGTTTCACGGGGCGCCAGTATAGCATTCAAACTCCTTGTGTTGAGCCCCACCACGATCCCCCTTTCGGGTGCCTTGACCTCGCTCCGAAGGAGGATGTCCCGCGCTGCCGCGATACGATGCCGTGTGTCGGCGATGCGTTCGCGTGCCATGTGACGCTGCCTGGCGATATCCTGGAGCCAATCATAGAGGAGCTGGCGGCGCTTGTCGGCGAGTTCGGCGATCTTGCCCTTTGACTGGGCCATGGAGGAGGCGTTCGTCGTGATCTGCGCTTCAGCGTCGGCTTCGGCGCGCTTGAGAGCGAGAACCTTGGGCTTCCGGGCGAGGCCCTTCGACAGAAGAAAGTCCGAATCCTTGATCTCCTCACGAAGATAGGCGAGCTGCCGTTCCAGGCCTCTGGAACTGCTCTGGAGGCCACGGATTGCATCGTCGAGCTGCAGCGTCTGCTGGTCGATCAGGTTGCGCTGCCCCTGGAGCGAAGCGGCCCGCGCAGCGAATTCGGAGAGCTGGGTCGCCATCGACGCCTGCGCCTCCCGGTTTGCCGGATCGACGTGCAGTTCGCGGGAGAACGAAACCGCCGCAGCGCCGGCTTGTTCCGCCTCGAGACGAGCCTCCATGGCGAGGTCGGCGAAGAGCTTGGTTTCGAGCACGCCGAGGTTGGCTTCGATCTGTGTGGTGTCGAGCCGTGCGAGGAGTTGACCCTGTTCGACCTGATCGCCTTCGCGGACAAGGATGGACTTGACGATTCCGCCTTCGAGGTGCTGCACAGAGCGGCGCTGCGACACGACCTTGACCACACCCGGCGCGATGACCGCGCTGGCGAGCGGCACGGTTCCGGCCCAGATGCCGAAGATGCCGAAAAGCAGGATCACGAGCGCGCATCCCCACAGGACGAGCGGCCTCGTGGCGGCCCGAGGGCGTTCCGGCGTCTCCTCGAGGTGGGCGAGCGTGCCCCTGTCTGCCGGGGCGGGCAGGCCGCCATGCACGACGCTCGGCACCCATCGCGACCGGGGCTGGAGGTTGAGGCCCGGCATCAGCGCCTCCTCTCGATGATCTCGGGCGTGATTGCGCTGCGCTTTATCGTCTTGGGCTTCTCGTCGGCAGCCGGACGCGCGTGCCGCATTGGCGTGGCGCCGGCCATGGTCTGCGGCAGCACTTCGCCGGGCGGCCCGAAGGCGACCTGGACCCCGTCCCGCAGGAACAGGACCAGATCCGCGACGGTAAAGAGACGGGGACGATGCGTGACGATGATCAGGGTCGTTCCGCGGGCCTTCGCCTGCCTGATCGCCGCGCACAGGGCCTCCTCGCCATCCGGGTCCAGATTGGAGTTGGGTTCGTCGAGCAGGATCAGCTTGCGCTTGCCGAAGAGGGCGCGGGCCAATCCGATGCGCTGGCGCTGTCCGCCCGACAGCTTGCTGCCATCCCGGCCGATTTCGGTGTCATAGCCGTTCGGCAGTGCCAGGATCATCTGGTGAGCATTGGCCTGCTCGGCGGCGGCGACCACGTCGTCATCCGTCGCCATCTCATCGAAGCCGGCAATCGCTTCGGCGACCGTGCCGCCCAGCAGTTCGACGTCCTGCGGCAGGTAGCCGACATAGCGTCCGAGTTGATCCGGGTCCCAATTCTCGAGCGAGGCGCCATCCAGCCGGATCGTGCCCAGGGTCGGCTTGTCGAGGGCCGCGATCATGCGCAGAAGCGTCGACTTGCCGGCCCCTGTGGGACCGATGACCACGACGACGCTCGCCGGAGCGCAGCGGAAGGTGATGCCGGCCAGTGCCGGCCGCCTGGCGTTCTGGTTGCGAAAGGTGACCGCGCTGAGATCGAGCGCGCCCAGAGGCGGCGGCAGCAGCGTCCTGCGTTGGCTCCTCAGAGCGGAAGCAGTCGCCCCGCAGACATGAGCCCAGGCTTCCCGCGCCGAGGTCAATGTGCGCAATCCCGCAACGAGGTGCTCCATCGGCGCGAGCGTGCGGCTGATGATGATCGAACTCGCCATCATGCTGCCGCTGAGAACCTCGTTCTGCAGCACGAGCCAGGCGCCGGCCCCGATGGCTGCAACCTGGAGGACGACCCTGACCATGCGTGCGACGGAGGCAATCAGGGCGACGCGCTCATTCGCCTTGACCACAGGCACCAGTGCCTCGTCGTTGAGCCGGACGAATTCGCGGACGGCTCCATGGGTCCAGCCCATGGCGCGGACGAGATTGGCATGCCGGACGATGCCGTCGAGGGCACGTTGAGCGCGGATCGCAGTGCCGGATGCCTGCGCCAGTTCGGAGCGCGCCACGCGCCCGCTCACCACTGCCAGCAGCACCAGGATCAGGGAGCCGATCAGCGCAATCGACCCGTACCAGGGATGGACAAGGTACAACACGACGATGAAGGCCGGCAGGAATGGCGCGTCGATCAGGGTCACGACGGTGCCGCTCGACAGAATGTTCCTGAGTTCGCGCACCCGGACCATGTCATGGCTGCCGGCCTCGCTCCGCCTGGCCGGGTCGATGATCGATGCCTTGAGCACGAGAGGGGCGAGGAACTGCTCGAAGCCAACAGCAAAGCGGCCAAGCAATCGATTGCGAAGCACCTCGAAGCACGAGCTGAAGCCAAGCGCCACGACGGCAAGAAGCGTCAATCCAACCAGCGTCTCGATGCTGCCACTGGTGATGACCCGGTCGAAAACCTGGATCGAGTAGAATGGCAGGACCAGCAGGAGCGCGTTGATGGCGACGCTGAAGACGACCACCCACAGCAACGCCGGCCGTCCCGGGAGCGCCATGAAGAGAGTGCGACCTCTCAATCTGGCGGTCTCGGCAGCGATTCTGCGATTGCCCCCTGAAGTCGTACGACCTGCAGACGCGTCGGACATGTATCCTCGGGACTGGAAAAATTATCGATTCCACGTCACCAGAGCATGATGCCGAAAGCTTAGAATCAATTTTCGGACGTAATCATGCCCCGACTCACTTCTGAGAAAATTTTTGATTTCAAAGCGATCTGCATCTCTTCGGAACTCGCAATCGCATTGATATCGGCAATCGAAACATTGCCCGCGCCATCGTCGCCATGACTTCGCCTCCCGTGGTTTCGGCCTGCCCCATTGTTTATGGCCACAGTCATCGAAGCTGTGGCGCGTCGCGGCCGGCCGGGGCCAGCGTGAACGCAGGCAAGCGAAGCTAGGGAAGGTCACCCTCCATCATAATCCCCATTTGGTGACAGAAATGGAGTCCGGCGTTTGGCGAGCGCAGGGCCCGACGCGGCGCAACGGTCCGGTTTCCAGGCGTCCGACGGCTTCGGCGCTCAGGCGGATAGCTGCGCCGAGCCTGTTCAGATGAGTTTGTCCGAATGGCCTTCTACGCCATCAGTCAGGTGTATTTCTATGCTTTCCTAAAGGTAAATCGATGAGCTTTGCGGGATCTCGGCAGAATAACCTCTGCATGCATGAGCTTTTTGTATCCAAATGGGGATTGCGCCACCCCCCAGCCTCTCCCTAGCGTCCATCACCTTCGCAGGTTTTTCGATCCGTGCTGATCGATCTCGATGCGCATGACTCCGCGCAATCGCGGAACTGTGCCTCTGCGAGGTCCACGTCTAATCAGGGAGTACCGCTATGGCTATCATCAATGGTACGGCCGGCCCCGACGTCATCCCCCCTCCTGACACCAGTGGCGACGACATCATTAGCGGTTTCGCCGGCAATGACACGATCGACGCCGATGGCGGCAACGATGTCGTCAATGCCGGAGCAGGCGACGACTCTGTTCTCGGCGGCGTCGGCACCGACACGCTGAACGGCAATGCCGGCGATGACACGATGAGCGGCGGCGACGACGACGATATCGTCAACGGCAATGCCGGCGATGACGACCTGTCGGGCGATGCCGGCAACGACACCGTCGATGGCGGCGCCGGCGACGACATCGTCAATGGTGGCGATGGCGACGATGTCCTGACCGGCGCCGCAGGCCTCGACACCCTGAACGGCGGTGCGGGCAACGACACCATGGATGGTGGCGCCGGGGCCGACACGCTGAACGGGGACGCCGGTGACGACGTCATGAGTGGTGGCTTCGCCGATGACACCCTGAACGGCGGCGACGGCAACGACACGATGAATGGCGGCACCGGCGACGACACGCTGAACGGCGATGCCGGCAACGACACCATGGAAGGCAACGCCGGCGACGACGAGTTGAACGGCGGCGACGGCGACGACACCTTGGAAGGCAACGCGGGGGATGATACCCTGAATGGCGGAGCCGGGATCGACGCGTTGAGCGGCGGCAACGGCAACGATACCATGGATGGCGGCGACGGCGACGACACCCTCGAGGGCGGCAATGACGACGACGTGATGGCTGGTGGCGCGGGCGCGGACACGCTCGACGGCGATGCCGGCGACGACACGATCGACGGCGGGGCCGGCGCGGATACGGCCAATGGCGGTGATGGAGACGACACCATCACTGGCGGCGCCGCTGCCGATACGTTGTGGGGCGATGCCGGCGACGACGAGATCGCGGGCGACGCCGGAGGCGACGAGATCCACGGCGGAGAAGGTGATGACGATCTCGACGGCGGCGCCGGTGCCGATGACCTTTATGGCGAGGCCGGTGACGATCTGCTGACCGGTGGTGACGGCACCGACACCTTCAATTTCGGCGACGGTGCCGACAATCCATTCGGCGATGACGAGGTCACCGATCTCGATGTCGGCGATGAAGACGTGATCGTCGTCGATGTCGTCGATCCGACGACAGTGGTGGTGACGGTCGATGATTCCGGCCCGAGCGTCGTTCTGGATTTCGGCTTCGGCGCGATCCAGATCGATGGCGTGTCCGGCGGTGACACGTTCACCTCGATCGCAGACATCAACGCCGCACTCGGATACGAGGCCATCACCCTCGTTTGAGGTCTGACGGTGCGAGGCGGTGGTGCGTCACCACCTCGCACCCCTGAAGGCTGCAATGGCGCGCGGCGCGCTGGGCCCAGCGCTTCGGCGGCGCGTAATATTGTTTTGGCCAGGAAACGCTCGAATTGCCGTCCTGGCGAGAATTATCCGCTTACTGGTATTTGGCGCCCGGTCTTGGGTGCAGAGATCATATTGGTATTTCAAGTAGGTCAGTGCCCGAGGTGGCTCATGGCAACCGCAACGCGGTGGTCGCGCGCGCCCTCGGGCACATCGATATCTGTCGCGCCGGGCCTTGCACACCGGGTCCTGCACGAAGTCAGCCGGTCGCGAGCGGCCTGCCGGTGTGGGCATGGCCGAGGCAGTGCTCGCATCGGCCCAGGAAGGCCCGCTGCCCGGCCACCACGCAAGGCTCTCGAAAAGAGTATTGGCGTCCCGGAAGGGATTCGAACCCCTGACCTACGGTTTAGGAAACCGTTGCTCTATCCTGCTGAGCTACCGGGACGTGCGCCAAACCGTGTAGCATAAACGCCATGCCGGTGAAGCCTCTTCTTGTGTCGTTTCTCGTGTTGCCGCTCCTCGTCGGGGCGGTTGCTGCGGGCGATGTCTGTTCCGAGCTTGGGCCCGACAGCCCGCTCGTGCGCTTGTCGGGACTGGACGGGTCCGGCGACCTCGTGCTCGCGGATGGGCGGCGGCTTCGCCTGGTCGGCATCGCACCGCGACAGGACGATGCCGAGGCAGTTCGGTTCGCGGTCGGGATCGGCCGCTGGCGCGAGCGTGATCTGCGCCTTGTCCTGCTCGGCGAGCCCGATCGCTGGGGTCGCCTGCCGGCAAGGCTCTATGATGCCGTCGAGGTGACCAGTCCGGCGCCGCGCGAGCTTGCAGCCGCGCTCTTGAGCGAGGGGATGGCCTTGCCGCTGCCGGAGCCGAGGCCGGCCCGCTGCGGCGGAGCGCGCATTGCGCAAGCCGGCGTGCAGCGGGGAAAAATGCCGCCCCGGGCAACGCCGCCGGCGCCGGTCGCTGCGGCGGACGAACCGGCCATCGCTGGTCATGATATTGCCGCGCTCAAGGCGCAAGAGGGGCGTCTCGTGCTGCTGGAGGGGCGGATCGCCTCCGTCGGCGAGCGCGCGCAACGGACCTATCTGAATTTTTCGCGCCGGCGTGGGGAGGCCGCGTCGATCGTGCTGTCTAAGAGGCTGTGGCGCGAGATGCAGGATGATGGCTGGACCGCGAGCGGGGTCAGCGGTAAACGCTTGCGGGCGCGCGGCGTCCTCTCCGGCGGGGACGGGCTGCTGCTCGACGTGACATCGAAGCTCGCGCTGGAACTGGTCGACTGACGGCATGCTGGTGTTCCGGCGACACGGATTTCCATTTTCTTCCCAGAGGTTGGCTGCGCTCGCGCTTCACGCCCTGCTGCTTGCTGCCTGCACCAGCGACCAGAGCCCGCTGCTGCCCTCGCAGAACGCGGCCGGTGGCGAGATCGCGCCGCGTGTCAGCACGATGCAGCGCGCCTCGGAGAGCGAGCATCAGCGCTTGCTCTCCGCCTTCGGCGGCGAGTACCGGGCGCCGAGGGCGCGGGCGGCGCTGGACGAGGTCGTGCAGCGGCTGTCGAAGGCCGGCGAGGGCCAGATCGGCTCCTACGAGATCACCATCCTCAATTCGCCTGCCGTGAACGCTTTCGCGCTCCCCAATGGCCGGCTCTACGTAACGCGCGGCTTGCTGACGCTGGCCAACGATACCGCCGAGATCGCCTCCGTCCTCGCCCATGAGATCGCCCATGTCACGGCGCAGCATGCCGTCGAGCGGGCCGAGCGCGAGCTGGAATCGGCGCTGGTAAGCCAGGTTGTCTCGCAGGTGTTGAAGGATCCGGCGCAGGGCGCGGCCGTTCAGGCCGGCTCGAAGCTCTCGCTCGCCAAGTTCTCGCGGCAGCAGGAACTGACCGCCGACCAGATCAGTGTCCGAAATATCTCGCGCGCCGGCTATGATCCCTACGGCGCCGGTCGCTTTCTGGTCGCGCTCGGGCGCAACACCGCTTTTCGCAACACTGGCCAGAACCAGAGCCCCGACGACAAGCGTCTCGATATCCTGTCGAGCCACCCGCAGACACCCGAGCGGATCGCTGCCGTCACGGCTGCGGCGCGCCAGATCGGTGCGCCCGGGATCGGCGAGCGCGATGCCGGCCGCTGGCTGTCGGCGATCGACGGCATCGCCTATGGCGACGATCCCCGCGACGGGGTCGTGCGCGGCCGGCGCTATCTGAACAGCGCGCTGCGCATCGGCTTCACGGCGCCCGATGGCTTCGGACTGGAGGCCGCGCGCGACATGGTGATCGGCGTCAGCGCCAACGGGGCCCAGGCGCTGCGCTTCGACTCGGTGACGCTGAAACCAGACCAGACGCTGCAATCCTATGTCGCGGCGGGCTGGATCGACGGGGTCGAGACCACGGCCGTCGAGACGCTCGACATTGCCGGGCAGCCGGCGGTGATCGCGGTCGGCAAGGGCACTGACTGGACCTTCCGTCTCGCCGCCATCCAGGCCGGAAACCGGGTTTACCGCTTCATCCTGGCGGCGCGTGGCGGCGGCGATCCGGAGCGGCCGATGCGCGCGCTGCTTTCCAGCTTCCGCGTGCTGAGCCCGGAGGAAGCGCAGACGGTGAGGCCGATGCAGGTCCGGGTGGTGGTGGCCGCCGCCGGGGATACGCCCGCGACCATGGCGGCGCGGATGCCGGAGCAGGATCGCGCGCAGGAGCTGTTCATGGTGCTGAACGGCATCGAACGCGGCGGCGTGATCGTGCCGGGCCAGCGCTACAAGATCGTTGCCGAGTAATCCCCACCGGCCCAAAGCGCGTGTTTTTCACGAAGGCGCGATGAGTGATGCCGAGGCCTCCGCCGTCGATCGCAGCCGCGCTTGCTGATCCTGCACCAGGCGCGCGATACGCGCCTGGTGCAGGCGCTGCCGGAATGCGAGGCCGCGCTGAAGGCCGCGGGAATCCGCCACGAGGCTATCGTGTATCCGGATGTCGACCACGCCTTCCTGAATGACACGAGCGCGGAGCGCTACAACGCCGCCGCTGCCAAGCAAGCCTGGGAGCGCTCGGTCGCTTTCCTCGCGGCGGAGACGGGAGCGGTCTAGGATCGGGGGCGATGCCGGAACGAAAGAACCCGGCGGTTGTCCCCGCCGGGTTCTTTTTGGTTTTGAAAGACGTCGCCCGGATCAGGCGGCCTCTTCCTGAATATCGTCGTTGTCGCTCTCGACATCGCCATCGACCGCTTCGACAACCTCGCCCTTGGCCGGACGGCGCGGCGACTTGGCGAGCTGGGCCTCGATCTTCTTCAGCGCCTCGGTCTCGGTAACGTCGTCGACGACGGCGATCTCACGGGTCATGCGATCGACAGCCGCCTCATAGAGCTGGCGCTCGGAATAGGACTGCTCGGGCTGGGCCTCGGAGCGGTAAAGGTCGCGCACGACCTCGGCGATGGCGACGAGATCGCCGGAGTTGATCTTCGCCTCGTATTCCTGGGCGCGGCGCGACCACATGGTGCGCTTGACGCGGGCGCGGCCGGTCAGCGTGGTCAGGGCCTTGGCGACGCTCTCGGCATCGGCGAGCTTGCGCAGCCCGACGCTGGCGGCCTTGGCGGTGGGAACGCGCAACGTCATCTTGTCCTTGGAGAAGCTGACGACGAACAGCTCGAGCTTGAAGCCAGCGACTTCCTGCTCCTCGATCGCCGTGATCTGACCGACGCCATGGGACGGGTAGACGACGTACTCGCCGGTCTTGAACCCCTGGCGCACAACAGCTTTCTTCACCGTGGACATGCCGTTACGACTCCTGATCGGACCGCTTGACGCGGGCTCGCGATTCTCAATCTCTGGCCGGATGACCGGAGACACTCCGCCTGACGCAGGCGGATTTTCACCCACTGCCTCACGCTTCCCTCAGCCGATCGTCTCTTGCACTCCGCCAAGCAAAGACATCGATTGCTCCGGCACTGATGCCGGCGGCTCTCGTCATCCTTTTCTAGGGGGCGCCCCGATTGTGGAAACCTCGCAGGGGCATGCGGAACGAATGCGACTGAGGCTATTATGTAGCATAAAAAACACGCCGAATCAAAGGTAAACGCAAGCTCCAGGCAAGCGTGTGCTCGGCGGCACAGGAATGGTTAACACTGTTTCGCAGGCTTGGCCGGTCTTTTTGCCTGATTTTTAATCGCCTTCGCCGGGGTTTGGCGAGAAGTGAGCCTCGAGCTTTCCAGGCACACCGTCAAAAGCCTTGGCGTCTGCCGGCGCCTCCTTCTTCTGACTGATATTAGGCCAGCTCGCTGCATACTTCGCATTGAGCTGCAGCCAGCTTTCCAGCCCCGGTTCGGTGTCGGGCTTGATCGCTTCGGCAGGGCACTCCGGTTCGCAGACGCCGCAATCGATGCATTCGTCCGGATGGATGACGAGCATGTTCTCACCTTCGTAGAAGCAGTCAACCGGACAAACCTCGACGCAATCCATGTATTTGCACTTGATGCAGTTGTCTGTGACCACATAGGCCATGTCGCAGGTCCTTCCAGTCTGCTCGCCGGCCCCATAAACCCTTGGCGGGCTCAGGTTTCAAGGCCGTTTAGGCTCCGGCGAGTAGCAGTTGCTTCTCTTCATCAGGCGTTCCGGAGAAGGACGTTTCGCTGCCCCGGGCAGGCAATTCATTTGTATACAAACGAAAGGCATTTTTAGCCATCGCCGTCGTCCTCCGCAAGCGACTGATCGCCGCGCCCGCCTTCGTCCAGCCGCTCGTAGAGCAGTCTCGCCTGCTCGTAAGGGCCGCGTCGCTCCCCCAGCGACAGCAGGCGCACTACGATGGTCGCATGCGCAAGCGCGAGGGTCAGCACGTCCCCGAGCTTCAGAGGCTGGGCCGGATTGTCGATCCGGCGTCCTTCGACACGGACATGACCGTCCTCGACCAGGCGCACGGCGGCGGTGCGCGTCCTGGCGAAGCGCGCGAACCAGAGCCATTTGTCGAGGCGCTGCCGATCGTCCCGCATATCCGGCCTGCTGTCTGAATGCGCCCGGAGCCCGATCCGTTCCGATTGCCCGGCAAATTCGACCGGTGCGGGCTCCGGGCACGGTCATGTCCTCAGTTCTTGCGGCCCTCGAGCTGCGCCTTCAGGGCGGCGAGCTTGGCGAAAGGCGAATCCGGATCAGGCTCGCGGTCGGCCGGGCGTGGCCGAGGCGGCTGCTGGAAGCGCTCGCCGCCACGGTCGTCGCGGCGTCCTCCGCCACCGCCGCCGCCGCCGGGGCGGCCGTCGCGCTTGAAGTCCGGCCGGGGACCGCGGCCCTGTTCGGGACGAGCCTGCTCGGAGCGACCTGGGCCCTCGGGGCGCGGACCGCGCTGGCCCGAACGGGGCCGCTCGTCGCGCCGTGGCTCGCGTTCGGGGCGAGCTGCGGGAGGCGCGCCGCCTTCGACTGCCGCCGTGGCGGGAACCTGCGACTCTCCGTCGCGACGCGGACCGCCGGGACGCGGGCCGCGATTGGGCCTGTCGCCGCGGCGACCGCTTGGCTGCCGTTCGCCTGGCACGCCTGCGCCCTCGCGCGGGCCGCGATGGCCTTGCTCGGGCCTGCGCCCGCCTTGATGACGATGCGGGCGCCAGACCTCGATCAATTCGGGTTCGGCCGGCGTGGCGGAAGCGGTGCTGACTGCGGCGGCCACTTCCGCGCTGTCCGTTTCCGCCGCCGCCTCGGCCAGAGCCGGGGCGAGCGAGGACATCAGATCGGCGGGAACAGGTTCGCGTGCCGGCTCCAGTTCCGCCTGCGTCACGATCGGGGCGTCAGACGTTTCCGAGGTGGTGGCGTCCGCCACCGGCGCCTCTTCCGCCGATGCGGGCTCGGCCGTCTGGTCGAGCAGTGCGGCGGCATCGGGTTCGGCTCTGGTTTCTTCCGGCTGCGCCTCGCTCGATGCCGCCGCATCGGCGGCAGGCTGCTCGCGGGCTTCTTCCTCCACCTTGGCGTGCTCTGCCGCGACGGGCTTGGCCGGAGCCGCGGCCAGCGGAACCGTGATGGCCGGGCCGGGGCGCTTGGTCGAGATGTAGCCGAGCGAGCGCAGGATCGAGGCGAAATCCTCGCCGGCGCAGCCGACGAGCGAGGTCATCGCGCCGGTCACGACGAAGCCGTCCTGGTCGGCCGTGCCGGTCGGTGGCACGCCTTGAGTGAGGCCGGGGCGATAGGCGATCGCCGGGCGGATCAGGTCGGCGAGGCGTTCGAGGATGTCGACGCGCACGGCCCGCTCGCCGCAAACCCGGTAGCCGGCGGCGCGGTAGAGCCCCTTGGGAACGGCCTTGTCGACGGGGAAGGAGGTCCGGCCCGAGGCGGCGAGATGGGCGATGTCGTCGAGGCCAGCCTGTTCGGGTGAGCCGTGCTTCAGGGTCCAGAGCTGGGCGGCGAGCGCGCGTGGCGCGGGCTTGAGCAACGCGGGCACATAGAGATGGAAGGCGCCGAAGCGGATGCCGAGCTGGCGCAGGGCGGCACGGCCCTCCTGGTCGAGCGCCTTCATCTCCTCGCCGACCTTGGTCCGTTCGAGCACGCCGAGCGATTCGGCCGCCTGATAGGCGATGCCCCGCGCGATGCCGGTCAGCGTGGTCGTATCCTCGAGCAATTGCAGCGCGCCGAGCAGGCGCGTGACGTGATTCTTCAGCCAGAGCTGGAGCCGGCCCTCGACCTGCTCGCGGGCCTGGCCGGCGAGATGCTCCTCGACCAGCAGGCGCAGGCGCGGCTCGATCGCCTTTTCGCCGGCGACCAGACGCGCGACCGGCTCGCCGACCCAGCGCAGCAGACCGTCATGCGACAGCACGAAGGCATCGTCGCCGGCGAGGACGACGCGCGCGGCACGCGCCTCGATCTCGGCCCCGAGCGCCTTCATCGCGGCCATGTTCAAGGCTTTCGCCTCCGGCCCGCCGGCCTTCGGGTCCGCCGTGAAGCGGAAGCCCTGCAGCATTCCGACGTGCTGGCCCTCGACGAGCACGTCGCCCGTCGCGGTGACCTCAGCCTCCAACATCGCATTCTCCCGCAAACGGCGCAGCAGCACACTGGTGCGCCGGTCGACAAATCGGCTCGCAAGACGCTCGTGCAGAGCGTCCGAGAGCTTGTCCTCTACAAGACGCGCCACCCCCTGCCAATGCTCAGGATCGGGCAACCAGTCCGGACGGTTCGCGACGAAGGTCCAGGTACGGACCTGCGCGATGCGCGCGGAGAGGGTATCGATCTCGCCATCGGTGCGGTCGAGCGCCGAAAGCTGCGTCCGATACCAGTCGATATCGAGCCGGCCATGGCGCATCAGGCGCAGATAGAGCGTCGTCGCGAGGTCGGCATGCTGCTGTGGGGCTATCTTGCGATAGTCCGGCAGGCCGCAGACCTCCCAGAGCCGCTCGGTGGCCGGCCGGCCCTGCGCCAGCGCCGTCACGTCGGGATCCCGGGCCAGGATTTCGAGCGTCGTCTGGTCCTCGGCGATCAGGGCGCGGGTCAGGCCGGCTTCCCTCGGCTGCAGGTTCAGGCTGTCGAGAAGTTGTGCGACGGACCGGAAATCGAGATCGGTATTGCGCCACTGCAGTTGCCGCACCGGCTCGAAGCGGTGGTTCTCGATCGCCTCGACGAGATCGGCCTCGAAGGGCGGACAGCGGCCCGAGGTGCCGAAGGTGCCGTCGCGCAGATGGCGCCCGGCGCGGCCGGCGATCTGGCCGAATTCGGCCGGGTTGAGCTTGCGGAAATGATGGCCGTCATACTTCTTGTCGGCCGCGAAGGCGATGTGATCGACATCGAGGTTCAGCCCCATGCCGATCGCATCGGTGGCGACGAGATAGTCGACATCGCCGGATTGGTAGATCTCGACCTGGGCATTTCGCGTCCGCGGCGAAAGCGCGCCCAGCACGACGGCCGCGCCGCCCTTCTGCCGCCGGATCAGCTCGGCGATGGCGTAGACCTCCTCGACCGAGAAGGCGACGATGGCCGAGCGCGGCGCGAGCCGCGTGATCTTGCGGTCGCCGGCGAACATGAGCTGCGACAGGCGCGGCCGCGTCACCACATTGACGCCGGGAATGAGCTGCTCGATCACCGGCTTCATTGTGCCGGCGCCGATCAGCATGGTCTCGGCCCGGCCGCGCCGGTTGAGCAGCCGGTCAGTGAAGACATGGCCGCGGTCGAGATCGGCGGCAAGCTGGACTTCGTCGATGGCGACGAAGTCGACGGCAAGGTCGCGCGGCATCGCCTCGACGGTGCAGACCCAGAATCGTGGTCGCGCCGGCTTGATCTTTTCCTCGCCGGTGACGAGCGCGACCGCATCGACGCCGGCCTTCTCGACGACGCGCTGGTAGACCTCGCGCGCCAGCAGGCGCAGCGGCAGGCCGATCATGCCGGTTGGATGGGCGACCATCCGCTCGATCGCGAGATGGGTCTTGCCGGTATTGGTCGGGCCCAGCACCGCGGTGACGCCGTTGGCGCGGACCGAGGGGGGTAGGGAGCGCGGAGGAATCAAGTCGCAGCCGATCGTGACGTGTCGCCGCTTGCCATCGCGGGACGCCGATCAAGGCGTCCCGCGATGGCAAGCGGAGTGACTGTGAGATTAGAGCGGGAGCATGGCTTCAGCGAAGAACGGAATTGCCCATTGTCGCGGCGCTCTCCGGAGAACAGAACGAGTCCGGAACGAAGCGGGCCCGAATCGCTGACTCCGGCAGAATCGGGTTTCGTTCTCGGTCGAAGATTGGCCGGTGGGGTCTTGCGGCGGCGCGCTTCGGCGCCAGCCTGTCTGGAATCGGAACATCGGCATGGCCTGCCCTCTTCTGCACGGGGATCGACGGCGACCGGCCGCATCCCGCGCGCGAGACTATCTAAGCGCTTTTTGCCGCGAAACGAGGGCCTGCGTTCTCAAGGCTGAAGGGTGCCTCGCCGATCAGCCGAAAAACGCCGCGAAAACCTCGGCCGCCTCGTCGGGCGCCTCGACATGCACGAAGTGTCCAGCGGTTTCGCAGAAGCTGACTTCGGCCTCGTCGAAATGCTCGGGCACGAAGGCTGCCCATTCGGATTTCAGGATCGGGTCATGCCGGCCCCAATGCACCCGTGTCGGCTGATGGATGCGGACGGAGGGGGTGGGGTGCCCGTCGATCGCTGCGAGGCGTGCCGCGTTCTGGCTGCGATACCAGTCGAAGCCGCCGCGCAGATTGCCAGGCTTCATGAAGTTGTCGATCCAGAGATCGAGCGCAGGGTCGAAGGCTTCCTTGCGGTGGCACCAATGCGTCAGAAAATGGGAGAAGTAGAGCGCGCAGCTCTGCCGGCTCAGGCCGATCAGCGCCTCGGCCAGCGGGAGCTGCTGGAAGGACTGATACCAGACCTCGTTGACGTGGCCCTCATGGACCCAGCGCTCGGCAATGCTCTGGGTCGGGCAGTTGAAGAACAGCAGCCGGTCGACGAGCTGCGGATGGCGGCGCGCCAGTGCCTGGGCCGCATAGGCGCCGACATCATGGCCGACGACGCCAACGGCATCGAGACCGAGCGCCGCGATCAGCGAGGCCATGTCGTCGGCATGGCTGTTGGCGCCGACATCGCTGCGTGGCGTGGTGGATTTGGTGCTGTCGCCGAAGCCGCGCAGATCCGGTGCGATCAGGCGGAAATCGCCGTGCAGCCGGTTCATCAGCGGCAGCCAGGTCGCCCAGAATTCAGGCCAGCCATGCAAAAGGAGCACGGGCGTCCCGGAGCCGACCTCGGCGACGTGCAGCGTCGTGTCGCGCACCGCGATCTGGCGATGGCGCAGACCGGGCGGAGTGGCGAAGTCGCTGGACATGATGTCTCCGGCAAATCGATTCCGGCGGAAGGCTAGCGCCTGCCCCACCGCTGCTGCAATCGCCGTCGGGCGCATGAGGGTGATGCAGGGATGTTTCTCCACAGCAGCCGGTCCTGTGGCCGGGCGCGATTCAGTGCGATGAGTTGTTGCACTGGCCGTGATCGGCCAATGCCTCGATGATGGCGCAATCGCAGGCTGCAACGCCGCCCGAGCAGGTCGCGGCGATGCGTTCGAGCTCCCTTTCGAGCGAGCGCAGCCGGGCGATCTTGTGGCGGACCTCGTCGAGATGGGCGACGGCGATGGCATGGGCGTCGTCGCAGGCCATCGCCGGATTGTCGGAAAGCTTGAGCAGTGTGCGGATGGCGTCCACGGCGAAGCCGAGATCGCGGGCATGCTTGATGAAGGCGAGGCGCTCGACGTGGCGGCGGCTGTAGCGACGCTGATTGCCTTCGGAGCGTTCCGGTGGCGGCAGCAGCCCGACCTGCTCGTAATAGCGGATCGTCTCGACCTTGACGCCGGTGCGCTCGGCCAGCGTGCCGATCGGAACGACGCGTTCGATAGTCGATGCCGGCTGCATGATCTTCGCTCCGAACCTCTAGCCGCTACAGATCATAGATGGTGCGGATGGCGGCGCCAACAAGCCGTGTCGCGCGCGTTCAGAACGAGGGCGGCGTGCAGGCGCTGACGACTTCGCAGGCGACCGGTCCGACGCAGCGGAAGCGATGCGGTCGGCGGCTCTCGAAATAATAGGCGTCGCCGGGCCCCAGGATTCGCCGCTCGTCATCGACCGTGACCTCGAGGCGGCCGTTGAGCACGATGCCACCCTCCTCGCCCTCATGGGTCAAGGGAACACGGCCAGTGTCGGTACCTGGCTCGTAGCGCTCTTTCAGGATCTGCAGCGCACGGCCGAACAGGTTTTCGCCGACCTGGCGATAGGAGATGCCACCCTTGCCGATCTCGACCAGTTCCTGCGCCTGATAGAAAGCCTGCCGCGGGCGCTCGGGCTCCAGGGCGAAGAACTCGGAGAGGCCGATCGGGATGCCGTCGAGGATGCGCTTGAGGGCGCCGACGGAAGGGTTCACGCCATTGGATTCGATCAGCGAGACCGTCGAATTGGTGACGCCGGCGCGCTTGGCCAGCGCCCGTTGCGAGAGGCCATGGCGCATGCGCAGATAGCGCAACCGCGCGCCGACATCGGTGTCGCTCATCGCGGGGCGTTCTCCTTGTTCGATATCCGCAACATTATGCCATACGGTATCTGTAAAAACAGCTTCTTGCGCTCATGCTGAAACAGACTTGTTGCGCATGACAAAACGGTGCTCCCCTGCCGGGCAGAGGAGATCATCATGACCATCGCCACGCCCCCGAAAGCCCTGCAAAACGCCCGCTCGCTCGAGAGCTTCTGGATGCCGTTCACCGCCAACCGGCAGTTCAAGGCGTCGCCGCGCCTGCTGGCATCCGCGCAGGGCATGCACTACGCCACCGAGGACGGGCGCAAGGTGATCGACGGCACAGCCGGGCTGTGGTGCGTCAATGCCGGCCATGGCCGCAAGCAGATAACGCAGGCCGTCGAGCGCCAGCTTTCGACGCTGGATTATGCGCCGTCATTCCAGATGGGCCATCCGATCGCCTTCGATTTCGCCGAGCGGCTGGCGGGAATCGCGCCGGGCGAAGGCGAGGCGAAGCTCGACCGGATCTTCTTCACCGGCTCGGGCTCGGAATCGGTGGATACAGCGCTCAAGATCGCCATCGCCTATCAGCGGGCGATCGGGCAGGGTACGCGGACGAGGCTGATCGGCCGTGAGCGCGGCTATCACGGCGTCGGCTTCGGCGGTATCACCGTCGGCGGCCTCGTCAACAACCGCCGCGTCTTCCCGCTGCTGCCGGGCGCCGACCATCTGCGCCATACCCATGACCTGGAGCGCAACGCCTACAGCAAGGGCCAGCCCGAATACGGCGCCGAACTGGCCGACGACCTGGAGCGGATCGTGGCGCTGCATGGCGCGGAGACGATCGCCGCCGTGATCGTCGAGCCGATGGCCGGCTCGACCGGCGTGCTCGTGCCGCCGAAGGGCTATCTCCAGCGTCTGCGCGAGATCGCCACGCGCCACGGCATCCTCCTGATCTTCGACGAGGTGATCACCGGCTTCGGGCGACTGGGCACCCCGTTCGCCAGCGAGTTCTTCGGCGTCATGCCCGACCTCATGACGACGGCGAAGGGCATCACCAACGGCGCGATCCCGATGGGCGCGGTCTTCGCGAGTCGCAAGGTGCATGACGGGCTGATGGCCGGGCCGGAAGCCACCATCGAGCTGTTCCACGGCTATACCTATTCCGGCCATCCGGCGGCCTGCGCGGCCGGCATCGCGACGCTCGACATCTATGCCGATGAAGGTCTCCTGACCCGCGCCGCCACGCTCGCCCCACTCTGGGAGGAGGCGCTGCATTCGCTGAAGGGTGCGCCACATGTCGTCGACATCCGCACGATCGGCCTTGTCGCCGGCGTCGAACTCGCCTCGCGGCCGGGCGCCGTCGGCGCGCGCGCCTATGAGGCCTTCGTCGACTGCTTCGAGAAGGGGCTCTTGATCCGCGTCACCGGCGACATCATCGCACTGTCGCCGCCGCTGATCTGCGAGCCCTCGCATATCGATGAAATCATTTCGCTCCTGCGGGCCGCTCTCGACCGCGTCGCCTGAGCCGGTCTGCCCGCTACAGCATCCAACCGAACCTCATGTTCGGTTGGATGCTGTAGGCTTTCGATGTTGCATCGGCTTCTCCGAAAACCGCGTTCCACTTTTCGGGCCGATGCCTCACTCGTTGATGTTTCGCGTGCCCTGCGACGCCGCGTATTTGGCGCCGCAGAAATTGCGGGCGTTGTCGGTCCATTGGCCGAAGCCGGTCGCGACCATGTTGCGGATGACGGTGCAGACATAGCGATGCTGGGCCGGGTTGTTGTGCGGCCCGGCATGGTAGCGCGCCACCGCCATGGTCCAGGTGTCGTGGCGCGCCTTCAGCCGCTTCAGGAACTTGGCGGAGTATTCGACGTTCAGCGCCGGTTCGAACATGGCGTCGAGGCTGGGGAACTGGTCGCGGTGGTAGTGGTGGTTGATCTGCATGCAGCCGATGTCGATCAGCTTCTTGCCCTTGGCGCGCGAGGCCTCGAATTCGGCCAGGGCCTCCTGCTTGCTGGCGCCGAAGAAGGCGCGGCCATGGATGTTGAGCGCATAGGGCTGCAGCGAGTTGCGGCGGCCGCTTTCTGTCAGGCCCACCGAATAGAGCACGCCGACAGGGATGTCGTAGGCCTTGGAGATGCGGATCATGTGCTCCTCGCACACGGTCTGCGCACCAGCCGGCGCAGCGAAACTACAGATAGCGATAAGGATCGCGGCCAAGGCGGGCGCTATCGCGCGGCTCATGGGATTCCTCCTTGCTGGTCGTCGCATCCTGCTGCCAGTCGCGGCGCTGTGGCTCGCGTTCCTGACGCTCGCGGGATTGTTCGAAGCTGCGGCCCTCGCGGGCGCCCGAGCGGTCTTCGGCGCCCCCGTCCCTGGCGCCGTCCTGTCCGCCGGGGCGAGGATCGGCCCCTGCCGTGTCGACATGGACGGTCTCGACCGAGACCTGATCGAGCGCATAGCCGCTTGCCTTGACGATCTCGCGCAGCGCCTCGCGGTCACTGGCGAGCATCTGCGCAGTCTCGGCGCGACTCGCCTCGAGTCGGATCTCCATGCCGCCCTGCGAAATCCGCATCTTCACGGTGATGCTGCCGAGTTCGACCGGGGTGAGTTGGAGATGAAGGATCTTTGTCGGCTCGGCGATGTTGGCCGGCTTGTCCGAGCCGAGATCCGGCACGGCATCGGAGCGCGCGAGACCGAGTTCGGTCGCGGCCTGGCGGATCGGCTCGGCGACCTGCTGTAGCGGCGACAGGCGCATGACGGGCGGGAGATGGGTCTCCTGCCTGATCACGGTGATCGACATCGGCGTTTCGGGCTCGGCGCTTTTGGCGGCAGTTTCGGATTTGCCCGGGGCTCCCTCATTCGTCTCGACGAGGGTCGCAAGCTTGGTCAGGTCTGTGAGGCCGGGGAGATCGGCCGGCGCGGCGGTATCGCCGGGCATGGCGATGCCTGCTTCGCCGGCCGCCGACTTAATCGCTGCTGTCGCAGTGTCGGATGCTGGCTCGGTTCCGGCCTTGGCGAGGGCGCTGTTCAAGGTCGCGAAGGCGTCGCGCCTTGTACCGGGTTCCTTGCGGCCATCGGGCTGCGCTTCGCGTGCCGGCGCCTGCAAGCCGCCGAGCAGCAGGCGGGCCGCATCGCTCGTGGCGACAGTGGGTTCGGGCTGCGTGGCCGGGGCCATCGCATCCAGCATCAACCCGGCAGCGCTTGCCTCGGCAGCCTCGCCGTCCTTGATCGGGTTGGCATCCGCGCCTTTAGCTTGTGTTGCGGCAGCGGCCTTTCCGGCTTCCTTGCCGGTCGCCTTGTCGAGGTTCTGAAGCAGATTGCGGAAAGCCTGGCTGCGCTCGTCACGGCCGCCCGGCGTCAGACGGGCCTTCGGGTCCTTCGCCGTAGCCGCGCCCGCTGCTCCGGGCGCCCGGCCCGGCGGCAGGAAGGGTGTTTCCAGATTGCTCATGGTGTGGCGTCTCCCGGCTGCTTGCCGTCTGTGTGCTTACCTTCGACCTGCGCTGATTCGTCCAGCAGCGCCTGAGCCGCGGCGAGGCTGCGCTCGGCGTTCGCCACGATGCGCTTCACGCGCGGATCGAGATCGGCGGGTTCGGGCGTGACGGCGGTCGGCGTTTGCGTCGCGCCGGCAGGGACATCGACGATGTGTGAAGCGACTCGCAGCGCCGTCTGCAGGATCTCCTTCTCCTCGGCGGGCAAGCGTTGCGCATCGATCTTCTTCAGCGTCTCCAGCGCGCCGTCGGCCTTGTCGCCGCCGATGCGCGAGGCCGCCCTGTAGAGGGATGCGCGCGCGATCGTCGCCTGGTCGGCCCCGGGAATTCGCGCGACCTCCTCGGCGGCGCGGCGCGCCTGCTCGAAGCGGCCGCGGATCAGCGCGTCGCGAGCGATGATCAGGAGGACGGCGCGCTGCTGCTCGCGGTCGAAGGCGCGCAGCGTGGCGACGAGGCGGGGAAATTTCTCCGGGTCTCGGCCGATGTCGAAACGTACGAGTCCGGTCGCGAAAGCCTGGCGGAAATTCTCGGCATAGACCGACCGGTCGAAGCGGCGCATGTACTGGGCGGTCGCCTTCTCCAGCCGGTCGAGATCGTTGATCTCGGCGGCGATGAAGACAGCGCGTCTGAGCGCGCCTTCCTCGACGAGCGAACCCGGCGACGACAGCCGCGCCTGGTCGAGCAGCTGCAGGGAGCGCCTCTGGTCGTTGCGCTGGATGAGCGTGGCCTGGACGAGGGCGAGATGGCCTGCCAGCGATTCATGCAGGCTGGCCGGATCGAGCGGCATCAGCAGCGCCCGCGCCTGGCCGTTGTCGCCCATGACATAGGCCAATGCGCCTTCGCCCAGTCCCTTCGGCAGCCCGGCCGGTTCACCGCGCTTGAGGAGTTCGGCCAGCACGCCGGGCTGGCCGCCGCTGAGGACGTATTGCACGGCGGCGCGCGTATTACGCGGATCGTCCCAGATTTCGGAAGCTTGCGCCGTCATGGCCTGCTCGAGATCGCGCAGCAGCTTGCCCTGGGCCGCATGGGCCGCGCGATTGCCCGAGGCCGCCTCGTTCTGGAGCGACTGCAGGGTCCGCACGAGCTGATAGGGCGGCGCGGGCGCGGCTGCCGTCGGAGCCGGTTCCGCTTGCGCTCGGGCAAGGGGCGATACGAGGCAGAAGGCCGCTGCGGCGATGCAGAGGCGAAACGGAAGGCGCTTCATGTCCGCTTCTCCCGGATCAGGATTTCGATGCGCCGGTTCTCGGCGGCATTGCGGTCGACGGCGCGCGGCCTGCGGCTGGCATGACCCTCGATATGCTCGATGCGGGTCTCGTTGATGCCGCCCTGGATCAGCAGATCCTGCGCGGTATGAGCGCGCGCGGTGGAGAGCCGCCAGTTGTCGCTGCGCCCGTCGCGGAAGGGCCGCGCATCAGTGTGGCCGCGAATGACGATCGCGCCCTCGCGCTGGTTCAACACGGCCGCGACGCGCTTCATCGCTTCGACTGTCTGCGGATGCGGCTCGGCCGAGCCGATGCCGAACATGCCGAAATTGGCGTTGTCGGTCAGGCTGATCAGGACGCCTTCATCGGTCTGGCGGACATCGACCTGGGGCTGGTCGCTGCGCTGGCCGGCGCCCTTGCCACCGGCGATGGCGGCGGCGATCGCCGAGGCGACGGCCTCGTCGGTGCGAGCCTTCGGCGCAGCCATCTCCATTGCGGCGGGGCGCGGCGACATCGGCGATGTTGACGGGCCCATGGCTGAGGCTTGCGTCGACGCGCTGCCATTGGCCTGTTGCGCCGGCGCAGGGGGCTCGGCCGCGGCGGTCTCGGCGTTCTGGATCGCGACGGCTGCCGTGGCAACTACGGCCGGGGAAGCTGGCTGCGTCACCGGGGCGGTCGCCGTCGCCGGAGCCGGCGCGGCATCGCCAGCGAAGGCCTCCTGCTTGCTCGGCTTGTCGGTCTGGGGCGTCTGGCGCCAGAAGTTCGGGTCGAAGGGGTCGCGCAACGCCTCGCCGCCATTCATGCCTGGCTTGCCGGTTGCACCCAGCGTCAGGGTCGAGGCCCGGTCGGAGCCCGGCTCCGGCCTGGCGGCGGCAATCTCGGCCAGGACGGTATAGGGGTCCTCGAAGGCGGCCTTGCCCTGGTTGGCATCCTTCAGCGTGGCGCTCGGGCGCCGGTCCGAGCCCGTCTTGGCGGCGCCGACCTGGTCGCCGTCATGACGGCTCGTGCTGTCGACCTCTCCGGGCTCGGCATCCTGCGGGTTGCGGACGCCCTTGCGGTCGGAGGTCGTGTCCGAGAGCTTGATCGGGTTGAAGTACTGGGCAACCGTCTGGCGGGTTTCGCGGTTGGTGGAGTTGACCAGCCAGAGCACGAGGAACAGCGCCATCATCGCCGTCATGAAGTCGGCATGTGCGATCTTCCAGACGCCGGTCTTGATCTGGTCTGTCTGTCGGCTCGCGCTGCGCCGGACAATGATGAAATCCTGACGGTCGTTGTCCATAACGCTCGTTTCCGGGTTTGCAGGAGGGCTGCTGGTTCAGGCGGCGCGGCGGCGGCGCCGGTCGGGACCCCTGCCTTCGAGCCTGGCGACCCAGGCCTCGATGCGGGTCTCGATGGTGGTTTCGCCAGCCACGATGCTGACATCGGTGGCATCGTTCTCGGTGAATTCGACCGCGCAGCCGGCGGGGAAGACCTGGCGTAGCGTGTCGAGAAGTCGGGCCGGGCCGCTGACGCGGATCAGCGCGCCATCCTCGCCGGCGAGCAGCGGCCGGATCTGGTCGATCAGCGCACGGCTGGCGGCGTCGTAGAGCTCAGCATCGAGGAAGGGGCGCAGCAGCCGCCCGGTCGCGTCGGCAAGGCTTTCGCCGAGCGCCTGGAAAGCCTCGGGGATTTGCGCGGAAAGCCGTGCAGCGACCTCGTCAGCCCAGACCTGGCGGGCCTGTTCGAGAGCCTCGCCAG
This sequence comes from Allobosea sp. GW822-FHT03F07, assembly GCF_058801345.1. Classification (NCBI taxonomy): domain Bacteria; kingdom Pseudomonadati; phylum Pseudomonadota; class Alphaproteobacteria; order Hyphomicrobiales; family Alloboseaceae; genus Allobosea; species Allobosea sp. GW822-FHT03F07. Next base: position 42,542 of record NZ_JBXAND010000009.1, read on the forward strand.
CCACTTGGCTCTGGCGGGCGAGCTGAGCCTCGGTTTCGGCCTGCGCCTCGGCGAGGCCTGCCTGCCTGCCGCGCTCGAAGATCGCATCGATATCCGGAGGCGGCTCGCGCGGCGTCTTGGGCAGGAACGAGGGCAGCTCGATCTCGTCGGCGTCGGCCGCGCCCGTCACCGCCTCGGCAATGTCGGCGAGCTCGACCTCCTCGAAGTCGAAGCTCGGGATGAAGTCTCCGGCCGGGCGATGCTTCACGCGCGCTCTCCTTCATGGATCCACTGCTTCAGGATCGCGGCGGCCTGGGCTTCGTCGAAGTCGATGAGCTGTTCCAGTTTGCGCAGCGGCGAGCGCTGCGAGGCACTGGTCAGATCGCCGATCAGGTTGAGGCCGATCTCGGTGCCGGCGATCTGAAGTTGCGGATCGACGGCGGTGGCGCTGGCATCCTCGACCAGCGTCGTCGCGGCGGCGGGGGGGGGTGGGCGTTTCAGGATCGCGTTGATCGAGGGCCGCAGGCCGAACCAGATGATCAGCGCGGCCAGTCCGAGGATCGTGACCGCGTTGATCAGCGTGCCGGACTGGCGCAGCAGCGCCTCGCCGATGCCGATCGGAGCGGCCGGTTCGAGGCTGCGGCTGCCCTGCAGGAAGTCGACGGCGAGGACCTTGATGTTGTCGCCGCGCTGGCCGTTCACGCCGGCCGCCGAGGCGACGACCTGGCGGACATCTTCCAGGCGGGCGTCGATGGCCTCCTGTGTCGGCGCAGCACCGAGCGATTCGACTAGGCGCGGCCGGTTGATCAGGACCGCGACCGACATCTTCGCGATCGAATAGCCGTCGCTGATGGTCTGCGTCTTCTTCGAGGAGATCTCGTAATTGGTGAGTTCCTCACGGCGCTGCTTTTCCTCGCTCGAACGCTGGCCGCCATCGGCGCGCACGGCGCGCTCCGGCACGTTCTGCTCGACCGTGGTCGGTTCCTGCGTCGCGGCGTTCTGGGAGGTGTCGTTCTCGCGCACGACGCGCACCGAGCGCTCGACCTTCGAGTCCGGGTTGAAGACGGTTTCGCTGGTTTCCCTGCGGTCGGTGTTCAGGTCGGTGGCGACGCTGATCTCGAAATTCTCGAGGCCGAGATAGGGCGTCAGCGCCTTGCGGACGTTGTCCTGGATCTCGCGGTTGACGTTCTGCTGCAGGCCGGCGAGCTTGGAGGAGGCCATCTGGCCGGGCTCGCCGCCGGTGGCGAGCAGGGTGCCGTCGGTGTTGAGCACGGTGACCTTCTCGGCCGAGAGACCGGGCACGGCGGATGCGACGAGATGGCGGATCGCCTGCGCGACATTGCCGGCGCCGGAGGTCTCGGTACGAACGACGACGCTGGCCGAGGCCGGCTGCTGGTCGCGCCGGAAGGAGCCCTTGTCGGCCAGGACGAGGTGGACGCTCGCCGCCTTGACGCCGCGCATGAGCTGGATCGTGCGGGCGAGCTCGCCCTCCATGGCGCGGACGCGGGTGATTTCCTGCATGAAGGAGGTCAGGCCGAGCGATCCGAGCTTGTCGAAGAGCTCGTAGCCGCCGCTCGCGCTGCGCGGCAGGCCCTTCTCGGCGAGCAGCATGCGCGCCTGCGCCGTCTGGGCGGGCTTGACCAGGATCTGCGACCCGTCGGCGTTGACGTCGAAGACGACGCCGGCCTCCTGCAGGGCTGCGCCGATGCGGTTCACGTCCTCCCGCTGGAGGCCGCTATAGAGTACCGACATCTCGGGGCGGCTGAGGTAATAGGCGCTGACGCCAATCGCGGCGAAGACGAAGAGCCCGATCGCGGCCAGTGCTGCCAGCCTCTTGTGGCCGAGTTGCTGGAGGTTGAGCCAGATCTCTTCGGCGTATTGGCGGCCCGGCATCGTCGTTCCTTTGAGGGTGAGACGTTATGACGGGAGTGTGCTTGCGGAGCCTTGCGCGAGCATTGCGCGGTGGACGGTGCCTGCGCGGCGCGGGGCTTCTGCCTAGCGCGCTCGGGCCGAATGGGAAAAGGCCACGCCCCGTGAGGAGCGTGGCCCGGTCTGGCGTAGCCTCGTGCCTTTCGCGTCAGCCGCGGAAGAGCGAGAGGATGCTCTGGCTTCCGGAGTTGGCGATCGACAGCGCCTGGATACCGAGCTGCTGCTGTGTCTGCAGAGCCTGGAGGCGGGTCGATTCGGCGTTCATGTCGGCGTCGACGAGCTGGCCGACACCGCGATCGAGCGAGTCCTTCAGGGCTTTCACGAAGTCCTGCTGCAGGCCGATGCGGTTCTTGATGGCGCCGAGATTGGTGGCGGCATCGGTGATCGTGCCGAGGGCATCGTCGACGGCCGAGATATAGGTCTCGAGCTTGGAGAGGTCCGCGGCGTTGTCGGTCAGGGCGCTGATGTCGAGATCGGCGACGCTGAAGGTTTCCCAGGCCGTTCCGTTGAAGGCATCGTAGGACTTGTCCAGGATGCCCTTGCCGGTCTCCGTCGTCGGCGCCGTGGCGAGCGCTGCCGGAGCGGTCAGGCCGCTGTTCAGCGTGATCGTCACGCCGACCGGCGCGCCGTTCTCCTGAGCACGGTTGGCGAACTGGAGCTGGCCGGCGGCGGTATCGACAGCGACGGTCAGACCCTCGATGCCGAGCTTCATGATGTCCTTGGCGATGCTTTCCAGTGTCGAGCTGGTCGTCGTCGCGACGTTCAGCGTGGCGCCGGTACCGACCTGGACGGTGATGTTGCCGGCCGCAGCCACGAAGGTGCCGGTGCTGGCGCCGGTGACCACGTTGGTTGCAGGCGCCGCGTCGGCCTTCTTGTCGTAGAGCTTGATCGCCTCGAGATCGACCAGAACCGTGTCGATCTGCACGACGCCACCGGCACGCGAGAAGGACGAAACGACCGACTTCGTAGAGTTGTAGCTCGCAGAGGAGGAGTCGACCGAGATCCAGTTCTCGCCGTTGAACACGGCCGAGTCGCCGGTGTTCTTGAGCTGGCTCTGGAGCTCCTTGATTTCGCTCTGGATCTTGTCGCGATCGACGCCCGGCGTACGAGCGGCGGTCAGCTTGGCCTTGATCTCCGAGACGACTTCGACCGTGCCGTTCAGGCCGGTATACATCGTGTCGATCGTCGCGGCGCCGAGGCCGAGAGCGTCCTGCACCGCGCCGAGCGCCTTGTTGTCCGAACGCATCGTGGTGGCGATCGACCAATACGCGGCGTTGTCCGAGGCGGTCGAGACGCGCTGGCCGGTGGCGATGCGGTTCTGCGACTGGGCGAGGTTCTTGTTGGTCTGCGTCAGCGTCTGCAGCGCAGTCATAGCGGAGGTGTTGGTGAGCAGGCTGGTCATGATGATGTTCCTCAATCTGAAGGGATTGTTGGGGAACATTCCGGATTTTAACCGGGATGGCAGGGCGGCTTCATGCCTTTGACCGCGTGGGACGCACCCATCGGATTGGTCAACCTTCCATGCATTTGGGTGTAGCTGGCGAAGCTTGCGCGGGGCTGACTGCGCTGAGGGAAGTGATATGAGCCTGGGTGGAATAGGCAATCTCGACTACGCGGTGATCCTTTGTAGCAGGATGGCGCAGACGCGTGCCTTCTACCGCGACATCATGCGATTTCCGATCGAGGTCGATCTGGAGAACTGGGTGAGCTTCCGCGTTGGCGCGGCGCTGCTCGCCTTGCGGCCCCGGGGCGTCTGGAGCGTATGCGACGACGGGCCGTCGCAGTCCGGTTCGGCCGCGGTCCAGCTCGCCTTCCGCGTTTCGCTACCCGCGGTCGATACCTGCCATGCGGAACTGGTCGCCAAGGGCGTACCGATCTTGAGGGGCCCGACCGATCTGCCCAACTGGCGGCACCGGACGCTGTTCTTTCGTGACCCCGAAGACAACATCATCGAGATCTACGCGGAATACTGATCCGGGCAGAGCGGAAGCGGCGCCTCACGCCACCTTCTTCGCGTAGACCATGCAGAGCAGCTCGGCGACGACCTTGTAGAATTCGGTCGGGATCATCTGGTCGAGCTGGACCGCGGCGTGAAGCGAGCGGGCGAGCATGCGGTCCTCGATCACCGGAATGTCGTTGGCCTCGGCGATCTCGCGGATCTTGAGCGCGATCAGGTCGGTGCCCTTGGCGAGCACGAGCGGGGCGCCGCCCTCCTCCTGCACATAGCGCAGCGCGACCGCGTAATGGGTCGGGTTGGCGATGATCACGGTCGCGCGCGGCACTGCCGCCATCATCCGGTTCCGAGCGCGGTCGCGGGCCAGCGACAGCCGGCGCGACTTCAGGATCGGGTCGCCCTCGGCCTGCTTGTGCTCGTCCTTGATCTCCTGCTTGGTCATGCGCAGCGAGCGGCGCCAGAACTTCTGCGTCCAGACGAGGTCGATCGCGACGATGACGATCGTCGCCACGCAGGTGGCGGAAAGCAGCCGGATCGCGATCGTCAGGATCAGCTCGGGTATCGCGCCGGGATCGCGCAGCATGGCTGTCACCACCGTGTTCTTGTCCGATTTGAGGATGAGCCAGACGGTCACCGTGATGGCGGCGAGCTTGGCCAGGGACTTGCCGAACTCGACCAGGCCCTGCTTTCCGAAGATCCGTGTGAAGCCCTTGGCGGGGGACAGCCGCGACCATTGCGGCTGGATCCGCTCGAGCGTGAGCTGGGGTGGGTGCTGCAGGAAGGCCGCGCTCAGGCCGAAGACCAGGAAGAGGGCAAAGAGCGGCCAGAGGAACAGGCCCGCCTGCATCGCGATATGGTTGAGCAGCGACGTCGTGTTGGAGCGCGTCGAGATGTCGAAGCCTGCCGGGTCCGCTAGGAACTCCGATAGGAAGCGCGTCATCTCGCCGGCGCCGGCGCGGACGAGGAAGACGCTCCCGATCAGCGTCGCCGCGATGCTGGCAAAGATCGGCGCCTCCTTGGAGGAGGGGGTGTTGCCGCGCTCGACCGCGTCGCGAACCTTCTTTTCGGTCGCTTCTTCGGTTTTGCTTTCCTGGTCCTGCTCGGACACGGCGCGTTACCTGTTCGTGAGATCGAGAGTTGGCGCATGGCCTTCGCGAAAAACCGGTTCCCACTTTCTCGCGCCATGCTCCGGAGATCGGCTGCTCACTGGAAGTAGGCGCCTTCCTCGCGCTCGGGATTGAGCTCGATCTCGCCGCGGCTCGCCATTTCGAGCGCGACGTCGGTGATGGCGCGGCGGGCATCGACGACCTCGCGCTGGAGCGCCGGCTCGCCGTTCTCGAGATCCTGCTGCACGATGCGCCGGGCGCGGGCGGCGAGCGAGGACAGGATCTGGTCCCTGAAAGCGGCCTCGGTGCCCTTGAGGGCGAGCACGAGCCGGTCGGTCGGGACCTGGTCGAAGATCGCCATCCGGGCCCGGGCCGAGAGCTTGACGATGTCGTCAAAGGTGAAGAGCAGACCCTTGAGCATCTCCGCCGATTCCGGCCGGACGCGCTGCAGGCTGCCGAGCGCCTCCTCCATGTCGTGGCTGTCCATCTTGTTGAGGATGTCGGCCATGCGGGCATGGGTGTCGGCGCCCTTGTTGCGCGACAGATTGAGGGTGAAGCCCTCGTAGAGCGCCTTCTCGACGATCGCGGCGGGCTGCTCGGCCACGGGCTTGAGGTTGAGCATGCGGCGCATCAGCTCGTGGCGCTTGTCGGCGGGCCACTGCGTCATCACGCGGGAGGCGCAGGAGGGCTTGAGCTTGGAGAGCACGAAGGCCGCCGTCTGAGGGTGTTCCTTGGCGAGGTAGCCCGCGAGCGCGCTTTCGGGCATCTGCGAGATGCGGTCCCAGATCGAGCGGTTGGCCGCTTCGGCCGTCTCGCCGATGATCTCGGTGATCTCCTCGGGCGGAAGCACGCCGGTGAGCAGCTTCTGGACTTCGCTCGGTGACCCGATCAGGTTCATGCCGCGCGAGAACTGGTCGCTGAACTCGTCGACGAGATCGGCGATGTCGGCCGCGCCGACCGGCCCGAGTTCGGTCGCACGGCGCATCAGCGCGCGGACCTCGGCCGTATCGAGATGCTTCAGCATGCGCCCGGCGAGCGGCTTGCCCATCGCCAGCACCAGCACGGCCGCCTTGCCGGCGCCGCCGAGCTGCGACGGTCGTCCCGTCGCGACGGAGGCTGTTGCCGCGCCGCCCCGGTTGTCTTTCGCGGTCACCGTCATCGACTGTCTTTGCCTCACTCTTCGAACTTGGCCTGGACGCCGACGATCTCGGTCAGCGACACGCCGAAGCGGCTGTTGTCGTCCTCGACGATCACGACCTCGCCGCGCGCGACGATGCGGCCGTTGACGACGACATCGACCGGCTCGCCGACGCGGTGGTCGAGCGGTACGACCGCGCCGCGGCGCAGCTTCATCAGATTGGCGACCTGCATCGTGGCGCTGCCGAGAACGACCTGGATCGTCACGGGGATGCGCAGCACGGCGTCGAGATTGAGCGGGTCATTGGCGGTGGCCGGCGCTTCGCCGGCTTCCTCGGTCTCGGACGCTGCGGCTTCGGTTTCGATCATTGCGGCGTCCGCGGACGCCTGCTCGATGGCGAGGTCGGCGAGCTTCACGGGCTTGGTCGGCTTCTTCATGGCGGTCTCCTGGCAAGAATGGTGGCGCGAAAGCGGCCGTCTCAGGCTGCGTTGGCCTTGCGGCCGGCTCGGGCGGGCGTTTCGATGTTCGCGCAGATGATTTTGATGTCGCTGACGAGGCGGCGCCCGGCATCGATGCGTACGCCCAGCTCCTCGACGACGTCGCGGCCGCTAGCCTGGAGATCGCGGACCGTCGCCTGGATCGCGCCGAGCGCAGCCTCGGTCTTGCCGAAGACCTGCTGGAATTCCGCGTGATAGGCGCGCATGCGCTTCAGTTCGCTGCGCATCCGCAGGACCTGCAGGCTCGTCAGCAGCAGGGCGGCGAAAAGGACCGTTTCACCGAGATAGAAGATCATCGAAAAACTCCTGTTCCTGGTTGGCGCTGTCCTGGACACGCAGGACATAGGACCCGTCGCGCTGGCCGAGCTGGCACCAGAAGACGGTCTCGTCATTGCATTGAAGCTGGATGGGAGAGCGCGGCGAGGCCTGCAGCTCGATGACCTGGCCAATCTTCAGCTCGCTGATCTCGCCGAGCGTCATCGGGCGCTCCTCGAGGATCGCCTTCAGCTTGACCTCCGTCTTGTGGACCTCGGTCTGGATCTGTTTCGTCCAGCGCTGGTCGCGGACCGTGGTGTGGCCCGAGACGACACGCGAGAGGCTCTGGCGGATCGGGTTGAGGGCGGTCTGCGGGATGATCAGGAACATCTGCCCGCAATTGTCGAGCCCCTGGACCAGGAGCTGCGACTTCACCGCGAGATTGCTGCGGCTGCCGATGGCGGCGAAATACATCCGCGTCTCGACCTGCTCGAACAGGAAGGTCACATCGCAGACCGGGCTGAAGGCTGCCTGCAGGTTCTTCGCGGCGAGCTCGAACAGCGCCTGCGCCACCTGGATCTCGATCGGGGTATAGGGGCGCTCGTCGTCGGGGAAGTCGGGCTCGTATTTGTAGGGGCGTTCGCTGCCGTCAGCGCCGAACAGCACCTCGATCAGGGTGAAGATGAAGTCCCGGTCGAAGCCGATCAGGATGCGGGCATCCCATTCCGGAGAGTGGAAGATGCCGGCGATGGTGTTGTGGGCATGGGCGTTCAGGGCGTCGCCGATGCGCTGGCTCTGGACGTTGGCGACGGAGATGTAGGTCGGCGAGGTCGACATCTGGCGCAGCGCGTCGGCGCAGCCGGTGGCGAGCCGGTCGAAGACCATGCGCAGCATCGGCAGGCGGTCGATCGAGATGCCCGTCGATTCGAGGAGCTTGTCCTCTCGGATCGCTTGTGCGGCGGTGCTCATCAGGCGGCTTCCTTCTGGGCGCGGTCATTGGCGGGGGTGCGCTGCCCGGAGCCGCTGATCGTCTTGTCCTCGACCTCGTCGATGGAGGGCCGCTCGGCGGCCGAGATCACCTTGCGGCCATATTCCAGCGCGACCTGCGGGGCGGCGCCGTTGATGAAGGCGAGCAGAGTCTGCTTCACGACTATGTAGACGCGTGCCTGCTTCTCGCGCGTCGCCTTGATCTTCAGCGAGATCGGCCCGATCACCGCATATGAGAAGAAGATGCCGGCGAAGGTGCCGACCAGGGCCGCGCCGATGAAGCCGCCGAGCAGCGCCGGCGACTGGTCGATGGCGCCCATCGCCTTGATGACGCCGAGCACGGCGGCGACGATGCCGAGCGCCGGCAGGGCCTCTGAGACGGTGCCGAGCGCGTAGTAGGGCTTCAGGGCGTCCTTGACGTGACTGTCGATCTCCTCGTCGAGCAGGGCCTCGACTTCATGAGCCTGAGCCTTGCCGACGATGATCAGCCGGAAATAGTCGCAGATGAAGGTGGTGAGGACGCGGTCGGCGAGCACACTCGGATAGGCCGCAAACAACGCCGATTCATAGGGCGTCTCGATGTGCTGCTCGATCTCGGCGCGGCCCTTGTTGCGCAGCTCGCGCATCAGCGCATAGAGGACGCCGAGAACCTCGAAGTAGTGGGCCTGGCTGGGCGCCGCGTTGCGCATCGCCTCAACCACCGCCGTGCCCGTGTCGGCGACCGTCTTCATCGGATTGGCGACGATGTAGGTTCCGATCGCCGTGCCGAGGATGATGACGAGTTCCCAGGGCTGCCAGAGCACCGCGACATGGCCGCCCATCGCGGCGAAGCCGCCGATGAGCGAGCCCACCGCAATCAACAATCCGATCAGTACGCTCAACGCGCTGCTCCTTCTCGCAAACTGCAGATGGCTCGCGAGCTGCTGGCTCACACACTGCAAGTTGAGACGTAGACGAGCTGGCTTGCGTGAAGCTGAAAAGGGCGGCTCTGCACTGCGTCAGGTCCACGCAAGCCTTGCGCGGGAGCATGCCCCAAGACGATTCGGATCGATCTTGTTGCCGCGGAGGCCCCGATGACCACGACAATGATCAGCTATCAGGCGGTCACGCGCAACATGACGCAATCGCTGGCGCGGACAGCCGCCAAGCCCGATGTCGCTGCCAGTGCGGCTTATTTCGAGAAGAACATCGGCAAGGTGAAGACTCTCGATGACTTCATGAAGGATGACCGGCTCTACCGCTATGCGGTCGAGGCTTTCGGCCTGGGCGAGATGGCTTATGCTAAGGCCTTCATGCGCAAGGTACTCGAGGGCGGCGTGAGCTCGTCCAACAGCTTCGCCAACAAGCTCTCGGATAAGCGCTATCGCGAATTCGCCGCAACCTTCGACTTTGCCGCTGAGCAGACGGAGACGAGTTATTTCGAGGCCAATATCGCCAAGGTGAAGACGGTCACCGCTTTCACTTCAGACAGTGCAACGCGGATGTTCGACTATGCGATCGAGGCTTTCGGGCTGGAATCGATCGCGGATACGTCGGAAGAGAAGGCGGCCATCGCCGAGGCCTTGCATATCGGCACGAAAACCCCGCTGCGCTTCGCGGACCCGGCGATCGACACGCGCTTCCGCGAGTTCCTGAAGGCCTTTGATTTTGCCGGCAAGGGCCTGAAGGCGACCAGCGATGCGGGCACGATGGAGCATGTCGTCGAGCGCCACAATAGCGTCGTCAGGACCGATCAGGCGAAGGTCACGGTCGAGAAATACACGCGCCAGAAGCTGGAACTCGACGCCGGAGCCAGCAACGAGAGCGTCCGCCTCGCGCTGTATTTCCAGCGCAAGGCGCCCGACATCTCCGATGCCTACCAGATCATGGCCGATCCCGCCTTGCTGAAGGTCGTCCAGACGGCCCTCGGCCTGCCGACGGAAATCGGTGCGATCGACATCGACAAGCAAGCCGAGATCTACACGTCGCGGATCGACTTCGAGGATTTCAAGGATCCGGTGAAGCTGCAGTCGTTCATCACGCGCTTCACCGCGCTTGCCGATGCCCAGAACGGCAGCTCGGCCGCGGCGTCGGCCGTCTCCATCCTCGTCGGACCGCCGACTGCGGCCGGCGTCAGCATGGACGTGCTGTTCAGCATTCAGAATCTGCGCCTCGGGGGCCTTTGACCATGCAGTCGTCCATCTATGTCGGCCTGTCCTCGCAGCTCGTGCTCGAGAAGCGCATGGAGACGCTGGCCCGCAACGTCGCCAACATGAATACGGCCGGCTTCCGGGCAGAGGAGGTCAAGTTCAGCACCTTCCTGTCGAAGAAGGGGCCCGATGCCGTCAGCTTCGCCTCGCCCGGCGAGACCTATATCAGCCGGGTCCAGGGCGGCCTCGACAAGACGGGCAACCCGCTAGACGTCGCCGTCGAGGGGGAGGGCTGGCTCGCCATCAACACGCCCGCCGGCACGGTCTACACCCGCGACGGGCGCATGAAGATGTCGCCGCAGGGCGAGCTGCGGACGCTGTCGGACCATGCGGTGCTGGATGCCGGCGGAGCGCCGATGCAGCTCGACCCGGAGGGCGGACCGCCAACGATCGCGAAGGACGGCATGATCTGGCAGGGCGACCAGCAGGTCGGTGCGATCGGGCTGTTCTCGATCGATCCGGCCGCCAAGCTGCAGCGCCATGAGAATTCCGGGGTGGTGCCCGACCGGCCGGCGACGCCGATCCTCGATTTCGTCGTCAATGGCGTGCGCCAGGGCTATGTCGAGGGCTCGAACGTCAATCCGATCCGCGAAATGACCAAACTGATTGCGGTGACCCGCGCTTTCGAGAGCGCCGCCAACGCGATCGACAAGGGCGAGAAGGCCGTGGACGGCGCGATTCGCTCGCTCGGCGAGAGCTGAGCCGCCGCCTTTCCGTTGCCCACCGGCCTTGCCGGATAGCCATCAGACCGGATTGCAATGAACGCGCTGACACGTCTCGAACACTCGCTCGCCGGCGGCCCCTTGCCGCATGATCTCGTCCAGGTCAGTGGCAGCGTCTCCGAGGTCACGCCGGCGGCGCTGCGCGTGCGGGGTCTGTCGCGCTTCGTGCGGCTGGGCGAGCGCATCGCGCTCTCGACGAATGGCCGGGAGGAACTCGGCGAAGCCATCCGGATCGACCGTGACGGCGTGCTGGTGAAGCCCTTCGCGACGACGGTCGGCGTGGGCCTGGGCGCGCGCGCCAGCGTCGCCGGCCCGCTGAGCCTGCGCCCGGCCCAGAGCTGGAAGGGGCGCGTAATCAATGCCTTCGGCGAGCCGATCGACGAAGGGGGGCCGCTATTCCCAGGCGAGGTCGCGATGCCGGCCGAGGGCCCGCCGCCGGAGGCGATGAAGCGGGCGCGCGTGACGCGGCCGATCCGCACCGGCGTCAAGGTGATCGACCTGTTCACGCCGCTCTGCGCCGGACAGCGCATCGGCGTTTTCGCCGGCTCGGGCGTCGGCAAGTCGAGCCTGCTCTCGATGCTGGCGCGGGCGCCGGGCTTCACGACGATCGTCATCGGCCTGGTTGGCGAGCGCGGCCGCGAAGTGCGTGAATTCCTCGACGATACGCTGGGCGCCATGCGGGCTCATGCCGTCGCGGTCGTCTCGACCAGCGACGAGAGCGCGATGATGCGCCGGCTCGCGCCGAATACCGCGATGGCGGTTGCGGAGTACTTCCGCGACCAGGGCGAGGATGTGCTGCTCATCATCGATTCCGTCACCCGCCTTGCCCATGCGGCCCGCGATGTCGCGCTGGCGGCGGGCGAGCCGGCAGTGGCGCGCGGCTATACGCCGAGCGTCTTCAGTACCTTGCCGAAGCTGCTCGAGCGGGCAGGGCCCGGGGTCGAGGGCACGGGCACGATCACGGGAATCTTCTCGGTCCTGATCGATGGCGACGACCACAACGACCCCGTCGCCGACTCGATCCGCGGCACCCTCGACGGCCATCTCGTGCTCGACCGGGCGATCGCCGACCAGGGCCGCTACCCGGCGGTCAACGTGCTCGGCTCGGTCTCGCGTCTGGCGCATCATGTCTGGACGCCCGAGCAGCGCGGCCTGGCCTCGCGGATGAAGGCGCTTGTCGCCCGCTTCGAGGACACGCGCGACCTGCGCCTGATGGGCGGCTACCAGGCGGGGGCCGACGCCGAACTCGACAAGGCGATCGTGCTGGTGCCGAAGATCTACGAGGCGCTGCATCAGGAGATGAGCGCGGCGCTGAGCCAGGACGCCTTCAAGGACCTGGCGAGCACGCTGCAAGGGTAAGCCCTATCCGTCCTGCTCGCTGTTGGGTCGTCTAAACGCAACCGTCATCCCGGCCGAAGCGTAGCGGAGCGCCGGGATCCATCGTAGAGCGCTGGAGCCTTCCGATGGATCCCGGAGCTGCGCTGCTACGCGGCTCGTCCGGGATGACGGTGTGTTTCCGAGAGATCGGTCAAATGCGAGGGAGTGCGCAGGGCGTTACTCGGCGAACCGAAGATCGGATCACCCGCGGAGCTGGTCCTTGCGGACGTAGTTGAATTCCTTGACCAGCACGTCCTTGACCAGTTCGCCGCCGAGGCGGCCGTTGACGCCGGTCTTGACGGCCTTGAGCAGGGTGTCGATGTCGACGCGTTCGAGGCGGGAGAAGTCGACCCGCGCATTCGAATAGATCGCCCGCAGGGCCTCGTCGCGGACATAAGCATGAGGCTTCACCGTCATCTGGCGCAGGGTGCGCGCGTCGGCGGTGAAGACGAACTGTGCGGCGACATAGCCCTGAACCTCGCCATTGGCGATGATCGGGACGTGCATCAGGGCCGTCTCCTCATATTCGAGGCCTTCGAAGAACGGGGCCTCCGACGCCGGTGGCGCCTCGGCCCGCCAGGTCAGGGCGAGATGGCCCGAGAGCAGGGTGACGCCGCAGATCCACACGCCGAGGACGAGGAGCCGTGCATTCGTCATGAGGCATGGGCCTTGGCGCCCTGCGCCCCGGCGAGGCGCGAGCTCGCCGAGTAGGTGCCGTCCGATTCCGCGTCGATCAGCGTGTTCGTCATGGCCGCGGCGATTTCGCGGACCGCGTCGAGATGCATGCCGATGGCGAGGCGGTTGTGCTCAAGCTTGAGGCGCAGCGTCGAAAGTCGCGCGATCAGCCTGCCGTCGCCGACCTCGTCGCGCATGGCACGCATGGCGCGGCTGGCGTCGAGCAGCAGCCGGCTCTTGATCTCGTTGAGGCGGTTGAAGTCGGCTCTGCGCAGAGCCATCAGCTCGGCGGTCTCGTGATCCAGCGCCTGTTCGAGGCGATCGAGAACCGACCACATCGCGCGCGCTGCGCCCGATGGTGCCTCCAGCTCGACAGGGTGTTCCTCGGTCATGGCGACGAGCTGGGGCACGAGGGCCGGCAGGCCGGATGGTTGTGCTTCGACGGCGTTCGAAAGGTCGTTGTGGTCGCTCATGATGGGTCAGGCCTGTCGGAAGTTGGCGCGCGTGACCCCACCGCTGGTGGCGGGGCGCGTCAGATTGAGGAAGCGCTGTTCGGCGGCGAGCGGGATGGCAAGATCGCGGGCATTGGCTCCGGCGAGCTTGCCGTCGAGAAGCTTCGTCGCCGCGGCGACCGCGCTACCGGGGGCGGCCTCCGTGCCGGCGTTGTTGCGCGCGGCGATGGCGGCTTCGACCTTCTCGCGGATGCCGAGCCCGCCTGCCTTGGCGATCTGATTGGCGATCTGCTCGGAGAGCATCGAGCGCCAGACGCCGCCCGCCGTGCCGCTACCGAAATTGTTGGCCGAAGCTTCCGGCAGCATCTGTTCGATGAAGGTCGAGATCACCTGTGCCTCGAACTGCTGCATTGTCTTGGCGCTCTTCGTCTGCGCAGCATTGGGCGCACTGCTCAACTTAGCCGGCGCAAGGCTGGCGAATTTCTCGCGCGCTCCGGCCAAGCCCGGCGCGGCCGTTGCTGGCGCCGCCTCATCGACGGCCGCTGCAAACTGGGTTCCGGCAACGCCGTTGCCCATGCGCTGGAGCCGTTCGAAGGCAACCTGCTGACGGTTCGGATCGGCGGCGCGCGCGACGTCGAGAACGATGTCCGACGGAGGGGAAATCGCCATTGGCACCTTCCATGTTCGTGGATGAAGCGGGTCGTTGAACGATCTGGAGCGAGCTTGCCCGATCAGGCTTATCCCAGCCTTGCGGTCAGAGCGCCGAGGTTTCGCTTCCGGCGGCCCGCTTGCCTTCGAGCGCATCCATGATCTCGACGAGCGCGCCGTCCTGGTCGGCGCGCAGCTTGACCTTGCGGATCTGGTCGACGAGGCGGGCGGTGCGTTTCTCGCGCCCCGTTTCGGTCAGGACGTGCCGGGCCTGTTCGGTTGCGGCGGCGTCGAGCTCGCCGATCGCGACCGCGACGCGGTGCAGACGCCTCGCCGTCATGTCGGAGAACAGCCCTCCGGTCGGACCGTCGCCGTTGAGCGAGTGCACGAGCGCGCGGGATTCGTCGCGGGCTGCGGCGGCCCTGAGCTCGATCGCCTTCTGGCGCCATTCCGCGAGCTTGCGGATGCGCGACTGGATCGCCAGCATCCGCTCGATCGATTTCAGGCGCTTGCCCTGCATGGCGGCTCAGCCCCGCGCGAGCCAGGCCGAGAAGGCTGTCATGAACAGCCTGAGCGTCTCGGGGCCTGAGAAATAGAGCAGGAACAGGCCGCCGGCGATGACGAAGGGCAGCGAGATGAAGTAGACGGGGATCTGCGGCGTCAGCTTGTTCATGATGCCGATCGCGAGATTGACCACCACGCCGTAGATCATGAAGGGGCTGCCGATGCGCAGCGCCAGGTAGAAGGTTTCCGAAGCCCGGTCGGCGATCTGGATCAGGCCGGCCTGGGCTTCGAAAGCCGTGCCCGGCGCGATGCGGGTATAGGAGCCGGCGAGCGCGCGGATGACCTCGGCATGCTGGTTGGTGACGAACATCAGCGTCACCGCCGTCATGGTGATCAGCGTGACGAAGGGGGCGGAGGCTTCCGCCTCGTCGATCGGCAGGCCCGGCAACTGGCCGAGACCGGCCGTCGTCGCCATGGCGGTCGCGATCGTCTGCAAGGCCAGGAAGAAGAGGCGTGCCATCAGCCCGATCAGGGCGCCGGTCATCGTCTCCGAGACGATGATCCGCAGCAGCGTGGCGGGGCCGGGCTCGGTGAAGGGCGCGAAGGCCGGCAGGACGAAAGGCGCCAGCGCCAGGGTGACGCCGACCGCGATGAAGAGCCTGACCCGGACCGGAACGCGCGGGCTCGAAAAACCCGGCATCAGCATCAGGCAGGCGCCGATGCGGCAGAAGATCAGGAAGGCGTGCAGCACCGTGTCGGGCGTGACCGGCATCAGGAGATGGTGCCCAGCAGGTTGACCTCGAGCCCGCGCGCGATCTCGACATGGGAGAGGACCGGCAGCGCCGGGAAGATGCGCTCGACGATCATGCGGACGTAAGGGCGCGCATCGGGGCTGGTGACGAGCACGAAATGCTGGCCCTGGTCCATGCGGGCGCGGACCGCGGTCGTCGCCTCCGCCGCGAATTCCTCGATCAGGCGCGGGTCGATGTCGAATTCGACGACCTCGCCCTTGGCGTCGCGGCGCAGGCTCTCGTGGAAGGCGAGATCCCAGCGATTGCCGAGCCTGAGCATGTTCAGCGTGCCGCCCTCGGTCAGGTCGCCGCAGATCTGCTGGGCCATGCGCATGCGGACATGTTCGGCGATCTGCTCGGCGCGGCGGACATGCGGAGCGATCTCGGCGATGACCTCGAGGATCAGGTGCAGGTTGCGGATTGAGACCCGCTCGGCCAGCAGCAGGCGCAGCACGGCCTGGAGGCTCGACAGCGACATATGGGCCGGGCAGATCTCGTCGAGGAGCTTCTTGTATTCCGGCCCCAGCCGGTCGAGCAGAGCGCGCATGTCCTTGTAGGACAGAAGCTGGCCGAGATTCTTGCGGATGGTCTCGCTGAGATGGGTGAGCAGGACCGAGAGCCGGTCGACCGGCTGCATGCCCTCGCGCTTGACCTCGTTGGCATAGCTCTCGGAGACCCACATCGCCTTGACGCCGAAGGCCGGCTCGCGGACCTCCTCGCCCGGCAGATCCGGCATGCGGCCGTCGCCGACGACGACGAGCATGCTGCCCGGGCGCATCTCGCCGGTGGCGGCTACCGTGCCGTGGATGCGGAACTCGTAGCTCTTGGGCGACAGCCGCAGGCTGTCGGTCAATTTGATCTCGGGGACGACGAAACCGTATTGCTGCGCGAACTTCTTGCGCATCTTGCTGACCCTGTGGGCCAGCTCGCTGTGCGAGTTCAGCATCTCGGCGGCGAGCTGCTTGCCGAGGCCGAGTTCGATCTCGGCGGTCTTCAGCGATTCCTTGATCGTATCCTGGGTTTCGCGGGCGGCCTCCTCGGCCTCCATCGCGCGGATCTCTTCGGCCGCCGCGGCGCGCTCGGCCAGGCGCTTGGGAATGGTGTAGCCGACGAAGGCCATCATGCCGCCGAGCATGGCGAAGGGCAGGAGCGGCAGCCCGGGCATCAGCGCAAGCAGGAACATCAGGCCGGCGGCGACGAAGAGCGCGCGCGGATAGTGCCCGAGCTGGCCGAGTATGGCCTGCTCAGCCGTGCCCCGCGTGCCGCCCTTCGAGACGAGCAGGCCGGCGGCGAGCGAGACGATCAGGGCCGGGATCTGGGTGACGAGGCCGTCGCCGACCGCGAGCTTGACGAAGACGTCGGCCGACTGTCCCAGCGACAGGCCATGGCGGGTCACGCCGATGATGATGCCGCCGAGGATGTTGACGGCGGTGATGATCAGACCGGCGATCGCGTCGCCGCGCACGAATTTCGAGGCGCCGTCCATGGCGCCGAAGAAGGAACTCTCCTCCTCCAGCTCGTGGCGCCGGCGCTGAGCCTCGGGTGCGTCGATCAGCCCGGCCGAGAGATCGGCGTCGATCGCCATCTGCTTGCCGGGAATGGCGTCGAGCGTGAAGCGGGCGCCGACTTCGGCGATGCGGGTCGCGCCCTTGGTGATCACGATGAAGTTCACCGTGACGAGGATGATGAAGACGATCAGGCCGATGACGAAATCGCCCGCGATGACCAGCCTAGCGAAGCCGTCGATGATGTAGCCCGCCGCATGCGAGCCCTCATTGCCATGCGAGAGGATGACGCGCGTCGTGGCGATGTTGAGCGAGAGCCGCAGCATCGTCACGACGAGCAGGACCGTCGGGAAGGACGAGAATTCGAGCGGCTTGTTGATCCACAGCGCGACCATCAGGATCAGCACGGACAGTGCGATCGAGAGCGCCAGGCCGAGATCGATCAGGAAGGCCGGGATCGGCAGGAACAGGATCGAGAGGATGGCGACGATGCCGATCGCGAAGCCGATGTCGCGACGGCTCGCCGGTGGCGTGCCGGCGTTGGGTGCGACCTTGCCGGTAATCAGGTTCTGCGTCGCCATGCCGGGCCTGTGTCCTGTCGTCGGAAAATGCGGTCGGGGCGGGATGCGGCTCTAGAAGCCGCGCTCGATCCGCCCGTAGACGCGCTCGGTGAAGGCGAAGATCTGCGCGCCGGTGAAGGTGCCGGTGGTCGCCATCACGATCAGGATAACGACGATCTTCGGCACGAAGGTCAGCGTCGCCTCCTGGATCTGCGTGAGGGCTTGCATCAGGGCGATCGCGATGCCGATCGCCATGGCGGCGGCCACCGCCGGCCCGGCGCCCAGCACGATCGCCCAGACGGCGTCGCGCATCATG
This sequence comes from Allobosea sp. GW822-FHT03F07, assembly GCF_058801345.1. Taxonomy (NCBI): domain Bacteria; kingdom Pseudomonadati; phylum Pseudomonadota; class Alphaproteobacteria; order Hyphomicrobiales; family Alloboseaceae; genus Allobosea; species Allobosea sp. GW822-FHT03F07. The sequence continues at coordinate 60,126 of NZ_JBXAND010000009.1, forward strand.
TCGAGAGCATCGGCCTCGTTCATGGCCCGATGCTCACGCTTCGGTCGTCGTGGGCTTCAGCGCGGCGATGCCGGCGATGATCTGGTCCAGCTTGGCATTGGCCTTCGCCGACTGCTCGACCTGGGACAGGGCGGCGAACTGCTGGACATACTGGGCCGGGTCCGTCGGATTGGTCGGATCCTGGTTCTTCGCCTGCGCGATCAGGAGCTGCAGGAAGGTGTTGTAGTCGCCCATCGCGCTGGTGGTGGAGCTGGTGGTCGATGTGCTGGTGCTCGTCGATGTGCTCGCAATGCTGCTGACGTCCATGATCGCCTCTCGAATGTTGGAAACAGCGCGCCGCATCAAGCGACGTGCGCGTCGAGCCTCGTTGCGACGATCGCGATCTTCTTCGGCATCGTCTTCTCGAGAATAGGCTCCCGAGCCTGCCCGGGGCTTGCGAGGATGGCGGCCTCGGCCGGGTAGAGCGCGCGCAACTGCTTGAGCGCCTCGAAGTAGCGTTCCTCGGCGATCAACTTGTCGATGTGCTGGAGGCCGAGGAGCACGGTGGCGTCCTCGAAGATGCAGGCGGTGGTCATCAGCATACGGTCAAAGAGCAGCCGGGCGGTGCCGGCGTTCCGCGGTTCGATCAGCATGGTCTGGACGACGAAGTAGAGCTGGCGCAGCGGTGTCGTCGTCTCGTCGGGCTGGATGACATGGGTCTCCAGCAGGAAGGTCGCATCGTTCATCAGCTCGAGGCTGACCTTGCGATCGAATTTGAGGATCGCCCCGTTGATGTAGATCTTTTCGTTGGCGCGCAGGGAAAGGTTCATCGTCGTTCTCGTCCTTCCTGATCAGGCCAGGCTGTCGCGGATCATCTTGTTGACGTCGATGACCGTTTCGAAGTCGTCGGACTGGCCGAGGCGAAGCGCCTCGCCCTGGCGCAGCGCGAACATCCCGATCGAGATCAGCGAGGCCCGCAGCGCCTCCGGCAAGGCGTTCTCGGCGCTGGCGAGGTCTTCGATCAGCAGGGTCCAGAGCCGGCGAAGGAAAGTCACCGCCTCGATCGTCTCAGGCGAGGCGGAGCCGGTCGGCCGGGCTTCCTCGAGCAGGACGACGGCGCGGTCGAGCGCACGCCATTCATTGGCGCGCGCCTGGGCGAAGTTGTCCTCGGCCACGGCCGCATAGGAGCTGTGATACATGAAGCGTCTCCGGACTGGTTGGAACGGGATGTCGTCGAAGCGGGCGCGCGCCTGTCCGATCGCTCGGCCAGGCGGCCGGGCGGCGGTTCGATGCGGCTCTATGAGGGGCCCCGGCGGCGGTCGCGGCCGGGGATCGTGGTCAACGCATGTACTGCAGGATATTCAGCTGCTGGATCCTGACGGTGAGCGCATAGGCGGTGTCGAGCTGCGTCGTGAGATCGGTGACGCGCACATTCGCCTCGTAGGGGTCGACATTCTCGAAGGCCTGGATCTGCTTGACCATGATGTCGCGCTGGATCGTCAGCCGATCGCTCGAGACCTTAACGCGTTCCTCGATGGCGCCGAGCTGCGCCTGCGTGGCGGTCAGGCCGAGGATCGCCTTGTTGATGCTGTCGATGCTGGCATCGACGACCGCGCGGAAGGCGTTGGTGTTGAGGTTTTCGACACCGAGGTCGTAGGCCATCGTATAGGCCATCGCCAGGTCGCGCGTCGCCTGCGTGTTGGCGTTGGTCGAGACCTCGACGACCTCGCTGAGCGAGATGCGGCTGGTCATGTTCTGGTCGAGCGCCGAGGACCAGTTCGCGCCCCAGGCGGGATCGGCGAACTCAGTCGGCAGCACCGTCTGCAGGAAGGTCGTCATGTCCGCCTGCGTGATGTTGGCGGCGGCAGGAGCATCCTGTGCGAAGCCGAAATGGCCGAGGAAGGCTGCGTCGATCGCGGCCTTGTTGGTCGCGGTCGGCGTGGCGAAATAGTCTGTCACCGGACGCTGCTGCGTGTTGATGCCGGCAAAGATGAACTGCCCGCTGGTCGAGGCGTTGAGCGAGGCGGTCATCGCCTGGAGATTGTTCTTGCCTTCCGATTTCAGGACGTCCGCGCCCTTGTCGCCGTCGCGGACGCTGATCAGGGTGGCCAGGAACTTCTCCGCCGTCTCGCGCATGCCATCGAGCGCCTTCTGCGTGACCTCGAGGCGCGAGGAAACCAGCGCATTGGTGTCGACGATGCCGTTCAGGCGGTTGTACTGGTCGCGCAGGCCGATCGTCTTGCCGGTGCTGCCGCCGAGCGTGAGGCCGATATCGGCGTAGCGGCCGGAGGCGGATTCCTTGGTCGCGTCGGCCAGGCTGTCGCGGGCTTTCGCCACGGCGTTCCGCAGCGTGCCCGACAGTGAATAGTTGGAAATGAAGCTCGTCTTCATCGTCTTACCTCACAGCGTCGAGCAGTGCCGCCAGCATCCGGTCGATGGTGGTGATCAGGGTCGAGGAGGCGTTGAAGGAGCGTTCCAGCTCCATCATCAGCGTCATCTCCTCGTTGATGTCGACGCCGGTCACGTTGGACAGCGCGGCCGTCGTCCGCTGCAGCAGCGCGGTCTCGTAGCCGAGCGTCTGCGTCGAGCTCTGGCGCCTGGCCTCGATCCAGCCGACGGAGGAGCCGGCGAAGCCGACGAGCGTGTCGGTCGGATCCGCGCCGGTGACCGGATCGAAATTCCGGCCGGTACCCAGCTCGGTCAGCAGGCCCTGGATGCGGTCGGGGAAGCCTGCCGCGCCGGAGGTGTTGTAGTTGTAATTGGGATCGAGCGGATCGGAGATGCCGCCGTCGCGCAGGAGATCGAGGTCGCCGCCCTGCGAGGGGTCGGCATTGGCGTTGACGCGGATCGTGCTGGCGAGGCCTGCGACCATCACGCCGGTTGCCGGAATCGTGGCGGGGCCGGGCGCCGGGCCATAGGTGAACAGGCCGGCCTGGTCGGGCCCGACGCCGGCCTGGTCGCTCTCGGCGAAGACCTCGATCAGGCCGCGCGCGATCTCGTCGAGCTGACTCTGATAGGTGACGGTGATCTCGTCGCGGACGATGGCGGAGCCGTAGATCTGGCCGGATTTGAGGGGCATGATCGCGCCAGGACCAGTGACCGGCACGCCGTCGACATAGACGGCGTTGCCGGAGGTGCCCGCGCCCAGTGCGAAGCTCGGCGCCAGCGAGACCGTGCGCGGCACGGTCTCGAACAGGGTCACGCCGCCATCGGTGTAGATGACCATGTCGTTGTTCGGCCTGGTCGCCACGCTGATACCCATCTCCTCGGAGAGCTGGGAGAGAATGCGGTCGCGCGTGTCGAGCTGGTCGGTTATGTCGGCACCGGACTGGCTGCCCTTGACGATGGCCTTGTTGGCGGCCTCGAACTCGGCGAGCAGACCGTTCACCCGCTCGACGCCGAGGCGCATGTCGGCATCTGCCTGCTGGCGCACGGTGCGGACGGTCTCGCTCGCCTCGTTCAGCGTGCGCGCCAGTTCGGTCGCCTTGGTCAGCACGTTCTGGGCGAGCAGCGGGTCGTCCGGCGTCACGCCATATTGCTGCAGCGCGTTGGTCAGATCGCCGAGCTTGGCCGCCAGAGACTGGTCGAGCTCGGGGTCGTTGACCGTAGCCTCGAGCTGGTCGAGCGCATCGACGATCGCCTGCTGGCCCGAGGTCGTGGCGGTCGAGCCGAGCTTTGCGGCGAACAGGACCGAATCCATCGCCCGGCTGATCGAGGCGACCTTCACCGCGCCGCCATAGGTGGTGATCACCGTGCCGGACTTGCGGTTGTAGTTGGGGTCGTCGGCGCCGGCGACGTTGCGCGAGAGAACGGAAGTCTGCGTCGAGGTCGCCGTCAATGAGGACTGCGCCACGTTCAGGGCTGATGAAAGGCTCATGGGTTCGTCCCCGTCTCTCTCGCGCCCTGGCTCAGCGCTTCAAGTTGACCAGGACGTCGAGGATTTCCGACCCGGTCTGGAAGACCTTCGAGTTCGCCGTGTAGCTGCGCTGGGACTCGATCATCGCGGTCAGCTCGGTGGCGAGATCGACGTTCGACTGCTCCAGCGCCCCGGCCCGGATCGAGCCGAAGCTGCCGGTCTCGGGGAAGCCGACGATGACGTCGCCGGACTTGTTGTTGACCGAGTAGACATTGCCGGATTGCGGCGTCAGCTGGTCGGGGCTCGGCACGGTCGCAAGCGGGACCTTGTAGGTGGCGCGGCGCGCGCCGTTCTCGAACACGGCATAGACAGTGCCGTCGTCGGCGATCTCGACGGTCTCGACAGCGCTCGGCGCATTGCCGTCGACGGCCAGTTCGAGCGCGGTCTCGCCGGTCGCGACCTGCGAGACCTGGCTGAAATCGATGGTCGCGGTCGCGCCGCCGGGGATCGCCACCGTGAAGTTCGCAGGCGCGGTGGTGAGCTGGCCGGTGGGCCCGAAAGCCAGTGCGACGGTCGCCAAAGCCGGCGAGCCCGCGGCGCCATAGGGGAAGCCGCCCGCCGTGGCGGTCGACTGGTCGAAGACCACTGCCTGCCAGGTATCGGGGGCAGTACCGGTCTTCGCCATGTAGACGTCGAGCATCTTCTTGTTGCCGAGATTGTCGTAGCTGACGATCGAAGCCTTGCTGGAGTAAGTGCTGCCGGCGACGTTGTCGGAGGGCAGCGTGCCCGCGGCGATGACCGTCGAATTGGAATCGAGCACGCCCTTGAACGATCCGGAGACCGTCGGGTTGGCCTCGTAGGAGACATTGGCGAGGTTGATGCGCTCGAGCCCGTCGAGGCTGTTGGCGACGACGGTCGGCTCGCCGTTCTGGATCGGGTAGCCCATCAGGTAGAAACCAGCCGAATTGACCAGTTCCTGGCTGCCGTTCTTCACGAAGGCGCCGGCACGGGTCATGTAGGGCGTGCCGCCGGCGTCGCTGACGACGAAGAAACCGTTGCCGCGGATGGCGAGGTCGGTTGTCGAGGTCGAGCCCATGATCAGGCCCTCGTCGGAGATCGCGTAGCGCGTCGTGGTCTCGACGCCGCCGGAATTGTATTCGCTGTGATTGCCTTCGGAGATCAGCGACGAGAATTCGGTCGAGGCGCGCTTGTAACCGACCGTATTGACGTTGGCGATGTTGTCGCTGACTGCGCCCAGCTTGCTGCCCTGGGCTGCCATGCCCGAGACGCCGGTCCGCATGATACCAAAAATGCTCATCTGCCAATCTCCAAGCGAAGCTTTCGATTGGCATTCGACATTGATTTGCTTGCGTGAAGCTGTCGGAATACAGCGCGTAAACGTTTAGTAAAATCCACATCTTGGCGAATGCGATTTCAGGTGCCGTTTCACTCATTATACTATAGGGGCCGGAATCGGTTCACCCGATCTCTCGCAAAAGCATCTCGTCCGTGCTCTCGCCGACCTCCTGTGCGGTGCGACGGTCTCCTAAAAATGCAGTCCGTTTCCGGCTAATTTTATATGGTAAATGAAAGATATACGTATTCAAATAAATCCGTATAACGGTCTTTAATCGAGGTTTCCGCAGTGTTTCAACTCATGTCGCGTTGCAATAATCCAGCGTTGACCCTGACGAAAACGTTCCATAGCGTTACTCTGCTTCCAACTCGTCCGAGGCGGAGCAATTCCGATGCTGGGGGGTTCTATGTATATCGTGATCGACGATCGTGCCTTGGTGACAGAGGGCTATCAGTCCCTGTTTACTGGCGAAGGCGTTCCCGCCATCGGTTTTACTCCGTCACGTTTCCAGGAGTGGGTCGAGGATACGCCGGCCGACCACCTCAAGACAGTCGAAGCTTTTCTGATCGGCGACTGTGCCGAGCGCTCGACTTTCCCGACGATGATCCGCCGCCGCTCGCAGGCGCCGGTGATCGCGATGAACGAGGCCAGCTCGCTCGAGAAGACGCTCGAGCTGTTCGCTGCCGGCGTCGACGACGTGGTCCGCAAGCCCGTCCATGTCCGCGAAATTCTGGCCCGCGTGAACGCCATGCAACGCCGCTCCGAGAAGCGCCGTTCAAGCGATGACGAGGTCACGGTCGGCGAGATCAAGGTCCATTTCGATGGCAGCGACCCCGAGGTCGCCGGCGAGCTGATGGCGCTGCCGCGCCGCGAACGCCGCATCCTCGAATTCATGATGCGCAACCGCGGCCGCTGGGTGACGAAGACACAGGTCTTCAACGCGGTTTACGGCCTGTTCGACGCCGAAGTCGATGAAGCCGTGGTCGAGAGCCATGTCAGCAAGCTGCGCAAGAAGCTGCGCGCCAAGCTGGGCTATGACCCGATCGATTCCAAGCGCTACCTCGGCTACACGATCTCCTGACGCTCCGGTCCCGGCGACAACGCCGGGAGCGCCGCGCCGCCGGTAACGCCGGCTGCTTGCGTTTCGGCAGCGCAGGCATTTCGCTAAAAGATCATTACGACAATCGCCGACGACAGCTTCACGCAAGTCAATCCTCCTAGTGTTGCATTGCAACGACCACGGAGGCTTCAAGTGGAGCCAGTACATCTCTTCGATCTAGCCGCCAAGCAGTCGCATTGGCTTGCCGTTCGCCAGAACGCCGTCTCGCAGAACATCGCAAATGCCAATACGCCGCGCTATACGGCCGTCGATGTCGAGCCCTTCGAGGCCATCGTCCGCAAGACGACCCTCTCGGTCGCTGCGACCGCGCCGAACCACATCACCTCGACACCCGCCGAGGCGCTGACGGCCCGGCCACGCAAATCCGACAGCTGGTCCACTGTTCATTCCGGCAATTCGGTCAGCCTGGAGCAGGAAATGCTCAAGGCTGGCGACATCAGCCGCAACTACGCCTTCACGACCAACATCGTGAAAAGCTTCCACCGCATGATGATGACGGCGATCAAGGGCTGACCAGCCCCGCGCAAGTCTTCGTACGTCTAAATCTTGCCAGAGGTGAGTATAGGCCATGATCGACCCACTTGATGCTTCGCTCAGGATCGCAGGCGCCGGACTTCAGGCGCAGTCGACGCGCGTGCGCGTCGTCTCCGAGAACCTGGCCAACGCCCAGGCCACGGGCACGACGCGGGGCGCCGATCCCTATCGCCGCAAGACGGTGACCTTCGAGAACACGATGAACCGGGCGCTGGGCGCCTCGCTCGTCAAGATCAAGGGCGTCGGCGTCGACAAGGCGCCGTTCCGCGTCGAGTTCGAGCCGAGCCATCCGGCCGCCGACGAGAAGGGCTACGTCAAGATGCCGAACGTCTCGATGCTGCTGGAAATGGCCGACATGCGCGAGGCCAACCGCTCCTACGAGGCCAACCTGCAGATGATCAAGCAGGCGCGCTCGATGCAATCCATGACCATCGATCTTTTGAGGAACGGCTGATGCTCAACGCGATTTCCGCTCTCGCCCCCGTCGCCGGCCAGGTCGCCAAGGGGCTGCAGGGTCTCGGCAATGCAACTGCCTCGGCCAATCCGGGTGCCGATTTCGGCTCCGTCTTCGCCGGTGTCGCCCAACAGTTCGTCGACAATCTCGCCCAGGGCGAGGCCCAGGCCGTCGCCGGCGTGCAGGGCAAGGCGGCCGTGCAGGACGTGGTCCAGGCCGTGATGTCGGCCGAGCAGTCGCTGCAGCTGGCGATGGCGATGCGCGACAAGGTCGTCGCCGCCTATCAGCAGTTCGTGCAGATGCAGGTCTGAGGAAAGCTTCCGATGAAAGTCCTCGCCATCGCCTCGACCGGCATGAGTGCGCAGCAGCTCAATGTCGAAACCATCGCCAACAACATCGCCAACATCAACACGACGTCGTTCAAGCGGGCGCGGCCGGAGTTCACGGACCTGCTCTATCAGACCGAGCGCTCGCGCGGCGTACCCAATCGCGGCGGCGACGGCTCGATCCCGGAAGGCGCTTCCCTCGGCCTCGGCGTGCGCGCTGCCGCGATCCGCAACCTGCACATCCAGGGCGCGATGACCCAGACCGGCAACCGGCTCGATCTCGCCATCGACGGGCGTGGTTGGTTCAAGATCACGGCCCCCGAAGGCGAGACGCTCTATGCCCGCGCCGGCACCTTCAACACCAATGCCGATGGCGACATCGTCACCGCCGACGGCTACCTGCTCGATCCGGTGATCCGGGTGCCGGCGGATGCGGTCGACGTCACCGTCAACGAATCCGGCCTGGTCCTGGCCAAGATCCCGGGAGAGGTGCAGCCGCGTCAACTCGGCCAGATGAGCCTGGCGAATTTCGCCAACGACGCCGGGCTCGAGCCACTCGGCGGCAACCTCTATCGCGAGACCGTGGCCTCAGGCCAGCCGCGCGACGGCAATCCGACCGCGATCGGCTTCGGCAAGCTGCGGCAGGGCTATCTCGAGGCGTCGAACGTCGATCCCGTCAAGGAGATCACGGCGCTGATCGCGGCGCAGCGTGCCTATGAGATGAACGCCAAGGTCATCACCGCCGCCGACCAGATGGCCGGCACCGTCTCCAACGGCATCCGCTGAGGAACTTGCGCATGGCCCTTCCGCCGGTTCGCTTTTCGTTGCTCGCCGCCTGGCTCGGGCTTTGCGCGTTTGGCCCGGCGCAGGCCGCGCCAGAGGCCCTCATGCTGCCGGTGCCGGCGGTGACGCTCTACCCGGGAGACGTCATCAGCGACGCCCACCTGGTCGACCGCGCCTTTCGGTCGGCCGCGCGGGTGTCGATCGACAATCGCCTCGCGATCGTCGGCAAGGTGGCGCGACGGACCCTGTTGCCGGGCCAGCCGATCCCGCTGAACGCGGTCGACGACGCCAAGGTCGTGCGGCGCGGCGTGCCGACTCAGGTCGTCTTTCGCGAAAACGATCTCGTCATCACCGGCATCGTCGAGCCGATGGCGTCGGCGTCCGTCAACGAAATGGTCAAGGCGCGCAACCCCGATACCGGGCTCATGGTCGTCGGCGTTGTCCAGGCGGACGGCACGATCCGCGTCGGGAGCCAATGATGGCGTTCACATCGCGACTGCTCGTCTTCGCCTGTGCCCTGGCGATGGCGCTTCAATGCGCGCTGCCGGCGCAGGCCTCGGTGCGGATCAAGGATATCGCTGGCCTGCAGGGCGTGCGCGACAACCAGCTCGTCGGCTATGGCCTCGTCATCGGCCTGCAGGGCACGGGCGACAGCATCCGCAACTCCCCCTTCACCGGCCAGGCGCTGCAGTCGATGCTCGACAGGCTCGGCGTCAACGTCCGCAATTCGGCGCTGCGCACCCGCAATGTCGCGGCGGTGATCGTGACGGCGGACCTGCCGCCTTTCGCCGGGCGCGGCAGCCGCATCGATGTCAGCGTCGCCTCGATGGGCGATGCGACTTCGCTGCTCGGCGGAACGCTGGTCGTGACCTCGCTGCTCGCAGCGGACGGGCAGACCTACGCTCTGGCGCAGGGGCGCCTCAACGTCTCGGGCTTCTCGGCCCAGGGCGAGGCGGAGCGGCTAACGCAGGGCGTCGCCACGGCGGCACGCATTCCGGGCGGCGCACTGGTCGAGCGCCAGATCGCCGATCAACTTTCGACGCTGCATGTGCTCTCGCTCGAGCTGCGCAATCCGGATTTCGTCACGGCCGAACGCGTCGCCGGAGCGATCAATGCCTTCACCCGCGAGCGCTACAAGTCGACGGTCGCCTTCGCGCTCGACCATCGCACCATCAGCCTGACGCGGCCGGCGAACATGTCGACCGCACGTTTCATCGCCGAGATCGAGCGATTGACGCTGGAACCGGATTCGCCGGCCAGGGTCGTGGTCGACGAGCGCACCGGCACGGTCGTGATCGGTCGCGACGTCAAGATCTCCACCGTGGCCGTGACGCATGGCAATCTGACGGTCCGTGTCACCGAGTCGCCGATGGTCTCGCAGCCGGAGCCCTTCGCACGAGGGCAGACGACGGAAATCCCGCGCACCACGATCGAGGCGCAGCAGGGCAATGGACGGCTCGCCATCATCAACGGCGCCAACCTGCATACGCTGGTGCGCGGCCTCAACCAGATCGGGCTGAAGCCGGCGGGGATCATCGCGATCCTGCAGGCGATCAAGACGGCCGGGGCGCTGCAGGCGGACCTGGTGGTGCAGTAGCAGGCTCCTCGTGACGAAGGCCGGGAAGCTGGAAGCTGCCCGGCCGCGTCAGCCCCGCGAAAGCATCGCCAAGTAGAAGACCTAGAGATCACTCAGGCGAGTCTTGGAAGAATGCAGCCGAAGAGCACTCTTGTCCTGTCGTTGCTGCCGGCCACGCTGCTGACGCTCGGCGTCGGCCAGGCCGGGGCGCAGACGCAGACACCGAAGACGGTACCGGCCACAGCGGCGGCCTCAACCTCGGATGCGGCAAATTTCTGTGCGGCGCTCCGCGATCCGGCGGCGGAGGCTCGCTTCGCCTGGCAGGCGAACACGCTGAAGGGGCTCGAAGCAAAGCTCGCCGATACGCTCAAGAAGCTGGAGGAGCGCAAGGTCGAGCTCCAGCTGCTGACCGACCAGCGCGCCGCCGAGGTCAAGCAGGCCGAGGCGCGCATGACCGAGATCTTCTCGCGGATGCGCCCCGACGCCGCCGCCCTGCAGCTTGCCGCCATGGACCAGACGTTCGCCGTCGCGGTGCTCGGCAAGCTGCCGCCACGGGCCGCCAGCGCCGTCCTCAACGAGATGGAAGCCTCGCGCGCCGCCCAACTCGCGGAGGCGATGGGCGGCCGGCGGCCCCAAGCGAACAACAGAATGCCCACAACCGGAGTCCAGACCCGATGAAGGCCATCATCCTCGCAGCCTGTGCCGTCACCCTCGCCGGTTGCGGCATGGATATGTCGGAACTCAATCGCGAGCCGCAGCTCTCGCGCGTCGGCAGCGGCCTCGTGAAGCAGCGCGACGCGATCCCGCTGGGCACTCCGCCCGGCCGTGGCGTCGATGTCGCCTTCAACTCGATCTATACGCGCCAGAGCGAGGACCTCTTCCGCGATACCCGCGCGATGCGGACCGGTGACGTCGTCACGGTCAAGATCTCGATCAACGACAAGGCCAAGCTCGACAACAAGTCGGATCGTTCGCGCAATTCCGCGGCGAAGTTCGGGCTCGACTTCCTCGCGAATTTCAACGGCGCCTCTGGCGACGCTTCGGCGAGCGCGAGTGCGACTTCGGATTCCTCGTCACGCGGCCGGGGTCTGACCGATCGTTCGGAAGAGGTCGAGTTGTCGGTCGCCGCCGTCGTCACCGAGATCCTGCCCAACGGCAACCTCGTCATCAACGGCTCGCAGGAGGTGCGCGTGAACTACGACATGCGCGTACTCAACGTGACCGGCATCGTGCGGCCGCGGGACATCACCGGCAACAATACGGTGTCCTACGACAAGATCGCAGAGGCGCGGATCGCTTATGGCGGTCGGGGCCGCGGCATGGAAGTGCAGCAGCCGGCCTGGGGCCAGCAGATCTACGACAAGGTTACCCCCTTCTGATGGCGGCGCCTCTGAAATTGCCGGGCGCGCGCAAGCGTCGCGGCGCCTCGCGAAAGGCGCTGCTGGCCGCCGCTCCCGTCGTGATCCTGACCGCGCTGGCGGCAGGGGCGGGCACGCTCTGGGGCTTGCGCGTCATCGGCACGGTCGAAAGCACGGTGATGAAGCGGATGGAAGCCGCGACGCCGGACCTCGCCGTCAACGCGCAGATGACCGGGACGCTGGTGCTGAAGAAGCTCTCGCCGATCGTGACCAATCTTGCCGCGCCGGCCAATACCTGGGTGCGGCTCGAGGCGGCGCTGCTGCTGGAGCAGAAGGCCGCGGCGACGGCCGACCCTCTGGTCGGCGCGATCACCGAGGACATCCTCGGCTTCCTGCGCAGCGTCACGGCGCGCCAGATGGAAGGGGCGGCCGGCCTGCGCAACCTGCGCGAGGACCTTTTGGAACGCGTCGCGATCCGCTCGAAGGGCCTCGTGCGCGACATCGTCATCGAAACCCTGGTCGTGCAGTGATCAAGCTCCCTTTGACGCTTCTCATCCTGCTGGCTGGCGTCGTCGGCGCGCAGGCCCAGTCGCTCGGCCTGGACGGCCTGCTGCCGCCCGGCGGGGCCTCGGCGTCGGGGCGCATCGTCCAGATCGTCGCGATGCTCACCGTGCTCTCGGTGGCGCCCGGCCTGCTGATGATGGTGACCAGTTTCAGCCGCTTCGTGATCGCGCTGTCCTTCCTGCGCTCGGGGCTCGGCCTGCAGAGCACGCCGGCCAATCTGATCCTGATCAGCCTGGCGCTGTTCATGACCTTCTTCGTGATGGCCCCGACCTTCGACAAGGCCTGGCAGGACGGCGTGCTGCCGCTGGTCGAGAGCCGGATCAGCGAGGGCGAGGCCTATACCAGGATCACCGCGCCGTTCCGCGACTTCATGCTGGCGCAGACGCGGCCGCAGGACCTGCGCCTCTTTGCCGACATCGCGCCTCAGAGCATCCGCCCGGTCGACCCGGCGCAGGCGGTGGATCTGCGGGTGCTGATCCCGTCCTTCATGATCTCGGAGCTCAGGCGGGCCTTCGAGATCGGCTTTCTGATCGCGCTGCCCTTCCTGGTCATCGACATGATCGTGGCGACGATCGTGATGTCGATGGGCATGATGATGCTGCCGCCAACGGTGATCTCGCTGCCGTTCAAGGTGATCTTCTTCGTCCTGATCGACGGCTGGAACCTGCTGATCGGCGGGCTGGTCAGATCGTTCAGTTAGCGACGCTGGGTTTCTCCCCCCATCATTCCGGGCTCGCCCTGCGGGCGCCCCGGAATGATGCGGCTGGTTCCGTCGCTCAGGCCCATTCGCCCTTGCGGAACACCGGAACCCGGCTGCCGTCGGCGTGGACGCCGTCGATGTCGACCTGGTCGGAGCCGATCATCCAGTCGATATGGATGAAGCTCTTGTTGCCGCCCTGCGCCGCGATCTGCTCCGGCGTCAGCGAGGCGCCGTCGAGGAAGCACTTCGAATAGCACTGGCCCAGCGCGATATGGCAGGAGGCGTTCTCGTCGAAGAGCGTGTTGTAGAACAGGATGCCGCTCTGCGAGATCGGCGAGGAATGCGGCACCAGCGCGACCTCGCCGAGCCGGCGCGCACCCTCGTCGGTGTCGAGCACCTTGGCCAGCACGTCCGCGCCTCGCGCCGCCTTCGATTCGACGATGCGGCCGGCCTCAAAGCGCACCTGGATCTGGTCGATCAGCGTGCCCTGATAGGAGAGCGGCTTGGTGCTGGAGACATGGCCCTCGACGCGTCGGGCATGCGGCGTGGTGAAGACCTCTTCGGTCGGGATGTTGGCGTTGCAGGTGACGCCGTTCTTGGCGGTCGAGGCGCCGCCCTGCCATTCATGGCCGTCGGCGAGGCCGACGGTCAGGTCGGTGCCGGGACCTGAGAAATGCAGCGCCTGGAAGCGCTGGCCGTTGAGCCATTGCGTGCGGGTGCGGAGCGCCGCGTTGTGCGTGGCCCAGGCCGGGACGGGATCGCCGGCATCGACGCGGGAAGCCGCGAAGATCGCGTCGGCGAGCTTCGCCACCGCAATGTCTTCGGCATCGCCCGGGAAGACCCGCCGTGCCCAGGCCGCCGTCGGATAGGCCAGGATGTTCCAGTTGATGTCGAAGCCGGCGATCTTCTCCAGCGCCGGCTGATAGGCGATCGAATTGGCCTTGCTGGCACGTGAGACCTTCGCCGGGTCCTGCTCGGAGAGCAGCATCGGATCGTCGCCGACGATGGCGAGGCGTGCAGTGTTGTTCGCGAAGGCCTTGGCGACGCCCTCGTGCAGCCAGCCCGGCGCGCGGTCGAAGCCGTCGTCCGAGGCGTAGCGGTAGCGGGCGAGCGTCACCTCCTCGTCGGAGAGGATCGGCGTGACGAGGCCGGCGCCGGCCTTGTAGGCGTGCTCGGCGATCTTGCGCACCAGCGGCAGCGCCGCGACCGGAGCGGTCAGGAAGAGATCCTGGCCGGCCTGAAGATTCAGCCCGACGCGGACCGCGGCCTGCGCCAGCCGGTCGAGTTTTTCCGGGTCGATCGATGCGGGGATGCTGCGCTGATGGATGGTCATGGGAACGCCTGAGGTGATGCTGTCAGGCGAATCTAGTGCAGAGCGAGCCGTGCGCCAATGCGCCGACCGACTGCCCCCATGCGCGATTGCGCCGCGCGCCTCCGTGCAGACGCGCGGCAGACGCGCGCCAGGCCCATTGCTTGATCCATCACAATGCCCGGCTTGCATGGCTGTTCCAGCTTGCGATGCGCCATTTCTGAGCGTACATGAATTTCAGAAATTTCTGAAAATTCAGATTGACCGGAACGTCGATGAAACTTTCGCCGCTCACCCAGGCCTTCGTTCTGCATTTCGGCGAGATGGGCAGTCGCTGGGGCATCAACCGGACTGTGGGGCAGATCTATGCGCTGCTCTATCTTTCTTCCGAGCCGCTCTGTGCGGACGACATCGTCGAAAGCCTCGGCGTCTCCCGCTCGAATGTCTCGATGGGCCTGCGCGAATTGCAGGCCTGGAACCTCGTGCTGCTGAAGCATCTGCCGGGTGACCGCCGCGACTTCTTCACGACACCCGATGATGTCTGGCAGATCCTGCGCACGCTGGCCGAGGAGCGGAAGAAGCGCGAGGTTGACCCGACGCTGTCGGTGCTGCGCGAAATCCTGATGCAACATCCCACCGACGAGGCTGAGCGGCACGCCCAGGCCCGGATGGCGGAGATGCACGGGCTGATTGAACAGCTAACGACGTGGTATGACGACGTCAAGACGCTCGAAACGGATCGACTCGCCATGCTGCTGGGGCTCGGTGCACGCGTCACCAAGCTGCTTGAGGTCAAGGACAGGATCGTCTCGATCGGCCGTCCACGCCGGCCCACCGAGAAGGCTCCGGCGTCATGACGGCAGCGGTCGCGCGCGCTTCCGCCCCGATGGCTGCGGATCAGTGCAGCCGTGCCGCCATGCTGATGCAGACGGGGGGCGCATTGCTCTGGCTGCCGCAGGCCGCGCTGATCGCCTTCGTCATCGGCGGCATCGCCGAGGGGGCCGGCTGGCGGGACGCATTGCTGCCGGCAGCCGGGGTGCTGATGCTCGGTTGCGCGCGCGCTGCGCTTGAAGCCCTCGGCGGGCGAAAGGCCTTCCTGATCGCGCGGGCCAGCCTGTCCCGGCGCCGCGAGGAGGCGGTCGCGGCGCTGGCTGCCGGCTCGCCGCTCGACCGGGACCGGCCTGCCTCTGGGTTCGCGGCCAGCGTCGTTGCAGAACAGGCCGAGGCGGTGGTGCCGTATCTGGCGCGGTTTGCCCCGGCGCGCTTCAAGGCGACGGCGGTGCCGCTCGTCATCCTCTGTGCCGTGCTGCCGCTGTCCTGGGTCGCGG
The DNA here is from genome assembly GCF_058801345.1 of Allobosea sp. GW822-FHT03F07. Lineage (NCBI taxonomy): Bacteria > Pseudomonadati > Pseudomonadota > Alphaproteobacteria > Hyphomicrobiales > Alloboseaceae > Allobosea > Allobosea sp. GW822-FHT03F07. The sequence goes on from NZ_JBXAND010000009.1 coordinate 75,370, forward strand.
CGCTGGTGCTGCTGCTGGCGGCGCCGCTGATACCGATCTTCATGGCGTTGATCGGCTGGCGCGCCAAGGCGGCGAGCGAGGCCCAGCTTGCCGAAACCGGCAACCTCAACGCCTTCCTGCTCGACCGCCTGCGGGGGCTCGCCACGATCCGCGCGCTCGACGCCGTCGATGCCACGGCAATGCGGCTGCGGGCGAATGCGGAGGATCTGCGCGCTCGGACCATGGCGGTGCTGCGCATCGCTTTCCTGTCGTCGGCGGTGCTGGAGCTGTTCTCCGCGCTCGGGGTCGCCCTGGTCGCGGTCTATGTCGGCTTCCATCTGCTCGATGCCTTGCCTTTCGGCGCCTGGGGCGGGCGGCTCGGCCTGAGCGAGGGGCTCTTCATCCTGCTGCTGGCGCCGGCCTTCTTCGAGCCGCTGCGCGAATTGTCCTCGGTCTGGCATGATCGCGCCGCGGGGCAAGCCGCGATCGCGGCGCTTGATGGCCTGTCGCGTGATGGGCTCGCATTGGTCGGCGCGACCGGGATGGAGCGCGAAGCGGCAGGCGGCGCCGTCGATCTGCGGATCGAGAATCTGTGTTTTCGTCATGCTGGAACGGACGAGCCCGTTCTCGACGGCTTCGATCTCCGGGTCGCGGCCGGCGAGCATGTCGCGATCCTCGGGCCCAGCGGTTCGGGCAAATCGACGCTGCTCGCCCTCGTTGCCGGCCTCGCGCCGGCGGATAGCGGCGAGATCAGCGTTGGCGGGACCAGGCTCGGGCCGGAGAGCGCGGGAGGGCTGCGGCGGCGGATGGCATGGGTCGGCCAGCGTCCGCATCTCTTCGCTGGAACGCTGGCCGGCAATGTCGCGCTCGGGCGCAGGGAAGCCGGGGCTGCGGATGTCGGCGCTGCGCTGCGCATGGCGGCGCTCGACGACCTCGCGGCCGCAAAGCCTGGCGCCCCGATCGGTGAAGGCGGCGCTGGCCTGTCCGGCGGCGAGGGGCTGCGGCTCGCCCTGGCGCGCGGCGTGGCGAATCCCCTGGCCGGGCTGATCCTCGCGGACGAACCGACGGCCCATCTCGATGCCGGCACGGCGCGCGAGATCACCGAGCGGCTGCTCGCCTTCGCGGCCGGGCGCACGCTTCTCGTCGCGACCCATGATCCTGTGCTGGCGGCACGGATGGACAGGGTCGTCCGGCTCGATCTCGAAAGGCTGGAGGGCGCGGCATGACGGCTGCGTTCCGGCATCTCCGGCCCATCCTCGCGGTCTTCGTCGCGGAGCGCCGCGGCGCATTGCTGGGCGGCGCGCTGCTCGCCACTGTCACGGTGCTGGCCGGCGTCGCGCTGCTTGGCCTGGCGGGCTGGTTCATCACGGCAACCGCGATCGCCGGGCTGTCCTCGGCGACGGCGCTGGCCTTCGACGTCTTCGCGCCGTCGGCCGGCATCCGCCTGCTGGCGCTCGGCCGCACGGCCTCGCGCTACGGCGAGCGGCTGGTGACGCATGACGCGACCCTGCGCCTGCTGGCGGGGCTGCGCGAACGGCTGTTCCGCGGCTGGGCCGGGCGCGGGGCGGCGGGCCTTCTGCTGAGGCGCCCCGCGCGGCTGCTGTTCCGGCTGACGGCGGATATCGATGCGCTCGATTCGCTCTATCTGCGCGTCCTGGTGCCGATGGCCGCGGCGCTCGGCACGGCGGCCATGGTCGCGCTGGCGCTGGCGCTGCTGCATCCGGCGCTGGGTCTCGCTGCGGGCGCCTGGCTGCTGCTCGCCGGTCTCGGGCTTCCCATCACGGCGGCGGTATGGGCGCTGAAGCCGGCGCGCCGGCGGGCCCATGCGGGCGAAGCGCTGCGGGCGCGGGCGATCGATCTCGTCGCGGGGCAGACCGACCTCGCCATGGCGGGGCGCCTCCCGGCCCAATGCGCAGCGCTGGCCTTGGACGACCGGCGGCAGGCCGAGAGCGACGACGCCCTCAATCGGATCGAGACCGGGGTCGGCATTGGTTTCGGCCTGGCCTCGGCCTCGCTCCTGTCGGGCACGCTGCTGGCTGTGGCGGCGCTGGCCGAGACAGGGCGGATCGGGGCGCCGGTCGCGGCGCTCGCCGTCCTGGTCGCGCTGGCGGCGCTGGAACCCTTCGCGGCGTTGCGCCGGGGCGCGCTCGAACTCGGCCGCACGCTGTTTTCGGCACGGCGGCTCGGGCCGAGGCTGGCGCCTGCCGAGGCGTCCCCGGTCGGCGTTCCTCCGTCCGTGCAGGGCCTGGCTGCCCGGCTGGATGGTGTCGCGGTTCGGCCGGACGGCGCGGTGCTCCCCGTTCTCGCCGAGATTTCGCTCTCGCTGCGGCGGGGCGAAACCGTCGCGATCGTCGGGCCGAGCGGCGCCGGCAAATCGACGCTGCTCGGCGTCATCGCCGGTGAGATCAAGCCGGCGGGCGGAGGGGTCGAGGCCCTGCCGGCGACGCTGCTGACGCAGCGCAGCGAACTCTTCCAGGACAGCCTGCGCGACAATCTGAGGCTGGCCGATCCGGCGGCCGATGATGCGCGGCTGCTGGCTGCCCTCGCCTCCGCCGGCCTGCGAGCCGATGTCGAGGCGCTGCCCGAGGGGCTCGCTGCGCGCCTGGGCGAGAACGGGCTCGGGCTATCCGGCGGCCAGGCGCGACGGTTGACGCTGGCGCGGCTGTTCCTGCGCGACACGCCGCTCTGGCTGCTCGACGAGCCGACCGAAGGTCTCGACGGAGCGACGGCGCGCGACGTGATGGCCCGGCTGCGCATCGCCGGTGAAGGGCGCTGCGTCGTCATCGCGACCCATATCCGGCGCGAGGCCGAGCATGCCGACCGGCTGATCGTCATGGATCGCGGGCAGATTCTGAGTGTGTTGCGGCGTGGCGAGCCTGCTTACGCGGCGGCTCTCGCCGCCCTGCGGCCGGATTGAGAGCGGATTTCCTTGCCGGCGCTGCAGTCCCGCGGCGCTGGCGGATATGGGTGGCAGGGGAGGACACAGATGGACCTCGATATCGTCGCGCTATCGCGCCTGCAATTCGCGTTGACGGCGCTCTATCACTTCCTGTTCGTGCCGTTGACGCTGGGCCTCTCGGTCCTGCTGGCGATCATGGAGACGGTCTATGTCATGACCGGCCGGGTGATCTGGCGGCAGATGACCAAGTTCTGGGGCACGCTGTTCGGCATCAACTTCGTCCTCGGCGTTGCCACCGGCATCGTCATGGAATTCCAGTTCGGGATGAACTGGAGCTATTACAGCCATTATGTCGGCGACATCTTCGGCGCGCCGCTCGCCATCGAAGGGCTGATGGCCTTCTTCCTCGAGGCGACCTTCGTCGGGCTGTTTTTCTTCGGCTGGGACAAGCTCTCGAAGATCGGCCATCTCGCCGCGACCTGGGCCGTGGCGCTGGGCTCGAACTTCTCGGCGCTGTGGATCCTGATCGCCAATGGCTGGATGCAGAACCCGGTCGGCGCGGCCTTCAACCCACAGACGATGCGGATGGAGATCACCGATTTCGCCGCGGTGCTGTTCAACCCCGTCGCGCAGGCCAAGTTCGTCCATACCGTCTCGGCCGGCTATGTCGCGGCCTCGCTCTTCGTGCTCGGCATCTCCGCCTGGTACCTGCTGAAGGGGCGCCATCTCGAACTCGCCAAGCGCTCGATGACGGTCGCTGCCTCCTTCGGGCTGGCGGCTTCACTGTCCGTCGTCGTGCTCGGCGACGAGAGCGGCTATCTCTCCTCCGAGCATCAGAAGATGAAGCTCGCCGCAATCGAGGCGATGTGGCACACCGAGCCTGCTCCCGCTGCCTTCACGCTATTCGGCTTCCCCGACGACAAGGCGCGCGAGACGCATTTCGCCGTGCGCATCCCCGCCGTGATGGGGCTGATCGGGACGCGCTCGCTGACGCAGGAACTGCCGGGCATCAAGGAACTGGTCGAACTCGCCAAGGTCCGGATCGGTCAAGGCGTGACCGCTTTCGACGCGCTCCAGAAGATCAGGGCGGCAGGCAGCACGGCGGCGGTTCCCAATGATGTCCGCAAGGCTTTCGAGGACAACGGCGCGCAGCTCGGCTACGGGCTGCTGCTCAAGCGCTATGTCGACGATCCCCGCAAGGCGACGCCGGAGCAGATCGACAAGGCCGCCTGGGATACGGTGCCAATGGTCGCGCCGCTGTTCTGGACCTTCCGCATCATGGTCGGCCTCGGGATGTTCTTCATCCTGCTGACGGCCGTGTTCTTCGTGCTCTCGGCGCGGCGCATGCTCGACCGCTATCCCATGCTGCTGCGGATCGCGGTCTGGTCGATCCCGCTGCCCTGGATCGCGATCGAATGCGGCTGGTTCGTCGCGGAGGTGGGGCGCCAACCCTGGGTCATCGAGGGCGTGCTGCCGACGGCGGCGGCCGTCTCCAGCCTCGGCGCCGGCACGGTGCTCGCCACCATCATCGGCTATGTCGCGATCTACACCGTGCTGCTGATCATCGAGATGAAGCTGATGCTGGCCGCCATCCGCAAGGGGCCGGAACCTGACCACGAGCCGGAAGCAGCCCTCGTTCCCGCAAACCTCGTCGCGGCGGAGTGATGTCATCATGATCCTTCATCAGCTCATCGACTACGATACGCTGCGCCTGATCTGGTGGCTGCTGCTCGGCATCCTGCTGATCGGCTTCGCCGTGACAGACGGGTTCGATCTCGGCGTCGGCATCCTCCTGCCCTTTGTCGGCGAGGGCGACGTGCAAAGGCGCGTGGTGATCAACACGATCGGCCCGGTCTGGGAGGGCAATCAGGTCTGGCTCATCCTCGGGGGCGGGGCGATCTTCGCCGCCTGGCCGCCGCTCTATGCGGTGTCGTTCTCGGGCTTCTATCTCGCGATGTTCGCGATCCTCGCCGCGCTGATCCTGCGGCCGGTCGGTTTCAAGTATCGCTCCAAGCGCGAGAGCGCGGCCTGGCGCAGGAACTGGGACTGGGCGCTGTTCATCGGCGGTTTCGTGCCGGCGCTGATCTTCGGCGTCGCGGTCGGCAATGTCCTGCAGGGCGTGCCGTTCCGGCTCGATGACGATCTGCGGATCTTCTATGACGGCACGTTCTTCGGCCTGCTCAATCCCTTCGCGCTGCTCTGCGGGCTGCTGTCGGTGGCGATGCTGACGATGCATGGCGCCGGCTGGCTGATGCTGAAGACCTCGGGTGAGATCTCGGTGCGCGCCCGGCGCTATGGCAGCCTGGCGGCGCTGGCGACGATCGTGCTCTTCGCGCTGGGCGGCCTGTGGCTCTGGCTCGGTGTCGACGGCTACAGGATCACCAGCCCCGTCACCACAACGGGGCCCTCCAACCCGCTGCTGAAGTCCGTCGCGCTCGATGGCAAGGCGTGGTTCGCCAATTACGCCGCCCGGCCCTGGCTGCTGATCGCGCCCGCGCTGGGCTTCCTGGGCGCGGCCGGGGCCTATCTCGGCCAGCGCAGCGGGCGCGGCGAGGTTGCGACACTGATGGCCAGCAAGATCTCGATCTTTGGGATCATTTCGACCGTCGGCGTCTCGATGTTCCCCTTCATCCTGCCCTCCTCGGCCCAGCCGAAGGCGAGCCTGACGGTGTGGGACGCATCCTCCAGCCATCTGACGCTGTTCATCATGCTGGTCGCGACCGCGATATTCCTGCCGATCGTCGTGGCCTACACGAGCTGGGTCTACCGGGTGCTGTGGGGCAAGGTCGAGGAGCAGGCGATCCGCGACGAATCCGGCCACGCTTACTGAAACCGGAAGGGACGAACGCTATGTGGTATTTTTCCTGGCTGCTCGGCCTGCCGCTCGCCGCCGCTTTCGCGGTGCTGAACGCGATGTGGTACGAGCTGATGGACGATGAGGCGAAGCGCAAACAGGAGGCGGCGGCTCAGAACCGGCGCTGAGGCAGCGCGCCGCGCCTAACCAGCGCCGTGCCGACATGCCACTTCGACATGCCCCCCGGCCAATCCGGCGGGCGCAATCGTCCTTGGTCTCTGTCATATATCTTCGAAATCGCGTCGCGGCCCCGCCGATGTCCGGCGGCGTCGCGGCGCGCTCGGGCCTAATGGGGAGCTGTCGCCGATGAGCGTTGTCAAAGAGGTGCCTTACCGAACGCAGAACTGGAACCTCGGCAAGCCGATGGCGAGCGGGCGCAACGGCATCGTCGTGTCGCAGAACCGTGAGGCGGCCGAGGCCGGCGCAGCGATCCTCGAGGCCGGGGGCAATGCGGCGGACGCTGCCGTCGCTGCCTGTTTCGCACTCGCCGCTGTCGAGCCCTGGAACAGCGGCATCGGTGGTATTGGTTTCGCGGTCGTGCTCAAGGCGAACGAGACGCAGGCCAAGGTGGTGGATTTCGGGCCGGTCGCGCCGCGTCGGGCAAACCCGGCCGACTATCCGCTGACCGGCGAGATGAAGAAGGACCTGTTCACCTGGCCCGAGGTCGTCGGCGACGTGAACATCCACGGCCCGCTCTCCTTCGTCATACCGTCCTCAGTCGCGGGCTACGCCGCGCTGAAGGAGAGCTTCGGCACGGCCATGCCTGTCGCCGATCTGCTGGCGCCGGCGATCGCGCTGGCCAGGCGGGGCCTCGCGCAGGACTGGTATACGACGCTGAAGATCGCCTCCTCGGCATCGGTGCTGCGGCTCTATGAGGAGAGCGCGCGGATCTATCTGCCGAACGGCCTGCCGCCGGTGCCGCCCTATCAGGGCAAGCCCGGCTTCTTCCGCCTGGGCAATCTCGCCGCGACGCTGGAGCGCCTCGCCTCGGCCGGGCTCGACGATTTCTATCGCGGCGAACTGGCCGGGCGGCTTGCGGCCGACATCAAGGCGATGGGCGGCGTGGTCGATGCCGAGGATCTCGCCGCTTGCCGGGCTATCGTTCGAGACGCGCCGACGATCGACTGGCGCGGCACTCACCTTGTCCACACCGCCGGCGGTTTGACCGCCGCGCCGACGCTGGAGGCGGTGGTCGCCGGCATGGCGTCGGACAAGCCCGGCCCCGCGGGCCCCGATGCCGAGTGGTTCGCGACGCTTTCGCGGGTGATGCGCGAGGCCTATGCCAGCCGCCTCGAAGGTCTGGGTGCGGCTCAGGCCGCGAAGGAGCCGGGCGACACCTGTACCACCCATCTGACCGTCGTCGACGGCGAAGGCAATCTCGTCAGCGTCACGACGACGCTGCTCTCCTCGATGGGCAGCCGCGTCGTGCTGCCCGACACCGGCGTGCTGATGAACAACGGCATGATGTGGTTCGATCCGCGGCCCGGCAGCGCCAATGCGATCGCGCCCGGCGCCCGGCCGCTCTGCAATATGTGCCCGGTGATCGTGACCCCGAAGGATGGAAGCTGGCCGCGCTATGCCGGCGGCTCCTCCGGCGGGCGGCGCATCCTCGCGAGCGTCTACCAGATGCTGGCCTGGACCGTGGATTGCGAGTTCGGTCTCGAACAGGCGGCGCATCTGCCGCGGATCGATGTATCTGGCCCGGACCAGACCAGCGCCGATCTGCGGCTACCGGCGCAGACTCTGGCTGCGCTGGAGGCGGCCGGCCCGCTCGTCGTCGTCGAGCATGGCGTGCTGCCGATCAATTTCGCCTGCCCCAACCTGATCCGCGTCGATGCCGATGGCGCCGAGGGCATCAGCGACGTGATCTCGCCCTGGTCGGCGGCGGTGGCGGCGAAGGGGTGAGAGCGTCTCAACATCGAGCGCGTGAACGCGCCGTCATCCCGGGCGGCCATCGGTCGGCCCGGGATCCATCATAGAGCTCAGTTCTCTACGATGGATCCCGGAGTTCCGCTGCGCTCCATCCGGGATGACGGCGCGGTTCCGAACTCAGGCGATGTTCCTCACACCCGCTTCAGGCCCCACGGATAGGGCGCGGAGCCCTTCTGCATGCCGGTCAGGCTCTTGCGATAGGCCGTGCGGATCATGAAGACGCCGAGCGGGATCGTCGCGGTGTCCTCGAGCGCCAGACGGCCCAGCGCTGCGGCGGCCTTCTTCTGCGAGGCCTCGTCGGGGGCGTAGAGCCACTCCTCGGCCAACGCCTCCGCCTTGGCGCTGTCATACCAGCCGAACCAGCCCTTGGCGCCCTGGCCGCGCACCAGATAGGACAGGGCCGGGTTGCTCCAGCCCATCGCCGAGCCGGTGGTGTGGAAGATGCTCCAGCCGCCCTTCTCGACCGGCTCGCGGCTGTTGCGGCGCTGGATCACCGTGCCCCAGTCGCTCGCGACGAAGTCGACATTCATGCCGATGCTCTTGAGCAGCTCGTAGGTGACGTCGCCGAGCGGGCCGATATCGGGGAAATCGGTCGGGCTGATGATGACGACCTTCTCGCCGTTGTAGCCGGACTCTTTCAAGGCCGCCTTGGCCTTGTCGACACTCTGCGGCATCAGGTCCTCAAGCTCGCCGTCGTAATAGGGCGTGCCCCGGAACCAGAGATTGCGCGAGGTCTTCCAGATCGAGGTGTCGTCGCCCTGGGTGGCGCGCATGTAGTCCTCCTGGTTCACCGCCATGCGGACCGCGGCGCGCACCTTCGGATTGTTGAAGGGCGGGTGCAGGTGGTTGAGCCGCATGATCGCGCCGCGGCCGGATTCGTCGGTGACCTCGCGGGTGATGTCGGGGCTCTTGGCCAGCATCGGCTGGAGGTCGCTGAGCGGGCGCTCCCACCAGTCGACCTCGCCCTTGATCAGGGCGTTGGCGGCCGTCGCCGGGTCGGGCAGGATCTGCCACTCGATGCGCTTGAAGTTCGCGACCTTGCCGCCAGCATTGCGGCTGGGGGGCTCGCTGCGAGGCTTGTAGTCCTCGAACTTTTCATAGGCGACCTTGCTGCCCGAGACGTATTCGGCCGGAATGAAGCGATAGGGGCCCGAGCCGATGACCTCGGTGATCTGCTTGGTCGCCTCGGTTTGCGCCAGGCGCTCCGGCATGATGAAGAGCGGCGAATCCGCCTTCGCGAGCACATCGAGCATCATCGGGAAGGCGCGCGTCAGCTTGATCTCGAGGGTCTTGTCATCGACGGCGGCCGAGGACTCGATGACCTTGGCGAGAAGCTGGCCATAGGGGTCGCGCTGGACCCAGCGCTTCAGGCTCTGCAAGGCGTCGGAGGCCTTCACGGGGGCGCCGTCATGGAAGGCGAGCCCGTCGCGCAGCTTGAAGCGCCAGCTCTTGCCGTCGGCGGCGACGAGATGGCTCTCGACCATCTGCGGCTGCGGCTTGCCGGCGAGGTCGAGCCCATAGAGCGTGTCGTAGACGTAGTAGCCGTGATTGCTGGTCACGGTCGCCGTCGTCCAGACCGGATCGAGCGCGGTCAGATTGGCCTGCGGCACGAATTTCAGCGTGGTCGCCGATTGTGCGGAGGCGCGCCCGATCGCGGCCGGCCCGGCCAGGGCCAAGGCAGTCGCCCCCTTCAGAAATGTACGACGCTTCATCGACTTAACCCCCTGTGTTCTGCATGATGACGGCATGGGACGCGCGCGCAGCGACGCCTGTCTTGGACGTTTCTGTCGTCCGGGCCTGCGGCCCCTGCGCGCGGCGCAATCGGCTCAGTCGAAGCCCATGAAACCCGGCGTGTCGCTGATGCGCGGCCCGGCCACGAGCTTGGCGATGTCGGGCACGGGCCTCGCGGTCAGCGGATCGCCGGCGAGAGCCTGCTCCAGAGCAGCCGCAACCGCCAGCACCTTGGCGTCGCCGCCGCGCGGCCCGACGATCTGCAGACCGAAGGGCATGCCGTGATCGTCGAGCCCGACGGGCAGCGAGATCGCGGGATGGCCGACCGTCGTCGGCGCATAGGCCAAAGCGAGCCAATGGAAATAGGTCCGGGTCGGCTTGCCGTCGATCTCGGCGGGATAGAGCTCGGACCAGGGGCGCGGGCTCAGCGTGACGGCTGGCGACAGGACGACGTCGTAGTCCTCGAAGAAGCTCTGCCATTTCAGGTAGATCGCGGTCTGCTGCTTCAGGGCGCGGGTGATGTCGAGCGCGCCGTAACGCAGGCCTTCCTCGACATTGGCGCGGACATTGGGGCCGACCAGCTCGGGCGTGTCGCGCACCCGCTCATACATGCCGGCGAGGAAGGAGACCGAGCGCAGCACCTCGAAGGTCTCGTCGGTGCCTGAGCAGTCGGGGGTGGCTTCCTCCGCGGCGGCAAAGAGCGCGGAGAAGGCGCCGACCTTCTGCGCGAAGACCTTGCGGATGTGCTTTTCGGTCGGGGCGAAGCCGAAATCCGGCGTCACCGCGACCTTGAGCGAAGCGAGGTCGATCGCCGCGGGCCGCGCGAAATCCTCGGCACGGCGGACGGTCTTGCCGTGGATCGTGGTCGAGAGCGGATCGGCCGCGTCGTCGCCCACCATGGTCGAGAGCAGCAGGCAGAGATCCGGCACGGTGCGGGCCATGGGGCCGAGCACCGAGAGCGGGTTCCAGCCGAGCGGACGCTTGTCGCTCGGCACCAGCCCCGGCGTCGGCCGGAAGCCGACGATGCCGTTATAGGCGGCAGGGTTGCGCAGCGAGCCGCCGGTGTCGGAGCCGGTCGCGATCGGCACCATGCCCGTCGCCAGCGCAACGCCCGAGCCGCCGGACGAGCCGGCGGCGCATTTCATCGGGTCGAACGGGTTGCCGGTCGCGCCATAGACGGCGTTACGGGTGTTCGCGCCGGCGCCCCATTCGGGCGTGTTGGTCTTGCCGATGACGATCGCGCCGGCGGCGCGGGTCTTGGCGACGATGAGCTGGTCCTCGGCCGGGATATGGTCGGCGTAGAGCTGGCTGCCATAGGTGGTGCGCAGGCCGGCGACGTTCTCCAGATCCTTGACGCCCAGCGGCAGGCCGTGGAGGGCGGGCAGCGGATCGCCGCGCATGGTCGCAGCGTCGGCCGCCTTCGCAGCGGCGCGGGCGCGTTCGTCGTCGCGGGCGACCATGGCGTTGACGGCGGGATCGACGGCATCGATGCGTCGGATGCAGCTTTCGAGCAGTTCGGTGGCGGAAAGCTTCTTGGTGCCGATCAAGGCGCGAGCCTCGACGGCGCTGAGTTCGCAGGGTTCGGTCAAGTGGGTAGGCCTTTCGTTGACGGCCGCGCGACGCAAGAGGCGTGCCTCGATCCGGCGCGGGGCAGTCTAAGCAAAAGGCGGCCGCCGTGAAGTGCCGGCGGCGCGGGCATCGCGCCTGCGCAGTGCGCCTGACGCAGGGAGGCTCAGCTTCCCTGCCCGCTCAGCGCCAGGCCGAGGAAAAGGGCCGCGCCGAGCACGGCGACGAAAGCGGCGGCGAGGAGTTCCAGACCGGCGATGATCCTTGCGGCGCTGAGCGAGGAGCCTCCCGCCAGCCTGAGCGCCGCGAATTTGAAGAAGACGGCGAACGCAGCCAGTGCTCCCGTGGTCAGGGCCGTGCCGAGCGCCATGGCGAAGGTGGCGGTGATGCCGGCCCAGAGCAGACCCTGCGATGCTGCGAAGACCAGGATGATGAGGGCGCCGGCGCAGGGGCGCAGACCGGCCGCAACGACGACGCCGGCCATTTCGCGCCAGTTCCGCAAGCCAGCGATCTCGTCCGGACCTGGCATATGGACATGGTCGCAGGAGGCGTCATGCACCTGCGCGCCATGGCCCAGCGCCAGCAATGCGCCGGCCTTGCGCCAGAGCACGAAGGCGCCGACGAGTGCGACCAGGGCGAAGCTCGCGCGCTCGACGATGTCGGTGGCGACGGCCATCGTCTGGGCGGTCTGGCGCAGCAGGATCGTCAGTGTGCCGACCAGCGCGATCGCGACCAGCGCCTGCAGAATGGCGGCGGCGAAGCTCAAGGCGAGCCCACGCCGCAGGCTGCGGTCGTCCGCGACGATGTAGCCGGAAATCACCGCCTTGCCGTGGCCGGGGCCGGCGGCATGGAAGACGCCATAGCCGAAGGCGAGGCCGAGCAGGCCCCAGAGCGCGGCGGGATTCGCGGTCACCGCCTTCAGGGTCGCTGTCAGCTCGCGGTAAAAGGCCGATTGCCAGGCGAGGATCATTCCGGCGATGCCGGTCGTCGCGGGTGCGGCTTCGCGCGGCAGCGGAACGCCGAAGGGGTTGCGCGGCGGTGGGGGCGGTGGCGGGCTCCAGGCGGCGATCGCGGCAGCAAGGAGCGCGAAACCGCCGGCCACGACGGCGATAGCGAGCGCCATGATGATCAGCCGGCGCGACAATGCGGGCCAGGGCATCATGGCGTTACGCGGCGCGCTCAGCGACATCTTCAGCTCAAGGACATGCGACGAGCGCGCGGGTCGTCACCTGCAGCCCGCTGGTGTCGGGGGTGGCGGTGACGTCCTCCTGCGCCAGCTTCTGCTGGATGGTGGGATCGAGCTTGGGCGGGCGGGCGACGCGCACGATACAACCCTTCGGGGCGTCGCGCGTGATCACGGCGTCGGGCGCATCGACGATGTCGAAGGCGACGAAATAGCTGGGGTCGCCGATCTCGATGCCGAAGGAGCGGTTGGCATGGGCCGGCACCTTGAGCGGCAGCGTGTAGGTCAAGGTCAGGGTCTTGTTCTCGAAGACGAGGCCGGCCTCGGCGGGTGTCCCGAATTCCTGCGTCTTGCCATTGGCCTTGGCCGTAGTGAAGAAGCCGACATCGGGCAGGGATTCGACATTGACCTTGGCGAGCTCGGCGAGTTCGTCCGGGGTCAGCTTGCCGTCGCCGTTCTTGTCGAGGCCCTGCGTGATATAGGCCGAATAGGCCTCGTCGAAACTCCAGATGTGCTTCAGCGCCCGCACCGTGCCGTCCGGCGCGTAGAGGATCTCGGCGCGGGCGGTTACGAAGACATGCGGGTGCGCGGCGGCCGGCGCTGAAAAACCCGCGAGGCCGAGGCAGCCGGCGAGCCCGAGCAGAGCGTGACGGACGAGCCGCTGCATGGAGACAGACATCCTTTGCATGTATCGAAGCTGATGCGACGTGGTTAACGGATGGTGAACCAAGCCGTCCCGGTGCGCCATCGGGCGGCCCTGCGTCGCCCGAAAACGAGGCCAAATCGCGGCGTGAGCCGGCGCGTTGCAATGCCAGGGCGAAGCGGCACCGTCGTGCTGGCCCTTGTGGCGAGCATCCACGTCGCGAATTCAGGTTTCGTCGGAGGAAGACGTGGATGGTGGGGACAAGCCCGACCATGACGGTAAGGTGCGGCAGGCCACCGCGTCGCCGGCTTCAGGCTAACCGTCGGCAAAAGTCGCTCTTGCCCCGGCAGCCCGGCATGGTGTCCTCTCACTTCCGCCGCACGGCCCCGCCAATTGGTAATGAGCAGCTTGTGATCTCGCCCGAGGAATTGCGACGCATCGCCGCCTGGTCACGAGGCCTGACCGAGGAGGAGTTCGAAGAGGCCCGGCGCGGCATCTCGTTCAGGAGCTATGGCAAGGGCGCCAATATCTGCCATGTCGGCGATCGGATGGAGGCCTGGACCGGGGTCGCCGAAGGCTTGGTCAAGATGTCGACGACCTCGAAGACCGGCAAATCGGCGACGCTCGCCGGGATGCGCGCCGGCGCCTGGTTCGGCGAGGGGACGGTCATCAAGGGCGAGCTACGCCGCTACGAGTTGGTGGCGCTGCGCGAGACGAAGCTCGCGCTGATGCGGCGTTCGACCTTTCTGTGGCTGTTCGAGCATTCGGCTGCGTTCAACCGCTTCCTCGTCCACCAGTTCAACGAGCGCCTCGCCCAGTTCATCGCACTCGCCGAAACCGAGCGCACGCTCGACTCGACCGGGCGGCTGGCGCGCAACCTGGCCTGGCTGTTTAACCCGACGCTCTATCCCGATGAGGGCCGCACGCTCGAGGTCAGCCAGGAGGAACTCGGCCTGCTCGCCGGCATGTCGCGCCAGATCGCCAATCAGGGGCTGCAAAAGCTCGCCGATCTCGGCCTGCTCGAGATCGGGCATGGCAGCGTGACGATCCTCGATGTCGAGAGGCTGGCGCGCTACGAGGGATGACAGCGAGGGCCGCAGGGCACGATCACGATTCGGTGCGACATTCCGCCAAGCACACCTCCGCAAGACGATAGTCGTCAAAAGGCGAATTGTCTGTCAAGCCCACCCTTGCAAAGCTCATGCGTGGCTGCGAGGCTTGCATCAACGACAAGGGCCGAATGGCCCGAACGAAGGCCGGTGCGATGTACGCCGGCCGCTCAGGGTGGAGACGGACGATGGCAAGCGGAAGCGCCGGCCAGGCGGATACCTTTCCGAGGTTGCTGCTGCGCAATGCACGAGAGCGGGGAGACCGCGTGGCGTTCCGCCACAAGGACCTCGGCATCTGGCAATCCTGGAACTGGGCGGAGGTCGCGGAGCAGATCCGCAGCTTCGCACGCGGTCTGCAGAAGCTCGGGCTGAAGCGCGGCGAGAAGGTCGCGATCATCGGCTACAACCGTCCGCGCCTGTATTGGTCGATGGCGGCGGCGCAGTGGCTCGGCGCCGTGCCGGTGCCCGTCTATGCCGACAGCGTCGCCGACGAGATGGCCTATGTGCTGGATCATGCCGAGGCGGTCTTCGCCGTGGTGCAGGACCAGGAGCAGGTCGACAAGATCCTCTCGATTGCCGAGCGCCTGCCGAAGCTCCGCCACATGCTCTATGACGAGCCGCGGGGCCTACGCGACTACGACCACGGCAAGCTGCATGCGATCGACGAGGTCATCGCCACCGGCCGGAAGGACCTCGCAACGGATCCCGGCGCCGCGGCTGCGCTGGAGCGTGAGATGGAGGCGGGCCAAGGTTCCGATCTCGGCATCATCCTCTACACCTCGGGCACGACCGGCCGGCCCAAGGGCGTCATGCTCAGCCACTACAACGTCATCACGGCCGCCGAGATCGGCTGCCAGTTCGACGGGCTGAACGAGAGCGACGAGATCATCGCCTATCTGCCGATCGCCTGGGTCGGTGACCATGTCTTCTCCTATGCGCAGGCGATCGTCGCGGGCTTCTGCGTCAATTGCCCCGAGGGGCCGGAGACGGTGATCGACGATCGGCGCGAGGTCGGCACGACCTACGCCTTCGCCCCGCCGCGCGTCTTCGAGACCATGCTGACGCTGACCATGGTCCGCATGGAGGATGCCGGCGCGCTGAAGCGGAAGATGTTCCACTACTTCCTCGGCGTGGCGAAGAAATACGGCGAGAAGATCCTGAACGGCGAGAGCGTCCCGCTCGGCGGGCGGCTGCTCTACATGCTCGGTGACGTGCTGGTCTACGGACCCTTGCGCAACCGTTTCGGCCTGACCAACATCAAGGTCGGCTACACCGCCGGCGAGGCGATCGGGCCCGAGCTCTTCCGGTTCTACCGCTCGATCGGCGTCAACCTGAAGCAGCTCTACGGTCAGACCGAAGCCGGCGTCTACATCACGATGCAGCCGAACGGCGAGATCAGGGCCGATACGGTCGGGCGCCCGGCGCCGCTGGTCGAGATCCGGATCGACGACAATGGCGAGGTGCTCTACCGCTCGCCCTCGATTTTCGGCGGCTATTACAAGGACCCCGAGAAGACCGCCGAGACGATGACGGCCGACGGCTATGTCCGCTCCGGCGATGCCGGCTTCTTCGACGAGGAGGGCCACCTCAAGATCATCGACCGCGCCAAGGATGTCGGCAAGCTCAACAACGGCGACTTGTTCCCGCCGAAATACATCGAGAACAAGCTGAAGTTCTATCCGAACATCAAGGAGGTCGTGGCCTTCGGGCAGGGTCGCGACTTCGCGACGGTGGCGATCAACATCGACCTGACGGCCGTAGGCAACTGGGCCGAGCGCAACAACGTCGTCTATGCCTCCTACCAGGAGCTCGCCGGGCACGATCTCGTCTACGACATGATCGCTGGCCATGTCGACGAGGTGAACCGTTCGCTCGCCGCCGAGCCCCTGATGGGCGGGGCGCAGATCAAGCGCTTTCTGATCCTGCACAAGGAACTCGACGCCGATGACGGCGAGCTGACGCGGACCCAGAAGGTCCGGCGCGGCTTCATCGCCGAACGCTACGCGCCGCTGGTGAACGCCCTCTATGACGGCTCGGACGCCGCCGACATCTCGACCGAAGTCACCTTCGAGGACGGCCGCAAGGGCGTGATCTCGGCGCGCGTCAAAGTGCGCGACGCCAAGACCTATCCAGTGAACGCGCCCGAGCGCCCGATTCCAGCGAGGGCGGCATGAACGCGGAACCGATGAACGTGACCGGCGAGCCGATCCGCGAGAAGGGCGAGGTGCTGCTCGCCGTCCAGAACGTCTCGCTGCGCTTCGGCGGCGTGAAGGCGATCTCGGACGTCTCCTTCGACATCCGCAAGGGCGAGGTGCGGGCCATCATCGGACCCAACGGAGCCGGCAAGACCTCGATGCTGAACTGCATCAACGGCTTCTACCAGCCGCAGGAAGGCCAGATCACCTTCAAGGGTGAGCGCCGTCACAAGATGAGGCCGCATCGCGCCGCTGCCGCCGGCATCGCCCGGACCTTCCAGAACGTCGCGCTGTTCAAGGGCATGTCGACGCTCGACAACATCATGACCGGGCGCACCCTCAAGATGAAGCGCGGTTTCTTCTGGCAGGCGCTGCGCCATGGCCCGGCGATGAACGAGGAGATCGAGCATCGCAAGGTCGTCGAGGACATCATCGACTTCCTGCAGATCGAGCACATCCGCAAGCTGCCGGTGGGCAAGCTGCCCTATGGCCTGCAGAAGCGCGTCGAGCTCGGCCGGGCGCTGGCGATGGAGCCGGAACTGCTTTTGCTCGACGAGCCGATGGCCGGCATGAACCTCGAGGAAAAAGAGGACATGTGCCGCTTCATCCTCGACGTGAACCAGCAGTTCGGCACGACGATCGCCCTGATCGAGCACGATATGGGCGTGGTCATGGACCTCTCTGACCGCGTCGTCGTGCTCGAATACGGCCGCAAGATCGCCGACGGCACGCCCAGCGAGGTGAAGGCCGACCAGAAGGTGATCGATGCCTATCTGGGAGTGGCGCATTGATGGCGACCCTCCCATTCCCGCGTACCTTGCAAATGCCCGCCGTCATTCCGGGCGCAGCGCAGCGGAGACCGGGAATCCATCCGAGAGCGCTGGCGCCCTTCGATGGATTCCGGATCGGCGCGGCTTCGCCGCTTGTCCGGAATGACGCTGGGGGCTTCATTCCAGGTGAGGGCTTTCAGCCATGAGCGACGTCGCCGTGCGGCCCGTGCCGAACCTCCTCGCCAACGGCTGGATCAAGGCCGGGCTGATCCTCGCCGCCATCGTCGTCGCAGCGACCCTCGGCGCGCGGCTCGACGGCTCAGGTACGCTCCACAAGATCTTCATCGATCCGTTCGACCAGATGGTCGCCGCCCCCGATCTCCTCGCCCAGACGGTCTGGGAAGGGCTGGTTTCGGGCGTGCTCTACGCGCTGATCGCGCTCGGCTTCGTGCTGATCTTCAAGGCGTCCGGCGTCTTCAACTTCGCCCAGGGCATCATGGTGGTGTTCGCGGCGCTGACGCTGGTCGGGCTCTACGAAAAGGGTGTGCCGGCCTTCCTGGCGGTGATCCTGACGCTGGGCGTGATGTTCCTGCTGGCGGTGGCGATCGAGCGCGTGGTCTTAAGGCCGCTGGTCAACCAGCCCGACATCATCCTGTTCATGGCGACCTTCGGCATCACCTATTTCCTGATCGGGTTCGGCGAATCCGTTTTCGGCGGCAACCCGAAGCAGATGATCGCCGACCAGCTCTGGCTGCCGAAGGGCGCCGTCGACCTGAAGATCCTCGGCGGGCTCGTCTCCCTGCAGAAGATCGACATTGCGGCGGCCATCATCGCCTCGGTGATGATCGCGGTGCTCGCGGCCTTCTTCCAGTACACCCGCATCGGGCGGGCGCTGCGCGCGGTCGCCGACAGCCACAAGGCGGCGCTCTCGGTCGGCATCTCGCTGAACCAGATCTGGGTCATCGTCTGGTTCACCGCAGGCATCGTCGCGCTGATCACCGGCATCATGTGGGGGGCGCGCTCGGACGTCTCCTTCGCGCTCGAGATCGTCGCCCTGAAGGCGCTGCCCGTGCTGATCCTCGGCGGCTTCACCTCGATTCCCGGCGCGATCATCGGCGGGTTGATCATCGGCATCGGCGAGAAGATGGGCGAGTTCTACTGGGGACCGCTGGTCGGCGGCGGCATCGAGAGCTGGCTGGCCTATTTCATCGCGCTGGGCTTCCTGCTGTTCCGGCCGCAGGGTCTGTTCGGCGACAAGATCATCGAGCGGATTTGAGGGCCGGGACATGTTCTACCGCGAGGCCGGCCAGTTCAAATCCACCTACCAGGCCGACATGGCAGTGTTCCCGATCCGGCAGGACCGGATCGGCATCGCCGTGATCCTGCTGATCGCTTTCATCGGCATCCCACTGATCGGCAACGACTTCTTCATCACCTCGGTGATGATCCCCTTCCTCGTCTTCTCGCTGGCGGCGATCGGGCTCAACATCCTGACCGGCTATACCGGGCTGATCTCGCTGGGCACGGCTGCCTTCATGGGGGTCGGCGCCTATGCCTGCTACAAGATGACGACGGCCTTCCCCGGCGTGAACATCATCGTGCTGATCCTGGTATCGGGCCTGTTCTCGGCAGCGATCGGCGTGCTGTTCGGCCTGCCGTCGCTGCGCATCAAGGGCTTCTATCTCGCGGTCGCGACGCTGGCCGCGCAGTTCTTCCTGCAATGGGCCTTCGTGCGCGTGCCCTGGCTGTTCAACTACAACGCCTCGGGCGCGATCGAGGTGCCGCAGCGCCTGCTGTTCGGCATTCCCGTGACAGGCGCCTCGGCCGCGCCTGAGACACGCTATTTCGTCTGCCTGTGCCTGGTCATCGTGATGACCTGGTTCGCCTCGAACCTCGTCCACGGCAAGATCGGCCGCTCCTGGATGGCGGTGCGCGACATGGACATCGCGGCCGAACTGATGGGCATCAAGCTGCTCAACGCCAAGCTGCTCGCCTTCGCGGTCTCGTCCTTCTATGCCGGCGTCGCCGGGGCGATGATGATCTTCCTCTGGTATGGCGGCGGCGAAGCCAACGATGTCTTCACCATCCGCCTCTCCTTCAACATCCTGTTCATGGTCATCATCGGGGGGCTCGGCTCGCTGATCGGCTCCTTCTTCGGCGCGGCCTTCATTGCCAGCCTGCCGACGATCATGAAATTCGGCTTGCCCGCGCTGGGCGTGCCGATGTCGGGCGCCACCGCCGAACATGTCACCTTCATGCTGGTCGGCGCGCTGATCATCATCTTCCTGATCGTCGAGCCGCATGGTCTGGCGCGGCTCTGGCAGATCGGGAAGCAGAAATTGCGGACGTGGCCGTTTCCCTATTGAGGCTAGGGGAACGCGCCCAAGAAACGATCCGCGTCAGCCTTCAAGGACGCGGACAAGAGCAGACCGGAGGGGCCTTGACGCCACCACCGGGGGAAACGAACGGAGGATGACACCCATGAAGACAAGCCATCTGATGAAGGGCGCGGCTCTCGGGGCACTGCTCGCAGCGGCGAGCGTTCCGGCGAACGCGCAGGACTCGATCTATGTCGCCAACAACGCCTATCGCACCGGCCCGTTCTCGGGCTCCGGCACGCCGATCGGCGACGGCATGCGCGACTATTTCGCGATGATCAACGAGCGTGACGGCGGCATTGGCGGCGTCAAGATCGTCTTCGAGGAATGCGAGACCGGCTATGACACCAAGAAGTCGATCGAGTGCTACGAGCAGGCCAAGTCGAAGAACACGGTGATCTACTCGCCGTGGTCGACGGGCGCGACGCTCGCCGCGATCCCGCGCGCCCATATCGACAAGATCCCGATCCTGTCGATGGCCTATGGCCTCTCGGCCTCGGCCGACGGCAACACCTTCCCGTGGGTGTTCAATCCGCCGCTGACCTATTGGGACGGCGCCTCGATCATGGTCCGCCACATGGCCAACGAGCTCGGCGGCATGGACAAGCTCAAGGGCAAGAAGCTCGGCCTGATCCATCTCGACGCACCCTTCGGCAAGGAGCCGATCCCGGTGCTCGAGAACCTTGCCAAGAAGTACGGCTTCGAGGTCAAGCTCTACCCCGTCGCGGCCGCCGACATGCAGAACCAGGGTTCGCTCTGGCTCTCGATCCGCCGCGACCGGCCTGATTTCCTCTACAATCAGGGCTGGGGCGCGATGAACCCGACCGCGGTCAAGGAGGCGATCAAGAACAACTTCCCGATCAACAAGCTGGTCGGCGTCTGGTGGGCTGGCGGCGATGACGACGCCCGCGCAGGCGGTGCCGAGGCGAAGGGTTACAAGTCGCTCAACTTCCATCAGGCCGGAGCGAACTTCCCCGTCATCCAGGACATCATCAAGCATGTCGTGGACAAGGGGAAGAGCCTGGCGCCGAAGGAGAAGGTCGGCGAGAACCTCTACAATCGCGGCGTCTACAACTCGATGCTGGTCGCCGAGGCGATCCGCAACGCGCAGACGATCAGCGGCAAGAAGGTCGTCACCGGCGAGGACGTCCGGCGTGGTCTCGAGACGCTCAACATCACCGATGCGCGGCTCAAGGAGCTTGGCATGGAGGGCTTCGCCGCGCCGGTGAAGGTCGCCTGCGGCGATCACAACGGCCACCACAAGGCCTTTGTCGCCGAGTGGGACGGCACGAAATGGACCAAGAAGGGCGACTGGCTCGATCCGCTGAAGGACGAGGTCCGGCCGCTGATCGAAGCCAACGCCAAGGACTATGCCGATAAGGCCGGCAACTGGCCGAAGCGGACGGAAGCCTGCGAGAAGTCGTCGTGATCTGACCCTTCTCCCCTCGGGGGAGAAGGTGTCTGCGAAGCAGACGGATGAGGGAAGTCTCGCACTCCCCTCATCCGTCCTTCCCTCATCCGACCCGGCTGACGCCGGGCCACCTTCTCCCCCCGGAGGGGAGAAGGAAGGAGCGCGAGATGTCCACCGCAACACTCGACCAGCCGACCGCCACCACGCCTGCCAGCGACAACATCCTGTCGCTGAACAACATCGAGGTGATCTACGATCACGTCATCCTCGTGCTCAAGGGCGTCTCGCTGCACGTTCCCCGCAAGGGCATCGTCGCGATCCTCGGCGCCAACGGGGCCGGCAAGACGACGACGCTGAAGGCTATCTCGAACCTGCTCAAGGCCGAGCGCGGCGAGGTCACCAAGGGCTCGATCGTGTTCGAGGGCGAGCGCGTCGACAAGATGTCGCCGAACGAGCTGGTCCGGCGCGGCTGCATCCAGGTCATGGAAGGCCGGCACTGCTTCGGCCATCTCTCGATCGAGGAGAACCTGCTGACCGGCGCCTTCACCCGCCGGGACGGCAATGCCGCGATCAAGCGCGATCTCGAAAAGATCTACGAACTCTTCCCGCGGTTGAAGCAGCGCCGCAATTCGCAGGCCGGCTACACCTCGGGCGGCGAGCAGCAGATGTGCGCGGTCGGCCGCGCCATGATGTCGAAGCCGAAGATGATCCTGCTCGACGAGCCCTCGATGGGGCTGGCACCGCAGATCGTCGAGGAGATCTTCGAGATCGTCCGCAGGCTCAATGCGGAGGAGGGCGTGTCCTTCCTCGTCGCCGAGCAGAACACCAACATGGCCCTGCGCTACGCGACCTATGGCTACATCATGGAAACCGGCCGCGTGGTGATGGACGGCGAGGCGAAGATGCTGCGCGAGAACGAGGATGTGAAGGAGTTCTATCTCGGCGTCGCCGAGGGCAACAAGAAGTCGTTCCGCGAGGTCAAGAGCTATAAGCGCCGCAAGCGGTGGCTGTCGTGATGCCCGAGCGCAACGACGTGAATGCGTGATCCGAGGACGAGACCGATGACCGAGCATCACGACGCTCTCGAGACCCGCTCGCCGGATGCCCGCGAGGCCGATCTCTTCGCGAGGCTGCCGGCGGTGCTCGCCGCCGCGCTGAAGACTCCCGCCTATGCCGGGCGGCTGGCCGGGATCGATCCGGCCGAGATCACCGACCGCAACGCGCTTTCGACCTTGCCGGTGCTGCGCAAGGCCGATCTGCCGGCCCTGCAGAAGCAGGCTCTGCCCTTCGGCGGCTTCGTTCCGGGCGAGCCCGGGGCCTTCGGACGGCTCTTCACCTCGCCCGGGCCGATCTTCGAGCCCGAAGGCACGGATGCCGATCCCTGGGGCGCGGCGCGCGGCCTGTTCGCGGCGGGCTTCCGGGCCGGCGACATCGTGCTCAACACCTTCGGCTACCATCTGACGCCCGGCGGCTTCATCATGGATTCGGGCGCGCGCGCGCTCGGCTGCGCGGTGATTCCGGCCGGGCCGGGCAATACCGAGCAGCAGATGGAGGTGATTTCCGCCTATCGGCCGAGCGCCTATGCCGGTACGCCCGATTTCCTGAAGATCCTGATCGAGGCGGCCGAGAGCCGCGGCGTCGACATCTCCTGCATCAAGCGGGCGGTGGTGTCGGGCGCGGCCTTCCCGCCTTCGCTGCAGGCCTGGGTGCGCGAGCGCGGCGTCGATGCCTATCAGCTCTATGCCACCGCCGATGTCGGCATCATCGCCTATGAGACATCTGCCCGCGAGGGCATGGTCCTGAACGAGAACCTGATCGTCGAGATCGTCCGGCCGGGCACCGGCGATCCGGTGGAGCAGGGCGAGGTCGGCGAGATCGTCGTCACCAATCTCGACCCGCATCACCCGCAGATCCGCCTCGCGGTCGGCGATCTCACGGCGGTGATGGCCGGCGCCAGCGCCTGCGGGCGGACCAATGCCCGCATCCGCGGCTGGATGGGCCGCGCCGACCAGACCGCCAAGATCAAGGGCATGTTCGTGCGACCCGAGCAGGTCGCGGAGATCGCGAGGCGCCATAGCGAGATCCACAAGCTCAGGCTCGTGGTCGGCCGTGCCGACGAGGTCGATACGATGACGCTGAAGGCGGAGATCTATGCCGAGCCGGCCGGGCTGGTCGATGCCGTGTCGGCCAGCCTGCAGCAGATCACCAAGCTGCGCGGCGCCGTCGAGATACTGCCGCTGGGGGCCTTGCCGAACGATGGAAAGGTCATCGCCGACGAGCGGCCTGTCGGTTGAAGCTGTCCCGTCAAGAAAAGGCGCGGGGAACCCTCTCCCGGAGGGAGAGGGCAGGGTGAGGGGTAGGCCGTTGGACACCGTAGCCGAGACCTGCCCGCCGCTGCCGTAAGGGCAATACGAACTGGTCTAAGGACCCACACCTCACCCCTGCCCCTCTCCTTACAGGAGAGGGGTTCCCCGCGCCCTTTACCAATCGATCGCCTGCTGCCCCTTCGCCTCTAGCCACGCATTCGCCTTCGAGAACGGTTTTGAGCCGAAGAAGCCGCGCCGCGCCGAGAGCGGCGAGGGATGGGCGCTGGCGAGCACCAGATGGCGGGTCTCGTCGATCAGCGGCCGCTTGGCCTGCGCCGGATTGCCCCAGAGCAGGAAGACGACATGCGGCCGCTCGCGCGAGACCGCGGCGATGATCGCGTCGGTCACGGCGCCCCAGCCCAGCAGCAGATGCGAGCCCGCTTTCGAGGCGCCCTCGCGCACGGTGAGCGCGGTGTTGAGCAAGAGCACGCCCTGCTTCGCCCAAGGCGTCAGGTCGCCGTCGGCGGGCGCGGTGAGGCCGAGATCGTCGCCGCGTTCGCGATGGATGTTTACCAGCGAGCGCGGCAGCGGCGGCGGGCCGACATAGGAGAAGGCGAGGCCGTTGGCGTGGCCCGGCGTCGGATAGGGGTCCTGGCCAAGGATGACGACGCGGACCGTGTCCAGCGGCGTCAGCGCCAGTGCCGCGAAGATGCGCTCGGGCGCGGGCGCGACGACATGGCCGGCCTCGCGTTCGGCATCGACGGCGGCGCAGGCGCGTTCGGCCTGCGCATTGGGTGTGAAGACCGAGAGGTTTCGCCAGCCACCTGGCTGATCGCCCGCGAGAAAGGCGGCGAGCGCCTTCCGACTGCTCACTTCAGGACGGCCCGGCCCTCGACCTTGGCGTCGATCGTGCCCAGCCTGCGCAGATAGACCATGACCTCATTGGCCATCAGCTTGCCGTCGGTGAGGCCGATCAGGGTCTTGCCGCGGGCCAGCGCAGTATAGCCGTCGCCGCCCTCCAGCATGAAGTTGTTCGAGGCGACGGTGTATTTGGCGGCCGGGTCGATGGGCTTGCCGTCGACCGTCACGGCGGTGACGCGCGAGCCCTGTGGCTGCTTCAAATCGGCCTCGAACTTCAGGCCCGAGACGACCGGGAAGCGCCCGGCGCCCTGGGGCGCGTCGCGCAGGCCGTTCTCGAGCGCGTCCTTCACGTCCTTGCCGGTGATCTCGACCATCACGGTGGCGTTGCCGAAGGGCAGTTCGCTCAGCACGTCGCGGCGGGTCAGCTTGTGACCGATCGGGTACTGCTTGTTGGCGCGGATGCCGCCGGCATTGGTGATGGCGAGCTGCGCGCCGGTGGCGGAGCGGATCGCATCGGCGATCAGGTTGCCGATCGCCGCTTCCTGCGTGCGGATGACGCCGGTGCGCGAGTCGAGCGGAGCGGCGAGCACCGCGACGTCGATGTCGAGTTCCTTCGACAGCTCGCCCTCATACCCCTTCACCAGCGCCGCGACCTCGGGGTCGGGCGTGGCGGCGCGCGAATCGTTGACGCGGAAGGTCGGCGTCCAGGAGACCTGCCGTGCGGCGCCCTCGCCGCGCACGCTGACGGCGATGTCGATCGCCGTGACGTAATTGCCCTCCTCGTTCGACTCGACCATCACGACCTTGCCGTCATAGGCGATGGCGAGATCGTGGTCGTGACCAGTGAGCAGGATGTCGACGACGCGCGAGCGCACGATTTCGTTGTCCATGGCGCGGTCGGCATGGACGACGGCGACGAGGATGTCGGCGCCCTGGCTCTTCAGCGCGCGGGCCTCGCGGCGCAGCGCCTCCATGGTCGAGGAAAATTTCAGGTCGCCGGGATTGGAGATCTGCGGCGTCGGGTCATAGGCCGTGCCGATGACGCCGACCTTGAAGCCGCCGAGTTCGAAGATCTGGCTGTCCTTGTGGCCGGGCAGGGGCTGGCCGGCGGCGTCGCGCAGATTGGCCGCAAAGGTCGGATAGGTCTGGGCGGCGGTCAGCTTGAGGTAGTTCTCCTTGCCGAAGTCGAATTCGTGGTTGCCGGGGACGAAGACGTCGAGGCCCATCTTGTTCTGCATCGCGACGATATGGGCGCCCTGGTCGAAGCCCGACATCAGCGAGGGCGAGAAGCAGTCGCCGGCATGGCAGAACAGCACCGGCACGCCCTTGGCTCGTTCGGCCCTGGCGATGCCGGCGGCGCGCGCGAAGCCGCCGCGGCCCTTGTCGTCGCTCATCTTGTAGATGTCGTTGACCAGCAGAAGCGTGAACGCGGGCGCCGGCGTCTGGGCGACGGCGGCCGGCGCGGTCGCGGCGAGCGCGGCCGGCGCGGCGATGACACCCAGGGCGTTGCGGCGGGTCAGCTTGGTCATGGGTGCTTTCCTCGAAGGGCTGGCGGCGATGAGCCTTCGCTGCAATATCGCAGTGTCGATGCGTTCCAATCAAGCGGCTCGCAGCCGCGTCCTAGCGATTGGTCATCTCGGCGCGGATGCCGTTGATCTCGTCGCTGAGATGGGCGTAGTTCGCGGCCGAATCGCGGATACCGGCGCGACGATTGCGCTCGGTGAGCCAGGGCCCATCCCTGAACCAGGCGGTGAGATGACCTTTCCGGATGTAGTGGTCGAAGGTCGGATCGGGCATTTCCCGCGCCTCGACCACGTATTTGCGAGTCCACTCGTCCTCGCGCACCTGGGCGGGTAACCAGTCTCTGATGATCTCGATGTCGTCGAGGACATGGAGAAGTTCGTGTTCCCAGATGACGGTGAACAGCTTCTGGCTCAGGCGGTCCTTCTCGAGGGGGCGATCATCTTCGAGCACATGGACCGTGATCGTCACCTCCAGAACGACGTCTCCGCCCAGGAAGCGCCATGACACGCGGTTCTGGACATCGGCGCTGCGCTGCCATTGCTTGTCGATATCGGGAAAGACCACTGCGAGCTCCGAAGTGACCAGGCCATGGACCGAGGCGAGTTTCCCTGGATTATTCTTCTGCGAGCCGCTCAGCAGCTTCATCATATCCTCGCGCCGAACGAATTTCGGCAGGCGCAGGTCGCTGGCGGTCAGGCCCTTCGGCGGCTTGATGGCATAGCGCCCCTTCGGCACGACCACCGAATTCGCGTGGATGATCCGGCTCTTGATCTCGAAAGCGGGACCCTTGGCTGTGGGCGGCGGCATGGCATCCCTCCCTTTGCATCGGGTGTCGTGCTGGCCGGTCGATGCTCTGCCGGTTCCGGCCGCTGCGCAAGACGGAACGCCAGTGTCGCACCCGCCGCGCCGGCATTGGACGGAGCCCGGAACTCGTCTAAATCACAGCTCCATGAAAGCTCCAGATATGCCCTTCGAGGCCAAGCCGGCCGTTCCGCAACCCGAGTTGGCGAAGCCTGCCGATCACCCAGTGATCCGGATGGGGCGCATCGGCGTCCTCTTGATGAATCTCGGTACGCCCGAGGGCACCAGCTATTGGCCGATGCGGGCCTATCTGAAGGAGTTCCTCTCTGACCGGCGCGTCATCGAGGAGCCGCGCTGGAAATGGTGGCCGATCCTCAACCTGATCATCCTGACGACGCGTCCGGGCCGCAAGGGCAAGGACTATGCCTCGATCTGGAACACCGAGCGTGACGAGGGCCCGCTGAAGACGATCACGCGCTCGCAGACCGAGCAACTCGAGGCGCGGCTCTCTCCCGAACTGGGCGAGCGCGTCGTCTTCGACTGGGCGATGCGCTACGGTTTCCCCGATGTGAAGAGCCGGCTGAAGGCGCTGCTCGAGCAGGGCTGCGACCGCATCCTGATGGTGCCGCTCTATCCGCAATATGCGGCTCCGACCTCCGCCACGGCTTGCGATCAGGCCTTCCGCGCCCTGATGGAGATGCGCTGGCAGCCGGCGGTTCGGGTCGCGCCGCCCTATTACGACGATCCTGCGCATATCAAGGCGCTGGCGGCTTCGATGCGGGCGTCGCTGGCGAAGCTCGATTTCGAGCCGGAGGTAGTCCTGTGCTCCTTCCATGGCATGCCGAAGGAGTATCTGCTCAAGGGCGATCCCTATTACTGTCAATGCGCCAAGACCTGGCGGCTGCTGCGCGAGGAGCTCGGCTTCAGCCCCGAGCGCTTCAAGATGACCTTCCAGTCGCGCTTCGGGCCCGATGAATGGCTGCAGCCCTATACCGACGAGACGGTGAAGGCGCTGGCCCAGTCCGGCACCAAATCGATGGCGATCGTCGCGCCGGGCTTCTCGGCCGATTGCCTGGAGACGCTCGAGGAACTCGATGTCGAGAACCGCGAGATCTTCCTGCATAATGGCGGCGAGCAGTTCGCCTATCTGCCCTGCCTCAACGCTTCGTCCGAGGGCATCGACACGATCGAGGCGGTCGTCAGGCGCGAGCTGATGGGCTGGATCTGAGCCGATCTTCGATCCGCCCGTCCGGCGACGAAATCCGCGACGGCCGCTGCGACCTGGCGTGATTGCAGGATGCGGCGATGGCCGAGACCCTGCAGGGCTTCGAGCCGCACGAAGGGGCCGGCACCTGCGAGTTCCTCGGCATGGGCGAAGGGCACTTCCCGGTCGTCGCGGCAGTGAAGCAGCAGGGTCGGTTTGCCGAAGCGTGCGAGCTGATCGGCCCCCTCGAAGGCGGTGACGGGCACGCCGGCGACGTTGTGGATGCGCGCCTCCAGCGCTCTCTGCCCGCTCCGGCCGAGTCCGATCGTCGTGCCGAACCAGCGCGTGACCTCCGCCATCGACGAAGGCGGCGAGATCAGCGCCAGCCGCTCCGCAGTCACGCGCGGCTGCGCCGGGACCGTACCGGCGAGCCCCGCGAGCGCGATCGAGCCGCCGAAGGAGTGGGCGACGATCGCATGAACGGGCGCAAAGGCGCGCGCAACCGCGGCCAGGCTCGCGACCCCGATCGGCAGGTTGAGCTCGACCCCGGTCGATTGGCCATGGGCGGGCAGATCGAAGGCGATGACGCGGAAGCCGGCCCGCTGCAGGGGCGCGACGAAGGCGCTCATGAAGGCCGCCTCGCCGGTCCAGCCATGCAGCAGGATCACGCTTGGGGCAGGTTCGCCCCTGCCATCGGCCATCGACTCGAAGAGATGGGCCGCGACGGAGCCGCAGGGATACGGCACCGAGATCCGGGTCGCCCGGTCCAGACGGGACGCGACGGACTTGACCGCGGGCGCGCGATTGGTTCCCTGCTTGCGGCGGGGCGGCGTGCAGAAGGCCCTGAAGGCGAGTCGGCCGGTCAGGCCCGGTGCGATCAGGCCGGAGACGCGGACGACCGGTCTGAGCAGGCGGAGGAGCGAGGTGGCCATGGCGCCAATCCTGATTTGTTCAGCCTTGAACGAGTATGTTCATTCATGAACAGAAAGCAAGAGACTTCGCTGCCGGAAGGGAAGGCCCGCATGCTGCCCTGGGACTTGCCGCGCTTTCGCAATTGGATCGCGGTGGCGCGCGTCCATCAGCTCTGGAAGAAGGTTTTCGGCGAGGCTTTGGCCCCGTTGGGAATCCAGCTCGCGCATTACGACGTGCTCGCCAACATCGCGCATGTGCCGGGGTTGACCCAACAGGCGCTCGCCGAGAAGCTTCTGGTCGGACGCAGCGCCATGAGCATGCTCCTGCCTGAACTCGAGCGTCGCGGGCTGATCGAGCGGCGCAGCGACGAGACCGACCGTCGCCTCCGCCGGCTCTGGCTGACGCCGGAAGGCGACGCGCTCACCGAGAAGGCCATGGCCATCCATGTCGCCCGGCTGGAAGCGATGATGACGGTGCTGAGCGACGCCGAATGCGATTCGATCGGCGAGATGATGCGCCGGATCGCGGCTTCGCTGGAGAAATAAGCCAGGGAGCGCCGGTCCAGACAGCAAAAAGGCCGCTCTTGCGAGCGGCCTTCTGAGTTCTACTTCGGCGTGGCCGAGTGCGTGTTACTTGTACGCAGCCTGCTTGTACGCGGCTTACTTGGCCGGGGCGAAGATGCCGAGGCTGCTCGCCGTGATGTCGAAGGACAGCGTGCCGACGACGGTCGCGCCGCACCACTTCGATCGGCCCGTGCCTGCGTTGACGCCGCGCGGATCGGCCGTCAGGAGGAAACAATCGGCCTTGGAGAGGTCGGTGTCGTGGTAGCGAACATCCGCGGTGATGTTCTTCCAGGTGTAGGAGACGCCGGCGTTCCAGTAGGTGTAGTCGGGCAGGTTGGTCGGCGGATTGGTCGACCAGATTGCCAGGTTGGTGGTGCCGAGCCAGTAGCGGCCGAGTTCGCCGGAGACCGACAGGCCTTCGAGGAAGGGCAGGGCGTATTTCGCGGTGATCGAACCGTAGGTGCCCTGCGCGCCGGTGCCGAGCCAGTCCCACGCGTAGAAGACGTTGGCGCCGACCGTCAGGCTTTCGTTGAAGGTGTAGGAGAGCTTGCCGTAGACTTCCGTGTAGTCGGTATTCTTCGGCGTCCAGAACACGCCGGTCGTGTCGATGAAGGCGCGCTCGCCCGGGTAGTAGTACTGCCAGATGCCGAGATCGACGGTGAGGTTGCCGAACTTCGGACGGATACCGCCGTAGAAGTCGATCTCGGCATCCGGACGGGTCGCGAGATCGACGTTCGAGGCGTAGACGCCGAGATAGAACAGGTTGTCGTAGATCTGCAGCTCAGCGCCGCCCTGGATGGCGGGCTTGCGGTCGGTCTGCGAGATGCCGCGGAAATTGTAGTCCGTCATGCCCTTGATGCTGACGGCGACGTCGATCCAGGTGATGCTGGGCGGGATCGGGGCGACCGGAGCGTCTTTGCGGCTGGGAAGATCGGCAGCCTGCGCGGAGCCGGCAAAGGCAGCGAGCGACAGGGCGATGCCAGTGACCGAAGAGCGGACGAAATCGAAAGCCATTAGTTGCTCCATGCCAATCAAGCCGCGCATTTCGGCGCGTTTCCGCCACAATCTAGGCGGGTGTTTTCGATTCTCGGCAAGGCGAGCTTTTTGGCAGCATGCTCAGTCTTTAAGCAAAAGACCCCGCGGAGCGGAGCCTTTGCGCCTCAGAAATGGTCTAAGCCGACAAAGCGATGCGATGTTGTATTTCCATCACGTCGCGCGCCGTCTCTCAGACGATCCTAGCGGGTGACCGGCTGGCTCGCGGAGGCGGTGGGCTGGTCTAGCTGCGTCGTGCGCAGCTTCTCCGCGCGGCGCGGGGGCAGGGGCGCACGCACATTGGTCGGCGCCGAGGGGACGACCGAGGCGACCGGCGCGGAGGCCTGGGGCTCCGGCGCAGCGGACCCGCCGATCAGCGGCACGAAGCTGAGGGCGCGGCGATAGAACGGCACGCTTTCCTCGGACGCCGTGGCGAAGCCCGTTGAAGCGGCGGCAGAGGCTGAGAGCGGCGCGGCGTTGCCGGGCAGGACCTTGGCGACCCGGGTCGCGGCCGGGGCCATTGCCGGCTTCGGCGCGGCCTGTGCCTTGGCCGGCTCCGGCTTTGCGGCCGGCTCCGCAGCGGCGGAGGAGACGGCGGCGAGCACGGCGTCGTTGTCGGCCGAACTGGCCCGCACCGTCGCCTTGATCTTGCCGCTGTCGTCGAGGACGGCGACGCGCGGGCCGGTGGTCAGGGCTTCCGACCGGCTGACGCCGACGTCGCGCGAGGCCCACGAAACCGAGCGGTTCAGCGACTCGGAGCCGCTGGCGACGAGGATGCTCTTGAAGGAAGAGTGCTGGTCGCCGTCGTCATAGACCAGCTTGACGGCGGGCGTGCCCTTGGCAACCAGCGCGGCGACCTGCGCCTCGTCCTGCTGGCGCTTCTGCTGCACGGCGGGGATCGCCGATCCGCCGCTGCCGCCGTTGATGACATAGCGGCCGCCCGCGACGCTGACCTGCGGCTCGGCCCCGGTGACGTCGAAATAGTCGGTGCCTTCCTTCAGGTTCTTCCAGAAGGCGATGTTCGAATCGAGCCGGTGCTTGGCGAGGTTCTCCGGCGTCATCCGGAAGGGCAGTGCCTGCATCTGGACGGCACGCTGGCCGCCGCTATGGGCCTCGCGGACGAGTGCGTAGATCTCGCCCATCTGGTCGTCGGTCATCGAGTAGCAGCCGGCCGAGGAGCAGGCGCCATGCACCATCAGATGCGCGCCGGTGCGGCCATGGGAGCGGTCATAGGCGTTAGGGTAGCCCATGTTGAACGAAACGTAATAGGACGAGTTGGGATTCATCTGCGCCGGGGTGATGGCGTAGAAGCCCTCGGGGGCCATGCGGTCGCCCTCGCGGACCTTCGGGCCGAGCTGGCCGGACCAGCGGCACATCGGATAAGTCTTGAGCAGGGCATACTGGCCGTCGGCCTTGCGCTTCCAGATCTCGAGCTCCGACTCCTTCTTGTAGGAGCGGATCAGGATCGGCTGATCCTTGGTCATGCCCTTGCTCGACATCAGGGCGTAGGTTGCCGAGGGGATCGGGATGTTGTGGCGGGCGGAGCCGCGATAACGGTCCTCCTCGCAGGCGCCCAGGGACAATGCAACAAAAGCCAGGAGCGCGAGTTGCTTGATTGCCACGTCGTCAATCCCATCGATGGGTCGGCCGGAGGAGCGCGACCTGTGACTTCGCAAGGCGGCCAAATTGTGCCCGCCGTCATATTCTGGAAGCGTTAGCCTTGAAGCTTCCTTACCACAGGCGCCGCGCTTATGGCCACATGGTCAAGGGCGGGTTAAATTCTCGCACCTTCGCCACGCCGGCAGGCGCCTTCGCGCCTACCTTCACAGGCTGCGCCCGATCGCCAGGAACTTCTCGGCTCGCCGATCCACGATCTCATCCTTCGACAACCCTGCCAGCTCCGACAGCGACGCCGAAATCGCATCGCCGGCGCGTCCGATCGCAGTCTGACGGTCACGATGCGCGCCGCCGGTGGGCTCGTTCACGATCCGGTCGATGATGCCGAACTTCAGCAGGTCCTGCGCGGTGATCTTCATGCCGGTGGCGGCATCCTGCGCCCGGCCGGTGTCGCGCCAGAGGATCGAGGCCGCGCCTTCCGGCGAAATCACCGAATAGATCGCATGCTCCATCATCATGACACGGCTCGCGGCTGCGATCGCGATGGCGCCGCCCGAGCCGCCCTCGCCGATCACCAGGGCGACGCTGGGCGTGCGCAGGCCGAGCCAGGCCTCGGTCGAGCGGGCGATGGCCTCGGCCTGGCCGCGCTCCTCGGCCTCGATGCCCGGATAGGCGCCGGCGGTATCGACGAAGCTCAGCACCGGCAGGCCGAAACGGTCGGCCAGTTCGATCAGCCGGACCGCCTTGCGGTAGCCCTCGGGCTTGGCCATGCCGAAATTGTGCCGGATGCGGGTCTCGGTCGAATCGCCCTTCTCCTGTCCGATGATGCAGATCGGCTCGCCGCGGAAGCGGCCGAAGCCGCCGACGACAGCCTCGTCCTCGCCGAAGGTGCGGTCGCCCGCCAGCGGGGTGAACTCCTCGATCAGCGCGGCGCAGTAGTCCTTGAAATGCGGACGCTGTGGGTGGCGCGCGACCAGGGTCTTCTGCCAGGGCGTCAGCGCGGCATAGAGTTCCTTCAGCGCCTGGCCGGCCTTGGCCTCGAGCCTGTCGATCTCGTCGGACAGCGCGTAGCCGTCGCCCTTGGCGTCCAGGGCCCGCAATTCATCCGCCTTCGCCTCCAGTTCGGCGACCGGTTTCTCGAAATCCAGATAGCTACGCATCGTGATCCAGTTCAGGTTCCGCGCCGGGCTGGTCCCTGCGCGCGAGAGCGTCTATGGAACCGGGCTTGCGAAAAGCGGCGGACCTTGGTCGCGCCCCGGCTTTTTTGTCAACCCGGAGGCGAGGCGTCGGTGCGCGGGGACGGGGTTGGCTGCGGCAGCAGGATCGGCCGGAAGGCGAAGCTGCGGCGCGTCGCGCGCAACGGAATGCGGCGATAGACCTGCTTGGTCGCATCGATCACATGCACGCCGGCAAAGGGCAGCGCGAGCCCGGCCCCGGCGCGTTCCCATGCGGCAGCCGAGCGCATCAGCAGGCGGCGACGCAACGGCGGCACATAGAGCGCCTCGGTCCAGTTCTCCGGGGCGAACTCGCCGGCGCGCATCAGCGCCTCGAGCTGCGTGCGGCTGAACGGGCGACCTTGGCCGAAGGGCGTTCCGTCCATCCGAGCCCAGAGCCCGCGCCGGTTCGGCACCACCAGAATCATCCGGCCGCCGGGCGAGAGCACGCGCCCGACCTCCTCGATCAGGTCGTCGGGGCTTTCGGTCTCCTCCAGCGCGTGGACGAGCACGACGCGGTCGATCGAGGCGGTCGGCAGCGGCAGCAGCGTCGGCTCGACGAGCGCGGAGGCCGACAGCCCGTCGGACGGCCAGTTCACGACGCCTTGCGCTGCCGGCATGAAGGCGATCACCCGCTCGGCATTGACGCCGAGAACCGAGAGATAGGGGGTCGAGAAGCCGAGGCCGAGCACCCGTTGGCGCGCGCAATCAGGCCAGAAGCGCAGCATCGCCGTGCCGATGAAGCGCCGCGCCACATGGCCGAGCGGGCTGGCATAGAAGGCTCGCAGATCGGCGACGTCGAGGGACATGGAGCCGCAAGATGTGGTGCTGCGCCGATACGCGCAAGGGCCGGATAGGGCGGAGCCGCCCCCGCCAGACTGGCCTTGGCCGGCGCCTTTCGCTATGCGCGAGGGAACAGCCGCGTTCCGGAGCTTCCCATGCCGCTCGATCTCCATGTCTTCCGCACGCTCAGCGACAATGCGGGCGCCCTGCTCCATGACCCCGTGACCGGGGCCTGCGCGGCCGTCGACGTGCCCGATGCCGGGCAGGTCCTGGCTGCCGCGAAAGCGAAGGGCTGGGCGATTACCGACATCTTCGTCACCCATGCCCATCACGACCACACGCAAGGCGTGGCCGAGGTAAAGCGGGCGACCGGGGCCAAGGTCTGCGGCCCGGCCGATGCGGTGGCCTCGGCGCCGCTCGATCGCATCGTCGGCGAGGGCGATAGGGTTTCGCTCGGAGGCGAGAGCTTCGAGATCTGGCATACGCCGGGGCATTCCGACGGACATCTCAGCTTCGTCTCGCGCGGGGCGAAGCTCGCTCTCGTCGGCGATGTGGTCTTCGTGATGGGCTGCGGGCGTGTGCAGCCCGGCCAGATGGCGGCGATGTGGACCTCGCTGTCGCGGCTGATGGCGCTGCCCGGGGACACCCGCCTGCTCGGCGGCCATGACTACACCCTCTCCGATGCGCGCTTCGCCGTCTCGGTCGATCCGGCCAATGCGGCACTGGTCGCGCGGCTGGCCGAAGCGGAGGCGGCCAAGGCCGAGGGACGCTTCTGGGCCCTGACCACGGTGGCGGATGAGGCGGCGACCAATCCGTTCTTCCGAGCCGGAGAGGGCGCACTGGCGGCTGCCGTCGGGCTCGTCGGGGCGCTGGCGGGCGATGTCTTCGCTGCGCTGCGCGAAGCCAAGAACAGGTTCTGAGGGCGCCATGACGCAGTCGCTGAACGGCCTGACCGCTGCCGAGGTGATCCGGCTGCTCGAACTGAAGCCCCATCCCGAAGGCGGGCATTACCGCGAGACGTTCCGCGATCCGCGGGAAACTGACGGCCGCAGCGTCTCGACGGCGATCTACTATCTGCTGGACACCGGCGAGACCTCGGAGTGGCACCGTGTCGATGCGGCCGAGATCTGGCACCATTATGCCGGGGCGCCGCTGGTGATCAGCGTCTCTCCCAATGGCCACGACGCCTCGGCGCATCATCTCGGGACTGATCTGGCCGCGGGGCAGCGGCCGCAATTCGTCGTGCCGGCGGGCTGGTGGCAAAGCGCGACCTCGCTCGGCGCCTGGACGCTGGTCGGCTGCACGGTGGCGCCGGGCTTCGTCTTCGAGGCCTTTGAAATGGCGCCGCCGAACTGGCGGCCGACGCCGCGCAAACCTGGGGGATCAGCTTGATGGCGGAGTTACAGAAGGGGCTAGGCCAGGATGCCGTCGAGCAGGATGGTCTCGACCTGGTGCTCGATTGCGAGCGGCGCATCGTCAATGCCTGGCCGTCGCCGGCGACTCTGCTGATCGGCGACTGGGTTGTGCGCTTCGCCAGCGGCTATTCCGGCCGCGCGAACTCGGCCTCGCCGCTGAGGCAGGACGCTGCGCTGGACGAGGCAACGCTGGCGCTGGTCGAGGAACTTTATCGGGCTGACGGGCTACCACCCTGCATCCGGCTGACGCCGCTCGTCGCCGCTTCGACGCGTGAAATGGTCCTGGCGCGCGGCTACAGGGTCAAGGACGCCTCGTTCGGACTGATTAGGCCGCTGGCCGATATCGTGCCGGAGGTCGAGCCCGATCTCCAGATCGAGGCGCGCCCGAGCCAGGAGTGGATTGCAGGCGTCGCGTCCCGCCAGACCGGGATCAAGGCCGATCCGGACAAGCTTGCGGCTATCGTCGACGCGGTGCGCCTGCCGGCGGCCTTCGCGACCTGGCTGGTTGCGGGCGAGCCGGTCGCCTTCGGCATGAGCGTGGCCGAGCGCGGCATGGCCGAGATCGGCAGCGTCGTGGTCGATCCCGCCCATCGCGGCCATGGCTTCGGCCGGCGGCTCATCGTCGGGCTGATGGGCTGGGCGCGGGCGATGGAGTGCGACAGCGCCTATCTCCAGGTCGACCAGACGAACGAGGTCGCGATCGGGCTCTATCGCAGCCTCGGCTTCCGCCAACTCTACGCCTATGAGACGCGGGTGCTCGACATCACGGCGTGAGCCTTTTTGGTCATTCCCGGGCAGGCCGTAGGCCTGAGCCCGGAATGACGATGCGGTTCCCGCGTGCAGTGCGGTCGAAGGCCTTCTGCCTCAACCCAGGCTGGCGCGCTTCATGAAGGCGCCGCCCTTCATGATCAGCGGCATGTGCTTGCCCTGGCGGGTCAAGAGCGAGAGGTCCTTGAGCGGGTCGCCATCGACGACGATGAGGTCGGCATGGGCGCCGGCTGCGACCGTGCCGATCTTGCCTTCCAGCTTCAGCAGCTTGGCCGCGACATGGGTGGCGGAGCCGATGACCTCATGGGCGGGCAGGGCGCGGCCGCGGATCACGAACTCCTCCGATTGGTACTTGTGCATGTCGCCGAGCAGGTCGCTGCCATAGGCCATGGCGAGCCCGGCTTGTCTCATGACGGCGAGCGAGTTCATGCCGGCCGAGCGCACGACATCGACCTTGGCGACGGAGTCCGGCGGGAAGCCGAGCTTGGGGCCATCCGAGACGAGCTTGTCATAGGTGACGAGGGTCGGCACCGCGACCGCGCCCTTCGAGGCCGCGAG
Organism: Allobosea sp. GW822-FHT03F07; assembly: GCF_058801345.1. Lineage (NCBI taxonomy): Bacteria > Pseudomonadati > Pseudomonadota > Alphaproteobacteria > Hyphomicrobiales > Alloboseaceae > Allobosea > Allobosea sp. GW822-FHT03F07. Next base: position 111,578 of record NZ_JBXAND010000009.1, read on the forward strand.
CTTGGCGGTCTCGGCCTCGATCAGGTTGCAGTGCTCGAGCGAATGGACGCCGGCCTCGACGCAGCGGCGGATCGCCTCGTCGGTGTAGACATGGGCGGAGACATAGGTGCCGGCCATCCGCGCTTCCTCGACGATCGCCTCCAGCTCGCTGACGGAGAAGCCGAGGAAATGGATCGGGTCGGTCGGCGAGGCGCAGCCGCCATTGGCCATGATCTTGATGAAGTCGGCGCCGCCCTTGATCTCCTCGCGCGCAGCGCGGCGGACCTGATCGAGGCCATCGCAGACGCGGCCGAGCGCGCCGAGCCGGTGGCGGATGATCGGCGTGGTCGCATCGTCATAGCGGCCGCGGAAATCGGCATGGCCGCCGGTCTGGCTCAGCGCTTTGCCGGAGATGACGAGGCGCGGCGTCGGGAAATGGCCCTCCTCCGTCGCCTGCTTCAGGCCGAAATCGGCGCCGCCGACATCGCGCACCGTGGTGAAGCCGCGCATCAGCATCTCGCGCATGATGACGAAGGAGCGGGCGGTGACGAGGGAATCCGGCAGCTGTGCGTTCCTGCCGAGGTCGGCGACGCCGGCGACGACGTGGACATGCGCATCAATCAAGCCCGGCATCAGGGTCTTGCCCTTGAGATCGATCACCTTGGCCTTGGCGGATGCGACGGACTTCCCGACCTCGCGGATCGTGCCGCCCTCGACGAGGACGCTGACGGGCGCGCCGGCTTCGGGTGCGGTGCCGTCGACGATGCGGGCATTGGTGAAGAGCGTACTGGCCATGGGATTTGTCTCGACAGGATTCGTGAAGAGCTGGAGTTCAGCGGGTGAGCAAAGCGGTGCCGTAGAGGCCGATCGCGAAGACGGTGTGGCCGATGATGTTCATCAGGCGCAAGCTGTTGGCGTTGGGCCGCTTGGAGGCGGCGATGCCGGCGCCCATGCCGGGCTGCAGGATGAACCAGCCGCAGCCGACCGTGGCGAGTCCGACGATCAGCGCCGGCAGGAAGGTCGGGTTGTGCGCCCAGGAGACGCCCCAGATCGCCAGGACGATGCCGGCGAACAGGATACCGACGAGATAATGCGCGATCCAGCCGATGGCGAGTTCGTTGGCGACGGGTTCGGCCTTGGTGATGTCTTCATGGATGAAGCGGCCGCGCGGGAGGTGCGCGAACCAGCGCCCGACCATCGCCCAGTTCGGCGCCGGCAGGCCGAAGGCGCGCTTGAGGAACTGCGCCCAGAGATCGAGCAGCACGGTCGCGCCGACGCCGATCAACACCGCCCGAACAATGAAATCCATGATGTCATTCCCCCGGAGCGCGGATCGCCGGCTCCTTCCTGCGCCGGTTCACGGCGTCCTTTGCAGATATACTCGCAACTTGGCCCATGGAGCGGTGATCCGGCGGGCGGGTCAACCGGCGAGGCTGCCGAAACCGCCGCGACGGGCGCAGGCGCGCCATGCGCCAGGCGCTGCCGCGGCGCCATCGCCGACGGGCTGAGCCGGGTCGTCGCGGGAACCTCGCGGGGCATCCGGGGGTTGCCCCCGGTCAACGCAGTTCGGGGGAGGACGGAATGGGCATGGCCACGGCAGCAACGGCACGCAACAGCAAGGCGCGTCCGCAGGGGCTCCATGGCTCGGGGGAGCTGCCTTCCGTCAGCGTCACCAGCTACAATCTCGAAATCCGCGACGAGGACGGCTTCGTCGGCGACAAGGCGAGCCGGGCCGCCTTCGTCGAGCATCTCGACGCGCTGCGTCAGCATCTGCGCGAGCAGGGCGGCGATCCACTGAAGGGCGAGACCGTCGACGTCAGCAAGAAGGAGCTGGACGCGCTTCTGAAGGAGGGCGACCCGCATGAAGCGGCGCTCGTGCTCAGCGCGATCGAGCGTTTCGCGCAGTCGCTCGCCTTCGTGATCCGGCGCTTCGTGCGGCTCAAGAGCTGGGCGCCGGTGGAGCGCATCGTCGTTGGCGGCGGCTTTCGCGAGAGCCGTGTCGGCGAACTCGCGATCGGGCGCGCCGGCATCATCCTGAGCACCGACGGGCACAAGATCGACCTCGTTCCGGTGAGCCATCATCCCGACGAGGCCGGGCTGGTCGGCAGTGCCCATCTCGCGCCGAAATGGATCTTCGAGGCCTATGACAGCCTCGTCGCCGTCGATATCGGCGGCTCGAACATCCGCGCCGGCATCGTCGAGCTGCGCCAGGACAAGGCGCCTGATCTCAGCAAGGCGCGGGTCTGGTCCTCCGAACTGTGGCGGCATGCCGATGACGCGCCGAGCCGGGACGAGGCGATCGCGCGGCTCGGCGAGATGCTGAAGGCGCAGATCAAGCAGGCCAGGAAGGACGGGTTGCGCGTCGCGCCCTTCATCGGCGTTGGCTGTCCCGGGCTGATCGAGCCGGACGGGGCGATCGATCGCGGCGCGCAGAACCTGCCGGGCAATTGGGAGAGCAGCCGCTTCAACCTCGTCGAGAGTATCCGCGAACTCGTCCCGGAGATCGGCGATCACGAGACGCAGGTGACGATGCACAACGACGCCGTGATCCAGGGACTGAGCGAAATGCCGGCGATGCAGGATGTCGAGAACTGGGCGGTGCTGACGATCGGCACCGGGCTCGGCAATGCGAGCTACCGCAACCGGAATGCGCCGAAGCGCAAGACGAACGGCAAGGAGAAGAATTCCTACAAGGCGAAAGCGAAGGACTGACGTCCCGCGCCCCGGGCAGGCAGCTTTGTCGTTGCAATGCCTTGATGCTGTCCCGTTTGCGAGGGAATGAGGGCCGGCCCGTATGCCGTTCCGGCAGCGCGGGCCGCCAGCCCGCATCGCCAACCCTGCAGACAGGTCCTGCCCTTGCCCTTTGATCGTTCGCTTCACGCCAGTCCTGCGACCGCTTGCCTTGGGGATGAAGCTGTGGCGACGGTCGGGCCTCGACCGAATCACCATCCTGAGCGAGGCCGGACCGGAATGGCTGCGCGCATGGGGCAAGCGCCCTCAATCAGGCACCGCCTTCAGAGCCTCGCTCTCGCCTTGGCGCTGCTGCTTGCAGCCTTCCTTGCTGCGACACAGGTCCTCGCGCAGCAGCCGGCGGCCGAACCCGCGCCGGCCCGCGCCCGGCTCGACGCCATCCGTATCGAGCTGACACAGATCGAATCGACGCTGGCTGCTCCGACCGCGACGGAAGCCGAGCTTCAGCGACAACGCGTGCGGCTGCAGCCTTCGCTCGAACAGCTCCGCCAGCTCATCGAGGAACAGGCGCCACGCGTCGAACAGGCGAAGCTGCGCCTCGACCAGCTCGGCCCGAAGCCCGACGCGGCGGCGCCGCCCGAAAGCGCCGAGGTCACGCGCGAGCGCGAGGCGCGGCAGAAGGCCTTCACCGACGCCGACGAGACGATGAAGATCGCCCGCGCCTCCTTCCTGCAAGCCGAGCAGCTCCAGGCAGCGATCGGCGACCGCCGCCGCGAACTCTTCGCCAAGGCGCTGTTCGCCGCCGGGCCGACCGTCTTCAGCCCGGACATGTGGGGCAGCGCGATCGCGACGGTGCCGGAGGATCTGCGCGCCTCGGGCTACATCTTCGGCGGCTGGCTCTCCGGCGTGGCCGAGGCGATGTCCGGCGCGCGCGGCGGGCTGGTCGCGCTCGCCTTCATCGGGGCGCTGCTGCTCTATCTCGCACGCAGCCGCTACCTGCCGCGCTTCAAGGCGCGCTTCAGCAACACGCAGGATCGCGACAGCCTGCACTCCCTCTACATCGCGCTCGCCCATGTCGTCGCTGGCGCGGCGCCGCCGGCGCTGGCGAGCTGGCTGATCTATGCCGCCCTCAATACGGCGGGGCTGCTGCCGTTGCGCATCCAGCCGGTGATCGCGGCGATCGTCGCCGGGCTGGCGATCGTCGCCTTCGTCCAGGCGCTGCTCGATGCGCTGTTCGCGCCGAGCCAGCCGCAGCGGCGGCTGGTCAGCGTGATGGATTCGACAGCGCGCATCGTGGTGTGGATGGGGACCTCGCTGGCGCTGGTCCTCTCCATCAGCAAGGTGCTGGAAGCCTGGCTCACGGCGATCGCGGCGGGTCTCGCGGTCTCGATCATCCTGCGCAGCATCCTCGTCATCATCTTCGCGCTGACGCTGGTGGCCGGCCTCTATCGCCTGCGCGACGACGAGGAGGTCGAGGAGGAGGCCTGTCTCGGTCCCTATGTCGCGGTCGATGGCGCGAGCCTCGGGCCGATCCGCATCTTCGGCTGGATCGTCGGGCTGGGCATGTCGCTCGCCGTGCTCAGCGGCTATGTTATCTTCGCCTCCTTCCTGACCGAGCAGGTGCTCTGGGTCGGCATCGTCGCCTGCATCTTCGTGCTGGCCTATCAACTCGTCGATCTCGGCATCCCCCAGGCCCTGACCGGCAAGGGCCGGCTGGCGTTGACGCTGAAGGCCGGGCTCGGCATCCGCTCGGCGACGCTCGACAAGATCGCGGTGATCGCGGCCGGCGCGCTGAAGCTCATCCTGATCGTCATCGCGCTCCTGCTCGTGCTGGCGCCCTGGGGGCTGGAATCGGCGGATTTCCTGACCTCGCTGCGGGCTGCCTTCTTCGGTTTCCAGGTCGGCGGCGTGACGATCTCGCTGTCCTCGATCTTCATCGCCGGCCTGCTGTTCGCGGCAGGGCTCGGGGCTACGCGCTCGATGCAGGGCTGGCTCGAGACCAAGTTCCTGCCGACGACGCAACTCGACACCGGCCTGCGCAACTCGATCACCACGGCGGCAGGCTATGTCGGCTATGTCGCCGCGGTCGCGCTCGCGGTCTCGGCATTGGGGCTGAGCCTGGAGCGGCTGACGCTGGTCGCCTCGGCGCTTTCCGTCGGTATCGGTTTCGGCCTGCAATCGGTGGTTTCGAACTTCGTCTCGGGGCTGATCCTGCTCTGGGAGCGTCCGATCCGCGTCGGCGACCAGGTCGTGGTCGGCGACGCCGAGGGCATCGTCAAGAAGATCAATGTGCGCTCGACCGAGATCGCGACCTTCGACCGTGCCTCGGTGATCGTGCCGAATTCGAACCTCGTCTCGGGCGTGGTGCGCAACCGCGTCCGCAACGACCGGACCGGGCGCATCCTGATTGCCTTGTCCGTGCCGCGAAGTCTCGATGCGGGCGATGTCCGCGGCATGCTGAGCGAGGTCGCCAGCGGCCATGGCGACGTGATGCAGAAACCGCCGCCGGCGGTGATGTTCAAGAAGATCGGCACCACGACGATGGATTTCGAGCTGGTCTGCGTCGTCTCCGATGTCGATATCGTCGGCCGTGTCACCAGCGACCTGAATTTCGCGATCCACAAGCGGCTGACCGAGATGGAGCCTGCCGTCGCGACGCCGGAGCTCCTGGTCAAGGGGCTCGAGGGCGTCGAGCAATCCCTGGGCAGCATCGCCGCCGCCGTCACCCGCGAGAGCAAGGCATCTGCGACCGCGGAGACCAAGGCTGTGAAATCGGCTGCGCCGGCACGCGCCGGGCGCCGGGCGCCGCCAAAGCTTGCCGACGGGGGCGACGAGACCGAGGCGGGCCAGCCGCCGGCACCTGCTCCCGCGCCGCCGGAGCCGGCCAAGGACGACAGCAAGGAATGATGCGATGCTCAGCCTGGAATGCGGCGCGGCGAGAGCCCGCTCGATGACCTGTCCCGTCCTCGTCGCGGGCGCGCTCGCGCTCCTGGGCGTAGCAGGCTGCACCGAGCCGGCGCGCCAGAGCCAGCCGGCCTTCTATCGTGATCTCGGCTCGCCCTCGGCGCAGGTCGATGCGAACGAGGCCCGGGCGATGATCTCGGCCTACCGGATGAATGCCGGGCTGAACACGCTGACGCTCGACCCGGCCCTGGTCGCGGCGGCGCAGCAGGAGGCGAGCGCGATGGCCGCAGCCGACAAGCCGGTACAGGCCGAGGCGGTCAAGGCGCGGCTGGCGCGCAGCGGGCAGGCTGGCGCCGAGGCCAATCTCTCGGCGGGCTACCGGCGGCTCGCGGAGGCGTTCTCGGGCTGGCGCGATTCGCCGCAGCACGACCGGGTGATGAAGACGCCGGGCGCGACACGGATGGGCATCGCCACGGCCTATGCGCCGGGTTCGAAATACCAGGTCTATTGGGCGCTCATTCTGGCGCCCTGACGCCTGAGAGTCTCAGGGGGTCAGCCCCGTCGGCAGCGGCGGTGCGTCGGCCTTCAGGACGATGCCGACGCGGCGGTTATAGGGCAGATACGGGTTGTCCTTGACCAGCGGCTCGGTGTCGCCCTTGCCGGAGACGGAGGCGAAGCGGTCGCTCGGCACCCCCGCATTCGCGAGGATCTCGCGGACCGCGCCGGCACGACCGACGGAGAGATCCCAGGGGTCTCCCTCGGGCGCGGCGCCTGGCCGTGGCGTGGCGGTGTGCCCGGAGATCGCGATCTTGTTGGGCATACGTCGGAGCGTCGGCGCCAGCGTAGCCAGCAGCTTGCGCATGCGTTCGTTCGGCTGGCTCCTGCCCTCCGCGAACATCGCGCGGCCTTCCTGATCGACGAGCTGGATGTCGATGCCTGTCTCGGTGACCTCGACCAGGACATTTCGTGACACCTCGGCGATCTCCGGCATGTCACGCAGGGCCTGGCGCAGCGAGGCGGCTGCGAGTGCGAAGCCGCGGTCCTGCTGCGGCTGGTTCAAGCCGTCGTCATGGGGCGCCTTCTTGATCGGGCCGGGTGTATCGGTCGCGTCATCCAGCGGCATGATGCGGGAGTTCTTGATGTGCTTGCCGCTCGGTATGCCGTCCGCCTCGACGATGCCGGCGAGCCGCACGTCCTTCTGCGAGCCGAAGGCCTCGCGCATCGAGCCTGCGACGATCTGGAGCTTGGCCTTGTCCTGGCTCGAATAGGCGGCGACCATGACGAAGAAGCTCATCAGCAGCGCCATCAGATCCGCGAAGGTGACGAACCAGCCGTGGCCGCCATGGCCGCCGCGCTTCTTCTTCGCCATCGCTCAGACCCCGGCCGCCATGGGCCTCAGGCTTCCGCCATATCGGCGCGATGATGCTGCGGCAGATAGGCCAGCAGCATCTCGCGCACCAGCGTCGGGCTCTTGGCGTCGCGCATCTGCAGCACGCCGTCGATGATCAGCGTGCGCGCGATCTCCTCCTCCTCGAGCTTGACGTGTAGCTTGTCGGCGATCGGCATGGCGATCATGTTGGCGACGATGGCGCCGTAGAGCGTGGCCAGCAGCGCGGTCGCCATGGCCGGTCCGAGCCTGGATGGGTCGGACATGTTGGCGAACATCGTCACCATACCGAGAATCGTGCCGATCATGCCCCAGGCCGGGGCGCAGTCGCCGATCGAGCGATAGACCTTCGAGCCTTCGTCGAGCCGCTGCAGGAAGTTGTCGCGGTCGCGCTCCATGGTGTCGCGGATGAATTCCTTGTCGTAGCCGTCGGCGATGTAGCGCAGGCCCTGGGCGAGGAAGGTGTCGGAGACCTCGGCCGTCTCGAGCGCAACCGGGCCGCTCTTGCGGGCGAGGTCCGCGACGCGGGTGATTTCCTCGATGAGTTCGCGCGGATGGCTCGCGCTCATGGTGAAGGCGAAGCGCATGCCCATGGGCAGGCCGTGCAGGATCACCGAGAACGGAAAGCGGATCATCGTCGCGGCGGTCGCGCCGCCGAAAATCACGATGACCGCGTGAATGTCGTAATAGGCTTTGAAATTGCCACCATCGAGCATGATCAGGCCGACGAGCACGCCGACGCCGGCGGCGAGTCCTACGCCCGTTGCGAGATCCATGACACCACCCTGACAGCCGCCCGGACCGGCGCCGTCGCCATGCCGAGAACCGGGATAGGATAGTGAGAGCCCCTTGAAGGAAGCGTTAAGGTTTAGAGCCTTGCGCTTGGGAGCTTGCCCGGGCCGCCATGTCAGCTAAAGCTGGCGGCCATGTCGCTCTTTTCCATCTACATGCGCGTCCTCGGCGAGCTCGGCCCCGAGAAGCGCCTGGGTCTCATCCTGGCCCTGGCCAATGTGCTGCTGGCGGCGGCCTCCTTCGCTGAGCCGATGCTGTTCGGCGCGCTGATCGACAAATTGTCGAGCGTGCAGGGCTCCGGGCAAAAGCTGAGCTGGAGCGACATCAACGCCCTGATCCTGGCCTGGGTCGGCTTCGGGCTGTTCACCATCGGCGCCTCCGTCTTCGTTTCGCTGCATTCGGACCGGCTGGCGCATCGGCGCCGGCTCGCGGTGATGGCGAACTATTTCGAGCACGCGCTGACGCTGCCGCTGGCCTATCACACCCAGACCCATTCCGGCCGCGTGCTCAAGGTGATGCTCGACGGCACCAGCGGCATGTGGGCGCTGTGGCTCTCCTTCTTCCGCGAGCATTGCGCCAGCCTCGTCGCGCTGTTCGTGCTCCTGCCCTTCACGCTCTGGAAGAACTGGCAGCTCGGCCTGCTGCTGATCAGCCTCGTCGTGCTGTTCGGCACATTGACGGCCTATGTGCTGCGCAAGACCGACAAGCTGCAGAGCAATGTCGAATCCTATCACTCGAACCTCGCCGAGCGCGCCTCCGATGCGCTCGGCAACGTTCCGGTGATCCAGAGCTTCACCCGCATCGAGGCCGAGGTTCGCGGCCTGCGCTCGACCATCGCCAGCCTGCTCGATGCGCAGCTCCCGGTCCTGTCGTGGTGGGCGATCGCGACGGTCGCGACCCGCGCCTCGGCGACCCTGACCGTGCTCGCGATCTTCGTCGTCGGCGCCTGGCTCCTGATGCAGGGGCTGACCACCGTCGGTGAGATCGTCACCTTCATGGGCTTCGCCACCATGCTGGTCGGGCGCCTCGAGCAAATCGTCGCCTTCGTGAACTTCATCTTCATGCAGGCGCCGAAGATGCGCGAGTTCTTCGAGGTGATCGACACGCTCCCGGCCGTGCGCGACCTGCCGAGCGCGCTCGATGCCGGGCGGCTTTCCGGCGCGGTCGCCTTCAAGGATGTCTCGTTCTCCTATGACGGCAAGCGCGCCGCGGTGCAGGACGTCTCGTTTGCGGTCGCTCCGGGCGAGACGATCGCCATCGTCGGCTCCACCGGCTCGGGCAAATCCACCACGCTCGGCCTGCTGCACCGCGCCTTCGATCCGCAATCGGGCTCGATCACTGTCGATGGGAAGGACATCCGCGAGATCTCGCTCCTGTCGCTGCGCCGGAATATCGGCGTCGTGTTCCAGGAGCCGATGCTGTTCGCACGTTCGATCCGCGAGAACCTGACCGTCGGCAAGCCCGACGCGACCGACGAGGAGATGATGCAGGCGCTCGACCGGGCGCAGGCGACCGAGGTGATGGCACGCCAGCCGGACGGGCTCGACACGCTGGTCGGCGAGCGCGGCCGCACGCTGTCCGGCGGCGAGCGCCAGCGCCTCTCGATCGCGCGCGCCCTGCTGAAGAACCCGCCGATCCTGATCCTCGACGAGGCGACCTCGGCGCTCGATGCCGCGACAGAGGTCAAGCTGCAGAAGGCGCTGGAGGAGGTGATGAAGGGGCGTACGACCTTCGTCATCGCCCACCGCCTCGCCACGATCCGCAATGCCGACCGCATCCTGGTGTTCGAGCAGGGCCGCGTCATCGAGATGGGCTCCTTCGAGGAACTCGTCGCCAAGGGCGGGCGCTTCGCCGCGTTGGCGCGCGCGCAGTACCTCGTCAGCGACAAGGCGCCGACCTCCGTGACCGAAGAGACGGTGAGCCCGCTCGCCGCCAAGATCACGCTCGACTGAGGCACGCTCGATCGAACGGGCCGCTCGCCCCGATCTTGCATGGAACGGCTCCGTCGAAGAGGGGCCGGTCGTCGCCTGCCCGCCGCTACGAGGGTTATGACCATGCGTTCGTTCATCGCGGGCTTCGTGCTTTCGGCCGTCTCCTTGGCGATCACCGTGCCCGCGGGCGCGCAGACGGTCTGGGAGATGCCGACGGAATATCCGGCGACCGCAATTCCCGGCGAAGGCGTTGCGACCTTTGCCCAGCTGGTGAACGAGAAGTCCGGCGGGCGGCTGACGATCAAGCCGAGCTTCGACGCTTCGCGCGGCATCAAGTCGGCGGCGATGATCGCCGCGGTGCAGAAGGGCGAGGTGGCGGCGGGGGATGCCTTCGCAGGCGCGCTCGGCGCGGTCGATCCGCTGTTCGGACTGTCTTCGCTGCCGTTCCTGGCGACCTCGATCGCGGATGCGCGCAAGCTCACCGATCTGGCTCGCCCGGCCTATGACAGGAAGCTCGCCGGCTTCGGCCAGAAGATCCTCTACACCACGCCCTGGCCGGCCTCGGGCATCTGGTCGAAGGAGGCGCTGAGCGCGCCGACCGCGCTCGCGGGCCTTTCGATCCGCACCTATGATGCGACGTCGACCACGGTGATGAACGTGGCCGGCGCCAAGCCGAGCAATCTCTCCTTCGCGGATGCCATGCCGAAGGTGAAGGATGGCAGCGTCACTGCCGTTCTGTCTTCGGGCGATGGTGGGGCCGGACGCAATCTCTGGGACTTCCTGCCGAACTTCGCCGAGGTGAACTACGCGCTGCCGATCTCGCTCGCAACGGTCAACCTCGCGGCCTATGAGGCGCTGCCGGCCGATCTCCGCAAGATCGTGGACGATGCCGCCGCAGCAACGGAGCAGCGGCAATGGATCGCGATCCGTACGCGGCTCGACGAGAATTACGCCCGCATGCGCGCCAACAAGGTTACGATCCTGACGGATGTGCCGCCGGCCATCGCCAAGGCGCTCGCGGAGGCCGGCAAGGGCGTGGTCGACGATTGGCGCCAGAAGGCGGGGCCGGACGGCGCCGCCGTTCTGGACGCCTATCGCAAGCCCTGAGTTCGAGGTTCACGCATCCGCCGGCGGTCTGGCGAACAAAACTTCATCCGAATGCGTTAGGCTGCGACAGGCTGCTTCGGCGGCCCGCTTTCGCACGCCCTTTTCAAGCCGATTAATTTCGGGATGGACCATTGAGCACCATGATCCTGCGCCTCGCCTGCGCCTGGGCGACCGTTGCCGCATTCCTCTTATTCGGAGACGGCCTTCTGGGCCAGCTTGGCGCGCGCCTGATCTCGGCGCTGATCTTCCTCTGGCTGCTCGGCATCATCATCTGGGCGGCGTTCGGGGTGGTGCATGAGGCGGAGATCCTGGCGGGCCGGCTGGGCGAGCCCTTCGGCACGCTGATCCTGACGCTCTCGATCGTGATCATCGAGGTGGCGCTGATCTCGGCGGTGATGCTCGGAGCCAAGGGCGCGCCGACGCTGGGGCGCGACACCATGTTCGCTGTGCTGATGATCGTGCTGAACGGCGTCGTCGGCATCGGCCTGATCGTCGGAGGCCGTCGCCATTTCGCGCAGAGCTACAATCTCAAGGGCGCCTCCTCCTATCTCGCGGTGATCATCCCGCTGACGGTGATCCCGCTGGTGCTGCCGAACTTCACGACCTCGACAAGCAATGGCACGCTGACGACGCTGCAGTCGGTCAGCTTCTCGCTGTTCACGCTCGCGCTCTACGGCGCCTTCTTGGTGCTCCAGACCGGGCGGCACCGCTCCTTCTTCCAGGAGCCGACCCGCGAGCAGGCTCCACTGCCGCGCACCGCCTTGCCCGTCGACGAAGCCGGGGAAGCCGATCACGGCCATGAAGACCCTGGCGGTGCGACCGCGAGCCATGTCGCGCTGCTGCTCGCCAACATCCTGCCCATCGTCATCCTGTCGAAGAGCCTCGCGGCCGTACTCGATTTCGGCATTATCAAGCTCGGCGCGCCGGTCGCGCTCGGCGGCATCCTGATCGCAATGGTCGTGTTCACGCCGGAATGCATCGCGGCGCTGCGGGCGATCAGCGCCAACCAGCTCCAGCGCGCGATCAATCTCTGTTTGGGCGCAGCCGCCTCGACGCTCGGTCTGACCGTGCCGGCGGTGCTGGCGATCGGCCTGCTCACCGGACAGGAGATCGTGCTCGGGCTGTCAGGCACCAACATGGTCATCCTCGCGATGACACTGCTCCTGAGCACGCTGACCTTCACCGGCACGCGCACGACAATGCTGGAGGGCGCGGTGCATCTCTCGGTGTTCTTCGTGTTCCTGGTGCTGGTGTTCAGCCCCTAGGGAGTGCAGGTTTCGGCCAAAGCTTGGGAACGATCACAGGAAGTGGCGGCGCCATGACAAAAACCGCAATGGCCCCGGATGAGACGCCGTCGGCGTTGATCGATGCGAGAATCGCTGAGCTGGACGACTGGAGAGGCACGATGCTCGCTCATGTCCGTGCCCTGATCCGGCAGGCGGTGCCGGAGGTGGTCGAGGATTGGAAGTGGCGAGGCGTTCCGGTCTGGTATTGCGGCGGCATGATCTGCACCGGCGAGACTTACAAGCAGGCCGTGAAGCTGACCTTCGCCAAGGGAGCTGCTCTCGCCGATCCTGCCGGCCTCTTCAATGCCAGTCTCGACGGCAACGTCCGCCGCGCGATCGATCTGCATCAGGGCGATACCTTTGATGGCGACGCCTTCAAGGCGCTCATCCAGGCTGCCGTGGCGTTGAACAGGGCCTGAGCCTTGGCTGGCGCCGGCTAGGAGCGCCTTTGCGTCAGCGAGCTTGCCCGTTCGCCGCCAGTTCGGTTTCGACAAACGCCTGAACCTCTTCGGCCGCGACGCCATGGGCGATGAAGCTCTTGCCGATGCCGCGGGCGAGGATGAAGGTCAGAACGCCGCGCCGGACCTTCTTGTCCTGGCCCATCGCCGCGACGATCTCCTGTGCACTGCCGACGCCGCCGGGGACCTGCTGGAGGGTGCTGGGTAGGCCGACGGCGTCGAGATGGCGCGAGACGCGGATGGCGTCCTGCCCGGGGCAGAGCCCCATGCGCTGCGAGAAGCGGAAAGCCAGCGCCAGCCCGATCGCGACGGCCTCGCCATGGACGAGCCGAGCGGAGTCGTAGTCCGTCAGGCGTTCCAGCGCATGCGCGAAGGTGTGGCCGAGATTGAGCAGGGCCCGGTCGCCCTCCTCACGCTCGTCGCGGGCGACGATGGCGGCCTTGGCCTTGCAGGCGACCGCGACCGCATGGTCGCGCTCCGGCCCGCCGGCGATGATCCGGCTCCAGTTGACCTCGCACCAATCGAAGAATCCGGGGTCGTCGATCAGCCCGTATTTCACCACCTCGGCATAGCCCGCCTTGAACTCGCGCTCGCTCAGCGTGTCGAGCAGCGCGGTGTCGGCGATCACCAGCGCCGGCTGGTGGAAGGCGCCGACGAGGTTCTTGCCATGGCTGGAGTTGATGCCGGTCTTGCCGCCGACGGAGGAATCGACCTGCGCCAGCAGGGTCGTCGGCATCTGCACAAAGCGCACGCCGCGGCGTAGCACGGCGGCGGCGAAGCCGGTGAGATCACCGACGACGCCGCCGCCCAGCGCGATGACGAGGTCGTCGCGCTCGATCTTCGCCGCCAGCAACGCGTCGCAGAGCGCGATGAACTGGGCATAGGATTTGGTCGCCTCGCCCGGCGGCACGGTGATGCGCGTCGAGGCGATGCCCTCCTGCTGCAGGCAGGCCTCGAAGGCCGGCGCATGCAACGCCGCGACGCTCTCGTCGGTCACCAGCGCGACCTTGGCGCCGGGCGCGAAGCCGGCGATCAGGGCGGCGGCCTCGCAGAGTTGGTGGCGGCCGATATGGATGTCGTAGGCGCGGCCTTCGAGCGCGACCGGAACCACGATCCGGGCGCCGGAGGCCTCCTTCGCGGGAGTGGTCATGGCATACGCTTTCTGTCGTCGCCGGCGCGCAGATGCCGCTCCAGCGCCGTGATCGCGGCGCTCACGACGACGTCATGGGGTTCGTCGCGCGAGACCAGCGTCAGGTCGGACAGGGCATAGACGGGCTCGCGCTCGCCCAGCATCCGGCGCAAAGTCTCCTCGGGATCGGCTGTCTGCAGCAGCGGCCGGTTCGAGCGCTTGCGCACGCGCCGCATCAGCACCTCGGGCTCCGCCTTGAGCCAGATCGAGATGCCGAGATCGGCGATGCGGGCGCGCGTCTCGGCATTCATGAAGGCGCCGCCGCCCGTCGCCAGAACCAGGGGGCTGCGCGTCGTCAGGATGCGGCTGATGACCCGGCGCTCGCCGTCGCGGAACTCGGCCTCGCCGCGCTGGGTGAAGATCTCCGGGATCGTCATGCCGGCGGCGGTCTCGATCTCGGCGTCGGCATCGACGAAGGGCAGGCCGAGCCGCGCCGCCAGCCGGCGCCCGACCGAACTCTTGCCCGAGCCCATCATGCCGACGAGCACGATGGCGCGCCGGCCGATCGCAGCGCGCAATTCGTCGCGGTCCACGCGGAATCTCTCACTCTCGGGCTGGTCGAGCGTTTCGACGATCGTCATCGGGCGTTGTCCTCAGCGCCCGTTTAGCATGAGCGATTGCGCGCCGTCATGCCCGCGCCCTGCAGTTTTTGGCCGGCTTGTGGTCTTGCTGCCCTTGCTCCTGCCCGCCATTTCCAGACAAATGTGCTTATTCGACGCCGCATCTGTCGATTTCCACAAGGGTTAAGCCTCGCCGTGCCGACGCTGTTCAGATTCGTGGCGTTTCTCGCCCTGCTCGGCGGGCTGGTCTTCGGCGGCATGGTCGCGCTGGTCACCTTCGTCCAGCCGGTGCCGCGTGAGATGGTCGAGACGGTGCCGCCCTCCAAGCTGCAGCCGAAATGAGCCGGATCGCAAGGGCGCGGCTGAACGGCTTCCTCGACATGCTCGCGGCCGAGCGCGGCGCCGCCCGCAACACGCTCGACGCCTATCAGCGCGATATCGACGACTATCTCGAATTCCTTGGCGGGCAGGCGCTCGACGCGGTCTCCGCCGACGATATCCGCGCCTGGCTTGCCGATGTCTCGGCGCGCGGGCTGAAGGCCTCCTCGGCGGCGCGCCGGCTTTCGGCCGTGCGCCAGTTCCACCGCTTCCTCTACACCGAGGGCTTCTCGCCCGGAGACCCGTCGGCTGCGATCGAGGGCCCCCGGCAGGGGCGGCCCCTGCCCAAGGTGATCTCGGTCGCCGATGTCGACCGATTGATCGAGACGGCGCGATCGGCCTGCGAGCGCGAGGGCGTGACGAGGCCTGCGCGCCTGCGTGCGCTGCGGATGCGCTGCCTGATCGAGATGCTCTACGCCACTGGCCTGCGCGTCTCGGAGCTGATCGCGCTGCCGCTCTCGGCCGCCACAACGCGCGAGCGTTTCCTGGTGGTGCGCGGCAAGGGCGACAAGGACCGGCTGGTGCCGCTGAACGAGCCGGCGCGGGAGGCCGCGCGGTCGTGGCTGGAGGCCTTGCGCGAGACCGGCGGTGGGGAAAGCCGCTGGCTGTTTCCCTCCGAGGGCGAGAGCGGCCATCTCACCCGCCAGGCCTTCGGCCGTGATCTCAAGGTCCTGGCAGGCGCGGCCGGGCTGTCCGCGTCGAGCTTGAGTCCGCATGTGCTGCGCCATGCCTTCGCCAGCCATCTGCTCCAGAATGGCGCCGATCTGCGTGTCGTGCAGGAATTGCTGGGGCATGCCGACATCGCGACGACCCAGATCTATACCCATGTCCTCGACGACCGCCTCAAGAGCATGGTGCGTGACCTGCATCCCCTGGCGGACGATGCCTGAGAAGAGCCTGATCATGACGCAGCCGACGCTGACCCCGCTCCCGCCGGAGAGCTTCCGGAGCAAGCCCTGGAAGAATGGTGGCGGTGTCACGCTGGACATCGCCGATGCCTGCGCCCCCGGCGCCGATCCGGCCGGCTGGGAGGGCATGATCTGGCGGCTGGGTCGCACGGCCATCGTCCAGCCCGGCCCGTTCTCGGACCTCACCGGCTATGAGCGCCTGCAGGTGGTGATCGTCGGCTCAGGCCTCGTTCTGGAGGGGGCGGATGGCGAGGTCGATCTGCGCGAGCCCTTCCGGCCGGTGCGCTATGATGGTGGCATCCCCCTGGTCAGCCGGCTGGAGAACGGGCCGGTCGAGGTGCTGAACCTGATGGTCGACCGGGCGCTGTGCACGGCCGACATGGTCGTTCCGGTGGCGGGGCAGGGCATGGCCCTGAGCCGTGGAATCCACATCCTCTATGCACCGGGCACGGCCGTGACCGGGCGCTGCGGCGCGGAGGCGTTCAGCGTTCCTGCCGGGCACGCCCTGCGCATCGACGCCGATGCGGATGTCGCGCTGACGGTGGGCGAAGGGCAGACCCTACTGGCGACGATCCGCCTTCGTTAGTCGCAGCGGATCGGCTGCGCCTTGCGCGGCAATTCGCCGATCGCCGGGACGAACTGGCCTGTCACGGGGTCCAGGATCATCAGGACGCCGGTGGCGACGGCGAAATAGGCGCCGTGCAGATGCAGGCGGCCCTTGCCCTCGAGGATCTGCACGCAGGGGAAGCTGCGAAGATTGGCGAGCGATTGCTGGATCGACGACAAGGCGAGGCGCTCGACATAGCCGTCCAGCGTCTCGTGGCGTCCGCGCCCGCCGGTGCGCTCGGCGGCGGGGCCGATCAGCGTGATCCACTTGCCGATGAAGTCGCCGGAGGAGAGCGGCCCCTGCGCATCGTCGGCGAAGGCGCGGATGCCGCCGCAGCGGCCATGGCCGAGCACGACGATGTGCTCGACCTTGAGCGCCTGCACGGCATATTCGAGCGCTGCCGAAGTGCCGTGGAGTTGATCGTCGGGCGAGAAGGGCGGCACCAGATTGGCGACGTTGCGGACGACGAACATCTCGCCCGGCCGCGCATCGAAGATCACCTCCGGCGAGACGCGGGAATCGCAGCAGCCGATCAGCAGGATCTTCGGCGTCTGGCCGCTTTCGGCGAGCTGCTCGTAGCGATCCTTCTCGCGGTCGAAACGATCGTCGAGGAAGGCGCGGTAGCCTTCGGTCAGCCGATCGGGAAACGGGGCTGCTGGCAAAGGAGCTGCTGGCTTTTCCATGGCTCCTTCGAACAGGAGGCGCGCGGTTTCGTCAAGCGCGTGTTGCATTGCGGGAGGGCCGAAGCCGGTTCATCCCGCCGCGATCTTGGCCCTTAACAGGCTGGCGAGCCGCTGTGCCTCGCCGGTCAGCGCCACCGTCTTGAGCCGGGCGGTCGCGCCCGCGACGAGCGTCACGGCCGAGCGCGGCAGGTCGAGCTCGCGCGCGAGAAACGCGACCAGCGCGGCATTGGCCTGCCCGTCGCTGGGCGCGGCGCGGACCCGGACCTTCAGGACAGCGCGTCCATCGGCGAGGGTCTCGACGCCGTCGATCGCGTCGCGCCCGCCGCGCGGAGTGAGCCGGACCGTCAACCGCAGGCCGTCGCCGGAGACGGACCAGGGCTCGGTCATATCAGAAGACGTTTGGGTAGATGTAGCGAACGATCACGCTCTGGATGAAGAAGATGCCGAGCAGCAGGATGATCGGCGAGATGTCGATACCGCCCATATTGGGCAGCATGTTGCGGATCGGGCGCAGGAGCGGCTCGGTGATCCGGTAGAGCATATCCCAGACGGTCGCGACGAACTGATTGCGGGTGTTGAGGACGTTGAAGGCGATCAGCCAGCTCAGTATCGCGGAGATGATCAAGAGCCATTTGTAGATGTCCAAGGCGAGCATCACCACGTCGAGAACAGCACGCATCGGCATTCCTCTTGATCATCGTTGGACAGCGGCGCTGCGTCCCCAGCCGGCCGGCGAAACGCGCCTGAGAAACTCACCCGAGAAACTCATGGCGCGCACGATTGACAGACAGGCGACGCACGGCCTAGAAGGCCAGCGCCTCGGGGCTGTAGCTCAGTTGGGAGAGCGCTGCAATCGCACTGCAGAGGTCAGGGGTTCGAATCCCCTCAGCTCCACCAGGCTTCTGGTGGGCCACGAGGCGCAGCGAAAGCATCGGATGACGGGGCGTGGCGAGG
This sequence comes from Allobosea sp. GW822-FHT03F07, assembly GCF_058801345.1. NCBI lineage: Bacteria > Pseudomonadati > Pseudomonadota > Alphaproteobacteria > Hyphomicrobiales > Alloboseaceae > Allobosea > Allobosea sp. GW822-FHT03F07. The sequence goes on from NZ_JBXAND010000009.1 coordinate 129,392, forward strand.
GGCGCGCTCGCGCATCTTGCTCGAAGGCTCTTCTCCACAGTCGCATGACCTTGCCGCCTCGGCTCCTGCCGAGCGCCGCGCCATGTGCTGCCTGGCGGAGCACATGGCGCATTGTTTGCCCTGTCGGGCGGCGCAGGCCTCAAGGCGTCTGCGGGAGGACGTCGTTTCCGAAGAAATCCGTCTGCCGCGGTCCGCTGGTCTGGTTCGCCCGGACATAGTTCGCGCCGCCTCTGCTCGGGGCGTTCGGACCGGGATCAAGATAGCTGCGCTGCGCGGGCAGCGGCATCGCGATCGGCGCGGAGGACGCGACGGGTGGTTCGGATGAGGTGTTGCAGGCCGCCAGCGCGGCGCAGCAGAAAACCGTCGCAAGCAAGCCCGAGTTCTTCGTCATGGTCCTCATCAGATCCTCACCGGACAAGACTGTCGCGAGCCGCGCGACGCGCGCCGAGGATGACGCGCGCGACGGGAACTCTCAAGCTGTGAAATTGCACGGTGGCACCGGCATGCAGGGCGCCACGCCGCATCCGGTTTCGCGCGGTCCGGCAACCTTCCCCACCTCGAACGGAAATGGGTTACGGGCACGGTGTCCGGAGCGCTCGACGGCTGGCGGTGCGCCCGGTCTCGGGAGAGCGCACCGTCCTCGCATCAAGGCATCGCTGCGTTTCGGAGCTGTGCCTCGATCTTGCTCAGATTGAACGAGCCCGGGGACTGGCTCGGCGGATAGTCCTTCATCGACTGCAGGAATTGCGCCGCAAGCCCTTGGATCGGCACGATGACGAAGGCGCGATCGAGGAACCAGTCATTGTAGACATTGGCATTGTGCTGCGCCTTCTCGAACGGGTCACGCCGCAGATGGAACAGCAGAGGCACGCGCAGCTCGGTGAAAGGCTCGCGCCAGACGCCGAAGGCCTGGCCGCGATTCTCCAGGAAGACGACCTTCCAGTCCTCGTAGCGCGCGGCAACGACCTGGCCATCGTCATTGACGTACCAGAACTCCTTCCGTGGTGACTCCTTCACCTTCCCGGAGAGATAATCGAGCTGATTGTAGCCATCGATGTAGTTCTTGTAGGGGCGGCCGTTCAGCGTCACGCCCTTGAGCAACTGCTCCTTGATGTCCGGCGCGCCGGCTGCCGCCGCGAATGTCGGCAGCCAGTCCTCGTGAGCGACGATGCCGTTCAGCGTCGATCCGGCCGGGAAAGTGCCCGGCCAGCGAATGAAGGCGGGCACCCGATAGGCGCCTTCCCAGTTGGAATTCTTCTCGCTGCGGAAGGGCGTGGTGCCGGCATCGGGCCAAGTGTTGTAGTGCGGGCCATTGTCGGTCGAGTAGAAGACGATGGTGTTGTTGGCGATGCCGAGATCATCGAGTTTCTTGAGGAGCACGCCGACCATGGCATCGTGCTCGACCATGCCGTCGCTGTACTCGTCCTGCCCGGACTTGCCGCGATTGGCCTCCTTCACATGGGTGCGAAAATGCATCCGCGTCGCATTCCACCAGCAGAAGAACGGCTTGTTGGCCCTGACCTGCCGGTCGATGAAGTCGATCGCCGCGGCGTTGGTCTCCTCGTCGATCGTCTCCATGCGCTTCTTGGTCAGCGGTCCCGTATCCTCGATCTTGCCGTCGGCGGACGCCCTGATCACGCCGCGCGGCCCGAAGCGCTTCCGGAACTCAGGGCTCTTGGGATAGTCGAAGTTCTCCGGCTCTTCCTCTGCGTTGAGATGGTAGAGATTGCCGAGGAACTCGTCGAAGCCGTGCTGGGTGGGGAGGTGCTCGTCGCGGTCGCCCTGGTGATTCTTGCCGAACTGGCCGGTCGCATAGCCCTGCGATTTCAGCACGGTAGCCATGGTGACGTCCGTCTTCTGCCAGCCCTCCTTGGCGCCCGGCAGGCCGACCTTGGTCATGCCGGTGCGCACGGGCACGTTGCCGCCGATGAAGGCGGCGCGGCCCGCGGTGCAGCTCTGCTGGCCGTAATAGTCGGTGAAGCCGACGCCCTCGCGGGCGATGCGGTCGATGTTGGGGGTCTGGTAGCCCATCATGCCGCGGTTGTTATGGCTGATGTTCCAGGTGCCGATGTCGTCGCCCCAGATGACCAGAATGTTCGGTTGCCGGCCGCCGGCGGGAGCGGCCGGCCGGGGCGCCGGCGCCGGCTGTTGGGCGATCGCGCCCGAGCCGACCGCCGCGGCGGTCATGAATGCGGTGCCTGACAGCAGGATCTTCCGCCGGTCCAGGCAGGGCTGATCCTCGATGGATGCCGATTGTCCGATGTGCTCCAGATCTTCCTTCATCGCGCGTCCTCCTTCCGGGTTCAGGTAGGGCAGTCACGAAATGGGCCTGACGACGCAGCGAAAGCCGACATGGCTGGTCGATGTGTCGACCGGCTCGGCATGGCGTGCCGCGGGGCGGTAGCGCCGGCAGTAGCTCGGCGCGCAGAGATGGGAGCCGCCTTTCAGGACCCGGCGCGGGATCCGGATCTCCGGCTGGCGCGGGTCGTAGCTTTCGCTTTCCGAGCCGCCGCGCGGGTTCTGCGGCACGCAGCAGGCCTTCGGCGCGTCGCCCTCGTGTCGCATAGACCAGAAGTCGGTCGTCCACTCCCAGACATTGCCGATCATGTCGTAGAGACCGTAGCCGTTCGGCGGATAGCTGCGGACGGGCGAAGTGCGCGCCCAGCCATCCTCCCTGGTGTTCTCGTGCGGGAACTGGCCTTGCCAGATATTCGCCATGTGGCGGCCTTCCGGCATCAATTCATCGCCCCAGGCGAACTCGGCATCCTCGCGCCCGCCCCAGGCGGCGAACTCCCATTCGGCCTCTGTCGGCAACGACTTTCCTGCCCATGACGCATAAGCCTCGGCGTCGCGGTAGGCGACATGGACGACCGGATGATCGTCGAGCCCTCTGATCGACGAGCCTGAGCCGTAGGGTTTGCGCCAGGTCGCGCCGAACTTGAAGGTCCACCATTGCGACCAGTCGCGCAGGTCGACCGGGTGCATCGGTGGGTCGAACATCAGCGAGCCAGCCCGCAGCATATGCGGCAGCGCGTTCGGGTAATCCTTCGGATTGGGCGCGATTTCCGCGAAGGTGACGTGTCCGGTCGCCTCCACGAAGGACCGGAACTGCCGGTTGGTGACGGGGGCCTCGTCGATCCAGAAGCCGTCGACGGCGACGCGGTGGCTCGGCGCCTCCTCGGGATAGTGCCGGTCGGAGCCCATGCGGAAAGTGCCGCCCTCGACGCGACGCATTCCCGTGGTCGGAGCGGGTCGGTCCAGCATCTGCCCCTCGCGTTCTACTTGCCGCCCGGAAAGACCGTCTTCCAGTCCGTCTTCATGTCGACGATGGTCCAGCCCTTCGCCCGGCCTTCGTCGAGCGCCTTGTCGAGCTTGCCGATCCGGGATGTGCGGTCATAGGCCCATTCGCGGTCCGCATCGGTGTGGTGGAGGATCAGGGCGAGGCGCGCCCCCGGACCGGCTGCCGTGTATTGCAGCATCTGCAGGTCGCCGTCGGAGTTGCCGAAGGCGAGGATCGGGCGTCGCCCTATGAAGCGGTTGATGCCGACGGGCTTTCCCGGGCCGTCATCGACGAACTCGACCTTGTTCTCCTTGAAAAGCTCGGGCTTGCCTTCGGCGGTCAGCCGGAACTTCACGGCTCCGGAGGAGCCGACGACCTGCTCGGGCGGGATGCCGTAAACCTTCTCGGCGAAGACGCGCATGAACTCGATGCCGCCGCCCGAGACGATGAAGGTCTTGAAGCTGTTGGCGCGGAGATAGGCGAGCAGCTCGAGCTGCGGCTGGTAGACCAGCTCGGTGTAGGGCCGCTGCTTGGTCGGATGGCGGGCCGAAGCGAGCCAGTCCGCGACCGAGGCGTTGAACACGTCGGTCGTCATGCCCCAATGGCTCAACGCGATAACCTGCAGCAAGCCCTTGTTGTCGTTGGCCGACAAGCCTTTGAGGTCGCGTGCGAGCACCGAGCGATAGGGTTCCTTGCTCTTCAGCGCCGGGTTCTGGGTCACGAGCCGCTTGATTTCGTCAAAGGCGAACTGGAGCTGGAAGTAGACTGGCTGCTCGGCCCAGAGCGTGCCGTCATTGTCGAAGGTCGCGATCCGTTCCGCCGGCCTGACGAAATCGGGGCCGCCCTCACGGGCTACGCGGCCGACGAAGTCGAGGATCGCCTGTTTGCTCTTGCCGTCGCTCCAGGAGGGCAGCGGGTCGCCCTGGGCGAAGGCCGGGATCGCGAGAACCCAGATCAGGAGAAATGCGGTGACGGTCGCGCGCAACCTGGACATGCCGGTTCTCGCTCTTGCTGTCGCAGGATTTCAGGTCGCGAGGAGGTCCATTTGTCGCTGAGGGGCTTGTCGCCGCCACTGCCGACTGGCGCGGCGATCGAGCCCTCCGCGCGATTCCGATGGCCGCCGGGAGGATGATCCCAGCGCCTCGCCGGATCTGCTGCTGGTGGCGGCCGGGCATCGTGGCGCGCGCCGATTCGAGAGTTCCCCATCCATCGCTTCGACTCCAAAGCCTGGATTTTTTCTCGTCGTCTCCGATCCCGATGATGGCGCAGTGAATTCACCGCGACAAGCAAATAGTTCTGGTGCACTGCGTCGAAAGTCGCGCATTACATTACGAAAACATGATCGAGATATATTATCTTAATCCTTCACGGAGCCCGGTATTCGCGTGCTCATGCCGCTTTGACAATTCTGCGCGAGGCCGATCTCGAAACCGTCGGCGCACCGCCCTTCCTTCGTCACCGTCGCATTCCCGATCGGCCATGCCCGTAGGGCGTCTGACGGCCGATGCGACGCCTCAGTCCGCGTACCGGCACATCCTGTCACGATGGACGTCGGCCAGGCTGCGCTTTTCGACGGGGCCGTAGCCGCCGCCGCCAGAGGTTTCCAAGCGGATGATGTCGCCCTTCAGCAGCGGCAGATTGTTGATCTTCGAGCCGAGCGCCTTCCACTCGCCAGCGCGGATCAGAAAGAGTCTGCCGGCCCGGCCGGGCTCGCCGCCTTCCAGCCCATAGGGCTGGAACTTGAAGCGCTCGAGATTGGCGGTGAAGACGGCTGCCGGGCTGTCCACCCGCCATTCCCTGAAGAGGCCCAAGCCCCCGCGATGGCAGCCGGCGCCGCCCGAGCCGTCGATCAGGCCGTAACCCGTGACCGTCAGCGGGATGTCGGCCTCGATCATCTCGATCGGGATCGAGGCGTTGTTGTGCATGCCGTAGGAATAGGCGCTCAAGCCGTCCTGATCGTCATAGGCGCCGGTGCCGCCGATCTCGATCTCGACCAGCACGCCGCGCTCGCCTTTCTCGCCAATCGTCTGGAAGGAGCAGACATAGGAGACGCCGTAATAGGCAGCCGGCACACGCCCCGGCACGGCCTGGTGCAGCGCCCCGAACATCGTCGTCGCCAGCCGGTGCGCGACCGCGACCCGGTTCGCGACCGGAGCAGGGTGGGACGGGTTGACGATCAGCCCATCGGGCGCGATCACCGTGACCGGCCGGTAGCAGCCGGCATTGGCCGGGATGTCGCGATCGGCGATCGCCATCACCGCGTAGTAGATGGCCGATCCAGAGGAAGCGAGCGTGGCGTTGATCGGCCCGGTCGCCTGCTTGCCGCAACCGGAGAGATCGACGATCATCTCCTCGCCCTTCACCTCGATCGCGGTGTGGATGCGGATCGGCTCCGGGACGATGCCGTCATCGTCGAGGAAATCCTCGAAGCTGTAGCGCCCGTCGGGGATGCGCCCGATCATGGCGCGCACCGCCCGCTCGGAGCCGTCGAGCAGCCGGCGGCAGACCTCGATGATGGTTTCCGCGCCAAAGCGGGCGGCGAGGCGCTGCATCGTGCCGTGGCCGACGGCAAGCGAGGCGAGTTGGGCCTGGAGATCGCCCATCAGCATGTCCGGCCTGCGCACGTTCTGGCGCATCATCGCCAGCACGTCCTCGTTCATCACCCCGCCGCGCACCAGCTTGAGCGGCGGGATGCGCAGCCCTTCCTGGAAGATCTCGGTCGCAGTCGCGGCATAGCTGCCTGCGGCCATGCCGCCCATGTCGAGATGGTGGCAGAGCGTGCCGACGATCGCGATGCGCTGCCCCTCCGCATAGACCGGGCGATAGGCCAGGATGTCGGGGATATGCTGGCCGCCGCAATAGGGGTCGTTGGTGATGACGACGTCGCCTTCCGCCCATTGATCGAGCGGCAGGAAGTCGCGGACGATGGTCAACAGGCCGGCGCTCATCGAGTTGAGATGGCCCGGGATGCGGGCCGACTGGGCGATGTTGTAGCCGTCGCGGTCGAATACGGCCGTCGAGTAGTCCAGCATCTCGCGCACGATCGTCGAGCGGCTGGTGCGCCAGACGGTGACGTCCATCTCGGCGGCCGTCGCCGTGAAGGCGTTGCGCAGGACCTCGATGGTGACGGGGCCGAGATCGGCGGCTGCGGCCGGGGACATAGGCAAGCGGGGCATGGGGGCGTTCATGGCATCGTCTCCCGGTCAGTTCTTGCGGGCGATCAGGGTGCCCATCGGGCCGGGCACGCAGGCCCATCCGGCGGTGAGCAGGATCGTGGTGTATTCTTCCTCGACCAGCGCCGGGCCGGCGATCTCGCCGGCGAGCGCGCTGCGGCGGAACACGGCGACTTCGCTCCATTGGCCGTCGAGCAGCACGGGCCGGGTTTCCATCGCTTCGGACGGTCCGGCGGCGAGAGTGGCTGCAGTGCTGGCCGTCCCGTTCGAGAGCACGCCGACGGCGGCGAGCCGCAGCGCCACCATCTCCACCGCCGCATTTTCATCCGCATAGGAGAAGCGCTGGGCATGGCCCTCGTGGAAGTCGGCGATGACGCGCGCAAGCGCCTCTTCCGTACCGGCGGCCTCCGGCCAGGGCACGACGAGTTCGGAAGCCTGGCCCTTGTAGCGCAGGTCCGCCGAGACGCCGTAGCGACGGGCGTCGGGCGACACGCCGTCTTCCGTCAGCAGCGCTTCTGCCTGTGCCCGCAACTCGGCGAGCATCGCCGCGATCTGGGGAAGGCTTGCCGCGGTCGCGGGCATGACGCGGCTGCGGGCGAGATCGTGGACGATGTCGGAATGCAGGATGCCATAGGCCGAGAACGTCGAGGCATCGGCCGGGAAGACCACTTCGGAGACGCCGAGTTCCTCGGCAACCGGTATCGCATGCAGCCCGCCGGCGCCGCCGAAGGAGACGAGGCTGAAATCGCGCGGATCGAGGCCCTTTTCGAAGAGGCTGAGCCGCGCGGCGGCGGCCAGACTCGTATTCGTCACCGTCATCATGCCGTCGACCGCCTCCGACATCGACAGACCGAGCGGCGCGCCGACCCTGGTCTCGATGGCGCGGCGGGCGCCGTCGAGATCGAGCTTCATGGCGCCGCCGAGGAAATAGCGCGGGTCGAGGCGGCCCATGACGAGGTTGGCGTCGGTCACGGTCGGCTCCGTGCCGCCACGGTCATAGCAGACCGGGCCGGGGCGCGAGCCGGCGCTGCGCGGGCCGACACGCAGGCGCCCGGCCTCGTCGATCGAGGCGATCGAGCCGCCGCCGGAGCCGATGGTGCGGATCTCGATCATCGGCAGGCGCACCGGCAATTCGTCGATCTCGCCCTGGGTCATCTGGGTCACCGCGCCGTCGCGGACGACGCAGACATCGAAGCTGGTGCCGCCCATATCGACGCCGAGCAGGTTTGGCCGCTCCAGCGCCTGCGCCATCCGAAGCGTCGCGAGTGCACCGCCCGAGGGGCCCGACAGCAGGAGCCGCGCGGGCTGGCGCTTGGCGACATCGGCGCTGCAGACGCCGCCATTGGACTGGACGAGAAGAAGTCGCGCAGCGATGCCGGCCTCGGCGAGGCGCGCCGTCAGCCGATCGAGATAGTTGCCGACGACCGGCAGCAGCAGGGCATTGAGGACCGTGGTCGAGGTGCGCTCGAATTCGCGGATTTCAGGGCTGATGTCCGAGGAGAGCGAGACGGGGATCGCGGGGAAGCGCTCGGCGAGCCAGGCGGCCAGCGCCTTCTCGTGGGCATCGTTGCGGTAGGCGTTGAGCAGGGCGACTGCGATGCTGGCGGGAGCCGCTGCCGCGATCTGTTCCGCGAGGGCGCCTAAAGCCGCGAGGTCGAGCGGCGTCTCTATGCTGCCGTCCGCTCGCATGCGCTCGACCACACCCAGGCGCCGATCGCGCCGGATCAAGGGCTCCTGCCGCTTCTGGCGGGCGCTGTAGATGTCGCGCCGGTTGTGTCGGCCGATCTCGAGCACGTCCTCGAAGCCGGCGGTGGTGATCAGCACACCCGTCGCGAAGCGGCGCTCCAGCACGGCGTTGGTGGCGATGGTCGTGCCGTGCAGGAGAATGCGGATGTCGGGCAGGGAGAAGCCGAAGCGGTCGCCCGCCTGCTTCAGCCCGGTCAACAGGCCGATGGAGGGGTCCTCCGGCGTCGTCGGCGTCTTCAGGCTCGCGAGCGTGCCGGTGGACTCGTTCAGGATCTGAAGGTCGGTGAAGGTGCCACCGATATCGATGCCGATGCGGATGAAGGGAGCGGAAGTCACGGGTTCTCCAGTCGTCATGACGAGCGTGGCAAGGATTTGGGAGATTGACGGTTGGGTGTGATCAGCGCATCAGCGCCGGCAGCCAGAGCGCGGTCTGCGGCCACAGCATTAAAACGGCGACAGCGAGCAGATAGGCGGCAAGGAAGGGCATGACGCCGGCGAAGACATCGGTGATCGGCCCGCCCTTGGGCCGCATGCCCTGCAGCACATACATCACCGTGCCGTCGGGCGGGCTGATCTGGGCGATCTCGACCAGCATGGTCACGATCACGCCGAACCAGATCGGATCATAGCCGAGGCCGATGACGATCGGGAACACGACCGGCACCGTGGTGATGATCATGGAGAAGCCCTCCATGAAGGTGCCCAGCGCGAAATACATGCCGATGATCGCCAGCATGATCGCCCAGGGCGGGACCGGAAGCCCCGAGATCATCGTGGCGACGCTTTGCGGCACATTGATCAGCGTCAGCACGTAGTTGAGCAGATAGGCGCCCATGATGATCAGGCCGAGCAGTGCCGTGTTGCGCGCCGTCGTCAGGGCAGAGGCATGCACCATGGCGAAGGAGAGCCGGCGTTCGATCAGCGCGAAGACGGCGGCGCCGACGACGCCGAGGGCTGCGGCCTCGGTCGGCGTCGCATAACCGGCATAGATCGAACCCAGCACGAGCACGATCAGCACCAGTGTCGGCACGAGATCGGCGAGCGCCTTGAGCTTGATGATCAGCGGCAGCGGCGGCGGCTTGTCGAGCGGGTTGCGCAGGCCGTGCAGAATGATGATCGCGACGAAGAAGGCGGTGACGATGACGCTGGGGACGATCGCCGCGATGTAGAGCGCGCCGACCGAGGTCTCGGTGATCAGTCCGTAGACGATGAAGGTGATGCCGGGCGGGATCAGGTTGCCCATCGCGCCGCCGGCGGCGAGGGAGCCCAGCACCATGCGCTGGCTGTATTTCGTGCCCTCGAAATAGGGCAGGGCGACCGAGCCCATCGTCGCGGCGGTGGCGACGGAGGATCCGGAGATTGCGGAAAACAGGGCGCAGGCGGCGATGTTGGTGTGCAGAAGCCCGCCGGGCAGTCGGTTGAGCCAGACGTTGAGCGCCTTGTAGAGCCGCTCCGACAGGCCGGCGCGCAGCAGGATCTCGCCCATCAGCAGGAAGAGCGGCACGGCGATCAGCACGAAATTGCTGGACGGCCCCCAGAAGGTCTGCCCGGCGAAGGCCCAGAACGGCCGGTCGGAGAACATCAGCCCGGTCAGCACTGCGAGGATGCCGAGCACGGCGGCGATGTGGACGCCGGCGCCGAAGAACACGAGGAAGACCGCGACCAGCACCAGGATCTCTGCGATCGGCAGCGCCTGGCCGCCGGAGGCCGCGACGACGACGAGGCCGAGGATGCCGAGGAGGAAGGTGACGGCGATCATGCGCTGGCGTCTTTCCTGGCCATCGCGACATGCGCCATGGCGACGGCTTCGAGCGCCTCGTCCGCCTCGTCGTCGATGCTGCGCGAGCCGAGCAGCGCGACGATCTCGTCGTAATGGCCGCAGAACAGCTCGAGCATGGCCTCCAGCAGCAGCACCGCGATCATCGCGAGGAAGGCCGCCAGGCCGAAGGCCCAGATGCCCTGGGGGATGCCGAGCAGGATATGCAGGGCGCTGTTGTCATGCGCGTCGAACATCAGCGATTCCTGGAGCAGGTCCCACCCCGCCCAGGCGAGGAAGGCCGAGAACAATCCGAGCAGGACGAGGGCGAGAAGATGGAGGAAGGCGCGGGCGCGCAGCGGCATGCGGTTGACGAGGACGTCGACCCGGATATGCGCGCGCTCCGCCAGGGTGTGGGCCAGCGACCAGGATATGCCGCAGGCCAGCATGTAGCCGCTGATCTCGACGGTCGCGGCGCTGGAGACGCCGAAGGCCGAGCGACCGACGATGTCGGCGGTGATGAAGAGGGCGCAGGCGACGTAGTTCCAGCCTGCCAGATAGGCCATCCCGGCTGCCGCGCGATCGACGCCCTTGCGCAGGGCCCGGGCAAACCGCAGCGGAGCCGGGGTCGAAACCCCGGCCGCGCCGGTCAAGGCTTGAACTCCACCTTCGAGATCGGCGCGATGACCTCGTTGTAGACGGTGCCGCAACGGGCGCCGCAGCGCTTGACGAAGCCGGGCAGGACGGTGCTCTCCATGATCTGGCGCACGAGCACCTTGTCGGCCTCGGTCGACTTGACCTCGGTCATAGGCCGAGCGGCGAGCGAATGGATCTTGCAGGCGTCCTTGTTGCCGATGTTGCAGTCGATGCCGTCGCGCGTCGCGGCATCGCCGAGCTTCCAGAGCGCGTCGGTCATCTCGGCGAAGGTCTTCTCGAGCAGCACTTTGCTGGGCGCGTCGAGCTTGTTCCACCAGGCAACGTTGACCATGTAGCCGGCTACCGCCCAGGACAGCGGCAGATCGGAGATGTGGCTCGCCACCTCCGGCCAGCGTGCGGCGGCGCCCGAGCCCGTGCCCGTGACGGCGCAGTCGACGACGCCGCGTTCGAGCGCGCTGTAGACCTCGGGGAAGCCGATGCTCACCGGCTGGCCGCCGATGGTCTGGACGAGATCGACCAGCGAGTTGCCGAAGGTGCGGATCTTGCGACCCTTGAGGTCCGAGAGCGTTGTGAAGGGCTGGCGGCAGAACAGCACCTGCGCCGGGAAGGGATAGGTCACCACGAGGCGCGTGTTGAAGCGCTCCAGCTCCTTGTTGGCGATCGGCAGCATCGCGTCGGCGATCTTGCGGGCCATGCCGATGTCGGGGCTTAGGCCGGAGAGGTCGATGCCGTCGAGCAGCGGCACGTCGCCGGACAGGGTGGTGAGCGTGCCGGCGCCGATGTCGACCTGGCCGGAGCGGACGAGACGGACGATCTCGGCGCCGCCGAGATTGCGCTCGGCATGGGATGAGAGCTGGATCGTGAACTGGCCGTTCGAGGCCTTGGCGAGGCCGTCGCGCAGCAGCGGCTGGTCGACGAGGGTATACTGGGCGCTGGTCGGCAGCGGCTGCGTCACCGCCGAGATGGTCAGCTTGGGCAGGGCGGTCTGCGCCGATACGGCTGCGGCGGTCGTGAGCGCCGCAAGCAGTGCTCCGCCGGTCAAAATGCTCTTCATCATCGCTGTGAGCCTCGGTTGTTGTTGTTCCCCTGATGGCCCCGCGCTTATGGCTGTCTCGCTCCCCGCCTCGCCTGTGATCGGCGATTGCTATCCTGAACTGACGATCCTCGTTCTGCTGGGTTTCAGCCCGGACAGCCGTTCCGGCTGTCTTCAGGGCGTGATTTGAAGGCTATTGGCCCTGCACTGTCGAATTGTGTTTTTGGATCGGGGTGATCGGGAATTCCGATCGGACGGTGGCCGCTCCTCGAGCGTCTTTCCAATCTGGCAGGCATGCCTTGCGACCAGCGCGGCCAGGAAATTGTTGGGCTTGCGCAGATAGGCGATCTGGAAGCCGTTGGGCGGCAGCGTGACGCCCTCGACCTCGATCCGGCGCAGCCGGCCCCGTTCGATCTCCTCGCGCACCAGCGCCAGCGGCAGGATGCAGCTTCCCATGCCGTCGAGCGCCATGCGGATCATGATCGTCAGCGAGGCGCTGCCCCAGAGCCGGACCTGCTCGCGGCCCTCGCCGGCCAGAGCCCGCTTGATCTCCTCCGCCAGCGGGCTCGAATGCGAGAAGCTGATGATCGGCCATTGCGCCAGCCGGGCGAGGGTCAACGGTCCCTCTCCGATCGGAAGCTCAGGGCTTGCCACCCAGCCCAGCGGCAGATGGCAAAGGCGCTGGTTGATCGCGCGCGGATCGGCGACGGGGCCGACCTGCATGCTGAGATCGACCTGTCCGCGCAGAAGCTGCTCGCAGAGCACGTTGGTCGTGTCCACGACCATGTCGACGACCAGTTCGGGATAGTTGGCGTTGATGACCGCGATCAGCTTCGGCATCAGGGCGTGCACCAGCGTTTCGGCGACGCCGAGCCGCAGCACGCCGCGCACGGCATCGGCGCGCGAGACGACGGCGCGGGCCTCCGTCATGATCGAGAGCATGCGCTCGGCATATTCCAGCAGCACGGTGCCCTCCCGGGTTAGCGTCGTGCGCTTCTGCGGCGGGCCGAACAGGGTGGTGCCGAAATGGCTTTCGAGCTGGTCGATGCGCGCTGAGATCGAGGGCTGGGTGGTGTTGAGATGCCCGGCGGCCGCCCTGAACCCGCCGAGCCGCGCCACCCAGACGAAGGTTTCCAGGCATTTCAGATCGTTCATGCTCAGCCAGCCTCACGGGAGCCGCGGGACGTCGCGCCGGCGGCAAGCCGAGAGGCGCTGCCATCACCGGCTAGCATCATCCGTGCCGAAGCCGCGCGGGCGCGCTGTCAGAGGCGGAAAGCGATCTCGAGTATGGGGGCGCGCGCTTCGGCCTGCTCGCCGCGGGGGGCGCGGTCGCGTGCGGCAAAGCCGTCGATCAGACGGCCGTCGTTCGACAGGTCTCGCTTCGACAGGCCTTGCAAGAATGCGCGGCAGACTGCGCCGGCTTGGGCGATGCGGCGCGGTCGATCAGCGAATGCGCCGAGCTGGTGGTGTCAGCCGCGTTCGCATTCGGCGAGATAGGCGGCTTCCAGCATTTCGCGGCAGGCGGCGGCCTGTTCGCGCACGGCTTCGAGGGTGACGTGGTTGCCGATATCGGTCAGGTCGCGTAGCGCAAAATCCACGGCCGACAGCAGATCGAGCGCGAGGCCGACCGGGGCCTCTTTCCGCACTTGCGGCAGTCGAAACTGCAGAACCTGTCCCATGTCACTCTCACTGCTGACGAATCGCCGGCAGTGTGGCGCGAGCCGGGTCGCCAATCCGTTAACGCGGGCGGCGGTCGGTTCAGTTCTGAACGAAGTTGGTAGGCAGCGCGCGGACGGCCGGGCCGCTAAAGGAGCCGGTCCTGGCGTCGCTCGGTTCGGCATGGCTGAAGCCGAGCGCGGCAGCCGGGCTCGGACCCGCGATCGGGGCTATTGCCGGCGCGGTCGTTCTGGCGCGGGCGGTCGCGACCGTGACGCTCGTACCGGCCGGAGCGGGCGTACGCGCCACTGCTGCGAACAGGGAATCGAGGCCGGAACGGTCCGCGTCATATTGCGCCACGATCGGCGTCGGCGCCGGCGTCGGACGGGTTGGCGCGGCGGCTGCCACCGTCACGCCGCCGCCATGTGGACGGCTGGGCGGCAGCGGGTGGGTCACGGTGACGAGACGGCCTTCCGGCATGGCGGGCTGGGCGGCGGCCTCGGAGCCGCGCAATCCGGTCGGCGCGAGCGGGGTCGAACTGCCCGCCAGGGCGAACTGTGCGAGGGCTGTGGGCCGCGTCGGCGGCAAGGGTGCGTTGGTCGGCCGGCCAGCGATCACGGCTTCGGTCAGGGCCGCGACTCCGTCCGGCCGGCGCGGCGGCAGGGCCGCGAGGATCAGCTTCTGATCGGTGAGCGCCGGCTGTTGCGCGAAGGCGAGCGCGCCGCCGGATCCGGGAAGCGCCGCGACCTGGACTGCGCCTTCGCTCGGCGGCTGCGGCAGGGTCAGGCCGCGCGGGCGCGCGAGCGGGATCGGAGCGTCGATCAGCGAAGGCCGGCTCTCCTGCGGGGGAGGGGCTGCTGCGACATTGACAGGCACGACGGCCTGGGCTGCCGGCGGTTCGGGCGCACGGGGCGCCAGCCGCTCGGCGCGTTCCTGTGCGAGCGAGCGCGTGGGCGCGGGCGCAACGGAAGCCACGGCGAAGCGGCCACCATCCGAGGAGTTACTGTCGACATAGCCGCTATTGGCATAGGCCATGACGGCAGGCTGGGGCCGCGGCGCGCCGCGCCGGCCGCGGGTCGGGCGGGCGTCGGCCTCTTCCTCGTCGCCGCCGAAGAGAGCTGCCCAGAGGCTCTTGCGACCCGAAGAGATCACCGCGCCCTCGTCGAGATCGGCCGCAGCGTAGCCGGCGACGGAGCCGCCGCCAGCCAGGATTTCGGCCTTTGCCAGCTCGTAGCCGCCCATGGGTTGGCCGTCCGCGGGGAGATGGACGGTCTTCTCGTCGGGGAACAGACGCGCGAGCTGGTCGCGCGTCATGCGCGGCCAGGAGCGCACCGAGCCCGCGTCGAGATGCACGAAGGGGGTGTGGGCGCCGGGATAGAAGCCGACGCCACCGCGCTGGAGCCGCATGCCGGCCTCGCGGATGCGGGCGGTGGGCGTGTCCGGCAGATAGAAATCCATCGCCTTGCCGAGCATGTGCTGGCTGTGCTTGGCGACGGCGCTCGAACGGCGCCGGAGCATCGAATTGGTGCCGGGCGAGCGATAGGCGGAGACGACATGGAAAGGCTGTTCGGAGCCGACCATGCGCTGGACTTCCCAGGCGACGTCGAACAGGCGCGGATCCATTCGGATCGGCTCGTCGGTGCGCCAGTCGCGGAGCGCCCAGTTGAGCTTCTCCAGCGCTTCGGAGATGTAGCGGCCGTCACGCTTGAAGGTGACGGTCGTCTCCTCCTTGGTGTGCATGTGCCGGATGGTGAGCGTGCGGGTGTCGCCATTGGCGACGGCATCCTGCGTGCCGCGTACGCCGAGCAGCAAGGCGCCAGCCGCGACCCCCAGGGTCAGCGCCCGAAGAACTACCGGCTTCGAGCGCGACGCGAGCCGTCCCGAAAGCGTGGCGTTTGACCTGCCCAATCTGCCTGACCCGTCTCGATGCCCCGGCTGAGCGGCGCGAATGAACGTGAACGAACAGTTGCGGAGAAGCGTTAACGATTGGTTAGCAAGCCGAGGATCGGCGTGCCATCATTTTTTGCAGCTTGCTGGCTAGCTGGGGATCGTGGCGAAACGGTGCCCATATATCAGCCAGAGGGATCAGCTGCGCTGTTCGAGTGCCTGCCTGACCATGCGATGGAAGCCGTAAAGATCGTCGAAGGTGATCAGCTTGCCATCCGCACCAACGACGTGGGTGTTGTAGACGAGGTGAATCGGCAGCGGCAGCGGCAGGTTGATACGACGCTCGCCCGAGCCGATCAGGCGCTTCAGCCGCTCATGCGTCCATTCCGCACCGAGCACCTGGTCGGCCAGCAGGAACGGGTTGTCGACGCGCACGCAGCCATGGCTGAAGGCACGCCGCTCATTGGCGAAGAGCCGGCGGTTGGGCGTGTCGTGCAGATAGACCGAATGCTCGTTCGGGAACATGAACTTGATCCAGCCGAGCGCGTTGCGCTCGCCCGGCGGCTGGCGCACCGAAATGCCGCCACCCTTGGTGCGCGTCACGACATAGCCGCGCTTGGCCGCGTATTCCGGATCGGCTGCCAGCCCCGGAACGAACTCCTTCTTCAGGATCGAGGGTGGCACATACCAGGACGGGTTGACGATCACATGGTCCATCTTGTGCGAGAAGATGGGCGTGGCGGTCTCGGGCTTGCCGACGATGGCGCGTGTCTCGTGGACGATCCGGTCGTGGCGGATGACGCGGACGCGGAATTCCGGAACATTGACCATGATGTGGTCGGTACCAAGATCGGCCGGCAGCCAGCGCCAGCGCTCCATCTGGGCGACGATGTCCTGCTCGCCGCGGGCCCGCGCCGGCGTGCCGAGCGCGGCCAGCGTCTGCGGGCTGAGGATGCCGTTGGCGGGCAGGCCGGCCTGCTTCTGGAAGGCAGCGAGAGCGGTCGCCGTCGAGCGGTCGAAGACCGGCTCCTCTGTCGGGCCGAGACCGAGCCGGGCGCGCACAAGCGGTACGCGGTCGTCACGCATGCCGAGCTTCAGGGCCGGACCGGCGGGAATACGCACCAGCGGGGTGTCGTCGATATGTTCGCGCAGTTCGGCGAGCTTGGCCTTGAGGCGGCGGTAGCCTTCATGGGGCGGATTGTAGGCAGCGAGCACCGCGCCGGGATCGCCGGCGCCGCTCAGCTCCGACAGCACCTCTGTGGCCGACGGCAGATAGAGCGTCGGCGTCAGCAGCTTCGAAAGTCGACGGGGGTCGACGCGGGCGCCGCGCGCATCGCGGGCATAGAGCACGGCCAGCGCGGAAAGCCTGACATCGGCTTCCGCGAGGCTGCCCTTGTCGCTGGCCTCGAAGGCCGGCAGAGGATAGTCGGTCGGTCGCAGGCCATCCTCGGCGGCGCGGCCGAGCCTGGCCGTCAGGCGCTTGCCGGCCTCGCTCCAGCCCTTGCCGTCGATCCAGAGCGGCTTGTTGCCGTTCGCCTCATAGGCGGCGAGGATATCGGCGCGCTCGCGCTCGCTCAGGCGCGGCAACGCCAGCGCCTCGGCTGCTCGGGCGGTGATGTCGGCTGCGAATGCTGAGGTTGGGGGCAGCTCGACCACGACCTTCGGCAGGTCGGGCGGTGCGATCAGCGGCTCGGCCGAACGCAAAGGTGCGGGTGCGGTTTCGGGCCAGCCTTGGGGCTTGATCGCCGGAATCAATGCGGGATCGGCTGGCGGAAGCTCGATCTCTGGGATGTCGAGCGTCATCGGTTCGTCGGCCGCTGCCGGAGTGGATGGCGTTTCCGGAGTGACGAGGCTGCCATGAGGCTGGGCGGAGGGCGTCACCGCGCCGGTCACCATGCCGGGTTCGGCGTCGGGGACGCTGGCGGTTTCGGAGACGGTGCTTCCTGAAGCGCCTGGAGCGGCCTCGGCGCTGGCCTGCGGCTGTGCGACCGCGGGCCTTTCATGGTCCAGAATGACGAGGGCAGGCTGTTCCGGCAGCGGGATGCCCAGCGTCGGGTCGGTGGTGGCGCCACTTTCGGCGAGGGCGGCAGTGCATCCGAGTGAGAGCGCCAGAGCCGAGACGCAAGCCAGATTCGCCCATTGGCGACGACGCATGGTCGCTATCCCTGAATTCTGCCGAGTGCCGCATTCCTGCGTGACTCGGCCTGTTTCGACAAGATGCGGCGGCGCAACATGCTGCTGCAATCGGTTGGTCGCGGCTCAGGCCGCATCGGTTTCATCCGCGCCGGCTTCCGCCTCGATCAGCCCGTAATCCTTGAGCTTGCGGTAGAGCGTCGAGCGGCCGATGCCGAGCTTGCGCGAAATCTCGGACATGTGGCCGCGATAATGGCCCAGCGCGAATTTGATGATGTCGCGCTCGAGGTCGTCGAGCTTGCGCATGTCGGAGCCTTCGACGAGGTCGAGCGCATTGGGGTCGCGCACGGGCATCTGGATGATGCGCGGCGTGTCGTTGCGGGCTTCCGCCGGCCCGAGCGGCGCGGGCGCCGGCGGGATGCGGATGTCGAAGCCGTCCATCTGCGCCGCGATCTGCGGGAACTCGGCGACGGTCAATTCGTCGCCATCGGCCAGCACCACGGCACGGAACATCGCGTTTTCGAGCTGGCGGACATTGCCCGGCCAGTCATAGCCGCCGATCAGGGACAGCGCCTCGGCGGAGATGCCGCGCAGCTTCTTGCCCTCCTCGGCGGCGAAGCGGGCGAGAAAGCCGCGCGCGAGATCCGGGATGTCCTCGCGGCGCTGGCGCAGCGGCGGCAGCGTGATCGGGAAGACGTTCAGCCGGTAATAGAGGTCCTCGCGGAACTCGCCCGCCTTGACCTGGTCGAGCAGGCTCTTGTTCGTCGCCGAGATGATGCGGATGTCGACGCGCACCGATTTCTTGCCGCCGACCGGATCGACCTCGCCCTCCTGGATGGCGCGCAGCAGCTTGACCTGCGCGTCGAGCGGGAGTTCGCCGACTTCGTCGAGGAAGAGGGTGCCGCCATTGGCCTCGACGAATTTGCCGACATGGCGCTCGGTCGCGCCGGTGAAGGACCCTTTCTCATGGCCGAACAGGATCGATTCGACGAGGTTGTGCGGGATCGCGCCGCAGTTCACGGTGACGAAGGGCTTGCCCTTGCGGTCGCTGGAGCCCTGGATCGCGCGGGCCAGGACCTCCTTGCCGACACCGGATTCGCCTTCGACCAGGATCGGGATGTTCGACTTCGCGGCGCGCTCGGCGAGGCGTACGACGCGGGCCATGTCGGCGCTCTTGGTGGCGAGGTCCCGGAAGCCGAGCGTGTTGGCGGCGCGTCGCTTGATGTGGCGCAGTTCATGTTCGAGCGCGCCGAGCTTGAGCGCGTTCTTCAGCGAGATCTGCAGTCGCTCGGCCCCGACCGGCTTGACGACGAAATCGACCGCGCCGGCGCGCATCGCCTGCACCACGGTTTCGATCGAGCCGTTCGCCGTCTGCACGATCACGGGCGTGTCGATGCCGCGTTCACGCAGGGCGGCCAGCACGCCCATGCCGTCGAGCTCGGGCATGACGAGGTCGAGGACGATCGCGTCGAAGCGTTCGCCCTCCGGCCCGGAAAGCTGTCGGAGCGCGTCCTGGCCGGTTTCGGCGGTGACGACGTCGTAGCCGGAACGCCGGAGCATGGCGTCTAGCAGGCGTCGCTGGACGGGATCGTCGTCGACGACGAGGACGGTGGCGGTCATGGCACCTCGGTAGTCGGGCAGTGGGATGCTGAAAAACGACCAGCAGCGGAATCGCTGTTTCGTTCTGGGGCATCCTCGGCCAGAACGGTTAAGCGGTGCTTAAGCGAGGCGCGACCGGCTGCGACGCCGACAGCCTCACACCAGCGTTGATCGCGCCACCTGCCCCGCGCATATGAGTGTAGAGCCGGCCCGATCCTGCGAGGTGATTCAGAGATGACGATTGCGTTTGACGGGGTGATGCGCGCAAAGCCCGCCGAAACGGCCGCGGCCCGCACGGCCAAGGCCGCCACTGCAAAGGCGCTCGGCCCCTTGCCGGAATGGGATCTCAGCCATCTCTACCCGTCGATGGATTCAGCCGCCCTGAAAGCCGATCTCGATGGCGCGATGACCCAGGCGCAGGGCTTCGCCTCGCTCTATCGCGGCAAGCTCGCGACGCTGGCCGAGCACGACGATGCCAGCACCTTGCTGGCCGAGGCCGTCGGGTCCTTCGAGAAGCTCAGCGACCTGCTCGGCCGGATCGGCGCCTATGCGGGCCTCGTCTATGCCGGCGACACCACCGATCCGCAGCGCGCCAAGTTCTATGGCGACACGCAGGACCGGCTGAACGCGGCAGTGACCGAACTCCTGTTCTTCGAGCTCGAACTCAACCGGATCGAGCCCGAACGGCTGGCGCGCATCGTGGCGCAGGCGCCGCTGTCGCACTGGAAGCCCTGGATCGAGGATCTGGCCAAGGACAAGCCGCATCAGCTCGAGGATCGGATCGAAGCCCTTTTCCACGAGAAGTCGATGACCGGTCATGCGGCCTGGAACCGGCTCTTCGACGAGACCATCGCTTCGTTGCGCTTCAGGTTCGGCGACGAGGAGCTGACGCTCGAACTGACACTGAACAAGCTGCAAGATGCCGATGGCGGCGTGCGCAAGGCCGCGGCCGAGGCGCTGAGCGAGGTCTTCCGCGCGCATCTGCGCACCTTCGCGCTCATCACCAACACGCTCGCCAAGGACAAGGAAATCTCCGATCGCTGGCGCAAGTTCGAGGACGTCGCGGATTCGCGCCATCTCGCCAATCGCGTCGAGCGCGAGGTCGTGGATGCACTGGTTTCCGCCGTGCGTGAGGCCTATCCGCGGCTGTCGCACCGCTACTACAAACTCAAGGCGAAATGGTTCGGCCGTGAGGAGCTGGATTTCTGGGACCGTAATGCACCGCTGCCGCAGGTCGAGCAGCGCACGATCCCGTGGACGGAGGCGCGCGACACGGTGCTCGACGCCTATGGCGCCTTCTCACCGGAGATGGCGGGCATCGCCCGGCGCTTCTTCGACGAGAAATGGATCGATGCGCCGGCCCGGCCCGGCAAGGCGCCGGGCGCATTCGCGCATCCGACGGTGCCGTCCGCCCACCCCTATGTGCTGGTCAACTACCAGGGCAAGCCGCGCGACGTGATGACGCTCGCCCATGAACTCGGCCATGGCGTGCATCAGGTGCTGGCGGCGCCGAATGGCGCGCTGATGGCGCCGACGCCGCTGACGCTGGCCGAGACGGCGAGCGTCTTCGGGGAGATGCTGACCTTCCGCCGCCTGCTCGACGGCACGAGCGATCCGAAGCAGCGCAAGGCGATGCTGGCGGCCAAGGTCGAGGACATGATCAACACGGTGGTGCGCCAGATCGCGTTCTATTCCTTCGAGCGGAAGGTGCATGAGACTCGAAAGAGCGGCGAACTGACGGCCGAGGCGCTGTGCGAGCTCTGGATGAGCGTGCAGGCCGAGAGCCTGGGGCCGGCGATCCGGCTTGGACCCGGCTACGAGCCGTTCTGGTGCTACATCCCGCACTTCATCCATTCGCCTTTCTATGTCTACGCCTATGCCTTCGGGGATTGTCTGGTGAACTCGCTCTACGGCGTCTACCAGAATGCGGCAGAGGGCTTCCAGGAGCGCTACTTCGCCCTGCTTTCGGCGGGCGGCAGCAAGCCCTATTCCGAGTTGCTGGCACCTTTCGGGCTCGATGCGAAAGATCCCGGCTTCTGGCAGATCGGGCTCTCGATGATCGAGGGGCTGATCATCGAGCTGGAGGGAATGGAATAGGGCGTTTTCCCACCTTCAAAATGCGCTGTCATCCTGGGCGGAGCGAAGCGGAGACCCGGGATCCCATCCCCGAGCGCTTGTCGGAGAAGTTCCGGAATGGATCCCGGATCGGCGCGGCTAAAGCCGCTTGTCCGGGATGACCGCATATGGGGTTTAGGTAAGCTCGATCAGAACTGCACTCGCAGGCCCACCTGTGCGACGTTCGCCGTATAGTCGGAACCCTGCGCCGTCGAGTTCAGGCGTTCATGGGTGAAGCTCGCGCGCACCGAGAAGGTCCGCGTCAGCTTGTATTCGACGCGGGCGCCGAGGCTGGAGAAGTCCTCGCGCAGGTCCTGGCCGTCATATTCGGTGCGGCCGAAGCTGGCGATGCCGGTGATGATCAGGTTGCGGCGCAGCGCATGGGCGATCTCGAGCGTGGCGCGGTGGGCGCGGGTGCCGGACGAGCCCGCGATGGTGGTGTCGCCGAGTTCGGAGGTGCCTCGCAACGTCACCGTGGTCAGCGGCGTCGGCGACCACAGGATCGCGGCATCGCCGACATAGCCCTTGAGGTTGCGCAGGCGAGTGTCGTCGTATTTGCGGTTCTGATAGCCGCCCGAGATCTCGCCGGTGAGTTGGCGGCTGATCTCGAAGGTCGAGCCGATGCGCCCCGTGGCGCCGTCGGAAGAGCGCCGATAGCCGTTCGAATCGACCGCCTGGTCGAATTCGCGCGTGTCGACCTCGCCCTGGATGAAGGGCTTGAAGCCGGGCGTCACTTCGTAGGCCGCTCGCAGGCGCAGGCCGTACTGGGTCTGGTTGCGGTCCTTCTGGCTCAGGATCGCGCCGCTGGCCAGTTCCGCGTCCTCATAGTCGCTGCGATCGACCGAGCCGCGCAGGGTCATCTGCAGGCGGTTGAAGTCATGCGTCACGCCGGCCGATCCGCCATATTGATAGACGAGCGGGCGGCCAATGACCGGCGCGTTGAGATCAGGCGAACCCGGCCGCTGCGTATCGAGCTTCATGCGCGATTCGAACAGGATGCGTGTGTCGCGCGAGGCATCCAGCCGCAGGTCGAGATTGCCCTCGCCATCGGGGCGCGAGGCCTCGGGATTGCGGAAATAGGAGCTGTAGCCGCCGCGCAGCTTGCCCTTGAGCTCATGGACGTTCCAGTCCGACTGGATCTCGAGTTCGCCGTCGGTCCGGCTGAAGGGCGAACCCTTTCGGTCAGGACCGGCGCTGCGCTGCGGATTGGTGTCGTAGCCGATGCCGCTGGTGATTGCCGGCTTCAGCACGACATTGCCCAGCCGCAGGCCGAGCGGCGCATAGGGGTCTTCCTCAGCGCCGGCGCGACGGCGCGGCGGCGGAGGCGGTGGAGGAGGAGCCGGCGGCAGGCCGGTCACCGTCGGCTGCGGAGGCCGGAACTGGCGCTGGGTGACGCCGCGCACGGACGTCGCGCGCACCGGCCGGCTCGCATTCGGCGGGGCGCGGCGCGAGATCGTCGAGGCCTGGTCCTGGATCAGCGCCGCGGGGTCGCGCACCGAGGCGGGCATTGCCGAGAGCGGGTTCGCGGCGGGCTGCTCCGGCGCCGACTGCTGGGCGACATAGACGGGAACCGACGAGCGCAATCCGACGCGGGGCGCCTGCTGGGCCTGGACGGCGGTCGCGGCGAGCGCGAGGCTCGCCGCGGTGACGCCGGTCAGCAACAGGGTCGGTACGCGGCAGGACACGAGGCTCTCGTCGCTCCAAAGCATGAGCTCTGGCGCGCCCGGGAGGACGCGCATGGTTAACGGAGTTAGAACGAACTCGGTTAACGGCGCGTCAATGAACCGGCGTCGACGCTCGGGTTCGGCCCCTAGTCGGGCCAGCCATTGTGCTCGGAAAAGGAGGGCGGCGGCGCGAAGACGTAGCGATAGGTGCCGTTGGCTCCGTCGAAGCCGACGCCCCAAGTCTTCTCAGGCCCCGGACCGACCTTGATCGTCTTCGCGGCGGCGCCGGTGTAATGCTTCTCCTCGCCGCCGGCCTGGCCCCATTCGACGAGCTTGGCGAAGACGGTCCCCTTCATGTCTTTGGTTGGGACGTTCTCGGTCACCTGCCAGAGTTCGACCAGCGCAATGTGCTCATAGGGGCGGCTCTTGCTGTGCGTGACGACGCAGTCACCCTGGCGCACGTCGTTCATCGTCTTGCGCCGCCGGCCGGCGACCGCGTAGCTGCCGACCGAGATGTTCGGGATGCCGCTCAACCCGTAATAATTGCCGACGAGCCCGTTGCAGTCGAGCGTGAGGAATCGTTCCATGTATTCGGCGACGGTCGAGGCGCCGGCGGCCTGGCCCGCCACGTCGCGGCTGCCGCCGATGCGGCCCAGCGCGATGGCGAGCCGCAAGGTGTCGCGGATTTCGTCCGGGCTGCCCTTGCCGACATAGCTGTTGATCAGCGTGATCGGGTAGAAAGCTTCCAATGCCGGGATGTTTCCGAGCGGCCGCTCCTTGAAATAGATTTCCTTGGGCAGCGGCTTGACCTTGCCGCCGCCGCTGAGGTGCTTCTGCAGCGCGGTCTTCAGGGCGAAGAACTCTTTCTGCGCCTTCGGGCCGATGGTCTTGCGGTTGCAGCCCGGCTCCGGCCCCCAGCCCGAGCCGTAGCCGGTCAGACTGGTCGTGACCTGCGTCCCGTTGAGCGGGTGCTTGACGACGATCGAGGTGTAGCGGTCGAGATATTCCTTCGGCGTCAGCGGCATCGCACGATCTCCATCGCATGTGTCGCCCAGGCTCGCGCGAACGGGCAACGCGCCTCCGAAGCCGACGCTAGCGTGGCCGCGAGGCCCGCGGCATCCTTCGAACGCATGAGCGCCGGCGCCGCCCGCTCGCCATGGCGGTGGAAAACGCGGCGCGGACTGTGCTAGAGCGCGCGGCATGACAGCCGATATCCGCGCTTCCGCGCTCCGCACCATCGCGACCGAGCGTGCCGGCCTCGATACCCTTCACGACGCCCTGGCCAATGGCCTGGGCGAGCCCTTCGGCGCTGCGGTCGCGATGATCCAGGCGGCGGGCGGGCGCGTCGTCGTCTCTGGCATGGGCAAATCCGGCCTTGTCGGCCGCAAGATCGCGGCGACCTTAGCCTCGACCGGAACGCCCGCCCATTTCGTCCATGCGGCCGAGGCCAGCCATGGCGATCTCGGCATGGTCCAGCCCGATGATGTCGTCATCGCGCTGTCCTGGTCAGGCGAGACAGCGGAACTTGCGGCCATGGTTGCCCATACGCGGCGTTTCCGCGTCGGACTGATCGGCATCACCGCCAATGCCGACAGCGCGCTCGGCCGCGAGGCTGATGTGACGCTGACCCTGCCAAAGGCGCAGGAGGCCTGCCCCAACGGGCTTGCGCCGACAACGTCGACGACCATGCAGATCGCGCTAGGCGATGCGCTGGCGGTGGCCTTGCTGGAGGCGCGCGGCTTCTCGCGTCAGGATTTCTTCGTCTACCACCCTGGCGGCAAGCTCGGCGCGCAGCTCAAGACGGTCGAAACCATCATGCATCGCGGCGCGGCGTTGCCGGTGGTCGGCCTGGATGCGGCGGCGCCCGACGTGATCGCGATGATCTCGGCGAAGAATTTCGGCTGCGCGATCGTGGTCGATCTCGACGGCAAGCTCGCGGGCGTGGTCACTGATGGCGATCTGCGCCGCAAGCTCATCGGCGGCAGCCTGGCCCAGCGCGCCCGCGACGTGATGAGCCCGAATCCGCGCCGCATCGCCCCCGACGCCCTGGCCGGCGAGGCGCTGGAGATGGTCAACCGGCTGCGCATCACCGCGCTGATCGTGGCCGATGCCGAAGAGCGCCCGGTCGGGCTCGTGCATGTGCACGATCTGCTGTCGCTCGGGGTGGCCTAAGCAGGCAGCGCTCAACCGCGCTGCGGATCGTTCTCCAGCAGGATCGGCTTGCCATGCGGCGTCGCCTCGGCGGCGCGCGCCCATGAGGCCGCCAGCGCGTCGACGCCGTCATGCGAGGCGAGCCCCTTGGCGATGAGCAGGTGCTCCAGCGCCTCGCACCAGCGCTCGTAGTAATCCGAGCCGTCGCGGCAGCCGCCGGCGGCGACCGCTTCGCGGATTTCGGCGCCGAGCGCCTGTGCCCATTCATCCGCCGTGAATACGCCCCGGTTCTGAAGTTCCACCACCAGCGCGAAGACCATCGCCTGCCAGGGCTCGGCGAAGACCGGCCCCTCCGCATCGCGCGGGATCGGCGTGTCGGCGGCGAGCGCGGTCGCGAGGTCAGTGTCAGGCCGGCTCAAGATAGCTCTCCCAGGCCTCGATCGAGACCGTCGATGTCGGGTCGGCGTCGCGGCCCCAGAGTTCCGGGCTGGTGAAGACGACGGTGTAGAGCCACTGCGCGGTCTCCGGCAGGCCTTGCGAACCGGTATCCGGGAAGACATGGCAGCCGGTCACGCGCTCGATCACGCCTTCCTTGCCGCGGGCGTAGCGCGGCAGGCGGGTGTGGTGCGTCGGGTGCATCACCAGGGTGCGGACCTTGTCGCCGACCGCGAATTTCGCGGGCGACTGCGCCTCGCGCTCATAGGGGAAGCCGCGGCGCAGGACGCCTTCGACCTCCTCCCCCTTGAGGACGCGCTTCGGCGTCTTGGCGGGCGCGAGAGGTTTGCCTTGCTGGAGTTCCTCCGGCGTCAGGAAGCCGTGCTGGACGAGCACCTTGTCGAGCCCGGCGAGCCAGATCTCGTAATAGGAAGAGGAGAGGTACTGTGCCGGCGGCAGGCTCTCGCGGGCGGCGCGAATGCCGTCGATCGTCCAGGCGCCCATGGCACCGGCCGCGACATTGATCGCGAGCACGCGCTTCTCCCAATCGGCGTGGAAGATCGGCTCATTCGGCTCGGGGCTCACCGGGCCGAAGCCCATCTGCCCGCCGAGATCCTGCCCGCCATTCATGATGCGTCCTCCACGCGCGGCAGCCCGGTGCCGATCATCGCGTCGCGGTTGACGATGGAAGCGAGCCTTTCCTCCGACCAGCCCTCGGTGCCGGCCGGGCGCATGGGGATGACGATGAAGCGGGTCTCGGCGGTCGAGTCCCAGACGCGGATGCGCTGACCCTCCGGCAGCGTCACGCCGAAATCGGCCAGCGTACCGCGCGGATCGATCACGGCCTTGGCCCGGTAGGGCGGCGATTTGTACCAGACCGGCGGCAGGCCGAGCACCGGCCACGGATAGCAGGAGCACAAGGTGCAGACGATCAGGTTATGCTCTTCCGGCGTGTTGAAGCAGGCGACAATGTGCTCGCCGCCGCGCCCGCCATAGCCGAGTTCGGCGACGGCCGCCGTGCCATCCGCCTTCAGCCGCGCCGCATAGTCCGGGTCCGTCCAGGCCTTCGCGACGACGCGGGCGCCGTTGCGCGGCCCGACCTTGGTTTCATAGGTCTCGACGATGGCGTCGAGCGCGCCGGGATCGACATAACCTTTCGCGACCATCAGCGATTCCAGCGCTCTCACCCGCGCTTCGATTGGGGTGAAGTGGTTGTCGTGATGATGATCGTGGTCGTGGTGGCCGCTCATGGACCTTCTCCCGTCAAACCCTCAGTCTCCGGAGAATTGCGAAGCTCGCATCTCGAAGGATGGTAGCTGAGGCCATGCGTATCAAGCGATCCGCACGCGGCCCGCCCGCTCCAGCCGGACCGCGAAGGCGATCAGGGACTTGTCCGAGCCCTTGGGGCCGATCAGCGAGAGGCCGAGCGGGGCGCCCTCGCGCCGCGACACGGGGACCGAGATCTGCGGGAAGCCCGAGAGCCCGCCGAGGCAGAGCAGGCGCAGCGCGCGGTTGCGGAAATCGTCGAGCTCATCCTCGCCGGCGGCGGCGAGAGGGGCGATGTCCGGCACAGTCGGCAAGAGCAGCACGCCGTCGCTGCCGAGCAGCTTGGTCAGCTTGCTGCGGAAGCGCTTGCGGACGCCTTCGCTCTTCTGGAAATCCGCATCGGTGATCGCCTTGGCGTAGGCGAAGCGGTCGCCGACACCCGGTCCCAGCGGCGCGCCGAAGCGTTCGATCATCGGGCCGTCATTCAGCCAGGCCTCGCGGCCCTGAATGCGGCGCGAGGCCCAGTAGAGGGCGTCGAGATCGCGCGCGACCGTAACCGCCTGCAGCTCCCCGAGCAGTGGCATGATGCGCTGAACGACGTTGCGCAGCAGAGTCTCGGCCTCCGGCACGGCCTGGGCGAAGAGTTCGTCCGCCATCAGCAGGCGGGGTGTTTCAGGCAGGGACACCTTGTCCTTGCCGAGCAGCACCTCGCCGACGCGGGCGAAGACCTCGCCATCACGCGCGAACCATCCGGGCGTGTCGAAGCTCTCTGCCAAAGGCCAGACGCGCTTGAGCGAGAGGCGGCCATGGCTGGGGCGGATACCGAACAAGCCGCAATAGCTCGCGGGCGCACGCACAGAGCCGCCGGTATCCGAGCCCAGCGCGAAATCCGCCAGCCGCCCCGCCACCGCAGCGGCGGAGCCGGAGGAGGAGCCGCCGGTGATGCGCTCGGGCGCGGCCGGATTGATCGGCGAGCCGAAATGCGCGTTCTTGCCGTTAAGCGAGAAGGCGAGCTCGTCGGTGTGGGTCTTGCCGACGAAGCGCGCGCCGGCGTCGAGCAATTGCTTCACCAGCGGCGCGGTCTTGGCCTTGATGCCCGACTGCGCCAGCACGATCGGCGAGCCGGCGCCGGTCGGATAGCCCTTGACGTCGAAAAGGTCCTTGACCGCGAGCGTCAGCCCGGCGAGCGGGCCGGTCGCCGCATGCTTCACGGGCGTTTCCGGATAGGGGACGAAGCAGCGGAACGGATCGTCGACGAGCATCCGAAACAAATCCTCTCAGCAGCCTTTGGCGTCACCGTCGGAGCGCGGATCATGCGTCGCCTCGACATGACCCTTCGCGTGCTTCACCAGCATGCCCGCGTGGCCGAACTGGTCGGAATAGGCTTCCGAATACTCCTCGACCGGATGGCCGGAGCCGGTCAGCCGTGCCAGCAGCATCGGGTCGAAGCGGCTCTCGAGCTTCAACGAGATCGACCCCGCGCCCCAGGTCCGGCCGAAGAGCCAGCGCGGTGCGTCGACGGCGGTGGCCGGGTTCTGGCCGAAGCGGTAGCGCGACAGGATCTGCGCCTGGAACTGCGGCTGGCCGTCGCCGCCCATCGCGCCATAGGACATGACGCGGCCGTCGTCGAAGCGGGCGAAGGCCGGGTTCAGCGTGTGGAACGGCTTGCGGCCGGGCTGCAGCGGATTGAGCGCCTTGGCGTCGAGCGAGAAGGCGACGCCGCGGTTTTGCCAGTTGATGCCGGTGCGCGGCAGGATGCAGCCGGAGCCGTATTCCCAGTAGATCGACTGGATATAGGAGACCGCCAGTCCCGAGCCGTCGATCGCGCCCATCCAGACGGTGTCGCCATCGCCGGTCTTGAACGGCCAGGAGGCGGCGCGCTTGCGGTCGATCGCGGCGGCCTCGCGGGCGAAGACGGCCTCGGTCAACACGCTTGCCGGATCGACCTTCGCGAAAGCCGGGTCGGTGACGATCTTGTCGCGGATCGCGAAGGCGCGCTTGGTCGCCTCGACCAGGCCGTGATGATGGTCGAAGCCCTCCGCACGGGCGATGCCGAGCTTCTCGAAGATGCCGAGGATCAGCAGCGCGGCGACGCCCTGGGTCGGCGGGGCGAAGTTGTAAACGGTCAGTTCCGGCAGCCGGATTGAGAGCGGCTGGACGAGGCGGGCTTTGAAGGCTTCCAGATCGGCGCGGGTGATGGGGGCGCCGATCCGGCTGAGGTCATGGGCGATCTCGCGACCGATGTCGCCGCGATAGAAGTCGGACAGGCCGGCATCGGCGAGCTGGCGGAAGGTCGCGCCGAGAGCCTCGGGCTTGCGGCGCGCGCCGGCTTTGGGCTGTTCGCCGCCGGGCCAGAAGAATTCGCTGAAGCCGATCGCTTCCTTCGTCGCCTCGACCTGCTGCGGCCAGGTCCGCAGCTCGGAAGCCGAGATCTCATAGCCTTCGTCGCAATGGCGGATGGCGTCGGCCAACAGGTCCTCGAGCGGCATCCGGCCGCCTAGCGACTTCGAGAGCGCCAGCGCTGCTTCCCACCCGCCGATTGCGCCCGCGACCGTCAGGGCCGAGTCCGGGCCGCGCTGGGGAATCGCATCGTAACCCTTCTCGTGGTAGCGCTCGATGGTGGCGAGCGAGCCCGCCGCGCCGCAGGCCTCGATGGCGCGGACCTTGCCGCCGGGCTCATGCACCAGCCAGAAGCCGTCGCCGCCGATCGCATTCATATGCGGATATACCACGGAGATGGTGGCGGCCATTGCGACCATGGCCTCGATGGCGTTGCCGCCTTCGGCGAGGATGGCGCGGCCGGCTTCCGAAGCGAGATGGTGAGGCGCGGCGGCGGCCGCCGAACCGAAGACAGGCGTATCGATCATAAGGGTCTTTTCAAACTCGGCTGGAGCAGCCATTTCGGCGGGACGGCGCGATTTTGTTGCATGCTCCAGCCTGCTTCGCTAGAGCTTGCGCCCGAAAAACGGGGGCTCTGCCGCCCCAGGATCGAGGACTGACAGCATGGCCGCAAGGCGCACCAACTGGCGCAACCTGATCATGGTGGTTTCGCTGGGTATCCTGATCGCGGTCGAGCTGTTCGGCGTCGCGCTGGCTTCCGGCTGGGCGTTGGCCGGGCTGTTCGAGCTGGGGGCGATCGTCAGCTATGTGCTGATGGCGGTGTTTTCGGTATTCGCGGGCTATGCCATGCTCAACCTGATGCGCCGCGTTCTCAAGATCGAGCGGCTGACCGAAAACGGCTGAGCAGCGTTTGCCGAAGGCGCCGATGGACGGACGGAAACCGGCCCAGCGATCATTCGCCTCACTGCCGCACCTGTTTTGCCACGTTTGACTGCCTATCTCGGGCGTGCGCGCCGGTTGCCCTGCCCAGCAGGACAGGCTAGCCGGGAGCGCAGGACCGCAAAATGCGAACCGGGACAGACATGCCAGACCGCGCCGAGCACGGTGTCACCACGCCTTTCTCCCTCGACCGCCGCACCCTGCTCGCGACAGCAGGCGCAACCGCGGCTCTCGCCGCGCTCGGTTTTTCACCGGAGGCGCTGGCCCAGCAGGGCCTCAAGCTCGGCGAAGCCGAAGCCTTCACCTTCGAGATGCTGAAGACGCGGGCCCGCGACCTTGCGACCAGGCCCTATCAGGCGCCGCCGAGTCCGCGCCCCGACGTGCTCGAGCGGATCGACTACGATGCCCATGGCAAGATCAAGTTCCGGCCCGAGATGGCGCTCTGGGCCGACGGGCCCTCGCCCTGGCCGGTGACCTTCTTTCATCTCGGCCGCTACTTCCAGAAGCCGGTGCGGATGCATGTGCTAGACGACGGCAAGGCGCGCGAGATCGTCTATGATGAGAGCTATTTCGAGATGCCGGCGGATTCGCCGGCGCGCGAATTGCCTCGCGGCGCGGGCTTCGCCGGTTTCCGCTTCCAGGAGAGCCGCACCGGGCACCCCGGGCGCAAGGGCGAGAAGCTCGACTGGAAGAAGAACGACTGGGTCGCCTTCCTCGGCGCCTCCTATTTCCGCGCCATCGGCGAGCTTTATCAGTACGGACTTTCGGCACGCGGCCTAGCCATTGATCCGGCGGTCGGCGGCAAGGCGGAGGAGTTTCCCGACTTCACCCATATCTGGCTGGAGACGCCAGCGCCGGGCGCCGAATTCGTCGTCGTCTACGCGCTCCTCTCGGGGCCGAGCGTCGCCGGCGCCTATCGCTTCCGCATGCATCGTGGCAAGGGCGTGGTGATGGATATCGAAACGGCGCTCTACCTGCGCAAGGATGTCGAGCGGCTCGGCATCGCGCCGCTGACCTCGATGTACTGGTATTCCGAGACCGCCAAGGCCACCGCCGTCGACTGGCGCCCAGAGGTGCATGATTCCGACGGGCTCGCGCTGTGGACCGGGACAGGCGAGCGCGCCTTCCGGCCGCTCAACAACCCCTCACGCACGACAGCCTCCTCCTTCATGGACGAAAGCCCGCGCGGCTTCGGCCTGATGCAGCGCGACCGCGAGGTCGGGCATTATCTCGACGGCGTCTTCTACGAGCGCCGGCCGAGCCTCTGGGTCGAGACGCAAGGCGACTGGGGCCGGGGCGCGGTCCAGCTCATCGAGATCCCGACCGATGACGAGATCCACGACAACATCGTCGCGATGTGGGTGCCGGCCGGTCCGGCCAGGGCGGGCGCGTCCTATGCCTTCCGCTACCGGCTGCACTGGCTCGCCGACGAGCCGTTCCCGACGCAGCTCGGCCGGGTCGTCGCGACGCGCCTCGGCAATGGCGGCCAGCCCGGCACGACGCGGCCCAAGGGCGTGCGCAAATTCATGATCGAGTTCAAGGGACCGGCGCTGGAGACGATCCCCTTCGGCGTGAAGCCCGAGGTCGTCCTCTCGGCCTCGCGAGGCTCGTTCTCCTATATCTTCGCGGAAGCGGTGCCGAATGACGTGCCCGGACATTGGCGGGCGCAGTTCGACCTCACCGTCGATGGCAGCGACCCGGTCGAGATGCGCTGCTTCCTGAAGGCTGGCGAGACAGTGCTGACTGAGACTTGGCTGTATCAGTACCTGCCGTTCTGAGCGGGGCCGCTCCGGTCGTTATGATCGGGCTTGTCCCGACCACCCACGTCTTCGCTGGTCGAATGTGGTTCCGCATGGGGATGCTCGGCACAAGGCCGAGCATGACAGAAAGGCGCTGGAGCCATCCACAGACTCCGCTTGCTCCGGCCGGTTCGTAACATTATATCATCGCGCATGGTCCATGCGCATGCCCATCCTCCTTCCCATGCCGTCTCGGAAGATCCGGGCTGGTCGCTGCTGCGCCTGTCGGCGCTCGGGCGCATTGGGCTCGCCGGCGTCGTCGTCGCGCTGGTCTGGGCCGCTACGCTGGCCGTCATCCTGTGAGTGAGTTCGAACCTGTGTCCGCCATTCGCCTGCAAGATCTCACGCTCGGCTATGACCGCCATCCGGCGGTGCATCACCTGTCGGGCGAGATCGCCTCGGGCAGCCTGACGGCAATCGTCGGCCCCAACGGTGCCGGCAAGTCGACGCTGCTCAAAGGCATCGCCGGGGCGCTGTCGCCGCTCGGTGGCGATGTCTCGGTCGCGGGCGGAAAGCGCCTCGCCTATCTGCCGCAATCGGCTGAGCTCGACCGATCCTTCCCGATCCATGTCTACGATCTCGTTGCGATGGGGCTATGGAACAGCGCCGGCATCTTCGGGCGGATCGGGCGCGGTGCCGCCGCCAAGGTCGAGGCGGCGATCGCCGCCGTCGGACTTTCGGGCTTCGAGCGCCGGCCGATCGGAGCCCTGTCCGGCGGGCAGATGCAGCGCGCCCTGTTTGCGCGTCTGCTGCTGCAGGACGCCGACATCATCCTTCTCGACGAACCCTTCACCGCGATCGATGCGCGCACCACGGCCGATCTGCTGGCGCTGGTCCAGCGCTGGCATGGCGAGAGCCGCACCGTCGTCGCCGTGCTTCATGACATCGAGACCGTGCGCCGTGCCTTCCCGCATACGCTGCTGCTGGCGCGCGAGACGGTGGCCTGGGGCGAGACCGCGCAGGTGCTGACGCCGGCGAATCTTTTGAAGGCACGCCGCATGGTCGAGGCCTTCGACAGCCATGCCGCCCCTTGCGAGCGCGACGCGGCATGATGATTTCGCTGATCTCGCACACCCTCTAGGACAAGGACGCCGTCATTCCGGGCGCAGCGCAGCGGAGACCCGGAATCCATCATAGTGCATCGACGATGCCTTACGATGGATTCCGGATCGGCGCCGCTACGCGGCTTGTCCGGAATGACGGCGTCGGGAATTCAGGCCGTCGATGACGCTTCTCCACGACCTCTTCATCGGCCCCTTCGCCGAATTCGACTTCATGCGCCGGGCGCTGGTCGGCATCGTCGCGCTGTCGGTTTCGGGCGCGCCGATCGGTGTCTTCCTGATGCTGAGAAGGATGAGCCTGACCGGCGATGCGATGGCGCATGCGATCCTGCCAGGCGCGGCGATCGGCTATCTCGTCGCCGGCTTCTCGCTGCCGGCGATGACGCTGGGCGGGCTTGCGGCCGGCTTCGCGGTGGCGTTGGCGGCCGGGGCCGTGGCGCGGGTGACGGTCATGAAGGAAGACGCCTCACTCGCCGCCTTCTACCTGATCTCGCTGGCGCTCGGCGTCACCATCGTCTCGCTGCGAGGCTCTGCGGTCGATCTCTTCCACGTGCTGTTCGGCAATGTGCTGGCGCTCGACGATGACGTGCTCATCCTGCTCTCGGGCGTGGCGAGCCTGTCGCTGTTGACGCTGGCGGCGCTCTACCGGCCGCTGGTGATGGAATGCGTCGATCCGGGCTTCCTGCGCTCGGTCAGCCGCTCCGGTGGCGTCGTCCACCTGACGTTCCTGGGCCTCGTCGTGCTCAATCTCGTCGCGGGCTTCCATGCGCTCGGCACCCTGCTGGCGGTCGGTCTGATGATGCTGCCGGCAGCCGCCGCGCGCTTCTGGACCGCCGACATCACGCGGTTGATCCTGCTCGCCAGCGGTTTCGCAATGGTCTCGGGCTATGCCGGGCTCGTCGTTTCCTATTCGGCGGGGACCAATCTCCCCGCCGGGCCGGCGATCATCCTCGCGGCAGGGGCGCTCTATCTCGGCTCGCTCCTGCTCGGTTCGCAGGGCGGGCTTGCGCGGCGCCTCTTGCCTCGCTCCCATCTCCAGCGCTAGTTACGTTATAGTGTTTCACTATTCGCTGGAGATGATCATGCCGAACCGTCGCGCCCTGCTGGGTGGGCTTGCCGCCGGAATGCTGCTCGCCGCCATGCCGTTTGCCGCAAACGCCCAGGAGAAGCTGCCTGTCGTCGCGAGCTTCTCGATCCTCGGCGACTTCGTCCGCGAGGTCGGCGGCGACCGGGTCGCCGTCACGACGCTGGTCGGCGCCAATGGCGATGCCCATGTCTATTCGCCGACGCCGGCCGATGCGAAGAGCATGGCAGCGGCAAAGCTGATCGTCGTCAACGGCCTCAAATTCGAGGGCTGGATGACCCGCCTGATCAAGTCGTCGGCGGCGAAGGCTGCGATCGCGACGGCGACATCCGGGATCGCGCCGCTGAAGGGCGATGACGACCACGGCAAGGCCGGGCATGGCCACGACCATGGCAGCATCGATCCCCATGCCTGGCAGAGCGTCGCTAACGCCAAAATCTATGTCGGTAATATCCGCGATGCGCTGGTGAAGGCCGATCCCGCCGGCAAGGAAGCTTACGAGGCCAATGCGACGCGCTATCTGGCGCAGCTCGACGCGGTCGACAGCGAGATCAAAGCAGCCGTCGCTCGCATCCCGGCCGACCGGCGCAAGGCGATCACCTCGCACGACGCCTTCGGCTATTTCGTCAAGGCCTATGGCATCCAGTTCATCGCGCCGCAGGGCGTCTCGACCGAGGCCGAGGCCTCGGCCAAGGACGTTGCGCGCATCATCCGGCAGGTGAAAGCGGAGAAGGTGCCGGCCGTGTTCCTCGAAAACGTCACCAATCCACGCCTCGCCGAGCAGATCGCGCGCGAAAGCGGCGCGAAGATCGGCGGCCGGATTTATTCCGATGCGCTTTCCGATGCTGCCGGCCCGGCCGGGACTTACATCGGCATGATGAAACACAATATAAGCGAGATCGAAAAGGCGCTCGCCGCCGGCCCGGCCTGAGAGCCGCGCCACGGGCCGCCCCCGCCACGCATCAGGTCGAACCCATGTCCGAGAAAATCCCCGTCACGGTGCTCACAGGCTATCTGGGCGCCGGCAAGACCACGCTCCTGAACCGCATCCTCACCGAGGATCACGGCAAGAAATTCGCGGTAATCGTCAACGAGTTCGGCGAGGCCGGCATCGACGGCGACCTCGTCGTCGGCGCCGACGAGGAAGTCTTCGAGATGAACAACGGCTGCATCTGCTGCACCGTGCGCGGCGACCTGATCCGCATCCTCGACGGGCTGATGAAGCGCAAGGGCAAGTTCGACGCGATCATCGTCGAAACCACCGGCCTCGCCGATCCGGCTCCGGTCGCCCAGACCTTCTTCGTCGATCAGGATGTCGGCGACGCCACCAAGCTCGACGCGGTGGTGACGGTGACCGATGCGAAGTGGCTGCTGGAGCGGCTGAAGGACGCTCCGGAAGCCAAGAACCAGATCGCCTTCGCCGACGTGATCGTCCTCAACAAGATCGATCTCGTCACGCCCGAGGAACTGGCCTCGGTCGAGGCCGCGATCCGCGCCATCAACCCCTATGCCAAGCTGCACAAGGCGACGCGCTGCGACGTGCCGATCGAAAACCTGCTCGACCGCAACGCCTTCGACCTTGACCGCATCCTCGACATCGAGCCGGATTTCCTCGAATCCGGCCATCATCACCATCATTCCGACGAGGTGCGCTCGATGTCGTTCACGATTCCCGGCGATGTCGATCCCGAGAAGTTCATGCCCTGGATCAACGACATCAGCCAGGCGCAGGGCCCCAACATCCTGCGCTCGAAGGGCATCCTCGCCTTCAAGGACGAGCCGCGCCGCTTCGTCTTCCAGGGCGTGCACATGATCCTCGACGGCGATCTCCAGCGCGACTGGAAAGCGGACGAGGCCCGCCAGAGCCGGTTGGTCTTCATCGGGCGCGACCTGAACGAGAACGAACTGCGCAAGGGCTTCGAGGCCTGCGCGGCGTAAAGGGGGCTTTCCTCCGATTCCTGTTCCGTCATCCCGGACAAGTCGCGTCAGCGGCGCCGATCCGGGATCCATGCCTGAACCGTTCCGGCATGGATCCCGGGTCTCCGCTTCGCTCCGCCCGGGATGACGGCGCGGTTTTCATGACTGGCAAGCTGCGCTAGACCCCGCCCATGGACACGATCACCAAACCCGTCTCGCTGCGCGAGCATGTCGTCCCCGTCGAGGCGGGGGAGCATGTCGTCGGCGCCCAGTGGCTGAAGGCAACGCTCGCTCTCGCTCTCGCCGATGGCCGCGTGCTGCGCTGGACCGATGGAGCGCAGGACAGCGTCCAGGCGCATGCCGGCGGCCTGCTCTGTGCGACCGGCGACGGCGAGCGGCTGGTCAGCGGCGGCGATGACGGGCGCGTGGTTGCGACCTTGGCTACGGGCGATCCTGTCGAGATCGCCCGCGATCCGAAGCGCCGCTGGATCGACGCGGTGACGCTTTCCACTTCCGGCAGCATCGCCTGGAACACCGGCAAGACCGTCCACGCCCGCGACGACAAGGGCAAGGTCAGGTCGCTCGACCTGACAACGACGCCGCAGGGCCTCGTCTTCGCGCCCAAGGGCTATAGGCTCGCGATTGGCCAGATGAACGGCGTTTCGCTCTGGTATCCGAACACCGAGGCTAAGCCGGAATTCCTCGAATGGAAGGGCTCGCATCTCGACGTGATGTGGTCGCCGGATGGGCGCTTCGTGGTGTCCTCGATGCAGGAGAACGCGCTGCATGGCTGGCGGCTCGGTGACAAGCCGAGCCATATGCGGATGACCGGCTATCCGGCCAAGCCGCGCTCGCTATCCTGGTCGCATGACGGCCTCTGGCTCGCCTCGAGCGGGGCGGATGCCGCGATCGTCTGGCCCTTCCAGGGCGAGGGGCCCCAAGGCAAGGCGCCGCGCGAATGCGGGGCGCGCCATGCCAAGGTGACGCGCGTCGCCTTCCATCCCCGGGCGCTGGTGCTGGCGGTGGGCTATGACGATGGCTGCATCCTGATGATCCGCCTGACCGATGCCTCCGAGCTGTTGGTGCGGCCGGCCCTGCGGGGCAGCGGCATCACCGCCTTCGCCTGGGACAAGGCAGGCAAGCGCCTCGCCTTCGGCGCCGAAGACGGCGCGGCCGGCGTGCTGACGCTGCCGGCCGCCTGAGCGGGACGATGCGCTTCGGCCTCTTCGGCAAGGGCGGAGCCGACAAGGCGCAGGCCGCGGAGCAGGCCGGGCGGATCAAGGCACAGGTGCGTGAGATCCTGGGGCTGCCGGAGGCGGCTGCGATCGCAGTCAACGAGATCATCTGCGCCGATCCCGCCTGTCCCGGCACGGAGACGGTGATCCTGGTGATGAACCCTGGCGAGAAGACCAGAGCGTTCAAGCTGCAGATGGCGATTGCGGATGTGACGCCGGAGGCGCTGGCGAGCGCTCTTTGGGGGCAGGACACCTAAACGTCGCGTCATTCGGGACGAAGCTGTGCCTCTGCACGGCGCTCTCCCGCCAGCTCATGTCAGGGGCCTCGCCACAGGGCCTTACGGCCGGATGCGGAGGCGGCTAGCGTGCCGTATGGCTGCGCGTCTCAAATCCCCGCCTACCCTGGCCAAGGCCCAGGCCCGAGCGATTTGGCTCAAGGCCCAGCGGCTCGACGAGGCCGAGCCCTTCGGCTCGGGGCCTGAGGCGACGCGCGCGGCGGTCGAGCATCTCGGCTATGTCCAGATCGACACGATCAACGTGATCGAGCGCTGTCACCACCACGTCCTCTACAGTCGCATCCCAACCTACGAGCGCGGGCATCTGGCGCAGGCGCAATCCGTCGAGAAGAGCGTCTTCGAGTATTGGACGCATGCGCTGTCCTATGTGCCGACACGCGACATCCGCTGTTTCCTCGGTGCGATGAAGGCGCATCGCGAGGAGCCCAAGCGCTGGTCCGCCGTGGGGGGACGCGAGGAAACCCGCAAGCTGCTCAGCCGTATCCGCCGCGACGGCGCTTTGACCATCCGCGACAT
Organism: Allobosea sp. GW822-FHT03F07; assembly: GCF_058801345.1. Classification (NCBI taxonomy): domain Bacteria; kingdom Pseudomonadati; phylum Pseudomonadota; class Alphaproteobacteria; order Hyphomicrobiales; family Alloboseaceae; genus Allobosea; species Allobosea sp. GW822-FHT03F07. Next base: position 167,130 of record NZ_JBXAND010000009.1, read on the forward strand.
CGATACAGATGTGCTGGTCGAGAAGGCGCATCTCTGGGCCAGCAAGAAGCCGTCGAAAGGCCTGCTGGAGCGGGCCTTCTACGATGGCGAACTCGTCATCTCCGCGCGCTCGGGCATGCTCAAGACCTATGAGCTGATCGACCGGCATTTCGGCTGGGAGAAGCGGCCGGCGCCGGCGTCCGAGCGGCAGGTCACGGCCTATCTGCTCGACCGCGCCCTGCGTGCCCAGGGCGTCGTCAGTCTCGATTCGATCTGCCATCTCGATGCGCCCAGCAAGAAGGCGGTCGCCGAGCTGATCGAGGCGCGGGTGAAGCGCCGCGAGCTCATGCCGGTCCGCATCGCGGATTCGGTCGTGCCGCACTGGATGCGGCGAGACATGGCCGTGCCCGAGAAGGGCGCTGAGGCCGGGCTCGTCCATATCCTCTCGCCCTTCGACCCGCTGATCATCCAGCGCAAGCGGCTCAAGCTGTTCTTCGGCTACAGCCACGCCTTCGAGGCCTATCTGCCGAAGGAGAAGCGCGTCTTCGGCTATTTCGGCCTGCCCGTGCTGATGGGCGACGAGATCGTCGCGGTGCTCGACCTCAAGACGGATCGCCAGGCGGGCAGGCTCCTGATCCAGCAATGGACCTGGCTCGACGGGCAGGAAAGCGCGGAGAGGAAGCTCCGGATCGAGGCGGAGCTGGAGCGGTTCGAGCGGTTTCAGCTCGCCAATGGCGGCGGGGTTGAGCCGACGGAGGCGGCGATTTCGGAAGAGTTGCCGTGACAATGCCGGCGTTCTGACAGCTTTCTCATGCGCTGCCGCAAAATCGCCGATTTGCGGAGCGCCTTTTGCCCTGCCGAACGGCATGCATGCGGGAGCCGTCCGGTGAGTCCCAGTCCTTTCGCCATGACGGCCGTCATCGCTGCGGTGGCGCGCTGAATGCGGCCGGTTTCGGCGCCGACCGGCCTTTCATGGGCCTCGCTGCCGGCAGCGCTGCTCCTTCACGTCCTGCTCCTGGCGACGCTGGGACTCATGTCCATGCAGCCGCGGATTAAAGCGCCGGATCACCCGGAGAGCAGCGCCGACATCGAGCTTCTGACGCCCGGCGAGTTCGATGCGATGATGCGGCCGAAGCCGGTCGATATCCCTGCGCCCCGACCTCCGGCTCTGCCACAAGCCGCACCGGAGCAGCAGGCGCCAGCGGCAGCGCAGCCAGCCGAGCCCGGCGGGATGATCCGGGCGAGCCGGCTGATGGCGGCAGACGCGCTCGCCAATCCGCTGAGCCGTCAGGCGCGCGAAGTGCTCCCCCTCCTCGCCGCGGATGAGCGCGTCGAGCAGCTCTGCGGGCTCGAGGCGATGAACCAGATCCACGCCTGGAAAGATGAGTTCGCACCGGACAGGGTCACCGCCTACGCCCGGTCCGAGGTCAAGCTGTCAGGTCGGACGCTTCAGGCCGAGGGCGCGGTCTTTCGCAGTGGCAAGCGGTGGTACGATCTGAGCTTCAGATGCGAGTTCAGCCCGGACTGGAATCGTGTCGTCGCGTTCGAGTTTCGCGTTGGCGAGCCTGTGCCGCGCGCGCTATGGCGGCAACTCAAGCTGCCCGAGATTCATTGAGGCAGGCTGGGCTTACGCCCCGAGCAGGTCGATCAGATGCGGGATCAGCGGCTCGTCGGCCGGCGGCATGGCAAGCTCCCGGAGCTTCGCTGGGCGGACCCATTTCAGCGCCTGGCCTTCATGCGAGGCGACCGTGCCCTCCCAGCGCCGGCAGATATAGAGCGGCATCAGCAGGTGGAAGTCGGGATAGGCGTAGCTCGCGAAGGTCAGCGGCGCGAGGCACTCCTCCTTCACGGCGATGCCGAGTTCTTCCGCCAACTCGCGGATCAGCGCCGGCTCGGGCCGCTCGCCTTGTTCTAGCTTGCCGCCTGGGAATTCCCACAGGCCCGCCAGCGCCTTGCCTTCGGGGCGCTGCGCAACGAGGACGCGGTTGTCGGCATCGATCAGGGCGCAGGCGACGACGAGGAGCAGTTTCACGAGGCGAAGTCTCAATGTCCGGAGAGGATGACCTGAAGCGGTTCCTTCTCCTTACCCGTCACGGTGACGCTGTCATAGACCGAGCCGCCTTCGCGGGTGAACGCGTCCTCGTCGCCCCAGATCACCTGTGTCGTGACGAAATACTCACCCGGCGCGACTTTCTCGAAGGCGAAGCGGCCATTGGCCTCAGCCTTGGTCGTGCGGGTGTATTCGCCATAGGCCGGGTCGGGATTGTCGTCGCGCGGATAGTCGCGATGCGGCACGTATTTGCGGCTGCCGTAGAAATTCCGGAAGCGCTCGCGCGCATAGGCGGTCGCCGGGACGAGCCTGATGACCTCGCCGGCCGCGTTGACCACCACGCCGCTCGGCTTGGTGCGAAAGGCATGGCCGACGATCGTCGTCGTGCCCGGCTTCTTGATGAAGGCGGCCTCCTCGACGGAGAAGGCGACAGTGGCGGGTTTTCGCTCTACGCAGGCTGAAAGAAGAAGCGCGCCGCAGAGCGCGAATGTCAGTTTCAGCACGTCCAGCCCCCGCCGCCTGTCCCGGCCGATGATGCCGGGCTGGCGCGCGGCCTGCAACTCCAGCGTACTGATAACGATGGTCCCCACGCGCCGTCATTCCGGGCGAGCGAAGCGAAGACTCGGAATCCATCGTAGAGCGCAGGAGTTCTTCGATGGATTCCGGATCGGCGCCGCTACGCGGCTTGTCCGGAATGACGGCGAACGTCTGGCGAGCCCTCAGGAGCGATAGTCGCCATTGATCTCGACATAGGCCTTGGTCAGGTCGCAGGTCCAGACGGTCGACTTGCCGCGCCCCAGGCCGAGATCGGCCGTGATCACGATGTGCTCGCCCTTCATGTAGTCGGATACCGCATCTTCATCATAGGACGGGGCCCGCGCGCCCTGCTGTGCCACCATGATCTCGCCGAAGGAGATGTCGAGGCGGTCGCGATCGGCCGGCTCGCCGGCCTTGCCGACGGCCATGACGACGCGGCCCCAATTGGCGTCCTCGCCGGCGATCGCGGTCTTGACCAGCGGCGAATTGGCGATCGAGAGCGCGACGCGCTTGGCGGAGCGGGCGGAAGCCGCGCCCTTGACCTGCACCTCGACGAATTTCCGCGCGCCTTCGCCGTCCTTGCAGACGAGATGGGCGAGCTCGAGCAAAAGCGAGTTCAGCGCGCGCTTGAAGCCGGAGAGGCGGGCATCGCCGATTTCGGTGATCGCCGGCACGCCGCGCGCGGCCGCCTTGCCGGTGGCGAACAGCATCAGCGTGTCGGAGGTCGAGGTGTCGCTGTCGACGGTCACAGCGTTGAACGAGCCCTTGACGCCTTTCGACAGCAGCGCCTGCAGCACGGGGGCTGCGATCGGTGCGTCGGTGAAGACGAAGGAGAGCATCGTCGCCATGTCCGGCGCGATCATGCCGGCGCCCTTGGCGATGCCCGCGAGCACGACCTCCTGGCCGTCGATCTTGGCCTTGCGGGTCAGGGCCTTGGGGAAGGTGTCGGTGGTCATGATCGCGCGGGCGGCGTCGATCCAAGGGCCGTCGGCGACGCGCTTGGCGCAGTCCTGCAGCACGCCCTCGAACTTGGTGGCGTCGAGCGGCTCGCCGATCACGCCGGTCGAGGCGATGAAGACCTCCTCCGGCTTGCAGCCCGCGGCTTTGGCCGCGATCTTCGCGGTCAGCGCGACGGAGTCGCGGCCTTTCAGGCCGGTGAAGGCGTTGGCGTTGCCGGAATTGACGACGAGGGCGCGAGCCGAACCCTGCTTCAGATTTTCGCGGCACCAATCCACCGGGGCGGAGGGGCATTTCGAGCGGGTGAAGACGCCGGCGACCTGCGTCCCCTCGTCGAGCAGGGCGAACCATACGTCCTGGCGGCCCTTGTAGCGGATGCCGGCCTCGGCGGTGGCGAAGCGGACGCCCGGCACGGCTGGAACCTTGGGCTGGCGCTTCGGCGCGAGCGGGGAAACGGGAACATCCTTGCCGGCCATCGTAGGGTCTCCTGTGGGGCACGCCGGTTTGCCGCAGGCCGATGACGAAAACAAGAAGGGCGACCGCGCGGCCGCCCTCCTCATTTCGCTGACGCGGGGTGGAGTTCGCTGAGGCTCAAGGCTTCTTGGGCTCGGCCGGCGCGGGAGCTGCAGGGGCAGCCGGCTGGTCGAGGCGCTCGACCTTGGCCTTCTCGCGTAGCGCCACGATGATGTCCTGCTGCGCCTTGCGCTCGAGATACTGGTCGATCTGCGGCTTCACGGCGGCGAAGTCCGGCAGCGGCTTGGCGCGCTTGTCCTCGAGCTTGATGACGTGCCAGCCGAACTGGCTCTTCACGGGCTCGGAGACCTGGCCCTTGTTCAGCTTGAAGGCGGCGTCGGCGAATTCCGGCACCATGCGGTCCTTCGTGAACCAGCCGAGCGAGCCGCCTTCCTTGCCGGAGCCCGGATCCTTGGAGAGCTCGGCGGCGACCTTGGCGAAATCCTCGCCCTTCTTCAGGCGTTCGACGACCGCCTTAGCCTGGGCCTCGTCTTCGACGAGGATGTGGCGGGCATTGACCTCTTCCTCGGGCGCCATCGCCTTGGTGGTCTCGTCGTAGAGCTTCTTGGCGGCCTCGGGCGTCGCCGCCTTCTTCGCTTCGGCTGTCAGGTACTGGTCGAGCAGCACTTTCTCGCGGAAATAGGCGAGGCGGGCCGCGAAGTCCGGGCCCTCGGCGGTCTTGGCGGCGATGGCGGCCTTGGCGCCGAGCTTGAGGTCGACGAGGTAGTTGATCACCTCGTCGCGCTTGCGCTCGTCGGGGAGCTGGGCGAGCCGCTCGCCGAGATCCTCGGTGGCCAGCGCGATCTCGCGCTCGGTGATGTTCATGCCATCGACCTTGGCGATGACCTTGTCGGCCTGTGCGAAGACCGGCGTTGCGACGAGCGCGAGGCCGAGCGAGAGCATGCCGAGACGTGACAACTTCATGGGGGATGCCCTTTTGCGAAATAGAGCCGAAATCTCTGATCGCGGCTGCACTGCCAGTTGAACGCGGCAAAGGCAAGGCGCGTAAAGCGCTTGAATCGCGGCATCACGCAGCTTTGCTGACCCGCCTGCGACTTTACGGTATTCCGGCGCGCGCTTCCCGCGCAGAGCGGTCTTGGAAGCGCGCGCCGGAAACCCTACATCGGCTCGAAATCCGCTTGTCTTGGCCGCGCCTCGCACATGGGGAACGGACTCCATCGCAAGGCAGCGCTGGACCCCGCACCCGCACGCGTCTAAACACGCGGTCGCATTGAGAATTCAGGTTTTGGGCTGTGCGCGGGAACCCGCCGCGCGGCCGAAGCGATACCACCGAAAGGCCCAACATGCTTGGCGCACTCGCAAAGAAGCTCTTCGGCTCGTCGAACGACCGACGCGTCAAGGGCTATGGCCCCCGGGTCGCGGCGATCAATGCGCTGGAAACGGAACTGGCCGCGCTCAGCGACGAGGCGCTGCAGGCGCGCACCGGCGAGTTCAAGCAGAAGCTCGCCGACGGCGCCAAGCTGGATGATCTCCTGGTGCCCGCCTTCGCCACCGTGCGCGAGGCGGCCAAGCGCGTGCTCGGCCAGCGCCCTTACGACGTCCAGCTCATCGGCGGCATGGTGCTGCATGAGGGCGCCATCGCCGAAATGAAGACCGGCGAAGGCAAGACGCTGGTCGCGACCCTGCCGAGCTATTTGAACGCGCTCGAAGGCAAGGGCGTGCATGTCGTCACGGTCAACGACTACCTCGCCCGGCGCGACGCCGAATGGATGGCGAAGCTCTACAACTTCCTCGGCCTCTCCGTCGGCATCATCGTCCATGGCATCGATGACGAAGAGCGCCAGCGCGCCTATGCCTGCGACATTACCTATGGCACCAACAACGAGTTCGGCTTCGACTATCTGCGCGACAACATGAAATACGAGGTCGCGCAGATGTCCCAGCGCGGCCACCATTTCGCGATCGTCGACGAGGTTGACTCGATCCTGGTCGACGAGGCCCGCACGCCGCTGATCATCTCCGGCCCGCTCGACGATAAGTCGGACCTCTATGTCGCGATCGACAAGGTTCTGCCGGGCCTGGTCCCCGGCGACTATGAGGTCGACGAGAAGCAGCGCACGGTCTCGCTGACAGAGGCCGGCAACGAGCACATCGAAGAGTTGCTGCGCCAGGCAGGCTTGCTGAAGGAGGGCGATCTCTACGACGCGCACAACGTCACGCTGGTCCATCACGTCAACCAGGCGCTGCGGGCGCATACGCTGTTCGCGCGCGACAAGGACTATATCGTCCGCGGCGACGAGGTCGTGATCATCGACGAGTTCACCGGCCGCATGATGCAGGGCCGGCGCTATTCGGAAGGCCTGCACCAGGCTCTGGAAGCCAAGGAACACGTCACTGTCCAGCCCGAGAATGCGACGCTGGCCTCGATCACCTTCCAGAACTATTTCCGGCTCTACTCCAAACTCGCGGGCATGACCGGCACGGCCGCGACCGAGGCCGACGAGTTCTTCCAGATCTACAAGCTCGAAGTCGTCGAGATCCCAACCAACGTCCCCGTCGCCCGTAAGGACGAGGATGACGAGGTCTACCGCACCTTCGAGGAGAAGGTCCGCGGCGTGATCCGCGAGATCAAGGCGGCGCAGGAGGCCGGACAGCCGCTGCTCGTCGGCACGACCTCGATCGAGCGTTCCGAACTCGTCGCCGAAATGCTGGAGAAGGAAGGCTTCAAGCTGATCGATTTCACCGATCCGAAGGCGCTGGAGCCGATCTACGAGGCCGCCCGGCAGGGGAAGCCCTCCAAGTCTTTCGCGGTGCTGAACGCCCGCTTCCACGAGCAGGAAGCCTATATCGTCGCCCAGGCCGGCGTGCCGGGCGCGATCACCATCGCCACCAACATGGCCGGCCGCGGCACCGACATTCAGCTCGGTGGCAATGCCGAGATGCGGATCAATCACGACCTCGCCGGCATGGAAGCTGGACCTGAGCGCGACGCCAGGGCCGCTGCGATCCGCGCCGAGGTCGCGGATTTCAAGCAGCGCGTGCTCAAGGCCGGCGGGCTCTACATCGTCGGCACCGAGCGCCACGAGAGCCGGCGCATCGACAACCAGCTGCGCGGTCGCGCCGGCCGCCAGGGCGACCCCGGCCGCTCCAAGTTCTTCCTGTCGCTGCAGGACGACCTGATGCGCATCTTCGGCTCCGACCGCATGGACGGCATGCTGCAGAAACTGGGCCTCAAGGAGGACGAGGCGATCGTCCATCCCTGGATCAACAAGGCGGTCGAGAAGGCGCAGGGCAAGGTCGAGGCGCGCAATTTCGACATCCGCAAGAACATCCTGAAATACGACGACGTCATGAACGACCAGCGCAAGGTCGTGTTCGAGCAGCGCCGCGACTTCATGAAGCAGGCGAGCGTGCGCGAGACCACCGACGACATGCGCCATGGCGTCTGCGAGGACCTCGTCGCCCGCCACATTCCGGAGGACGCCTATCCCGAACAGTGGGATACCGCCGCGCTCAAGGAAGGCGTGCTGCAATATCTCAATCTCGACCTGCCGATCGAGGAATGGGCGAAGGAAGAGGGCATCGCCGACGCGGAACTTCGCGAACGCATCCGCAAGCTCGCCGACGAGGACTATGCGGCGCGCATCGAGCGCAACACCGACGAGGTGATGACCTATGTCGAGAAGCAGGTGCTGCTGCAGACGCTCGACACGCTCTGGCGCGAGCATCTCGTCACGCTCGACCACCTCCGACAGGTCATCGGCTGGCGCGGCTATGCCCAGCGCGACCCGCTGCAGGAGTACAAGCAGGAAGCCTTCGAGCTGTTCGATTCGCTGATCGGACGCCTGCGCGAGCAGGTCACCGGCAATCTGATGCGCATCGAGGTCCGCTTCGAGCAGCCGGAGGAGGCTGCCCCGCCACAGGACACGCTGCCCTCGCCCTTCGGCGATTATGGCTCGGGCGGCGTGCAATACGCTGCGCTCGAGGCGGACACCGCGGTGCTCGAGCGCAATCCGAACGACCAGTCGACCTGGGGCAAGGTCGGTCGCAACGAGCCCTGCCCCTGCGGCTCCGGCAAGAAGTTCAAGCACTGCCATGGGCAGTACGTCTGAGGGCGGTCACGCACGGGCGCGGTCATTCCGGGGCGGGCCACAGGCCCGAGCCCGGAATCCATGACCACGGTAGCTTCCGCGTAGGGCGCTGACTTCTCCGGCTTTCACGTCCGGTCCGGTGTTCATGGGTTCCGGGCTCTTCGCCGCAAGAAACCCCGGAATGACGGGCGCGGGTCCCTGATCCTTCGTCGCATCCTTGCGGGGCTGGACGCTGGCGCCCGGTGCAGCGCACAATCGCGCCGAGCCCAGCCGCGAGTGAGCCCATGCCCGCATCCGCCAGCCATGCCGCGACGAAGACCAGCGCCGGGCGCTTCTTCGAGGATTTTCATCTCGGCGATGCGATCGTGCATGCGACGCCGCGCACGGTGACCACCGGCGACGTCGCGCTCTACACAGCGATCTACGGCCCTCGTTTCGCTGTCCAATCATCCGACGCCTTCGCCAGGGCGATCGGCTATCCGGCCGCGCCGATCGACGACCTGCTGGTCTTCCACATCGTCTTCGGCAAGACGGTGCCGGACATCTCGCTCAATGCCGTCGCCAATCTCGGCTATGCCGACGGCCGCTTCCTCAAGCCCGTCTTCCCCGGCGACACGCTCTCGACGACATCCGAGGTCATCGGCCTGAAGCAGACCTCGGCCGGCGATGCGGGCATCGTCTATGTCCGCTCGGTCGGCCGCAACCAGGACGGCGAGATCGTGCTGAGCTATGCCCGCTGGGTCCTAGTGCGAAAGCGCCAGCCGGGCACGCCGGCCCATGCCGAGCAGGTGCCCGAACTGCCGAAGGCGGTGCTGCCCGAGGAACTCGGAGGCGGCTGCCCGACGATCGAGCTCGCGGCCTATGACGATGCCCTCGCGGGCTCGGATTTTCGCTGGGGCGAGTATGCGGCGGGCGAGCGCATCGACCATATCGACGGCATGACCGTGGAGGAAGCAGAGCATCAGCTCGCGACGCGGCTCTATCAGAACACCGCAAAAGTCCATTTCGACGCCCATGGCGCGCGCGAGACCCGTTTCGGCAAGCGGCTGATCTATGGAGGCCATGTCATCAGCCTCGCCCGGGCGCTTTCCTTCAACGGTTTGGGCAACGCCTTCCACATCGCCGCGATCAATGGCGGGCGCCATGTCGCGCCGCTCTTCGCCGGCGACACCGTCTATGCCTGGAGCGAGGTTCTGGAGGTAGCCGAACTGCCGGAGCGCGCGGATGTCGGAGCGTTGCGGCTGCGGCTGGTCGCGACGAAGAACAGGCCTTGCGGCGACCATCCGCTCAAAACCGGCGATCAATATGCACCCGACGTGATCCTCGATCTCGACTATTGGGCGCTCCTGCCGCGCTAGCGTCCACGGCGCTAGGCTTAAAGATTTGGAATCGTTCTTCTGCGACAAGCGGCGATCGCAGAGGCTCGGCGACACACGAAGCACCGAATGACAGATTCCGTATTCTGTCACCGCGCCGCGAGCGTGTCGCATTGCGGCAGGGTTCCGGTTTCGTTACAGAGCCAGACACTCTAGAACGATCCCAAATGGACAAGGCCTGCCGCCTCAGTCCCTAGTCGGAGAACGATCTTGGCCGAGGTCAAACAGGCGGCGCGTCCGCTTTCGCCGCATCTGCAGATCTACCGCTGGTCCTGGACCATGGCTATGTCGATCGCCCATCGCGTCACCGGCTCGGCGCTCTATGCGGGAACGGTGCTGATCGCGGCCTGGCTGGTGGCGGCGGCCTCGGGTCCAGCGGCCTTCGACACGGCCCAGTGGATCGCCGGCTCCTTCCTCGGCCGCCTCGTGCTCTTCCTCTATTCCTTCGCGCTGCTGCACCACATGGTCGGCGGCCTCCGGCATTTCGTCTGGGATCTCGGCCATGGCTATGATCCGCAGACGCGCATGAACATGGCCAAGTACAGCGTCTTCGTTTCAGGCGGGCTGACCCTGCTCGTCTGGATCGTCGCCTACGCGGTTCGTTGAGGAGCGATACGATGCATTCCAACTCCTCCATGCGCACGCCGCTCGCCCGCGTCCGCGGCCTCGGCTCGGCCAAGTCCGGCACCGGCCATTTCTGGCTCCAGCGCGTCACCGCCGTCGCCAACGTCATCCTGACGGTGATCTTCTTGGGCGTGGTGATTTGCCTGGTCGGCAAGCCCTATCCGGCGGCGATCGCCATCCTGTCGCATCCGCTGGTGGCGATCCTGATGCTGCTCTTCGTCGTATCGGGAGCAGTCCATATGCGCCTCGGCATGCAGGTCATCATCGAGGACTACATCCATGGCGAGGGGCTCAAGATCGCCGCCGTCATGGCCAATACCTTCTTCGCGATCGCGATCGGCGCCGCTTGCGCCTTCGCGGTGCTGAAGCTCTCGTTTGGAGGCTGATCCGATGGCGATCACCAGAGCCCGCCCGGTCCCGGCCTATGCCGGCCAGGCCTATCCGATCACCGACCACACCTTCGACGTCGTCGTCGTCGGCGCCGGCGGCGCCGGCCTTCGCGCCACCGTCGGCTGCTCGCAGGCCGGCCTGCGCACCGCCTGCATCTCCAAGGTGTTCCCGACGCGCTCGCACACCGTCGCGGCGCAGGGCGGCGTCGCCGCCTCGCTCGGCAATATGGGCAAGGACACCTGGCAGTGGCACATGTTCGACACCGTGAAGGGGTCGGACTGGCTCGGCGACCAGGATGCGATCGAATATCTCGTCCGCAATGCGCCGGCCGCCGTCTACGAGCTCGAGCATTGGGGCGTGCCCTTCTCGCGCACCGAGGACGGCCGGATCTACCAGCGCCCCTTCGGCGGCATGACCACTGAATTCGGCGAGGGCCCACCGGCCCAGCGCACCTGCGCGGCGGCCGACCGCACCGGCCACGCCATGCTGCACACGCTCTATGGCCAGGCGCTGCGCTACAACACCGAGTTCTTCATCGAATACTTCGCCATCGACCTGATCATGGACGAGGACGGGCATTGCCGCGGCGTGGTCGCGCTAAAGCTCGATGACGGCACGATCCACCGCTTCCGCTCGCAACAGACGATCCTGGCGACCGGCGGCTATGGCCGCTCCTATTTCTCGGCGACCTCGGCGCATACCTGCACCGGCGACGGCGGCGGCATGGTGCTGCGCGCCGGCCTGCCGCTCCAGGACATGGAGTTCGTGCAGTTCCACCCGACCGGCATCTACGGCTCGGGCTGCCTGATCACCGAGGGCGCCCGCGGCGAGGGCGGCTACCTCACGAACTCCGAGGGCGAGCGCTTCATGGAGCGCTATGCCCCCTCGGCCAAGGACCTCGCCTCGCGCGACGTCGTCTCGCGCTCGATGACGATGGAGATCCGGGCCGGCCGCGGCGTCGGCAAGAACAAGGACCACATCTACCTGCATCTCGACCATCTCGACCCGAAGATCCTGCACGAGCGCCTGCCGGGTATCTCCGAGAGCGCCAAGATCTTCGCCGGCGTGGATGTCACGCGCGAGCCGATCCCGGTGCTGCCGACGGTGCACTACAACATGGGCGGCATCCCCACGAACTTCCACGGCGAGGTCCTGACCAAGGTCGACGGCAATCCGGACGCTGTCGTGCCGGGTCTGATGGCGATCGGCGAGGCGGCCTGCGTCTCGGTGCATGGCGCCAACCGCCTGGGCTCGAATTCGCTGATCGATCTCGTGGTCTTTGGCCGCGCGGCGGGCCTGCGCTGCGCCGAGACGGTGACGGCGGGCGAGAAGCAGCCGGAGCTGCCGAAGAACTCGGCCGATCTCTCGCTGACCCGTCTCGACAAGTATCGCAACGCCTCGGGCGGCACGCCGACCGCGGAACTGCGCGGGCGCATGCAGCGCACGATGCAGGACAATTGCGCGGTCTATCGCACCGGCGAGACCCTCGAAGAGGGCCACAAGCTGATCCACGAGGTCTGGGCCGGCATCACCGATATCGGTACCACCGACCGCTCGCTGATCTGGAACTCGGACCTGATCGAGACGCTCGAATTCGAGAACCTGATCACCCAGGCTGTCGTCACCATGGACTCGGCGCTGCAGCGTCCGGAAAGCCGCGGCGCCCACGCCCGCGAGGATTATCCGAACCGCGACGACAAGGACTGGATGAAGCACACGCTCGCCTGGATCGACGACGAGAAGCGCACCGTCACGCTCGATGACCGGCCGGTGCACACCTACACGCTCTCGAACGACATCGAGTACATCAAGCCCAAGGCGCGGGTGTATTGAGGACGATCTGACAGATGGCCGAATTCAATCTCCCGCAGAATTCCCGCCTCGTCGCGGGCAAGACCTGGCCGAAGCCGGCCGGCGCGACCAAGCTGACCGAGTTCAAGGTCTATCGCTGGAGCCCGGACGACAGCGAGAACCCGCGCACCGACACCTATTACGTCGACCGCGAGGATTGCGGGCCGATGGTCCTGGACGCGCTGATCTGGATCAAGTCCAAGGTCGACCCGACGCTGACCTTCCGCCGCTCCTGCCGCGAGGGCATCTGCGGCTCCTGCGCCATGAACATGGACGGCAAGAACGGGCTCGCCTGCACCACCGGCATCGACGAATGCGGGAGCAAGGGCAAGGTCGCGATCTATCCGTTGCCGCATATGCCGGTGATCAAGGACCTCGTCCCGGACCTCACGCGCTTCTACGCCCAGCACGCCTCGATCGAGCCCTGGCTGAAGACGACGACGCCGGCGCCCGAAAAGGAATGGGCGCAAGGAAAGGACGATCGTGAGAAGCTCGACGGGCTCTATGAGTGCATCCTCTGCGCCTGCTGCTCGACCTCCTGCCCGAGCTACTGGTGGAACGGCGACCGCTATCTCGGCCCGGCCGCGCTGCTGCAGGCTTATCGCTGGCTGATCGACAGTAGAGACGAGGCCACCGGCGAGCGCCTCGACAATCTGGAAGACCCCTTCCGGCTCTATCGCTGCCACACCATCATGAACTGCGCGAACGCCTGCCCGAAGGGTCTGAACCCTGCCAAGGCGATCGCGGAGGTCAAAAAGATGATGGTGACCCGTCAGGTGTGAGGCGGCACATTTCCGAAGCTTCGATCAACGCCAGCCTTCGGGCTGGCGTTTTTTTGTTTTCAGTGATCGCTCAGGTGTTGGTGAAGGGCGCGGGGAACCCTTCTCCCGTGTGGGAGAAGGGCAGGGATGAGGGCCTGCCCTCTCCGCGTGAACTGCGCCGCTGCCGCTGTTCCTGATGTCGCGCCAATTGAACGCAGGGCGGTCTCTCACCCCTCCCCTCTCCCACTCGGGAGAGGGGTTTCCAGCCTTTTCCGATGACGGCGGGAGGGCTTCTCAGCCGATATACCGCCCCGGCCTGAACGGCGTCGGATCGACCGGCGGCGTCTCGCCGCAAACCAGCGCGGCAATGATCTCCCCGGTGATTGGCCCTGTCGAAAGACCGAGATGCTGGTTGCCGAAGGCGAACCAGAGGCCGGGATTGCGCGGCGCCTCGCCGATCATCGGCAAGGAATCCGGCAGGGTCGGGCGTGCGCCGCGCCAGGTGTCGCCCTCGAACTCCGCGAGCGGGAACGCCTCGCGGGCACTCTTCGTCACCATGTCGATCTGGCGATGTTCATCGGGCGCATCGCGATGGCTGAGATCGACGCCGCTGGTGATGCGGTAGCCCTGCTCCATCGGCGCCATGAAATAGGCGGCGTCGACGTCGTAGACCGGCCGCGACAGGCTCGCGCCCTTTTCGGCCTGGAGATGGCGATGATAGCCGCGCTCGACGTCGAGCTTCGTGTCGAGGCCGAGCGGCGCGATCACGTCCATGCTCCAGGGGCCGAGCGCGACGACCGCGATCTCGGCGTCGAAGCCACCCTTGTCGGTCCGGACCTGCCAACCGCCGGCGTTACGGGCAAGCGTCTTCACCTGCGCCTGCACGATCCTGCCGCCGCGCCTGGCGAAGAGTTCGGCATAGGCCTGCGTGACGGCGCCGGGCGAATCCACCGAAGCGTTCTCGAGGCAGAGCAGGCCGGCATGGAAGATCGGGTTCAGCGAGGGCTCGACGCCGGAGATGCCCTGCCGGTCGAGCACCTGCGAAACAATGCCATGAGCCGCGAGGAAGTCCTGCTCGGCCTTGGCGGCGGCATGGCCGGCTTCCGTCCGCCAGACCTTGAGCGTGCCGGTTTCGCGCAGGCGGTGCGAGACGCCGGCCTCTGCCATCAAAGCGCGATGGCGCTCGATCGTGCTCGCGGTCAGGGATTCGAGCGCGGCGGTCCGGGAGGCGGCCTGCGAGGGGCGGGCTTCCCACAGGAAGCGCAGCAGCCAGCCGGGCCGGGTCAGCGCCCGCTTCCAGTTCAGGTTCAGCGCCGGGTGGCGATTGCCGAGATAGCTCGTGATCTTGCCGAACAGGCCGGGATTGTTGAGCGGCACGATCGAGGAACGGGCGAGCACGCCGGCATTGCCATAGGAGGTCTCGCGCCCGGGCTCGCGCCGGTCGATCAGGGTGACTTTTAGCCCGCGCTTCTGGAGCGAAAGCGCGCAGGAGACGCCGACCATGCCGGCGCCGAGAACGATGGCTGTGCGGGTCACGCGGATTCAGTCTCTGCCGGGGTTTTCAGCCAGTGGTCGAGGAAGCGGTCGAGCCAGAGGCGGATCGCCGGGTCGTGCTGGTACCAGCCTTCGAGATGCAGGTGCCGGAGCTGGGCGCCGGGCATCAGGGTGCGCTCATGGCCACGTACGCCCCAGCGGCACATCATCGCCGGGGTCACCTCAGGGTGGAACTGGATGCCGTAGCAGCGGCTCTCGGCCTTGATCGCCTGCACCGGGAAATCGCCGCCGGTGGCGAGGCAGTCCGCGCCGGTCGGGCAATCGAAGCCGTCGCGATGCCATTGATAGACGGTGCCCGGCCAGTCGAAGCCCGCCTCGGCGGCATGATCGCGGCCGGCTTCCGTCTGATCGAGCTTGTAATAGCCGACCTCGGCCCGGCCCTCGCCATGGGTGTAGACGCGGGCGCCCATATGCTTGGCCATCATCTGCGCACCCAGGCAGATGCCGAGGAAGGGTGCATCCTCCTTCAGGCAGGTCCCAATCCAGTCGATCTCGGTCTTGACGAAGACGTCGGGATCGTTGGCGCCCATCGGCCCGCCGAAGATCACCGCGCCGGCATGGCCCTGCATCGTCTGCGGCAGCGGGTCGCCATAGCGGGGCTTGCGGATGTCGAGGGCGTGACCGCGCGCCTGCAGCAGCCGGCCGACGCGGCCCGGCGTCGAATGCTCCTGATGCAGCACGATCAGCACAGGCTTGAGCGCAGGCAGCTGCGACGACGACCGGCGCGTGCGCCCTGGCGAGCGAGGCCTGGTCGAAGGCGCCTTGCGGAACGGGCGGGCCGGAATGGCGTGGTCGGTCATCGCGAAATCAGGGTCGTCCGGAAGCGGTCTCGATGGGGAGAAGCGCACAACGCCATGCCATCTCCAAAGAATGTGGTCGCTGTAAGGGAGAGGCAAGCAATTTATGGGCCTTTGCCGGCATGGCGAGACCGCCCCAGACGCATGCCGCGGCCCGCGCTTCGACGACCGGCGGGTGGTGAGCGGGATCGTCTACGTGATCCGCAACGGCCTGCAGTGGAAGGACGCGCCCAAGGGCTACGGCCCGCACAAGACGCTCTACAACCGCTTCATCCGCTGGAGCCGGCTGGGCGTATTTGACCGCATCTTCGCCGGGCTTTCCGGCGAAGGGCCGAAGCCGGAGCGGATCATGATCGACGCGACGCAGCTGAAGGCACACCGCATGGCGGCGAGCCTGCTCAAAAAGGGGCTGTTCCCCGTCGTATCGGGCGCACCAAAGGCGGGCTGAACTCCAAGCTCCACACGGTCTGCGACGGTGAAGGCCGCCCTATCATCCTGCTGCTCTCGGAAGGCCAGATGAGCGACCACAAGGGCGCAAGCCTCATCCTCGACGCGCTCCCGCCAGCCAAGGCCCTGATCGCCGATCGCGGCTAAGACAGCGCCGCGTTCCCCCAGGCGCTCGCCGACAAGGGCATCGAGCCCTGCATCCCGTCGAGCCGGAGCCGGAAAATCCCTTATCCCTACGACAAGGCGCTCTACCGCCAGCGCCACAGGATCGAGAACCTCTTCGCCAAGCTCAAGCACTGGCGGCGCATCGCAACCCGCTACGATCGATGCGCCCACACATTCTTCTCTGCCATCTGTATCGCCCAGCCGTCATCTTCTGGCTCTGATCAACGAGTCCCGAGCCTAGGCGTCGCTCGCCCCTGGCTCAATTCGATCTCAGAGTGCATCGGATGAGCCGAGCGTCACGATCCGTTGCGCGGCCCTTTCCGCCAGCGCGGATTCATGCGTGACCATCAAGAGCGCGAGGCCGCGCTCGCGGACGGCCTCGATCAGGATCGTGAACACATCTTTCTGGCTGACCGGATCGAGGCGCGAGGTCGCTTCGTCGGCGAAAAGGAAGACCGGGTCGAGCAGCAGCGCGCGCAGGATGGCGAAGCGCTGCAGCTCGCCACCAGACACCTCGCCCGGGAGACGATCGAGCAGTTCCCGCCCGAGCCCGAAGCGCTCCATGCTGGCTTCGGCCTGCGTCCACGCCAGCCCGTGCAGTTTCAGCAGGTCCCCGAGGCTGCGCCTCAGGGTCTGGTGCGGTGCGAAGGCGGCCGGCGGGTCCTGGTAGAGCTTCTGGAAGCGGGTCGGTGTCAGGCCGGCGGCACGTTCCACCTCTCCCTGGTCGGGCGCGACGAGCCCGAGAAGGATGTTGCCGACCGTCGTCTTGCCGCAGCCGCTGGGACCGACGATCGCGACGATCTCGCCGCGGCGGACCGCAATGTCGAGATCGTCGAACAGCGCCTTTTCGCCGAAGCGCTTCGACAACCCCCTCGCAGAGACAACCGGCCTGCCGTTCGGTGGCAATGCGAGTGCTGGCCAGTTGGCAGGGTCAGCCGCGATGAGGGCGCGGGCGTAGTCGTGGCGCGGCTCTGCCAGAACCTGTTCCGCGGGGCCGAACTCGACGAGCGCGCCGTCATGCATGACCCCCGCCATGCCGCCGAGAGCGGCCGCGACCGCGATGTCATGCGTGATGGTGAGGAGCAGGCGTCCCTGCTCGACCTCCTGGCGCAGCCGCTTGACCACGCCGTCGCGCAGTGCCGCGTCGAGCCCCTTCGTCGGTTCGTCGGCGATTAGGAAAGAGGCGCCCGCGGCATGGGTGACCGCGATGGCGGCGCGCTGGCACATGCCGCCGGAGAGCTCGTGCGGATAGGCCTCGGTGCGCTCGCCCAGCCCGACTTCGGCGAGGTCGGAACCCATCCTCGTCCCGGCTTCCGCCGACCCAAGGCCATGTAGGTATTGGTGGACTTCGCCGACCTGCCCGGCGATGCGCATGGTCGGGTCGAGCGCGAGCCAGGGCTCCTGCGGAAGGATGGCGATCGTTCGGCCCCAGCGCGCACGTGTCTGCGCGGGAGTGCCGGCGAGGAGGTCATCCCCGTCCAGCTCAATGACGCCCTGCGCCGAGAGTTCGCCCGGCAGGCTTCCCATGATGGCATGAGCGACGAGAGATTTGCCGGAGCCGCTTGCGCCAAGCAGAGTGACCGGCCGACCCTGCGCGAGCGTGAAGGCCACGTTGCGCACGATCGTCGTCTCGCCCGCCGAAATGCTGAGACCGGAGATAGTCAGGGATTGAAACCGGACGGAAGCGTTCATCGCACATCGCTCCGCGTCGCGAGCTGGAGCCCGAGGACAAGCAGGAAGATCAGGATTCCGGGCATCAGCACATGCAGCGGCGCTTCGGCATAATAGGGCAGCAGCTCGACGATCATCGCGCCGAGCTCAGGCGTCGGCGGACGCAGGCCCACGCTGATCGCGCTCAAGGTCGAGATCGCGATGATCGCGGTCGACATGGCGAAGGCCGACAACGTGATCAGCATCGGCGCGATCTCGGGTAAGACGAGGCTGCGCAGGATGTAGCCCGTGCCGAACCCCAGAAGCCGGGTCGCCTCGACATGGGGCTGCTTCAGCACCCCGGCCGCCGTCACGCGGGTGACGCGATAGAACTCGATCCAGAGCGTCAGCGCGAGGCCGAGATAGAGCGGCCCGAAGGTGCCCGGCGCGAAGGCGAGGAGGATGAGGACCAGCAGCAGGCCCGGCAAGGCGAGCAGAACGGTCGATGCCAGATCAAGAACGCGCTCCAGCCAACCGCCGCGCCAGGCGGCGAGAAGGCCGAGCAGGATACCCGGCACGGCGGCGGTGGCGACGGTGAGCAGAGCCATGCCGAAGGAAAGCCGGGCGCCATAGGCGAGACGCGCGAGCATGCTACGGCCATAGTGATCGGCGCCCAGCCAGTAATCGGCCCCCGGGGGAGCGAGGCTAGCCGCGAAGTCCTGCTCGGTCGGATCGACGGAGACGAGCAGCGGCCCCAGTAGAGCGAACAGCGCGAGCAGGCCGAGCAATGCGAATCCTGCCGCGCGCGCAGGCGTAAGCCAGGGGCGCTGTGTGATGGGAACGAGAGTGGCGTCGGCGATGGTCATGTGCGTTTGGGCCTGGGGTCGAGCCAATGGCAGGCAAGGTCGACCGCCATCGCAATGACGACGAAGAGCAGGCCCATGGTGAGTGCCGTGCCCTGCACCATCGGCACGTCGCGCGCGATCACCGCATGAACCAAGGCGTGGCCGATGCCGGGAATGCCGAACAGCGTCTCCACGACGACGACGCCCTCGATGAGGTAGATCGCCTGCAAGGCGAGATAGGAAACCACCGGGATGGCGGCGTTTCGCAGCACGTGCCGGCGCACGACCACCGGCTCGGGCAGGCCCTTCAGCCGCGCGAAGGCAAGATAGGGCGTGTGCACCACGGCCGCGACGGCATCGCGGGCGACACGGCTGGATACGGCAGCGAGGCCGAGGGCGAGCGTGAGTGCCGGCAGCGCCAGATCGCGCCAGGTGCCGTATCCGGCCGGCGGGAACAGGCCGAGCAGCATCGCGAAGACGAGGATCAGCAGCAGACCGAGCACGAAGGGGGGCAGCGAACGCAGGACGATCGCGCCACCGAGCGAGGCGTTGTCGACCCAGCCGCCGCGCCTCAATCCAGCCAGAAGACCGATCGGTGGGCCGAGCAGCAGCGACAGCACGAGCGCCGATCCGGAGAGCCAGAGCGTCGCGCCGAGCTGGATCCGCAGTTCCTTGGTGATGGGCAGGCCGGTCACGACCGAGTGGCCGAGATCGAGCCGCGCCAGTTGCCCCATCGAAGCGCCGAGCTGGACCAAGAGCGGCTGATCCAGACCGAGTTCGCGACGGACCTGTTCGGCCGCTTCCGTGATGTTGGCGTCGGGCCCGTAGCGACCTGCGGCGATCCGCATCGCCGGATCGCCCGGGAGTGCGCGCACGAGCACGAAGCAGAGGACGCCGACGACGAGCACGACCAGCCCGGCCTGGAGCAGCCGGGCGAGAACGAGGCGCTTCATGCCTATTGGGCCCAGCGGATCGAGGCGAGCCCGTAATTGACCTCGAGCGGGTCGATGCGCAGCCCGGTGACGCGCTTGTTGGCGACGATGGCGAGCTCCGACCAGGTCACCGGGATGCTCGGCAGCTCGCTTTGGAGGATCGCGATCGCGCGCTTCTGCATCGGCGCACGCGTAGCGGGGTCGCTGGTCTGGGCCATCGTCTCCACGAGCTCGTTGAGTTCAGCACTTGACCAGCCAGTCGCGCCCCAATCGCTGCCGCCAGACTTGTAGTCGTCGCGCAGCGTGCCGATGGCATCCGGTACGATCGAGTAGAGCCGCGAGACGAGGCCCATCTCCAGTGTGCCGTCCTTGTGCCGCGCCGGAATCTCGGAGCTGTTGCCGACCGAGACCTTGGCGTCGATGCCGACCTGCTTCAGTTGCGCCTGGATCGCCGTGGCGATCGGTGGCAACTCCGGCCAGCTCGCATAGGTCAGCAGCGTGAAGGAGAAGTGCTTGCCGTCCTTCTGCAGGATGCCGTCGGCGCCGGGCGTCCAGCCGGCCTCGGCCAACAAAGCCTTCGCCGCTGTCAGATCGCGCTTCAGCGCCGGTAGCTCGGGATCGTTCCAGCCAGCGAGCGCCTTGGGGAAGAGCTGGGTCGCGGCGAGATCGGCGTTGCGCAGGATGACGCGCGTGACGCCTTCGCGGTCGAGGGCCGCGCTGATCGCGCGCCTGACGCGCACATCGCTGAACAGGGGCGAGGCGGCATTGACCTTGAGCATCCGCGTGCGCGGAATCGTGGCGACGCGGACATCGAGGTTCGGATTGCGCTTCAGCCGTTCCACCGAGACGGGCAGCATCGAGAAGACGAGATCGGCCTCGCCGCTTTCGGCCATGAGGGCGCGTGTCTCGCCCTGGCCGACCGCCTGATAGCTGACCTCGTCGATGCCCGGCTTGGCGCCGTTCCACTCGGCCGCGGTTTCGAGCTGCATGTTAAGCGGCGGTGTCAGGCTCTTCACGCGATAGGGGCCGGAACCGACAATGCGCTCGACCTTGCCGGATGCGTTGAAGGACGAGGGGGCGAGGATAATGGTGGTGAAATTCACGAGGTAGGCCGGGAGCGCCGCAAAAGGCTTCGACAGGCGGATGACGACATCCTGCCCCTCGGGCTCGATGCCGGCCACCGGCACCTGGCTGAACACACCCGCGCCGCCATGGACCTTGCGCAGGGTGTCGGCCACGATCGACGCGGTCACTGGGCTGCCGTCGTGAAAGCGTGCCCCCTCGCGCAGGCCGAAGCGCCAGGTCAATCCGTCCTCGCTGGCGGACCAGCGCGTCGCGAGGCTCGGCATCAGCTTCCCATCGGCATCGACTGAAACCAGCGTCTCCGCCACCTGCATCCTGCTGAAGACGAAGCCGGACTGAGCGGGGTCGATTCCCGCGATCTCCCAGGGACCGACGACCTTCAGCGGCTTGGCCACGGCGATGCCTGTCATCGACAGCATCGCAACGGTGATCGCAACCCATTTGCTCGACACGACACACTCCATGAAACGTTATAGTGTTGCGTCTATCGCTATGGCTGAGATCATGCAAGGCTCGACCGGCAGCAAGGAAGACGATGATCCCCAAGCACGTGACGAGGGCGGGCGTCCGCTCGCTCTCATTCCTCCGGCTCTGGGCCGGCAGCACCGCATCGAGCCTGGCCACCTGGGGATTTCCCTTCGTCCTCGGCCTCGCCGTGCTCGACGGATCGTTGTCGCCGGCGCAGCTGGGCAGCGCGCTGGCGGCGAGGACACTCGCCTTTCTGGTGGCGTTGCCGATCAGCGGCGTGCTCGCCGACCGGTCGGATGCGCGCCAGGTGATCGCAGTGGCGAGCGCGCTCGCAGTGATCGGGGTGATGCTCGTCGTCCTGGGTCTGTATCAGCCGCAAGCCGAGGCCAAGGTCGCGGCGATGCTGATCGGGGCGCTGCTGGCCGGGGCGGGGCAGGGGGCGTGCCGGCCGGCCTATCAGGCGATGGTGCCCGCCATCGTCGCTGTCGACGATCTCCAGGGCGCAAATGCCGCGATGAGCATTTCGGTCCGGGTCACGGGGCTGCTCGGTCCCACGCTGGCGACGGCCATCGCCGTAACCTGGAGCGCCAGGGCCGCCCTGGTGACGATCGCCCTTCTCTGGATTCTCAGCGCGGTGGCGCCGCCCCGCATCCCGTCTGCCGCAGCGCCGGGATCGAAGGACCCCGCGCCGCTGTCGCATTTCGGCCGGCAATGGCTTGCGGGTCTGGCCGAGGCGCGGCGGCACCGCTGGTTTCTCGCCGGTCTCGGGGCGCTGACCGCCGTCATCGCCGCCGGCTATTCCGTCACGGCGGTGCTGCTGCCGATCATCGGCGCCGGATCTCGCCATGGTCCGGCCCTTCTCGTCTGGTGTATGACGGCCTATGCCTGCGGCGCCTTGCTGGCGGCCCTCGTCATCAGCCGCTGGCGCCCGCGAAACCGGGGCTGGATCGCCCTTGCGGGCCTGGCGCTGTATGGGCTGGTTCCCTTCAGCCTGGCAATGGAGTCGTCGCTCCTGGCTCCGGCGGCGGCTTTCTTTCTCGCCGGCATCGGCATCGAGATCTTCAACGTGTTGTGGTTTTCGGCCATCCAGCGCGAGATCCCGCCCGACCGCATCGCGCGCGTTTCGTCGCTCGATTTTCTGATGTCCTACGGGCTGGCGCCGCTCGGGCTGGTCGCCATGGTCCCGCTCGTCGAGGCCTTCGGTTTGGGACCGGTGCTGGCCGGCTCCGGTTGCCTCTGCGTGGCGGCGCCCCTGGCGGCCGCCGCGGTGGCATCGAGCCGGGCGTTTTCCGAGCGGGCCTGAGGAGACAGGGCGTTCGGTTGGCGCTTCCCGAGAAACTCGGCTTCCCAGAGCCCGGGGCCTTCAAGGACGAAAAGGCCCGCGGCCGGAGAAGCCGCGGGCTGGCGATGGCTTCGGCGCTTGTGCCGCTCGCCGCGGCCTGTCGTCAGCCGCCCGAGGCGCCTCCGGCGATCGCGGTCGGCTTGCCGCCGACCGGCAGATCGAGCCCCTGCTTCAGCGTATCGAGATTGTATTCGCGAATCCGGCCGTTCTCCGGATCGCTGACGAAGGCGAGGGCGCCCTGGACGGCGAGGTTGGGCGTCGGCGTCGAAGCGCCATAGGCGCAGTCGAAGGCCGGAACCGCATCGAAGCTCGCGACCTCGGTCCAGTTCGGTGCGACATCGTAGATGCGCAGCTTGCCGTCCGCGGTCAGATTGGCGACGCGCTTGCCCGTGGCCGAGACCTCGAACTGGCAGGCGCCTTGGCCGCCGGGAACCGCGAAGACATCGCCGGCCGTCAGTGCCTTGGCCGTGGGGTCGATCCGGATCAGCGCGTCATAGGGCGATTTCAGGCCATAATTGCCGACCAGATAGCGCCCGGCACCGCCCTTGATGGTGCTGGTCCGGCGCTCGTCGGGATAGGCGAGCTTGCGCGCGCTCCAGTCCTTGCCCTGCCGGGCCAGGATGAGCACGCCGCCATCGGTCCCGTCATTGCAGCCGAAGGCATGGACGTTCTTGATCGCCGCATGGCCGTGGAAAAGCTTGCAGGAGGCGTCCGCCTTGGCACTGTCGTTGAAGGAGGCGAGCGTTTTCCATACTTCGGGCTTGCCCCTGGTCGCGACGATCTCGAAGCCGTTCGGGCGCGAGGAGGCGCTCTTGTCGTCGCCCTTCGCATAGGCCGGGTTCGGCACGGACAGCAACATCTCGCCACGGCCGAGCGGTACGGCGATGCCATGCTGCGGAGCCGGACTCTTCCAGACGATGGGTTTGGGCTGCTTGGCGGACAGATCCTTCAGCGAGAGCAGCACCACCTTCGGGTCGCTCCTGCGGATCCAGGGTCGGTCGCCATCATAAAACAGGGCGATCTGCCCGTTTCCGGAGACCACATGGGCCGGCTTGTCGCCGGTCAGCGTCAGGTCGAGCAGCCGGGGGGTGAGCTTCTCGACGTCGTCATGATCGCCATGCGATTCCCTGACGATGCCGCTGTCGAGGATGCGGATCGTGCCCTGGTCGTCGCCCGTTTTGACGACGATGTGCCGGCCATCCTCCACCGCCGCGAAGCCGGCATTCGACTTCGGCAGATCGAAGGAATGGGTCACCTCGCCGCTGTCGAGGTCGAGAATGCGGATGACCGCTTTCTCATGGTCGCTGAAGACCACGCGCCCGCGCAGCACGGCATGATCATGCGCCCAGGCCAGACCACTGGTCAGGGTCGCGGCAGCACAGGCGAGGGCGAGTGTGGCGTGACGGGCGGGAGCGCTTCTGGTCATGCGTCGGTATCCGGTTGATGGAGTGATGTTATAATATTGCATTCGTAGCGATGAGAGGGAAGCTTGGCGTCAGGGCGTGGGTGCATCGGGTGAGCCCGCCTGATGCATGGCGATCCCGGCCATGGCGCTGCCGGAGAGGGCGATGCGGTGCGGGGCGCTTCGGCAAAGCTGCCGCCGATGATGATGGCGTCATAAGGCATCGCGATATCCATCGAGAGCGCTGGATGGGGCAGCCGGATCGGCAACGCCCGGATGAATGAAGAGCGGCTCAGCCGCCCCGGCTGGTCAGGGATGTCGCGCCGCGGCAGTCTTCGCATTCGCCCTGGAGCTCGATGCTGTGGCCGCGGCTGCGGAAGCCATGCGCGTCGGCGGTGGCCGCCAGCGAACGGGTCATGCCGGGCAGGACGGCCTCGTCGACCTCGCCGCAGCACTGGCAGATCATGAAGACCAGTGTCTCATCCTGCGCATGGTTGTGATCGCAGACGACGAAGGCGTTCTGCGTGGCGAGACGATGGACGATGCCGAGTTCGATCAGGAAATCGAGGCTGCGGTAAACGGATATGGGCGAGATGCGACGACTCGGCGTGCTCAGTCGCTCGACGATCTCATAAGCTTTCAGCGGTCGCGTGCTGGTGGCGAAAATCGCGAGCACGTCTCGCCGCAGCGTTGTCAACGTGCGCCCCGTCGCCGCGCATTGCGCCAGCGCCCGCGTGAACAACTTGTCGGGAAATGCCTCTTCGAGGCCCCGGTGCTGATCGCCATGTGCCATCGTCACGTGAGTAGCCGCTCCATGGGTTGACAATGTCGTTATGTTATACCGTAACATAATTCGAAATCAACTTTGGACGATCCGCATGACATCTGACGCCCTTCTCATAGACCGCCGCCTGCCGGTGACGGTTCTCTCCGGCTTCCTCGGTGCCGGCAAGACGACGCTGCTGAACCACATTCTCAACAACCGCGAGGGCAAGCGCGTCGCGGTGATCGTCAACGACATGAGTGAGGTCAATATCGACGCCGATCTGGTGCGCGAGGGCGGGGCGGACCTGTCGCAGACCGAGGAGAAGCTGGTCGAGATGAGCAATGGCTGCATCTGCTGCACCTTGCGCGACGATCTGCTGAGCGAGGTCCGCCGCCTCGCTGCCGAGAAGCGCTTCGACTACCTCCTGATCGAGGGCACCGGCATCGCCGAGCCGCTCCCGATCGCCGCGACCTTCTCCTTCCGCGACGAGCACGACCAGTCGCTGGACGATGTCGCGCGGCTCGACACCATGGTCACGGTCGTCGACGCCCTCAACCTGCTGGCGGACTATGACAGCCGCGACTTCCTCGCCGATCGGGGCGAGACGGCCGGAGAGGGCGACGGGCGCACGCTGGTCGATCTCCTGGTCGAGCAGATCGAGTTCGCCGATGTCGTGGTCATCAACAAGATCGGCGAGGCGACGCCCGAACAGCGCGAGAAGGTCCGGCAGGTCGTGCGCGGCCTCAATGCCGACGCGCGGATCGTCGAGGCCGAGTTCGGCCGCGTGCCGTTGGCCGCCGTGCTCGACACACGGCTGTACAGCGAGGAGCGCTCGCAGGAGCATCCGCTCTGGCACAAGGAGCTCTTCGGCTTCCGCGACCATGTCCCCGAGACCGAGGAATACGGCATCCGCTCCTTCGTCTACCGGGCGCGGCGCCCGTTCCACCCCCGCAAGCTCTACGACCTGCTGGAGAAGCGCTTGCCCGGCGTGATCCGCGCCAAGGGCCATTTCTGGCTGGCGACCCGGCCGCGCTGGGTCGGGGAATATTCGCTCGCCGGGCGCATCACCCGCACCGAAGGCATGGGCAGTTGGTGGGCGGCCGTGCCGAAGGAGCGCTGGCCGCGTTCGGAGGAGTTCGCCTCGCTGATGCGCAAACACTGGTCGCAGACCTGGGGCGACCGGCGCCAGGAGCTGGTCTTCATCGGCACGCAGGAGATGGATGAGACGGCCATCCGCGCCGCGCTCGACGCCTGCCTGACCGGCAGCCCGGCGACCGGAATGACGCAAGCGCTGCTCGGGCTCGAGGACCCGTTCCCCGCCTGGGACCGGCAGGCGGCGTGAGGCTACGATGCCCCGTGCTCGCTCGGAGCCCTTGCCCGCTCCCGCCCCTTCGGTGAGTGTGTCGGCGAGCATGAGACCTGACCACCTTTCCCTCAAACAGCCGGCCGGCCTCGGTCGCGCCATCATCCTGATCGTGCGCTCGGCTATCGCGGCGGCGCCGATCGCGGAGATGGAGCGGCTACGGACCGTGGCTGCCGCCCGCGCGGACGGTGCCTGGGTCGCCTATGCCTTCACCGAGCAGGGCACGCCGTCGCTCCGGGAGGTCGTGCTCGGCCTGCTGGGCGAGCCGATTTCCGAGATTCTCTTCGTCCCGCTGCTGCTGCCGATGGAGCCGGCGTTCGCGGCCTGGCTGACCAAGACGTTGCAGCGCTGGCGCGCCGAGCATCCCGGGCCCTGGCCGCAATTGCGGATCGGTTCGGGGATCGGCGAGGGCCGCGCCATCGCCGATCTGCTGGCCGAACAAATCGAGGCCGCGCGGGAGGCCAGTCCGGTCCCTCAGCCGCAGAAGGCGCCCGCTGCGGGGTCGCTGGTGCCGGCCCAGTGTCCGTCGTCAGATGATTTGAGACCGTTTTCGTTTCTCAGGAACGGAGGCTCTGGCTCATCTTGGTTTAAGGCTAT
>NZ_JBXAND010000010.1:0-164506 GCF_058801345.1 Allobosea sp. GW822-FHT03F07
CATAGGTTTGCGGCGCCTGGCCCGGAACCTCCATCCCAGGTGAGCCAACCGGCATGCCCGCGACCGCGATTCCAGTTACCTGCGGGCGCTCGACCAGCAATCGCTTGATCGCCTCGGCCGGAACATGGCCTTCCACGACATAGCCGCCAATCTCGGCCGTGTGGCACGACACCAAGGCATCGGGCACGCCGAGCCGGACCTTGAGAGGTGCGACGTCTGCAATTTCGGTCACTTCGACTGAAAACCCGGCGGCCTTCACGTGCGCGACCCAATTGCCGCAACAACCGCAGCTCGGATCGCGGGTCACGGTCATCTTTGGGAGGGCCTCGGCGGCCATTGACGGGCGCCAGAGTGTGAATGCCGCCACCGACTGCGCGGCACCAATCATCAGCGTGCGACGGGAGGGATGGATATCAATTGCCATGATGGTGTCCTTTGCCTTGGTTGTGTCTCCCTCCGATGAAGCGAGCGCGTGGCGTCCTCATCGGAAGAAGACGTATTTCACGAGTGTGGCGATCGCCAGCACTAGGACGCCGATACCGACTAGAACCGCGGCCCCCATCCCCCATCCCATGCCGCTCATGTCGTGCGTCATTGGCTCCTCCCTTGCTCAACAGCGACGGAGAGGTGTGCCGGCGCGAGGTCTGATGCAGCTTCGTTCGTCGCCGCCGCCATTGGTAGCGCCCAGCCCTTGACCAGGCCGTAGATCGCCGGGATCACCATGAGCGTCAGCACGGTTGAGGAGACCATGCCGCCGATCATCGGCACGGCGATGCGCTGCATCACCTCCGACCCGGTCCCGGTGTTCCAGAGTATCGGCAGCAGTCCGGCCATAATCGCGATCACGGTCATGATCTTGGGCCGAACGCGTTCAACCGCGCCTAGCATAATCGCCTGCTGCAGATCGGTTCGGGTGAACGGTCGCGCTTCCGTCGTGCAGCGCGCCTGCACCTCCTTCAGCGCGTGGTCGAGATAGATCAGCATGATCACGCCGGTCTCGGCCGCGACACCGGCGAGCGCGATGAAACCGACCGCGACGGCCACGGACAGGTTGAAGCCGAGCCACCACAGCAGCCAGATGCCGCCGACCAGCGCGAAGGGCAACGACAGCATGACGATAAAGGTCTCGGTCAGCCTGCGAAAGTTCAGGTAGAGCAGCAGGAAGATGATCGCGAGCGTCACCGGCACGACCAGCTTGAGGCGCGCCTCGGCCCGTTCGAGATACTCGAACTGGCCGCTCCAGGCGATGCGATAGCCCGCCGGCAGTTTGACGCTCTGCGCGATCGCGTCTTTCGCATCGCGGACATAGCCGCCGAGGTCGCGCCCGACGGTGTCGACGAAGATGTAGACCGCCAGTTCGCCGTTCTCGGTCCGGATCGAGGTCGCGCCGCGCTTGCGCTCGATGCTTGCGACCTCGCCTAGCGGCACGCTCGCTCCCGACGGCGTCGAGACCTGAACCTCGCGCGTGATCGCCTGCGGATCGGAGCGCAGGTCGCGGGGATAGCGGATGATGACGCCGTAGCGCTCGCGACCCTCGACCGTCGTCGTCACGGTCTCGCCGCCCATCGCCATCACGACGGCGTTCTGAACATCGCCGACGGAGAGCCCATAGCGGCCTAGCGCGATCCGGTCCGGCATGATGTCGAGGAAATAGCCGCCGATAACGCGCTCGGCATAGGCACTGCTGGTGCCCGGCACGGTCTTCAGCGCGGTCTCGACCTGACGCGAGATCGCCTCCATCTGCGCGAGCTCGGTGCCGAAGACCTTGACGCCGATCGGCGTGCGGATGCCCGTCGCCAGCATGTCGATGCGGGCGCGGATCGGCTGCGTCCAGGCATTGGAGACGCCGGGAAACTGCAACGCCTTGTCCATCTCCGCCTTGAGGCTGTCGAGTGTGACGCCGTCTCGCCACTGCGCCTTGGGCTTCAGGTTGATGATGGTCTCGAACATCTCGGTCGGCGCCGGGTCGGTCGCGGTCTGGGCTCGACCGGCCTTGCCGTAGACCGAGGCGACCTCCGGGAAGGAGCGGATGATCCGGTTCTGGGTCTGGAGCAGTTCGGCCGCCTTGGTCACCGAGAGTCCGGGCAGAGTCGTCGGCATATACATCAGCGTGCCTTCGTCGAGCGACGGCATGAATTCCGAGCCGAGCTGTCGCGCTGGCCAGATGCTGACGCCGAGCGTCACCAGCGCCAGCAGGATCGTCAAGGTCTTGGCCCTGAGCACGCCGCGGATGAGTGGACGGTAGAGCGCGATCAGCGCCCGGTTTATCGGGTTCTTGTGCTCCGGAATGATCCGACCGCGCACGAAGACGACCATCAGAGCCGGCACCAGCGTCACCGAGAGCAATGCCGACGCCGCCATGGCGAAGGTCTTGGTGTAGGCGAGCGGGCCGAACAGCCGCCCCTCCTCGGCCTCCAGCGTGAAGATCGGCAGGAACGAGACGGTAATGACGAGCAGGCTGAAGAACAGCGCCGGCCCGACCTCGCTTGCCGCCTCGATCAGAATCTCGATGCGCGGCTTGTCCGGCGGCGCCCGTTCAAGATGTTTATGGGCGTTCTCGATCATGACGATGGCAGCGTCGATCATGGCGCCGACGGCGATGGCGATGCCGCCCAGGCTCATGATGTTGGAGCCGAGGCCGAGCGCCTTCATTCCCGCGAAGGCCATCAGGATGCCGACGGGCAGCATGATGATCGCCACCAGGGCGCTGCGCAGATGCAGCAGGAAGACGATGCAGACCAGGGCGACGATGATGCTCTCCTCGATCAGCGTGCCCTTCAGCGTCTCGATCGCCCGCTCGATCAGCCCGGAGCGGTCATAGACCGGCACGATCTCGGCTCCGCCCGGCAGGCTGGGTGCGATCTCGGCGAGGCGGGCCTTGGCGCGCTCGATCACGGAGAGCGCATTGGCGCCGAAGCGCTGCAGGATGATGCCGCTCGCGACCTCGCCTTCGCCATTGAGCTCGGTGATGCCGCGCCGCTCGTCCGGCCCGATCTCGACCCGCGCCACATCGGAGAGGCGAAGGGGCACGCCGCGCTCGCTCTTCAGGACGATGTTCTCGATATCGGCTGTCGATTTCAGGTAGCCGCGGCCGCGCACCATGAACTCGAACTCGCTGAGCTCGACCGTGCGCCCGCCGACATCCATGTTGCTGCTGCGGACCGCCTCGCGCAGCGCAGCCAGCGAGACGCCCTGGGCGCGCAGCCGGACGGGATCGACCACGATCGCATATTGCTTGACGAAGCCGCCGACGCTCGCGACCTCGGCCACCCCCTCGGCGCGCGAGGCGGCGAAGCGCACCACCCAATCCTGCAAAGAGCGCAGCTCGGCCAGCGTCATCTCCTTGGCTATGACGGCGTATTGGTAGACCCAGCCGACGCCCGTCGCGTCCGGCCCGAGCGTCGGCGAAACGCCGGCCGGCAAGCGCCGCGCGGCGGCGTTGAGATATTCGAGCACGCGGGAGCGCGCCCAATAGGGATCGGTGCCGTCCTCGAAGATCACATAGACGAAGGAGACGCCGAAGAACGAGAAGCCGCGCACGACGCGCGCCTTCGGCACAGTCAGCATCGAGGTCGTCAGCGGATAGGTGACCTGGTCCTCGATCACCTGCGGCGCCTGGCCGGGATATTCGGTGTAGACGATGACCTGGACGTCGGAGAGGTCGGGTATGGCGTCGAGCGGCAAGGTCTTGAGCGCGTAGACTCCCGCGGCCACGGCGAAGGCAGTGGCGACGAAAACCAGGATCAGGTTGCGCGCCGACCAGTCGATCAATCGGGCGATCATGGCTTGGCCTCCGCAGGGGCGAACCCACTCAAAGCCGCCTTGAGGTTACTCTCGGCATCGATCAGGAAATTCGCCGAGACGACGACGCGATCGCCCTCGGAGACGCCGTCCGTGATCGCGACCATGCCGTCGCCGCGCCGGCCGAGCTTGACCTCGCGTGGCTCGAACCGGCCCTCGCCGCGATCGAGGATGACGATGCGGCGCGTGCCGCTATCGATCACGGCGCTGTCGGGAACCGCGAGCTCAGAGCCTGCGCCGCCGGCGTCGATTTCGACATCGGCATACATGTTCGGTAGCAGGATGCCGTCCGGATTGGCGAGCTCAACGCGGACCTTGGCAGTGCGCGTCGCCTCGGTGATCTGCGGATAGATCAGGCTGACATGGCCTACGAATGCAGTGCCGGGGCGGCCGCGCAGCCGGACCGTCGCCGGCGCGCCGATGCGGATTGCGGGCAGCTCGCGCTCCGGCACGTCGGCCAGAACCCAGATCGTCGAAATGTCGGCGAGCCGGAACAGGGTGGTTCCGGCCGCCATCTTCATACCGTCGCTGACACTTCGCTCCAGCACGATGCCGTCGCGCGGTGCCGACCAGTTGATCGTCGGCGGCACCTTCCGGCTGCGCTCGATCTCGGCAATGATCTCGGGGGGAACACCGAGGTTCTCGAGGCGTTGCCTTGCGCCGCCTTCCGGCACCCCCCGAGCCGCGGCATTGAGCTCGGTGATGAACTGGGCGCCAGCCGTGCTGATGTCAGGCGAGTAGATGCGCGCGAGCCGCGTGCCCTTGGCAACGCGGTCGCCGGTCGTCACCGGCGCGACCTCCTGGACGAAGGCGTCCGCGCGGATCGCCACCACGGAAACCCGCCGCTCGTCCAGCTGCACCGTGCCGGGCACGCGGATCGGCTGCGCGATGGCTAGGCGGCTGACGGGCTCCGAGCGCACGCCGCTGCGCTGGATGCGGCCCGGCGAGAGCTTGACGCCCCCGTCCTCGCCGCCTTCGCCTTCATGGACGGGAATGTAATCCATCCCCATCGAGTCCTTCTTCGGCACCGACGAGGTATCCGGGAGGCCCATGGGATTGCGGTAGTAGAGAATGCGGCCCTTGTCGGGCTTTGCTGCCTGCTCTGCGCCCTCCGGCTTCTCCTCGAAGCTGACGTCCTCGCTGGCATGGACGGCCCTGAACGACCTGCCGTCATCGGTCTGGCGCGGCTCAGTGGAGTACAGCGGACTCCGGTCGGGGTGCTGATAGTAGATCACCGGCCCGGTCCCGGCGCGCTCGTTCGCCGCGAACGAGCCTTCGATGCCGAGCCACGCGCGCAGGCCAGCCACCGCAAGACCGCGATGTCCGGCCCAATAGCCTGCACCTCCCGCCGCCAGAGCGGCGGCGAGAGCCAGGCCCGTGAGGGCGATGCGTTTCATGGCACGGCCTTGAGGATCAGCTTGTTTTCGAGCGTGCCAGTCTCACCCTGGATCTTGGCGCCGAGCGAGAGGCGCCAGCCCCCAGCCATGGTCAGGTTGGTCCTGAAGCGATAGGTGCCGGGCTCGCTCGAAGGCATCGCCTCGATGGGCGACGTCATTGTCCCCATGCCGTCCGGCTCCATGTCGATGCGCTGGGCGAAGATCACGGCGTCCGGAACCGGCTTGCCGGACCGCCTGTCCATCAGCTTGACGGTGATGACGATACCATTGGCCTGCTTGAATTCGCTCTGGGTGAGTTGGAATTCGTAATCCTTGATGTCCGCCAGAGCCGGCAGCGCGCCGGCGGCGAGCGGAAGCGCGGCGATGAGCGCGCGCAAAAAGTGGGTGATCATCGTGGAAATCCTGAGAAAGTCAGGCTGCCGCTCACGCGCGCGCAGCTTCAACGTGGCGTCAGCCACGGCTCACCGACCGCCCGGAGCTTCCGTGCGGCCGAAGCCGACGCCCTGGCGCCGGCGATGTCTCAGGTTCGCGGAGGTCGAGCTGGAGGTTCGCCCGGTCGCGAGATGCGCAACGCTTCATTATGCGCAAGCCCGAGTGTCACGACAACAGGTTGAACAACCATGGCAAAAACTGTTGACTCGCTCGCAAAGCACTTGGCCAAGCAGAAGCTCACTGCCGGACAATTCGTCGTGCAATCCGGCTGTTTGTCTTTCGGATTGGGGCAACACGGCATCTCAGGCGACATTGCCGCCATCGTCTCGCTGTCCATCCGGACGTAGCCAGCCTTTGCCGGCGCCACCAGGGCAGCCAACATCGTGGCCGCGACAAACAGCCCCAGGACCAATACATTCGTGAGAAGTCGAAACTTCATAGCACCTATTCTGACATACGGTCGGATATCGAAAAAGGGCGAGAACTGCGGCTGTTTGACCGGGAGCAAGCAAAATCGCTGCTTCGTGATCTCACCTTCGGCTAGTCAGCATACGGCGCAGGATGTCGTCGCGGCGATAGAGATGATGCCACAGCGCCCCAGCGACATGGATCAGCGCCAGCACCAGCAGCGTCCAACTGAGCAATCGATGCGCGGGCGCGGCGCGGAAGCTAAGAACATCGCAACGGTGCCCGTGTGCCGTAGGCCAGCGCCCCAAAGCCTCGTCGTCCCTCCCTACATTCGTCCCTGTCGGCCACCATCCGAAAAACAGAATTCAGCTCGCCATTCTCTCCCTATGAAGAGACATCTGAGAGCGAATAGGTGCGGGCAAAGCGGGGCTTTGGCCCATGGCTCTGGTCACCTCGCTGAAGCGAGCCTTCGAATCCGACCAATTTTGCATGAAATCAAACAGCTCTCGCAGAGCCGGCGCGATCTCCCGGTAAGCGGCAAGAGCGGCAACAAGTGCACCGAGCGACAACTGCCCCTTCACCACCAGATAACCACCGATGGTAAAGAAAAAGAACGGTGTCAGGTTGGAGGTGTAATTGAAGAGACCCTTGATCCTGCCTTTCAGATCGTTGATTTCCACCCGAATTGTTTCGAGACTTGCGGTCGTCCGCATCTGACGGCGCAGAATCGACAACTCCGTCGGGCTCCCTGAGATCTTCGCGCCCAGCGGGCTTGGATCGGAACCGTCCGACACCATAAGTCCGCCGAGCCTGCGCGTGGAACGAACCCGGTCACGAACCTTCGCGTTCAGCCGCTTCTGCAAAACGGGCAAAAAAGTCAGCTGCAGCGGCAGCATCAGCAACGCTGCCAGCGCCAAGGCCGGATTCTGCATCACCAGAAACAGGATGCTAGTTAGCAGAGCCCCGCCCTGAATGACAGGAACAACCGCAAGACTCCCACCAAAATACCCAATGGGCTCCACCTCTTGGACCACAACCGCAGACAGGTGCGCGCGCTGCTCAGCCGTCATACCTGCTCGTGCCCGACGCCAAACGCCGAGCCGAAGCCTGCGGACTAAGCGTTCGCTCACACGGCCACGGATACGCGTAGCTGCGTACTTGACCATCCCGTTTAGTGTCAGGGCTCCCAAATAACCAGCGCACAGCGCGAACAGAAGCGCCATGCGATCGAGCGAGACGCCCAAGAACGTCATGTCCACGTGGCCGCTATCGCTGGCATCGGCGAGAGCGTGATTGATAATGTGCTTGGGTATCTCAAGCAGAAGCCATGCCGTTGGAAGGGTCATGATCGAAATGATCACGAGCTTCGCTTGTGGCTTCGCCGTGGCGCGGATGATGTATGCTTCAAGCGATCGGGCACGATCGCCGACGCTTGGACGATCGGCGGCGCGCGCAGTTGCTGCTCGCAAACGCGCGCGGCGATGGCGTTCTGCATAGAAACGCCGAAGAAAAAATCGGGCGGCAATCCACAGCGTCCATCCCGGCGCGACAAGAAACAACAGCGCCGCCGCAACATTGATCAGCCAATGACCATGCGGATAATCAAGCCCCATGATCCGGTGGCCCAGGTCATGGATAAACTGAATTGTAGAATTCACGTCTTTTGGACTCAACATTTAGTGCCGGAATGGAACCAGCGTCGGCGCGGCCTGCTTTCGCCTTGGAATTATTAGCGTACTAGCTCGGGGGCGCGCGCAGTGTGCGATACAGATCGTCCACCCTATCAAGCGCGATCATTCGTGACGACTTTGTGGTGATCCTGATCATTCGGCGACCTTTGCCATTGATGGCGTGCTTTACACCCGCGGCTTCATTCCGGATCATCTTTGCTACGAGACGGATCATCTGCCGAGTAGCGCCCATTCGTGCAGACGATCTTGAAGCGCCTGGCGAAGCAGTTCGCCTCGTAGACCTCGCTCTGTCCGATAGGTTCGAGGCGCGTGACCTTGGCGCTGGGGCACGACGCTTCAATAAGCGCGCGTTGCAGATCACCATCGTCCGCTCGCACCTGAAGCGCAAAAAGCGCCAAAGGAAGCATCAGCAAGACCAATCGCATGGCTCGCCTTTCAATCTAATCTTATTGTTTGCATGTTTGGGTGCGAGGCCTCCAATGGGCCCGCAAAAACTATGCTTCCCGACCAACACGGCGCCCGCTGAAGCAACCGTCGGGCGTCGAAGAAGACGGCGGATTGGCTATATCATCCGGGTTGCAGCGAACGGCGATTTGTGCGGCAGGACGGCTTTACGTCCTGCCGCACATTGGGATCACTTGGCCTTTTGCAGCTTGGTCACGGTGATTTGGCCGTTGACGCGGTCGGCGGTGAACTTGACCTTCTCGCCGGCCTTGAGATCCTTCAGCATGGCCGGATCGGCGGCCTTGAACACCATCGTCATGCCTTCCATGTCGAGGTTCTTGATCGGGCCATGGTCGAGGGTGACCTTGCCCTGGGCGGTATCGACCTTCTTGACCGTCGCGTTCACCAATGGCGCGTCCTGAGCCAGAGCGGCGGTGGTGAGGCCGCCGCCAATAATCGCAATCGCGAGGAGTTTACGCATCATCGTCTCCATCAGTGGTTGGGATGTTGCCATCGTCACTTGACGATGATCTTGCCGGTCATGCCCGCCTCGCGGTGACCGGGGATCAGGCAGGAGAAGTCGAACTCACCGGCTTTGGTGAACTGCCAGACGATCTCGCCGGCCTTCTTCGGAGCGAGGCGCTTGGCGTTCGGGTCGTCATGCTCCATGTCGGGGTTCTTCTGCATCTCGACGGCGTGCTTGAGGTTCTCCTCGAGGGTTGCCAAAACGAGTTCGTGGTCGAGCTCGCCATTATTGCGGAGCTGGAATTTCACCTGCTCGCCGCGACGGACCTCGATCCGGTCCGGAATGAACTGCATCTTGCCGTCGCGCTCAGCCATCGAGACCTGCACGATGCGGGCGGGCTTCTTGGCATCGCCCGGCTTGCCATAAGCGGTCTCATCGCCATGACCATGGCCAGCCCCGCCGGGGCCAGCCAGGGCGGCGCCGGCCGAAAGCAGGACTGCCAGGGTTGCAAATTTCAGTCTCGACATCTTCGTCGTCATGCGTCTTCTCCAGAATGGATTGATCGGAGTTCAGTGATTGGAATGCGGGCTCTTGGCGCCGGGCAGTGGTTTTCCGTCCGGCCCGAGCCTAGGTTTGCGCGGATCCTTGACGCGCCAATCGACAGACTGGACGCCGCTGTCAGGCCCCTTTGCGCGCGGGGCCTCGGTGAGCTTTTCGCCCTTGTACTCGAATGCCACCGTTCCTTCGGGATTCTTGTAGGGACCCGGATCCTTGTAGTCGGTCTTGGCGAGCCCCTCGCGCACCTTCACGACCGAGAACATGCCGCCCATCTCGACAGGACCGAACTGGGCGAAGCCCGTCATCATCGGCAAGGTGTTGTTCGGCAGCGGCATCTCCATGGACCCCATCTCACCCATGCCGTTCGAACCCATCGGCATGTAGCCGGGTGCTATCTTGGCGATGCGCTTGGCCAGGTCCTTCTTGCCGACGCCGATATAGGTCTTCACCGAATGGCCCATGGCGTTCATGGTGTGATGCGATTTGTGGCAGTGGATCGCCCAGTCGCCTGGCTCATCGGCGACGAAATCGAAGGCCCGCATCTGGCCGACGGCGCAGTCAATCGAAACCTCGTCCCAGGCCGCAGCCGGATCGACCCAGCCGCCGTCAGTGCAGGAAACTTTGAACTCGTAGCCATGCATGTGGATCGGGTGGTTGGTCATGGTCAGGTTGCCGAAGCGGATGCGGACCTTGTCGTTCTTACCCACCACGAACGGGTCGATGCCCGGAAAGACCCGGCTGTTCCAGCACCACAGGTTGAAATCGAGCATGGTGTTGACCTTCGGCACATAGGAGCCGGCCTCGATGTCGAAGGCGTTGAGCAGGAAGACGAAGTCGCGGTCGACGCGGCGGAAGGCCGGATCCTTGGGATGGACGACGAAGAAGCCCATCATGCCCATCGCCATCTGCACCATCTCGTCGGAATGGGGATGGTACATATAGGTGCCGGAGCGCCTGAGCTGGAACTCGTAGACGAAGGTCTTGCCCGGCGGGATATGCGGCTGCGTCAACCCGCCAACACCGTCCATGCCGTTGGGCAAGCGCTGGCCATGCCAGTGGATCGTCGTGTTTTCGGGCAGCTTGTTGCTGACGAAGATGCGGACCTTGTCGCCCTCGACCGCCTCGATCGTTGGGCCCGGCGACTGGCCGTTATAGCCCCACAGGAACGCCTTCATACCCGGCGCCAGCTCGCGCTCGACCGGCTCGGCGACGAGATGGAACTCCTTCCAGTCGCCGTTCATGCGCCATGGCAGGGTCCAGCCGTTCAGCGTCGCCACCGGCTGGTAGTCCGGGCCGGTGGTGGGGACGAGCGGCGCCTGCGTCGAGGCTTCCGTCATGGTCGGTGCCTCGGGCACCGAAGCGAAGGCCGTGCGGCCGGAGACGGCGCTTGCACCGGCAAGGACGAGGCCGGACGAACCGATGAAGCCTCTGCGTGACATGGTCATGGTGCCGTTCCTTGCTCTAGTGACCTGCGCCGCCGCCATCGCCGCCCGCGGCAGCCGCGACTGCGGCCCCACCGCCGCCAGCGCTGCCGCCGCCGATCACCACATGCTTCAAGTCGGTATGGGCGATCCAGAAGTCGCGCCGGGCATTAATCGCCGCAACATTGGAGAGAATGCGGCCGCGCGCATCGACAAGGAGCTGCGTCACGTCGATCAGCATGCCGCTATAGTGCAGCTGCGACTCGTCCTGGATGATCTTGCGCAGCGGCAGGACGTTGTTCTGGTACTGCCGGGCGATGTCGTAGGTGGCGCGATAGCTGGTATAGGCCTCGCGCGCTTCCGAGCGGATATTGACCGCCTTTTCGGCGAGCCTGTTGGCGGCCTGCATATAGGTCTGCTCGGCCTGGGCGACGCGTGACTGTCCGAAATCAAAGATCGGGATCTCGATTTCGAGTTCGAGCGTGCGACTCCTGCTCGTCTCGCGCTCGACGTCGCCATCCGGCAGAACGCGGCGTCCGCGGTCATAGGTCCGCCGGCCGAGCAGATCGATGTCGTTGACGAAGCGCGTTGCCTGGGTGAGGCCAAGCGACTTTGCCAGCGCGTCGAGATCGCCCCGGGCGACCTGGAGATCGATCCGCTTGCGCAGTGCCTCCGATTCAATGGACTTGGCGGTTTGGATGCGAGGCAGCGGCGTGAGAGTGTTAGGAATCTGAAACTTCAGATCGTTGCCCCAGAGGCCGAGCAGCCGCACGAGGCGTTCCCGCTCCTGGCGCTGCTGCAGCCGGGCCTGGGCGAGCTGGGCGCCGAGCTCGGCGTCGAAGGCGAACTCGCGGGCCTGGTCGAGCTTGTTGATGCCGCCGGACTCGCCGAGACGCTTGAACAGCTCGGAGGCGGCGTCAGTCGAGCTCTTGGCCTGCTCGAAGAAACCCGCCTGCGCATTGGCGGCGACGGCCCGGTAATATTGCCGGCGCGTATCGGCTGCGAGCCTCAGCACAGCTTCCGCCGTGCGCAGCTGCGCCGTCTGGAATTTTTCGCGGGCGATTGCGGCGCGGGCCGGCAAGGTGGCAAGCGCGAAGAGGCTGCCCGCGACCTGACGCTCGATCTCCAGCTCAAACCGTCCCGAAAGCTTGGAGATGCCAAAGCGGGGATTGGGCGGCAGGCTTGCGGCGACCATTTGCGCCTCGGCGATGCCGAGTTCGTTGAAGGCGGCCTGCAGGCCGCGGTTGCTGAGCAGCGCGATCTGCACAGCGGAATCCGCCGTCAGCGGCTTCTTCAGGAGCTGGTCGACCCGCGCCTTGGCGCTGCCGGCCACAGCCTCGTCTCCGATCTTGACCACATCCTTGTTGAGTTCGGTGTAGGCGATGGTCTGTGCCGGGCCGACGCCGCCATCGGCGGAGAAGGTGGCACAACCGCCGAGCAGAGCCGTGACGCCGGCAAGAAGCGCCAGACGGGACATGCGGCTGGCGCCAATCATTACAGGCATAGGCAAAGCGTCCCCCTTGTCAGTCATTCGACGGCGTTGGCTGTCACGCGCCTGGGCTGGTTGGTCTGATTGAAGCATTGACGTCACGGCTGCGGACCGACGCGGCGATTGAGATCGCGCCAGTCCTTGGGCTCAGCCGGGCGCATCGAAGTCAGGCCGGCGCTGACACTCTGATAGGATAGCGCCGGAACGCGGGCGTTCGGATCGGCCGGCTGCGCCAGATGTACTGGCACAGGAGCGACCGAGCAGGCCCCAAGGGCCAGCCCCAAAAGCGCAGCGCTAGCGACAACAATAACGCCCGGACGCTTGGCCGGAAAGCCTCCGACTCGGTTTGCTGCTGCGCATGAGATCGTTGGGTTGCTCCGATAAGGCATCGCCATCCTACTTTCGCCAGCTCTGAGTCGCGACAATACCGGTCGGGTCATCGGTTGTGCGTTACAAATTATTTCAGCACGCCGCGATGCCGCCGCCCCCAAGCGGATCCGTCATTTGATCGCTGTTCCACCGAGTTCCCGATAAAGGGCCTCGACACCGTCGCTGTAGGCGGCTTCCGGAAATCGTTCGCAATAAGCGCGGAGGAATGCCAGTTGCGCCACAATCGGAAAGCGCATGGGAAGAAGCGTCAGTTGTTCATCAACGCCGATCGGCGCGGTAAACAGGATCCCGCTCATAAACCCCTGCGCCCAAGCGAAATACTCGCGCTCCTCGATCGGAT
Organism: Allobosea sp. GW822-FHT03F07; assembly: GCF_058801345.1. Lineage (NCBI taxonomy): Bacteria > Pseudomonadati > Pseudomonadota > Alphaproteobacteria > Hyphomicrobiales > Alloboseaceae > Allobosea > Allobosea sp. GW822-FHT03F07. The sequence continues at coordinate 12,838 of NZ_JBXAND010000010.1, forward strand.
TGACAGAAACAGCTTCGGAGAATTGCCGGCAAGTTGATGTTCCGGTTCCGACAATCGCGACTGTCTGCGCGGTAGAAATTGAATTGAATGCGACGCACCCAAATAGCGTCAAAAAAACGCCTGTGCCTATCCGACCGATTCGAGCTCGGCGTTTCATAATCGACTGGATCTCTTTGCCATTCATCAAGATTTTCGGCGCCAGAGAACCTGAAAACCGGCTCATGGCCTACGTCAGATCAAGGACATCACGCAAAACGACGCTGAATTTTCTAGCAGCCGGCGGAGCATCGCGTCCGTTACAAATTGTATCAAAACAGGGTCTGCTGAGAGACGCGCCTTACCTATAAAGTACCCGTCAGGTAAGCGGTTGGCGCTCGGAACGGGTAAGGATCGATAGCCATGGAAAATCGGGACAGTATGCCGACGCCCGAGGATCACGGTCACATCCTTCTCGTCGATGATGATCCGCAGTTGCGCTTGCTCGTTGCAAGGTTTCTCCAAAGATATCGGTATCAGGTGACAGCCGTCCCGGATGGGCGCGTGATGCTCGATATTCTCGCCCGATCCCAGATCGATCTGATTATCTTGGATTATATGCTTCCTGGGAGCTCGGGTATCGAGCTCTGTCGCCACGTTCGGCGGACATCGAAAATTCCAATCGTTATGTTGACAGCACGAAGCGATGAAGATGATCGGATCAGCGGCCTTGAGGTCGGAGCCGATGATTACATTTCAAAGCCGTTTAGCCCTCGTGAGTTACTGGCGCGAATCCGCGCTGTATTACGTAGATCACGCGCGACGAGGGATGATAATCAAATCACCGTAACCGAGATCGTTACTTTTGATAACTGGACTCTGGACCTACGTCGGCGTGAGCTTGTCTCTCCTTCTGGCGTTCTGGTCGACCTTTCGACCGGCGAGTTCGACTTGCTCGTCGCCTTCGTCGAACACGCCAACCGAGTCTTGTCTCGCGAAGCCTTGATGCAATTGGCCAAGACCCGGGCTGGCGACCAGTTCGACCGGACCATCGACGTGCAAATCAGTCGCTTGCGTCGAAAACTCGAACAGGATGAGAGCGGGAGCCCCCTGATCAAGACCGTCCGGGGCGTGGGCTACCTCTTCACGCCCAATGTCAGGATAAGGCAAGGGCAGCCGGCGTGAAACGCATCCTGAAACGCCCCCTGCCCGACACGGTCGCGAGCCGCGCGATCCTGATCCTCGTCGCGGCCCTTTTGGCCTTCCACCTCGTTGGCTATTGGGCTTATCGCGTCGGCGTCGAAAGCCTGGCGACGGCCCAGCGCGATCGCGGTCTTGCCGAGCGCATCGTCTCGATCAAGCGCGCCATCGCCAGTATCCCGCAGGAACCGGAACGCGACCGCGCCGCGCACGATCTGTCGAGCGCCAGCCTTGAGGTGCATTGGAGCAAAGTCAGCCTCGTCCTCGGTTCCGCTCCGATGACGGAACGGACGCAGACCATGGAGGCCAGGCTCAAAGAATTGGTGCCTGATCTCGCCTCGGAATCCTTCCGCGTCGGTTTCGCCGACGATGGCGCGCTCGGTTCCGGCGATGCCGATGCTTATCGTCACATGATGCTGGTCTCGGTCCGGCTTGAGGATGGTTCCTGGGTCAATTTCTCGTCATCGACGTTGGGCGCGGCACAGCATGCCGACTGGAGCGTGCTCGCGGTCACCATCTGCTTCGGCGTCGCTATCGTCGTTGTGGCTGTCTTGCTGCTGCGTTGGGCAACGCGACCGCTGCGCGATCTCGCCGTGGCGGCCGAACGCTTCAGCCTGGACCAGATCCCTCAACAGCTCGACGAGAGCGGTCCGACCGAGGTCCGACGCGCCGCACGCGCCTTCAACACGATGCGTGAACGCATCCAGCGCCTCGTTGCCGAGCGCATGCAGGCACTGGCAGCTGTCTCCCACGATCTGCGCACTCCGATCACGCGCCTGCGCCTACGTTCGGAGCTGCTGGAAGATGAGGCGACCCGCGATCTCATCGACGCCGACCTGTCCGAGATGGAAGGGATGATCGACTCGACGCTGGAATTCCTACGCGGCGGCGTATCGAGCGAAGCGACCCGTCCTATCGATATTGCCTCGATCGTCGAGACCATCGTCGACGAACAAGCCGACCAGGGTAAACGCATCACGCTGAGCGGACTCGGTCACGGCCGCGCACTGGGCCGGCTACTCGCCCTGAAGCGCGCCTTCTGGAACATCATCGGCAATGCCGTGAAATACGCTGATCGGACCAGGGTCGAGATTAGCGAGACGCCGAACAACCTGTTGGTCGTAGTCGATGACGACGGCCCGGGCATTCCCGATGCTGATATGGAGCGGGTCTTCCAGCCCTTCGTACGGCTGGAGGAATCGCGCGGTCGCGAGACCGGCGGCTCGGGGCTGGGCCTGACGATCGCCCGCGCCGTGATCCGTTCTCATGGTGGCGAGATCGTGCTGGCGAACCGGCCCGAAGGCGGGTTGCGGGTGACGATCACCCTGCCGAAGCTGGCTCCTACCACGCGACCAATCGCTGATGCGATGGGAGATCATCACCCTCCCGCTGCCACATCCACCATCGCGGCGCGCTCCTGAAGCGATTGCCCGAACCGGAGACCACGATGAAGACGTTGCCCTTCACTGCCCTCGTTCTCGCCCTGTGGGCTGCTCCCGCCGCAGCGCAGAGTATCCAGGTTCATCTCAGCCCGAGCTGCGGCTGCTGCAAGGCCTGGGTCAAGCACCTCGAACAGGCCGGCTTCTCGCCGCGCGTGATCGAAAGCAGGGACATGGCGGCCAGCAAGCGCGCCATCGGCGTGCCGGAAAAGGTCGAGTCCTGCCACACCGCGATCATCGACGGCTACTTCATCGAGGGACACGTGCCGGCTTCCGATATCCGCCGGCTGCTCAACGAGAAGCCAGCCGCGATCGGCCTGGCCGTTCCCGATATGCCCGTCGGTTCACCGGGGATGGACGTTCCTGGCGTGGCCCCGGAGAAATTCGAGACGCTTCTTGTGGGTGTGGACGGCAAGACCATTGCCTACGCGAGGCACTGAGGCCTGCGCGTTAGGCGCAGCTTATCCTTCCCGCGGAGCCTGGCCGTTCGGTATCATCGAGCCGACTTGGGCGCTGGCGGCGATAAACCGGTCGCGCCTGAAAAAGCGACCACGGCAGCGTGATGGCGCGATTTCCGCCTTTAACCAAGGTGGCTTGAGGTTGTTGAAGCATTAACCGAACTTCTTCACGTCTTATGAGTCCTGATCGCGCAAATTTTCCCGATGACCACCCGCTCTCCCTTCTCGATCCTGCGTCTCGCTTTCGCAATGGTGTTCAGCTCCCTCGTGTTGTCCGGCTGCGTGACAGGCGATGGCGACACCCGTCATCTTCAGCCCTTGCCGGCGCGCCTCGTCGCGGAGATGACCCAGAAAGGCATGAGCCAGAGCGACCCGATCCTGGTGCGCATCTTCAAGAAGGAGAGTGAGCTCGAAGTCTGGAAGCGCGATCGCAGCGGCCAATACGCCCTGTTCAAGACCTATCCGATGTGCCGCTGGTCGGGCCAACTCGGGCCAAAGAAGCGCGAGGGCGACCGGCAGGCCCCGGAAGGGTTCTACACGGTCACGGCCGACCTGATGAATCCGCGCTCGCAGTTCTACCTGTCATTCAACCTCGGTTATCCCAATCCGCTGGAGCGGTCCCAGGGCTATTCGGGCTCGGCGCTGATGGTCCATGGCGCCTGCACCTCCGCCGGATGCTACGCCATGACCGACGAGGGTGTCACCGAGATCTACGGCCTGGCGCGCGAGGCATTTGCTGGCGGGCAGCGCAGCTTTCAGGTGCAGGCGTTGCCGTTCCGGATGACGCCCGAGAACATGGCGCGTCACCGCAACAACGCGCATTTCGCCTTTTGGGAGAACCTGAAGGAGGGCTCGGACCATTTCGAGGCGACGAAGCAGCCGCCGAAGCTCGCCGCATGCGGCAGGCGCTACGTGTTCAACGCCAAGGACGGCTCGGCCTCGATGACGCCCGGAGAACCTTGCCCGGTCTACGAGACTGATCCCGAGGTGCAGCCGCTGGTGTCGCAGCGGCAGGACCGGGACCAGGCGCGCTTCGCCGCCCTGGTCGGGTCGGGCTCGCCCACGATGAGCTACGCCCATCTTGACGGCGGCATGCATAAGAGCTTTCGGAGGATGCTGAAAGATCTCGGTCCGGAGCGGATGCAGTCGATGGTTGCGGGCAAAGTCGAGATCAGCCGCCCCGACGCCGCGCTGGTCGACTCGTTCGATGATGACGAAGCGCTGGGGCGAACGGACACGACCGGTTCGCTGGCCAGGCGATGAGCAGACCGCCCAGCGACTAGCGCTTGAGGTCCCAGATGGCTCATGCCCCTCCGATCGAAGGAAGATCATTCTCTCGGCAAGATCGTGAAGCACAAGCCGCTGCCCGACGATATGCGCACCAAACGCGCAACAAAGAAGCCCGGCCGTTAAGCCGGGCTTTGAGCGATCACCCGATCCGGATCCGGTCTGACGCGAGGAAAGTGTAGGGAGGAACGACGAGGTTCTTCGGCGCCGGTCTGCGGCGTACCCGGCCGAGGGCGTCGTAGACCGAGCCATGGCAAGGACAGAACCAACCGCCATAGTCCCCGCGAGGGTCCCCGGTTCTCTGACCGAGCGGAATGCAGCCGAGATGAGTGCAGACCCCGACGACAACCAGCCAAGTGGGATTCTGCAGCCGTGCCGCGACCGGCTCGGGATCGAGCAGCTCCGACAGATCGTCGTCCTTGTCACTAGCAATCTGATCGGCCGTCCTGCGGGCAATGAAGACTGGTCGCCCGCGCCACTGCACGGTAATACGTTGACCAGGCGCTATGGGCGCTAGGTCGAACTCCGCACTCGCGAGCGCCATCGTGTCAGCGCTCGGCTGCAAGCTGGCGACCAACGGCCAAACGACCGACGCCGTCCCCACCACGCCGAAGGCTACGGCTGTCAGGTCAATAAAATCCCGTCGCGTCGGCGTGGCGCTTGGTATTGTAGAAGAATTGACTGTCATGAAACCACCAAAGTGATTGCATGCCAACTTGGGCACCGCTTTGCGCGCCCCGCGCAAAGAAGCGTTGAGACTGACCAGAGCCTAGCGGCCAATGGTCGTCCTTAATTGTTACACGATTCTCCGATAGCCTCTGTTGAGGGCGGCGCGGTCTTCTCGGTCGGCTCGATGAATTTCATCGGCGCGCTGCCGATCGACGGCTACGACAATGTCGCGGCCCGGCTCGTCACGAATATCGTCCGGCGCTTCGCCAACCCCGAGCCGTTTCCGCCGCCGCATGACGCAAAAGGTTGAGATGCCGCGACCGCTGGAGCGCTGATGAAGGGGACGGTCGAAGAGCAACGTGTCGCATAGCGATCGGCTTCATCGGCGCCAGGCTGATGAGGTACGGCATCGCCTCACTTACAACAATGAGATGATCGTCTCCACAACACCGTGCCCCCGATCGTCATGCTGTGAATCGGCGCGCCGTTTGACCCCCGTTAAGCATCCAATCGGGACCCCTCAAAATTAGTTGCAAGGCACTGAGAAGATTTCAGTAATCTCGTGCGCCGTGGGGTCAACCGGCATGCCGATGATGGGGTCAAAGCGCGTGCCGCTTCACAGGCCCGCAGCGCGGTGCCTTTCGTTGCCGACGACATCATGGAGACCTTTGATGATTTTCGCGCGGAGGAGGCGTTCCGCCTGTTCGAGAAGATGGCGCAGGCCGGCCAGGTGATCTACCTCGCCCACCACCAGCATCTGTGTGTGATCGTCCGAGGTGTCTGCCGGGCGCGCGGCTGCACCGCCTCGACGAGGCCGCGATGGAACGTGAGTTCGCTTGAGGGCTTTCGCGGCTGGTGATGGTCAACGCGATCGGAGCCTGCGCGGCTCGCAGTCGATCTAGGAACGAGCGAAGAGAAGCAACGGCTCTATATCGTGATTATCGGCTGCTCGGAGCGCCTCGACATAACGGGCGCGGGTCGCGCCTGCATCGATCAGGTTCGTGCGCCCCCAGGAGAAAGCGGGTTGGCCGAGCTGGCGAGCAAGGAGGTCGCCGACGAGGCGAGAGAGCCGTCCGTTGCCATTCGGAAAAGGATGGATGGCGACGAGGCGATGGCTGAACCGTACGGCGGTTTCATCGGGCGGAAAGGTCCCATGCTCGACCCAATAGCGCGCATCGTCGACGAGCTGCCTGACATCCATCGCAATGCGATAGGCGTCGACGCCGATGTTCCGCGGGGTCGTGCGATATTGCCCGGCCCAGCGCCAGACGTCGCCGAACATGCGTCTGTGCAATTGGCTCAGGAAGTCCTGATCGAGGACATCGCGCTTGCGCGACATCGCCCAGCGCAGCGCCTCGCCGATGTTGACCTGCTCGGCCTCGTTCAACTCATGTCGCAAAGTGATGTAGGCTGGGATGAGCTGCTCGCGTTCCTCCGCAATCAATGGCGTATTGGCGTCATCGTCCTCTTGGAATAGCGGGTCGGGCATGGCGATCAGTCATCGTCCCAAAGGCTGCGGGGTGAGCCTGAGAGGGTGAGGTCGATCATGCGGCGCTGCTCGTCATCGAGATCCGACTTCAGGAGTGCCTGGTTTTCCAGCCGCATGGTGTGGTCGAGGCGTGCGATGTCTCGTCCCGCTTTCTGGGCGGCGCGGTCGCGCAGAATTTCGTCGAGGGGCTTGGTCGGGACGAAAGCGTAGACGAACGTGCAGTTCATCGCCGCGGCCGCCTCGCGCAGCGTCCTGATTGTCGTAGCGCCAGAGACTTCCGCCTTTTCGATCGCAGGGACGCGGGAGGGAGCGGCCTTCATGCGAGCGGCGAGCTGCCGGGTGCTCATGCCCAGAGCTTCGCGGATGGCCCTCATCCAGCCGCGAGGTGGGGTGACGACGTTAAGATCGCGCAAGGGCGCAACACGTCGCTCTAACTGCTTGCGCGCCAGGGCTGCCTGGTTAGGGTTCATGATTATGTGTCCAACCTGGTAGATAACTAACATTCAAATATGAGCAGATCAAGCTGTGTTGAACATTAATATGTGTTCAATTAGATACGATTTGATCATAAAAATATGAATGACAACTAGGCGGCCTCCTGCAACTCGCACCAGGCCTCGCCTACCTGCTTCCCGGTGTGACAGGCTCAGGCGGATGCCGTGGTGGGCAGGTCGAGCAGGGGTGGCAAGAGCCGTTCAGCTCGGCCATCCAGCACCACTTTGATACGGCTTCTTTGAGTCAATCAGGAATGGACAAAAACGCGGAATCTTAAAGTCCGTGCTCGGGATGTACCGCGATACGGGCGTCGCCCTGAGGGCTGGTTTATTGGCGGCGCTGAAACCCCAGTTGGGCTTCCACCCCTATGGGCGGCATGATCTGGCCTATTCCCCGCAGCGGCTAGCAGCCAACCTCTGGCGGAGCAGTGCGTTCGAGAGCTTGGACCACCGCGACCAGCCCAATCCCGCTCTTTGGTGATGGCGTCCTGGTCCGGTTCCGGATCTTCAACGATCAACCCGCTGGGGGTCGGCTACGCGAGCGTGCCGCCGCTTTCGGCTTCGCCTTCGCGGTGATCGCGATCGGCCCCGGCCCTTTGAAGGAGCCATCGAGCGGGAATTGGCCCGCTCCCGGATGGAGCCTTCACGATGTCGCACGATCTGTCGCTCGCCCAGAACCACGCCTTCCAGCTCGCACGCACGCTGATGGTCGCGGTCACGCTGTTCCGGGTCGATGGCAAATATGGCGTCCTGCCAAGCGACGAGCTCGATGATGGCGAAGTCACCATCATCCACGAGTTCGATCCTCACACGATGGGGCCGGCTCGTTGAGCCGGCCCTTCCCACCGGCGGTGCCGCTCGCGAGCGGGCGGCCGCAAGGGAAGCTGCGCCGCGGCTGGCTGGTGTCATGGCGCTGCGCGCCCTGCAGAATTCACCAGTTGCCAGCCGCGCCCTTGCCACCTTCGCTCTTCGCGGCGGCTGGGGGGTGGCCCCGCGATACGGGGAAAGGAAACCAAAGCAGGAAAGGTCCGGTTGCCGAAGAGGCGCCCGAGAGAGAGGATATGGAGAGGAATGAGATTGAAGAGCTGAGGAATCGCATTGCTTGCCGAGCGGTTCTGGAGAAAGCAGGCTTCGCGATCGACCTGAAGGAAAGCACGCGCCGGGCGGTCAAATACCGTCGTGGTGACGCCATCATCATCGTGATCCACGAGGGCAGGGGATGGTTTGATCCCCTCTCGGATGCCAAAGGCGATGTGTACACCCTCGTCGCGCACCTCGATGGCGTCGGGTTCGGCGAATGCTTCGATCGCGTCGCGGAATTGGTCGGGTTCGTCCCCTCGGAGCCTGTCTGGGTGCGGCCGGCGCGTGAGCGCGCGCGCGATACCGATATCGCGGCTGCCGAACGCTGGCGACGGCGGGGCCGGCCTTGGCCTGACTCCATGACTTGGCGCTATCTGCGGGATGAACGCTGCCTCTCCGAGGCGGTTCTCCGCGCAGCGATCCGGCACGGCCGCCTGCGCGAGGGGCCGCTAGGCAGCATGTGGGCGGCCCATGTCGATGATGCGGGCATCGTCACCGGCTGGGAGGAGCGCGGCCCCGACTGGCGCGGCTTTGCGACCGGAGGCGCGAAGGTTCTGTTCCGCTTCGGTCCTGTCGATGCCCGGCGCCTCTGCGTGACCGAGGCGGCGATCGACGCCATGAGCCTCGCGGCGATCGAGGAGATGCGCCCCGACAGCCTCTATCTCAGCACCGGAGGTGGATGGGCGCCCGCCACGGAAGCAGCCATCCGAGCACTTGCCGCCCGTCCCAATGTGCAGCTCGTCGCCGCAACCGACAACAATGCACAAGGCGAGGTCTATGCCGGCCGCATCGAGGCGATCGCCGTTGCCGCAACCTGCGGCTGCGAACGGCTGGCGCCTGCGCGTGAGGATTGGAACGAAGAACTGCGCTCGACCGTGGGAAGGGGAAAGGAGAGCGACTGTTTGGTCAAGCGCAGCTCCATGGTGAGTTTGTGCGGACGATTGCGTTGATGATCGTGAGCAGTTTGCGCATGCAGGCGGTGATGGCGACCTTTGGAGGTTTGCCGGCCGAGCGCAGACGGGCATTGAACGCTTTGAGTGCCGGGTTGCAGCGGATGGCGGCGAGAGCCGCCATGTAGAGGAGGGTTCGCAGGTCTGCGCGTCCGCCTGCGATGGTGCGCTTGCCGCGCATCTGGCCGCTATCGCGATTGAGCGGGGCGACGCCGACGAGGGCGGCGATCTGGCGGCGCGTCAGTTGGCCGAGTTCGGGCAGCTTGGCGATCAGGGCCGCGCGGAAGACAGGTCCGACGCCCGGCACGGAGGCGAGGAGATCGTCCTCGCCGCGCCAGGCTGGCGACCGGCGCAGGCTGGTGCCGATCTCTCCGTCGAGGGCGGCGATCTCCTTGTCGAGGAAGGCGATATGAGCCTCCAGTGATGGGCGCAGGCTCGGCGTCATCTGGCTGCGCCGGATTTTCTCGCCGGCCCGCATCTCGACGAGTTGGCGCCGCCGCGTCACCTGATCGATCAGCGCCCTGCGCGCGTCGTCGGGAAGCGGTCGGGGCTGGGGCCTCACCGCTTCGGCGAAGAGCGCGATGACGGCCGCATCGAGGCGGTCGGTTTTAGCCAGCCTGCCGGTGGCCCTGGCGAAGTCGCGCACCTGACGGGGATTGACGACCGCGACGAGGATGCCGGCGGCGCACAAGGCCGCCGCCGCCCGTTCCTGCAGGGCGCCGGTCGCCTCCAGCACAGCCAGGCACGGACCCGGGGCGTGCGAAAGACGCACGCAAAGGGCCGCGATTGCGGCCTCGTCGTTCGCCAGCTCGAGCACCTCGCCTCCGGGCCGGATATGGACATCCAGCCGGGCCTTCGAGACATCGATGCCGACATACTGCTCGATCTGGGTCATGCGCCGTGCCCTGCCTTGCCGGTGCGGGCTCGCTGCGCGGCCCCCGCGACTGTCCGGGCGTGAATGACGCTCCGCGGCGGCCCTCGGCTCTCCTACGGTGTCGACCACCGTGGGCAGGGGCGGGCTCACCGCGGAGACCCCGCGAGCCTCGCAAGCAAGGCTCAGATCTCCACTACACACAAGGGCAGGGAAGCAGGAACCCGGCTGCCGCATGCCCGCCGTCCGCGTCAAGGGTGAAGCTTCGCCCGCGTTCCGCGGCCCTTGACCCAGCCGGACGGAGAGGCGGCTGCGGGGGAGGGGTCAGAAGGGCTGAAAGTGACGGCGAAATCGAGAGGATGAGCCGCGCTCCAGCCCGACGAGGCTGAAGGAGCCCGCCATGACCCTCTCCTCATCCATCCGAAAGATCTATCAGGGCGTCGCCGACCGGCGCCAGCTCTTTCGCATGTTCGATCGTCACGCCCAACGCTCGAACCGCTGGCAGGACGATGCCGGTCCGCTCTATGCGGGTGAGTGGTTCGAAATCGCTCAGCACGAGCATGACTACATGCTCGATATCCTGCCGCCGCTGTGGATGCGCGGTGACATGTTCGCCATGCGCGAGTGCCTGACGGGCGCGATCACCAGCATCTTCTTCACGCTGATGATCGATGGCCGACTCCGGTGGTTCCATGGGTACTGCGATCTGTCGGACCCCGCGGCCCCCGATCGGATGAAGGCCGCGATCATCGAGCGCGAATCCCGCCCGGTGAAGGCGATGACGCGCGAGGAGCGCCTCGAGCACATCTGGAGCGCCACGCACGACGACTATCGGGGCTACGCCGATTGGCGCTTCCCCCACAGGCATCAAGGCAGGCGGATCGTCATGATCTGTGCGCCCGGGCGAGACCGCGACTTCAAGCTGCTGGACCAGCTCACCGATACGGAGATCGCCGCGAAGCTACCGGTGCATCTGCGCTACCTCCCAGACGCCATCGCGGCCTGACGGGAGGTGGCGATGTTCACCTTTTCCGTGACGGATGTGCGTGCCGTCATCACGCGTGGACGGATCGACGCCTTCCTCAACGGCGGCTTCCGCAATCCCCACTACGGCCTCGCTCCTGGTAAGGACGAAAAGCCCGGTCTCTGGCTGGTCGGCGACGAGGGCGTATACATCCTGTCGAACGGCAAGCTTGCCGAGGGGCAGCGTCCCCTCGTCGTCTATGCCGCAGAATGCGATCCGAAGACCAATCCCGACTACTGGCACTACAAGCGCCAGCATTTCGGCGGCGATGACGGCATCGATTTTCTCGATGCTGTCGAGCTCGTGAAGCTGATGGCGGCCTCACCTACAGCGACACATCTGACGATCGAGATGACCGACACCAGCATGTCGATCTCCCTGATCCGCCGCTGACCCCGGCCGCTCAGGCTCGCTCCCGAACATCGTCGCGACCAGCCGCCTGCCGGACATCGTTCGACCGGGCCGATGGCGCGCGCCCTTATCGCAAGGAACCATTCCGATGGCGCATGACCCGTTCACCCTCGACCTCTTCGGCAATACGGCCCTGTCCTCAGGGCTCGGTCTCGGCATCACGGCGTTTCCGGCCGGGTCCAACGATAATCCGGACCATGACGATCCGCCGCCATCGACTCCGGCGCCGGCGATGCCGGTGCCAGGGAAAGAACGGCCCACCGGCACGGTACCGCGTCCGCGTGGGGAGGATTTCCACCTCACTGGCGACCGCGGCTTGGCCAGAGGCTGGAAGCAGCGCGCCCGCGACAGCATCGCGGCGATCCGGTTGGCGACCGAGATCGAGAGCAAGGCACGTCCGGCAACGTCGGAGGAACAGGCGCGGCTGATCCGCTTCACCGGCTTCGGCGCTTCCGAGCTTGCCAATGGCGTGTTCCGCCGGCCCGGCGAGACCGGTTTTGCGCAGGGCTGGGACGAGATTGGCGCCGCGCTGCAGGACGCTGTCGACGATGCGGACTATACCTCGCTGGCGCGCTGCACCCAGTACGCTCATTTCACGCCGGAGTTCATCGTCCGAGCGATCTGGGCCGGGCTGCTGCGCCTCGGTTGGCGCGGCGGGCGCGTGCTGGAGCCCGGTATCGGCACGGGGCTCTTCCCAGCGCTCATGCCGGAGGACCTGCGCGACGTCTCGCACATCACCGGTATCGAACTCGACCCTGTCACGGCGCGTATCGTACGACTGCTCCAGCTGCGGGCGAGGATCGTCACCGGAGACTTCGCTCGTGCTGAGCTGCCGGCGCAGTTCGACCTCGCGATCGGCAATCCGCCCTTCTCCGATCGCACCGTGCGATCCGACCGGGCGTTCCGCTCGCTGTCCTTGCGTCTGCACGACTACTTCATCGTGAAGGCGATCGACCGGCTGAAGCCGGGCGGGCTTGCCGCCTTCGTGACCAGTCACGGCACAATGGACAAGGTGGACGCCACCGCACGCGAGCAGATCGCGACGATGGCTGACCTCGTCGGCGCGATCCGATTGCCGGAAGGCAGCTTCCGCGCCGATGCGGGCACCGACGTCGTGGTCGACCTCATCTTTTTCCGGAAGCGCAGGCGCGATGAGCCGGAGGGCGACGTCTCCTGGCTTGATCTCGAAGAGGTCCGGCCGGCGACGGAGGACGAGGGCGCGATCCGGGTCAATCGCTGGTTCGCGCATCGTCAGAATATGGTGCTCGGGACCCATGCCCTGACCTCTGGCCCCTTCGGCGAGAGCTACACCTGCCTGCCGAAGGCCCACGACGATCTCGACGCCATCTTGACCGCCGCCGTCAACCTTCTCCCGGAAGGCCTCTATGACGGCGAGCCGGAGGCGATCGACCTCGACGGCGACGATGTGCCGATCGCCCACGAGCGCCCCGACGACAGGCATGTCCGCGAGGGCAGCTATGTCCTCGACAACCGACAGGGCCTCATGCAGCTCCTCGACGGGCGGCCGGTCGCGGTGACGCTCCGCAAGCGTCGCGGCAGAGACGGCATTCCGGAAAAGCATGCCCGCATCATTCAGAAACTGATCCCGATCCGGGATGCCGTCCGCGAGGTGCTTAAATGCCAGGAACTCGACCGGCCGTGGAAGGATGCGCAGGTCCGGTTGCGCATTGCCTGGTCGAATTTCGTCCGCGCCTTCGGACCGATCAACACCACGGTCGTCTCGACAACCGAGGACCCGGAAACCGGCGAAGTGCGCGAGACTCATCGCCGCCCGAACCTCCAGCCCTTCATCGACGATCCAGATTGCTGGCTGGTCGCGTCGATCGAGGACTACGATCTCGAATCCGACACCGCGAAGGCGGGTCCGATCTTCACCGAGCGCGTGATCGCCCCGCCGGCGCCGCCAATCATCACCAGCGCAACTGACGCGCTCGCCGTCGTGCTCAACGAGCGCGGTCATGTCGATCCCGACCACATCGCCGAGCTGCTGCACGCGCAAGTGGACGACGTCATCGCCGAGCTCGGCAACGCGATTTTCCGCGATCCGGTCGATGGCTCCTGGCAGACGGCCGACGCCTATCTTTCCGGTGCCGTGCGCTCGAAGCTCGCGGCCGCTCAAGCCGCCGCAGCCCTCGACCCTGCTTACGAGCGCAATGTCACGGCGTTGCAGGGCGTGCAGCCTGTCGATCTGCGGCCCTCCGACATCACCGCCCGGCTCGGCGCGCCCTGGATTCCCGCCGCCGATGTCGTCGCCTTCGTGAAGGAGGCGATGGGCGCCGAGATCCGCATCCACCACATGCTGGAACTGGCGTCGTGGACGGTCGAGGCCCGTCAGCTCGGCTGGACGGCCGCCGGCACCTCGGAATGGGGCACCAGTCGCCGCCACGCCGGCGAACTGCTCGGCGATGCGCTGAACAGCCGGGTGCCGCAGATCTTCGATACCGTGAAGGATGGCGACAGCGAGCGCCGCGTCCTCAACACCGTCGATACCGAGGCGGCCAAGGAGACGCTGCAGAAGATCAAGACGGCCTTCCAGACCTGGATCTGGTCCGATCCCGACCGAACCGACCGGCTGGCGCGGGTCTACAATGACCTCTTCAACAACATCGTGCCGCGCGCCTTCGACGGCTCGCATCTGAAGCTGCCGGGCGCCTCGGGCGCCTTTTCTCTTTATGGGCATCAGAAGCGCGGCATCTGGCGCATCATCGCCTCGGGCGCGACCTATCTCGCCCATGCCGTCGGCGCCGGCAAGACCATGACGATGGCCGCCGCGATCATGGAGCAGCGGCGGCTCGGCCTGATCGCCAAGGCCATGCTGGTTGTTCCTGGCCATTGCCTGGCGCAGGCGGCGCGCGAGTTCTTGGCGCTCTATCCGAACGCCCGCATCCTCGTCGCCGACGAGACCAACTTCACCAAGGACAAGCGGCGTCGCTTCCTGTCGCGGGCTGCGACCGCGACGTGGGACGCGATCATCATCACGCACAGCGCCTTCCGGTTCATCGGCGTGCCCTCCACCTTCGAGCAGCAGATGATCCAGGACGAGCTGGAGATCTACGAGCAGCTCCTGACCAGGGTCGAAAGCGACGACCGCGTCTCGCGCAAGCGCCTCGAGCGGCTGAAGGAAGGCCTGAAGGAGCGGCTGGAGGCGCTCTCGACCCGCAAGGACGACCTCCTCACCATCTCCGAGATCGGCGTCGACCAAATCATCGTCGATGAGGCGCAGGAGTTCCGGAAGCTCTCCTTCGCCACGAACATGTCGACGTTGAAGGGCGTCGATCCGTCAGGCTCGCAGCGCGCCTGGGACCTCTATGTGAAGTCCCGCTTTATCGAGACGAAGAACCCGGGCCGGGCGCTGATATTGGCTTCGGGCACGCCGATCACCAACACGCTGGGCGAAATGTTCTCGGTGCAGCGCTATCTCGGCTACGAGGCTCTGTCTCAGCGCGGCCTGCACGAGTTCGACGCCTGGGCCTCGACCTTCGGCGACGTCTCGACCGAGCTCGAACTCCAGCCCTCGGGCAAGTACAAGCCGGTCACCCGTTTCGCTACCTTCGTCAATGTCCCGGAACTGATCGCCATGTTCCGGTCCTTTGCCGACGTGGTGACGCCGGAGGACCTGCGCCAGTACGTCAAGGTTCCGGCGATCTCGACCGGTCGGCGCCAGATCCTCACCGCCAAGCCGACTGCGGCGTTCAAGCTCTACCAGGTCCAGCTCGGCGAGCGCATCAAGGCGATCGAGATGCGCGACCGGCCGCCCGAGCCGGGCGACGACATCCTGCTCTCGGTCATCACCGATGGCCGCCACGCGGCGATCGACCTGCGGCTGGTCGACCCGGACAACGACAACGAGCGCGATAACAAGCTCAACGACCTGATCTCGAATGCCTTCCGCATCTGGCAGGAGACGGCCGGCAAGAGCTATGTCCGGCCGGACGGAAAGCCGTTCGAGCTGCCCGGCGCCGCGCAGATGATCTTCTCCGACCTCGGCACGATCAGCGTCGAGAAGAGCAGGGGCTTCTCGGCCTATCGCTGGATTCGGGGCGAGTTGGTCCGGCTCGGCGTGCCGGCCTCCGAGATCGCCTTCATGCAGGACTTCAGGAAGTCCGAGGCCAAGCAGCGGCTGTTCGGCGATGTCCGCGCCGGCAGGGTCCGTTTTCTGATAGGGAGCTCGGATACGATGGGCACAGGCGTCAATGCGCAGCTTCGCCTGAAGGCGCTCCACCACCTCGATGTTCCCTGGCTGCCGTCGCAGATCGAGCAGCGCGAGGGCCGCATCGTGCGCCAGGGCAACCAGCATGACGAGGTCGATATCTTCGCCTACGCGACCGAAGGCAGCCTCGATGCCACGATGTGGCAGAACAACGAGAGGAAGGCCCGCTTCATTGCAGCAGCACTCTCGGGCGACACATCGATCCGGCGGCTGGAGGACCTCGGTGAGGGCCAGGCGAACCAGTTTGCGATGGCGAAGGCGATCGCTTCCGGCGATCCGCGCCTGATGCAGAAGGCTGGGTTAGAGGCCGACATCGCTCGCCTGGAGCGCTTGCGCGCCGCCCATATCGATGACCAGCATGCCGTTCGCCGACAGATCCGCGATGCCGAACGCGAAATCGAGCTGTCGGCCCGGCGCGTCAGTGAAATCGGCCAGGACATCGAGCGGCTTATGCCGACAGCCGGCGAGGCCTTTGCCATGACTGTGACCGGCAAGTCCTACACAGAGCGCAAGGAAGCTGGTCGCGCGCTGATGAAGGAGATCCTGACCCTGGTGCAGCTCCAGCAGGAGGGCGAGAGCGTCATCGTCTCGATCGGCGGCTTCAACCTCGAATATGCCGGTGAACGGTTTGGCCGCAACGGCTATCGCTACACCACCATGCTGATGCGCACCGGGGCCGACCACGAGATCGAGCTGTCGGTCACGGTCTCGCCGCTCGGTGCGATTGCTCGCCTCGAGCACGCGCTCGGGGATTTTGAGGGTGAGCGGGAGCGTTATCGTCAACGCCTGGCCGATGCCCGGCGCCGCCTTGCCTCCTATCAGTCGCGCGACGGCGGCGAGTTCGCCTTTGCCGGCGAATTGGAGGCGAAGCGCCGGCAGCTCGCGGACATCGAGGCCGACCTTGCGAATGACAGGGAGAGCCCCGGCGACCGGAACGCTGCGTAGGGGCGCTATCGCGATAAGCGGTTCTCGTCGTCGATCAGGACGAGACGGGCCGGAGGTCTGTCGCTCCATTTCCAGAGCACGAGGTTCAGATCCTCGATGGTCGCGCCGGCGGCAAAGCTTCGAACGAGCAGGCCGCTATAGCCCGCGCCAATCAAGCGCCGGGCGAAACCTTGTGTCTTCGCCTCCCCGGTTGCCTTCATCTCGTCTCGCCATGTCATGCCGGCGAGGGTGGCGGCGTTCATGCCCTCGGCCGCAAGCGCGGTTTCGTCGCGGCAATCGAAAATGCTGTCGATCTCGGCATCATAGGCGACGAGCGTTGTCGGCTGCAGGTTGCCGACCTGGTTGGCTTCCCTCAGCGCCGTCATGATCGACAGGGAGGTGTGGAGCGCCGGTATACCCTTCGGATTGAACCGGCCGCCATAGAGCTCGGCGCCGAGCCCCGAGAGCGGTTCACGCGCGTAGATCGGGGTGAGAGCCCGATAGAGCTTTCCATCGTAGCTGAGTGGCACGATCAGGCGTGCACGCCGGCGTCGACAGCGTCGATATAGTCGAGCACGTCATCGGCCCGGCCGCTGCGAACCAGTTGCATCGCCGTCTGGCCGGAGAAGCCGGACAACGGTTCAGAGCGATACCAAGCATAGGCCATCAGCGCGGAGCCGAAGCGCGGTTCGACCTTGTTGATAACCTCGATCATCTCGCGCAGGCGCCGCTGGGTCTTGTCCGAGCGGATCCTGTCCTTGCGCTGGATCGCGTCCTTGCCGAGTCCGGCCGTGCGGGCGATCTCCTCGCTCGTCGTACGCAAAGCTTCCGCGATCCTGCGCGGGGCGAAGATGCCGTCATCAGCATATTGGGCGACGCCCATGGCTCAGGCCTCCATGTCTATGTGCCGATCATTCTGACGCAATATAGTGTCAGAAATAGTGGAATTCAACAGAGGGGAGGAGAGGAGGAATAGCCCGCTCGCAGATCGGCCGGTCCGGCAGCGCTGACGCTCAACCGCGGCCTGCCGCGATCTCGGCCCGTCGTCCTTCGCAGGGCTGAAAGCCCCGCTTGTCCGGCCGGCCAGGGATGCTCGGCCGCAGTTGTGCCGGCCCGTCCGCTCCGCGGGGCCGGGGGGTGTCTTCGGGAAGAAGACGGAAAAGGACCGGCGAGAGCCTGAGTCCGCAATCCCCAAATGGAGCAGTCCCATGCATCTCATGAAGGTCGATCCGCGCGCGCTGAAGGAGAACCCCGACCGTTCGCGCCAGACCAAGTCCACGCCGCAGGCCGATGCCCTGTTGCTGGCGACGATCAAGGCCGTCGGCATCGTCCAGCCGCCGGTCGTCGCGCCGCAAACCGATGGCGGCAACGGCTTCATCATCGATCGCGGCCACCGTCGCGTGAAGCAGGCGATCGCCGCCGGCCTCGAAGAGATTGAGGTCCTCGTCGACGAGGTGGCCAACGATAATGGCGCTATGCGCTCCATGGTCGAGAATATCGCGCGCGAGCCGCTGAACCCCGTCGATCAGTGGCGCGGCATCGAGCGTCTGGTCGCACTCGGCTGGACCGAGGAGGCGATCGCCGTCGCGCTCGCGCTGCCGGTGCGCCAGATCAAGAAGCTCAGGCTGCTGGCGAACGTCCTGCCCGCCATGCTCGACCACATGGCGAAGGGCGACATGCCAAACGAGCAGCAGCTGCGTACCATCGCGGCGGCCGACCTCGAGGAGCAGAAGGAGGTCTGGAAGGTCCAGAAGCCGAAGAAGGGCGATCCGCAGGTCTCGTGGTTTGCCGTCGCCAATGGGCTGTCGAAGAAGCGCATGTATGCGCGCGACGCCAGCTTCGGCGAGGATCTCGCGCAGGCCTACGGCATCCAGTGGGTCGAGGACCTGTTCGCGCCGGCCGACGTTGACTCGCGCTACACCACCAATGTCGAGGGCTTCCTGGGGGCCCAGCAGGAATGGATGACCAGTAACCTCCCCAAGCGCGGCATCATCGCCGACGTGAACAATTGGGGCCAGGTCGCGCTGCCGCCCAAGGCAAGCCAAGTCTACGGCAAGCCGGGCAAGACCGACCGCACGGCCATGTACCTCGACCGCGAGGGCAAGGTGCAGACAATTCATTTCCGTTTGCCCGAGCCGAAGAAGTCGAAGGACGGCAAGGCTGACGAAGGCGGGGATGAGACCGCGCTCGTCGCGAGGCCGCGTCCGGACGTGACGCGCAAGGGCGTCGAGATGATCGGCGACCTGCGCACCGACGCACTGCACGAGGCGCTGGCGCGTGCGCCGATCGAGGATGATACGCTGATGGCGCTGCTCGTCGTTGCTCTCGCCGGACGCAACATCTCGATCCAGTCCGGCGCGTCCAGCGACGTCTATGGCTTCGCCCGCATGGAGCGGCATGCCGTGCGGCTCGTCGGCGAGAAAGGCCAACTCGCCTTCGATATGGATGCGCTGCGGTCCGCCGGGCGCTCGGCGCTGATCGATGCCTTGTCGGCGCGCGAGAACCGCACCGACAGCGGAATCGTCGCCCGCGTCGTCGGCGAGGCCGTCGGAGCGGTCAATTTCCTGCCGAACATGGCCACGGAAGACTTCCTCTCTTGCTTGTCGCGCGCGGCGCTCGAGCGCTCCTGCAAGGACACCTCCGTGCTGCCGCGCCAGAAGGTGAAGGACACGCGCGCCGCGCTCGTCGAGCATTTCAAG
This sequence comes from Allobosea sp. GW822-FHT03F07, assembly GCF_058801345.1. Classification (NCBI taxonomy): domain Bacteria; kingdom Pseudomonadati; phylum Pseudomonadota; class Alphaproteobacteria; order Hyphomicrobiales; family Alloboseaceae; genus Allobosea; species Allobosea sp. GW822-FHT03F07. The sequence goes on from NZ_JBXAND010000010.1 coordinate 32,040, forward strand.
GAGGGGCGGTGGATTCATGCCGCCGCTCTCTTCGCGCCCGACGAGGCCAAGCTCGCCGAGTGGCTCAGCAAGAGCGCTGACGTCGAAGTCGACGACGACGGCGATGCCGCTGACCGGCCAAATTCGCTGGCCGATACGGATGAGCTCGACGCCGACGACCAGCCATATCAGGTCGCCGCCGAATAGGCGGCCTCCCCCTACTCCCGATCGACCTTCCGCCGCCGGTCTTTCCGGCGGCGGTTTCGTTTCCACGACCTTTCGAAGGAGGACGCTATGTCCGCGCAACTGATCTACGACCTCGCCCCGCTGGGCTCGATCATCCGCTTCTCCGACGGCACGGCGCAGCCGCCGCAGCGCCATCGCAACAAGCTCGCCGCCTGGGAGAACCGCAACAGCGGCGGGCGACTGATCCGCAAGGAGCCGCGGCGCCAGACGGGCAATGTCACCATCCCCGCCGCCTTCACGCTCCATATCGGCGACTATGGTGCGGCCGGCACTGTGGTCCTGCGTGTCCACCGCACATTCTCGGTCGATAGCGATCTTAGCTTTGTCGTCGTCGAGCGCCCTCCCGTCGGTGCGATCCGTATCCTCAGCCGCGCAGGCGACCGTAGCGAGCTCGTGCATGTCGCCATGGATCGGACCGCCGCGGCGGCGTGGCTGACGTCTCACCGCTATCCCGATGCGGTGCTCGAGGAAGTCACGGCGGACGAGGCTCCAGCTGGGAGGGCGGCGGCATGAGCACGTCCCCGATCGCCGCGCTCCCGTCCGATTTCCCGGAGATTGCCTTCGGACGCAGCATCGAGGGATTCGCTGTCGCCCGTGTCGGCGACAACGCCTTCGCCATGCTCCCGGCCCACGACGGCCGGCACTATCTCGCGACCGGCTGGCGCATCGGCCGGCCGATCGGAAAATGGACCCGCTCAGACTTCTTCGGCCATTCCGGCGAGCTTGTCGACGAGGCGGCCTTCCAGGCAAGGGTCGTCGAGAATGCGGAGCATCAGCGCGAGACGCGCGCGCTCGGTCGCCGGGAGATCCGCTCGGCCGCAAACACACCCTGGGGTCCTTCGCAGGGCGCCACGCTCTATGCCGAGGGCGTGGTCTCCCATTCGACGGCGGGCCATGGTGGATTTCATTTGTCCAGCGAGCGCAACTGCATGGTCCATCCCATGCTCCGCGCCAAGGGTGGCTGGTACGAGGAAGATGCGGCCTGGGCGATCGTCGCGATCACATTCCCGCATTTGTTTACCGGCTTCGAGCGCCGCTGCGCCGAGCGGACGATCAAGGATAGTTGGCCCGATGCCTGGGAGGCGATCTTCGGCATGGTGCTCCAGCCCGGCGAATCCTTCGAGAAGGATCGCCGTGCCTTCGAGCTGGAGCATGCCGGCGACTGGATCGTCATCTCGGCGATCACCTCCGATCATGAGCCAGGGTTTGTCGAGGTCGTAGCCACGCCCGGCGGCAGGCGAGGGGCCGGGACCGAGGAGCGGCGCTTCCTCGTGCCGTCGGCCGAGTACCGGGTCGGCCGCTTCGGCTTCATCATCGATGACGTTCGCCACCGGGTCTATGCCGGCCCGTCGAGCTTCGCCGGCTGGCAGCGGAGGACGGCATCATGACGTCTCTTCTCGAACGGGGCTCCCAACTCCGCCGGATGGAGGAGGCGCGGCGCCAGACACAGCGTCAGCTCGACCTGATCGACCGCCAGATCATCCGCCGGATGACGGCGCTGATTCCGCAACTCGCTCACAAACGGTCCGGCTATCGCCGCGGCAAGCCGCCCGATCCCGGCGCTGCGGCCCAAGAGGCGGCCTGAGCGGGCGATAGCCTGACCGGTCTCTCCGCACCAAAACGTGGTCGCGACAAGGCGACGCGATTGGAAGCCACCAGTGAAGGAGATCACCATGCCGTTGTTCACGGTCGAGACCACCTATCATCTGCCCGTTTACCGCCAGCGCGTCTATGACGCCCCCTCCGCCGAGGCGGCATGCAGCCTCGGCATCGAGGACGAAGGCTGGGGAGACGGTCGGGAGGATGTCGATACCCCCAGCGAGACCTATGTCACTGGCATCTGGGAAGGCGGCGAGGCCAATGCCGGGCCGACGATCCCGGTGCCGGAACGCTTCGGCGAGACGGTGCAGCGCAAGGCCGATCTGTTCGACACCCTGCTGGCTCTGCTGAAAGAGCCTGCGCAGCCGATGGGGCTGTCGCGCCACGACTTCGAGAGATGGCTGCCGCGTGCACTCGCCGCGATCGGAAGTGCCGACGCCATCACGGCCGGCAACGAGGTGCAACGGGAGCGGAGTTGAGCTAGCCTCCCCCATCACAGGAGTCCGGCCATGGACGAGACGACGCGCGCCGCGTTCGAGCGGCTGCTGGAGATCGCCCGCAGCGACACCGGGCAGTCGCGCCGCGTTGCCGATTTCATTCTCGCCTGGTGGAACGCGACTGAGCTCGGCGGTTTCGACATCGCCCACGTCTTTGCGGTCGACATGGCCATAGGACAGGACATGGCGCGGGTCTTTTCCTGGATCGCCGGTCGAGTGGATGCCGAATATCCGGGCAGCTACCGGGCCGAGATCGAGGACGTCATCCGGCAGTGGCGGCCCGACGTCTGGGCGCGCTCGCAGGAGACCGTCTGACCGTCGCTGGTTTCAGGTGGCGAGCCTCCGTCGCAATGGTTGGCGCGTGCATCGGCTTCCTGCTTCCTGTCGATGATTGGCTGACGATCGCACTGCGGCGGTCGAGATGCCGTCGTCGCTGGCGGCCTGGCACCGGAGATTGCGCGACATGCCGCTGGCGCAGGCGGATCTCATCGCGGGGGCCAAGCCGGGGAACGCGGCGATTCGGGGATGAGCGGCGACCGGTCTCATGTGGCCCTTTCCTCGGCTGCTTCTCGGGCTCGGCGAGCTGGCCCTGCCGGCCCCCCTCGGGTCTGGCTGCGGTCGTAAACCGGCTGCCGGCCGCCTCAAGGCCGCTGCGCGCCGCGGTGCGGCCGGAACCGCCGATCTCGGCAGGGCGGGCCGCGTCCCGCGCGAGGGCTCACGAGCCCTGCTTGTCCGCAGGCCGGCCCCGCTCGCTCTGGCGGCCCCGGACCCTGAAGCGTCCGCCTGTCGCCGGGTTTGTCCCGACCGCGTCCGAGGAAGGGCCGGCAGGGGCCGGTCCGGATCCTCGGCAGAAACCGCAGGAAAGGATCCTCACATGGCCAAGACCGCTGCCGCTCCCCGCCAGACCGCGCGCGTCGTCCCGCTCCGCAAGGGCACCACCCTCGAAATGATCCGGCTCTGCTGCCCGGATGCCGGTCAGGCCACACTCATCTCCGAGAGCTTCGGCCTCACCATCCTCGACAGCGACGGCATCCGCGAACGCCACGAGAAGCTGATCGTCGAGACCGCCGATGCGCTCAGCGAAGGGCTCGGCGAGCGGGCGATGCAGATCCATCTCCAGCGGATCGTCGGTGCCTATGTCGGCTCCGCGCACGGCGCCGGCCAGTTCTACAGCCGCGCGGTCTCGGAGGCCCGCGACGCTACGGCCAAGACCGCCTGTGATGCCCGCGACGAGGATATCGACGGCCCGGTCGGCTTCGATGGCGCTGCCCAGCGCAAGCGTGAGTTCGCCGCCGACATGGCGCTCCAGTCCCACGCGCTCCTCATGGCGGCCGAGGGCGCCGTCGCAGCCTATCAGCAGGTCGTCGGCGAGCGCTGGAGGCCCTTCGAGCGACCGGTCGAGAACTCCGGGCGAAGCGTCGACCGCAAGGCGGCCGACCTCCAGATGGCGGCTCTCGGGTGAGCAGCCTCGGGCGAGGCTCCGGCCTCGCCCATCCGACATTGCATAAGGCACTGGCCGGTCCCGCGCGGGCGCCGGCCTTTCTGCACGTCTCGCGGCCTGAAAGCCGAGGCCCGATGAGGGGAGATGGGAGTCGGAGATGGCGCCCACGCGGCCCGTCCCGGCTGTCGGTCCTGCCGGGGCCGGCGGGTTGCGCAACGGCTTTGCCGTCCTCCACTGCCGTTCCGGCCCTAAGAACCACCCCGTTGCGCAAGCGCAACGGGGACCCCGGTGGGTGCGCATCCCCCCTGAATGTCCCGGCGACGGACCTCCGTGACGGCCGCGATGGGCGCGGCCTCCGAAACGGAGGTTCAGGACTATGGGCAAGAAGGAAGAAGGACCGCGCGCGGACATCTATGCACGCATCACCGAGCGCATCGTCGCCGAGCTGGATAAGGGCGTTCGCCCCTGGGTGCGGCCCTGGAGCGCGGGCCATGCGAGCGGGCGGATCACCCGGCCCCTGCGCCACAATGGCGAGCCCTACACCGGAATGAACGTGCTGCTGCTCTGGTCGGAGAGCATGGCTCGGGGCTATTCCGCCCCGATCTGGATGACTTTTCGGCAGGCGATCGAGGTTGGCGCGCAGGTCCGCAAGGGCGAATCCAGCGCGACCGTTATCTATGCGAGCCGGTTCACCCGAACCGAAACCGACGGACACGGCGACGAGGTCGAAAAGAACATTCCCTTCCTGAAGGCCTATGGCGTCTTCAACGTCGAGCAGATCGACGGCTTGCCGGAGCACTATTATCACCGGCCGGCGTCGATCCCCGATCCGGTCGAGCGCATCGAGCACGCCGACCGCTTCTTCGCCAATACCGGCGCGGTGATCCGGCATGGCGGCGCGCAGGCATTCTATTCGCCGTCGACCGACCATATCCAAATGCCGCCATTCGAGACCTTCCGTGACGCTGCTGGCTACGTCGCGGTGCTCAGCCACGAGACCGTGCATTGGACGGCGGACTCCCGCCGCGTCGGCCGCGATCTCACCCGCTACGGAAGGGATCGCACTGAACGCGCGCGGGAAGAGCTGGTCGCCGAGATCGGTTCGGCGCTGCTCTGCGCCGATCTCGGCATCGTGCCGGAACTGGAGCCGCGGCCCGATCACGCCGCCTATGTCGCAAGCTGGCTCAAGGTCCTCTCCGACGACAAGCGGGCAATCTTCCAGGCGGCCGCTCATGCGCAGCGCGCCGTCGCTTATCTGCATGGCCTGCAGTCGGAATCTGAAGCGGCGCGACAAGCCGCCTGATTCCGCACACATCGCATTCGGAAGGGAGAGGCGAGCGCCCTCCCTTCCTCCCTCGCGGACGCGGCAAGGGGAGCCCGGCCGCAGCGTTGAGCCAGGGCCGTCTTTCTCTCAATGACTGGCCAGCATACCGGCAGTCGGGCCGCGTCAAGGACGCGCGGTGCCCCCAATTTTGCCGCTGCTGCGCGACGACAAAATCGGCTCCTCCACACGCCGGCGCCGCCGGTCGCTGCGCGATCCCTGACCCGGCCCTCCAACGTCCGGTCCCCTGCCTCCGTCATCGAGATGAAGGAGGTTCACATGACACAGGTTCTCGACATCTACGCGGAAATCGCTGAGCTGCGCGCCGAGTTGGCGCACTGCATCCTCTCCCGCAAGGAGCGCGCCGAGGCGCTTCGACGCGTCGACGAGCTGCTTGCGGAGGCAGTGCGCCGGCGCTGCGAGAGCGAGGGGGCGTGAGCCCCCTCCTTTTTTGTCGGCGACGGCATCGCCGGCGGAACGCATCCGGGAGGATGGCCGCGCGCTTCGGGGCGCGGCCCCGCTCCGCGGCGTTGCCCTCTCGCCGGTGTGGCCCTGCCGGGCGGGGACCGGTTGATGTGGCCGCGTCGTCCTGCTTGAGCTTGGTGGCAGTGGCCGGCGGCAGAGGCCGGATCGTGCGGTGCGCCCTCGTGACGGCGCCGGGATCTGCGTCGACCGCCTGGCGAAGCCGCGTTCGACATCAGGCCGGAGCAGATTCTGGAGGGTGCCGGCGTCCGAGCCGTTCGCGGTGCGCAAGGCCTCGATGCCGGAGATCGGTATCGGTCTCACGGAGAAGATGGTCTGCGTGGGTCGAGGCCGATCGCAGGCACCTGGCGTCATTCCCCGGCGGTTTGCAAAGGCCACCCCCAAGCGCAAGCCCGATGTGGCAGGTCTGGCCGAGGGGCGCGCGCTGCGCGCTCTCGATCTTGTCCCCGCAACGGCCCGAGCCGGCTTTTTTCCGCCACCGGCCACCCCGAAGGGGACCCCGGCCGGCTTTGCATCGCGAAGCAAAAAAGCCGTCTCCGGCCGCCTTCCACTTCGTTCCAGCCCCGAAAGGGGTGCGGGTCGATCGCCCCCGGCCTCTCGACCGCCATCGGGTCGCGATGGGCGCGGCCGGAAACAAGGGAATGAGACAATGGCCAACATCGGCAGCTTCACCACCAACGGCAACGGCTTCACCGGCTCGATCCGCACCCTCAACCTCAACGTCAAGGCCCGGCTGGTCCGCATCGAGAAGCCCTCCGACAACGGCCCGCACTTCCGCGTCTACGCTGGCAATGTCGAGCTCGGTGCCGCCTGGCAGCGGGTCGCCGAGGAGACTGGCCGCGACTACCTCTCGGTCAAGCTCGACGATCCGTCCTTCCGCGAGGCGATCTACGCCACCCTGGTCGAGGTCGAAGGCGAGGAAGGCCTGCAGCTGATCTGGTCCCGGCCGAAGCGGGATTGACGCCTTAGACGAGAGGGCCCCGCCGCGAGGCGGGGCCTTCGCCCTGTGTCAGCCGTTGAGCGCGTCCTTGACCGCCTTGGCCGGCACGAAGGTCAGCTTTTTCGAAGCCGCGACCTTGATCGTGGCGCCTGTGGCGGGGTTGCGGGCCTCGCGCTCCGGCTTGTCCTTCACCTTGAATTTGCCGAAGCCGGCGATATTCGTCTCGCCGCCGCTGGCGGCGGCCTCAGTGATCAGCTTGAACACACTGTCGACGATGGTCTTCGCCTGCGCTTTGGTCAGACCCTGCTCGCCGGCGATCTTGTCGGCGATCTCGTTCGCTGTAGCCATGAGGAATGGTCTCCTATCGTTCCGTTGCAAGCGCCATGACAACAGAAGCGCGGCGGCAGGAAAGACAGGAAACGGCCTTCTGGTCGTCAATCCACTGTAAATCGACGCGAACCGGGCCAGCGCTCGACGAACAGGCTCCGGATGCGGGCGTTGTTCAGCCGGAACGGCTATCGAGATAACCCTTGCGCCTCTTGCTCCGCTCGAGATGGCTCAGCGCGTTGTCAGCCTCGCCCAACTGATCGAAGGTCTCCATCATCGATTGGCCGCCCGTGCCGATCCGGCCCCAGTTGCGTATGACCGATGCGCCGCCGAACAGGGTGGGCTGGATCGAGAGCACGTAGAAGCGCCGCATGTTCCGCGTCGGGTCGATGCGGCGAAGATGGAGCGGTCCTTGGTCCTTGCTGTGCATGGAGGCAAGGCTCGCTTCCACCGGAAACGGCGTCCAACGACTTCCTTGAATCGGTCGGTGATGACCGATTCATCGCGATAATGGATCGGTCGCACCAGCTCCGGCGCGCCCCATCCCATCGGCGGGCTGACCCTCCCTGTATTATGGTGTCGCCGCCGACGACCCAGGTGACACGACGGCCTCTCGTTGGTGTTTCCCGCGCGAGCTGGAGGGGCTCTCTGGTCGGCCCATGATACGGCCGGCGGAGCCCGCCTCAAGGACGCGTGGTGCCCCCAAAATGCTGACGCATTTCGGCTCCCCCACGCGCCGCCTGCGGCGGTCGGCTGGCGCCGATCCTTGACCCGGTCTCCACCGACGCGTGGCGCGCCTTCGTCCATTCGAGACGAAGGAGGTTCTCATGACCATGCCGGTCGATCAGCAGATTGTCGAACTCAAGGCCGAGCTGGCCAATGCCTGCCTGACGCCGCGGGAGCGCCGCGATGCGCAGCGTGAGCTGGAATTCCTGACCGAGCAGGATCGTGGCGAGGCTGAGGCGGCGTATTTCGCAGAGGTCGAGAGTTGGGCTGTGGTCCACGCTGCCGAGCTGGCCGCACTGCCCTTCTGAGCATCACGATCCGGAATAGCCGGTCTGACGCCTCGCGCGTCGGGCCGGCTTTTCGTGTGTCGCCTGTCGTGCCCTGGTGGGCGTCGGTTATTTTCGCAGGCGTGCCTGAGCCGCGATCCGCTCATCGGCCTTGCTCTTATCCGCCAGCGCCGAGGTCAACTCGTCATAGTCGACGCCATTGCGTTTCAGCGCCCGGCGGGCGTCATCCTCGCTGAATCCCAGCAACTCGAAGACGCTCATGTTCAGGCGTGCTGCGATCCGCTCGATCGTCCGAAGGGTCGGATTCCCCTTGGCCCGGGAGACATCGTAATATGTGCCTTTGCCGATGCCGAGTTTGCTGATGAAGCTAGGCGAGTCGTTGCTCTGCGCTTCCAGCTCCTGCAGGCGCATCGCCAGCATCTCGTTCAGGATGGATTGCTCGCCCTCGCGGGGACGGCGCACATTGACCATGGTGATGACCTGACCTTCGGGGCAGGACAAAATTTTCCGTGCAGCCCCCGCACAGCGTCATCAAACTAATATACTGACCTCCGGTCATCAATACATCGCATTAGAATAGTTCCGTCTGGAACCACGATCGCGGGTTGTGTCGCGGGGCTGAGCGGGCCGTTCGAAGGTCATCCTGGCGCATCCGGCCGATGGCCAGACCGGGCTCTCCTCGCACCATGCCGGCGCTCACCGAACCGCTCTGAGGCGGTTCGGCCGGAGGGAACGATCCCTTGCGCGATAGGCTCCCTTTGGCCCTGAAGCCTATGCCGGTAGTGTGGGCATTGGGCCTTCGCCTGGCGACCAGATCCAGGCCGGAAACGCGCTGGTCTCGATCAGAGCATCGAGCGCCATGCGATAGGCGGCATCGGCCTCGTTCGGCACGATGAACATGGCCAAGGGCGTAGCCGCGTCCTCGTGCAGCACGACGCTCGCCAGCGGCTGGCTCGCCGGGAGATTATAGCGCAACCCCTTCAGGAAGCTGATTTTGCGCCGGGTCAGGGTATCCAGCAGGTTCGCCTCATTGATGCTCTCGAATGGGATCCAGTTCTCGGTGACGATCATCAACGCGACGGCCTCGACCGTCGCGACGCCGGCGATGTCGAGACCGAAGGTCGCGATCGCCACGAGATGCGTGTCCGGGTTCGCATTCCACAGCGAAAGCTCGCTGGCGAACACGACGCCCAAGCGGCGGTGGGTATCCTCGTTCAACAGGAACGGGAATTTTGGCGCATGCTTGATCACCAGACGATGGCCAGAACGGGCAGGAGCGATCTCCTTCACCTCACCGACGACGAGGAGCAGCGGGCGGCCTTTGCCGGCTGCTCCTACGGCTCGCGACATGAAGGCGGACCGGCGCTGGGCGATCTCCGCTTCGCGCTCGGATTGAAACATCTCGGGAATGTAGAGGATGTCCGGTAGCGCCTTGCCCTTGCTGGTCTTGCCCTCGGCGGCCTCGAGCAGGAACTTTCGGATGACGGCCCAGTTGCGCTTGCCGGCCATGCCTGGCCGCCAGCGATTGAACTCGGCCTGATCCCAAAGATAGTGCAGGAGGGCGCGCAGCGTCAGCTTTTTCGCATCACTGCGGACCTCGCCCTGGTCGGGCGTCGCGTTCGGAGCGGGCGGCGCACGGCCGGCCGATTTCGTCAGGCTGAAATCGAGCTTCAGCAGGGTGGTGCCGGTCTCGAAGTCTTCGCTGATTGCCGAGCCCGCGACTGAGCCCAAGCCTGATAGCTCATAGGGCGGTTCATAGGAGGCGCAAGCCGGGTCATGTCGCGCGCCGGTGCCAGGCATGCGCTTCAGGATCAGGCGGCCTCCAGCCCGGGCGATATAGAGTGGCAGCCCTGGATTGCGGCACAAGCACAAGGGCCTGACCTGCCGCGTCTGAGCATCCCCCAGCCTCGCCTGGAAATCTGCGGTATCGGCCGCGATCACCTCGCCCTCGATCGCAATTTGTTTCATCGCACCGCCATCGCACTGTTTCCATTGGCGACTGCAATACGACGATCATGCATCGGGGCGATCGGGCAGGCGACCGAGTTTTTCAAGAAAATCTCGAATGGCCTGGTCGACCAGCCGCAGAGGCTGGACCTGGCGTTCCGCCGCGATCTGTCGGATCGCGAGATCGATGGGGCGAGGCAACCGCAAGGCCAGCGGACGTGAAGCTAACCGATCGCCAAAGCCCTCAAACGGGTCGCGCTGACGAGTTGGCATTGTAGATAGGGGAGGCGTCGCGACGCGATCCACCGGTCGCTCGACAATCACGGGCGAAGCGTCTGCCGGCCGCAACGGTTCCGTGCCATAGTCAGGTGTCACGACCATCGGTTGAGGCGCCGGTATGGTCTCGACCGTCGCCTTGCGCGGCAAGGCGAGACGCGGTTTCGTCTCGCTCACGCATCCCCCTCCTGGCTGGCGGCGAGCAATTCGCGCACGACCTGGTCAGCGTTGTAACGTGCCTTGCGCACGGCTTCGTCCTTGTCGTTCATCTGGTAGAGCGTGCCATGGCCGTTCGTCATGGTGCGGTAGGTGATCCGGCGATAGAGCGCATTCTGGCAGAGTTTGACGCCCTCGCTGTCGAAATACCCCAGCACCTCCCGGATCGGCGCGGTGTTGCGGTCGAGGCTGTCATATTCGTTGATCACCACCCTATAGGGCGGGTCCGCGACCCCGATCTCGGCCGCGCGCTTCTTCATGAAGCCGACCGTGCGAACGATCTGCGAGGCGTCGAACATCGAGACCTTGCACGGCAGGATCACGAGGTCGGCCCGAAACGCTGCCTCCGTGATCCGCGTATCGGCGAAACCCGGTGTGTCGATGATGACCGCGTCGCGCTCGTCGAATTCGGTCAGGCGCTTCAGCACGGCTGATTCGGTCGTTGCATGGACGATGTCGATGCCAGCTGGGTCGTGTCCGCGCGCCCGCGATGACGCATGCCATTGATAAGCGGAGCCCTGCGGGTCAGCATCGACCAGTCCGATCGCATAACCCTGCTGCGCCAACTCGCCAGCGAGCAGGATCGACATCGTCGTCTTGCCGCTGCCGCCTTTCGGGGTCGCCACCGCGAAAATGCTGGCCATGTTCGTGCCCTCGACCACTTGCCGACGATATGCGTTACTAACGGATTGAAACGCTGCTTCAGTCATTAGTCAGTATATTGACTAGTTCTGTCAAGGCGCGACTGCGATGGTCCGCCATCGCGTCGGTCACGAAGCACTGTGACGCCGACTGCGTTGCTGCATCGCTCGCGACCTCTGGCGGTCATGGATCGGAGCGGCGCGGGACTGTCGCAATCATCGGGCCATGGAATGCCGTAGCCGCGAAAGGACGGACGGCCGCTGTGGTTCTGTGCGGCGATGCGGTAGCGCAGCATTGCGCTTGTGACGAAGCGTCGCTTTCGGGCAATCCATACCTATGGGCCCAATTGAGTGCGAGACATCGTTGACGCCGCAGTCCGTGCACCGTGAGCTCGTGGACGCATGCGATGCAGAAGGAACGCTCTGACGGAACGTAGCAGTGCGGAGCGCGGTGAATGCGCGATCGACGCAATACGTTATCTCGTCACCACCGCATGCGTGATCGTCGGCGGTTGCCCTATGATCGAGGCAAACGTGGGCTTATCCGATGCAACTACGGCGCCGCCGCTTTGGTGCCGAGGGCATGGCGCTCCGGGAGTTTGCTCGGGGAGGAGCAGCGTAAAAGTTAAGTCAGTATTCCGACTATTGATTGACAAGATACCGGTTTGTGGGCCAAGCCAGAGGCGACTGCGAGACGCAGCCGGGGCGCTAACGCGCCGTCGACCGGGAAGGGACGGAGATGGCCCGTTCTGCTGCCACGCCGAGACGCAAGCCCAGGCTCCGGACCGAGCTGTCCGAGGCGGATGAGCGGCGCCTGCAGGAGGCGGTGGAGCTGTTCGGTTTGCCAAAGGCGGAGGTCGTGCGCCGCCTGATCCGAGCATCCGTTCAGGCCGGGCCGGCGCTATCGGTCCAGAACATGGAGGCGGTCGTCGCGCTGGCGGCCGAGGTCAGGCAGATTGGCCGCACCCTGGCGCAGATGCTGAGGACGATGCGTCAGGGCAGGGGGACCGACCTCGCCGTGGCGGAGCAGGTCTGGAACGAGCTCTACGGCACGATTGCCGCCATCGACGAAGAGTTGACCGCCATGACGGTGACGCACGGCGCACGGCTCAGAGAGCTTGCGCGGCTGTCCGCGGTCGACGCGGTCGCGACCGAAGGCGCCATCGCATGAGCCGGGCCGCCGTGATCCAGCGCTGGACGGAAACGTTTCGTGGCGCTCGCGAGACCGTTGCCCATCGGCAGGCACAGCGGCAACAGCCAGCCCTGATGCCGAGGCAGGCAGGCGAGCGCGGCGAGGATCTCGTCCTGCCCCAGGCGTTAGCGACGTTGGGCACACGCCCCATCTTGCATGGCGTCACCATCACTGGAGGGCGCGATGCCGAACGTGAGCGCCGCCTTGACAGTGTCAGGCCGAAGGGCGGCAGTGGCGCATTGCCGGCGCGACAGGCGCGTCCCGCCCGGATCGAGGGCGGCGCTCTCAGCCGGGCCCGTCGCCTGGCGGCTGGCTATCAGCCGGCCGTGGTGAAGGTGATCTCCTATGCCCATGGAGCAGCACGAGCGACCGCGACCGGGCAATACGTACAGCGCGAGGAGGTCGCGCTCGAAACCCATGACGGGCGCATCCTGGCCGATCGCGAAGCGGTCGCCGATGAGATCAAGGAGTGGTCCAAGGCTTTCGAGACCCGGAAGGAGAGCCAGGATGTCGTCGCGATCAGGCTGAGGCTGCATGGCGTGCGCGATACGCCGGCCGGCCGAGAAACCTACGAACGCGCGATCGCCTCAGGTTTTGCGGGCCACCGGCACGCTTTTCGGCTCGAGCCGACATCCGACGGAGAATTGGACGCGCGGCTGGTGGTCGTGATGGCAGGCGCTGCAAAAGAGCGCTTCAGGGTGCGCGACGAGCAAATCGGCCCTGAACAGGATGGCTTTAGCCAGAAACGTCTGGACGCCAGATCGGAAGCGGCCATCAAGGCGCGGATCGAAGCGGCTATCGGCCATCCGCAGCACGCCATGAGCGTAGAGCCCGGTGCCACACGGCATGGGCGCGACGGGGTCGCCTACCAGCTCAGGCAGCACATCGCGAAACATGGTGCACTGACCGACGACCGTGGTCAGTCAGTCCCCGACGCGTCAGGTGCACGCGAGACCGCGCGGGATTGGGGACCGTCGCTACGGTCGCAGTCGCCACGTGACACGATGCATCTGATGATCTCGGCCAAGGCCGGGACCGACGTCGCGGCGTTGACCAATGCGGTGCGGGAGTTCCTGCATGACCGCTTCGCCGACCACAAGTTCATGTTCGGCATCCATACCGACAAGGAGGCGCAGGGGCATATTCACGCCCACGCCGTCATCACTGTGAAGAACGAGAACGGCCAGAAGATCCATCCGAACAGAGATGACTTTCGGACCTGGCGTGAGGTCTATGCCGAGCATGCGCGCGCCCAGGGTCTCAAGATCGTGGCGACGTCGGCGATAGAGCGGGCTTCGTCCCAGAGCTATGGTGCCAAGGATAAGGCGATCGTCGATGTGGCCGACCGCCCGCGCCCAGTGCAAGAGGCCCTTGATCGCGCCTATGCGGGGGATCCCAGCAATCACGGACTTATCGAGAAAGCGCGGCAGCGCATTGCGACGGCTCGCGAGAATCCGATCAAGCTGCCGCTGAGCAACGCGGACCGCCAGGCTGTCAGCGATGGCTTGAAGGCCTGGTCGGCGGTTGCGCAAGAGGCGTCACGGAGCGCTGTCGCGTCGGAGATGGTCCAGCGGTTGACGATGGCGCAAACGCTGGGTGGCATCATCCACACCCTTGAGAAGCGCATGCAGCATTGGTTGAGCAAGGAGGACAAGCCTGTGGCGATTACATCAGAGCAGATGGCGAAGGATCTTCGTGCGATGAACGACGCGGTCTCGCGCACGACCGATCTTCTCGATGGCGCGACAAAGGACCAGTTCCGCGAGACCTCGGCGCGCTATCTCGAAACCCTGGCGATGCGGGTGGATTTTCAGCGGATGCAGGAACGAGGGGTTCAGGAGCTGTCGCGCGGAGATATCGAGCGACTGGCCGGCGCCTCGGCAGACCGGCTGATCGAGCGCGCCGAGGCGGTCAGGCTGAAGGAGGAGCGTGAGGCTGCGGACGCGCAGCGGCTATCGGATCGCGCGATCGAGGTCGAACGCCGGCAGGAGGGCAGGGCCGGGCTCGATCCGCAATCGCAGCGCGATCTCGTTTCAGAGCGCGCGATCGTTGTCGGCACGCAGCAAGCTGCCGCACGGGAGGCGCGTGAGGCCGCCGCAGCCGTTGAAGCGGCTCGGGTTCTCACGGAATCGCCTGGCCAGCCTCTGCCGAATGCGCTCATCCAGACAGACGCTCTGGCGAAGTTGAAGGCCGAGCAGGAAAAGCTATTGCGTGACGTTGATGCGGATCGTGCAGCGTCAGAATCCGTCAGAGGGCAGCGAATTAGGTAACATGAATGCGAAGAGAGCGGATTCGCGTCATCGCCACTGCATGAGTTGATGCCTTTCGTAGCCACGAGCCACATGGGCACGTGGGGGCGATAGCGATCGCAGACGGTCTGTCTCCAATCAGATGCTCAACGGCTTTCAATTGGTCGGCGCCTAGATTACGATTGGTCGCATGACCATTGACCCCTTATCGCATGATCATATCACACGGCGCGCCGAGGCGCGGGTTACCGTGGCGATCGCGGACACGCGTGTCGTTCTCGTCGTCGGGCCAAGGCAGGCAGGGAAGACAACCCTTGTCCGCAGGTTTGCGACCGAGACCCGGCCCTTTGTGACGTTGGATGATGCACAAACCCTGAATGCTGCCCGCACCGATCCCGTGGGTTTTATTCGTTCGTTGCCTTCTGCCATCATCGACGAAGTGCAGCGTGCGCCGGCGCTGATGCTTGCGATCAAGGAGACGGTCGATCGCGACACGTCGCCCGGCCGCTATCTTCTGACCGGGTCCGCGAACGTCATGGCGTTGCCGAGCATCGGCGACTCGCTTGCCGGTCGTATCGAGATCATCCAGCTCTTGCCGTTGTCCCAGGCCGAGTTGACCGGCAATTCTGGCAGTTTCGTGGATCGCATGTTCGAGGGCGACCGGCCAATTGCAGGACAAGCACCGGCTTACGGCAAGGCGCTCGTCGATCGTGTCCTGGCCGGCGGCTATCCCGAGCCGCTTCGACGGTCAGCCGCGCGGCAGAGGATCTGGTTTCGCGACTATCTGAAGCTGGTGCTCGATCGCGGTGTTCGGGATACAGCAGACATCGAGCAACTGGGAAAACTGCCGATACTGGTCGCAATGCTAGCCGAGCACTCGGGTCAACTCGTCAATCTCAATGCACTGTCGACGCCGCTGGAATTGTCGCGGCCAACAATTCGAAAGTACATCACCATTCTTGAGCACTTGTTTCTTCTGCAGACAATTCGGCCCTGGTATTCGAATCGGTTGTCGCGCTTGATCAAGACGCCCAAAATGCATTTTATCGACAGCGGACTGTTGAGCGCGCTGAGAGATGCCAACGCCGAGGCGTTCCAGCTTGATCGAACAGCATTCGGTCCTTTGCTCGAAACCTTCGTGACGTCTGAGATTTTGAAGCTTTTGTCCTGGAGCGATCGATCCATTCACCTCTCGCATTTCCGGACCAAGGATTTCGACGAAGTGGATCTGGTTCTTGAAGACAGCAGGGGTCGGATCGTCGGGATCGAGGTCAAGGCATCCGCAACCCTGCGATCGAAAGACTTTTCCGGCCTTATGAAATTGCAGAATGCAGCTGGCGACAAGTTCATTCGTGGTCTGGTTCTCCACGACCACGATCGGGTCACGCCGCATAGTGAAAAAATCCAGGGTGCGCCGATATCAGTGCTCTGGGACATGTGACTCGCATAATTTAGATTATGGAACATGACGGCGCTTCGGTAGCTGTGCTTTCGGCACCGGACAGCCGTTTCATTCATCGACTTAACTGCGGTTTGATCGTTGCATTTCATGTTCCTCATCTGATCGCTAACAACAATGGTAGTAGTCGGCGAGTGGCTGTGCACAGCGATGGGCCGGCGCCCTTTAACTGCGCTGTAGCCGGCCCATTCCTGTGTATGGGCACGGGCCGCTCAAGCTTACCTCTCCAGCTATTCCACGGACGCTGTCCGGGACGGTCAATATCGGACCTTTGAACGTTCCCCGCGTCTGGGCGACAATCTGGTGCGACCTACTGAAAGCCTCTCTTGGGACGTCAACGCGAAGAAGGCATCTGCGAGCGCTCGGCTCGGTAGACGTTCTGGCGAAGCCTAAACGGCGTTCCAGTGGGTCAGGTGTAGAGATCGGGAGGTTGGTCATAGGCGCCGTGGTACCGACTGAAGGTCAAGCCCGGCGGCACCGAACCACGCTCGCATACCAGCAGTACGCTTTTGGCATCTTTCGTGGGCTGAGCAATAGACCCGGGCCGCGGGCCGGCATTTGTCAATGCCGGAATTTGATGAGGGCTGATTGGCACCGCCGAAGTCACCACTACCCCAGATGCTGATCGCAGGGAGTGGATCGTGGCTGCAGTCTCCGAAACCGCATCGATTGCCAAACCGTTGCCGAGGATCGGCGTCGGGGCTGCAAACGGTCACCATGGAGAGCTGCTGCAAGGAGTCTTCGAACACCGGAACGGGCAACTTCACCGCGGCCTAGTCACCCTCCCGCTCGCCACATTGGTATCGAAGGCGACGTTCACCTGTGCAGCTACACGCGACCTCACCGTGCGTCCAGGCGACAAGGTCAAGGCGGGCTTGGCTGCACGCGAGACGCTGAACCATCTGAACGTTGCTGAAGGAGGTTTTCTCAATATCGAGAGCAGTATTCCAATTGGTCATGGTTACGGCTCCTCCACTGCGGACGTCGTCGCCTCCATCCGCGCTGTGGCGGCTGCCCATGCTGTTCAGCTACAACCCTCTCGTGTCAGCCAACTGGCGGTCGCCGCCGAACGCGCTAGCGATGCTATCGCCTTCGACGGCCACGCCGTCCTCTTTGCGCAGCGAGAGGGTACCGTCCTGGAGGATTTCGGCGGCTCATTGCCGCCTCTGCTGTTGGTCGGCTTCAAGTCGACTGGAGGACGGCCTATCGATACGCTGGATATGCCGCCAGCACGCTACGACAGTGTCGAGATTCAACAGTTCCGTGTCCTGCGCGCGCTAGTCGCCTATGCGGTTCGCTATCAGGATCCGAACTGCCTTGGGCGTGCGGCGACAGCTAGCGCGCTGCTCAGCCAGCGACGGCTGCCCAAACAGCATCTCGAACGAGTCATCGAAATCGCGGAAGGGGCTGGCGCGTGCGGCGTCCAGGTGGCGCATAGCGGCTCACTGCTCGGCATCCTCTTCGACCACGCCGGCAAGAACTTGCGACAGCGCGCGGAAAGCGTCGCGGCATCAGTGCAAAGATGCGGCTTCTGCGACGTCGAGTTTCACCAAATCAACGACGACGGCGCGAAATGGTAGCCTTGGACGATGACTATTTCCGCGCGCTCGAGCTCCCTCGCATGGCCGCGCTATCACCAAACCTGATCGCGGCAGCTTTCCCGCTGATGAAGCTCATGCCGGCGCGCTACATCCTGGACCGCGCAGTCGCCGATGGCGCCCTCGAGGCCGGGATGCGCATCGTCGAGACGACATCCGGCACATTCGGCATGGCTCTTGCGCTGCTGGCGGCGGCACGAGGATATCGGCTTACACTGGTCTCCGCCTCAAGCCTTGTAGACACGAAGTATAAGGCGCGCCTCGATGGTTTAGGCGCGCAGATGATTATCACGGAGGACCACGCCGGCAATGGTGATCAACTGACGCGCCTGAAGCGGCTCAAGCAAATTCGCCGCGAGGAGCCCGACTGCTTTTGGCCACGGCAATACGACAATCTCGGGAACCCGCTCGCCTATGCAAGGCTGGCCGAGCTGCTCGTGCGGACGGTCGGCCAGATCGACTGTCTTGTTGGCTGTGTCGGGAGCGGCGGCTCGCTTTGCGGGACGGGAACGTTCCTACGCGCGGTCTTTCCGCATCTCCTTGTCATCGCGGTCGACACTCACCGAAGCATTCTCTTTGGACAACCTGCCGGCAAGCGGTTGTTGCGCGGTCTGGGCAACAGCATCGTGCCGGGCAATCTCCGGCATGACCTCATCGATGAGGTCCACTGGGTCGGGGCATACCCGGCGTTCCGCGAGGCTCGCCGCCTGCTGCGTGAGCATGGCATCTTCCAGGGGCCGACCAGCGGAGCCGCGGCCCTCGTTGGCAGATGGGTTGCGAGCACTCGGCCCGGAGCCCGGGTCGCGGTCATCATGGCGGACGACGGTCACCGATACGCGGAAACGGTCTTCGATGACGCGTGGCTCGGCTCGTTACCGGGCTGGTCTTGCTCGCCGCCTTCCGAGCCCCGCGAGCTCATGATCATCGAGCCTGGGTCCGAGGCCGACTGGATGCGGTTCAAGTGGGCCAGACGCAACCTCGACCAGATCGTCCATGATGAATTCAAGAATGAGGGACCCTCTCCCTAATCCGTGGGCCGTCTACCTTTGCCGCCCATCAGCGTGGCGGCATTGTCGCCAAGCCAATCCCAGGCATCGTCCGTCGATCGAAAGATCGTGCAATCTTTAGTTCGGCCGACCGATCGATCCAGGTCCTTCAACCCGCTGGCGGTGGCAACTGCTACCACGTGATCATCGGGGGCTATGACACCTTCTTCACGCAATCGCGCAATCGCAAGAAGTGGCGTGACCGACGCCAGTTCGGCGAAAATCCCTTCGTCGTGGGCGAGGCGCTCCTGCATCTCCACAAGCCCGTCATTGTTCACCGGCACGGCACGGCCGGAGGACTCGCGCAATGCTTTCAGGGCCTGATAGGTGCTGCGTGGCGCACCGATCGAAATAGCAAGGCTTTCGAATGCCGGGCTGCGTTCTTCGAGCCTGTCGCTACCGGTGGCGAGCGCCTGCGCCAGCGACCCATGCACCTCGGCCGCAACCATCCTGGGCAGTCGCGAGATCGCGCCTTGCGCAAACAGTTCCTGAAATCCCGTCCAGATACCAAACAGCGCGTCGCCGTAGCAGACGGGCAAAACACACCAGTCAGGGGCGATACCACCTGACTGCTCGACGATCTCGTAAGCGATGGTCTTGTAGCCCTCGATACCAAGGGGGTGGCTGCCAACGACGGGCGCGCGATAGGGCGATGTGATGAACCAGCCATAGCGTGTCGCGGCTTCACCAAGCAGGGTCCAGCGATCCATCTTGTTGGCGAGCGGCAGAACGGTTGCACCGTATTTCCTGATCTGCGCCAGCATAGCGTTGGCCGAGCCGCCAAACGTAGCGACAATACACTGCAGCCCAGCGCGTGCGGCGTATGCGGCCAGTGAGGCTCCAGCATTGCCGGATGAGGCCGTCGCCACCACCTTTGCCCCTTGAGCGCGCGCCACCGACACCGCAACAGTCGAGAACCTGTCCTTGTGCGACCATGTCGGATTTCGGCCTTCGTCCTTGATGAAAAGGTTCCGGACTCCCAACGCACGACCGATCCGGGCGGCTTCAATCAAAGGCGTCTGCCCCTCCCCGAGCGAAACGGCGTCCTCCAGCGAGCATGGCAGCGCATGGGCATAGCGCCACATTGATCGCGGCGCGTTTGGTGCGACCGAGAGCGGATCAACGGGCGAGGCGTAAACCGGCTTGAGATTGACCGGCGCAGCGTCGCGGCAAGCCGGACAGCCCCTGGAATCTATCTTGATGCTGGCCGGGTAGGAAGCGCCGCAGCGGATGCAGCTGAGCCCGACGAGGCTCGCAGCACCCGACGCTGCGTGATCCTTCGGATGCTTGCTCTCCAGCTTAGGTCGATGTTTGGAGGCCGGGTCCGAGCCGCCTGCGGGAAGCCTGCTAACAGGTTGGCCGGCCATCGCAATTCCTTTGTACAGGATCGTTCAGTTGCCAACCGGTTCAAACAGGCGACCACACCTCTGTCAACGCGGAATGTTCACTATAGTGTGTCGCACCATAGTGCTCAACGCCGCAGCTTTCGCGGGATGAAACTTCGCGCTGTGTTTGGTCTGAACGTGCAGCGACTCCGAAGGGAAAGAGAGCTCTCGCAGGAGCAGCTATCTTTCGTTTCGGGGCGCACGCGGGCTTATATCAGCAGCGTGGAAGCCGGACGGCGTAACGCTACGCTCGATACGTTGGAAATCCTGGCGAAAGCGTTGGACGTTGAACCGCAGGATCTGATCACCGCAAGAGCAGCGGAGCGGCGCACTGGCCGTTCAGCCAAGCGGTCGAAGCCTCATACAACGGACTGACCTGCAGTTCTTCCATCTGCACCATGACGCCCGAAAATAGTCAGCCGGCCTGACTCCTACATTAGACAATCGGCGTTCACGGCATTGAGGTCGGCCCCGAACACGCTTAAGTTGAATCTGGCATTGCAAGACCTGCCGAGGTCTATCGATGAAGAACGCCACCGTTTTGGATCTTTTCGCGACGATATCCGAAATCGACGTCGCATACTCATCTGAACGCGCCGTCGAAATATTCAAGGGGTTTCTACGGCGTTACGGCCTGCACAGTTTTCTGATCGCCAGATTGCCTGTCCCTCACGACAGCGAATGGCATCGTGCGATCCTGCATGACGGATGGACGAGTGAGTGGTTCGCTCGCTACGAGTCCGAAGGGCACTTCCATTACGATCCTTGCGCCGCGCGCAGCCGCCTCACCGCGGAGCCATTCCTCTGGCATCAATTGCCTATCGACAGTTTGACACCGCGTGGCCGTCTCGTCATGGACGAGGCAGCTGAATTCGGTATGAAGGATGGAATTTGTGTTCCGATCCATGTTCCGCTTGCTGGCCCAGCCCTGGTGACGGCAGGGAGCGACCGCGTCGAGGTGCCACCCGGCGCGATGCCTCTGATCGAAACACTGTGCGTCCATTTATTTCGCAAAGTAAGCGTGGAGAGCAAATCGGATAACGACGAGGGATCGCCCTTGACGCCGAGGGAGCGCGAACTGCTGCAGTGGAGCGCGCAAGGCAAAACGACAGAGGATATATCTTGCATTCTCGGGATAACGACGAACACCGTCGAGAGTCACCAGCGCAACATCCGCGACAAGCTCGACGCAATCAACGTCGCCCACGCCATCGTAAAGGCTTTGCGCAGGTATGAAATTCAGATCTAGCAATACCGGAATTCCGGCATACAGTTTCCAGTAGCGGCGACCTACCCTCTCCTGCACCGCCAGGAGGAGCAATGACCGCAATTCATGTAGTAACCTGTATTAACAGGGCAAAATACAGAATTGAGCTGGAACGATACTTTCGTATCCGCTACGATATTTATGTCAAACGGCGGCAATGGCGTGCGTTGGCGCGCCCCGTCAATATAGAGATGGATGCGTTCGACACTGAGCATGCCATCTACTTGCTGGCGCTCGACAGCATCGGCAAGATCGTCGGCGGGTCGCGCCTTGTCCCGACGCTGCAGCCCCACCTGCTCGGCAATGTGTTTCCTGGGCTGGCGTCGGCCGGGCCGCCGCGGGCGCCAGACATCTTCGAATGGACGCGCTTCTTCATCGGCCCCGCCCTACGCAGCAGCAGCAGGTCGTCTCCGATTGCCGGCGTCGTCTTGTGCGGCGTGCTGGAGGTTGCTCTCAAACTCGGCATTCGGCAAATCAGCGTCGTATGTGAATCACATTGGCCAAAGCGTCTGCGGGCATTTGGGTGGAGCATAGCTGAGCTGGGAGATGTCCTGCAGCACGAGGACGGCGACATCATCGCGCTGCTAATCGACGTCACGCCAGAAGCGATCGCAAGCACCCGCCGCGCCTATGGCATCCGGGAGCCAATACTCGCCAACGTCACGATGCCAGGCTGACCCCTCGCGAATGCGTCGCGCGCAGCTGACCATACTGGTCCTGCGGCTTGGTCCGCTTATCGTGCTACGTGAACTATTTCCGGGATCCAGACTTTTCCTGCCCGTCGGCCATGGTGTCATCTGCACGATCCGGTCAGCCAGATACGCTTTCGTCCCCGATTGGCAGCACCTTAAGTCAATCCCCGGATTCCGTCAGGCTGAGCTGGAAGAATGGATGCAAGACTGACCACGGCTTTGACGGTCCGGAGTGCGTCAGATGGCAGTCTCGTTGCGTGTGCTCGGTCTCCACGATGAGGATGTCGTCGCCGGCATCGCGGTTGATCCCGACAAGGAATCCTATTCCGGCGGGCCAATCGGCGACATCTTTGACCAATTGCGAGCCTCGCCGCCACGCCAGACGCCTTTTGCGCTTTTCGATGGCGACACGGTCGTGGGCTTCATCGTTGCGCGGGAAGACGCCGCTTTGCCCGCCTGGGCGGAGAAAGGCTGTATGACCCTGAACAATCTGCGGATCGACACGCTCCTCCAGGGGCGCGGCTATGGCAAGGCGGCAATCCGCCTCGCCGCACAATGGATCGCGCGGGAACGGCCGACCATCACACATGTCATGTCGAGCGTGAACGTCGCCAATCTCGCCGCCTTCAACTTGAACCTGGCCTGCGGATTGACGCCCACGGGACGGATCGTCGAAGGTCGGATCGGTCGCCAGAGGATCATGATCGCTCCGATCGAGCGCCTTTGCAGCGATCAGCCGGGATCGACGTCGACGAGGAGCTTGTAAAGGCAATCACCCGGCTCGGTCAGCATCGGTGCACGCCGACAGGCGACCATACCGTTTTCGGTGAACGAGACCGGTTCGGGCACTTGCCACGGCTGATCGATGGCATGGATGACACCAGCAAGCTGGCCGGCCTGGACGACAGCGCCCAGTTCCGCTGCCGGTTCAAACAGCCCTTTACGCATGGCATAGACAAAGGCCCCCCTGCCCCGAACGCGCATGAATCGCGTTGGCGAGGCAGGATCGGCGATTGCGCCTGACAACAGACCATAGCGTTGCAGGACGCGTCGCAGCCCCTGCTCCGCGATCGCCAGCCCCTCCCGTGACAGCGCGGCGCCGCCGCCAAGTTCGGCGGTAAGTACCGGCACTCCAGCCCCCTGCCCGACCGCCGAGAATGTGGTCCTGCCACCGCCGCCGGAGCCGTCGCTGATGGAGGTTATCGGAGCGCCGAACGAGACCGCGAGCTCGGCAAGCTCCCGTTGCTCCTTCTCGCTTCCCCCGCTTCTGATCAGGGCGCATGGCACGTAGTCGCATGAGCGTCCGCCGGCGTGAAGATCGATGGCAAGGTCCGCCATGGCGAGGAGCACGGTGGCGACGTAATGCGCGATCATCGCCGTCGGGCCGCCAACGGGATCACCTGGAAAGGACCGGTTGAGGTTGCCTGCGTCCAGCGGGGAGACGCGCCGGCCGGCCTCGACGGCAGGCGCGTTGAGGCTGGGCAGGATGATGATCCGGCCCCTCACATCGGCCAGATCGATGTCCCGCACCAGCCCGGCAAGCGCGACCTGCCCTTCATATTCGTCGCCATGGCTGCCAGCCATGAGCAGGGCCGTGGGACCTGCTCCGTTCCGGATGCAAACGATGGGGATCGGCACCACGCCATAACCGGACAAGTCGGTCGAATGCGGCACGCGCAGCCAGTCGCATTGCTTCCCATCCGCCTCGAAGTCGAGCGGGGTCCAGACCTGCGTGTAACCCGTCATCGACGTTCTCTCAGTGCTTCAGGATCGTTTCCAGGAAAAGTCGGGAGCGGGGGTGGCCCGACGTGCCGAAAAAGTCGCGCACGGGAGCGCGATCGATGATGCATCCCCCATCCATGAAGACGACCTGATCGGCGACTTCCCGGGCGAAGCCCATCTCGTGGGTGACGCAGATCATAGTCATGCCGTCGCGGGCCAACGCGACCATGACGTCGAGCACCTCCTTGATCATCTCCGGATCGAGCGCCGAGGTCGGTTCGTCAAAAAGCATGATGCGTGGGTTGAGGCAGAGTGCGCGGGCAATCGCCACGCGCTGCTGCTGCCCGCCGGAGAGCTGGCCGGGATAGGACATGGCCTTCTCTGGTATCCGGACCTTTTCCAGATGAGCCATGGCGATGTCTTCCGCCTCGCCGCGGCTCCGGCCGGCGACGCGCCGCAGCGCCAGCGTGCAGTTGGACAGCACCGTCAGATGTGGAAACAGGTTGAAGCTCTGGAATACCATGCCGGTCTGGCGGCGCGCCGCGGCCGTTTCGCGGGCATTGAGACCGAGTGTCGTTCCGGCGAGACGCAGCGTGCCTTTCTGATAGCTTCCCAGGCCGTTGATGCAGCGGATGAGGGTCGATTTGCCCGAACCCGACGGTCCGCACACCACGACGCGGGCGCCGCTCTCGACCGCAAGGTCAACGTCGTTCAGCACGTGCAGCGCGCCGAACCATTTGTTGAGGCCTTGGATATCGACGATGGATTCCAATTGCGTTCTCATGCTCGACTTGGCTTTCGGTGAGTTATCGCGCGCCGACTGCAAGCAGGCGCCGTTCCAGACGCTTGACGCCATGGGAAATGACCAATGCGAGCAGCAGGAAGATGAGGCCGGCCACGACCAGCGGCTCGGTGTAGCGATAGGTTTCCGAGGCGATGTCGAAGGCGCGCCCCAACATTTCGGGAACCGCCAGCACCGCCAGATAGGGCGTCGCCTTGAGGATCGAGACGAAATAGTTGCCGAGCGGGGCCACGATGTTGCGCAACATCTGCGGCGCGATCACGTAGATGACGGCGTCGCGCCGGCTGAGGGACAGCGCCCGGGCCGCCTCCGACTGGCCCTTCGGGATGGCATCGATCCCCGCCTTGAAGACCTCGGCCAGATAGCCGCTGTAATAGAGGCTGAGGCCCATGACGCCGACCGTCATCGAGCCGAGGCGGATGCCGTAGAATGGCAGGGCGAAGTAGAGGAAATAGAGCCAGGCCAGCACGGGTGTCGACCGGATAAAGTCGATCACGAAGCCGGTCATGAGGCCGGCGACGCCACCGACGCGTCGCACCATCTCGAAGAGAAAGCCGATGGCGGCGGCACCGATGCAGCTCAAGAGCGCCACGTAAAGGGTCGTGCCGATCGCGCCGAGAATTGTCGGCACGCTGGACAAGGCGAAGACCAGATCAAATCCCACCGGAGCGGCTCCCGGGTGCGGCGACACGCGCCTCCAGCCAGCGTCCGGCCAGGGCGATCGGGTAACAAACGACAAAGAAGGCGAGGAGCAGCGCGGTGTAGATCGCGACGGGATTGTATTCGACCTGGGCGATTTCCTTGGCGCGGAACGTCATGTCGGTCAGCGTTACGAGCGATACCAGCGCCGTCGCCTTCACCAACTGGATGACGGTGTTGACGAAGGTCGGACTCATCGCGACCAACGCCTGTGGCAGCTCGATCAAGAGGAGGATTGCCGGGCGTGACAGACCAAGCGCCGCACCTGCCTCCTTCTGGCCGGTCGGAATAGCCTGTAGACCCGCCCGCACTGCCTGACTGGCATATCCGCCAGCGTTGAGACCAAGAACCATGGCGCTCACCGTGAGAGCCGACAAGGTGATCCCGACGACCGGCAGCGCGTAGTAGAAAACGAACAGCAGGATGATGACCGCGGAGCTGCGCCAGAACTCGATGACGGCTGTGACCAGCAGACGGGCGGGGCCGTGCGTGAGATATTGGGCGGCGCCGAACACAAGCGCAAAGGGAACGGCAAAGACCAGGGCGTAGGCGGTGACGGCGGCCGTCGTGCCGAGCCCCTGGAGAATGCCCAGCCAGATGTTGAGCAGGCTCATCGGTTCCCCCTCTATGGCTGTCGGTTGCAGAGGTCGGCGGTGGCGATGCCCGGCGGCACGGCTTCCGGATCGCCGAAGCCGTATTTCTTCATGATCGCAGCGAAGGTGGTGGTGCCTTTCAGCTTGGCCAGTTGCTCGTCATAGGTGGTGCGCAGGTCGACATCCTGCTTTCGGAAGGCGATCGCCGCGAAGTTGGTATGCGCTTTACCCACGTCGAACGGCGCCACGCGTTCGAGGCCGTCCGCACCTTTTCCGGCCAGAAGACCGATGACCGTCGGCGACGCCATCAGTGCTGTGTCAATCCGGCCGGCACGCAGCGCGGCGAGATTGGATTCGATGTCCGGGAACAGCAGCATGCGGCTCTGGGGCACGCCGGCCGCCGCGGCGTTAGTGGTGACGACGCTGCCGCGTCCGGCTCCCATGATGATGTCTTTTTGCACGGCGATGTCGG
The DNA here is from genome assembly GCF_058801345.1 of Allobosea sp. GW822-FHT03F07. Taxonomy (NCBI): domain Bacteria; kingdom Pseudomonadati; phylum Pseudomonadota; class Alphaproteobacteria; order Hyphomicrobiales; family Alloboseaceae; genus Allobosea; species Allobosea sp. GW822-FHT03F07. Next base: position 58,142 of record NZ_JBXAND010000010.1, read on the forward strand.
CATAGCCGTGGATCTTCTTAGGATTGCCTGCGAGGACAATGGCCGCGTCCGGGGCCTGGAGGTCCGGCGCGCCGAAGGCGACCTGCTTGCAGCGTTCAGGGGTGATCGAGAGACCCGACGCCACAGCGTCGAAACGGCCCGCCAGAAGGCCCGGGATGAGCGCTCCGAACTCGGTCACCTGGAACTCCAGGTTCTTGACGCCCAGATCGGCGAAGGCGGCTTTGAGAATATCGGGATGCCATCCAGTGGGTTCGCCTGTCTTCTCGTCGCGAAAACCCCAGGGCGAGCGGTTGTGGATACCGACGACGATCCTGCCTTCGCGCAGTATCCGTTCCTTGGTCGTTTCGGCAAACGCGCCGTTTCCGTTCGAGGTCAACAGCAAGGCAGCCGCCATCCCGAATAGCCCCATTGTTTTCACAGCCTGTGCGGCCATTTCACCTCTCCCGTTGGATGACTTGACGTTGCGCACGGAAAAGGTCGGTTCCGCCGAGGTCTTCGCGGTCGTCCTCCGGAGCCGGACCTGAATTGACGATCGTTTGGCCCGTCAAACGCCGGAGATCCTCCAATGCGGACCGAACTTGCGAGACTGGAAAATCCGTCAGGTCCGTATTGTCCTCCGCTTCGATCGCGATGACCGAGAGCTTCGCGGCGATCCCTGCAAGCGAGTTCGCGGGCGTCCGGGCAAGGCGCTCCAGCAGCTCTTGTTCGTGCGCACTTGCCAGTGCCTCGGCCGCCTTTGCTTCTGCGTAGGCCCGCCTCATGCCATCGCGACGCCCTGCCCTGCTGGCATGTTTTCCGTGGACGTTCTCCGAGGAACTCCTTCGCTCTAACAGTGCGGTCTCGAGCCGCTGTTGCTTCCGACATTGCTCCGCCATCGCGGCATGGGCCTCCGTCCATGCCAGTGACAACGCCAAGGCCGGGTCAGCCAACGTCGTTGTGTGAATTGGCTCGCAATCCGCAGAGCGAACTATCGGCGTCGTCCGACTCTTCCGTCCACGCGTGACGAAAGGCAAAGTCGTGGTATTGTCGGAATCAGCCATGATCCGAGCTCCAGACAGCTTGGTTTTGGTTAGGTCGAGCATGAGTGTGCAACCACCCTGCTCGACCGCCCACACCTCCAAAGAAGGCAGTTGGAGCGTGTGACATTGAAAGCCTACGAGAACGCAGAACGAAAAACAAGCCCTATGGCATCAAATGATACCTTTAGCGTAAATATCACTGGAGCACAGCTCCGTGCCGCACGGGCCCTACTGCAGATGGACCAAAAGTCGCTCGCGAAATTGTCGAACGTCTCTATCGCTACGATAAAGCGATTGGAGCCTGCGGCTGAACCAATCAGAGCCAATAAAGTGACGATTGAAGCGCTTCGGCGTGCCCTTGAGGCTGCAGGGATCGAGTTCATTGCTGAGAACGGTGGCGGCGTTGGCGTGCGCTTAGCCAAACGGTCCGATCATACTCAAATCGGTTGAGGCTTTCCGCCGGAGGATGTCGGGCGAAGTGGATGGCGTCATTGCGACCTGTTTCGGCCGCCCGGCTGACTTGCGGTCGGCCTAAGGGGACCGCATAGCCAAGCTTCACGCGTCGCGATCGTGAAGCAAGCCAGTGTAGATTTCCACCGTCGATGGTTGATCCGCGACGATTGGCCTTTGGCAGCGCGGCTACGTCAGGCTCTGCTCGCGCCGGCGGCGCGGGCCTGGGCACCCGCGCCTGGACGGTGCGGCTTCATCATTCGGAGGCTTAGGCGAAGGCCTTGGTTTCGGCGAGCTCACGGGTTCGTCGAATCCACGTCGACTTTCAAGCCACGTTGGCAGCCGACCCACGATGCGTGGGCAAGGCGAACCTAACGCATATGGATGGCATTTGACCAATTGAGAACATCGGACTCGCCTGCCACCTTGGCGTAGCCGCTACGATGCAAGCGCTGAATTGCTAACCGACATCATCGTCGCCGAAACTCTGCGCAAGCCGCTCCAAAATCGAACGCGCGTTTGAGAGCTCGGCATCGTCTAAGCCGCTGGCGCTCAGGTTAGCCGCCATCTCGTCAAATCCTGTTCTCTGCGCGACCTCGGTTGCCGACAGAACATCGCGCAGCTTGAAGCTTTCAGCCGGGAATCCGGGCTTGCGGCTGCCCAACGACAATGGTTTTCGTGAGCGCGTCTGAGCTGCCATCGCAATCTGCGATGGTCGCTCGGCCATGCCTGTAAACTCAGTCCGTTGCTCCAGTTCGGAGCTTTCGAGCTGCCGATAGGAAGGTGGGGATGGCGCTTTGCTCCCGTTGTCAAAGAGGTTCTGATTCTCCCGACGCGAAGCGCCAACCGCGGGTGCGCACTGTCCTGCGGCGTCAGGCTTATCGATCCAGGCCATTACAGTCGGCAATGCCGGCGCGCTTGCGGCTGAACGCTGAAGCCGCCGATATGGCTGATCTCGATAATGCCGGATCTTCGTGACCTCGAACGACCTCGAATTCTTGACCATCAGGATCGCCGTCCGAGCCGACATTTCGCGCAGCTCAACGGGCGAGCGCAGCGGCCGGGAGGTGTAGTGCGGTGCCCAGGCACGGGGCGCGAACAGCCCCTGCCCCGGCCGTGTGACGGGCGTCTTGTAAACTTGGGTCGTGTCGCCCAGCATTTCGGAAACAAACTCCGACGTCTCGAGATCGTTGATCTGGATGAAGAGCTTGATCTGCGAGCCCGACACGGTCGTGATCCGGGTGTTCTTGCCATAGAGCTCGTCGAGCTGAGCGAGGTCCTGCAGGATCAGGCACATGCGGAAGCCATAGCCGGCGCTGATCGTGATTTTTGAGATCAGCGCGTCCATGCGCCCGACATGGTAGAACTCGTCGAGCATGAGCAGCACCTGATGCGGCTCGTCGGAGCCAGGCAGCCGCGCCATCAGCATGTCGTGGATCTGCTGGAACAGGATGCGGATCAGCGGCCGGAAGATGGCGAGCTCGGCGATGGTGCAGCCGATAAAGATCGTCATCGGCGTGCGGCGCAGCTCACGGATGTCGAAATCCGACGTCTCGGTCGCCGCAGCAATCAGCCCGTTGTTCCAGAGCGACATCGCCATATTGAGATTGAACACGGCCGAGTTTCGGGTTTCAGGCTCGAGCGCGATGTACTGGTTGAAGCTGTCTACGACCCAACTCGGCAGAAGCGATTTTTCGGTCTCGACGATCGCGCGCAGGACGGACGAAATATCCTTGCCGGTGGTGGTCATGCGCGCGACCGAGCGCATGTGCTCCGCCTGCGCGGTGAGCGGCGAACTCAGCACATAGCCGATCAGAGCTGAGAGCAGCAGGCGCCCTGCCCCGGCCCAGGTATCGTCGGCCTTTTCGGGCATGATGAAGGAGGCGACGACGAGGCAGTCGGTCGCCATCAACTCGTCGCGGCGGACGAAGTCGAGCGGATTGTAGCGATGGGTGTCGCGCGATCCCGGGGAGAACATGAAGACCTTGTTGCCCATCCGCTCGCGATGGCCGGCCAGCGCCTCGAAGTTTTCCCTCTTCGGATCGAAGAACACGGCCGAGCCTTGCCAGAGATAGCCGTTGGGCAGGACGAAGCCGGTGCCCTTGCCGGAGCGTGATGGCCCGACGACGAGAACATGGGCGGGCTCGTCGGATCGGATTGTGACGCCGCCCATCGTGCCGAGGATGATGCCTTGCTTTCCCGTCAGGCCCTGTTTTGCCGCCTCGATCAAGGTGCCGAAGCGGGCCGCGCCAAAGGGCATCTGGCGGCGATTGGTATGGCCAAACAGCCAGCCGCCGAGCCCGAGCGCGATGACGCCTCCGGCCGCGATCCCCGCACGAATAAGCGCTTCACCTTGCGTGGCCGGATAGTTGAGCCGCGCCTGAAAATGGTTCCAGGCGATCAGGGCGAAGCCGGCCGAGCGATCGGCGTTCTGCATCCGAAACAGCGCCCAGCGATTGCTGCCCTCACTTGGGAATCTGGATGGCGCCCAGCGCCAGGCGACTACGATTTCGTAGGCGAGGCTCCAAAGCAGGAAGAAGGCGAGCAGCGCGAATGCGGCGACGCCAGCCCTATAGAGATGGACGCGCAGCACGGGCGCCTCCCCGCTGCTTGCGCTTCGCCTGCCATTCCGCCATCCGCGAAAAGTAGATCGCCGACATGCCGCGCCAGCCGCCGATCTTGGTCTGCTGGATCACGATCGGCAGGACGGACTGGATATAGGCGACGATTTCGTCGCGCCTCAAACCCAGCCCTGCCTGCATCACCATCAGCGCGAGCTGCTCGAAGGCGCCCTGCGGACTATCGGCATGGACAGTGGTGATCGAGCCGGGATGGCCGGTGTTGATGGCGCGCAGGAAGGAATAGGCTTCCGGCCCGCGGATCTCGCCGAGGAAGATGCGATCAGGTCGCAGCCGCATCGAGGCTTGCAGCAAGGTCTCGACCGTGACGCGGGCCTCGCCCTGATCACCCTTGGAGGCGACGAGTGCGAGATGGTTGGCCTGGATCGGGCGAACTTCACGCGTATCCTCGATCGTGATGATCCGCTCGTCGACGGGCACCTCCTTCAGGATCGCGTTCAGGAAGGTGGTTTTGCCTGACGAGGTGCCGCCGGCGAGCAGAATCGAATAGCGACTGACGACCGCGAGCCGGATGAAATCTTCGATCTTGCCACCGTCGAGAAGTGCACAGAGCTCGCGATCTACGTCCGACAATTCGTTTGCCTTCGCGACCTTCACCCGGTCGAAGGAGCCGAGCTTGCGATAGTCGCCAAGCCCCATCTCCTTGATTACCTGCTTGCGGATGGCAAAGGCGCCGCCACCCGTCGTCGCCGGCGGCAGCACCCCTTGAAACCGCTCGCCGGTTGCCAGTGCCGCCGAGAGCAGTGGATGCTCCTCATTGACGCTCTGGCCGGAATGGCCGGCGACGCGTTCGTTGAGATGACGGATCGCGCCGGTCGTCAGCTCAGGCAGGGCGTGGCGCTCCATCGCGGCTTGCCCGAAACGCTCGACAAAGATTTCGCCGGGACCATTGGCGCAGATTTCGACGACCTGGTCGTCATCGAGCCAGGGACGTAGAGGCGCGAGCGCCCTATCGAGGAAGACGGGTCGATGCAGGCTGATTGCGTTCACGACGAAGCTCCCTCAGCGCCTCCTTGACCGGATCGGGGTAGAGCGCGGCAAAATCGAGATCGCGCCGCACGAACACGGTGATCCGCGTACCCTGGTCGAGATGGATCGTGGGTGGAATGTTGATCGAGTTCTTCAGTGCCTCCTGGGCGATGTTGGTCAGGGTCTGCGATACGTTTTGCGCCGCGATCTGGCGCGCCTGCAGCAGCTGGTTCGTGCCGCTCGCACCGATCTGCGTGGTGGTGGTGGCGCCCGTAAGGGGATCGGTCGTCGTGATCGTCGAGCCGTTGCCGTTGTTACTGTCGGACTGTCCGTAACCGCTGAGGAACTGGGAGACACCCCCGACGAGGCTCAGCACGACCGCGGCGCCGAAGCGCTCGAGATAGTGGTTGTCGACGAAGCCGGTGTTGCCGGCGCGGCCGAGCTCGTCGGCGCCGTTGGAGCCGAGCTGAACCGAGACGCCGTCGGAGCGCAGTAGTCGCGTCCAGACGATGAAGACGCGGGTCTGGCCTTGAGCGAGCCCGGATTTGTATTCTCCGACGAGCCGGCTGCCGGCCGGAATCAGGACGCGACGGCCGTCGAACGACCAGACATTTTCCGCCGTGACGGCGCGGACCATGCCTGGCAAATCGCTCTGCACGGCTGTCTCGAGTACGCCGCGAATGGTCGTCCCTTGCGCAATCAGCGCGTCGATGCGGTCGTTCTTCGTTGCCTTCGCAGTTTCGACGCCCGCGCTGGCGACGGAAGCCAGAAAGCGCCGGTTGGGATCAGTCTCCTGATCGGCGCCCGCCCGCCCACCGTTGCCGTCGGCTGCTGGACCTGTGGCGGCGTTGCCGCTTGCATCGGTAATGACCTGCGGCGCGCGCAGCCGCTCCCATTTGCGGCGCTCCTCCTCAAGGCGTTGGCGTTCGAGTTCTGCGAGGCGTCGGGCCTCGTCGTCATTGGCGATGCTGGGCGGAAGGAACTCCGGCGTCGGTGGCGCCGGCAGGGCCTGCGGCGGCGCGACCGGCGGGGGTGGGATCGACGGCTCCGGCGTCTCAGGTGCCTGCGGGATCACGATCGTTCCCTGCCCTGTCTGGGGCCGTGGCGTCTCGAGCGAGGGTGCTGGAAACTGCGTGGTCCGAAACTCTTCGGTGTCCGGCGCTGTCATGTTCCGGGGACCTTGCCGGAACGAGGACGAAATCATCCAGGCCGCCAGCACCAGGGCTCCAACCGGAACCCCGATTTTCAGGAGATTGCCGAGCGCGGTCGGGGCCCGTGCGACGGCGGTTGCGGCGGCGGCCTCCAGCTCGATCGAGCGATATTCATCGGGTCTCGGCATATCTCCTCCCCTTCACCGCCTGGCCTGGCCGACGCGCTGAGGCGCAAAGGGCTCGAGGCCCGTCGGTTCGCGGAGATTGCTGGTGCGGCGGTTGAACAGGCAGGTCGATTCCTGGCCATTGCGCAGGGTCCATTGCGCGGCGACCTTGTCGACGACCACGAACGGCCCTTCGATGCGATGATTGACCAGAGCTTCGTTGCGCTCGCCATCGACGCTGTAGATCGCCGGCGTCTCGCCCTCGAACCGGAACCAAGTTTTGTTGCCGTCGTCGAAGACCGCCAGCGGCTTGTTCACCGACGAGCCCTTATAGGCATAGTCGCTGTTGGCATTGGCGATGTTCAGATCCCTGAGGTTTGGATTGGCGGCGCGCTCCTTTGCGACTGAGAGCAAGCGCGCATCGGCCTCGTCATCGGGAAAGCGGAACCGGACTGTGTAGAGCTGGCCTTTTGGCGGCCGCTCGTTTGAGCGCAGCACGAAGGAATAGACCCGCTTGTCTGTAACGATATTGAGGTTCGACTGCGCGTTCTTCTCGACCGGCTTCAGGAAGATGATGTTGCCCTTGCGGTTGGGCTCGACCTTCCAGGCAATCGAGTCGCCGATCGCCAGGGTCTCGATCTTCTCGCTGTCCTGGAAGACGATCATGGTCGAGGTGCCATAGGTCGCGTCGATCGCCGTGACATTGTCGCGGCTGTAGACGATGTCGCGAATGCGCGGATCGGTTCGTCCGGGCGCCGGCACGGCCTCCGACCAGGCCGGAGCGTGCGAGGCGGACAGCCAGACCGCGGCCAGGAGGCCGCGCGAGATCACACGGAAGTCCATCACGATCGGGGCGATCCGACGGTTCCGGGCGACGGTGCGGTTTCCTGATCTCGGCGATATTCCAGCGCCTGGAAGCCGAGCGGATTGTCGAACCGGTACTCGTTGCGCATCGGCGACGCCGTGTAGCGGAAGCGAAGCAGCGAGACCCAGTTGCGGGTGGTGATCGAGGTGGCCGACTTTTCCTCGGTCGAAAAGCGCACCAGCGCGGTGCGGTTATTGGGAAACGTCACCGATTTGATCGCAACGTAGATCACCGTGTTGGTGCCAAGCAGCCGAACGGGATTTTGCGGGTTCGCCGGCGAATAGATCTCGGTCAGTTCGCGGGCGGCATCGCCTGTCGCCAGCAACTGCGCGAGGTCAAAGTTGTCCTTCAGGGCCTTTGGATCATAGGTCTCGCGCGCCTTCACGTAGCGCACGACGTTGAAGGTCGTGACGGCCTCGTCCTGGCTCAAGGGTCCTTCGGCCATCGGCCGCTTGACCTCGACAAAGCCGGTCGTCTTGTCGACGACGACCATATAGGGCTCATAGGTCTTGAGCGGCACAAGCAGTGCCAACGTGCCGAGCGAGGCCAGCGCGACAACGGTCATGATCGTCGCGACGATCCAGGCGATGGCGCGTGAATTGCGGTTGCGGCGAGCCAGATCATGTTCCCAGGTGATGCCATCCGCGAAATAACGCGGATCGAGCTTCGCTGCGGGTTCGTTGGAAGTCGGATCGCTCATGAATTGGCCTTCGTGCTTGGCCGAGCACCGTTCTCGGGATTGCTGATCTGCGCGGCCAGGCGCTGGAATTCAGGCGATTGCGCCCACTGGTTTGAGCGCAGGCCGACACGGGCGCGCTGACGGGCCGAGAGTTCCTCCCGCCGCGACAGCGAGGCCGGGTTGAACGGGTTACGGACAGCTGCGCCTTGGGCATGGGCCGCGCGCGCGGCGCGGTAGCCTGTTGCGTTGGCATAGAACGCGCCAATCCGTGGCGCTCCTATCGGAAACCCGCCCGCGATTGCAGCCGCGACATTGTTAATCTGGGCAAGCAGCAGGATGCCGATGATGGCCAGCAGCACGACGGGCCCGATCGTCGCCCAGGTCGCATTGCGCGAGGCCGCGACGCCGTTCAGCGCGTCGACCGATTGCTGGATCAGCGAGACGTAGAAGGCCAGAAACGCATAAACCAGCACCTGCACCACGAAATACTGCACCAGCGCGCTCATCCAGCCGCTAAAAAAGCGGCTCGTGACGCCAAACAACAAGAGCAGGATGAAGACCGGCGCCAAAGCCAGCAGCAGCCACATGAACAGCTTTGAGAGCACGATCAGGAAGAGCGCGAAGCCAATCAGGATCGCCATCACGACATAAAACACGGCGGCGAAGATGTAGGGGCCCCAGTTGGTAATGCCGGCATTCTGCAGGAAGGCTTCGGTCGCGTTGTTCGTGGTGTTCCACATGTTCTGCAGCGCGTTCTGGACGCCGTTGACCGAAGTGAGATTGGCGGACAGGCCCGTGCTGTTGGCGGAGGTCACGGCGCTCAAGAGCGCATTGCCGATTGCGGACGGGCCGTCGTTCATCAGCCGATAAGCCAGCGTTTGGAAATCGCTCCAGCTCGTCGCCATGGCGTAGATCAGGAAGGCGCGAAACAGCCGAAAGGCATGGTCGGCTGGACCGCCCGTCGCCGTACCCTGCCAGATACCGACACCCCACAGAATGACGTAGAGCGTCAGCAGGAGGCCTGCGACGCTGGTTGCGCCGCCTTGTGTCGCCGCGTTCGAGAGCGCCTGATAGGCGGTCGAGACGTAGTTCTGGCCGATCTGATCGACCTGCGACAGCAGCGTTGTGATCGAGAAATTGCCCATGCCGACGGCTCAGATCGGCCGCATCGGACCGCACGGGTCGCTCGATGCGAACGGCTCCGGCAGGGAGGGCGCGGCGGCGTAGGCCAAGGGCTGCCCGCCCTCGTCTGGACCGCATGGCGCCTTCAACGGCTTGTAGGCGCAGCCCGAGAGAGTAAGGCCCAGCGCAATTGCGCTAAGGATGACGGCCGGCCGCCGCTTCATCGCGAGCCATCTTTCGGGGTTGAGAACGTCATGGCGCGCGAGGCCGCCTCTGAATCGCCCTGCGGCGAGACCTGCGCGACAGGCTGCTGCGGCCTGACAAGCCGACCGATGGTCACTAGGCAAGCCAGCGCTACGACCGCCAGGCTCGATGCTACGACGAAATAAAACATGGGCCCGCGACCGAACATGGGGCTGCTCCCGCTCAGCGTTGCGAAAAGACCATCGCGCGGGCTGCTGCCGATTCCGACGCGATCCGATCGAGGTTTTGCTGGTTCGCGGCGGCCGCTGCGTTGTTCACCACGCCGGTGAGCTCGTTGATGGTCTGCCCGGTCTGGATCTGAATCTGCGTGTTCTGATCGACGCTGCCCTTCAAATCCTTGGCCTGGCCGATCTGCTGCCCGCCTTGAACGAAGGCGCTCGAGCGCGTTTGGATCGCGCCTTGGGTCGAGTCGATCAGTCCCGACAGTGTCGCTGCGACATTGACCGCATTGGAATAGGCCTTGTCGGAGGGATGCGACTGGCCGCCGGTCAAGCCGGTGATCGTCTTGACCAGTTGCAGTCCGTTGATCAGGCCCGAGACGATGTTCTGCGAGGTCGAGCCCATCCCTGTGAAAGAGAGCGCACCGCCCGAGATCACGGAGCCGAGCGAAGGCGCTTTCGCCATCGAGAAACCGCCGCCGAGCGCCATCTGGGCGAGACTGCCCTGAGCGTCCGACGTCTTGTCGCCTGTCACAGCCTCCAGGGTTTTCTTGGTGAACTGCAGGATGTCGCGATCGGCCTGCAGAATCTGCTGGGTGTGGGTCGCGATCTCCTGCGCCTTGGCGAGGTTCGCGTTGTCGATGACCGGCACCCCCTGGGCATGGCTCAGGCTCGGGCCGAGGATGACGATGCTCGCAAGAACTGCGATCCGCATGACAATCTCCTATCGGTTTGGGGAAACGATGGATTGGAGCGCTGCTGCGACGTCGCCGGCGGTTATGGCCGAGCCTGACGCGCCGCTGCCAGAAGGAGTCGCGCCAGCCGGGACGTCGATTTGGCCCGCGTTCTGCTCCTGGCTTTGCGCCAGGTAGAACAGGACGTTGCCGCTGCTATCGACAAAGCGCGCGCTGACGCAGGCCGGATCTGGCGTTGCACCGATCGGCGTCGTCGAGCAGGTCGAAGCGCTGCGGCAGGGATCGGCGACCGTGCCGCTGCCGATCATACCGACCGGGCAGACCTTAACGCTCGACGCGAGCCCACCGCCCATCTTCAGGCCGCCAGCACCGCGGCTGCGATCGCTGGTCCGCGCGAGATTGAGCGCGTTGATCGCCGTGACCCAAATGTTCGTGGCATTGGTCGCGCCTGTCCAGGCGAGGCCATTCTGGCTTCGAGCGGCACTGTTCATATCGATGGCAGCCATGACGGTCTTGGCTGTTCCGACCTCCTGACCGGCTTGCCGAAAAGCGCTTTGGGCGCTCGTCAGGCTGGTGCGGCTGGCCTCGAGCCCGCCGACGACATCGCCGGTCGTCTTGAAATGGTTTTGGCTCGCGAGCGTTCCGCCCTTGGCGTCGGCCGCTGGGGTCGCCGGCATCGTGGGCGCATAGGCCTGTATCGTCTTCGCGCCTGAGCCAGCCTCGGCCCTGCTCGCCGGATCCTTGACCTCTGCTTTCTTGCCGGAAGTGACGGCGCATTTGACGCCGTCATTGGTGGTTTTGCGCTGGGTCGTGATAGGGACGAGCTTGATCGTCGTGCCGGAGGTGGCAGCTTTCTCGTCGAGCTGCTTGGCGTCATTGGTCGGGATCGCGGCGAACGCCGGCGCAATGCCCAAGAGGCCGAAGACGATCAGGCATGGTCTGATGATCCCAATCATGCGTCGCTCCTCCCCATGAAAATCGGCAGCCAGTCGGCCGGATCGTCCCCGACGCGGGCGCGCAAAGCCGCGAGCTCGGCGACGGTCTCGGTACGACCCGACAGCACCTTGATCAGATCGGGCATGCCGGCGAGGTTGAGTTTCGCGACGACGCTGTCGCGGCCATGCTTGATCAGGAACGAGCGGCTTTCCGGGACCGTGTTACGGATCCAGGCGACCTCGCGCTCCGACAGCCGAAAGGCCTGGGCGTAGCTTTCGTCATCGGCTTTCGGGTTCGGGAAGAAGATGTTGGTGGCGGTTTGCTCGATGAGCGTGTTGGCGGATTTGGAGCGGACGATGTCGGCGGCCGATTGCGTGCCGAAGCCGATGATGCCGTTCTGCTTCCGGATGGTCTTGAGCTTGTCCTTGATGAAGAAGGCGAAGACCTCGTCGTCGAGCAACCGCCAACCCTCGTCGAGGAAGATCATGACGGGGTCGCCGTTCAACAGTTCTTCCGTCCGATGGAAAATATACATCAGCGCCGCAGTGCGGATGACCGGGTCATCGAGCACGCGCGTCATGTCGAAGCCAAAGATGCGCGACAGCGAGAACTGGTCCTGCTCGTTGTTGAAGAGCCAACCGCGTTGATCGGGCCGCATCCAGCTTTCGAGCCGCGCCAGCAAATCGCCTTCGCCAGCCCGGATGCGGCCGCGTAGAAGGGTCGAGAAGGCTTGCAGCGTGCGCCCGTCCGGTCCCGCTGCCAGCGCCGAGCCGATGGCGTTGCGGATTACCTGTTCTTCCGAGGCGCTCAGCGCGCCGCCATTGGCTGGCCGCAGCATGAAAGCGAAGAGCTGGAACAGGAATTCGCGGTTGGGCGCGGTGTCGGGCAGCGACAACGGATTGAAGCCGGTTGGTTCGCCCGGAGTCAGCACCTCGTATTGACCACCAAGCGCCCGGATAAAAATCTCGGCGCCGCGATCCTTGTCGACGAAGAGCAGTTTTGGCCGCGGCATGACGCGCTGCGACTGCGCCGAGATGAACGAGAGAAACACCGTCTTGCCCGATCCCGACGGGCCAACGACGGTGAAGTTGCCGAGGTCGCGGATGTGATGGTTGTAGTAGTAGGCGGTCTGCGAGGTCGTCTCGAACACCGAGATCGCCGGCCCCCAGTGATTATTGTCAGGCCGACCGCTTGGATAATTGTGGAGCGAGACGAAGCCCGCAAAATTCTTCGACGAGATAATCGACTTCCGCGCAATGTAGGGGAAGTTGCCGGGTAGCTGGGCCCAGAAGGCCGGCTCGCAATTGAGATCCTCGCGGGTCCAGATCACGGAGCGGTCGGTCAGAGCCGCGCCGACGGCGGTGACCGTCGCACCAACCTCGGCCATGCCGCGCCCAAGGCACATCACGCTCATATGGTGCTCGCCATAGATCGCCTCGGAAGCGAGGAGGTCGTCCCTGGCTTCGTCGAGCTGGTCGGCGACGATCGAGCCAGCCTCGTCGGACATGTCGACCTGGCGCGAGACGCGGTCGATCTGCTTGGCGGCTTCCGGCCGATCGACGATCGCGAAACTCTGGGTCGCGATGAACTCGTGGGGAACCCGCAGCAGGTTGTCGAAGGAGCCGGGGCCGGTCTGGGCGGGGTATTCGCGGATCGAGATCATCGCCCCAAAGCGCGTGTCGTCAGGCGATGCGCCACGGATCTCGACGGCATTGCGGCCGAAGAAGATGCGCTTGAGCGACAACGCCTCCGCGAGCTTCATCCGTGGCAGATGCATCGGCCGCGGCAGGCCGCCGTTGACGAGTTGGACCAGGAACTCCAAGGCTTCCGAGAACCAGACGCCATCGCGCGAGACGACGCCGAGCGGGCGGGCGCCGTAAGCCGACAGCGTTTCGCGGACGGCGGTGGATGCGTCGCGCAATTCGCTGAGCGCGGTCTGCATCGCCACCGTCTCGCCGCCGGCGTCCTTGCGGCCAAGCAGACGCGACAGCGAGCTCTCGAACGTGCCGGCCTGCCCCTGGAGCGGCCGGCGTACGATTGTCAGGTAGAGATCGTTGACGAACATGCGGCGCGTCGACAGCGCCGCCTGGTAGCGTTCGTCGATCTCCCGGCAGAGCGCGTTGTCGAAGGTCCAGGGGATCGAGGGTTCGACCTCGCGGCGGATGATGTGGCTGACGAGGGCGAAGCGGGAATTGGCGAGCGTGCGCACAACGTCGTTGCGCGCCAGCAGCCGCGAGTTGACCGCGCTCATATCGGCGGTCTCGAAGGAATAGCCCTCAAGCTTGAGGATCGTCATGACGAGGCCGTCGCGCGTCCTGATGACGTGATCGTCGACATGACGGGTATAGGGAATATGCGCCGCGACCGGCCGCTCCCGGCGGGAAACCGATCCATATGTCAACTCATCGAGGAGGGCGCGCGCGACCATTTTTTTTGGGCCTCACACGCGATAGCTGTCGGCGCCCCAGAAGGCGCGCGAGCGCGGCGGGCAGCGCGAGGATTTGACGAAGAGGATCTCGAAGATGCGGTCGTCGCGAAGCGTCAGCACATAGCCGAAGAGATGCAGCGGGATCGCGACCAGCAGCATGAGAAGGTTGTGCGAGACCAGGAAGCAGACCGACGAGGCGACGCCGTTGAACATGAAGTAGAGATACGGCACGCCCATCAATGTCGGCGCCCGCGTCAGGGCCTTGACCAGAGGGGTGATCAGCGGCTGTTCCAGATTGCGCCCGCTCATTGCCCGACCGCCGACTGGAAAAACTGGACGATCTGGGCCGAGCCGAAGACCAGTACGATGCCAAAGATCACCGAGCCGGCGACGCCCCAGGTCAGGCGGCCGGCCCAGGCGAAGAAGCCGCAGGCGATAACGGCGAGCGTCGCCAGAGCCGTCGAGATCGGACCAGTGAGCGCCTGAACGAGCTGGTTCAGGGTCGACTGGACCGGCTGCAGCGTGCCAGATTGCGCCTGCGCCTCAATGCTCACCAGCAGCGACAATGTCGCGCTGGCAGCGCGGAAAAGGTTTCTCGAAAGCAGCATCGGCAGCGTCCTCATTCGACATGCATGACAAAGTCGGCCGCCAACGCCGGCCGTTTGGCAGGCGTGGAACGACCTTGGGTAGGGAGAGTCTTGGAAGGCGGTCCATGGGAATCAGTGCTGCTGCGCGACCGGCTCTCATCACCCTCGACGCCGGGCCAACCCTGAAGGTCGTTCATGACCGCGGCGACGAAGCGCACGGTCTCCGGAAACGGCGGCACGCCGCGATGCGCGATAAGCGTCTGCTCGCCGGCGTTGTAGGCAGCGAGCACATAGAACGGATTGCCGTGGCGTGACTGGAGGTGCCGCAGAAAGCGTACGCCGCCGCGGACATTGCCCGCCGGATCGCAACGATCGACCTTGAAGCGCTCCCCCGTATCGAGCGTCAGCTGCATCAGGCCGTAGGCGCCTTTTTCGGAATGTGCTGTGGAGATCAGGCGGCTTTCCGCCTTGGCGACGGCCACGGCGAAAGCGGTGTCGAACTGCTCCTCCGCCGCGATCTTTCGCACGAGCGCCTCGGCCTCCCCTGCGGGCAGCTGGACGCCGGTATTGCAGGTTGGATCCGGGATGCGCTCGCCGATGACGTCGACGGCGGATGGCCGTTGCGAAAGCGGCAGGACTCGGCCCGACGCATCGAGTGTCGCCGTCGGCTGCGGCAGCTTGTCCTGGAACTTGGCAGGCGCCCTCGCCTCCTCCGCGAAAGCGCTTCCTGCCAGCATCACCATTATCACGCTCGTCGAAAGCGGCAGCCGCATCGCAAATCGCCTCTCGCCAAATTCGTCATTGGTCAGTATATTGACCTTCTGACAGTTGGCAACAGCCGGAAACACGATGTCACGATCAAAGCGTGCGAGGACGTCCCCGATAGCGCGCCGGCTGAGAGCCGTAAGCTTGGCAATTGGCCTCGGCGTCATCCCCACTGCGGGCGTGGCTCAGGAAGCCTCCTTCGGCTGCAAGGTTCTCCTCTGCGCTGCGGCGACCGCGCCGAGCTGGTCGGGCATCCCCTATTGCGTGCCGGTAATGCAGCAGCTCTTCCGCCAGCTGGCCAAGGGCGGCGGCTGGCCGGCATGCCCTGAAGGTCAGACCAGCGGCCTCGGGCACGAACCCTACCTCCCCTGCCCTGCCGGCTGGACGCAGTCTGACAATGCGACCCAACGCGAAACTTCGGCCGCAGCATCCTCGCAGAATGGCAGCCTCTGCGTCGATCTGTCGAAACCAACGCGTGATTGCAGCTCAGGCTCAGAGGGCGGCTGCGAAATCAGCTATCCCAGCCAGGCGCGGCAGGCTCGGGACGAGCCTTATTTCGTCGACATCACCACGGGCAATGGCCAGCAGCGCTTCTATTTCGCGCTACGAGGCTACTGATCATGCGGGCCGTCGGCATCCTGATCGCAGGCTTTGTCAGCGTTGGCGCCTCGAGCAGCATGGCGCAGGACGCTGCCACTGCGCGCTGGTTCGCGATCTCACCGAACTCTATATTTGAGACCGGCGACAGTTGGACGGACCGCAATGTGGTCCATCGCCTCTATGGCGTTCAGGCCTGTCTGCGTGGAACGAGCTTCACCAATGGCTCCGGTGTCCGACGCGACTGCGGCGAGGCATCGCTGGCGATGCTGGTCGCGCTGATCCGCGATCTACAGCCGCAATGTCATCAGGCGGCTGCACCATCACAATCTCGAACCGTCTTCGTCTTCTGCGTCGCAACGCGAATTGGAGGTTCGGGAGCCGGTTCTCGCATTGATCTCGGCACTGCCCTGATCGCGTCGGGCTTCGGCTTTGCCTCGCTCGCCACCGACGGTCGACCGGTGCATCAGCCCTACTTCGTCGCTCAGCTGGTCGCGGCGCGCGCGAAGGCAGGCCTATGGGCCTATCCCGACACGCCTGAGCCCAACGCCATCATCCTGCGCAGCTTGCGCGACGTCGGTTCGCCCGGCTCGCCGAATCTGGCGGTGCCGCGATGATGCGTACTGGTGGAGTGGGAAGGCGCACTCGCGAGACCAACCGCTTGTGGTGGACCGGCCGTTTGGGCGCTGCGGTGCTGATGACGGTCGCGGCTGATATGAGCGCCGCGGCTGGGGCTGATCAATCCACGACGCCGGAACAGCAGGGCTTCTATTCTCCCAAAGGATCCCAGCAATCGCCGCCCTTGCGGGTCGAGGTGATCGAGGGGGTCAGGTTCCGCGATATAGAAACGGGCGATGTCTACCGACTCTATGGGATCGACGCTTGTGCGCCGGCGCAGCGCGCGACGCTCGGCCGACAGCCCTGGCCTTGCGGGGTGATGGCGACAGCCTGGCTCGTCTCGGCGACGCTCGGCAAATGGGTCGCCTGCGCCAGGGTTCATGAAAGCGATGGTGTCGTCCATGCCCGTTGCGCCTCATCGCAGCACGGCGATCTGGGCGCCGCGATGCTGCGCGAGGGATTGGCCGTTGCCGTCCCCGTCGAGCCGCCACTCAGGACCTATGCGGCGCTCGAGCAGGATGCGCGAAAAGCCTATCGCGGGCTCTGGGCGAGCCGCTTCCAGATGCCGGGAGAGTTTCGGCGAAGTGCCCCGGCGTCCTCTGCCGAGGTCGAGGGTGGCCGGTGATGATTGGGTGTCGCATCGAGAGAGAGGATCGGATTGTCGGGCGCTGCGGCGTCGCCGTGGTGACAATCTTGCTGTCGGCTTGCAGCCAGGCGCAGCAGGGTGTCGTCCTGGAAAACCGACCGCCGACGACGGACGCACTCTACCGCGCCGATCCCGTGACACCGGGCCGCCTCGCCTATTCGCCCGATCGCGAAACCTTCGCTCCGGTGCTGACAGAGCCCTTCACCTATCCCACACAGAGGCAGGCCGATCATGCCTGGCGACGTGGCAGTTTCAGCCACATCGCTGTCGGGAAAGCAGGGACGAGCCCTCCCCCCATCCGACTGTTCGGATGCAAGCCCGGCGCGCTCGACAGCTTGACCGGACGCATCACGCGCTATCGCGGCCCAGTCGTGCATTGCGCGGTGGAATTTGAGCTGACGCTCGGACAACCGCTTCGGCGTGAGACGGTGAATTTCTATCACCACGGTGGCGTCTGGCGCCTGCTCAGGACCGAGCCACCGCGCGCGCCGGTTGCTTGGCTCAATCGCGAAGAATCACAGCGCGATCTCTGGCGGTTTCTGCCGTGGCGGGAACGCTACGAATGACGGCGACGCGGATCAAGAAAGCGCCGGCGGCAGCGCTCAGGTCGTGGAGTAAGCGCAGATGCCGAAGCGCGGCACTTCGTGTCGTGCCGACCGCGGCTTTCCTTTTCTGGCAAGGCTTTCACCTGGAGGTCAGCGCTCAGCAGCACACGCCAGATCCCGGCGCCTGGCGACCGGTCTCCTACTCAGATTTGACGAAGCCCTCGCCCTCGACCGCGACCTTTGCCGATATCTGGAAGGATGAGATCGAGGCCAACAACAAGGCCTATCGAGAGACAGGCGATTTTCGGTTCACTGGCGGCAATGCGCCCGCGACCGAGGCGCATTTCGTGATCTGGAGCCCGACGAAATCCGTCGTGCTCTCGATCCTCAACACCGCGACCGGGTGTACGTCGAAGCAGGTTGACGCCGGCGCGCGGGTAAAACTCTGCCCCATGCGTCTCGTGATCTATGAGGGCATCCGGGCCCGGGTTCTCGACGCCGATCGGGGCTGCTTTCTCGAGTTGGATCCCACAGTCGCTCAGGGCACAGCGACGGCTACGGCATATGCCGCGTACCACGTCCCCGCGCGCTCCGTGAAAACCGGAGTGGTGATCAAGGGCCAGGCGGTCGATGGCTGCTCCCATGGCATTCCGGTGCCGCCGTGACCGTGCCGCAGCTCATTGCCCAGCCCGGAGAGCCGGCATTTCCGGCCGCGCGATCGACTGCCCTCCCCCGTTTTTGTCAAAAAGGAGCAAGCCATGAAGACCGTTTTGCACCGAGCCATCGCGCTCTGTTCGATCGCCATCGCGGGCACCGCGGCTGCGCAGCCGGAGGCGGGTCCGACCTGGCGGGCGATGACGTTCCATGATTTTCGGCAGCCGTCGGCTAGCGATGTCCTGCAGTCTGTCGTCTGGCCCGATGTGATTGCGTCCGCAAATGCCTATGCCAAGAACGAGCTCAAGCGTCCCCTCGATGGTCGAAATGCTCTCGTCACGGCGTTGTCCTCAACCTATCAGCTCGGCGATCGCACCGTGATCATCAGCACGGCGCTGGTACGCGGCTGCGACAGCGGCGCGAACTCCAGCGGCGCCGAGATCGAGGCGTCGATCTGCCCGCTCCGCATCGTCGTGATGAAGGATGGAAAAGTCGTCTCCTCCAAGGCTGAGAGCGGCTGCTACGTCGATCATGCCGACAAGGATCTCCCCGCAAAGAACCGAGCGGACAGCTCCTACACGCAATTCGATCCAAAAACGGGAACGATCGCGTTTCGCACGATCGTCGGCGGTAAGGCGATTGCGGCCTGCCAGCGCACCTACGCCATCAACTAAGCGCGGGAGATGCAAATGCCAAAATCGACGAAAGCCTTCGTCGCCGTCGCTCTGGCCATCGGGCAAATTGTGACTTCCGACGCCTTCGCCCAGCGCGGGCAATATTGCGAGCGCACGAACTACTCGGCCCAGGACATTACCGACGCGGTCAGGAACTCGTCTTTGCGAGACGATCTGAAATCGACATCGTGCTCGCTCGGCGGACTCGGTCGCTACGAATCCGGTGGCAACAAGGGCGTCTATAACGGAAGCTGCTGCACGGGCATCTTCCAGCTTAACAACGCCAACGTCCGAAAATATGCGGGCACCGATCGCGAGGGCTATGGCTGCCTCTCGCTCCAGCAACAGGTCAATGCCTGGGCCAACCTGACCAATGACGGCTACAATGCCGGTGTGGTGCGGCAACTTGCTTCAATACAGACCTTCGACGGCCAGAAGGTCGATGCCGGCTTCCTGTCGTCCTGCATCCAGCTTGGCACTGGGAACTGCCAGAAGATGGTCAGCTCTGGCCGCTGCTCCGGCTTCGCCGACATCAACGGCACCACGATTTGCGACATGGCGCGTTCCGCACGCTCGATGGCCGATCCGAACTGCAAGGAAGGCGAGGCGTCGTGCACTCAGGGGCCGGGAGATTTCCCGACGAACATCGGCGTTGCTGCGAATCCACCGACGGCCGACATGGCGAACGTCGTCGTGGGACCAGCGGACGTCTGATGGTCTCGTCAGTGGTTTCCGTATGGATCCGGGATGACGATTCCGGAAAGCTGGGCGATTGGCGACGCGGCATCGCCATCGAATGCCGCGCCGCGATAGTGCGCATGAACGAAAGCCCAAAAAAGCACGACGGCCGAATTGCCTGCAAAAAGGGCCTTGGTCATGCATTGACCGATGAGCGTGATCGCCTGCAGTGGTTCGTCGTAGCGCTCATGCAGTTTTGCGGCCATTACCTTCGCGCTGGCCTCGCAAGCCATCATACCGTCTGCCCCACGTAATGGTTCTGTTCGCGAGTGGCGGGAGAAGTCCAGTGCTTGGATTTGGCATCTTGGATGGGGAGCAGTCCCGCTATCGCCATTGTTGAACCAATCCTACGAGGAGAGCCCAAGCGCGTGAGCGGCCAGTTGGCGCGGCGCAGGATCCGCTCCATACGTAAATCAGTTACGGTTGCGATGAACGCCAATCCCCTCGCCTCGCCCCAGTCTCGCATCGCTGCGAGCAGTAGCAGTGTCGCGCGGCGCAGTCCCCCGTCGCTGGTCGCGTCAGAAAGCTCGGTATCGACGCAAAAACGCGAGCTCTCGGCTATTTTGTCGGAGCGCGGCGCGGTTTTCCCGTCCAGCAGTTCTGGAAACGTGTCAGCCAGCATGTTCGGACCGGTCGTCGGCAACAACCTCACGCAACCCAGCACGTCACCGTGATCAACGATGACAAGATAGCTAGCGTCCAGCGTGTCGTACCGATCGATTTCAAGATCCCCCGTCGTCGACACCGACCAGTCCAGACGATCCTTGAAGACCTTCCGCCGCAGGCGATGCATGCCCATCAGAAGTGTGAAGTTGGCGCCATAAACGGCGCGGCTGATCTCGATAACCTGCATGTCCCGCTCCCCACCGCGTTGGTCTGAAGCCAATGAAGCAGGTACGGCTCTTTGTAGAACCTGTCAGATGTGACAGGGCGAATTCACTCCGAAGTTGCGGCCGTGATCTCAGCTCATCTTTCCGGCAGGCCTTTTGCATTCAACGAATAGGATTCTCAGGCGCGTGAAACCGGCGCCCCAACTTCGGAGGCCCCATGAGATTCGTAGAAATCGCCTATCAGGAACTGGTCGACGGCTTGCACTCATCAACGGTGGAAGCAGAGTTCGGGCGCGTCGGCCAACGAGCCGCCGAGAGCATGGGCTTCCGGTATTTTGCCTATCTCGGCTTTGGCGAGGCTGATCCGGTGTTGATCTCGTCGTATCCCAAACGCTGGAGCGAGCATTATTTCACGGAAAGCTACCAGGACGTCGATCCCGTCGTGGCCTTTGCCAAGAGCCAGCGCTCCACAATGCAGTGGACCCGGGAAGCCGCCCGTCAGTTTCCGCTGCGTGCCCAGAAGCGTCTCTTTGACGACGCCGACGAGTTTGGCATTCGCCATGGCATCTCGGTTGCGGTCGCCGGCGGCTTCAATCGGTTCGCCGCCTTCACCTTCGCGGTCGACGAGGTCAGTGCAGCCCATGGGAAGATGGTCACGGAAGCAAGCGACATTGTCCAGTTGATCGGATTGACATTCCACGCTCACGCCGATGCGAAATTGGGGCTGCATTCTCCGCGCTACGAGGCTGCGCCGCTGACCCAACGCGAACGGGAATGCCTTACATGGGCTTCACGCGGCAAATCAATGGAAGCCACAGCGATTATCTTGGGCATTACGCCTCGGGCGGTGAAGTTCCACCTCGATAATGCGCGGGCGAGCCTCGGCGCTGAGACGCTGCCGCAGGCGGTGGCGATTGCTCTTCGTGGAAGGACGATAACATGAGACTCGCTATGCCGCTGGGTTGCGGATCTGCACTGTCGGCGATCTGAGTCGGAATTGTTCCCGGAAAGCTCACGACTGTGAGCGCTCGGCCTGGTGACCCGCTTTCTCAACGACTTTTCATAGCATACTAGGAGCATCAAGGGGGATCAGCAGGCTCCTAGTATGCTGATTTTGCTAAAGGAACTCAAAAGCAATTTTGCGTTCGCGATGCCGCGTGGGCTCGTGTGTTAAGATTCTGTTAACCTCATTTTTGTTGTGCGAGCGAGAGAATCGGACATACTGGCGCCAAATCGGCAAAAGACGCCGAATTGGCGCTATTTGGTCCAGGCATCCGAAATATGAACGCTCTCGCTCCGTTCGAGTTTGACGACAAAATTCTCCAACAGGGCGCGGAGATCTCGCGCAAGCTTAATCAACTTCGCCAGGAGAAATTTCCGCCCAACGCCCAGAAGACGCTGAGGCGTTTTCCCATGGCGGAGGTCGCCCACTATCTCGGCGTCAGTCCCAACAATCTCAAGCGTCTGCATCTTGAAGGTAAGGGGCCGGAGCCTTCGACCGGGGCCGGCGGGCGTCGTTTCTATACCGCTGAGCAGATGCTCGAGCTGCGGCAATATCTCGACAAGAACGGCCGGTCCGAGGTCAAGAAATACGTCCCTCACCGCAAGCCAGGTGAGAAGCTGCAGGTCATCGCCGTGGTCAACTTCAAGGGAGGCTCGGGCAAGACCACAACGGCGGCGCATCTGGCGCAGCACCTTGCACTGACTGGGCATAGGGTCCTCGCCGTCGACCTTGATCCGCAGGCCTCACTGTCGGCGCTGTATGGATTTCAGCCGGAGCTCGACAAGAACCCCTCGCTTTATGACGCAATCCGGTACGACGATCAGCGCAAGTCCATCCGAGACGTTATCCTGCCGACGAACTTCCCGTCACTGGACGTCATTCCGGCAAATCTCGAGCTTCAGGAGTACGAATACGACACACCCTTGGCGATGCAGAACTCGGCGGAGGGCAAGCGCTTCTTTACGCGCTTCGGCAATGCGCTCAAGGAGGTCGATTCCTCCTATGATGTCGTCGTCGTCGATTGCCCGCCCCAGCTCGGCTACCTGACGCTGACGGCGCTGATCGCCGCGACATCGGTTCTCATCACAGTTCATCCGCAGATGCTGGATCTGATGTCTATGAGCCAATTCCTGCTGATGCTCGGGAATATCGCCAAGACCATCAAGGACGCCGGCGCCGAGGTTCGCATGGACTGGCTGCGCTATCTCATCACCCGCTTCGAGCCGACGGACGTGCCGCAGGTCGAGATGCTTGGCCTCATGCAGAGCATGCTCGCGGCGGAAATGCTCAAGGCCCAGATGGTGAAGTCGACCGCGATCTCGGATGCCGGTTTGACTAAGCAGACGCTCTATGAGGTGGAGCGCGCGAACTTCACGCGCGAGACCTATGATCGCGCGATCGAGTGCATGGATGCTGTCAATTTCGAAGTGCAAGGGCTCATTCATCAGGCATGGGGGCGGCTGTGATGTTGACCGCCGTAAAAACGGATGAAAACGGCTTCTATTTCAACGGCATGCGCCCGATGAGGAGGCTACGGAGTGGCTCGTAAAAATCCCTTCGCAAATCTGCTGGCCAACGATGCTCCGTCCGAGGAGCAGCCCGCGCTCGACTATGCGGTCAAGGGTGCGTCGAAATCCTTCCTGAATTCGCTCAACGAGATCACGGCGCGCGCCGACAGGCTCATGGAAGGCGAGCCCATAGTCGAGCTCGATCCCGATAGCGTCGATCCCTCTTTCGTCAAAGATCGTCTCGAGGAGAACGAGCAGGACTTTAACGAGATCCTGGAAGCTATCCGCGCGCGCGGACAGGACAGCCCGATTCTGGTGCGCCCTCACCCGGCTTCGAGCGAGCGCTATATGGTGGTCTTCGGCCATCGCCGCCTGAAAGTCGCCAAGCTCCTCGGCCGCAAGGTCCGGGCCGTCATCAAGGAGATGAAAGACCGGGAACATGTCGTTGCCCAGGGTCAGGAGAATTCGGCCCGCGCGAATCTCTCCTTCATCGAGAAGGCGTTGTATGCCTCCGAACTGGCGAAGCTGCGTTATGACGAAGACAACGCCATCGTCATGACCGCTCTTGCCCTGGACAGGTCGACCCTTTCGAAGATGCTCGCCGTTGCGGGCCTTCCAGAGAAGGTGCTGCGGGCAATCGGACCAGCGAAGGGCATCGGCCGCGATCGCTGGTATGAGCTGAAGCTGCTGCTTGAACGCCCATCGCATTACGATGCGGCTATCGCCGTGATCGAAGGCGAAGGCTTTGCAGAACTTCCCACCGAAGAGCGCTTCGCTGCGGTTGAACGCCGTCTGAAGGCGAAACAGAGCCGCAGCCGCAGCGAGCCCGACAGGCAAAGTTGGGCACCGCCCGACGGGGCCGTCGCGGCAGAGATGCTGGCCGAGGGGCGGAAATTCACTTTGGCCATCAAGGCCAAAGGACCGGATGCCAAGGCGTTCGGCCGTTATTTGTCCGATAATCTGGATCGTCTGTACGATGATTTCAGGCGTCGGGCGGGTGCAACCACAAACGGAGATTAGCCCGCAAAAGAAAAAGGCCCCCGAAACGACGTTCCGGAAGCCCTTCTCTGTGTCCTAAGCAAACACAGAATCGCACTTCCTCGAATCACCGTCAAGAGTCTCGTGTGAGATTCAGCGCCGTTTCGGCGAGCAGTTTTCCTTTGCCCAAAACAAGGCAGGGATCATGGAATCACGACTCTCGACGACGCCGTTCGGGCGGCGATCGCTGACGCTTGCCCATGTGGCAAGCCAGGCGAGCGCGAAAACACGGCCGCCGGAGAAAGCGGTCCACAAATGGAATGTCTTCCGCGCGATCTGCACGGCCAAGAACAGCCTCGGCGTACCCGAGCGCGCCTTGGCCGTCCTGGACGCGCTGCTGTCCTTCCACCCGGAAACCGTCCTGACGGGCGAGGGATTGATCGTCTTCCCCTCGAACCACCAACTTGGCCTGCGCGCCCACGGCATGCCGATGGCGACGCTTCGGCGCCATCTCGCGGCCCTGGTCGATGCCGGACTGATCGTCCGGCGCGACAGCCCCAATGGCAAGCGCTACGCCCGCAAGGGCAGGGCAGGGGAGATCGAGATCGCCTTCGGCTTCGACCTGGCCCCGCTCGTCGTGCGAGCCGAGGAATTCGTCGCCCTGGCGGAAGAGGTCGAGGCGGAAGCCCAGGCACTGCGCCTGGTCCGGGAGCGCATCTCGATCTGCCGGCGCGACATCGTCAAGATGATCGCGACGGGGCTCGAGGAGGGCGTCGCGACCCAGCAAGCAGGGCAGGGGCCGGCCGACTGGGCTGAGATCCACCAGCTCTATCGCGGCATCATGGCGCGGATTCCACGCAGCCCGACGCGCCTGGCGCTGCAGCCGATCGCCGACGAGCTCTCCCTGCTTGCCGACGAAATCCTCAACCTGCTGGAATCTCATATCAAAACTCAAAATATGAGCGGCAATGAGTCTCAGAATGAGCGTCACATACAGAATTCAAATCCAGACTCCCCTATTGATCTTGAACCTCGCTTTCCAGAAAGCAGGGGGGCTGGTTTGGAGATCATGCCGGAACTGAGGCGGATGCCGGAGGGGGCCTTCCCGCTCGGCATGGTTTTGGACGCCTGTCCCGACCTGATCGACTATTCAAAGGGCGGGATCACCAACTGGCGCGACTTCCTGGCGACGGTTTCGGTTGTTCGCCCCATGCTGGGGATTAGCCCGAGTGCCTGGGAGGAAGCGATCGGTGTCATGGACGAGGTCCAGGCCTCGATCGTCGTGGCGGCGATCCTGCAGCGGGGCGAGGCGATCAGCAGCGCGGGCGGCTATTTGCGGGAGCTGACGCGAAAGGCGCAAGCAGCCGAGTTCTCGCTCGGGCCGATGCTGATGGCGCTGATCGGCTGCCGACGGCGCGAGAAGAAGCGGGCCTGAGGGTGATGCAGCACGGCCACGCTCTGTCTGGATGTTCGGTTGAAGGAGATCATGGCCTTGCAAGAGACTTTGCGAGGGCTTGTGATGACCGGCATGGCAAAGCTGTCCCGCGCGATCCTCACCGTACTGCTCTCGGGACGCCACGCGGCCCTCGGCGGGCGGACTTCGCGTGACAGAGCAGCCAATCTGGCGCGGATCACGGCGGCCTATAGCCGTGTCGAGCTCGAGCAAGAGAAAGGCATTGGCCCGGCGCGCGCGGTGGAAATCGAGCGCTGGCTGCTCGGGCAGGGGTTGGCGCTGAGGTGTTCGGTGTCAGCGTTGGGTTTTGCCGAGGGAATGACGACGGGCGGCGCCGAGCGCGTGGCCGGTTCGGAATCCCGATGATGGATGCCACCTTCTGCCCGGCGACAATGTGTCCGCTGTTCGCTGTAGACGGGTCAAGGTTTAGCGGAGCGGTCAATGCGCCCTGCGAGCGTGAGGCGTGCCGCTGGTTCGATGGCACAATCTGTCAGGCCGGGCGCGTGGCAATCGGCGAGGTGGCGATGGCGTCAGCAGGCGCGAGTGGTTCCTGGCCGCGGTTGAATGATCCGATCCGTCGTCGCGCTTTTGATTGCCCGCGTGAACACGAATGCTCCTGGCAGCAGCAGTCGCCCGGCGGCTTGTGTGCTCCGCGTCGTGCCCTGGCGCATGGGCTCGATCCTCGGCACTGCCGATAGAGGCTACCGGAGAGGGTTCGGGGACCGCTGTTCCAGGCGCAACATGGCCGCGGCTCGCCGCGCCTTTTCCTCCTGCCAGCGCGCTCCGACCTGGTCGGCAATGAGATCCCGGTCGATGATGACGATGCGCAGCATTCCGAGCTTGAAGGAGACCTCCGACAGGAGCGACAGCTCGTCCTCCGACAGGTCATAGGCGCCGCCGTCGAACACTGGGGCCAAGGCCGCCTTGGCCGCGTCTCTCGTGGATTGTCGGGAAGCGTGCAGGCTGTCGGCCCCAAAAGGAAGCTCAGATCGCCAGCCGTGCGGCCTTGCCCAATGCCTGGTCGGCGTCGTTGTAGTAGCGCGCCGCCTGCTGGACCGAGCGATGCTGCGACTGGCGCATGGCGGCGGGCAGGGCGACCCCGTTGCGGGCCGCTTCCGTCAGATAGCCAGAGCGCAGGCCATGCGCGGAAAACTCGACGGGATCGAGCCCTGCCATGGCGCAGCGGCGCTTCAGGATCAGGTTGATCGCTTGGGGCGTCAGCGCGCGATCGTCGATCGCCTCCCAGCGGTCGATCGCCCGGAACACCGCCCCCTTCTTGATGTCGGCGCGCTCGATCCATTCGCGCAGCGCCGCCACGGGCGATCCGATCAGCAGCACCCGGGCGTCATCCTCGGCTTGAGCGGTTTTGGTGCGGCCGAGCGCGATCGCCAGGCAGGGCAGGCGCGGGGAGTCTTGATCATCAGGATCGAGCGGGACATCGGCCTCAATGCTGAGCTGCTCGAGGCGCAATTTTGCGACCTCGCTGCGCCGGCGCCCACCGGAGGCGAAGGCGACGAGCAGGATGGCGAGATCGCGGCTGTCGGCGAGGCGGTCGGTCTGGCAGGTCGCGATCAATCGGTCAAGGATGTCGCGCGTGACCGCGCGCCTGCTTTTGCGCCGGCGCGGCCGGGCGCTGGCTCGGACCGCTAGGCGCATACCGGTCCGGATCGCCGGCGTGCCGAGCGGGCTTTCTAGTCCCTTCCAGCGATGCAGTGTCGCCCAATGCGCCAGCCGGCGCTTTACGGTGGAGCTCGCATGAGGACCCTCACAGCGCAAATGGTCGCCGGCGCGCAGCGACGCCTCGACGTCGAGCGGCATGCCGTGGGCGGCATCCTCGGCCCGTCGCGCCGGATCCCAGAGATGATGGGCGACAAATTTCAACACCAAACCTTCGGGCGCCGGCCAGGGTAGGGCAGACCCGGTCGAAGCAACTGACCAAGCCTCAAGATAGGCCAGGTCTGAAGCGAGCGCGCGCAAGGAATTCTCCCCCATGCCCTCCTTGGCCAAATGCCGCAGCGTGGCGACATCGTCGTCGGTCAGGATTTGCGCCAGCTTGTCGCGGCGCTCCATTGGCAGGATCGAGGACAGCGCGTCGAGCTGCAGGGCCCGGCGGGTTTCGGACACGGCCGCGAGCAGGGAGGTCGAGGCCATGGTCGCTCCTGGTGCGGCTCGCAAGGACCGATTTCGTCGACCGGAGCCCATCTGGTGGCCGCTGCCGGCGTTTTGGAGCGCCAGAATCGCCGATTTCCGCGGGTATGTCCATCACTATCGATAAGAGGTAATTATCGATAGTGATTGGTGCATTCAAGGTGATGTCGATGTGAAACAAGCGAATGGCTATTTTGATTGGGTATGATAGATTTTTAGAGGTGAGTTCAATCCACTATGACCTTTCGCGCGGCGAGCGCCAAACCCTAGTTTCGGACTGCGCCGCAGCCGCCGAAACCGCGGCGATCGCGCTCGCCCGTTTTGACGAGCGTTTGGCCCGCGCAAATCCCGTCCTGGCCGAGGGCGCGCGCCAGCGCGGCCACGCTTTTGAGGCCCAGGCGCTGATCGGGCTCACGGGCGGCCTCTGTCCGCTCGAGGATCTGTGCCTGCACGACGCCGGCATGGATGTGCGCAGCCCGACGCGCGAGATCGCCCGGGCCGCCGCCATGCTGGACGAGCGCCGGCGCCTGGCGCGGCGCGAGCCGGCCGAGGTCCTGAGCGAGAGTGCCCTGCGGCAGCGGCTCGGCATCACGCCGCCGCCGGAACCCGGTCGGCCGGACAGGGTGACGACCTCGGTGCCCGCGAAACAGGTCGCGGCGCCCTGGGACCGGATCGGACGGGACGACGATGAGGACCAGGCTGGCGAGGAGGAGTTCGACATCGAGGAGGAGGACGATTCCGCTGACCCAGCCTTCGCCGAGATCGACGCGCTCTTGGTACGCACGCGAAAAAGGCTCGACGCCTGGAACGATTTTTCCTCCGACGAGGGACGGAAAAACCTGATTTTGCGCGATCCCGGCTATGACGCCGCCGGGCGGTTCGAACGCTGGCAACAAATCCTGAAGGAGGGCAGCGGCCTTCCGACGACCCTTGCGGCCGCCCTCGCGCTCGATGCCTGGCTTTGGCTCGAGCCGTCGGAACGGGCGGGCGAACTCGGGTTCGCGCTCGCGGCGACCCTGTTGCGGCAGCGCGGGGTGGCGGCGGCGCATCTGCCGGGCATCGGGCTGGGGTTGAGGCGGGGAAAGTTCCGGTGGAGCCCGCACCAGGCGCTCGGTACCCGGATTGAGGGACTGCTCGGCGCCTTTGCCGAGGCGGCCGCGTTTGGGCAGGGGGATCTTGACCGGTTGACCTTGGCTCGAGTTGTGATGTTGCGGAGGTGTGAGGGGAGGAGGGGGAATTCGAAGCTGGCCGAGCTGGTCGATCTGTTCGTATCGTCACCGCTTTTGACGGTGCAACTGGCGGCGGCGCGCCTGCAGGTCTCGCCGCAGGCGGTCGAGGCGATGCTGAAAGAGCTCGGCGGCAGCCTGCCGCGCGAGCTGACCGGCCGAAAGCGCTATCGGGCCTGGGGGGTGCTCTAGATTATCAAATAACGTTTAGGCTGCGCGTGCGCCGGCCCTGAAGGATCTAGAGAAGGCATTGCACTTTTTCGGCTTCCATGAGGAGCAGTCAGACTCGGCCCCTGCCTACAGGCTCGCGGCAAGGCCCATCGAACAGGCAACCTCGCAGTGAAGCTCCATGCGGAAAGGTAAGGAACTGCGCCCGTGCAGCAGACGTGTACCGATAGGTGGGGGCACAGGTGTGGACGGCCGCATCGATTTGCGTTCTTGTTTTGTTCTAATTTAAAGGCTATTTTTACTGCGATTTGGCATAGCGCGAGCGGGTGAGCCGCGCCTGCTGATTCGATTGTGTGGATAGCAAAACGAGACCGCATAGGCCTGCAAAGGCTGAGGGGATATAAGCGCAAGATAGAGAGAGTTTCAGTGACCAACACAAAGCAAATCCTGGCCCTGCTTCGTAGCCGTGCCGAAGGCGATGATGACGCCTTCTATTCGATTGCTTTGCAAGTCGCTGCCTCCGAAGCGCGTCAGGGTCACAAGACCACCGCCGAAGAGATGCGCGTTGAGATCGAACGTGCTCGCGCACGTCGTCCCCGTGGCCCATCCATCCCCATTGCGTTCAATCAGCCCAGGGGCAATCTCGAAGGCCTGATAGAGGTCCGTGAACCGAGATTCCGGATGAAGGACGTCGTGCTCGCGCCGAAACTGGTCGAGCGCATCGACGATGTCGTACTGCAGCAGCGCAAGCGTGAGTGGCTGCGCGAGCATGGCCGTGTTCCGGGGCGCAGGCTCTTGTTCGTGGGCCCGCCCGGTTCCGGCAAAACGATGTCGGCCGAGGCGCTCGCCGGCGAATTGCATCTGCCGCTGTATGTCATCCGCCTCGAAGGGCTCATCACGCGGTTCATGGGTGACACCGCGGCGAAACTGCGCCTCGTGTTCGATGAATCGGCAAAGCGGCGCGGCGTCTATCTGTTCGATGAGTTCGATGCGGTCGGGGGGCATCGCACGGCGCCCAACGACGTCGCTGAGATGCGCCGTGTGCTCAATTCCTTCCTGCAGTTCATGGAGGAAGAGAGTGCGACGGACAGTCTGATCGTCTGTGCGACCAATCATCCCGAGCTGCTCGATCGCGCCTTGCTGCGCCGCTACGACCAGGTGCTCGAGTTCGCAGCGCCGTCGCGCGAACAGATACGTGAGATCGTCACCAACCATTTGCGGCCGATGAAGGCTGCACGGGTCGTATGGACGAAGGTGGTCGAAGCGGCCCAACATCTCAGCCAATCGGAGATCGTCCGCGCGACCGATGATGCCGTAAAATCCGCCATCCTGGCGGAGCGTAAGTCGATATCGACCGATGATCTGGTCAAACGCCTGACGGAGCGGCAGGATATGCGCGTGAGCTTTACCGAGAGGCGAATCACCTAGCGCATGGCGTCCCGCTTCACCCTTCCCCACATCGACATTTCGAAATTCCGTTCCTCTGGAGAGTACACGGGGCAGGGGAGCGGGGGATCAAGTGCCGTTCGTATCCGCGAAGAGCACGGCGCCAAGCTACTGCACGAACTGGAAGCCGCCTTCGCTGCGGCAGATGCATCCCGCCTGACCGATGCAAGGCTGCCGGATCCAACGGGCAGCTATATCGAGGTGGAGTTGCGCCGGGGCACCGACGCCTACGATCTTGAGCGTAAGACAGAGGGCATTCGCCCGCGTGCGGTCAAGGAACATGCCGGCGGCCGTTCGGTCGCGCTATTCGTGCCGGATCATGCACGTATTGCGCTTCAGCAGATCCTTGAGGATTACCGGGCCGGGCCGCTATCGGCCAAGGGCAAGGCACCTCGGGAATCGATCGTAGGCCCCATTGAAGCCTTCCGGCGCGCACGGCTCGAGGTGCTATGGACGGATGATCCTGCGGCGTTGCCGACCGAGCCCCAGCACCAGATGTGGTGGTCGATCTGGACGTTCCGGGAGATGGAAGCTGAGCTTGAGGCGCGATGCCAGTCACTGGGACTGCGCACCGCCGGCGCGGATCGCCGGCTCTATTTCCCCGAGGCGGCTGTCGTCCCGGTGCTTGCGACGCGTGCTGCGATCGAACTTTTGATGTTCGCGACCGGCGTCATCAGTGAGCTCCGGCGCGCCTCCGACAATCCTGTGTTCTTCATCGAGGATGAGCGCGACACTCAGCATGCATGGAGCGACGATCTCGCTGAACGTATCGAATGGCCCGGCACGGACGTTCCCGCGGTGTGCCTGCTCGATACTGGCGTGAACCGTGCGCATGCCTTGCTGGAGCCTGCGGTCGCGCCGACGGACATGCATAGCTACGAGCGGGACTGGGGTACGGACGATCACGCCGGGCATGGCACCTCGATGGCAGGCATCGCACTGCATGGGGACCTGGTGGCCCCGCTTGCCGATACCGAACCGCGCAGGCTCACGCACCGGCTGGAATCGGTGAAGATACTGCCTCCGAAGCCGACCGACCCCAATTCGCCGAGTGCGTACGGTGCGATCACACAGGCTGCGGTTGCGTTGCCGGCGATCGAGCAGAGCGAACGGCAGCGCATCTTCTGCATGGCTGTTACCAACGGCGACGTTTCCGGCGCTCGCCCGACGACCTGGAGCGCGGCGATCGACCAGATCGCAGCGGGCACCATGCCAGGTGACGAGGAAGACGCGCCGCGTCGGCTGTTCGTAATATCGACCGGCAACTCAAGGCCGGTCATGAGGCTTGCCGAGTGGCCCGGGCCGGACGCCTATCCGGTCGAAGACCCTGCGCAGGCCTGGAATGCGCTGACGATCGGCGGGTACACCGACGCTATCCATGTGTCCGACCCCGGCTACGAAGACTGGACACCGTTATCCGGGGCGGGGGAGCTCAGCCCGCATAGCCGGACCAGCACGGGATGGGGTCCCGGGCGGTCGCCTTTCAAGCCTGAGTTGGTGATGGAGGCTGGCAACCGGGCGGTCTGTCCAGCAGGGCGAGATCTTCTCACGCTCGATTCCTTACGTTTGCTGAGCACCGGGCATGAGGTCGATCGCTTACCCCTGGTCGCGTTCGATGGCACCAGTGCAGCGGCGGCACAGGCGGCTCGGATGGCGGCGCGTATCTCGGCCGAACACCCCGACTACTGGCCGGAGCTCACACGCGCGCTGATGGTCCATAGCGCGGAATACACCTACCCCATGCAGGTCGCTTTCGCGGCACATCCGCATTTGAGGGACCGCTACGGTCTGGTGCGGCAGTTCGGCTATGGCGTGCCTGACTATGAGCGTGCTGCTGCGTCCGCTCGCGACCAACTGGCGTTGATCGCGCAGTCAGAGATCCAACCGTTCCGATTGAAGGGCAACCGGCAATTCAACGAGTGCCACTATTACCAGCTGCCTTTGCCCAACACGGTGCTGGAATCGCTTGGCAACGAGTTCGTCGACATGAAGGTGACGCTGTCCTATTTCGTCGATCCAAGCCCGGGCGTATCCGCGAATGTCGACCCGCAGCGTTACCAGTCTTTCGGTCTGCGCTTTGACCTGCGGCGCAAGGGCGAAGGGGTCAAGGCGTTCCGCCAGCGTGTGAACCCGTCCGAACGGGAGAACCCCCGTCAGGGTCCTCCGGCGCATCCCGATGATAACCGATGGCTGCTCGGACCGGACAGCATGTCGGCCGGATCGCTGCATTGCGATACGTGGAGCGGCCCAGCCGTCGATCTGCTGGGCAGGGACATGCTGTGCATACGCCCGATCGTTGGCTGGTGGCGCGAGCGGTCAAGCCCGGCGATCGTCAATCGCCAGACACGCTATGCGCTGGTCGTCACATTGAAGGCGCGCCGCACGGACATCGATCTTTATACGCCGATCTCGACGCTGGTGACGCCAGCGGTCGAGACGCCCATCGACCTATTTGGCGGGCTTTAGAGGTGGGTCGGACCAAGCGCGCGCTGGTTCAGCACCCAACAGCTACCGTGCGCGGGTTCTTTGCACGGAGTGATTGTCTGGACCGGATGGCGTTGCGCCCGCTCAGCCACATTGCGGGCGCGTGGGATGCATGTTGGGACGATGCGACGGGTCTGTATGAGCCGGAAGAGGACAGCTTCGCAGAGGATTTGAACTTCGTCATCGAAACCATCGCGAGCATGCCGCGCCCGGTAAAATACCATGACGACGAGGATGTGCTCGCGGAGAATCTGCTGCGGGAATTGCGCTGGCCCATCCAGAAGAAAGGGGGCCGCTGGATAGGCGGAGATTACGCCGCAATCCTCGAACAGGGCTCCTTCAGCGACTATGGCCAGAAACGTCTTCTGAGCGCGGCGACGGGCAGGGCCCATGCTGCGCTCGATTTCGGGCAGATTCATTTCGATGAGATGGAAGAGGGCCACATGAACATGCTGGCGCAACTCATCGTCATCATCCTTTATCACCGCTACAACACGATGACCTCGCTCTTCCGGGATGAAGCGTGGGCAGAGTCGACCTGAGCGCTCGCCGCAGGCGGCAGTTTTTCGGCCCCTCATAGGTGGCCGAAAAAATGGGCCGGACGATGGTCCGGCCCCAGTCGGCAAATAGCATTCGCTTGCGAGAACTGACGCTCACGCTGCTTCGGCGTGGGTTTCGGCAGGCGAGGGGGATGCGGTGCGCAGAGTCAGGGGGAACAGTCACGCGCCCTACAAGGACTATATCGACGACGCTGATCCCCGTTGATTTCTGGCGGGGCGCCCTTGGCCGGGAGCGCCCCGTCATCTCCACATGAGCCGCGTCCGCTGCGACAAAACCTGCATCAGGGATGGAAACGGCCTTGCCGCCGAAACCGCCCTCTGCGGGTCCGATCCATGACAGCCCGACCGGCCTCCTGGCTGGGTTGCCGTCGATTTCCCGCTTGCGAATGCCCCCACGCCGGCAATGATGATGGCGCTGGGGCAATGGAATGACGGATAGTTTCGACGATCGGACCCTTGAGAGGGATATTAGGCAGTTAGAGCAGGCGATCGAGGCCTGGGCCCTTACGCACGACATTTGGTCCGACTGCGGCTTCACGACCTATGCCAAGCACGTGAAGGCCGAACCCGGCGACGAACCGGTCGTGACCATCCTCTATTTGGGAAGCGATTTTGAGCCCGCTGTGATCGGGGATCTTGACCTCGAATTCTGGGAGCTCGTGCACTCCTACGGGTTTCACTACGAGCAATCCTGGGGAAGCCTGCATTTCTATCCGGCCGAGGGACCGCGCTGCGAAGCGTTCGCCCGCTACTTCCGCTGGCAGTGGATCTGCAGCCTGGTGCAGCAGGATTTCGCGGATGTGCATGAGGAGCTGTACGGGCATTTCGCCGCGCGTCCTGACGATCTGCACCGGTTGGACTGGCGCCAGTACGAAATCCTCATCTCGCGCATCTTGCAGACGCAGGGCTTCGAGACGGAGCTTGGCCCAGGCAGGGGCGATGGCGGGGTCGATATCCGCCTCTTGCAGCGTGATCCGCTCGGCGACATCCTGACGCTGGTGCAGTGCAAGAATTACGCACCGAAGAACCGGATCGGGCTCGATGCGGTACAGGCGCTGTTCGGTGCATCGACCGCCTATGGCGCGCAGCATAGCATGTTCGTCACGACCTCCTCCTATGAGCCGGTAGCGAGGCGCTTCGCCGCACGGGACACGGTGACGCTCGATCTCTATGAGTCGAGCCACGTCGCGGAATGGTGCCGCACCGCCGAGCACGGCATCATTCGGGACAAGTCTCGCCTAGTCGCGCCGGAAGCCGTTGAGCGACTCATCCGGGAGATAGGGCTGGGGGCGCATCCGCGGCTGCTACATGCCAACGCCGGCGCCACCATGATCATGAACGACTTCTCGCTCGTGCTGAAGGAGACGAAGCACGCAGCCTTGCTGATGAACGTGCCAGCCATGACGCTCTCCGACGATGGCTATGGGCAGCGCGGCGAAGAGATCCCTAAACTGGGCGCCAGCGCCATGGCGGGCTTGAAGGCGGACACGGTCAAACGCGTCATCCGATCGATCGATGAGGCCGGAAGGGTCTCCTATTGGGACGGCAACCATCTCCATTATGCCTGGGACGGCACGCCGCAGCATTTCGATCTATGTGACTAAACATATTCTGCTGGCCATTGCGTAACGGTATGGCAGTCTGGCTGCGCTGGGGCAGTTATGACGGACGCAAAACCGAAGACGAAAGAACCGAAGGGGCCGGATATCGGGCTGCGCCAGGCGCGCAAGCTATGCCAGCTGCCGCCCGGCGAACGTCTGGATTTTATCGCGGAAGGCCTGCCCATCATCCTCGCCAGCGCGCAGGGGTTTTGGCATGCTTCGCAACAACTCGGCGACCATCCGCGCGAGGCCCGCGTGTTGCAGGGCTATGCGGAGGAGGAGGCGGCGAAGATCCTCATCCTGATGGACGCGGTGCGCTGCCCGCCGAAGCTGCTGCAGGAGAAGCTGATCCGGATCATCGGCTGGTTCTATAACCATCTTGCGCGGCTCATTTACGCCGATGCGGTGGCCTGGAAACCGATGAACCTGTCGGACCTTCGGACCTATGTCGATAATCATCGTCGGGGCCATTACCTCGAAGGCAACGCCGGCGAGTACATCATGCCGAACTGGGCGGTCTATGAGCGCGAAAGCCGTCTCTACGCCGACATTGAGGCCCATGAAGGCGGCGTTCTGGGATGGAACGCACCACGCAATCCGTTCACGGGCGGAATCCCCACCTGGTCCTTCCAGCCTCCAGCCTTGAGGGTGGCAGAGGCGATGCAGCATTTCGGGCTGTTCACGCCAGCGGGACTGCGGGTGACATCGGAGATATGGGGCAGTGTCGAATACAGCGACACGGAGGACCATCACGATGCCTACCAGCTGACGGAACGCCTGCTCGAGCGGCTCCATACGGAAGGGCTGATCCTCGAAACGGCCACACGCGAGCACGCCTCGACGCTCTACCATCAGTGGCAAATCCCCATGTACAATCTCGATTTCAAGCTCATCCCGGTCACGATGGAGGAGCTGAAGGCGGAGCAGGAGAGGGAATACTGGGCGATGGTGGGGGACCCCTACTGACGATGGATCGCCTCACCCTCAACTATGTCTGGAAGCAGGAGCAAGTGCCTGTGATCCTTCGCCGGACAGGGGAGGGGGAAAAGCATCGCGTCCGGTTGCCATTCAAGGAGGGCAATCGCGCCTGGCTGCAGACGATCGGGAAATCCAAGCCGGTCTGGTTCGGCAACAAGGAATCCTATTGGGAGATCCCGAAATCCTGGTTCAACGATTTCGTCGAAGAGGCGCTTAGGCGGTACGGCAAGGTCTATATCATCCAACCATTTCGCGAGCAGGAGAAATGCTCGTCGTCGTGCCAGAATGCGGTCGGGCACGAATGCCAGTGCTCGTGCATGGGCGAACATCACGGTGCCGGCAACGACGGCAGCTGGTTCGAGGTATCGGACGCATTCTCTACGCGCTGGAAGAAGCGCGAGCTGGCCTGCCGCCTGCTCACGGCGACCTCATGAGCACCGGCGACGCAGTGGATCGGCCGACGACCATCATTGACGTCAACCTGTTTCGCCGCGGTGCCGCGGCGCTGCATGAGCTGCAAGGCCTCGATGAGGTCTATACCTTCTACTACGACGAGACGAACAACCATCGGCGCATCCGGATTCGCGATGATGGCCTGAACACCACAGGTCGGTCCGGTCGAACCATAAGCGCCTATTCGACCGAGGACTGCTACTGCCGCAGGGACACCTTCCGGCGAACCTGGAGATACTTCTCGTGCCTGGCATCGTCGCGTTCGTGAACGTGCATTTGCCCGTTGGAATACATGCGGTGCCTATCGGCGGCGTCGTCACGGACCAGAAGCGTCTCGCGCGCATAGCTGACCGACTCGCGCCGGGAGAAGCTGATGGCTGGGAAAGCCAATGGCTACCACCTACCATTGTCTAGTGAAGGCCGGGGCCTCTCGAGTTCGGCAGGCTTTGCGCATCTAACCTGGGGCGTTGGCATATTAGCCACCCCTGAACGTTGGGCCATCGGTCTAAAAGGAGGGGCGCAGCCTCTCCGCTACACGTGGGTCACCTGTCAACGGCAATTCTGCATGCAGTCTTCGGGCGTTGGTACCTGCCGTGGTCCGCGACTGCGCCGGCGCCGTAGGCGATCCGAAGCCTTGACTGAAGGCACTCGTCGGACGATGCGAACCGTGTTGGCAGACGCTTTGCGCTCCATCACCGATCCGCCTCGGCACAGAGCGTGATAAAGCAACTGAACACGATCGCCGGCACAAGCGTCTCGCAGTCGAACGCGACTCTTGTCGAGGTCGACCAGGGATGGCGCTGGGTATGCTGTCGATTAGAATGGAGCGTCGGGAACGGTCGCCATCGCAGGCACGTTCTGGTGCAGATCAACTTTGATCGGATTGGTCGTCTCGACGATCGTCTTGGCTTGCGCCATTTCGACAGCCGGCCCGTGCGCCACGATGAGCGATCCGTCAGCCTTCAGCGCATCGCCGTACTGAACGACACTCTTCATTGGCAAGCCGATGGCCTCGAAGGCCGACCCGAGCACGCCGAACCTGCCCGCCACGGCAGGGCCTTCGAAAGCTGCGAAGACAATGCCGGCCAAATGGCCCACGACGACAACAGGACCTATCGGCGAGATGCCGACTATCATGCCGCCGAAGAACACCCCCCAAAGATCGCCCCAAATAGACCCCTGATGCCCCCAAAATTGTATTAAACCACCTGCACTGTTGAAGCTGATAGCCGTCTCTTCCGTGTGATGGTCTTTCTCGACAATGCTGAAGTGCTTCATGTCTATTCTGGCCGCATCCAGTTTGCGGATGGCCACCTCGGTGTCGCAGTGACGGGAGAATGTGGCGACCAGGGCATCATTTTGCATCGGCATCTCAACTCTCCTCGCGCTCATGCCGTGGACGGAGAGACGTGCTTCATCGGCAACGTCCCTTGGCAGCGGTTTCTTCTCTTGTTGTGGTCGTTATCGGCAGCCACATTTTCAGATCGACGTCGCAGTCAATGAGAAACAGAATCAAAAATAAATTCTATTTTTCACTTTAATATCAGTTATCGCAAAAATACGTTTGGTATATAAATTTGCATATCTCAATATAAGCCGGATGTTGATTGAACAATTTGTGATTTGAACGTTACATCTTCGGCAATTTCTGGTAGATCGCCCGAACGAGATCCCCGACGTTCGACAGCTTCTCGATTTCGTTGCTGCCGAGCTGCACGCCAAAGCGGCTTTCCGCGGCAACGATCATGTTGATGTTATTGAACGAGTCCCATCCATCGACGTCTTCCGCCGTCGTTTGAGGTCCCAATACGATAGACTGGTCGCCGAACAGGTCGCGGAAGATGTCGGTCAGGCCATCGTAAACTGTTCGCTCGTCCATTCTGGTTTTCTCCCGATGATCGCGATCGGTATCGACCTCTGCTCGTAGGAGGTCACGTCCAGGCGCCAGCTTGTCGCCTCGCTGCCGCAATCTGGGCGAGGAGCGAAGCCCAGCTTGGAATAGTGATCTCGCACCATTCCGTTCTTCTCGGTCGGCACATATCGACCGATAAGGGCCTGAAAGCCGCGCAAACGCGCCTCACCAACCAGCACCTCGAGGACCGCGCGTTCGACCCCACGCCCCAGAACCCGGCAGCTCATCAGCCAATTCTCGATGACAAATTCGTCGTCTTCGGATTCACGCCCCATCACGACGGAGATGATCCCGTTGTCGCCGAATTTGTCGGCCAGACGGAAATGGAGCCCGAGACATGCGCGATCCTCCCCGTAACGCGCCACATCCCCCTCCGAGCAGC
This sequence comes from Allobosea sp. GW822-FHT03F07, assembly GCF_058801345.1. Taxonomy (NCBI): domain Bacteria; kingdom Pseudomonadati; phylum Pseudomonadota; class Alphaproteobacteria; order Hyphomicrobiales; family Alloboseaceae; genus Allobosea; species Allobosea sp. GW822-FHT03F07. The sequence continues at coordinate 96,635 of NZ_JBXAND010000010.1, forward strand.
GCAGGGTCGTCAGATTGAATTGGTTGGTCTTGTTGATCAGCTGCACGACGCGCTGGAGGTTGACCTTGTCGAAGGGCGCCCAGACGAGCTTCATGTCCAGATCGCGGAGATAGCCCTCCATATCGGTGGCCATCGAAGCTGACTGCGCCCGGGCGCGATTGGCTTGATATTGTTCGGTCTTGCGCCGGTCCTCCTCCGTCACGATCACGCCCTCGAAGTACCCGGCATCGCTCAGGCAGCGCGGGATCAGGGCAGGGTCGGCCGGAATTTCGGGAACCGAGACCATCGGCAATCTCGAACGCACGAAATCCCGCTCAACCGGATTGTCATCAACGAAGACGATGCTATCCAACCCGATGTTGAGCTCATCTGCGATGGCCCGGATGTTGGTCGCCTTGTCCTCCCAGTTGGCGGAGAAGGCCGCGATATCGCCCATTCGCAACACCATCTCGGGGTGCCGCTCGAATGCGGCCACCGCAACCGCCTCGTCGTTCTTGGAGCAGACGGCCAAAATAACCCCTCGACGGCCGAGATCGCGCGCATAGCCCTGCATGGCCTGGAACGCTTCCCCCATGGCGCTTCCCGGCCCGAGAACGATACCGTCCAATCCGTCGTCCCCGATCACGCCACCCCATAGCGTGTTGTCCAGGTCGAGCACGAGGCACTTGGACGAACGGCCATGACGGGCGGCCAGCAGCCGTGCAACCAGGTCGCCGTAGATCGGCGCCGCCAGAGGGCTGATTTCCTGCTTCGCCTTGTTCCAGAGCACGGGGTCATGCCAGCTATGCAAGCCATCCTCCGCAGCGCGTGCATCAGTGGCCAGCAGGTCAAAACCTTCTTCCTCCGCCAGATCCCGCAGCCTGTTGTTCCAGTCCGCGATGGCCTGCCAAGGAGAGCCCGGCAGGCGATGCTCGTTGTTGCCGAGCCGGGCTGGAAAGACCGGCAGCGCGGTCTGCACGATGATCCGGCAGGACATGCGACTGGCGATGGTTCGGCAAATCCCTCTCAGGTCATCGATCGCGTCGCCAAGAACGGCATCGGCCTCGTCCCGCCCCGCGGCAATGTCCAGTCCGCGGACGACATGGCGTGCATCGAGGGCCAGGAGAACAAAGTCCGGCGCGAAGGCCCAAAGCTCCGACGCCTCGTCGGCCAACTCTTGCCGATATTGCCCGAAGTCAGGTTCGTAGGTTTCGACCCGCAAATTGCGTCGCAACGCCGCCACCCGGATGCCTGGGAGTAGATGTGTCGTCGTCGATGATCCCAGGAGCGCCAAGCGCAGCGACGCGCCCGCCGGCCTTACCGCCCCGCCCTTGCTTGAAAGCGCCTGGATCAATCGATCCAGTTGGATCGTTTGAACGAGGTCGAGATTCTGCCGGGCCAACGCCGCAAGGCGATCCCAGCTGCCGTCGTCGAGCGGTTCGCTGCTGATCGCCGCAAGTCTCGCTCGCCAATCGGCCGGCTCGGGAAGCCAGTGAAGTCCAGACCGGCCTGGACCACTCATGGCCGCCTCTCCGCCAAGCTGGGGGCGGAAGGAACCTTCCGCGACTTTCGATCCTGGCCGATCGCGTCTGGGGCTGTGCCCGGCTTCATGACACCATTGGGAACGCCGCGTCCGTTCGTCGCCTGGGATGTCAGCCGCTCGACCAGCGCCTTGACCGACGGATTGGAGGCGTTGTCGCGCGCAAGATCCCTGGCGAGCGCCAAGGCCTCCGGAATGCGTTGCTGGCGCGCAATCGCGGTGGCCAACTGGATCTTGGAGCCGATTTCGTTAGGAGAGAGCTCGACCGCCGACCGAAACGCCGTCTCGGCCTCCGCATATAGTCCGAAGCGCATGCGCAGCACGCCCAGCCCAGCCTGGGCATTCCCATCGCCCGGATTCGCGTCCGCCAGGGTCTTGTAGTTCGCAACGACATCGCGCCTCACTTGCAGTGTCAGGACGTCCGCCAGTTGCCAGTGCGGTTCGGCTGCCGCCGGCTTGACCGCGATCGCCTCCCTCAGCCTGCTCTCCGCTTCCTCCAGCAATCCCAGTTCGACAAGAATCTTTGCAGCCAGCAACAGCAGCGCAAGATCATGGGGGAAGCGCTCGAGGCCGTCCTGGACGACCTGACAGGCCTCCGGGAACCGCTCCTGGTCAACGAGCAAGCGCCCCAGCTCGAGGCTCGTATGCGGGGCGGACGGACCCAAATCCAACGCACGGCGGAAGGCTGCTTCGGCCTCAGCCGGATCTCCTGCCCGCGCCAGGCCGGCGCCCAGCGCGGCATGGCCATGATAATTCGCGGGTTCCAATGCGACCGCTGTTCTCGCCGCGGCCAGTGCGCCAGCGGCATCGCCGCTCCGAAGCGAGACATGGGAGAGAAATATATAGCCCGTAGCCGAGTTTGGCGCCGTCCGCAGACCCTCTGCCAGCCGGGAGCGTGCAAGCGCCGGATTCTGCCCGTGCGAGAGATAGATTCCCTCCGCCAGCGCCTCGTTCCAGTCGAAGGCCACGTAACGGCGTACGAACTCGGAGAATGTGAAGTCACCCTCGTGACGCAATGGATATCGTTGGTCCTCGGCAACCCACCGGAGGCCGAAATGGCGTGCGACAAAAGGGTGAACCGGCCGGCGGTCGGAAGCGAAGGGACTTGCCCGCAAGGTGGCGAGCACCCGATCGATCGTATCGCTCGAAAACCCCATTCGACCGAAAACCTGCCGCGCCAATGCGTTGAAAACCAAGAGGTTCGGGTGATGCGGGGTCAGAAAGACCTGTTCATCCCGGAAGCGGCTCGCGATAAGATCGACCATCTCGAACCCGGACGCTTGGTCGCGCCGCCGCTGCGCCTCGAACCAGAGTTCGAACAGGCGATCGAGGTTGGTGCGCTTCGAAAAGTCCAGGGTGAGATAGCGGTTGACGGCCTCATCGGGCTCCACGCCTTCCGCGATCAATCCGTTGAGGAACACGTCGCCCAGTTCGGGATCGAACGGCCCGTTAGGCGCATGCGGTAGTTTCTGGTTTTTGGGATGGGGTCTGCCCGCGAAGGGCCAGAGAAACATCGCGGAAATCAGCGGAACGACGATCACCTGAGTTGCGCTCGGAACGATTGACCGGTCGATCTTGTTGGTGGCGTCTGCGATCTGCCATATGACGCAGTCCGCCTCAGTCAGCGCCTGCTGATCCGCCGTCGTGAGTTCCAGTTGCGGATTGATGTAGTAGGCGGCGCCACGCAGTCCGGTCGTGAGTGCGCTTCGGTAAAGCGTGGACAGCTTGATGAACTGGCAATTGCCGACAAAGACAATCCGTTTCGTTGTCAGTTCCCGCTCAGCGCCCACTCGTTCCGAAATGTGCCGTAGGGCGGAGATGCGGGGCGCGGTATCGCCCTTTGGAGCTGGCAAAGTCGGCTGCATGGCGTGGCGCCTCGCGAATAGCCTAATGCGGAAACCGCATTCCTCCGAAGCCTAGGATAACCGCGACGGATTGCGAACACCCGCCGAGCCCAGCTTTTGTTACAAATTGTTACGGACCGGAACAGATACCGCTGTGCTCGCGTCTTCCTGGGATGGATCGACAACCGTTCCAGAGCGACCGGGAGAGTATGATGCAGCATAGCGATCCGAACATGCAGGCTTGCATCGACACCTGCCTACGCTGCTACCAATCCTGCCTCGGCATGAGCACTGGCCACTGCCTTGACTTGGGCGGCGAGCATGCCACGCCCGCTCATGTCAGGTTGATGCTCGCCTGCGCGGAAACCTGTCGCGCCACCGCCCATGTCATGATCATCGGCTCGCCGCATCACAAACATCTCTGTGCCGAATGCGTCGACATATGCGCAGACTGCGCCAAGGACTGCGAGCGTGTCGGCAACATGGACGATTGCGTCCGGGCCTGCCGCGCTTGCGCCGAAAGCTGCCGCAAGATGGCTGCGTAGCCCTCAGTCTCATCATTGCGTTCGATACAAGGCGACACCCGCTCTCGCACTCAAATTCCTGGAGATTTCACCATGAAACGTCTCGCACTGATTTCGTTCGCGTCCGCCCTCGCCATCGTGACTGCGGCGGCCCAACAGCCAGCTTCCAAGCCGGCGATGGACCCCGGCATGCAGATGAAGATGATGCAGCCCAACAGCGCCGATTCGACCTCCACCAAGGGCTATAAGGCCGCCATGATGAGCATGATGGGCGCCATGCCAATGAGCTACACCGGCGATGCGGACATCGATTTTATGATGCAGATGAAGGGGCATCATCAAGGCGCGATCGACATGGCCAAAGTTGTCTTGGCCAACGGCAAGGATCCCGAGGTCAAGACAATGGCCAAGGAGATCGTCGCCGCCCAAGAGAAAGAAATCACGATGATCAACAAGTGGCTGAAGTCGAAGGGAAAGTAGAACGCGCCCTGATATAACTCGATGGTCACTGGTAGCGCAAATCGCACTGATTGAATTTTCTCATGGACCATCACAGCGGCCACACGAAACAGGCAAGTTACATTAGATTTTGACTGGAGTTCGTGCTCGATTTTATCGTCATGTATCTTGTCATGTACACGATGATTGCGACACTGGCCCATTTCAGATTCAATCTGAACGACGCATACATGACGTTGATGATAGTTGCGCCGATGACGGTCATTATGCTCGTCTCAATGTTCCCGTCGCGCCGACTTAATGTGATCATCGGAGCGGCTGCCGTTGCGGTCTTCGTCATCAGCTTCGCCGGCATGCGCACTCAGGCCGGCGTCGGCACTGCCGAATTCCTCCGCTCAATGAGCCCGCATCCCTCCGGCGCGATTTTGATGTGCGAGCAAGCTTCCATAACCGATCCTGAGATCACGGCGCTCTGCCGCGAGATCGTTGCGGCACAGAAGAAGGAAATCGCCCAGATGGAAGCCATCCTCGCTCGTTACTAAAGGGCGGGCAGAAACTCCTCAGACCAGCGGCGTTCGGCGCAGCCGCAGGGCATTGGCGATGACGCTGACAGAAGACAGCGCCATCGCCGCTGCAGCAATGATTGGCGACAGCAGCAGCCCGAAGGCCGGGTACAGCACGCCGGCGGCGATCGGAACACCAGCCGCGTTGTAGATGAAGGCGAAGAACAGGTTCTGGCGGATATTGCTCATCGTCGCATGGCTGAGCTGGCGGGCCCGCACGATGCCTTGGAGATCGCCCTTCAGCAGGGTCACGCCAGCGCTCTCGATCGCCACATCCGTTCCTGTCCCCATGGCGATGCCGACATCGGCAGCTGCGAGCGCCGGAGCGTCGTTGACACCGTCGCCGGCCATGGCGACGATCCGCCCCTCGGCTCGAAGCTTGGCCACGACCCTGCTTTTGTCCTCCGGCAACACCTCCGCCTCGACTTCGTCAATGCCGAGCCGCCGCGCTACGGCCTGCGCCGTGGTCCTGTTATCTCCGGTCAGCATGACCACCCGCACGCCGGCCAGCTTGAGCGCCTTAACCGCCGAAGGCGTCGTCTGCTTGATTGGATCTGCGATCGCCAGCAGGCCACCGAGGCGGCCATCGACCGCAACGAAGATCACGGTCGCCCCCTCACCGCGAAAGGCCTCCGCCTCGCCCGTGAGAGCGGAGAGATCGATGCCGGCCTCGCCCATGATGCGGTAACTGCCGATGACGAGCGTACGGCCGTCGACCGTGCCGGTGACGCCCTTGCCAACCGGGCTGTCGAAGTCCTGGGCCTCGCCCAGCACCATGCCACGCTCCTTCGCCGCATCGACGATCGCCGCCGCGAGTGGGTGTTCGCTCGCCCGCTCCAACGTCGCCGCGAGCCGCAGCAGCTCTGCCTCATCGAATCCCCCAGCCGGCTTCAGCGTCGTCACCTTGGGTTTGCCTTCAGTGAGGGTGCCGGTCTTGTCGATGACAAGCGTGTTGACCTTCTCGAAGCGCTCCAGCGCCTCAGCGTTCTTGATCAACACGCCAAGACCGGCGCCACGGCCGACGCCCACCATGATCGACATCGGCGTCGCGAGGCCGAGCGCGCACGGGCAGGCGATGATCAGCACGGCGACAGCGGCGACGAGGCCATGGGCGAAGCGCGGCTCGGGACCGAAGATCATCCAGGCGGCGAAGGACAGGACCGCGATGGCGATGACGGCCGGGACGAACCAGCCGGAGACATCGTCGGCAAGGCGCTGGATCGGCGCGCGCGAGCGCTGCGCCTCGGCCACCATCTGCACGATCCGCGCGAGCATGGTGTCGCTGCCGACCTTGCCAGCTCGCATGACGAAGCCGCCGGTGCGGTTCAGCGTGCCGCCGATCAGCTTTGCGCCCATCTCCTTGGTGACTGGCATGGATTCGCCGGTGATCATGGATTCGTCGATCGAGCTGCGCCCCTCAACCAATTCTCCATCGACCGGCACCGTTTCGCCGGGGCGCACGCGTAGACGATCACCAACGGTCACAGCGTCGAGGCTGACATCCTCGTCGGTACCGTCGTCGCGAAGCCGGCGGGCCGTCTTCGGCGCGAGATCGAGCAAGGCGCGGATGGCGCCGCCTGTCTGCTCGCGGGCCCGCAGTTCCAAAACCTGACCGAGCAGGACCAGGACGGTGATCACCGCCGCCGCCTCGAAGTAGATCGCAACCGAGCCGTCGGCTGCCCGGAAGGTCGCCGGAAACATCCCCGGCGCGACCGTGGCGACGACGCTGTAGATCCAGGCGACACCGGTGCCCATGGCGATCAGGGTGAACATGTTGAGATGGCGGCTGACGAGCGAAGCCCAAGCCCGCTCGAAGAACGGCCAGCCGGCCCACAGAACCACCGGCGTCGCCAGCACGAGCTGGATCCAGTTCGAGCTCTGCGCGCCAAGCAGCATGTGCAGATTCGTGAGATGACCGCCCATCTCCAGCGCCAGCACCGGCAAGGTGAGGACGAGTCCGATCCAGAACCGCCGCGTCATATCGACAAGTTCGGCGCTGGGACCGGTCTCTGCCGTGGCGATCTCCGGTTCGAGCGTCATGCCGCAGATCGGACAGTTGCCCGGCCCAGGTTGGCGGATCTGCGGATGCATCGGGCAGGTGTAGATCGTGCCCTCCGCCGCCGGCGGTGGTGTGGGCGGGACGACCGCTTCCGCTACGTACGCAGCGGGGTTCGCCCCGAACTTGGCGTGACATGTCTCCGAGCAGAAATAATAGGTCTTCCCGTCACAATCGGCATGGTGCTCGGCCGTGGTCGGGTCGACAGACATGCCGCAGACCGGATCCTTGACCATCTGTGTTGGCGCGGGTCCGTCGCTAACGTGAGGATGTCCGGCATGGCCATGATGGTGGTGGCCGACATGGGCTTCTCGCTCAGCCATTGGCGGTATCTCCGGAATGGGCACTCGTGGCGCCGACGCGGTGATCGGGGGAGTTGGATTTCGGATCGATTGCCATCGTGTCGATCTCCTCAGGCGTCATAGCGACGAACGTCATCATGCCGGTCGCCATGTGGTAGAGGTGATGGCAGTGTAGCTGCCAGCGCCCAGGGTTGTCCGCGTCGAAGGCTAATGTCACGCTTGCCAGATCACCGCACTTTGCATGAGATCGTGACGTCCCAGGAAAAGGAAATCGCTCAGATGAAGGCTATCCTCGCTCGATACTGAATTCGGTCAGGCTCGTCTTCTGACGCGAGCGGCTGCTCGTTCCTTATATGCGAAATGAACTGCCTTGCGCGCGCGCAGCAGTCGCCGCCGAAGAAGGCCTGCGGAACCGCCGTTTCCTGGATCGCGCCGTCGGCCATGAAGACAATCCGGTCGGCCACGGCTCGCGCAAAACCCATCTCATGGGTCACGCAAATCATGGTCATGCCCTCATGGGCCAGGGACATCATCACGTCGAGCACCTCCTTGACCATCTCCGGGTCGAGGGCCGACGTCGGTTCGTCGAAGAGCATCAGCTTCGGGCTCATCGCCAGGGCGCGTGCGATCGCAACCCGCTGCTGCTGGCCGCCTGAGAGCTGTGAGGGGTACTTCCGCGCTTGATCGGCGAGCTTGACGCGCGACAAGAGATCCATCGCGCGATGCTCGACCTCCTCGCGGCCGACACGGAGAAGCTTGCGTGGGCCAAGAGTCACATTGTCGATCACCGAGAGATGCGGGAACAGGTTGAACGACTGGAACACCATTCCGACTTCGCGTCGGACAGAAAGCAAGCTGTCGCAATCGGCATTCACCAGGCGTCCTTGCAGTCTCACCTCACCTGTCTGATAGCGCTCCAGCGCGTTGATGCATCGAACCATCGTCGACTTGCCGGACCCCGACGGACCACAAACGACGATCCTCTCGCCGGCCGTGATGCTGAGATCGATGTCGCGCAGCGCATGCATGGCGCCGAACCATTTGTTCAGGCCCGCGATCTCGAGGATCGGCCGTTGCTCTGCCAACACCATCACGCGCGCTCCGCCGATCTCATGTCGCGCTCCAGCCGTTGACTGTACCGTGACATGCCAAAGCAGAGGGTCCAGAAGACGACCCCCACGAAGATGTAGCCTTCCGCATGCAGACCGAGCCAGTCGGGGTCGGCCGCGCCTGCCGCCACGATGTTCAAGACTTCGAAAAGGCCCAGGATCACCACCAAGGTCGTATTCTTGAGGAGAGCGATGGCATTGTTGACGATGCCGGGAACAACCACGCGCAGCATCTGAGGCAGCGCGATGTAGATCGCGGTCCGCCAGTATCCGAATCCGATGGCCGAGGCGGCTTCGACCTGGCCTTTGGGAATGGCCTGGAGCCCGCCGCGAAAGACCTCCGCCAGATAGGCGCTCTCGAACAGGATGATGCCGACCACGGCGAGTGCCAGAGGGTCAAATTCCGTGCCCGGCGGGAATGCGTAAGGAAGCAGGATACGCGCCATGAACAGCACGGCGATCAGAGGCAGACCGCGGCAGATCTCGATATAGCCGACGCTCGCCCATCGCAGCACCGGCATCTCGCTTTGGCGCCCGAGCGCCAGAACGATGGCGATCGGGAACGAGACCACGATCCCGGCAACGCCGAGAAGAATGGTCAGTGAAAGCCCACCCCATTTCTCGGTCGTCACGCGTGCCAGACCTCCGATACCGCCGTGTAGCAGCACGTAGGACAGGATCGGGAAGACGAGAATGAGGAAGATGGCCGCTGCCTGCTTGCCCGGTAGCCGCCGGTTCAAGAGCACCACGAGCGCCAACGCGAAGGCGAGAAAGACAAGATTGACGCGCCAGCGTTCGGCGGTCGGGTAAAAGCCATAGATGAATTGGCCCGAGCGATTGATGATGAAAGCCCAGCAGGCCGCGTCCGGCCGGCAATCGGCGCGGGTGGATCCCTGCCAGGTCGCATCGAGGATCGCCCATGGCAAAACGGCCCAGATCAGGGCGATGGCTGCGAGGGCAATTCCAGAGGTGAGGACGACGTCGATCGGGCGGGCGAACAGGTTGGTGCGCACCCACGTGACGAGCGAACGGGCGTGATAGCGGCTCGGGCCACTGTCAGGCGGGTTCGGATTTGTGATCGCGCTCATCGCTCGACGATCCTGATGCTATGGCCGTAGAGGTTGCTAAGGCCGGTGATGATCAGGCTCAGGCTGAGATAGACCAGCATGGTCATGGTCATGATCTCGATTGCCCGGCCCGTCTGGTTGAGACTCGTGCCGACGAAGACGTTGACGAGATCCGGGTACCCGATGACCGTTGCGAGCGACGACGCCTTGACCAGATGAAGGTACTGGTTCGTCAGCGGCGGCACGAGCACGCGCATGGCTTGGGGAATGATCACGAGTTTCAGAATTTTAGCGCGGTCGAGCCCGAGCGAGGCGGCCGCTTCGCGCTGGCCCTTGCCGATGGCTTCGATCGACCCGCGCACGAGTTCGGCGATGAAGGAGGCGTTGTAGATCGCAAGCGCGATCACCAGCGCCGCGAGCTCGGGCGAGAGCGCCATGCCACCCGAATAGCTGAAGCCCTGCAGCGTCGGCCAACTGATCCCGGCGCCGCCCCATGCCGCGATCCCGAGGCCGGCCGCGGCCAAGACCAGGGCGACCGGAACCGCAACAGCCGCACCCTGCCCGGTCTCGTCGCGACGGCGACGCGCATGGCGAAGGATGGCAACCACCGAGACGGTCGAGGCGCCCGCGACGATGGCGAGTGGCCCCCAACCCAGGCCGATTTGAAGCGACGGAACGAAGATCCCGCGGTTACTGAGGAAAATGCTGTCGAAAAAGCCGAGCGCCTGCCGGGCCGGCGGCAAGGATCGGATCGCGACGTTATACCAGATCAACACGTGCAGCAGGAGCGGCAGATTCCTGACCGTCTCGACATAGACCAAGGCAGCCTTGGCGACGGCCCAGTTGGGTGACAGGCGCGCGATGCCGATTACAAAGCCCAAGATCGTCGCCAGGACGATGCCGAGGATCGACGCCAGGATTGTGTTGGCGAGACCGACCAAAAAGACCCTGAGATAGGTGTCAGTCTCGGTATAGGGGACGATCGTGAAGGGGATGCCGAAGCCAGCCTCCTGCCCGAGGAAATCGAACCCCAGCGCAAGCTTGCGCGCGGCGAGATTGGTCTCGACATTCTGCCATGCGGCCCAGAGCAGCAGGCCGATCGCGAGTAGAAAAGCCACCTGGTAGGCGAAATGGCGACGCTGCCGTCCGGTCAAGGCCCGCGACGGAGCTGCCGGACGCTCGGTTACCCTTGAGGGAAACAGGCCTGTCAATGTCATGGCCGAAGGTCCCGGCTGGGCACCCGGCGAGGCCGGAGCCTCGCCGCTTCACCGTTCAGCGGAAAGGAGGGCTGTAAAGAAGCCCGCCATTGCTCCAGAGCGAATTCAGGCCGCGCGCCAGCTTGATCGGGCTGCCGTCCCCGAGATTGCGCTCATAGAGCTCGCCATAATTGCCCGTCGCGGCGATCACTTTGGCGGCCCAATCCTGTTCAAGGCCGAGCATCTTCCCGAACTCCCCGGTCTTGCCGAGCATGCGCTGCACTTCCGGGTTCGTCGATGTCTTCGCGAGGTCGGTGACGTTGGCCTTGGTGACGCCGAACTCTTCCGCCGCGATGATGATGTTCAAGGTCCAGGCGACGATGTCGCGGAAACGCGAATCGTCCTGGCGGACCGTTGGCCCAAGCGGCTCCTTCGAGAACACGTCCGGCAGGATAACCCAATCGTCCGGGTTCTTCATGGCGGTGCGACTTGCCGCAAGACCACCGCGCTCGTTGGAGTAGGCATCGCAACGGCCGGCTTCGAGGTTCTGCTGGTTCTGCTCGCGCGTCGATCCGGTGATCGCTGTGAATTTGAGGTTGTTCGCGCGAAAATAGTCCGCGAGATTCAGCTCGGAGGTCGTTCCGGCCGAGACGCAGACCGAGGCTCCGTTCAGATCCTTGCCGCTCTTGGCGCCCAACTTCTTGGCGACCATGAAACCTTGGCCGTCATACATATAAACGCCGGCCCAATCGAGGTTCAGCGACGTGTCGCGCGAATAGCTCCAGGTTGCGGTCCGCGCCAGGATATCGGCCGCGCCTGACTGGAGCGTGGTGAAGGCGACCCTGAATTCGAGCGGGACGAATTTGACCTTGGTCGCATCGCCGAGCACCGCCGCAGCCAGTCCGCGACAGAATTCAACCTCCATGCCCTTCCAGTTGCCCTGATTGTCGAGCGTCGACATCCCCGTCGAAACCCCTGTCGAGACGCCGCAAAGTATTTCGCCGCGGGCCTTGATAGCCTTGACCGTATCCCCATCGGCAGCGTCGGCGCTGTGACTGGCTGCACTGGCCAAAGCCAGTACAGCCAGACCGATCGTCAGCTTCTTCATCATTGATCCCCTCTGTTGTCCGAGCTGACGGTCTTTCAGGACAGAGAATGCCTGGCCCGCGCCGCCTTTACCCGCGTGAAGTCGATTAGGCTGAGGCAGGCGCAGCGCTCGGCGTGTAGCCGGCACTGAGGACGATCGACTTGATTGCGGCGTAGTCACCAAATCCCTGGACGGTCACCAGCTTGGAGGCGGGATCGGCATTCACCGTCGTCCCCGGCAAAGTGGTCTCGATCGCCTTCTTGATGGTGCCGGCGCAGTGACCGCAGGTCATGTCATCGACCCGGAAACTCACGCCATTATCCAGCGGCTTCACCGCGGTCTCGGTCGTGGAATTGGAATGTTCTTGGCACGAGCACATAGTTGCGGCCCTCCTGTTCAGTTGGCAGTGAACTGAGGCTGCAGCTTTCCACAGTGGTAAGGTCAAGAGCCTTTTTCGTGGCTCGACGCCCTTCGAAATTTCCCCTCTGATCGACGTGAAAGCTCTTGACCTTACCATTATGGGAAGGGGCATATCCGTTGCCATCACAGTTTGGAGAGACGTCATGTCGACTGCAACGATGGCAAGAAGCGCGGGCACGCCCGCTGCCCATCTCGATATTCCTGTGGCCGGAATGACCTGTGCCTCCTGCGTCGGCCGCGTCGAGCGCGCGGTGGCTGCGGTGGAGGGCGTGACATCGGTCGCGATCAACCTTGCTACCGAACGGGCCCGGGTCACGCTGTCGGACACAAAGGTCGATGTTGGCCCGATCGCTGAAGCGATCCGCAATGCGGGTTACGAGCCGGCCGAGAGCACGATCGAACTGAAGATAACCGGTATGACTTGCGCGTCTTGTGTCGGGCGGGTCGAGAAGGCGCTTAAGGCTGTGCCCGGCGTCATGGAGGCCAGCGTGAATCTGGCAACCGAGCGCGCGACAGTGCGCGCGCTGGGGAGCAGTGATCTGAAGGCACCCCTCATAGCCGCTGTCACGGCGGCCGGATACGAAGCCGAGTTGGTTCAGTCCGGGATCGACGCGACCGATCGCGAACAAAAGGCGCGCGAGGACGAACAAGCGAAACTGAAGCGCGCGGTTACGGTTGCTGCGATCGCGACGGCTCCGCTCCTCGTCTTCGAGATGGGCATGCATCTCTCCGAGCCGCTGCACCATTTCCTGGCCGGCCGATTCGGCGAACTCAACGTCAAGCTGGCCTCGTTCGTGCTGGCGAGTTTCGTGCAGTTCGGTCCCGGCTTGCGCTTTCTCCGGAAGGGCTGGCCGGCGCTGCTGCGTGGCGTGCCCGACATGAACTCGCTGGTGATGCTCGGCACCAGCGCCGCCTATCTCTATTCGACGGTCGCAACTTTCGCGCCCAGCTTGCTGCCGGACGGCACGGATTACACCTATTTCGAGGCCGGCGCGGTCATCATCACGCTGATTCTGATGGGGCGCTGGTTCGAGGCCCGCGCCAAGGGGCGGACTAGCGAGGCCATCCGACGGCTGATGTCGTTGCAGGCGAAGTCGGCTCGCATCCTGCGCGACGACGCCGAGATCGACGTCGCGATCGAGCTCGTGGTTCCCGGCGACGTTGTCATTGTGCGGCCAGGCGAACGCATCCCCGTCGATGGCGAGGTGATCGAGGGCGTCTCCTATGTGGACGAGGCGATGATCACCGGCGAGCCAGCCCCGGCACGCAAGGAACAGGGCTCGGGCGTCACCGGCGGCACGATCAATGGCACTGGCGCATTCCGGTTCACGGCGCAGAAGGTCGGCGCCGACACGCTGCTGGCCCAGATCGTCCGCACGGTGGAGGCGGCGCAGGGGGCCAAGCTGCCGATCCAGGCTTTGGTCGACAAGGTGACAATGTGGTTCGTCCCCGCCGTGATCGCGCTGGCGCTCGTCACCTTCGCGGCCTGGCTCGCCTTCGGGCCGAGCCCGGCTCTCTCCTACGCGCTCGTCAACGCGGTCGCCGTTCTGATCATCGCCTGCCCATGTGCCATGGGCCTAGCGACGCCGACCTCGATCATGGTCGGCACCGGCAAGGGCGCCGAGCTCGGCATTCTCTTCCGTCAGGGCGAGGCACTTCAGTCGCTGAAGGATGCGAAGGTCGTGGCGTTGGACAAGACGGGCACCCTGACCAAAGGCAGGCCCGAACTGACCGATATCGCGGTCGCAACCGGCTTCTCTGAGGTTGAGGTGTTGCGTCTGATCGCTTCCGTCGAGACTCGCTCGGAGCATCCGGTCGCCGAAGCGATTGTGGCCGCGGCGCGCCAGCGCGGTCTTGTGCTCGTCGAACCGACGAACTTTGCCGGCGAGCCGGGCTTTGGAGTAAGCGCCACAGTGGAGGGCCGGAAGATCGAGATCGGCGCGGATCGGCTGATGCGCCGCCTGGGACTCGACCTCGCACCCTTCGCCGACGCGTCTGTCCGTCTCGGCGATGCTGGCAAGACACCGCTCTTTGCCGCGATCGATGGCAAGCTTGCCGCCATCGTCGCCGTGGCGGATCCAATCAAGGAAACGACGCCTGAGGCCATTGCGACGCTGCATGCCCTCGGCCTGCGCATCGTCATGATCACCGGTGACAACAGCCGCACGGCGAACGCCATCGCCAAGCGGCTCGGCATCGACGAAGTCGTCGCCGAGGTGCTGCCGACAGGCAAGGCCGAGGTCGTCAAATCCTTGCAGGCCGGCGGCGCGAAGATCGCCTTCGTCGGCGACGGCATCAACGATGCGCCTGCGCTGGCCCAGGCCGATGTCGGCATCGCGATTGGCACCGGCACCGACATCGCGATCGAGAGCGCCGACGTCGTGCTGATGTCGGGCGACCTCAACGGCGTAGCCAAGGCCATCGCGCTCTCTCAGGCGACGATCACCAACATCCGGCAGAACCTGGTCTGGGCCTTCGGCTACAATGTCGTGCTCATTCCGGTCGCGGCCGGCGCCCTCTATCCGACCTTCGGCATCCTGATGTCGCCGATGTTCGCAGGCCTCGCCATGGCGCTCTCAAGCGTCAGCGTGCTTACCAACGCCCTGCGGCTAAAACGCTTCGGCGGGTCAGTCCCAAAGACTCAGGAACCGCACTTGCGGCCGCGACTCGCCGCTGCTGAATGAACCGAAGCTCCGACTGCAAGGAAAGATTCCATGAACATCGGACAAGCCGCCACCGCATCAGGCGTAACCGCCAAGATGATCCGCTACTATGAGAGCATCGGGCTGATCGAGGCGCCCGTGCGTACCGAGTCCGGCTACCGCGTCTATGCGGGCGATGACATCCACGCCTTGCGCTTCATCAAGCGGGCGCGGACGCTGGGGTTTTCGATCGACGAGGCGCGCGAATTGCTGGCCCTCTGGCGCGACAAGAGCCGGGCCAGTTCCGACGTGAAGACGCTCGCCATGAAGCACGTCCGGGATCTCGAGACGAAGATCGCCGAGCTTCAGGCCATGTCGCGAACCCTCAGGCATTTGGCCCAGACTTGTCATGGCGACGAGCGCCCGGATTGTCCCATCCTCGCCGACTTGGCCGACCCCACTGTGGCGCTCAATTCAGCCACCAGAAGCCTGACCCGCAAGGAGCAGCATGATTCCGAATGCACCTGCGACGACGTGGAGGCATCAGCCGGTGCGCAGCACTGAAGCGACTGGCCGATGCCCGATTCGCAAATGAACCAGCCTCTCGACATCGACGCCTTGCGTGCCGATACGCCGGGCGCCGCCCACCGTGCTCACTTCAATAATGCAGGGGCTGCGCTGATGCCTTTGCCGGTCATTGCCGCAATGAAGCAGCATCTCGATCGCGAGGCGATGCTAGGCGGCTATGAGGCCGCGGAAGCCGAGGTCGACGCCATCTCGGGGGTCTACGGCTCCGTAGCTCGCCTGATCAACGCCGATATCGACGAGATCGCCTTGACCGAGAACGCTACCGTCGCCTGGCAGATGGCGTTCTACGCGCAGAGCTTCAGACCAGGCGACCGCATCCTGACAGCGCGGGCGGAGTATGCGGCCAACTACGTGGCCTTCCTTCAAGTCGCGCGGCGTACCGGCGCAACGATCGAGGTCGTCCCGGACGACGAGACCGGGGCCTTGGATCCAGCCGCCCTCGACGCCATGATCGACGAGCGCGTCAAGCTGATCGCCATCACCTGGATCCCGACCAATGGCGGACTGATCAACCCCGCCGCGGCCATCGGCAAGATCGCTCGCCGGCACGGCATCGTCTATCTCCTCGACGCTTGCCAGGCGGTCGGCCAGATCTTGATCGATGTCGCGGAGATTGGCTGCGATATGCTGACGGCGACTGGCCGCAAGTTCCTGCGCGGACCTCGCGGCACCGGCTTTCTTTATGTCCGGCGCGCGCTCCTCGATCAGCTCGAACCAGCCATGATCGACCATTTCGGCGCGCCTTGGGTCGAGCCAGATCGCTATGCGCTGCGGCCCGACGCGCGCCGCTTTGAGACCTGGGAGAAGAACTACGCTTCGAGGCTCGGGCTGGGAGCAGCTATCGATTATGCGCTCGCGCTCGGACTAGAGCAGATCGAGGCTCGCTGCCGGCTGCTCGCCGACCGCATCCGAACCGAACTCGGCGCCATCCCGCGCTTGACGCTTCACGATCTCGGCCGGGATCGGGCGGCAATCGTCAGCTTTTCCATCGACGGCTACGCGGCCGAGGCCGTTCGAGCCGCGCTGACGGCCAAAGGGATTAGCGTCAGCGTCTCCAAGCCCAGCAGCACGCTCCTCGATGCAAGCCTTCGCGATCTTCCGGTCATCGTCCGCGCCTCGCCGCACTACTACAATTCAGATGACGAGCTAGACCGGTTTTTTGAGGCCGTTTGCGAACTGGAGCGTTAGTCAAGACTTATGGCTGAAGACCTTGGGGCGGCTTCAGGATGGGGTTCGTTGAAGCGCTCGACGAGAACTCTCCGCCCCTAAACGTGGCGCGAATCAGGGCCGCGCAGATGTTACTGCGTCTACGGTTGCGACACCGTGCGGTGCTCGTGCTGCTTACGCCACCCGCGCCGGGTCATGCCCCGCGGCTTGTACACCGACAGCGCCACGGGCACGAGCAACACCAGCAGGCCGCCAGTGGCGTGGATCACGAGAGATTTTCTCGCCCCGCTGAGATCGGCACTGGACAATGTCGTCACTGCCGCAACGCCTGCCAGGTAGCTGATTTGCTCCATCTGCAGCAGCAAGACGATAGTGACAATGACGGTGGCCAAGAGTTTCACCAGAACCCAATAGTGCCGCAACAAGCCCCATGTGGTGCCCAGCGACTGCACAAGACCGGTGAGCAGCGAGGCGAAGACCAACGGGACAATGACAAATCTGGTAGTCAACTCCATCGCGAGATAGGCGGCACGCGCCATCTGCGCATCTTCACTGTTCAGGCCGGCGACGGCGAGAGCCAGGAAGCCAGCGACCGCGCCGAGCAAGCCGACCGAAAAAGTGACATGCGCGGTGAGTGCGAACTTACGGAGGCCGGGTGCCATGATCATGGCCGTTGCACGCGGGGTTCTGCGATGCTGGAGGGTGATATGTGGCGACCGGGGCCGTGGCGACTGGGGCCGCCGCTGGCGAATATCAGGATGGCGACAAGCAGCAGCAGGACACCGCCGATGATCCCGGACACCTTCACCCAGCGTGGTGCGCCGGGGTAACGAGGCGGGTCGGCCATGTGCATCTCCTCGATCGCGTGTTGAGAGGGTTCTGATGGCGGCGATAATTTATCGAGACATGATGTCTATATCAAGTCGCCATGTCTCGTATCTCGACATCAACGTCACGTCGCGTATATTGGGTTGATGCCGAAGCTGTGGAACGAGACGATCGAGACGCACCGCCGCGCGGTGCGCGACGCGACCCTAGACATCACTGCAGCCCTGGTGACCGAGCGCGGGCTGCGGGCGGTGACGATGTCGCAGATTGCAGAGAAGACCGGCATCGGACGTGCGACGCTGTACAAGTACTTCTCAGATGTCGAAGCGATTCTGATCGCCTGGCACGAACGTCAGGTCTCCGGCCATCTCAAACATCTCGCCGCAATCCGGGATCAAGCTGGCGACGCTGTCGAGCGACTTGAGGCTGTGCTTGAGGCCTACGCGCTCATTTGCCACGAGCACCACGGTACCGAACTCGCGGCAAGCCTGCATCGTGGCGAGCACGTCGCCCGCGCACAACAGCATCTCAGCGACTTTATCCGAGATCTGGTGTCAGAGGGCGCCGAGAAGGGCGATCTCCGGGATGATGTCGCACCCGCCGAACTCGCGAGCTATTGCTTCCACGCCCTCACAGCAGCCAGCAGCCTGCCGTCCAAGGCCGCGGTCGGCCGATTAGTCACAGTCACTCTCGCCGGGTTGCGCCCCACACGCTGACTCGTTCTGATGCCGCTAGCTAGAGCCTGAGGCGCTCCTCCTTCACTCCGTGGGTGGTCTGGACTGCCGCGGGCGGCGTCTAGGGCGTGTGTCTTGTTCCTCGACGTTCCAGATCTCCGCGAGCGCCTTCTTCGTTCCATGGGCGCGCCGATTTCGGCAGCGTGCCGAGCATGTCAGCGATCTTGCGGAATAAGCGGTGCTGCTCCGTGGCCTGCGGAAGTTCCTCGCGGCTAGTCAAATGCGACGCTTCTGGCTCTACGCTTTGCTGCATCACCAACGGCCGCGGCGCCGGTTCCAAGCGTAGAGAAGATTGGCGAAGCGGTCATAAACGAAGCGTGTTATGGGTCGGACGACCGAGTTGCCCGCCCATGCTGCAAGCCAGCCTTCACCCGGCGTTCGGCGCCAGACTTCAATGACGACATCGGCGCCGACGAGCAGTCGACCGTTATCGGTCGCATGAAGGCGTCGACGCACATCTTCGAGCGTCGCGCCATATTTTGCGAGTGTTTCCGGCTCCAGATTGACGTCACGAAATTCGATGTCTCCGGCTTTCGCCGCGTCGAGAAGCTTGTTCCGCTGACGGCCAATTCCGGCGTCGCAGACAGGACAGCGCGTGTTGTACCAAACCACGAGACTCATGGTCGGCCCTCGCCTATCCCGGGAGCGTCAGCTCGCGGCTTCTTCTGTTCAAAGGCACCCCGCCGCGCAGTCCCTCGGCCAAACAGCATTCCCTGTAAGATTCTGTCTCGGAACACGAGGGCCTGCACGAGAACCGCGCCCACATGAGCGACGACAAGACCAAGGAAGATCCATACGAGGCTGTAGTGAACCAAGGCGAAGCTGCGCGGCGAAATCGGCGGGTACCTAGGAGCGATCGGCATCGAAATTGAGCCAAAGAGAAGCGCCGGACGCATCAAAGGGCTCGGCCTGTAAGCAAGCCAGCCCGTGACGACCAGGGTTAGAATAAGCAAATAAAGACAGGCGTGGACGACCGATCCGATCATCCTCACGGTGGGCGCCAACGGTCGGACAGCCGCGTTCTCGAAGGCACGCCATGAAATCCGAATGAGAACGATCGCAAGAATCGCCAATCCCAACGACATGTGAACCGGGAGCCATCGCACCGTGGTCGTTCCCGGCCCGCTAAGCACCGTGAAGGCGAGCGCTACCTGGATGACGGCGAGGCTCGCGGTCAGCCAATGAAGCAGTCGGACGACAAGGCTCCAACGGTGTTTCACATCCAGGTTGTCGTTCATAGGTATGGTTGGCCCTTCGGGGACGAGCCGGCCGCAAGGGCTAATGGAACTGACGAGCTGACGGTTCTTCCGTACGGTGGCTGCCGCCAAATTCCAAAGGGGCGTGTTCGGTCTACAGAAGTAGCGCCATGTCCAAATGGCCTGTCGCCGCTCTTCGAGACCGATGATATTCGGACCCGCTGATCGATGGATGTCTTCTCGGATGTCTTTCCTGACACCTTGTATCTCTCGGGAGCGCTATTAGTTTTTAGATGTTGCTCAACGTGCCATCAAGCTCGTTGCTTTTCGACCGACGCTGAAGTTGCGATCCGCCTCCAGAATAGGCCATTGTTTCGAGCTGGTCATCCTTTCGCCAAGCCCACGACAGATGGGACGCCGATTATGGGAGGAAGCCATGAACTCTGCCCGATTTGCCGCCGTTCTAGTCGGTTGCTCACTCACTATCGCCACTTCGGTTGGACCAACTCAAGCCCACCCGGCCGGCACCTCGCTAAGCGCCGGCGAGGTCGCGCTTGCGATCAAGGGCAAGATATGCACGACGAAGACTGGAGCAAAATTCTCATTCAGCATGGATGGGAGCTATATTTACGACGGCCTGTGGCAAAGCAGCGGAATCTATAGCATAGATTCCGACACTATAATCGTAACGTTTGCCAGTGGACTTAGACGTTCCTTCGTGATCTCGATCAGAGATGGCGTTTACTATATGGAACAAACCGCTCTATCATGCGACGCGGGAAGCTGAACGCAACGCACTTTCTCTGGTGCGAACGCTTTGAGCGGCTATCGACCGAAACGACGGCTTTCGGCGCCTGCAAAGGTTGACCAAAACCGCCCCATGCTTGCACTCGCCGGCGGATTTTGTGAGCCGTTGGGCCACGCAGCCGATACGCCTACCCTTGCGCTCATCAATGCTTGGTCCCATGCTCGCCATAGGCGGCGGGCGTGGTGCTGCCGTAGCCGCGCAGGGCGTCATATGCGCTGATCTGCTCCGGCGAGAGCAGTGCTGCCGTCTCGATATGCGCCTCCAAGTGGATCGCCCGCAGCGTACCCTGTCTTGCGCCGATCCGCGCCGTCAGGTCGTGCAAATGGGCCGAGTCGATCCCGCGCCGGGCGAAGGCCGTATCGAGATCGCGCTCCAGGTCCAGGATCTCAGCCCCGAGCGCCTTCGCCTTCGCGCTCATCCGCGACCTGGAGGCTTCCACCCCCCTGCGCTGTTCGGCCGAGAGCTTCATCTCCTGCGCCAGTTCGAGCGCATGGATCGGGCCGGGATAGCGGTTAAGTTCAGCCGCCTTCGCCAAACCCATCCCGCGCGCTTGAACGAGGTCGTCGACCTCCTTCGCCGATAGAGCCTTGATCTCGCGGCTCTGCTCGCCGGCATAGGGGCTCGCGGTCTGTGCCAAGGCTACGGCAGGCACCGTGAAAGAGCCGAGCAGCAATGCGACGCAGGAGTGTTTGGTCATGGCAATCTCCTTTTTTAGCGTTATGGCGCGGCAAGAAGGCAGCTGACATGATTGCGATCATGTCAGCGTGATGCTGCCCACCCTGCGCCGAATCGCTCCCTCGGAATCGAGTTGCGCCAGCGCCCGATAGAATGCCTCTGGCGTCAGGCCGATTGCCGCGGCGACATCCTTGCGACCCGATCGGCATGACGCGCTCGAGGTTTTTCGCGCCCATCATCATTTTCCCTCTTGAACCTGAAGTGGCTAGAGATCGCATCTAGGCGGTCTGGAAGCGCCCGCAAGCGGAAAGACCATGAAAATGACCTCTGAAGCCGAGCCCACGACCCTGAGCTGGAAGGTCGGCGGGATGGACTGCGCGAATTGCGCGGCGACCATCCGCGGCGCCGTCGAGCGCCTGCCGGGCGTCAGCGACGTCAAGCTGTCGGTGATGAGCGAGACGATGACGCTGGCGCTCGACGAGAACCAGACCACCCGTGATGCGATCGAGAAGCGGGTCTCCAGTATGGGCTACAGCACGACGCCTATCGTCCCGAAGGCTGCCCCCCTCCGGAAGCCTGCCGAGACAACGGATGAAAGCTGCGGTTGCTGCGGACATGATCACGGCGGTCATGCACGTCACCCCGGAGGCAAGGGGCAAGCTCACGACGACAACAACACGTCCTCGGCCGATGCCGGGCGTGACGCTCACGACCACGGCAGCCATGATGCTGCACTCCCCGGTGTCATAAACCGCGAACAAGGCGCCGACGCCGGCCATGGCGTACCCGGCCACGTCCATGAAACGACGCCCGACGGCGTGTCGTGGTATCAGACCGGCAAGGGTAGGCTGGTGTTGACTACCGGCATCTGCCTTGCTGCAGCCTGGGCTTCGAGCCTCGTCTGGCCGGCCGCCGCTCACTGGGCCTTCATCCTCGCTTGCCTGATCGGCATCATCCCGGTGGCGCGCAAGGCTTACGCCGCGGTCCGGGCCGGAATGCCCTTCACCATCGAGATGCTGATGACGATCGCCGCCACGGGCGCGCTTTTCATCGGAGCAGCCGAGGAGGCGGCGCTGGTTGTCTTCCTCTTCGCCGTCGGCGAGGTGCTCGAGGGCGTGGCCGCCGACCGGGCGCGGGCCTCCATCCGCGCGCTCGGCGATCTCGTCCCAAAGACGGCGATCATCGAGGAGAACGGCACGCCGCGCACGATCGATGCCGCCGCCCTGTCGATTGGCCAGACCGTGCTGGTGCGCCCCGGCGATCGCATTCCCGCCGACGGCGAGATCACGGATGGCATCTCCGGAATCGACGAGAGTCCCGTCACCGGCGAGTCGGTGCCGAAGACTAAGGGCGTCGGCGATCCGGTCTTTGCCGGCTCCGTCAACAGTGAGGCGGCGCTGCGTGTGCGTGTCACGAAGGCAGCTGAAGATAACACGATCGCGCGCATTATCAGGCTGGTCGAGGAAGCGCAGGAGGCGCGCGCGCCGACCGAGCGCTTCATCGATCGCTTCTCGCGTATCTACATGCCGGCCGTCGTCGGCTTGGCCGTGCTGGTCGCGCTCGTCCCGCCGCTGATGCTCGGTGGCGAGTGGATGGTCTGGACCTATCGTGCCCTCGCGCTGCTGCTGATCGGCTGTCCCTGCGCGCTGGTCATCTCGGTGCCGGCCGCGATCGCTGCGTCGCTTTCGACGGGCGCCCGCCAGGGCTTGCTGATGAAGGGCGGCGTCGTCATCGAAGCCGCCGCGAAGACCGGCCTCGTCGCCTTCGACAAGACGGGAACGCTGACGCAAGGGCGTCCGCGCGTCACCGAAATCGTGTCGCTGGGTCGTGCCGCACGCGATGTCGTCGAACTTGCAGCGTCCGTCGAGACCGGTTCGAGCCATCCGCTGGCGCTGGCGATCATCGAGCGCGCCAAGGCGCATATGATCCCCGTCCGCAATGCGGGCGACGCCAAGGCCATTGCAGGTCAGGGCGTCACCGGCACGCTGAACGGCGTGCCGATCTTCGTCGGCGCCCCTCGGCATGCCATCTCTCGGGCCACCTTCGATGATCAGGCCAAGGCCGCGATCAAGCAGTTGGAGAGCGCCGGGAAGACGGTCGCAGCGGTCATCGCCGACGGTACGTTGGCCGGGCTGATCGCAATGCGCGACGAGCCGCGAGAGGACGCCGCCGCCGGCATCGCCGAACTGAAGGCGCTCGGCATCCGGTCACTCATGCTGACCGGCGACAACGTGCGCACCGGCGCAGCCATAGCCGGCTCTCTCGGCATGGAGCACAAGGCCGAACTGATGCCCGACGACAAGGTCGCGGCGATCAAGGCGCTCTCTGCCGATGCCTCCGTCATGATGGTGGGTGACGGCATCAACGATGCGCCGGCGCTCGCAGCCGCTAGCATCGGCGTGGCGATGGGCTCGGGCACCGACGTCGCGCTGGAGACCGCCGATGCGGCCATCCTGAAGAGCCGCGTCCGGGACGTTGCCGCGATGATCCGGTTGGCTCGGGCGACCATGAGCAACATCCGGGTCAACATCGCCATCGCGCTCGGGCTCAAGGCGGTGTTCCTGGTGACCACGGTGTTCGGTTACACCGGGCTCTGGGTCGCGATTCTGGCCGACACCGGCGCGACCGTCATCGTGACAGCCAACGCGCTGCGGCTGCTTCGCTTCAACGCCGGCCGCGCGGCCTAGCAGAGCAGCGCGCCATGTCGGGCATGGAGATCGCGAGTTACCTGATGACTGTGGTCTACGTCATCAGTTTCCTGGCCCTGTCAGCCATTCTCGCCAGGGAAGCGGGACGGCCGATCTGGCTCTTCGACAAGGGGCGCGAGCGGCAGGCGCTGCCTGCAACGCTGTTCCGCCTCGCCTTCGCCGGAGCGGTGATCTGGCCACTCGCGCTGTCATTGGCCGGCAATCCGATCCAGGCGGACCCGCTCTCGAGCGCCCTGGACGGCCATTGGCTCGATGCCCTCGGTCATCTTTTCGTTGTGGTTGGCGCCTGCCTCGCGATCCTGTCCCAGCGCCAGATGGGCGTGTCCTGGCGCATCGGCGCGGCCGACGGCGAACTCGGGCCGATCGTCGATACCGGGCCGTTTGCGTTCTCGCGCAACCCGGTCTTCGTCGGGCAGGCCATGCTCTTCGTCGGGCTGTTCATTGTCCTGCCCAGCCTGATTCAGGCCGCGCTGACTCTCGCGCTGCTCGTCGCCATTGTCCTCCAGGTGCGCATCGAGGAGCGCGTGCTCGATGCGACCCTCGGTCAGCCCTACCGTGATTATAAAATGCGCGTTCGGCGCTGGTTTGGCACCCGCAGCATCCCGGAGAGCCCGTTGGCATGACCATCCAGAAGCGATTGGGAGAAGCCCTGGCCTGGGCGCTTGCTGCTGCAGCGCTGGACCAAGTCTCGAAATGGGTCATCCTGACCTATGTCATGGCGCCGTCGCGCGTGATCGAGATCGCTCCGTTCCTGAATCTTCGCCTCGGCTTCAACTATGGCGTCAGCTTCGGCCTGTTCCGGGATACGCTGGAGGCGTGGCCGGACCTGCTGGCTGCCTTCAAGCTCGTGGTCGCACTCGCGCTCCTGATCTGGGCGTCGCGGTCTTCGCTGAGATCTGAGCGGGTCGGGCTCGGCCTGATCGCGGGCGGCGCGCTTGGCAACGCACAGGACCGCTGGCGCCAAGGCGCTGTCACGGACTTTATCGACCTGCACTGGACCGGGTGGCACTGGCCAACCTTCAACGGCGCCGACATCGCCATCTCGGCAGGCGTTGGGCTTATCCTCTGGGCCAGCTTGCGGCCGCAGCCGAGACAATCCGTTGATTTAAACGCTTGAAGCGGGATTGGCGGACCGGCGGCCTAAAGATACGTTAGAACTGTTCGTATGTCTGGATCCTGAAGCGGAGTTTGTGCCGTGCTTAGATTTGGCGATCTGGCGAGCATCTGCGTCTTAAGTGCTTCCGCGATCGGGGCCATCCTGCTTCTAGGACCGGCGCCCGCGCTTGCCGAACAGCCCGCGCAGCAGGTCGTCAAGCAGGCCCGCCAGGGTAGCAAGCCATCTGTCCGGCAACAAGAACGGGTCGGTAAACAGTACTTCATCGAGTTCCGAGCACGCTATGCCTTGAGTTATGGGCACACGTTCCTCGTTCATGGTCGCCTGAACGCGAACGGCGAAGTCGGTCAGGTCACGAGTGAGCAGGTTGCCGGCTTGCACCCCGCTGGTGATGGACCGCAGTTGTGGTCTCTCGGGCATGTCATGTTCGTGCCGGCTGAAACGGGTGCCAGTGATGGCGATACGGAGGATCAATACATCTCTGCACGATTTCGTGTCGTGCTGAACGAGCAGACGTATCGCCGATACGCTGCTCACATTAGAAAGAAGCAAAACACATCCACGATGTGGCATGCAGTTCTGTACAATTGTAATACCTGGATTGGAGAGATTGCTAATTACATGGGTTTGGATGCCCCTAGTAACAATCTTCTCTATCCGGCCGATTTCATCAACACCATGCGCACCATGAACTCGAAAAAAGCTCCTGAAATGGATGCGCCCGCTAGCTTGATTCGAGATTGAAGACTTCCTTGGGTCGATAGCCCGACGCGAAACGTCAATGAAATCTGAATCTTAGGCAGACAATTTGGTGGCGCGATTTCGCGCGTATTCAACGCACCTAGCCTAGCAATGCTCTCGACAAGGAGAGCGTCATGAAACGGCTGGGCGTCGTCACCACTTTTGTTCTGGGATTGGCCACCGGGGTCTTGAGCACCCCGGTCTCGGCATCGGGCACAACCGACCTCGCTCATTTGCACGCCGGGGAACCCTCACGGACGCCGATCGGCTGGTCGCAGTTCTGCGCCGACAATCCGGGCGACTGTCGGACCCCGCGCTCCGCTGCAACGGTCATGCGTCTCGACGACAAGGCCTGGAGTGAACTCCTGACCGTCAACCTCAAGTTCAACCGGGCCATCGAACCCATCACTGACCAGGACCAGTTCGGCGTCGTCGAGAACTGGAGCTACGCGACGACCGGCAAGGGCGACTGCGAGGACTATGTCCTGGAGAAGCGCCGCGAGCTGGTCCGCCGCGGCTGGCCGATCTCCGCCCTCTTGATCACGGTCGTGATCGACAAGGAAGGCGGCGGCCACGCCGTTCTCACCGTCGTTACCGATCGCGGCGAGTTTGTCCTGGACAATCAGACCGACAAGGTTCTGCCGTGGTCCAAGTCCGGCTTGACCTTCATCCGACGGCAATCGCCGGAGAACCAGAACGTCTGGCAGGATCTCGGTCGCTTTCTCGGCCGCCCCGATGTCGTGACGGCTGCGCTGAAGGCGTCTCGCTAGGAGCGCCGGGCGCGATCAGCGCGCGGCAAGGAGGGGAGCGAGTACCCTGTCGAACTCCTCGATCGTCAAGGCTCCGGTCTTCTTTTCGCCGTTGATGAAAAAGGTGGGCGTCGAGTTGACGCCGAACTCCTTGGAGGCACGCTCCTGGGTCTTCTTGACGCCCTGGAACAGGTCCTCGCGCTGAAGGCAGGCCTCAACCCTCTCCTGGCTGAAACCCGCCTGTTTCATCGTCTGGGTGAGGGCGTCGAGCGGCTTCTGCGAATGCGCCCAGCCTTCCTGCGTTCTGTAGAGCATATCGACGACGGCGTACCACTTGTCCTCGTCGGCACAGCGCGCCAGCATGAAGCCCGCGGCCGATAGCGGGTCGAGCGGGAATTCGCGCGCGATGAAGCAGACCTTGCCCGTGTCGACATACTTGGTCTTGAAGGCCGGCCAGGTCTTGGTGTGGAAATTCATACAGTGGTGACAGGTGAGCGAGGCGTACTCGATCACAGTCACGGGCGCCGTTGGAGACCCGAAGGTTTTCTCCGGCAGTGGGCCGGGCTCCATCAGCTTGGTTACGGGTATAGTTTGGGCGGCAGCCGAGCGTCCGGCCAAAATGGCGGCAATGAATCCACTAGACAGATGAAGCAGCGAGCGGCGTGCGATCATGGAATCCTCCCTCGATCGCGCTGATCGCACCTGAAGCCACTTTAGGTTCAAGCGCTTTTTTCCTGCCCATGACAGTTACATGTTGACGGGCACGGCGCGCGATTGCGACACGCACTCTTCGTGTCAACCGTCCGTCATAGATATCACTAAAGTCTTGCTGCCTCATGCATCGGAGCAACTGAGAGCCGCCTGTCAACTGACACCTGCATCCCATATCTCAGCCTTAAGGTTCGCCATGACCGATCGCGTTGATGCCGAAGTTGACGCCCCTACCAAGAGCGGTTCCGTCTCGGAGGTATTCAAGGTCTTTTTGAAGCTCGGCCTGACCTCGTTCGGTGGCCCAATCGCCCATCTCGGCTACTATCGCGATGAGTTGGTCACTAGGCGTCGCTGGATCGACGAGACCGGCTATGCCGATCTCGTAGCCCTCTGTCAGTTCCTGCCCGGCCCCGCTTCGAGCCAGGTCGGATTCTCCCTCGGCGTGCTGCGCGCCGGCGGCCTGTGGGGTGGGCTCGCAGCCTGGATTGGCTTCACCCTGCCGTCGGCGCTGATCCTGATTGCCTTCGCACTGAGCGCCTGGGTCTTCACGGGACCGGCCGCGCTGGGCTTCCTGCACGGACTGAAACTGGTCGCGGTCGCAATCGTCGCCCAAGCGATATGGGGGATGGCGAAGAATCTGACGCCGGATCGCCCCCGCGCTGCGATCGCGTTGGCAGCCATCACGATCGAAGCTTTTATCGGCGGTTCACAAGGCCAGATTGGAGCGATCTTACTAGGCGCGTTAGCCGGCCTCTTGCTCTGCCGCGGCAAGGCCCCCCGCATGACCGGCCAACTCCACTTCCCCGTGTCGCGACGTGGTGGCATGGTGGCGCTTGGACTATTCGCCGCCCTGTTCGCGCTGCCGTCAGTGCTCTCGACAATCACCGGCCAACAGGGACTGGCGTTGTTCGACGCGTTTTACCGCTCCGGCGCGCTCGTCTTCGGAGGGGGGCATGTCGTGCTGCCACTCCTCCAGTCCGAAGTCGTAGCAACGGGTTGGGTCGACAAGGACGCGTTTCTGGCTGGGTACGGCATGGCCCAGGCGGTGCCGGGCCCACTCTTTACGTTCGCGGCCTATCTCGGAGCGATAATGGGGCCGCCGCCCAGCGGTCTGTCCGGCGCAACGATCGCACTCGTCGCCGTCTTCCTGCCGGGCTTGCTGCTGGTCTACGGCATGCTCCCGTTCTGGGACACTTTGCGGAGGCTGCCTACAGCGCAGGCGGCGATGCGAGGCACCAACGCGGCGGTCGTCGGCATCTTGGCGGCGGCGCTCTACAATCCGGTCTGGACAGGCGCGGTCCTGACCTCGCAGGATTTCGCGGTGGCGCTCGCAGGCTTCCTACTACTGACCGTCTGGTCGGTCGCGCCATGGATCGTCGTTGTGCTGCTAGCGGCCGCCGGGATGGGGCTCAGACTGATTTGAGACGCTGGCCTGCTCGCCGGGCCTCGCGGCAGCCGCTATAGCGTCCTGATGGACGCCCTCACGCTTTTCGGCCTCGTCGCAGTGACGCTCATGCTCGTAACCTACGCCTGCGAGGAGCGTAGCCGCTGGTTTGTCCTCGGCTTCGCCATCGCCTGCGCGCTGGGTTCCCTCTACGGCTTCCTGCAGGGCGCGTGGCCCTTCGGCGTCGTCGAGGCGATCTGGTCGATCGTAGCGCTACGTCGCTGGCTGAGTCGGTGCGCGAGTGCTGATGGAAATCCGAAAATTCCTGCTTGAAGCTCAGGTGGCATGAGGTTGTAGAGACCCGTTAACCACCCTCGTTCACGCTCCATCAGCCTCATTCCCGCAAAAGTTCTCGTATGCCCTTTCATGCTCTCTTCTCGATCCTGCGCCTTTCCCTCGCGCTCGTGCTCGGGGCGTTCGCGCTATCCGGCTGCATCGTGGCGGAGGGCGACGATCGCCATCTTCAGCCACTTCCGGCCAGGCTGGTCTCTCAGATGTCCGCCAAGGGGATGAGCCAGAGCGATCCGATCCTCGTGCGCATTTTCAAGAAGGAGAGCGAACTCGAGGTCTGGAAGCGCGACCGGAGCGGGCATTACGCGCTGCTGAAGACCTATCCGATGTGCAGGTGGTCAGGCCAGCTCGGCCCGAAGAAGCGCGAGGGCGACAGACAGGCGCCCGAAGGCTTCTACACGGTGACAGCCGACCTGATGAATCCGCGCTCGCAGTTCTACCTGTCCTTCAATCTCGGCTATCCCAACCCGCTGGAGCGGTCGCAGGGATACTCCGGCTCGGCGCTGATGGTCCATGGCGCCTGCACCTCTGCCGGCTGCTTCGCCATGACCGACGAGGGCGTCACGGAGATCTACGGCTTGGCGCGCGAGGCCTTTGCCGGGGGGCAGCGCAGCTTTCAGGTGCAGGCTCTGCCGTTCCGGATGACGCCCGAAAACATGGCGCGTCACCGCAACAACCCGAATTTCGCCTTCTGGCAGAATCTGAAGGAAGGCGTGGACCACTTCGATGCGACCAAGCAGCCGCCCAGGCTCGCCGCATGCGGACGGCGCTACGTCTTCAACGCCCGAGACGGCTCAAGCCCCCTGGTTCCGGGCGCAGCTTGCCCGCCGTACGAGATCGACCCTGAGGTGCAGCCGCTCGTCTCTCAGAAGCAGGAGCGCGATCAGGCGCGCTTCGCGGAGCTCGTCGGATCGGGCGCGGCGGCGATGAGCTACGCCCACCTCGATGGCGGCATGCACAAGAGCTTCCGCGCGATGCTGAAGAATCTCGGTCCCGAGCGGATGCAGCCGATGGTCGCCGGCAAGGTCGAAATCAGTCGGCCCGAAGCAGCCTTGGCAGACCCCTTCGAGGGTGATGATGGCCTCGGGCGGGCGGACACAACCGGGTCGCTCGCCAAACGCTAAGGCGGGCTTTTCGAGCCACGCGTACGCGCGAGGCAACGATGTCATACCCGAGATGGATTCCGTCACGATGAACCAACGACCCAACCTGCAGCTATCGAGCAGCTCCGATCGGCCTTTGCTTGCCCGCGACAGGGGAACAAGACGCCGCAACCTGATCGTGCTCGTCATGTTGTCGGCGTTCGTGGCATTCGCCTTCGCGCTCAGCTTCTCTCATGTGTCGCGAGAAGTCGGTGGCTCCAGCCGTAAACTCTGACCCTCGGATAAAGGCGTCCGCGATCTGACACCTGAGGGCTCTTAAGCAGGCGGCCTACGGCCTCCTACCCCGGCGCGGCTTTTTCCTGATCGTCCGCCCGTAGAGCACGAGACGATGCCCTGTGAGCTCGAAGCCCAGTTCCCGCGCAACGGCAGCCTGCAGCCTTTCGATCTCGTCGGACCTGAATTCCACGACGGCGCCGGTCTCGATGTCGATCAGGTGGTCGTGATGGACACTCGACGCCGGTTCGATCTGCGCGCGCCCACCGGCGAAGCTGTGACGTTCGACGAGGCCTTTGGCGGTAAAAACCTTGAGCGTTCTGTAGACGGTCGACAGCGAGATCCCCGGATCGATGGCGGCGACGCGCCGATGGATCTCCGGAACATCAGGATGGTCGTCAGCCCTGGCGATCACGTCGGCAATGATCCGGCGCGGACCTGTGATGCGCTGCCCTGCCTCGCGGCAATGTTCGATCAGTGAGTCTGCTGCTGACGACATCCGCTTCCTCCGTGACAGCATAATAATGCTAATGGTTCGCAAATGCATTGACAAAATGGCGCCCCCATCCGAAACTTGTTTTTGCAAACCAGTTGCAAGTGACGGAACGTGAGATGCTCGAAGGGATCAGGGCCGCCGAGAGTGGCTGGCGAAAGTCGCGCGGCGAGCCATCCCTGCTAGACGTCTTCCGCAGCATCGAGGTCAAGCCTGGCGCTACGTCCTGGCGCAAGTTTCTCGCGTTCTTCGGTCCAGGCTACCTGGTCGCCGTCGGCTATATGGACCCCGGCAACTGGGCGACATCGCTCGCCGGTGGGGCGCAGTTCGGCTACACGCTGCTCGTCGTCGCCCTCGTCTCCAACATCATGGCGATCATCCTCCAGGCGCTGTGCGCCAGGCTCGCCGTGGCCACGGGACGAGACCTGGCTCAGGCCTGTCGTGATGCGTATCCCCGGGCCGTCGCCTGGCCGCTCTGGCTATTGGCAGAACTCGCGATCTGCGCCACGGACCTGGCCGAAGTCATCGGCACCGCGATCGCGCTCAACCTGCTCTTCGGCATGCCGCTCGAAATCGGCGTCGTCGTCACGGCACTCGATGTCTTCGTGATCCTCTGGCTCCAGAACAAGGGCTTCCGCTGGATCGAAGCCTTCATCATCACGCTTCTCGGCGTGATCGCAATCTGCTTCGGTGTCCAGATCGCTCTGGCGGATCCCGACTGGGGACAGGTCGTGCGCGGCTTCGCGCCGACGACCCAGATCGTCACCAACCCGCAGATGCTGTACCTCGCGCTCGGCATCATCGGCGCGACCGTGATGCCCCATAACCTCTACCTGCATTCGGGCATCGTCCAGACGCGGGCCTACGGAACAACACTGCCGGAAAAGCGCGACGCTCTAAAATGGGCGACCGTGGACTCCACCGTCGCTTTGATGTTCGCGCTCCTGGTCAATGCATCGATCCTGATCCTGGCGGCGGCGACCTTCCACAAGACAGGCCAGACCGAGGTCTCCGAGCTTGGGCGTGCCCATGAGCTGCTCGCGCCGCTTCTGGGACTCTCTATCGCGCCGACCCTGTTCGCGATCGCGCTGCTCTGCTGCGGCCTGAACTCGACGGTCACGGCGACGATGGCGGGCCAGATCGTCATGGAGGGCTTCCTCGACATCAAGCTGCCGGCCTGGGTGCGTCGCCTCGTCACCCGCCTCGTCGCGATCATACCGGCCATCCTGGTGACATGGCTGTACGGGGCGGGCGAGACCGGCAAGCTCCTGATCCTGAGCCAGGTCATCCTGGGTCTCCAGCTTCCCTTCGCGATCGTGCCGCTGGTCATGTTCACGGCATCCAGGAGCAAGATGGGCGGGATGGTCGCACCGAGATGGCTGACCGCCGTCGCCACCCTGATCGCGGCAATCATCATCGTGCTGAACATCAAGCTCCTCTTCGACCTGGCCACAGGCTGATCGGACGGCACGCAATGTCGCATTGCGAGGACTGCCAGCCCTCGCTATGCCAGCGGCGTGGTTGATCGCTCACCCAGAACCCTCATCACACGGGCGCTGCTTGCGCTGACGTTCGCCTATGTCCTGATTCTGCAGGGGCTGTTCGCCAACGCCGCCGCCAGCGCGCAGATCGCCCGCGCCATTGACGCGACGGGCATCGCGCGCACTCTGTGTTCGGGCGCGCTGGTACCGGGCGAGGCAGTCCCGGACGACAATGGTCACCACGGCGCGGCGCAGTCGTCCTGTTGCACCTGGGGCGCAGCTGCCGCACTTGACCCAGTGGATCCGCCCAGCGCCGCGGCCGTACCCTTTGCTTATCGTGCTCGGACAAGCTGTACCGTCGAGTTCGGGCAGGTGAACCAGCCCGCGATCCTGTTCCGCGTCGCCACGACACAGGGTTCCCGA
Organism: Allobosea sp. GW822-FHT03F07; assembly: GCF_058801345.1. Lineage (NCBI taxonomy): Bacteria > Pseudomonadati > Pseudomonadota > Alphaproteobacteria > Hyphomicrobiales > Alloboseaceae > Allobosea > Allobosea sp. GW822-FHT03F07. Next base: position 128,950 of record NZ_JBXAND010000010.1, read on the forward strand.
GCGCCACCCGACCTCGCAGCGTGACCCGAGCGCCGGCCCGAGCCGGCACCGTTACGTTTTCGAGGATCAATCCATGACGCGATTCATAACCGGCGCCCTCGGCGTCGCTCTGTCCCTTGCCGCCTACGCTGCTATTCCAGCCCGCGCGCACGACTATGCCGTAGGCCCGTTAAAGATCGGCCATCCTTGGACCAGGGCGACGCCGCCGGCAGCGAAAGTCGGCGGAGGCTATCTCAGCATCGAGAATACCGGCTCGACGCCCGACCGGCTGGTCGGAGGTTCGACCGAAGCGGCGGCCCGCGTTGAAATCCATGAGGGCAGTCTCAGCGACGGCATCATGCGGATGCGTGAGAAGGCGGACGGTATCGTTGTCCCTGCGGGTGAAAAGGTAGAATTCAAGCCGAGCGGCCTGCACATGATGCTCGTCGACCTGAAGAGCCCGTTGAAGCAGGGTGACAAGATCAAGGCGACGCTGGTGTTCGAGCGAGCAGGGTCTGTGGCCGTCGAATTCCAAGTCCAGGGCGTTGGCGCGCCTCAGCCGGCGCCTGCCGGCCACTCCGGCCATTAGGCGCGCCATGTCCGCCCTCAAATGGATCCGCTACGGCGCCTGGGCCGGAGTCGTTCTCTTCGTCCTCATCGGCGCTGCTCTCACGCTTGGGTGGTGGCAGGTTGATGGCCCAGGCCGGCCGGCGTCAGATCGCGCGGCCATGCAAGGCGTGCCTGCGATCGGTGGGCCGTTCACGCTTGTTGACCAGACGGGCAGGACGGTCACCGACGGCGATTTTCGCGGCAAGCCGATGGCGGTGTTCTTCGGCTTCACGCACTGCCCCGAGGTCTGCCCGACCACCCTGTTGCAACTGACCAACCTGACAAGGCAGATCGGCGCCGAAGCCGACCGCCTGCAGATCCTCTTGATCACGGTCGATCCCGAGCGCGATACGCCGGAACAGCTCGCGCTTTACCTCCAGTCCTTCGATCCGCGGGTGGTCGGCTTGACCGGCTCTCGCGTGCAGGTCGATGCCGCCCTTGCCGCCTACAAGGCCTATGCGAAGAAGATCTCGACCGAGAACGGCTACACCATGGACCATTCGGCCTCGGTCTATCTGATGAAGGCCGATGGCAGCCTCCGGACGATGATCGACTACCACGAGGAGGAGGCCTCCGCTCTGGAGAAGGTCCGGATGGTGCTCCGATGAGCTCCGGTCGCCGCCGGCTTGTCATCGCCGCGATGTTGGCGGCGATCCTGATAGGCGCGGCGTCAGGCATTCTCATCGCCACGCGACGAGGCCAGCCGGCAGCGCCGACCCTGGCCGGGCTGACGATCGAGACCGCTGACGGACTTCGGCTGTCAGGTGAGACTTTTCGTGGCCGCTTCGTCCTGCTCAACGTCTGGGCGACCTGGTGTCCACCCTGCGTGAAGGAAATGCCGTCGCTTGACCGACTTCAGGCGTTGAAGGGCGATAGCGGGTTCGAGGTGGTGGCGTTGTCGATCGATCGCCAAGGGCTGGAGGTCGTGCAGCCGTTCTTTCAGAGGACAGGCCTTACCCGCCTGGCGATCTATCTCGATCGCGAGGCCAGGAGCATGTCGGCGCTGAAGATCACCGGACTGCCCACGACTTTGCTCGTCGATCCGTCGGGCCGCGAAATCGCGCGTTGGACGGGCGCGCGGGAGTGGGACCAACCAGCGACGGCGGCGGAAATCGACGAGCACATCGCCAAGTCTCGGGCGACGACGCCATGACCAGCGTCAACGCACGCCGGGGTGGTCAACAGAACGCGAGGGCGTCGTGTCGCGATTGCTCGCTCCCGACCGCCTGGGCTATTCTCGGGTCATGACGTCGACTGGCACATTACGGGATTTGGGGCGCGGCCTTTTGGCCGCCGCCTGCGGCCTCGTGCTGATGTTCCAGTTGATGGCAAGCGCGCTGGCCGGAAGCTCCCATCTTGCCGTCAAGTTCGACGCGGGAGAGATCGCCCTCATCGAGATATGCGGCACCGCACCGGATTCGAAGCGTGACCGAACGGCCCATGTCGAGGGCATCAATACCTGCTGCGTCTGGGCAAAATCGGTCGCCTTGGCGCCGCTGACACCCCTTGGCTCGGTTTCTCTGATCGCCGAACGTGCCGAACCGGCTACGACGATCTTCGTCCTGGTCGCGGAGGCATCGCTCTCGTCCCGTCCGCAGGGGTCCCCGCAGGCCACCGGTCCACCGCACCGAAGCTGAAGGGCGAGCCTTCCTTGCGGCGTGCGGCATCCTTGCGCGCAAGTCCTCCATTCCACATCCGCCGACGCCGGCCGTGAGCGTGGACGCAGCCGATACGGGCCTGCGCTCTATGACCTTTCGCTTTTGAGGCCCGAGATTGATCGGACCAGCGCCCAGAGTCAGACAGCTAGCGCTGTCGGCGTTCGCCTTGGCGACGCTGGCCGCAGCCGTCGCCTACGTCGTTGTCGCCAAGACGACGCCGCACTCAGCGAATGTCGATGCGCTCGTGTCCCAACGGCTTGACGGCAGTGCCTCCGACCTCGGCAGCCTTCGCGGGCAGGCCGTTCTTCTGACCATCTGGGCGACATGGTGCTGGTCCTGTCGCGAGGAGTTGCCGGCGCTGGCGCGTCTCCATCGTGACTTGGGCGGACGGCCTCCAGCCGTGGTCGCGCTCTCCGTCGACCGCGATGGCGCCGAAGTCGTCGAGCCGCTCCTGGAGCAGTTAAACGTCAAGGACCTGCCGGTCTTCCTCGATCGGACGGGTGCGTCTGTTGGTCGGCTGGCGATCTCGGGACTGCCCACCACGATTCTGTTCGGCCCCGACGGCTTCGAAAGGGGGCGATGGTTCGGCGTCAAGGCATGGGACCAGAAGCCCATGATGGACGAGATTGCGGCGCTTCTCGCCGATCGCCCGGGAAGGCAGGAACGCTGATGGAAATCGCCAATATCGGCATCTGGGCGGCGCTCGCGGCCGGTGCGGTCTCGTTCTTGTCGCCCTGCGTCCTGCCGCTGGTCCCGGGTTACGTGTCGTATATCGCCGGAGGCTCGGCTACGGCCCTCGGTCCGGTCTCGCGGGCCTCATCACGATTGAACTCCGTCGTGATGAGCATCTGGTTCGTACTCGGCTTCTCGACGGTCTTCGTCCTGCTCGGGGCAGGCGCCAGCGCACTCAGCCACGTCCTTCTCGCTTATCGCTACGAGTCCGGCATTCTCGGAGGCGCGATCATCCTCATCTTCGGCGTATTCACGACGGGGCTTCTGCGCTTTTCCTGGCTGGAGCGCGAGCTGCGGGTTCAGGCGCCGATCGCCGGTGGTCGGCCGGCCGGCGCCTATCTGCTCGGCCTCGCCTTCGCCTTCGGCTGGACGCCCTGCATAGGGCCCATTCTCGGAGCCATCCTGACGGTCAGCGCGACCTCGCCATCAGCCTCGACCGGCGTCGCGCTGCTGAGCATTTATTCGCTCGGTCTCGCAATCCCCTTCCTGCTGACGGCACTGTTCGCCGACGCCATGACGGCGAGACTGCGCCGTCTGCGCGGCGCGGGACGCGCTCTGCAGATCGTCGCCGGCATCACCATGATCGTGATGGGCCTCGCCATGATGTCGGGCCAGCTCTCGACGCTCGCCTTCTGGCTTCTCGAAACTCTCCCCTTCCTCGCGAAAATCGGATGAAAGGCATCCTTGCCAAATGACCAGAAGCGACAGCGCCGCCAGCGGAAACGACCGCTGGCTCTATCTCTTCATCGCCTGGATCGTCGCGGTCGCGGCAACCCTCGGCGCTCTCTTCATCGGCGAGGTCGTCGGCCAGGCCCCCTGCAGCCTGTGCTGGCATCAGCGCGCCTTCATGTTCCCGCTCGCGGTCCTGCTCGCAGTAGCGAGCTTCCGGGGGGACACGGGTGCGTGGCTTTATGCGCTTCCCCTGGCCATCATCGGCATGGCGATCGCCGGCTTCCACAGCCTCCTCTACGCCGGCTTGATCCCCGAAGGCATCCAGCCCTGCTCGCAAGGCCCCTCCTGCGCCAGTGCCGACATGACGGTCCTGGGCATGATGCCGTTGCCCTACCTGTCTCTTGCGGCCTTCCTCGCGATCGCCGTCGCTCTCATCTGCTCCAGAACAAGGGCCGCGTCATGAACCGCCGTGCCATCGTCGTCCTCACCGGCATCTTCGCCATCGCGATCTTTTCCGGCGCGACCGTCTTCCATCAGAACGAGCAGGCCAAACGGGCGCGCACCATCGCGGCTTCGCGCGCAGAGGCATTGGTCCGCGATCATTCGCCGATCATCGGCCCTGCGAACGCCCCCGTCACGATCGTCGAGTTCTTCGACCCGTCCTGCGAGGCCTGTCGCGCCTTCTATCCTCCGCTCAAGCAGATCCTGGCTCTCTTCCCCAACGACGCGCGGCTCGTCATCCGGTACGCGGCGTTTCACGAGGGATCCGACGAGGCCGTCAAAATCCTCGAAGCGGCGCGGCTTCAGGGCAAGTTCGAGCCCGTCCTCGCGGCGCTGCTGGAGTACCAGCCGGAATGGGCGGATCACGACAAGCCCGACCTCGAAAAGGCATGGACACGCGCAAGAGATGCCGGCCTTGACATCGAATTGGGCAAACGTGACGCAACCCGTCCGGAATTCCAGATGACGCTGGAAAAGGATGGGGCTGACGCGAAAGCGCTTGAGGTGAGCCGAACGCCGACCTTTTTCGTGAACGGCCAACCCCTCACCGAGTTCGGCCCGCGCCCACTCTATGAACTGGTCAAGCGCGAAGTCGAGAAGGCGCGCAAATAGAACCGTTCGTCCCCCTGAGTTCCACGGGCGGACGGTTGCCTGCGGTGATGGCGATCGGTGAGCCGCGGTCTTGTGCCGCGCTCAATGCTTGCCATGAGATCCATGAACGGCGGCGCCTGTGCGGGCGCCGGCATAGCCGCGCAGGAGATCATACTGGGCGATCTGCTCCTTGGACATCACGGCCGCGGTCTCAAGATGAGCGGCGAGATGGACCGCCCTCAGGGCTCCCTGCCTGACGCCGATGCGCTCCGTCAGCCCCCTGAGGCGCTGCGCGTCGATCGTGCGCGCGGCGAAGCCTGCATCTAGCTCGCGCTCGAGGCCCAGAAGCTCCGCGCCCAGGACCTTCGCGTCGGCACTCATCCGCTCCATGATCGTCTTTAGCGCCTGACGCTGCTCGACGGAGAGCTTCAGCGACTCGGCTAGCTCAAGCCCGTGCATCGGCCCGGGAAAGCGGTTGAGTTCGGCGGCCTTCGCCAGGCCCATGCCCCGACCTTGCACCAGATCGTCGATCTCCTTGGTCGAAAGCGCCTTGATCTCGCGGCTCTGCTCGCCGGCATAGGGACCGGGCATTTGCGCCCATGCGATGCTGGTCGGCGCGAAGGCCGCCAAGATCAGAACGAGTGCGGCTGTGAAAGCGATGCGGGTCATCGGCGGTTCTCCTTCGCGCCGACCATGCCGGGAACACGGAGGCATCGACATGATCGGGATCATGTCAGGAGGATGTGGCCGGGCTCCCGTTCGATCGCGCCCTCCGCTTCGAGCTGCGCCAGCGTTCTGTACAAGGCCTCGGGGGATAGGCCGATCGCGTTGGCAATCTCCCGCAATGAGCCATCGACGACGATCGTGCGTCCGTCGTCGCCGGCTTCCGCGACCAGGAAGGCGAGCACCCGCTCGCGCGCAGAGCGGATGTCGCGCAGAGTCAGGCGCGCGCGCAGCATCATCACCTGCCGGGCGAGATCGGCCGTCAGACCGAGGCGCGTTGGCGCATCGGCGCCCTGTCGGGCGAGCCAGGCGGTCTTCGAATGGCACGCAACGACGGCATCGCTGACGGCGATGGCGTCACAATGGTAGTGCTCGGCGAAAAGCGAGGCCTCGGCGAAGCGTTCGCCCGGCCCGGCCGTGAACAGCGCGGTCTCGCGGCCTTCACTGCCGAAACGCACCAGCCTGACGCGCCCCTTTCGCACACTGAAGAAGCCGCGCGTCTCGTCGCCAGCCGCAAACAGCGTCTCGCCCGCATAAAGGCGTCGGATGACCGGGTCGACCTCCGATAGCGGGCTCACGCCTATCCCGCCCGACCAAGATGGGGCCAGGCGGGGTGCTCCCGGTCGATCACGAATGCGTGCCGATGCCGTCGGCCTGCGCCCGCCAGATGCGGATGATCGGACGCGAGCGCGGGATGCTCATGCTCGATTTCTTCGGGATCGCCCGCCGGCCAGACGCGCGCGGCGATCGTCAGCGCCAGTCCGGCGATGGCGGCCATAGCCGCGAAGGTCGCGGGAAGACCCAGCTTGGCGCCGAGCCAGCCGGCCGCCGGGTAAGTGATCAGCCAGCAGGCATGCGAGAGGGCGAACTGCGCGGCGAACAGGGCTGGCCTGTCCTCGGCATGGGCAGAGCGGCGCAGCAGGCGGCCCGACGGGGTCTGGGTCAGGCTGTAGGCGAAGCCGAGTGCGAACCAGAGCGGCAGCAGGGCGGCGAAGCCCGAGACGAGCGTTCCCAAGAAGAGCAGGGCCGGAAGGGCTGCGCCGGCCGCCAGCATCAGTCGACGATCGTCGAGCCGGTCGAGCAGGCGCGGCAGTGCGAAGGCGGCCGTCATCGAACCCGCTCCGAACAGGGCCAAAGCCAGTGCGGTCGCCTGCTGCGTCAGGCCATAGCTGGACTGGACCAGGACTACGGTGTTGACGATGACCATCGATCCGGCCGCCGACACGGCCAGGCTGAGTGCCAGCAATCCGCGCAGGCGCGGCGTCGCGAGATAGATCCGAAGCCCCTTCGTCGTGCGGTCGTAAACGCCGCGCGGCTCGCCGGGCCTGGGGCTCGGCAGCATCACCGACGCGACCAGCGCCGCCGAGGCGAGAAATCCGACGACAGTGCCGGCGAAGAGGTTGTGGAAGCTGATCACGGTCAACAGCAAAGCCGCGAGCGCCGGGCTCAGAAGACTCTCCAGATCATAGGCCAGCCGCGAGAGCGAGAGCGCCTGAGTATAATCCTTCTCGTCGGGCAAGATATCGGGGATCGTCGCCTGGAAGGTCGGTGTGAAGGCCGCCGAGGCCGACTGCAGCACGAAGATCAGGACGTAGACCTGCCAGATCTCCGAGACGAAGGGCAGCAGCAGCGCCACGGCCGCGCGCACCAGATCCAGGCCCACCAGCATCGTCCGGCGTGGCAGACGGTCGGTGAAGGCCGAGGCGATCGGCGCCACGCCGACATAGGCGATCATCTTGATCGCCAGCGCCGTGCCCAGGACGATGCCGGCGTCCGCGCCTGCCAGATCATAGGCCAGCAGGCCAAGCGCGACCGTGGCAAGGCCCGTGCCGACCAGGGCGATGATCTGCGCGAGGAAGAGGTGGCGATAGGTCCGGTTGGAAAGGATGGCCAGCATGGACGTTCTGTTCCTGAGCGATCGGCCCAACGATCGGCTAAAGGTATTTCGCGATGGCCTTGAACGCATCGACCGCCACGCGCTGCTCGCGAGGCAACGGCCCGACGACTTCGTCCAGGCAGTGGTCGAGATGATCCTGGATCAAGGTCTTCTTGGCCTGCCCGATCGCACTCTCGACCGCCTGCAATTGCTGGGCGATCTCTAGGCAGGGACGGCCGGCCTCGATCATCTCGATGACCTTGCGGAGATGCCCGTCGGCGCGCTTCAGCCGCTTGACGATGGCCGGATGGGACACATGGATGTGGGGCACGGGCATGACTTTCCGTATCCTCCCGGGTAGGATACGTCAACGGCGGGGTCACCTGACGATTCGGACGCTGCCGTCAAACTTTCGTTAAGAATGAGGTCCTTACCTGACGCCCATGTCGCGCCGCAGCTTCAGAGCCTGGTTCAGCCTAGCCATCGCCTTCGCGATGGCGTTGGGCGTGCTGCTCTCGGCGGTCCACGTGGCTGCCGGGCACAATGCATATGCAATCGCGCAGGCCGAAGCCGTCCGCCACGCGGAGCTGGCCGCAACGATCGCCGAGCATGGACATGCGCACGACGAGGGCGAGCCGTCGGAACAGCTACCGGGGCATGTCCACGGCCACAACGCAGCCGATCACCTCCATGAAACGGCCGACCGGCTCACCGTGATTGCGCTCGTTACGCCGGGCTTCGCCCGCACCAGCGCAGCACATGATCCCATCATGGCCGATCCCGGCCATCCCGACGGGCTGGAGCGTCCCCCGAGATCCTTCGTCGCAGCATGAGCCCGGCCGCCTCGGCGGCCATCCATCCTCGACGAACCATCGGACATTCCATGAAACGACCTTCAATCGGAGGGCGATGCCGGCTGCTTTCAGCAGCCGCGCACGCATCGCTTCCACTGTTCCTGCTGCTCGCGAGCCTCGCGCCCGCCATCGCCCACGGCGTCGCCGAAGGTGACAAGGGCTATATCCAGGAGATCAGCGGCATCAACCTGATGCCCTTCGTCTATCTGGGCGCTAAGCACATGATGACGGGCTACGACCACCTCCTCTTCCTGTTCGGGGTGGTGTTCTTCCTCTACCGGATGAAGCACGTCGCGCTTTATGTCAGCCTGTTTGCGCTCGGGCATTCCACCACGATGCTGCTCGGCGTCTATTTCAACATCGGCATGAACGCCTACATCATCGACGCCATCATCGGTCTCTCGGTGGTCTACAAGGCCCTCGACAACATGGGCGCCTATCAGCGCTGGTTCGGCGTCCAGCCGAACACCAAGGCGGCAACGCTGATCTTCGGCCTGTTCCATGGCTTTGGCCTCTCGACCAAGATCCTCGACTACAACGTCGCTGCCGACGGCCTCGTGCCGAACCTGCTCGCCTTCAATGTCGGCGTCGAGCTCGGCCAGATTCTCGCGCTGACCGCGATCCTGATCGCCATGGGCTTCTGGCGGCGCACACCCAGTTTCCTTCGCCACGCCTACACTGCCAACACCGTCATGATGACCGCCGGGTTCGTGCTGATCGGCTATCAGCTCACCGGCTTCTTCCTCCCCCAGACCTGAAGGACAGCCCATGTACAACTCCGACATCCCGACCCGCGCCGAACTGCCCTCCTCGGCGCAGCTCCTGCGCTCGACCGCCATAGCCATCGTCGCGGCCGCCGGCATCCTCGTCACCATCGTCCTGCCGGCCGAGTACGCGATCGACCCCACCGGCATCGGTCGGATGCTGAAGCTGACCGAGATGGGCGAGATCAAGACCCAGCTCGCAGCCGAAGCCGAGGCCGACCGCCTGAAGGGCAGTTCGGCTACGCCGGTTCAACCGGCCCCGGACAAGCGCTCCGGCCTGCTGACCACGCTTGCCGGGCTCTTCGTCTCGCCGGCGCAGGCCGGGGAGCGGATCGATCTCACCCAGGCCGAGAAGACAGACGAGACCGTCATTACGCTCGATCCAACCAAGGGTGCCGAATACAAGCTCACCATGGTGAAGGGTGCGAAGGTCACGTTCGACTGGAGCGTCAAGGACGGCGTGGTGAACTACATCATGCACGGTACGCCCGGCCCCGGGGCCAAGGAGACGACCTACAAGGAAGGGCGCGCCGTAGGCGGCGACCAAGGCGTGCTTACCGCCGACTATGACGGCGGACATGGCTGGTTCTGGCGCAACCGCGGCACGAAGCCCGTCACCATCATCCTGCGGACCAAGGGCGCCTATGCCGAGATCAAGCGCATGAGCTGACGGCGTCTCGGCCGGCCCGCTGGACACGGGCCGGCTTGCAGGACGCGAACCGAAAACAGGTCGCTTGAGGCGGATTCAGAATCCGCCGGCGGGCTCAGTTCGAGCCCGCTATCCGAGCGCAGCAGGCGGCCGCCGACGGCTGTCCATCGGCGGCCGCCTGAATTGGCGGACAAGGTTCGTCGCCATAGGAGCAGAACACGCAGCAATCGCCTTCCAGTGGTCGCAGCAGCACGCCGCAGCCCTTGCATTCGTAGAAAAACCAACAGGCGTCGGTCGGCATCGTTTCGGTCGCCTGATGGGCGCAGTGAGGACAGGTCAGCGTCGATTCAAGTTGCACGGAGTCACCTCGCCAGCTTGAGCAAGAGAGGTTCGACATAGGGCCCCCACACCAGCGCCAGCCCAACGACCAAAGAGCCAAAGCCAAGCAGCCATTTCGTTCGACCCGACACTCCTGGCCTAGCGCAAGTATCGCCATGACAACTCGGGCTGCGCTTTCGCCAGAAGAACAATGCCCAACCGCATGCCAACAGGACAGCCGAGCCAGCGATGAGGAGCGGGCGGATATCGGCCAGGAAGGCTAGGCCGCTGAAGATCGCGCCGGTCGCACCAAGTCCCGCGAGCGCGATTGGGAGCACGCAGCACGAGGACGCGATCAGAGCGCTGATCCCGATAACGGCGCCCGTCCCCGCCAAGAGGCCCGTCGACGGCGCGGGGAGAGGCTCCTCAGTTCCCGACTGTCCGAGTTCCGTGCTGGTCATGAATGGTGCTCCGCTTCGATCCATGTCACCCTGACTCCCGTAGCCACTACGGGATCAAGCCAAATATGCTCACAAGGGCGAGAGGCATCACGGCCGGACAGCTTGCCAAAGCCGCGGGCGTCAATCTGGAGACGATCCGCTACTACGAGACGATTGGGCTAATGCCTGCGCCGCCGCGCACGTCGGGCGGCCACCGCGTTTACGACGACGCCCACGTCAGGCGGCTCGCCTTTATTCGCCGAGGCCGCGACCTTGGGTTTAGCATCGACGACGTCCGCGCGCTCCTGATCCTGAATGATGCTCGACACGATTCCTGCGCAGAAGTGAAGAACTTAGCGATCACTCACCTGAACCAGGTGCGTCACAAGCTTGCCGACCTGACCAGACTGGAGAGCATTCTCTCCGCTTCGATCGACCGCTGCACCAGCGAGCCGCTCGGGCCATGTCCTGTATTGGACATGCTGGAACTGTAAAGCGTTGCATTTTGTAGGGAGGGCGAGGTTGCAAAAGTCAGTCAGCCCGATCCCGAACGAGGAGCCGACGCACATGAGTCCGCAACGTGGCCACTGGGACGACGTCTACACGGCCAAGCCGGCCGACACGGTAAGCTGGTTCCAGGACAATCCCACACCGTCGCTCGCCATGATCGCGCGCACAGGTCTGGGGGCTTCGGAACCGATCATCGACGTAGGCGGCGGCGCCTCCGTGCTGATCGACCGGTTGCTGGATCGCGGCCATGCGAACCTGACCGTGCTCGATATCGCCCAGGCCGGTCTCGCCGTCGCACAGAAGCGCCTTGGCGAGAGCGCCGAGCGCGTGTCATGGATCGTGCAGGACGTCACCGCCTGGCGGCCCCCGCAGCATGCCTTCTCGATCTGGCACGACCGGGCAGTATTCCATTTCCTCGTCGACGAGGCGGATCGCTTGGCCTACATGCATGCCCTCGATCGCGGCCTCAGGGCTGGCGGCTTCGTCATCCTCGCGCCCTTCGCGCTCAGCGGGCCGGAACGATGCAGCGGGCTCCCCGTCAGGCGCTACTCGGCGGAGATGCTGCGAGCGGAGCTTGGACCGGGCTACCAACTGATCGATCAGCGCTCGCAGAAGCATGTGACACCCGCCGGAAACCGCCAGGACTTCATCTGGTGCCTGTTCAAAAAGACGCCGACGCGGGCGTCAGGCGAGCCATGATCGATCACTGCGACACGCCTGCGCCCGTACTGGCCATCAAGCACCACTCCGAAGCATCAGCGTTCCAGCCAGGCAACCTGCTGCGCGAAGCGCGTCGTCAGAAGGGCCTCGGCGTGCGGGAAATGCCGGCGATCTGCGTGCTCGACCCCGACGGCGATCTCGCCCGGCGGCTGCGCCAGGACGGACGCGCTACATCTGACCCAGACTGGGCCTGCTATCGCAGCGAACTCGATCGCTTCGTCGAAAGCATGTCGAATTTGGCATCGTCAGCTGCGTCGTCGGTGCGTCCTTTGCCGTGCTGGTGGCGGAACATCTCTTCGCTTCCGGTTGCCAGCTTCTGATCAGCGTGACGTCTTCGGGACGACTGCAGCCCATTCGGCCGCCGCACTATTTCATTTTGATCGACCAAGCCCTGCGCGACGAGGGCACGAGCTACCACTACCTGCCGCCATCGGAATTCACCCAAGCCGAAGCTGGCGTCATCGCAGCGCTGGACGGCGCCTTCGACGGACTGGGCGAATCATGGGGCATTTGGGAGAAGCTGATTTCCGCTCCCGACCGATCTGAGACATTAGAGCGTCCGCCAACCGATGACAGGAGTTGGCCTGGGAGCCAACATTCCGCCTCACGCCATGACTCCGAACGTTGAGTATCAAATCGATTTTGTTGAAGAAGTCGGTGTTGCTGGGAGCTTGAGGTTCTGATTCAGTCGTCCTTGTGGAGGGCGGCGCGATGATGGGCGAGCGGACGGTTGCGCAGGAGGCACTGTTCTACGAGTTCAGCCTTGAGCGGCACGTTCCGGCGCATCATCTGCTGCGCGCCATCGACCGCTTCGTCGATCTTTCCGGCATTCGTGCACATCTACGTCCCTACTACAGCGACACCGGCCGTCCCTCGATCGATCCCGAACTGATGATCCGGATGCTGATCGTCGGCTACTGCTTCGGCATCCGCTCCGAGCGCAGGCTTTGCGACGAAGTCCATCTGAACCTCGCCTATCGCTGGTTCTGCCGGCTTGGCCTGGAGGGCGATGTGCCCGACCATTCCACCTTCTCGAAGAACCGGCATGGCCGCTTCCGCGACAGCGATCTGCTGCGCGAGGTCTTCGAGACGACGGTCAGGCGCTGCATGGCGGAAGGGCTGGTCGGTGGTGAGGGATTTGCGGTCGATGCCAGCCTGATCAAGGCCGATGCCAATCGCCAGAACGGCGTGCCCGGCAAGGAGGGGTTGGCGCCCGAGGCCGCCAACCATGCGGTGCGCGAGTATCTGGCCGTGCTGGACGATGCCGCCTTCGGCGCGGCGACGCCGGTCGTGCCCAAGTTCATCTCGCCGGCCGATCCTGCCGCACGCTGGACAGCAGCCCATGGCGGGCAGGCCTTCTTCGCCTATGCGACGAACTATCTGATCGACCTGAAGCACGCCGTCATCATGGATGTGGAGGCGACGACGGCCGTGCGGCAGGCCGAGGTCGGCGCCGCGCGAACCATGATCGAGCGCACACAGGACAGATTCGCCACCTGGCCCGAGAAGCTGGTCGCGGACGCCGCCTATGGCTCGGCCGAAAACCTCGCCTGGCTGGTGCATGAGCGCGGGATCGAGCCGCATGTCCCGGTGTTCGACAAATCCCGGCGCCGGGACGGCACCTTCAGCCGGTCCGACTTCGCCTATGATCACGATCGCGATCTCTACATCTGCCCGAACGGCAAGGAGCTTCGGCAGTTCCGCCGGCCCTTCGCGGTGCCGCGCGACGGTATCGATCCTGAAGGTCTCATGCGCTACCGGGCGATCAAGCGCGACTGCGGCGCCTGTTCCCTGAAGCCGCAGTGCTGTCCGAAAGATCCTGCTCGCAAGCTTCTGCGCTCCATCCACGAGGGCGCCCGCGACATGGCGCGCGACATCGCCGCCACCGATGCCTACGTCACCTCGCGGCGCGAGCGGAAGAAGGTCGAGATGCTGTTTGCGCACCTGAAGCGCATCCTCAAGCTCGACCGCTTGCGATTGAGAGGACCATGCGGCGCCCGCGACGAGTTCCTCCTCGCAGCCACCGCCCAGAACCTCAGGAAAATGGCGAAGCTGATGCCGCTGGGAGCGCTGCCCCTGGAGGCATGAGGGCGAACACCCCTCTCACAATGCCATCCAGCCCAGCTCGATAGCCAAGCCACGGCCGACTTCTTCAACAAAATCAAATCGAAAGCTGACCTTGGCTGGCGACAAAATTGCCGCAGCGAGCAGGCGGGTCGGATCGAGAGCACGGGATCGACCTCGAGGCCGTGATTGCCTTCCCGGGCGGGCTCGAGGCCTGCCCCTGCCGGCTCAGCGCAGCACGCGCCGGATCAGCCCATTGGCCAGTTCGATCAGAATGACGAAGGCGACGACGACCAGGGTGAGCGTCGCGACCTTCTGATACTGGAAGGTCCGGACATAGACCTGGATGTAGAATCCGATGCCGCCGGCGCCGACGATGCCGAGAATGAGCGATTCACGCAGGTTCATCTCGAAGCGGAACAGCGTATCGCGCACGATGTCGGGCGCCATCTGTGGCCAGGCACCGAAGCGCAGTTTCTGTAGGAAGCTGGCGCCAGCGCTGTCCAGCGCCTCCATCGGGGCGCGGTCGATGCCGTCGATCGCCTCGGCGTAGAATTTCGCGAGCATGCCGGTGGCGTGAAACGCGATGGCGAGGATACCCGGTAGTGGGCCTAAGCCCACCGCACCGACCATCAGCATCGCGACCAGGATGAGCGGAATGCCGCGGATGGTGGCGAGGCACCATTGCACCGGCAGATGCAACCAGCGCGGCGTCAGCGTCTCGGCCGCAAGCAGGCCGAAGGCGATCGAGAGCAGCACGCAGCCGAGCGTACCGAGCACGGCGATGCGCAAGGTCTCGGCCGAGGATTCGAGCACGACGGGCAGCACCGACAGATCGGGCGGCAGCATGCGCGCGAGAAAATCGGCGATGCGCCCGCCGCTGCTGGCGAGCCGCTCCAATTCGATGTCGCTGCCGCTCCAGGACCAGACGATCAGCGCTGCCAGCGCCAGCGAGAGCAGGAATGGCGCGTAGGAGCGGGAGCGCTCTCCGCGGTCGCGGCGTGGCGCGGTGGCCCTGGCCGGAGAAACGGCGAGGCTGTCCTGAGCGCTCATCAGACGGGTTCCGGAACCGGTCCGGCCTCCTCGTAGATGCCGGCCAGCGTGTCGTCGCACAGCGCCTCGGGCGGCCCGTCGAAGGCGACGCGGCCGTGATCGAGGGCGATGAAGCGGTCAACGAAAGGGGCGATCAGGCGCGGCTGGTGCGAGGAGACCAACAGGGTCGCGCCGCGGCGCGCCGCACAATCGTGCAACAGGGCCAGGATCGCTTCCGCCGTTACCGGATCGAGGTTGCTGATCGGTTCGTCTGCGAGCAGGAGGGCGGGATCCTGCGCCAGGCAGCGCGCGATGGCGACCCGCTGCCGCTGACCGCCGCTGAGGCGATCGACTCGCTTTTCAGCGAGTTCGGCAATGCCGACATCACCCATCGCCCGTTCCACCGCGTCGTGGTCGTCCTCGCCAAAGCGCCCGAAGAGGGATTGCCAGGGATGCGTGCGCCCGAGCCGTCCGTTCAGCACGTTCTGGCGCACGCATCCCTGCTCGACCAGTGCAAATTCCTGGAAGACGAAGCCGGTGTCGCAACGCCAGGCGCGCGGCGGTGACCTGGCCGGATCGAGCGTCCGACCGAGCACGCTCGCTTGCCCGCGAAAGCCGCGCAGGCGGCCGTCGAGCAGCCTGAGCAGGGTCGACTTGCCGGCGCCGGACGCGCCGATCAGCGCCACCTTCTCGCCGGCTCCGATCCGCAGTTGCGCAATGGCGAGGCTGCCCCGATCCTCGCCCTTGTAGCGAAAGGACAGATTGTCGAGCGCGACGGCGCTGCCTGGCATGGCGGTGCCCCTATTTCATCAACCCGTAGGCTTTCGCCAGCTCCCTGACGCCATCGAAGCTCTTCGGATCAGCCTCCACATAGCCGTCCGGGCTGTAGACATGCTTCAGCAGCGCGACGTTCTGCGGCTGATTGAGCTTGAGCATGGCGGCGACGAACTTCGCCTTGAGCGCCGGATCGAGATCCTTACGGGCGATGACGACGTGCGAGGGGATCGGCTTCGACTCGGCGATCCATTTCACCTGCGGTTGCTGGTCTGGCGTCAGCAGCAGATCGGCGTATTGGCTGACGCCGGCGGCGTCGACCAACCCGGCCTGCATCGCCTGCATGGCCTGTTGGTAGCCGCCGGCGAAGTAGACCTTGCCGAAGAAGCGCTTGGGATCCTCGCCACGCTGGAGCTGGCCGTTCTCGACGAAGATGTCGAGCGGGTAAAGGTAGCCCGATTCCGAGATCGGATCGGCGAAGGCGATGGCCTTGCCCTTGAGGTCGGCGAGCTTTTCGATCGCGCCGTCGCGGCGCACGAAGATGCGCCCGGTATAGGCCGGGCTTCCGCGATAGACCTCCGCCAATACGGCGACCGCGCCGGTCTGGGCATTGGCGATGACATAGGGCAGCGCACCCATGAAGGAGATGTCAGCGTCGTTGTTGCGCAGCGCCTCGACCGCAGCGGCGTGATCACTCCCGACGAAGCCGCGCACCGGCACGCCAATTTCCTTGGCGAGCCAAGCCGAGATCACCTTGATGTCGCCCTGAAGCTTTTCCGGGTTCTCCTGCGGGATGAAGGCGAGAACCAGTTCCTTGCGCTTCTGCGCCAGGGCCGGGGCAAGAGGCGCCGCCGCGACGGCAAGGCCGGCCAGCATGAGCGCGCGGCGATCGATCGTCAGACGCGTCATCTCAATACATCTCCTCGTCGTACTTCGCCTGAAACTCCTTGAACCGCGCCCAGCTCTTCTCGGCCGCCGCCCAGTCGTCGACGACGATCGCCTTGCGCATGTCGCTGAGGTATCCGGCGACTTCGTAGACCTTGGGCTTGGCCGCCGCATTGACCATGCCGCTGGCATCGGCCGCGAGATCGGTCGCGACCGTCTCCAGCATCAGGTCGGCGTGCTTGGCATCACGCTTGGGCAACAGCGCCTCGAAGGTCGAGGCGAAGGTGGTCAACTCCTCCCAATCGAGCCGGAACTTGGTCTTTTTGCCCTCGAACTTCTGGTAGGGTTCGTTGGCGTCGCCGATGGTCTCGAGATAAGCGGTCAGGTCCGCCAGTTCCGACTTGCGAAGCTTCAGCTTGTAGCGGTCGTTGAACCAGTCGACGACGCTGGCCAGCGTCGGCAGCGAGCCATCGTGGAAATAGGGCGCCGTGAACTTGGCGCCGAGCAGGGTCGGCGTGTCGAAGGCGCCGTCGCGGCCGCCCTCATAGCTCGGCCTGGCCGAGCCGATGTCGTGCGCCTGCCGGTCGAGGAAATTGGCCGAGGGGATGTGGCAGGTGGCGCAGGCCTTGCCGTCCATCTGCGGGAACGGCTTGCGGAACAGTTGTGCGCCGCGGACAGCCGAAGCCGAGGCCTTCTCGGTGAGGCCACCGCGCTTGTCGAGCTTGTCATTGGGCAGGAAATCGAATTCGAGCAGATAGGCCACCATCGCATCGAGCATGAAGGGCGTCGGCTCGTTGCCGGCGAACTCGCTGACGATGACGTTGCGGGTGAAGTCGCGCAGGCTGCCGAAGCGGCCGTCGCGGCCGTAAGGGGCGGTGAAGCGCAGGCCGCGCAGCGAGGGAATGTCGAGGCTGCCGCGCCGGCGGTCGTTGAAGAGCGGGTTGAAGAACGAGCCGCGCGTATCGATGGCGCCCTTCTGGTGGCTGATGCCGGGGATGAAGAAGGTCTGGTTGACGTCGCTGCGGTTGTGGCAGGACGAACAGGCAAGGCCGAGCGAACGCGCCGGCTCGCCGAAGATGAGCGGGCTGTCGAACAGCATGTCGCCATAGGCGACGAGCGGCAGATCGATCTCCTTGATCTCGCGCTCTTCGAAATTCAGCACGAGCTTGGGCAGCGGATCCTGGTCGTTGAGATTGCTGCCCGGCGGCAGCCAGGGAGTGACCTTGACCTCCCCCTGGGCGGCGACGACGCTTTCCGGCAGCGGCGTCAGGCCCTCGCGCGCCTTGAAGCGCTCAGGCTCGAAATTGGCGGCGAGATAGTCCTCGATCGCCTTGCGCGCTCCGGCGAAGACTTCGAGCTCAGGTGCGACCGCGCCGATGCCGAGCACGCCCTGCGAGCCGACGCTGCTGGTCAGTTCCAGCCAAGCGCGACCGAGCCGCTTGCCGGCTTCCGGATCAGCCTGATCGATGAATTCGCCGAAGGAGCGGTAGAGCGTCTGCGCCTCCAGCACCTTCTGATGTGCCTTGCCGGGCGCAGCGAGGCTATCGGCTGCCTCGGCAAGCGTCTGGCGCGTCAATTGCGAGGTTGCGCGTGTCGCGGCCTCGTAGAGCGCCTGCCGGTCCTTCGCCGTGATCGCCTTCTCGATTGCGGTTGCGGCATTCCCCTTCAGGCTCTCGAAATAGACCTTGGCCGGGCGCGAAATCGCCGCCGCCGGATGAGGGCTCTCATAAGCGGCACCGATCTGGTCCCAGACCACGGGCTTGAGATCGCCGAAGAAGATCATGCTGCGATAGGCGGCCGCGGCCGGGTGCCACGGCGTCTCGACCCCGATATCGGCCCGTGCCGGCGTCCCCTGGCCCAAGGCCGCCGCCAGCGCCAATCCGGTCCACGCAAGAAGGCGGCGCCGCATCATCTCGATCCTCCAACTTGCGACTGCGATCCATTCGCAGAAAGCGGAGCGGAGCATAGCCCCGTCTCCGATGGAGTCAATGCAACTGCAACTTATTCGCAATACGGCCGAGACAGGACACGCTCTACCCGTCGGGCCTCGATGTGCGCCGCCCATAGAGAACGAGCGTGCGGCCGATCAACTCGAAACCGAGGCGCTCGGCGACCTCCGCCTGCAGCCGTTCGATCGCATCGGATCGGAACTCCACGACCTCGCCGGTGTCGACATCGATCAGGTGGTCGTGATGGCGCTCCGCAGCCGGCTCGATCTGCACCCGCCCGCCCGCGAAACTGTGGCGCACGCGCTTCCAGATCAGATCGCGCACAAAACCAAGAAGATGCAGTACGAGATCGTATGCGTGCTGGGTTTGCTCGCAATGTTTACCCACGTCCACGCATTCTGGATCGCCGGGCTGTTACTGGTCATGATCGACATTCCTGATTTCAGTGGTCCCCTCGGAAGAATGGCCGACGCGCTTGAGCGGATAGCCGCCAATTGGCGAAACAGAACGCTGGGTCGCGAGAACAGTGACGCTCGCAACCGGGTGACCGCGATCCCGCGGTCACCCGCACAGCTAGAAAGCGAGCGGCAGAGCGACAGCGCTGCTCCGTAGCGGTATTGGCCGTAGTCGCTTCGTCGCTAGCCTGATTTCAATGCTTGAGCTGCGTTGTCAGCCCGCATGGCTCATGATGTGCTGCAGCCCCCGATACCGCGCAAAGACGTTCTGCCTGCCGGCAGAAAAGATGACGACCTCATAGGTTTGCGGCGCCTGGCCCGGAACCTCCATCCCAGGTGAGCCAACCGGCATGCCCGCGACCGCGATTCCAGTTGCCTGCGGGCGCTCGACCAGCAATCGCTTGATCGCCTCGGCCGGAACATGGCCTTCGACAACATAGCCGCCAATCTCGGCCGTGTGGCACGACACCAAGGCATCGGGCACGCCGAGCCGGACCTTGAGCGGCATCACGTCATCAACCTTGTCAAATCGGATTGAATCGCAGCCCCCTGATCGAGTTGAAGGCAAGCCCCCCTGAGGCTTGCGCCGACGTGCCGGGATCGCCTCCATATAGCGTCGTCTTCGCACGCGAGAGGCCATGGCGGCACCATATGCCATGGCCTCCGCCGACTATCCCGCGAGCGGTTATGGCTGTCGCTCAAGCCATGCCGTCGCGATCTCCGGCTCAACATCCGCGACTTCGATCAACCTGTCCGGATCGAGGATCCGAAGCCGGCGATAGTGAAACTCAACGATCCGTTCCTTCCGCAAGCCGCTGAGGACCCGATTGACGTGAACCGACGTCAATCCAGTGGCGTCGCCGATCTGCTCCTGCGTAAGCGGAAGTGGCATTTCCTCGATACGGTTGCCTGGCCATTGCGCGCGATAGCGGGTGAACAACTCCAGGAGAAGGTGGGCCACTCGCTCCCGCGCGGACCGACGCCCGATGCTCGTCAGGTGATCGAACGCCAAGCTGCAATCGCGAGCGAGCGACCGTGCCAGACGCATGTTCAGCTCCGGTTCGTCGCGGGAAAGCGTCGCCAGCATCGACGTCGGAATCACCGAAACTATCGCGTCAGTCAGCGCCAGCGCCCCAAACGTTGCCTGCGATCGCTTGGATGGGAGGATGCCGAGGATGGCACCAGGCAACGCGAACTGAACGATTTGGCGCCTGCCATCCTCGAGCTGAGTGTAGAGGGCCACCCAACCATCGATCAGATTGAAGATTGGGTTGCCTGTCGACCCTACGCTGAACAGGTCGCGCCCAGCTTCTATTTTTCGATCGCCAGTCCGGTAGCCTGGTACCAGCCGATGCGCCTCGATTGACGAGGAGACGATGACGGGGCTCCGTGGCTTGCCATCGGAGGTCACTGGGCTATGGCGCGGACGTCTACTCAGATCCCCAATCGACGCACCCGCACTGTCGGCTAGTTCGCGCGATAGCGAACCACGAAAAGTTGATCCCTTCGCTCCGCGCGCGATATTTTCCCAACCGTCGCGGCGGAGCGACCGGGCTGTCTCGTCTATGAAAGACGCTTGATCCAAATTCATATTGCACCTCCCGGGCGTTCCTGCCCGTTGGGGGGTGGCTGCCTGGGCAACCCATTGGTACTCCGGATGAAATCCCAAATGCCTTGCTCAGCGAACCAGGCGTTCGGTCGGCACGACAGGACTCACGAACAAGCACCAGTCAGCCTGCCTTGGCAGGCGGCGCATCGACTGCGAGCACGGCGGCCTAACGGAGATGGGCCTTGGGAACGGGCGGATCACGACCGATTATGACCGAGCGCACCTCATCCTCACTCGCGAACGCAATATTTGAGGATGTAAACGGCGCTCGGGTGACATCGCTGCCAAATGCGAGCCGTAACAACTGACACTGCGCGCAGACCGTTCTGCAGCAGGCGCGCCCCGGTAAGCAAGCGTTCTCACTTGCAGGCGTCACGATGACGTCCGAATTCAGCACCTGAGCTACCGAGGCGGGCTGCTGCACCGGATGATTGTCGTGCGCCGACGATGCCCCGCCCTGCATAAGCAGCGTAACCGCACAGACAAACACCAATGACAGATACCTGAACACCAGCACCCCGCCGCCCAAAGTTGGTTGCGCCGAACGTCAGCCGCGGATCTGGAAGTTGAGAAGTCCAGATACGCGTTGCGAAAAATCCCGCTCGGCCATTTCACTATGGCAGGGTGCTTGCCGCTTTGATCGAGGTCAAAACCGCGTTGGATCTTCGCGGCTACATCGGAAGTGCCGCCGAGAGCCGCGATTGATCGAGATTAAGGTGCTGCGCGGACGATCGTGCTGATCTCTCGAGGCGTAGAAGGTAATTTCCGCGGGCCAAAGATGGCACCAATAGCCCTGCCCAGAATTGATCGGGCGCACCGGGTTGCAGTTCTCGTTGCCCGCGGGCGACGCGAAGCGATGCTAAGCCCGTTCTTCGCCAAGTGCGACGGTGTGCTCCTGATCGATCCTGACGACGCACAGAAGTGCGAGTACCGCGCGAACAGCGAGCGGACCGGCGACGCCACTTGTGACCTCGTCCTCGCAACCGGTAGCACCAAGCTTATTTGCGGCTTCATTGATGAAGCCGATCGCAGCCGACTTTCAGCGCTCGGCGTAGATGTCCGGCTCGGCTCCTGTTCGCGACCTGTGAGCCTGCTGGCGCGCGAATTCGACATCCTGCCGAAGGCCTGATGGCCTTGCCGCGGAAGCGCAGAGTCGACTTGAACATCTTAGCCCGGGCGAGCCGTATCGGGGATTCCGGAGCGCCAAGTCACTTCGCCGCTTCAACTTAACCGAGATCAAGGATTCGCGCCCTCGTTCGCCTCATCTGTTGAGCCAAGATCACGCCACCGCACGCCTAAGGCTCCCACGGCTCGCCCAATTGGGACCCGACGACGATCCGCGGGAGCGGTATCTGCCCTCGATGGTCTCCAACTCGGATGCGAGCTCATGGAACACAGTGCGGACCACCCCAACGGCCAGGACCAGCAACCGAGCAGATCGATCGCGGTAAAGATCGCTCTCTTCGGATTTCTCGCCGTCGCGGCCTTCTATCTGATCACGGAACATCGCGCTCATCTTCTCGGCTGGCTTCCGTGGCTGGTGATCCTGGCCTGCCCGCTGCTTCACGTCTTCATGCACGGAGGACACGGGGGTCACGGAGGCCAATCGAACGACTCATCTTCGCGCGGGCGGCAACCTCCGCACCAGCACTGACCAGCCATCCGGAGCGCCACCATGCACGACAACGTTCCCGCATACGGCCTCTGGTCGCTTGTCCTTCTGAACTCGGTCGTCTTCATCTTCTTCGCGTTCAGCTTCTTCAAGCCGACATCACCGCGCGATTGGCGCTCCTTTGGTGCTTTCAGTGCCTTCATCATCGCCCTCTTCACGGAGATGTACGGCTTCCCGCTGACGATCTATCTCCTGTCCGGTTGGTTGCAGTCTCGGTATCCGGAGGTGAACTGGCTCTCCCACGATGCCGGCCATCTTCTCGAGGAACTCTTTGGCTGGCGAGCGAACCCCCATTTTGGTCCCTTCCACCTGTTGAGCTTCGTGTTCATCGGTGGCGGCTTTACACTGATCGCAGTAGGTTGGAAGGCGCTCTACGAGGCCCAGCGACGCGGCACGCTCGCCACCACCGGTGTCTACGCCCGGATCAGGCACCCGCAATACATTGGCTTCGTCCTCGTGATGTTCGGCTTCCTGCTGCAATGGCCCACGCTGCTGACAGTCGCGATGTTCCCCATCCTCGTCTTCATGTACTGGAGACTCGCACGACGTGAGGAGCAGGAGGTGCTCGCCGAGCACGGCGATGCCTACGTCCGCTACATGCGAGACGTGCCCGGCTACTTCCCTCGGCTGTTTTCCAGGCCGGCCAAAACGGCCAGTCGCTGAACTGTATCGAGCTTAAGCGGGGCTTATGACGGAGGTCTGACCCGATCCTCACCCTCATCGGATCGCAGATCGTCGTCGAGCAAACAGATCGAAGAGACCGCCGTTCAGACCATAGCGGATGCGCCTGCACTACGCGGAGACCCTCACGCACCAGCGAGAGCGGTTCCTGGCGCTGCACGCCGAGGCAATGGAGCTGTACGACGAGCGCTTCCCAGGTCTCTGGGAGTCCTGCCTTACTGTCTCGGAGATGGCCTTCCGTCATCAGGGAATGATGGTGTTCCAGCTACAGGTGCGAAGCGCCAAGATGCGGTCCCGCTCCCGCGCCCCGATATCGGCGCCGAAGGGACGCGGCCACGGCAGGATGAACTTGGCCGGGGCAAACGCAACTGCCTTCCCAACGATCACCGATACCGGTGCTGCGGAATGGGCGGTGAGCAGCTATCGATTGTCGCTGGAAGTTGCCGTCAGGAACCGGGATCGAGAACGCACCCGGCTCCGCCTAACCGCGGGCTCAAGCTATTCACTTGAGCTGGCCTATTGGCCCTTCTGACGCAGCCAATCCTGAATTGCATCGATCTCCGCCTGCTGAGCATCGATGATCGTCTGCGCCCAGGAGCGCACCCGCTCGTCCGATCCCAACCGCTGCGCCGCGCGCGCCATCTCGATCGTCGCCTTGTGGTGAGACACCATCGCCTTCACGAACGCTACGTCGGGATTGCTTATCTGCATCGCCTCCATCATCGGAGCGTGCATGGTCATCATCGCGCCCATATAGGCACGCGATGCCTCGGGCAGCCCGCTCATGCAGCTCGACATGCGCTCTCCCATGGCACCTTGCATCATCTGCATCATTGAGCCGCAGCCTTGCATGGGCGCGGTCGACCCCGGCGGTGGCGCAGCGCTTGGTGCCGGCGCCGTGCTCTGCGCGGGGGGCTGCCCTCCCGCCGCGGTGCCGGGGTGGTGCGGATCGCTTTGGGCTTCGGCGAGACCGGGCGCCGCACTCAAGATCAAGGCCACAGCCAATCGTGCGAGAAGTTTCATGGGGTCGTTTCCCTGTTCCGCCCGGTCCCTTGGCGAGCCCCGTCTGCGCGAAGCTGGCCCGCAGTCTTGCGGAAGAGCCGAACCAGGCGACGGCCATTCCTTTTAAAGGCTATTCGAAGACCGACGGTCGGCACTTAACTTGGATCAAGGAGCAGCATCCGCACTGCTGCAATTATTGAATCCGGATTGTTGAGGTGGCGATCAGCGTGCCGTTGTCCTTGGCGAAGCGCGGAACTTAATTTGGATCAAGGAATCCCGGCCTCGAAATGACGACCTTCGCGGCGACCGATGAGCTTCCCGCGGTGCCTGGCGCCACAGGTTGGCGATTCCACGCGATCGTTACGACCGTGACAAGGAACGGAAAATGAGTTCGCCCCATTCTGATCATGGCCATCACGGCCATGAGGGACACCATGCGAGCCGGCAGCCGGTCCATGACCGTCACAGCGCCCCGAAGGTCGTCATGGCAGCTGGCTCGAGCCATGCGGAACACGCCGGTCATGGTGGGCACGATCATGGTGCCATGGTCGCCGATTTTCGGCGACGCTTCTGGGTCACGCTGATCCTGACGCCGCCGGTCCTGCTGCTATCGCCGATGATCCAGCACTGGCTCGGCGTTGCCGAAACTCTCGCCTTCCCAGGTGATGAGTATGTCCTCTTTGCGCTGTCAACGGCGGCCTACCTCTACGGCGGCTGGCCGTTCCTGACGGGCTTCGTCTCAGAGCTGCGCAAGGGGCAGCCCGGAATGATGACCCTGATCGCACTCGCGATTTCGGCGGCCTATTTTTTCTCTGCCGCCGTCACCTTCGGCTTTCCCGGAGAGGCCTTCTACTGGGAGCTCGTGACGCTCATCGTGATCATGCTGCTCGGGCATTGGGTGGAGATGCGCTCCGTCATGGGCGCCTCGCGCGCCCTCGAGGAACTGGTGAGGCTCCTGCCGGACAGCGCAATCAAGATCGAAGCGGACGGCAGCACGCGCGAGGTCCCGATCTCCGCGCTCAAGCCCGGCGACCGCGTGATCGTTCGGCCAGGTGCCAAGGTTCCCGTCGACGGCAGGATCCTAGAGGGCTCGTCGGGCTTCAACGAGGCCATGCTCACGGGCGAATCCAGGCCCGTCACTAAGACGGTCGGCGCGACGGCGATCGGCGGCGCCATCAACGGCGCCAACGCCGTGACGATCGAGGTGACCGCGACGGGCGACTCGACCTACCTCGCTCAGGTCATCGACCTGGTGAAGAAGGCCCAGGCGACGCGCTCGCGCACTCAGGACGTCGCTAACCGCGCTGCCGCCTGGCTGACTTACATCGCCCTCATCGTCGGCTTCGGAACGCTCTTCGTCTGGTGGGTGGTCCTGTCCGCTCCCCTCGAATTCGCTCTGGAGCGGATGGTCACGGTTATGGTCGTGGCCTGCCCGCATGCACTCGGCCTCGCCGTCCCGCTCGTGGTCGCCGTCAGCACCTCGCTCAGCGCCAGCAATGGGCTGCTGATCCGCGACCGCGCCGCCTTCGAGCGCGCGCGCAATCTCGATGCCGCTGTCTTCGACAAGACGGGCACGCTGACTGAGGGCCGCTTCGGGGTCAGCGACATCGTGCTGCTCGGCGAAAGCAAGATCGATGAGGAGTTGGCCTTCGCGGCCGCGGCCGAAAGCCAGTCCGAACACCCGATCGCCCACGGCATCGTCGCCGAGGCGAAGGCTCGGAACATCGTGCTGCCGAAGGCGACTGGGGTCAGCAACATCACAGGCGAGGGCATAGTTGCCAAGGTCGGAGATCAGGACGTGCGCATCGTCAGTCCCGGCCATCTCGCCCGGCAGGGCAAGCCCATCGAGCACCCGGATCTCAAGCGGCTGGAGGCCGAGGGCAAGACCGTGGTCGTGCTTGTCCGGAAAGGGGCACCCCGGGCTCTGTTTGCGCTCGCCGACATCGTTAGGCCTGAATCGAAAGAGGCGATCGCCGAGCTCACCCGCCTCGGCATCAGGTCAGTGATGCTGACGGGAGACGCAAAGGGCGTCGCAGAAACGGTCTCGAAGGAGCTGGGAATCACCGAATTCTTCGCAGAAGTATTGCCGGACCAGAAATCGCAGAAGATCAAGGAGCTCCAGGCTCGCGGATTGTCCGTCGCCATGATCGGCGACGGCGTCAACGACGCGCCAGCCCTCGTGCAGGCCGATCTGGGCGTCGCCATTGGTGCCGGGACCGATGTTGCCGTGGAATCGGCCGACGTAGTCCTCGTCAGGAGCGATCCGCGCGATGTCGGAGCGATCCTGGGCCTGTCGCGCGCGACTTATCGCAAGATGGTTCAGAACCTGATCTGGGCGACCGGCTACAACACCATCGCCATCCCGATGGCCGCCGGCATCTCCTTCGGAACAGGTTTCTTGATGACCCCCGCCGTGGCCGCCGTCTTCATGTCCGCGAGCACCGTGATCGTCGCCATCAATGCGCAGTTCCTCCGCTTCTACAGGCGCCAGACATGACTTCGATAGACCGACAGGAAAGCGTCCCGCTATGCGGCTGATCCTTCCACTGCCCGGCAACGAAGCCTTCGCGCAAAGGCTGGCAAGTGCCGGAGGATGGGAACTAGGCGCGCTCGAAACGCGCCGCTTTCCCGATGGCGAGAGTTATGTGCGCCTCGTGTCGGACGTCGCGGACAAGTCGGTCGACCTCGTCTGCACGCTAGCCAATCCCGACGAGGGCTTCCTGCGACTAGTCTTCACCGCTGATTCGGCGCGCTCGCTCGGGGCGCGGACAGTGACGCTGGTCGCACCTTACCTCTCCTATATGCGGCAAGATCGCCGTTTCCGGGCCGGAGAGGCCGTGACCTCGCGCAGCTTCGCGCGGCTCGTCTCGTCGTGCTTCGACAGACTGGTCACCGTCGACCCGCACCTGCACCGCTATCCGGCGCTTTCCTCCCTCTATTCCATCGCCGCGAACACGCTGCATGCAGCCCCGCTTCTCGCCGACTGGATCGCGGCGGCGGTCCGCTCTCCCCTCATCATCGGCCCGGACGAGGAGAGCGAGCAATGGGTCTCGGCGATTGCCGCGCGTGCCCGCGCGCCCTGGACAGTGCTTCGCAAGATAAGACATGGGGATCGCAGCGTAGACGTCGATGTGCCCGATCTGTCCGGATGGCGCGGGCTCCAGCCCGTGCTTGTCGACGACATCGCCTCGTCCGGACACACCCTCATCGAGGCGGCGAGTAAGCTCCCGCTCCAAGGGTTTCCAAAGCCCATCATTGCGGTCGTCCATGCCCTCTTCGCGGAGGATTCCTACCCCCGCCTGCTCACCCTGTCCGACAGGATCGTCTCCACGGACGCCGTCGAACACGAGAGCAATGCCATCGGTCTTGCCTCGCTGATCGCGGGTGAGCTGTCAGCAGCGGAAGATGCAGCGGAGCAGCTTGTACGGCGGCGCAGACCACCCGAACCGCGAGATAAGGCCGAGCGAGCCGGATACGACTCCTTTCCGGCCAGCGACCCGCCATCCTGGACCTCTGGCCGATGAAACCTCCCACGCACATCGAGGTCCCGGGCGGACCGAATGGGGGGACGAGCGCGAGGCTCAAGCGATCCGAGTTGGCCGCCACATTCGGCGCCGGTCTGTTCGGTGGCGGCCTCGGATTGTTGGTCGCCCGCTACGTTGCCGACCTTGCGGTTCCTTTACTGCTGACGGGAGCCCTGATGCATGCCTGGGGAATGTACGACAAGCACGCGATCGAGCGGGACCTGGGACGGCCGGAGGCGCCGTGGATAAGGGCATTGTACTGGCTGTGCTGGCTCGTCCTGGCGGGCGTGGCTGCCACGATCATCCTGAGAGCGCTCTTCTAGGCGGCTCCGTTCCAGGTGCCCGCTTGCGCAGCAGCATTCGCCCCCCTCTCCCGAGAGCAATCCGTGCAGAAAGGTCGAACGAGTGAACCAAGATCCATCGCCCGAATCTCTGCGTTGGGCCAAGGGCTACGGCGTCATCGAGCACTCGCCCGAAACCAGGGAGCGCGTCCAAGCCCTGGCAGCGCGGCTGATCGCTGCGGGCCGAATGACCGAAGTGGACGCATATTACCGCTTGCTCGCGGCGGCGGACCGCCTCGCGTCGGCCGCCATGTGGGCCGTGGTCCACATGACCTATGCCAGAAGGATGGACCTCTCCGGCGCGCCGCTGCCGCCGGAGGCCTTCAAACCCACGCCTGAGGGACATACCGGCGGCTCGCTCAACATGGTCCCCGCCTTCGTCGGCTATCTCGTCGCTAATGCGATCAGCGCGACCACGCGCTCCTGGCTCATGGGACAGGGGCATTGCGTGGCCGCCATTGAGGCCATCAATGTCCTAACCGGCGACGTCTCCGCGGCCAAGAAGGGCCGCTACGATCGCAGCGAGGGCGGGCTCTCGCGGCTTGCCGCCGACTTCTACTCCTATGCGATCGACCCGAGCGGACATTCGGCGGTTCCGCTTGGAAGCCATGCCGGCCCCAATACGGCCGGTGCGATCTCGGAGGGAGGGTACCTCGGCTTTGCCGAGGTTCAGTACGTTCACATGCCGCTCCCGGGCGAGCGCCTGGTCGCGTTCCTGAGCGACGGCGCCTTCGAGGAACAACGCGGCTCCGATTGGACACCGCGCTGGTGGCGCGCCGAGGATTCGGGCATCGCGGTCCCGGTCATGATCCTCAATGGCCGCAGGATCGAGGAGCGCGCGCAGATCGTGCAACAGGGTGGCTCCGAATGGCTCGCTTCCCATCTGCGCCACAACGGCTTCGACCCCTTCACGATCGACGGGCGAGATCCGGCAGCCTTTGCGTGGGCTATTCTCACGGCAGAGGAGAGGGTGGAGCGATTTACCGCTAGGCCGGACCGTCGCTATCCCGCGCCGATCCCCTACGTGATCGCTGAGACGGTCAAAGGCTTTGGCTTTCCGGGATCAGGAACCAACGCGTCACACAATCTTCCGCTCGCGGGTAATCCCTCGCGCGATGAGTCCGCCCGGCAAACGTTCAATGACGCAGCACGATCGCTCTTCGTGCCGCCGGACGAACTCGACGCCGCCATCGCCACGTTGGCGGTTCATGCGCAACAGAACCGCCCGCTCGAAAGCCGGCACCCGCTCGCACTGCGTTGGCCGCCATCGCTACGGCTTCCCGAGCCCGACTGGACCGTGGCCGGCAGCCCGCCGGATTGCGCTATGCACGCGCTCGATCGGTGGTTCGTGCGCCTTGTCGACGACAATCCGGAACTGAGACCCCGCGTCGGCAACCCCGACGAGTTGCGATCCAATCACATGGGCGCCACGCTCGACCGCCTGCGCCATCGTGTGAACGTTCCCGAACCTGGGGTTTCCGAGGCCGTCGACGGGGCGGTTATCACCGCCCTGAACGAGGAAGCGGTGGCTGGCGCCGCCCTCGCCAACAAGGGTGGGATCAACCTCATCGTCAGTTACGAGGCCTTCGCCATGAAGATGCTCGGCGGCTTGCGACAGGAAATCGTCTTTGCCCGCCGTCAGCGCGAGACTGGAGGGCAACCCGGCTGGATCTCGGTCCCGCTCATTGTCACCTCCCATACCTGGGAGAATTCCAAGAACGAGCAGTCGCACCAGGATCCCACGATCGGCGAGGCGTTGCTCGGCGAGATGTCCGACACCGCACGCGTCCTGTTTCCGGTCGACGCCAACACCGCCATGGCGGCCTTGCGCTCGGTCTATGATGGTCGCGGTCAGGTTGCCTGCCTGATCGTATCCAAGCGCGACATGCCCCCCAGGCTTGGAGCCGAGGCAGCCGTTCGGTTCGTTGAAGACGGTGCAGCCCATTTCGATGGCGAGCCCGGCGCGGCCGAATTGCAGATCGTCGCAATCGGCGCCTATCAGCTCGAGGAGGCGCTCAAGGCCGCCGATCGGCTCAAGCGACACGGCCGTCGTGTCCTGGTTACCGGAATCTGCGAGCCGGGTCGCCTTCGCCAGCCGCGCGATCCTGTCGAGGCAGCCTTCACGGCAGCCGATAACGCCGTGGCGGCCCTGTTCCCGCCTGGTCTGCCACGCGTCATCGTCACTCATACCAGACCCGAACCCATGCTGGGCCTGTTGAGGCGGCTCGACGATGGGCCAAGACGGACCGCTGCGCGCGGCTACATCAGCCGCGGCGGTACGCTCGACGTGCCCGGCATGCTCTTCGCCAATCGTTGTTCCTGGGCGCACCTGGTCGATGCGGCGGCGCCGCTCGCCGGCTGGTCCCGAAGTGAGTTTCTTACCCCTGCCGAGCGCAATGCTGTCGATGGACACGGCGACCCGGCTGACCTGCTGTTCTCAACAACCTGAAGGGCCGTCATGCTCACGCTAACTTCAATCGGCGGCGCCGGTACCGTAACCGGCTCAAAGCATCTCCTCGCCAGCGGCGACACCCGCATCCTGATTGATTGCGGCCTGTTCCAGGGCCTCAAGAACCTGCGTGAATTGAACTGGGAACCGCTGCCTATCGACCCATCGAGCATCGATGCGGTAGTGCTGACGCACGCTCACCTCGATCATTCCGGCTACCTGCCGAAGCTGGTCCGAGAAGGCTTTCGCGGCAAGATCTTCGCGACGGCGGCCACAAGCGACATCGCTGAACTGATCCTGATGGACAGCGCCCACCTCAACGAGAAGGACGCCGAATATGCCGACAGGAAGGGCTTCTCGAAGCACAAGCCGGCCCTGCCGCTGTACGGAAGCCATGATGCCGAGCGCGCTCTCGAATTCTTCACATCGGTTCCGTTCGGCGACGTCGTCCGGCTTCCCGGCGGCGCCACGCTGCGGTTCCGACACGCCGGACACATTCTGGGTGCCGCCACCGCCGATATCGAATGGGGCGGGTGCCGCATCGCCTTCTCCGGCGACATCGGCCGCTATGACGATCCGGTGCTTCCCGATCCGGAGATCGTGCCGGAAGCGGACTATGTCCTCGTCGAATCGACCTACGGCAACCGCGTCCATGACCCGGCTGATCCCACCGAGGCGCTCGGCGCCATCGTCAAGAGAACGGTCGAGCGGGGCGGCACGCTGGTGATCCCGGCCTTCGCGGTCGGGCGAGCCCAATCGCTGCTCTACCACTTGTGGAAGCTCAAGACGGACGGGCAGCTTGCCAACATCCCGGTCTACCTGGACAGTCCCATGGCGATCGATGCGACCAATCTGCTGCACACCCATCGCGCGGACCATCGGCTCCCTGCCGAGATGTGCGCCGCAGTCTGTGGGGTCGCGACCTATACCCGGGACGTAGAGGGTTCCAAGGCTATCACGGCCAGCCCCTATCCCAAGGTGGTGATCTCGGCGAGCGGGATGGCGACCGGCGGACGCGTCCTCCACCATCTCAAGGCATTTGCCCCCGACTCGAAGAATACGATCCTGTTCTCCGGCTTCCAGTCTGCGGGCACCCGAGGCCGCGCCATGCTGCAAGGCGCACGCGAGACCAAGATCCACGGCGAGTGGATCCCCGTCCAGGCGGAAGTCGCCGAGTTGTCGATGCTTTCGGCCCACGCTGACGCGAACGAATTGATACGCTGGTTGTCCGGCTTTCGGCGCGCGCCCAGCCGCGCCTTCATCGTTCACGGCGAGGATGACGCTTCGGAGGCCCTGCGCGTGCGGATCGGCCGCGAGCTCGGGTGGAACGCCACCGTCCCCCGCATGAACCAGTCCTTCGAACTATGACGATGCCCAGCGATCCCCCCCTCACCCAGCCGACATTGCGCGCCAGGCGGCTGCACCTGCACTCGCAGCACCAGGCGGTCGTTGTCATGCGAACCGACTGCCACGTCTGCCGCTCCGAAGGATTGGCCGCCCGATCCCAGGTCTTGCTTTCCTATGGTGAGCGGCATGTCCAGGCGACGTTGTTCCAGATCGAAGGTGACTCGCTCCTCGCCCTTGATGAGGCAGGACTTTCGGAGACGGCCTGGGACCTTCTCGGCGTCACGGAGGGTGAGGCGATCAGCGTCAGCCATCCGCCCGCCATCTCGTCGCTGGCAAGCGTGCGCCGGCGCATCTACGGCAACCGGCTCGACGCGCAGGCGTTCTCCAATATCGTCGGGGACGTGGTCGCCGGCCGCTATACCGACGTCCATCTCGCAGCCTTCCTGACTGCCAGCGCCGCCCTGCCCCTGAACGAGGAAGAGACGGCCGATCTAACGGATGCGATGGTCAAGGTTGGCGACCACTTGCGATGGGACGCGCCAATCGTGGTCGACAAGCACTGCATCGGTGGCCTTCCCGGCAACCGCACGACCCCTATCGTCGTTGCAATTGTTGCCGCGAACGGCCTGATAATGCCTAAGACCTCCTCCCGTGCCATCACCTCTCCGGCGGGAACGGCCGACACCATGGAAACGCTCGCCCCCGTAGATCTCGACATGACGACCCTCCGGCGAGTGGTCGAGGCCGAGGGAGGCTGCGTGGCGTGGGGCGGTGCCGTACACCTGAGCCCAGCTGACGACATTTTTGTGCGCGTCGAACGCGAGCTCGACGTCGACACCGAGGGCCAGCTCATTGCATCAGTCCTCTCGAAGAAGATCGCCGCGGGCTCGACACATGTCGTCATCGACATCCCCGTCGGGCCGACCGCCAAGGTACGCAGCGGCGAGGCTGCCGATCATCTCGCGGATCGCATGCGCGCGGTCGCGGCTCGCTTCGGGCTCAGCGCGACATGCCTCCAGACCGACGGCTCACAACCCGTAGGACGCGGCATCGGCCCCGCCCTCGAGGCGTTCGATGTCCTCGCCGTGCTCCAGAACGCGCCCGATGCCCCCGACGATCTGCGCCACCGCGCTGCCATGCTCGCGGGCGCCGCCCTGGAGATCGGCGGCAAGGCCGAACAAGGGCGCGGCGTCGTGGTCGCCCTCGAAACGTTGAGCAGCGGCAAGGCGTGGACGAAGTTCGAGGCGATCTGCCGGGCGCAGGGTGGGCTGCGCACACCGCCAAAGGCATCGAACGTCCACACGCTGGTCGCCCCGAGCGCCGGTCGCGTGGTTCATATCGACAACCGCAAGGTCGCCAAGCTTGCCAAGCTGGCGGGAGCGCCGGAGGCCAAGGCCGCGGGCGTACATATGGAGGTCCGACTGGGGGCGACGATCGACAGAGGACAGCCGCTCTTGCATGTGCATGCCGAGACGGCGGCGGAACTATCCTACGCCCTGGATTACGCCGCGCGTGCCGGGGACATCGTCAAGGTCGAGCCGTGACTGGCGAGCCACGGTTCTCAGGCGTTCAACGTCTAACAACGAGCGATGCATTGGACCATGCCGATTCTTTGCCCCATCCAGGTGCCAACGGCTTGGGCGATCCAGCGCATCCATATGGGGCATGGCTTCCTCAAGCCTGCCAACATCGACTTGCTGCTGCATCAGGTTCACGCTTGGAGCCGATGGCGGATCCTACCAATGGCGCTGCTGCAGGTTTTTATCCACGTCACTGCCACACTCTGGCACCACCTCTATCGCCGCGACGACGTCTTGCTCAGAATGTTCAAGGGCTCATGAGGCGTGCTGCAGCCAAGAAGCGGGCGTCGGAGATCGGCTCCAGAGCGGACGCGACATGGACTCATTGATCCCGCAGCTCGGCCTCGCACTGGCCATCGGCCTGCTCGTCGGGCTGGAGCGCGGCTGGCGAGAGCGCGACACGCCTGATGGTGGACGGACGGCGGGTATACGCACCTACGGGATCTCAGGACTGCTGGGCGGCGTCGCCGCGGCCCTCAGCCTCAGCCTGAACACGCCCGCGGTCCTGATCGCCACGTTTTTGGCCTTCACCGCCGTCTTCGCGTGGTACCACGCGCGCGAATCCATGCACGACAAGAGCTTCAGCGTGACGGGCGTTATCGCCGCTCTCGGCGTGTTCGGACTCGGCGCCCTGGCGGTAACGGGCGATCAGCGCGTCGCGGCGGCGGGCGGAGCCGCGCTCGCGGCCGTTCTTGCCAGTCGCGATCTCCTGCACGGACTCCTCAGGAGGATCTCCTGGATCGAGCTGCGGTCGGCACTCGTGCTCGCCGTAATGACCGCGATCGTCCTGCCCCTCCTACCTGCGCGCACGATTGATCCGTGGGGAGGATTCAACCCGCAACAGGTATGGCTCTTCACAGTGCTGACAGCCGCGATTTCCTTTTTCGGCTACATCGCCGTCCGGGCCCTCGGCACCGCGCGGGGCGTCCTGGTGGGCGGCCTGGCGGGAGCGATCGTCTCCTCGACCGCCGTCACCGTGGCACTGGCGCGAACGGCGGCAGCGGGAGGAAGCCCCTGGCCGCTCGCCGGAGCGGCCGCGCTCGCGGCGGGCGTTTCCGTGCTTCGCGTCGCGGGGATTGTCACCATCGTTGCGCCATCGCTGCTCGGCGTTTGCGGCACCGCGATGCTTGCTGCGATCGTCGGCTTCGCGGCCTCCGGCGCCCTCGTTCTGACACGGGGCCGAGTGGACGGAGACGGTACGGAACCGCCCCGAAATCCCTTTGAGTTGGGCCCGCTTCTCGCCTTTGCCGTGCTCTTCGCCATCGTTTCGACGATTAGCGCGGTGCTATCGATTGGAAGCAGTCGCGGAATGATCGCGACCTCGGCAATTTCGGGACTCTTCGACGTTGACGTCGCCGTCCTGAGTGCACTCCGGCTCCTCGGGCCTTCGGCATCGCCCGAGGCCGTTGGCCACGCCGTCCTGCTGGCGCTCGCGAGCAATGCGGTCGGGCGCATCTCGGTCGCGATCGCAACCGGACCTATCCGCTTCTGGATGCCTTACGTTGGAGCCACAGTCGTAGCGGCAGCGTTGGGCTACACGGCATTCGTCACCCTGCCGCACTTCAACTTGGTGGGTGTGTTGGGCACTCCGAATCCTTGATCCGGGTTAATTCGCGACGCTTCGATTGTAGTGACGTTTGACAGCGGACTTCGTCGGACTTTTGCGATCTCGACGGGGACCGCGCGCTGTACATGGAACAAACGCGTGTCTCGTGTGCCTCCAGAGGTTGACGACGGCTCTCCCATCCAGGCGAAGGCTCGTGAGCTTCGCTTTTCGCAGTTGACGCCGAATTTGGATTTTCCTGAGTTTCGATCCCGAGGTAGCATCCTCTTTGGCCGATAGGTCTACAAACCAACTACGTCCAAGGTTGCCTGCATTCGCTTATGGCCCGCGTGGTCCAAAAATGTCCGGAGGCCTCAGTTGACTCCTTCCGTTCATCCACTGGCGTCGCAACCGCTCCCTGCCTTTATGCCGTCCCCGGGAAGCCCGGATTATTTGCTGATCGGCGCGGCGATCTTCCTGATCGCTTTCGTGCTCGCGATAGGTCACCTGTATCTGAGGTTGCACGCGCTTCCAGATCAGATCGCGCACAAAACCAAGAAGATGCAGTACGAGATCGTATGCGTGCTGGGTTTGCTCGCAATGTTTACCCACGTCCACGCATTCTGGATCGCCGGGCTGTTACTGGCCATGATCGACATTCCTGATTTCAGTGGTCCCCTCGGAAGAATGGCCGACGCGCTTGAGCGGATAGCCGCCAATTGGCGAAACAGAACGCTGGGTCGCGAGTACAGTGACGCTCGCAACCGGGTGACCGCGATCCCGCGGTCACCCGCACAGCTAGAAAGCGAGCGGCAGAGCGACAGCGCCGCTCCGTAGCGGTATTGGCCGTAGTCGCTTCGTCGCTAGCCTGATTTCAATGCTTGAGCTGCGTTGTCAGCCCGCATGGCTCATGATGTGCTGCAGCCCCCGATACCGCGCAAAGACGTTCTGCCTGCCGGCAGAAAAGATGACGACCTCATAGGTTTGCGGCGCCTGGCCCGGAACCTCCATCCCAGGTGAGCCAACCGGCATGCCCGCGACCGCGATTCCAGTT
>NZ_JBXAND010000011.1:0-120102 GCF_058801345.1 Allobosea sp. GW822-FHT03F07
GCTTCTGCATCTGCTCGTCGGCCTGCTCGATCTGCAGACGCGCCGAGAAATCACCCGCTGCCGCAGCAGACACGACCTCGCCGACATCCGTCACGACAGCCTCCATCGACTGCGCCCGGGCGAGGCGAGCGGCCGCAGCGGCACGCTCCTGCTCTTCGAGCGCGCGAACGCGCTGGATATTGGCCTGGAAGTCGCCCAGCGCATGGCTGATCGCGTCGATCTCGACCATGCCGACCTTGGCCGGGATCCTGGCATCGTCGGCGCCCGACAGCATCAGCCCGACCGAATTTGCGAGCTGCCCGAGCGGCCGGACCACGCCGCGATGGAACAGCATGACGATGCCGACGACAGTGCCCGTGACGACGAGGATGGCCAGCAGCGAGAGCGCCAGCCGCCAGCCGGCGGCCGACAGGTCCGAGTCGATCTCGGCCTTCGCCTGCTCGAAGGCGGCGTCGCGCATCTGCAGGATCGTCGCCAGCGACTTCTGCGTCCAGGCGCGCCAGTCGGCGAGGCTCATCCCGGCCGGCTTGCCGTCGCGGGCCGCCTCGTACATCGCGCCATAGGTCCTGGCCTCCTCGTCGCGGAAGCCGGTCTTGACGGTGTCCAGGGCGGCCTTGAGCTGCGGCGTGGCCACCATCTGTGCCAGCGCCTGGTCGATCAGCAGCCAGAGCTGCTCGATGCGCCCGCTGAAACGGTCGACCTGCGAAACCGCCACGGGCGTCAGCTTGGTTCCGCTGCCGACATATTGGGTGAAATGCACGGACCGGCTGCCGGCGGCCTCGCGCATCGTGGTCGCGAGTTCGCCCAGCGAGACGGTGTTGCTGACCTCGGGGTTGAGATCGCCGATGCGGGCGCCGATGGCGCGCTGCAGATTGGATTGCTGGTTGAGGAGTTCGAGAACCGAGGCGCTGAAGGCCTGAGCCGCCTTCGGGTCGCGCTGCTCGAGCGGCTTGGCGCCCTCTGCGACGGCGAGCTTGCGCGCATCCGCCAGGCGCTGGGCGAGCTGGTTCACCGGGCCGGCCAGTTCGGGGCGCTTGGCGAAGGCCGTCGCCGCGAAGCTCTCCTGCATCTGCGTGACGCGGGCATCGGTGTCGCGCGCGGCCTGGGTGGCGGCGGCACCGATCTTGCCATCGGGATCGGCGGCGAGGACGACCTGCGTGATGGCGCCGCGCTCGATCGCGGCGCGCTCGATGACGCGGCTGACGGCCTCCGAGGTCGCGACGAGGCTGCGGGCTTCGCGGGCGGTCGAAAGCGACTGCATCTGAGTGTAGGCGACATAGCCGCTGGCGAGGATCGCAGCGCCGCCGGCGGCGATCGTGCAGATCAGAAAATGCGTGACGCGCATGGCATCATGTCCCTCACGGCCGCCGCCTAAAATCCGGCATGCAAGCCATGCCGCACACCGGGCGGCGGGACCGTGTAGATGCTGGAGCGTTGTCGGCGAGATATAGCGAGGCGCCGTTAACGCGACCTTTCAACCCGCGTGCAAGCCCTGTGAAATTACAGGTTGAACACCCTGTGCGGCACGAATTCGCCTTGCTCGATACTGCCGGTGGCGATCAGGATACCGCCTGAGGTTGCATAGACGGCCTGGCTCTCCACCGGCGCGTCGCGGCCGCGCAGGAGCACGCTCTGGCCGCGCTTCAGCCGCAGCGCCGCGTCGCGATGGACCGGCAGCTCGGGGATCAGCGAAAGCGCTGCCTTGACCGGCAACAGGGCGGCCGAGGCGCTCTCGGGGCTCTCGCGCAAGGTCTCGACGCTGACCGCGTCTTCGATGGCGAAGGGGCCGACGCGGGTGCGCCGGAGATGGGCGACATGGCCGAGGCAGCCGAGCGCGATGCCAAGATCGCGCGCGATCGCCCGGACATAGGTGCCCTTGCCGCATTCGGCCTCGAAGGTCGTGGTGGCGCCGTCATGCGAGACGATCCGCAGCGCGTCGATCTCGACGGGGCGCGCTTCGAGAACGACCTCCTCGCCCTCGCGCGCGAGATCATAGGCGCGCTCGCCGGCGATCTTGATGGCCGAGAACTTCGGCGGCACCTGGCTGATCGTGCCGGTGAAGCGCGGCAGCAACGCCGCGATCGCGGCTTCCTCGGGGCGGGCGTCCGAGGTCGCGATGACCTTGCCCTCGGTGTCGTCCGTATCGGTCTGCGTGCCCCAGGCGGCCGTGAACTGATAGGCCTTGCGGCCGTCCATCACGAAGGGAACCGTCTTGGTCGCTTCGCCGAGCGCGATCGGCAGCAGGCCGGAAGCGAGCGGATCGAGCGTGCCGGCATGGCCGGCCTTCTTCGCCGAAAAGGCGCGCTTGACCACCGCCACGGCATGGGTCGAGGTCATGCCGACCGGCTTGTCGAGCACCACCCAGCCATGGATGTCGCGCTTCTTCGGCCGTGGCGCGAAGCTCTGCCCCTGCGGCTCGATCGTCTCCGGGGAGGTCGGTTCAGTCATCGTCCTGGTCGTCCGGCTGGATCCGCAGCGGCTGCTTCAGGATGTCCTGGCGCACCTTGTCGGAATAGAGGATGGCGTCGACGCGCTCGGCCTCGGCGAAGCTCTCATCCTGGAGGAAGCGGATGTCGGGCGCGAATTTCAGGTTCACGCGATGGGCGATCTCGCCGCGGATATAGCGCTTGTGGTCGTTCAGCGCCTTCAGCACGGGTTTCACGTCGCCGCCGCCGAGCGGCATGATGAAACAGGTCGCGAGCTTCAGATCCGATGACAGCCTGACCTCAGGGACGGTGATGACATGCTTCGCCAGCACCTCGTCATGGATGTCGCCGCGCGCCAGCATTTCGGCGAGCGCGTGCCGGACGACCTCGCCGATGCGCAACTGCCGCTGCGACGGGCCGGATGGTTTGGACGGTTTGGCCATGGTTCTCGTTCTCCGGGATCGGACCGGATCAAACGTCACGGTCGGGCATGGCCCGACCATCGCTCGCAGGATGAGGCGCCTTGGACAGCGCTCTGTTCACGACGGGATGGCCGGGTCGAGCCCGGCCATGACGCGCTCGTTTGTGAAAGCGACCGCCTTACAGCGTGCGCTTGATCTCCTCGACGCGATAGCACTCGATCACGTCGCCCTGGCGCATGTCCTGGTAGTTCTCGAAGGACATGCCGCACTCCTGGCCCGCCACCACTTCCTTGGCGTCGTCCTTGAAGCGCTTGAGCTGAGCGAGCTTGCCCTCGTGGACCACAACGCCGTCGCGGATCAGGCGGACATTGGCGCCGCGCTCGATCGTGCCGTCGGTGACGCGGCAGCCGGCGATCTTGCCGACCTTCGAGACGGCGAAGATCTCGAGGATCTGGGCGTTGCCGAGCATGGTTTCGCGCAGCGTCGGCGCCAGCAGGCCCGACATCGCCGCCTTCACATCATCCATCAGGTTGTAGATGATGTTGTAGTAGCGGATTTCGACGCCGGCCCGTTCGGCCGCCTCGCGCGCTTCCTTATGGGCGCGCACGTTGAAGCCGATCACGGCCGCGCCCGAAGCCTGGGCGAGCGTGATGTCGGACTCGGTGATCGCGCCGACGCCCGACTGCAGGACGCGGGCCCGGACCTCGTCGTTGCCGACCTTCTCGAGCGATCCGACGATGGCCTCGACGGAGCCCTGCACGTCGCCCTTGATGACGAGCGGGAACTCCTTGCGCCCGGCGCCTTCCTTGAGCTCGCGCATCATCTCGGCGAGCGAACGGCCGGCTCCGGAGGCGGCACCACGCGCGGCGAGCCGGTCGCGGCGCTGGCGTTCCCGGTAATCGGTGATCTCGCGGGCGCGTGCTTCGGATTCGACCACCGCGACGCGATCGCCGGCCTCCGGCGTGCCGTTGAAGCCGAGAACCTCGACCGGCATGGAGGGCGGCGCCTCCTTGATCTGCGCACCGGTGTCGCCGATCAGCGCACGCACGCGGCCCCATTCGGCGCCCGCCACGACGATGTCGCCGGTGCGCAGCGTGCCGCGCTGGACGAGCACGGTCGCGACCGGGCCGCGGCCGCGATCGAGCTTGGCCTCGATCACGGTGCCTTCGGCAGGGCGTTCGGGATTGGCCTTCAGGTCGAGCAATTCGGCCTGCAGCGCGATCGCCTCGAGCAGCTTGTCGAGGTTCTGGCGGGTCTTGGCCGAGACTTCGATTTCCAGCGTCTCGCCGCCGAGCGATTCGACCTGAATCTCGTATTGCAGCAGCTCGGAGCGCACCCGGTCCGGATTCGCGTCGGACTTGTCGATCTTGTTGATCGCCACGATCAGCGGCACGTTGGCCGCCTTGGCGTGATTGATGGCCTCGACCGTCTGCGGCATGACGCCGTCATCGGCCGCGACGACCAGCACCACGACGTCCGTCACCTTGGCGCCGCGGGCGCGCATCGCCGTGAAGGCGGCGTGGCCCGGCGTGTCGATGAAGGTCACCTTGGCGCCCGAGGGCGTCGTCACCTGATAGGCGCCGATATGCTGGGTGATGCCGCCGGCCTCGCCCGAGACCACATGGGTCTGGCGGATCGCGTCGAGCAGCGAGGTCTTGCCGTGGTCGACATGGCCCATGATGGTCACGACCGCCGGACGCGGCAGCAGCGTCTCATCGGTATCGGGCGTGTCGAACAGGCCTTCTTCGACGTCCGATTCCGCGACGCGCTTAACCGTATGACCCATTTCCTCGGCCACGAGCTGGGCGGTGTCGGCGTCGATCACGTCGGTGATCTTGTGCATCGCGCCCTGCTTCATCAGCAGGCGGATGACGTCGACGCCTCGCTCCGTCATGCGGTTGGCGAGTTCCTGGATGGTGATCGTTTCTGGGATGATCACCTCGCGCATCACGCGTTCCTTGGCGACGTCCGAGGCGCGGTGCCCGGTCATGCGCTGTACGCGGCGGCGGAAGGCTGCGACCGAACGCGTGCGCTCGTCGTCACCGCCGGTAGCGGTCGACAGCGTCAGGCGGCCGCGCGGCTTCTCGCCGACCTTGGGAGTCTTGGGAGCCGGAACCGGCGCGCCGCGCGGCGGGCCGCCGGCGCCGCCACCGGGACGGCGGAAAGCGGGACGTGCCTCGCCATCGTCAGGCCGGCTGCGCGGCGTGGCTGCGGAAGGTGCCTGACGCGTCGGGCGGCTGATCGCGGGCTCGGCCGGAGCCGTGGCATCGACCGGACGCGGCGGACGCGGCGTATCCAGGCGCGGCGGACGCGAGTCCAGCCGCGGCGGACGGGCGCCGACATCGCGCATCGGGGTGCGCGGCGCGAAATCCGGACGCGGGCCCGAAGGCGCGGGGCGCGGAGACTGGGTATAGGCGGGAGCCGGCGCCGATGCCGGGGCGGCACCGCTCTCGGGCTGCTGCGAGGCGGGCGTGAATTCGCGCGGCGGCTGCGGCGGGCGCGGGGCCTGCGGCTCGTCCATGCGCTGTCGCGCGGCGCTCTCGGCGCGGCGCTTGCGGTCTTCTTCCTGGCGGCGGCGTTCTTCTTCCTCGCGCTGGCGGACAGCTGCGGCCTCGCGCTCCTGCCGCTCACGTTCGGCGGCAAGCGCACGCTGGCGCGCCTCGTCTTCGGCGATGCGGCGGGCCTCGGCCTCGCTGCTGCGGGCATCGGCAAGGGCGCGCTGACGGGCGTCCTTCTCATCCTCGGAGAGCGTGCGCAGCAGCATGCCGGAGGCGGGCCGGGAAGGAGATGCCGGAGCGGGTGGAGCCGGGCGCGGCGCTGCCTGCTGAACCTGCGGCGCCGGGGCGCGAGGCGCCGGCTGCTGAGCGGCTTCGGGCCCGGCGACGCGCCGCTTGACCTCGACGACGACCTGCTTGGAGCGCCCATGCGAGAAGCTCTGCCGGACAGTGCTCTGCTCGACAGGACGCTTCAACGTCAGGGTCTTCGGGGGGCTGACGGTCAAAGTCTTGTCGCCCGGGGTCTTGGTATCGCTCATTCTGTGCTCGGTCCTGCCGCGTTCGGTCCAGCCGGTTCGGTCGTTCGTTGGTCTACGGAATCATCGTCTGCGGAGCCGGCATTCGTCGGCTCCTCCGGGTGGATTGCGCCGGCATCGCCCATCCGGTAGCGGACGAGCCGACGCCAGCGGGAGAGGAAACCCTCGGCCGCCGGTCCCGGAGCAAGCGCCGCATGTATCACATGTGCGCGCCCCAACGCCAATTCCAAATCTGCGCCCGCGAAAATTGCCACGATAGGCACTCTTCGCGGCTTCAGGCCCGCCTCTTCGCGAGCGATCTCCGCTCGCCGCAGCGCCTGTCCGATCTTGCGGCGGCCATCTTCGGCGCCATCGCTCGCCTCGATCACCGCCGCGCAACGCCCCGAACCGATCACCGCCTCGACCTTGGCGAAACCGGCCTGGACAAGGCCCGCCTTGTTCGCCATGGCGAGCGCCTGCTGGGTGTCCTTCAGCATCAAGGCATCGATCATCGCAGCCAAATCAGGCGGTACGACGACCTTGGCCTTGAGCGAACGCTCGAAGGCCCGGCGCTTGACCGCTTCGGCCACAATCGTGGCGCTGAGGCTCGCCCAGACGCCGCGTCCCGGCAGCTTGCGCCGTAGATCCGGCACGAGAACCCCGTCGGGACCGACGACGAAGCGGATCAGGTCGTCGGGGGACTTCACTGCCCTCGTGACGACGCAGCCCCGTTCCGGACCATCCTTGCGATCCAGACGCGTCTCGCGCGCACTGCGCGCCGCTGCCGTTTTCATCGTCGGCGCCTGGCTCAGGCCTCCGCCGTCTCGCCGTCGGCGGCAGCCTCGGTCTCTTCAGCCTCTTCGACGGGAGCCTCGATCCAGCCGGCATGGACGCGCGCGGCCATGATGATCGCCTCCGCATCCTGCCGCGACAGGTCGAAACCGTCGAGATAGCCCGCATGGCGCGTGGTCTCGCCATCCTTGCGCTCGGTCCAGCCGACGAGATCGTCCGTGGCGCAGCCGGCGAGATCCTCGACGGTCTTCACGTCGTTCTCGCCCAACGCGACCATCATGGAGGTGGTGATGCCGGCGACCTCGCGCAAGGCGTCCTCGACGCCGAGCGCGCGGCGCTTCTCGTCGAACTCGGCCTCGACGGCGGCAAGGTAATCCTGCGCGCGCGACTGGATCTCGGCGCCGGTGTCCTCGTCGAAGCCCTCGATCGAGGCCAGCTCGGAGGGATCGACATAAGCGACCTCTTCGACCGTGCGGAAGCCTTCCGAGGCCAGAAGCTGGCCGACGGTTTCGTCGACGTTCAGCGCGTTCATGAAGATCTCGGTGCGGGCCAGGAACTCCTTCTGGCGGCGCTCGGATTCCTCGGCCTCGGTCAGGATGTCGATATCCCAGCCGGTGAGCTGCGAGGCGAGGCGCACATTCTGGCCGCGCCGGCCGATGGCGAGCGAGAGCTGCTCGTCCGGCACCACGACTTCGATCTTGTCGGCCTCCTCGTCGAGCACGACCTTGGCGACTTCCGCCGGCTGCAGCGCGTTGACGACGAAGGTCGCGATATCAGGCGACCACGGGATGATGTCGATCTTTTCGCCCTGCAGCTCGCCGACGACGGCCTGCACGCGCGAACCCCTCATGCCGACGCAGGCGCCGACCGGGTCGATCGAGGAATCGCGGCTGATCACGGCGATCTTGGCGCGCGAGCCGGGGTCGCGTGCAACAGCTTTGACTTCGACGATCCCGTCATAGATCTCCGGCACTTCCTGGCCGAACAGCTTCGACATGAACTGCGGATGCGTGCGCGACAGGAAGATCTGCGGGCCGCGCGGCTCGCGGCGCACGTCATAGACATAGGCGCGGGCGCGGTCACCGACCTTGAAGGTCTCGCGCGGGATCATCTCGTCGCGGCGGATGATCGCTTCCCCACGGCCGAGATCGACGAAGACGTTGCCGTATTCGACGCGCTTGACCGCGCCGTTGACGATCTCGCCGATGCGGTCCTTGTACTCGTCATACTGGCGATCACGCTCCGCCTCGCGCACCTTCTGCACGATGACCTGCTTGGCCGACTGGGCGGCGATACGGCCGAAATCGAAAGGCGGCAGCGGATCGGCGATGACGTCGCCGACCTGGGCGGCCGGGTTGTGGCGCTTGGCTTCGTCGACGGTGATCTCGACGGCGCCGTTCTCGACCTGGTCGACGACCTGGAGATGCCGGGCCAGCCGCAGTTCGCCGGTCTTGGTGTTGATCTCGGCATGGACATCCGTCTCGATGCCGTAGCGCGATCGCGCCGCCTTGGCGATCGCGTCCTGCATCGCGTCGACGACGATCTGCCGGTCGATGGATTTCTCGCGGGCGACCGCGTCCGCGATCTGCAGCAGTTCGAGCCTGTTGGCGCTGACGACCATGACGCTCACTCCTCTTCCGTCGTTGTTTCGTGCGGAGCGGGTCCGCGGTTTTCGTTGGGGGCGCGCTTCTTGTCGGGGCGCGGCCCGAGAGACTTGCCCCGGCCCTTCTTCGGAGCGGCGATCTCGTCCGCTGCCGGCATCTCGGGCGGCAGGCCTGCCTTGCCGCGGCGCAGTGATTCGGTGACGAGCGCGTCGGTCAGGACGAGGCGTGCGTCAGCGATCATGTTCATCGGGATCGCGACGTCGCGCTCTTCCTCGGTCTTCGCATCGTCGCGCGAGAGCAGGGCAGTCTCGCCCTCGACGCCGCGCAGGATGCCGCGAAAGCGCTTGCGCCCGTTGACGGGGGCCTCGGTGTCGATCTTGGCGAGGTGGCCGGCCCAGCGCGCGAAATCGCCTGCGCGCACCAGCGGCCGGTCGATGCCCGGAGACGAAACCTCGAGATGATAGGCGGCCTGGATCGGATCATCGACGTCGAGCGCCGGCGAGACGGCCTGGCTGACCTCTTCGCAACCCTCAACATTCATCGTGCCGTCCGGCCGCTCAGCCATGATCTGGACCGTGCAGCCGTTCTGGCCGGTTACGCGCACGCGCACCAGCCGGTAGCCGAGATCCACGATCGCGGGCTCGATGATCGCGGCCACGCGCGCCGCGACGCCGCTTTCGACGACGATGCGCCTGTCGTTGTCCTGGTCCGTCGCTGTCGGCTCGTTCATGTCCGGGCTGCCCGCCTTTACGCCGGATGGGGTCCCGCCCCGGCCGGGCTGCAGCCAATAAAAAAGAGCGGGCCTTCCGGCCCGCTCTTGATCATCGGCTGATACCGAAACCAGAGCTGTTGGCTGCTATTTAGTCCGCATCGGCGGCTCATGCAAGCGTCCTGGGCCACCCTGACCAAGGTGGAGCTTTTCGCCGGCCGCTAACCGGCTGGTCATCCTTCTGCGTCATCGTGCGGTGCTGCGCGTTGTTTGGGGTTGAGGGTATGAGTTCTGTCAGTACGCTGTTGCGCGATCTCGAGACGACGATGTTGCGCGGCTCGACCGA
This sequence comes from Allobosea sp. GW822-FHT03F07, assembly GCF_058801345.1. NCBI lineage: Bacteria > Pseudomonadati > Pseudomonadota > Alphaproteobacteria > Hyphomicrobiales > Alloboseaceae > Allobosea > Allobosea sp. GW822-FHT03F07. The sequence continues at coordinate 9,310 of NZ_JBXAND010000011.1, forward strand.
CGATCGCACCCAGATTCTGTCGCGCCTGACCGACCTCTTCCTGAGCACGGCCTCGGTCATGGATGAAGACCAGGTCGGCATTTTCGACGTCGTGATCGGCCGGCTTTCGCGCGCGATCGAGCTGCGGGCCCGCATCGAGCTGTCGGAGAAGCTTGCGCCGGTTCCGAATGCGCCGAGCGGCGTCGTGCGTCAACTTGCGCTCGATGAGATCGCGGTCGCGCGCCCTGTCCTGATCGGGTCGAAGCGTCTCAGTGACCAGGACCTCGTCGCGATCTCGGCCGCCAAGGGGCGCGATCACATGCTCGCCATCACCGAGCGTCCCGATCTCGGCGAGCCCGTCACCGATTTCCTGATCCTGCGCGGCGGCCGCGTCGTGACCCACGCCATCGCGGCCAATCACACGGCCCGCTTCTCCCGCCACGGCATGGGGGTGCTCGTCATGCGCGCCGTCCAGGACGACGCGCTCCAGACCGCTCTCGGCGCCCGGCAGGACATCCCCGCCGAGCTCGCCGATCAGCTCATGGTCGCCGCCAAGAATTCCGCCCGCCGTCGCCTGACGGCGAGCCTCGAGCCGTCGCTGGCCGGAGTCGTCGCCGGCGCGGTCGAGCGCGGCGCGCAGGCGGTTGCCGCGGAGGCGCGGGTCGAAGGTGACCTCGGCGCGGTCAATGAGGCGCTGGTCGAGATCAACCGGCTTCACGAGACGGGCCAGCTCGACGAGAGCACGGTTGCCCGCTTCGCCGCGGACGGCGCGACCGAGCATGCCATCTGTGCGGTCGCGATCCTGGCCCAGCTCGGGCTGCCGGCCACGGAGCAGATCATCCTGGGTGCCGATCGCGACGCCGTCTTGCTGGTCGCGCGCGGCCTGGGCTGGTCGTGGGAGACCGCCGCTGCCCTCATCAGCCTGCGCAAGGACTTCGGCAAGTCGGCGCCGGCGGTCGAGCGTGCCCGCCAGCATTTCCGCAATCTCGCCCAGCCGACCGCTCAGCGCGTTCTCGGATTCCTCAGGATGCGCGACGCACAGCAGTGAGGTAGCTCGGGACCCGGCCCGCCTTGACCGCCTTGGCCTCGTAGCGCGTCCGGATCCAGCCAGGATAGGGCTGGCGCCAGTCATCCGCGCGTTCGTCCATCCAATCGAAATCGTTCGAGCGCGCCAGCCTGGCGAGCGTCCAGCCGATATAGTCGTCGATGTCGCTGGCGAAGCGGAAGCGGCCGCCAGCGCGCAGGGCGCGGGCAAACAGTGCGAGCGTCCGGTCGGAGACGAAACGACGCTTGCGCTGGCGCCGCTTAGGCCAGGGATCGGGATAGAGCAGGTCGATCGCATCGAGCGAACCGGCCGGCAGACGCGGCAGCATCAGCGCCGCATCCCCGTCCCAGATCCGGATATTGGTCAGGCCCTCGCGCTCGATCGCCGCGAGGAACTTCGCCATGCCGTTGATGAAGGGCTCGACGCCGATGAAGCCGATCTGCGGGCTCTCGCGCATCCGCATGAGCAGGTGCTCGCCGCCGCCGAAGCCGATCTCCAGCCGCACGGCGCTCACCGGCTGCGGGAACAGCGCGCCGAGATCGGCGATCTCCCCCTCGGGCAGCCGCAGCCTGGGCAGCACGTTGTCGATCATCGCGCTCTGGCCCTCGCGCAGGGCCTTGCCCTTGCGCCGGCCGAAGAAGGCGCGGTCGGGATCGTAGTCGTTCGTCATTCCGGATCGTTCTCGACTTGGCCTTTGGCAGAAAACGCGCGGTCATCCCGGACAAGACGCGAAGCGGCGCCGATCCGGGATTCATGCCGGAACCCTGCTCGCTAAGGCTCAGGGATGGATCCCGGGTCTTCGCTGCGCTGCGCCCGGGATGACGGCGCGATGACGATGTTCTGTAGCAAAAGAAAAAGGCCGGAGCGATTGGCTCCGGCCCTATGAGCTGCCCAGAGCGCAAAGCTCAGGCGGCGACCGCCTTCTTCAGCGAGTCGACCAGATCGGTCTTCTCCCAGGAGAAGCTGCCGTCGCGGCCGGCCTTGCGGCCGAAATGGCCATAGGCGGCCGACTTGGCGTAGATCGGCTTGTTGAGGCTGAGATGGGTACGGATGCCGCGCGGCGTCAGGTCCATCACCTCGCCGAGAACCTTCTCGAGCTTGGCCTCGTCGACCTTGCCTGTGCCGTGCAGGTCGACATAGATCGACAGCGGCTTGGCGACGCCGATGGCGTAGGAAAGCTGGATCGTGCAGCGATCGGCGAGCTTCGCAGCCACGACGTTCTTGGCGAGATAGCGCGCCGCATAGGCCGCCGAGCGATCGACTTTGGTCGGGTCCTTGCCGGAGAACGCGCCGCCGCCATGCGGGGCCGCACCGCCGTAGGTATCGACGATGATCTTGCGGCCGGTCAGGCCGGCGTCGCCATCGGGGCCGCCGATCACGAACTTGCCGGTCGGATTGACGTGCCAGACGGTTTCCTTGGAAATCCAGCCTTCCGGCAGCGTCGCGCGGATATAGGGCTCGACGATCTTGCGGACGTCGGCCGAGGTCAGGCCCTCATCGGTGTGCTGGGTCGAGAGCACGATCTGGGTCACGCCGACCGGCTTGCCGTTCTCGTATTTGACGGTGACCTGGCTCTTGGCGTCGGGGCCGAGCTTGGCAGCGCCGCCCTCCTTGGCATGACGGGCCTTGGCGAGCACTTCGAGGATCTTGTGGGCGTAGTAGATCGGCGCCGGCATCAGCTCGGGCGTCTCGCGGCAGGCATAGCCGAACATGATGCCCTGGTCGCCGGCGCCTTCATCCTTGTTGCCGGCGGCGTCGACGCCCTGGGCGATGTCGGCCGACTGGGCGTGCAGCAGCACGTCGATCTTGCACTTCTTCCAGTGGAAGCCGTCCTGCTCGTAGCCGATCGCCTTGATCGCCTTGCGCGCGGCCGACTTGACCTTGCTCTTCATCGCCTTTTCGTCGAGCGAGGTGCGAACCTCGCCGGCGATGACGACGCGATTGGTCGTCGCCAGCGTCTCGCAGGCGACACGCACCTGCGCGGCGTCCATGCCGGCCTTGGCGGCTTCCTTGAAGAACAGGTCCACGACTTCGTCCGAGATGCGGTCGCAGATTTTGTCGGGATGGCCTTCACCGACGGATTCGCTGGTGAACAGGTAATTCTGGCGTGACACGGTCAGGCAACCCTTTTGCAGGGGTGAGACGGGTGACCGGCTCGGAGAAGGGGCCGATCGACGAAAACGGCCATCCTCTTTGCAGCGGATACGTTCGCCGTCAAGCACGCTAATCCGTTTATCGGGAGTTTCGTTCGTCAGGACGAACAAGTGTTGCGCAAAATCACGCGTTTCCGGCGTCTTCCTCGGCGAGGGCTTCGACGAGGTCGATGATCCGGCGTCTGACCTTGCCGTTCTTGATGCGCACGAAGGCCTTTGTCAGCTGGACGCCTTCACTGCTCGACATGAAGTCGGAGACATAGGCGCTGGAGGCGGAGTCGGAGAAGCCGCCAGTCGGCATGTCGCCGGTCGGGGCGCCCTCGAAGAAGAACGACACGGGCACGTCGAGCATCTTGGCGATCTGCTGCAGCCGGCTCGCGCTGATGCGGTTCGAGCCCTTCTCGTATTTCTGCACCTGCTGGAAGGTCAGTCCGAGCGCATCGCCGAGCTTCTCCTGGCTCACGCCCGCGAGCATGCGGCGCATGCGCACGCGGCTGCCGACATGGCGGTCGATCGGGTTCGGAACTTTCTTCAGCATGGACGACAGCCTTGGCTCCATAATGCCGCCCGGATGCATTATCGTCCAAGGCGGCATAGTCAATTAGTTTAAGACGGCGGCGTCCAAGACCATACCCCTTCAGCGAACAAGTTCCAAATGGGATTAACGGTGCGGCAGCAGCCGCGACAGAAGCAAGAATCCTGCTAGCAGCGCTACATAGATCAGGTCGCCGAATTGCGTGTAAATCGTGGCGGGCGCAGCGCGCGGCAATCCGGCGTCGAGGACGCCCTCCGTGCCGAGCGGCAGGCTGGCGATAATCCGGCCGTAGCCATCCACGACGGCCGATATGCCGGTGTTGGCGACCCGCACCAAGGGCAGCCCCTCCTCGATGGCACGCATCCGCGCCTGGGCTAGGTGCTGGTAAGGGCCGCTGGTCTGCCCGAACCAGCCGTCATTCGTCAGATTGAGCATGAAGCCGGCGCGGGGCCCTTGCGGTGCGACGTCGCCTGGAAAGATCACCTCGTAGCAGATCAGCGGCGCCGCCGGCGGCAGGCCGCGGATGTTGAGCGGCAGCCGCCGCGTGCCCGAGGCGAAGCCGCCCGGCACGGATACGAACTCCGACAAACCGAGGCTGCGGATCAGCGTCTCGAGCACCGGCGGCAGGTACTCGCCGAAGGGCACCAGATGCACTTTGTCGTAGCTCGAAAGAATGGCGCCCTCGTCATCCACGACCTGGATCGAATTGAAGATCGGCGGCCGGCTCTCGCCGGGAAGCGCCTCGCCGGCCCGCGCCGCTCCGGTGATCAGCGTCGTGTTCGGCGGCAGCAGCGCCGCGATGCGCGAAAGCGCCTGCGGAGTGCGCCCGAGCAGAAAGGGAAAAGCCGATTCCGGCCAGATCAGATGGGTGACAGCCTGGACCCCGGGGGTGGCCGGGCTCGTGGCGCGGTCGCTCAGCGCCAGATACTGGTTCAGGATCGGCTCGCTGTTGCGTGCGCTGAACTTGGCATCCTGCGGCAGGTTCGGCTGCATCAGCCGCAGCTTGACGCCGGCGACCAGCGGCGCAGGCCCCGCCGGCACGCGCCAGAGGCCGAAGCCGATCAGGCCGGCCAGGACGAGCAGCGCCGCGACCGGCGCGTGCCAGCGGCCGGCGCCCCTCTCGGCCGTTCCCAGCGTGGCCGGCGCGGCCCCGATCGCGACCGCCAGTAGCGTGAGTCCGTAGAGCCCGGCGATCGAGGCGAACTGCGCGATCTGGGCCTGTCCCGTCAGCATCATGCCATAGACGTTCCAGGGGAAGCCGGTCAGCACATGGCCGCGCAGCCATTCGCTCAGCGAAAGCATGATCGCCAGCACGAGGATGCGTCCGGCGCCCGAGAGCCAGGCGAGGCGGGCGCAGCCGAAGGCGAGCGCAGGAAAGACGGCGAGGAAGGCCGGCAGTGCCACGACACCGAGTGGCATCGCCCAGGCGAACTTGTCGGCTTCGACCAGGAAGGCCGCTCCCAGCCACCAGAGACCGGCCAGGAAGAACCCGAAACCCCACCACCAGCCGACCGCGACGGCCGCGCGGAAGCGCTCGACCGGACTCGTTCCCACCGCGCCATCGATCAGCCAGACGGCGATCGTCATTGGCACGGCGATCAGCGGCCAGAGGTCGAGCGGCGGCAGGGCCAGCGCACCGCTGGCCCCTGTGGCCAGCGCGATCATTCGCTTGCGCCAGCCCCAGGCGAGGATGACGCTGTCGGCCAGCATGGCGACACGCATCAGCCGGGCTCCGCCGGGGGCTCGCGTGCGTCAGCAGCGCGGTGATGGATGCTCAGGCGCTTCACGCGGCGCTGGTCTGCTTCGACGATCTCGAAGCTCAGCCCTTCCGGGCCCTCGATGATCTCGCCCTGCGCTGGCACATGACCGGCGAGCGTCACGATCAGCCCGCCCAGCGTATCGACATCCTCGGCGATCTGGGTTTCGGAAAGATCGATTCCTGTCGCCTCCTTCAACTCCAGCAGCGTGGCTCGCGCGTCGGCGGTGAAGCTGCCTTCGCCGGCCGGGGCGATCGTCGGCGCTTCCTCGAGATCATGCTCGTCCTCGATGTCGCCGACGACGATCTCGATCAGGTCCTCGATCGTGACCAGCCCGTCCGTGCCGCCATACTCGTCGATCACCAGCGCGATATGCGTCCGTGTCGCCTGCATCCGCACCAGCAGATCGACCGCCGGCATCGAGGGCGGGACATAAAGCACGGGGCGCAGGATCTTGGTCTCGGCCAGCGTCGCCTTGAGATCGACGGCCGAGAGGTCGTGCAGGGTGGGCCCGGAAAGACCGGCACTCGATTCGGCTCTGGCCTGGCCCGCGATAAATTCGAGGAAATCGCGGATATGAACCATGCCGCGGGGGTCATCGAGCGAGTCGTCGAAAACCGGCAGCCGCGAATGCCCGGCCGTCCGGAACAAGGCTAGCAGCTCGTCGAGCGTGGCATCGGCGGGAACCGCGATGATGTCGGCGCGCGGGATCATCACGTCGCCGACACGACGCTCGCGCAGGCTGAGCACGTTGGAGAGCATGGCGCGCTCCTGGGTGCTGAGATCGGCGAGCTGACCACTGTCCTGGGCGAGAGCTTCGGTGATGTCCTCGCGGATGGAGCCGCCGCCGCGCAGGCCGAGCCTGTCGAGGAACTGGCTGAGCCAATGGGAAAGGCCGCGCCCGGCGGCCTCGGTCTGTCGACTATCGTCGCTCATGATCTTGGGGGATGGTCCGGTGTTGCGGCTTGCGGGGAAGCCGGAGAAGGAGCCTGCGCGCGCGCGATCAGCTCGCCGCCGGAATAGGGGTCGGCGATGCCGAGCCGGGCGAGGGCTGCGATCTCGAGCCCCTCCATGCGCTGCGCCTCGGCCTCGGTCTCGTGATCCTCGCCGAGCAGATGCAGCAGGCCGTGGATCACGAGATGACTGAAATGGTCTGCAAGGCTCTTCTCCTCGGCCTGTGCCTCGCGCTCGACGGTCTCGTAGGCGATGACGATGTCGCCGAGGACCGGGCTCATGGCGATCCGGTCAGGCGGTACGGCCGGGAAGGAGAGCACGTTCGTTGCCTTGTCGAAGCCGCGCCAGTCGCGGTTGACGATACGGATGCGCTTGTCGTCGGTCAGCAACAGGCTGAGTTCGGCGCCGTCGCAGGGCTGTATCGGCGCGACGGCGAGCGCGGCCTCTGCCGCCTGCAGGGCCCGCGCGCGCAGGCCTGCAAGGTCGCCGAGCGCACGCCATTGGCGCGACTGCGCCCTGAGCGCGATCGCGAGTTCAGGAAGCCTAGTCTCGGGGCGCGGCGCCGGACGCCGCGCGCGAGGTCGGTCGCTCATCGCGGGCGCTCCCGCGACAGGGTGCGCTTGAGGCCCTCGGTCTCGCTTTCGATCGGGGCTTCGGGCGCGGCGGCGCGCATCCGCTCCTCGCGTTCCTCGCGCTCGCGGCGCGACGCGCTCTCATAGGCCATGACGATGCGGCGCACGAGGTCGTGGCGTACGACGTCGCCCTCCTCGAACTTGGCATAGCCGACGCCCTCGACGCCCGACAGCAGCTTCACGGCCTCGATCAGGCCCGAGCGCTGGCCCGGCGGCAGGTCGATCTGCGAGGGGTCGCCGGTGATGATCATGCGCGAGCCCTCGCCGAGGCGGGTCAGGAACATCTTCATCTGCACCGAGGTGGCGTTCTGCGCCTCGTCGAGCAGCACCACGGCATTGGTCAGCGTGCGACCGCGCATGAAGGCGAGGGGCGCGATCTCGATCATGCCGGTCTGCAGCGCGCGCTCGACATGGCGCGCCTCCATGAAGTCGTTGAGCGCGTCGTAGATCGGCCTGAGATAGGGATCGACCTTCTCGCGCATGTCGCCGGGCAGGAAGCCGAGCCGCTCGCCGGCCTCGACGGCGGGGCGCGACAGCACCATGCGCTCGACCACGCCCTGCTCGATCAGCGAGACGGCATGCCCGACCGCGAGCCATGTCTTGCCGGTGCCGGCCGGGCCTTCGGCGAGCACGAGTTCGTTGCGCTTGAGCTGGCGCAGATAGGCGTCCTGCGCCGCGTTGCGCGCCCTGACGGGGCCGCGCTTTCGGGTGACGATCGCGTCAAAGGACGCTTTGCCCGCATCAGCCGCCGGGAAGAGCGAGCGCTGGACATTGCTCTCCTCGATCGCGCCATCGACCTCGCCGAGCGTCACCGAGGCGCCGGCCTTGGCACGAGTATAGAGCGTCTTCAGTACGCGCCCGGCCTGTTCGGCGGTCTCGCGCGGCCCTTTGATCGTCGCGTGGTTGCCGTTCGGGCTGATCACGACGCCGAGCCGGCGCTCGATATGCGCGAGGTTCTGGTCGTAATGGCCGAAGACCAGACTCGCCAGACGGTTGTCGTCGAAGGAGAGCAGGACCTCGGTCGCCGGAAGCCCATCACGTGTCAGGACCTCCATCTGGGTGGACGCGAGCTCGCGCCGCGGGCCGCGTTCCGGTCTCGGATTCGTCGAGTCAGCCTGTGCCAAAAGCGTCGTCTCCCTGGCGCCTGTTCCGGCCGGACAGGAGCGTGAGGCCGGGTCGTCTAGCGGAATTGTCGTCGTTATCAGCGGCTGCGACGATTTCAGCCTGATGACAGGCCGCAACCGTCGTGTCCGGCGAGATCGGCTCGGGTGCGCGGCCTGCGGTCAAGCGGCCAGCTCCTTCGCGGAGACCGCCTGCGCGGAGGTCCCCGGCATCGAAGGCGTCGGCACGGGCTCGTCCGGCACCCCGGCCTTGCGGCCGAAGAGCGAGTTGGAGCCCGCCCGCTCGATCACCACCTGCACCCTGTCGCCGATCTGATTCGCATCCGTCTCGATCTGCACAGCCTGAAGGTAGGGCGACTTTCCCGCAAGCTGTCCGGGATGGCGCCCGGCCCGTTCCAGCAGCACCTCGACGGTGCGCCCGACCATTGCATGGTTGAAGGCCTGGCGGTGATGCTCGATGCGCGCCTGTAGGCGCTGGAGGCGCTCGTCCATCACGGCGGCCGGCACCTGTTCGCCGAGATCGGCGGCGGGTGTCCCCGGGCGCGGTGAATATTTGAAGGAGTAGCTCGAGGCGAAGCTGATCTCGTCGACGAGCGCGATCGTATCCTCGAAATCGGCGTTGCTTTCGCCAGGGAAGCCGACGATGAAATCGGAGGATAGTGCGATATCCGGCCGTGCCGCCCGGATCCGCTCGATCAGGCGACGGTATTCGTCGGCCGTGTGCTTGCGGTTCATCGCCGCGAGGATCCGATCCGACCCCGCTTGAACCGGCAGATGCAGGAACGGCATCACCTGCGGCAGGTCGCGATGGGCGGCGATCAGCTCGTCGTCCATGTCGCGCGGATGGCTCGTCGTGTATCGGATGCGATACACGCCCGGCACTTCGGCGACGCGGTGCATAAGCCGCGCCAGACCCCAGATGCGGCCGTCGGGACCCTCGCCATGATAGGCGTTGACGTTCTGGCCGATCAGCGTGACGTCCTGCACGCCGGCCGCTGCCAGCCGCTCGATCTCGGCCATCACCTGCGCGACCGGCCGCGAGAACTCGGCGCCACGCGTATAGGGTACGACGCAGAAGGCGCAGAATTTGTCGCAGCCTTCCTGCACCGTGACGAAGGCCGAGATGCCGCGCCGGCGGATCGCCTGCGGCCGGGGTGCCGGCATATGGCCGAACTTGTCGTCGACGGGCAGGTCGGTATCGACGATGCGGCGGGCTTTCGCCTGCTCCAGCAGTTCCGGCAGGCGGTGATAGGCTTGCGGACCGACGACGAGATCGACCGCGGGCTGGCGGCGCTGGATTTCGGCGCCCTCGGCCTGCGCGACGCAGCCGGCGACGATGATCCGCGTATCCTGCCCCTCGGCCTTCTGCGCGGTCTTGATGTCGCGCAGCTTGCCGAGCTCGGTATAGACCTTCTGCACCGCGCGATCGCGGATATGGCAGGTGTTGAGCAGGATCAGGTCGGCGCCCTCGGGCGTCGCGGTTTCCTCGAAGCCCTGTTCGCCCAGGATGTCGGCCATGCGCTGGCCGTCATAGACGTTCATCTGGCAGCCGAAGGACTTGATGTGGACTTTCTTCATCGCACCTAGTCGGGACTTCAAACCGTCTCCTTACTCCGGATTGCGGCCCGAGGAAACGTCCCGGCCGGCTCATCCGTCGATCAAGCAATGCTCGGGCCAGTCCCGCGCCGGCGGCCTCAGGTGAGCGGCCGGCCGCTCACCGTCTCCTGCCGGGCCTTGCGGATCGCCGCCTCGACCAGCCGCGTCGCCGTCTTGCGCGAGGTCGAGCGGCCCATCGCGACGGGCTCGCCCCAGGCCAGTTCGACATCGATCGCTCCGATATCAAGCGTCATCTTTAGATGGGGTGCCAGCTCGGTATCGCCATACCAGGCGAGCGCGCTGCGCTCGAACCGCCCGCCGGCCATGCCGTGAAAGCCCGTATAGCTGATCGTCAGCGGGTAGATCGCGATGTTGCCTTCGCCATTCGGCTCGTCCGTGCCCTTGCCCAGCGCCTCATGGGCTGCCCCCAGCAGGGACGAGCGCAGCGGCAGGATGCGCGTGCCGTCGCCGGTCGTGCCCTCCGCGAAGAGCACGACGGCCTCTCCGTCGGACAGGCGCGCGCCCATCTGCTGGGCGACATCGGCCGTCGCGGTCCGGCGCGAGCGGTCGATGAAGACGGTGCGCTGCAGGCCGGCGAGGAAGCCGATGACGGGCCAGCCCGCGACCTCGCTCTTGGCGACGAAACAGACCGGCCGCTCTGCGCCGAGCACGGCGATATCCAGCCAGGAGACATGATTGGCGACGATCAGCCCGCTGCTGCCGTGCGGCGGCGGCGTACCGCGAACGTGCCGGCGTACGCCGAGGCAGCGGCAGGTGAGGCGGTGGAACAGCTGCGGGATCGTGGCGCTACGCGAAGGCATCAGGCGCAGGACGAGAAGCTGAGCCGGCAGCATCGCGAGCGCGCCCAGCGCCAGCACGGACAATCGCAGGATCGCGCCGGGAGCCAGGCCCTTCATCGGTGACGAACTCCGCTCACGCCAGGTCGAGCCGCATTGCGACGGCCGTCGCCCGGCTGCCGTCAGGCTTGGGGTAGTAACCCTTGCGCCGGCCGACCTCGCGGAAGCCGAGATGCCGGTAGAGGCGCTCGGCCGCGACATTGCCCTCCTCGACCTCGAGGAAGACCTGCACGACGCCGTTGCCGGCGAGACGCGACAGATGGGCGCCGAGCAGGTTCGCCGCCAGCCCGTTGCGGCGATGGCCGGACGCGATCACGATCGAGAGGATTTCGGCCTCATCGGCCGCCTGGCGCGACATCACGAAGCCGGCGGGACGCGATGCCTGGCCGGGAAAGACGCCGTCCGTCGCGACGCCCGCATCCGCCAGCAAAGCCGCACATTCGCCGGGCTCCCAGCTCCGCGCGAACCCGCCTTGACTGTGCAATGCGGCGACGTCGCGAGCGTGGCGCGCGTCGAGATGGCCGGTCCGCACCGGGCAGGCATGGGGGTGAAGCAGTCGACGCAGCCAGTCCATGGCGCTTGATGGCACAGCAGCGCGTGCTGGCAAGTCCCCTTGCGTCATGAAATAGCGTCGATCAGCGGCGTGGCAGGCGGGCGCGGTCCTGCGGCGTCGTCTCCGGCGCCTTGAGATAGAGTGGGCGCGGCGGCGCCGTCTCCGGATCGGCGATCATGCCAAGCCGCGCCACCCAGGTCACGTCCGGGGCACGGGCGTCGTCGATGACCAGTGCATCGAGGCCGATCGCCCAGGCCTCGTTGGCGACGGCGAGCGCCGCCGAGCCGACGAGGCTGACCGGACCTGCACCGATGGCGCGGGCCGCATCGCGATAGCTGACCTGGCGCAGCGCCACGATCTGGCGGCCCTCCGAACTCAGCGCCTGGAACCAGACCTGGCCATGCTTGGCATCGAGCGCGGCCGCAATCACGCGACCGGTTTCACGCCCAACCAGAGGTGCGGCGCAGGCGGCGAGCGTGGTGACGCCAACCGCGGGAATGGCCGCCGCCAGCGCGATGGCGCGGGCCGCGCTGACGCCGACCCGAAGGCCCGTATAGCTGCCGGGACCGACTGTGACCGCGACGCGATCGAGCGACGCAAATCCGCCCTCGACCGCATTCATGACGCGCTCGATCAGTGGCATCAGAGCCTCGGCATGGCCACGGTCCATGGCGATTTGTTCGATCGCGAGCGGCTCAGCCCTGCCGGCCTCAAGCACGCAGGCCGAGCAGGCGCCGAGCGCGGTATCGATCGCGAGGATGCGCATCGGCGGCTGATCTCTATCGGTTGAAAGCGGCCGGGCTCAAACCGCCTCGACCTCGCGCACATCCGGCAGGAAGTGGCGCAGCAGGTTCTGGATGCCGTGCTTCAGCGTCGCGGTCGAGGAAGGGCAGCCAGAGCAGGAGCCCTTCATCGCCAGATAGACGGTGCCGTCCTTGAAGCCGCGGAAGGTGATGTCGCCGCCATCGCCCGCGACCGCCGGCCGGATGCGTGTCTCGAGCAGGTCCTTGATCGTCTCGACGGTCTGCGCGTCCTCGGGCGCGAAGAACTCTCCCTCCTCGATCACGTCGGCGCGCGAGCCGTCCGACAGAACCGGCGCACCCGACATGAAGTGTTCCATGATCGCGCCGAGGATCGCCGGCTTCAAATGCGGCCACTCGCCGCCCGATTTGGTCACGGTGATGAAATCCGAACCGAGGAAGACGCCGGAGACGCCGCTGACGCCGAACAGGCGCTGGGCTAGCGGCGAACGCTCCGCCTGCTCGGCATCGCGCAGCTCGAGCGTGCCGTCCGGCATCACGGCGCGGCCGGGCAGGAATTTGAGGGTCGCGGGATTGGGGGTGGCTTCGGTCTGGATGAACATCGTGGAATCTCCGGTCCCGGACGGTTCAAGGCCGCCGTTCCAGCCTTCGATATAGGCGTCCGCGTGGAATCATTCCAGCGCGAAGCGCCGCCGCCGTGCATGCGTTTGGCTGCGGTTATGCCAACGCGTCGATTTCCTCGTCCTCGAGGAAACCCGGGACGATCGCGACCGGGATCGGGAAAGTGCCGGCAGATTTGCCGGCGAGCGCGCTGACGAGCGGGCCGGGCCCGTCGCGGCCCGTACCGGCAGCCAGCACGAGCAGCGAGATGTCCTCGTCGGCCTCGATCAGCTTGACCACCTCGTCCGCCTTGTCGCCGGTGCGCACGACCCGCTCCGGCTCCAGCCCGGCGAAGGTGCGCACGGCTGCGGCTGCCGCCTCGATCAGCTTCTCGGCCTCGGCCTCGGCTTCGGCCTGCATGACCTCGCCGACGCCGAGCCAGGTTTCGTGCTCGGGCGGCGTCACCACGCTCAACAATACCATCGCGGCGCCGATGCGCGCGCAGCGCCGGGCGGCGAAGCGTATGGCCTTGGCGCATTCGGTGCTGTCATCCACCACCGCGAGAAATTTCGGGCGATGGCCCGTTTCATAGGACCGCCGTCGCTTCACCATGTCGTCTGCCCTGCCGCCGCTTCAGGAGCGTGCATGGTGACCCGCGCCGCAACGTCAGCGCAAGCCCGGCTGCTTCTCCGTCATTGCGAGCGTAGCGAAGCAATCCAGAGCCACCGCGCGATTCCCCGGATTGCTTCGCTACGCTCGCAATGAAGATGATCAACGCCGCGAGACGAAGCCGACAATGTCCTTGACGTCGCGCATGATGGGAGCGGCGATCGCCTCGGCGCGCTCAGCACCTTCACCGAGAATGGCGTCGATATGGCTGACATCGGCGAGCAGGCGGCGCATTTCTCCGGCGATCGGGCTGAGCTTCGTCACCGCGAGGTCGACAAGCGCCGCCTTGAAGCCGGAGAACTGGCCGCCGCCGAACTGGCTGAGCACCTGCGCCTTGGTCTCACCGCTCAGGCCGGCATAGATGCCGACGAGGTTCTCGGCCTCAGGCCGCCCCTCCAGCCCCTTTTCCTCGGACGGCAGGGCATCCGGATCGGTCTTCGCCTTGCGGATTTTCTGCGCGATGGTTTCGGCATCGTCGGTCAGGTTGATGCGCGAATTGTCCGAAGCGTCCGATTTCGACATTTTCTTGGTGCCGTCGCGCAGGCTCATCACCCGCGGCGCCGGCCCCTGGATCATCGGCTCCGGTTGCGGAAAGAAGCCGAACTCGCCCGTGCCGAGCTTCCGCTGGGCGATCTGCGTCCCGAAATCGTTGTTGAACTTCTGTGCGATGTCGCGGGCCAGTTCGAGATGCTGCTTCTGGTCTTCGCCGACCGGAACATGCGTCGCCTTGTAGAGAAGGATGTCGGCCGCCATCAGCACAGGGTAATCGTAGAGTCCGACGGAGGCGTTCTCGCGGTCCTTGCCGGCTTTTTCCTTGAACTGGGTCATGCGGTTGAGCCAGCCAAGCCGTGCGACCGTGTTGAAAACCCAGGCGAGTTCGGCGTGCTGGTGCACCTGGCTCTGGTTGAAGATGATGCTCCTCTTTGGATCGACGCCGGCCGCCACATAGGCGGCCGTGACCTCCCGCGTCGCGCGAATCAGCTCTGCCGGGCCGCCCCAGACATCGAGGCCCTGCGTGATCGCGTGCATGTCGACGACGCAGTAGATGCACTCATGCGTATCCTGCATCGCGACCCAATTGGTCAGCGCGCCCAGATAATTGCCGAGATGCAGCGTCGCGGTCGGCTGCATACCTGAGAAGACGCGCTGGTGAAAACTCGCCATCGGGCGCTCCGTCGTCACGAACGGGGAAGGGAAGCGGCGCTTCTGGCTCAACCCTGCCGCTTGCGCAAGGGCCTGGGCTGCCGCAGCGCTCCGAAGGCGCCCAGAAGCCAGCCGGCGGCGCCATAGCTCGCAAGCCCGCCGCCGCAGAGGATCATCAGCGCGATGATTCGGCGGGGGGTGGCCTGGCCGGCCGCCAACCAGCCAGACAGGCCGTGTTCGAGCCAGGCGAGCGCGGCGAGCATGATGCCGCTCGCCAACGCCGCCGCCGCGATCGGGCGCAGGGCGGCGACACTCGGCCGCCACAGCCCTTCACGCGCCAGCATGACGCCCAGCAGCACCACCTGAACCGCGAAGGCGAGGCTCGCCGCCAGCGCCGCCATCTGGGCGGCGTTGCCGTTGCGGGCCAGCACGAGGCCGACGCTCCCCGCCACCGCAATCGCAATACAGCCGCCAAGCAGCGGCACGCGCGGCCTCTGCCGGGCGAAATAGACCTGCCCGAAGACCTTCGCGATCACGGCGAAGGGCAGCCCCACCGCAAAGGCGGCGAGCGCGGCCGCCGTCCGCGCGCGATCCTCCGCGCCGAAGCGGCCATGCTCGAACAGCACCGAGACGATCGGTTCCGCCATCGCATAGAGAGCGGTCGCTGCCGGCAGTGCCAATGCCAGACCGAGCGCGAGAGCCCTCCCCAGCATCGCGTCCTGATCGATGGCTGGTGCTGCCGCCATGTCGGAGAGCACGACCGTGCCCATCGCCACGCCCACGAAGCCGAGCGGGAGCTGGAAGACGCGGTCCGCATAGTAGAGCGCGGCGACCGCGCCCGGCTCGGTCGAGGCGATCTGCGTCGCGACCAGCAGCACGAGCTGCGCGCTCGACGCCGCCAGCAATGTCGCGCCGCCCGTTGCCACGAGGCGCGTCATCTGCGCCGACCAGCGCAGGCTCGGCCGCGGCAGGCCGATGCGGCGCAGAGCCACGAGGACGAGCGCCAGATGGGCGACGCCCGTTCCGCTGACCGCCAGCGCCTGCCATTGCGCGGCCAGTGCGGCCTCGGTGCCCTGAAGCAGTTGCGCGATAAGGATCGCGATCAGGATCGCGTTCATCAGCGCCGGCGCCAGGGCAGCCATGGCAAAGCGCCGCTCGGCGTTGAGCAGCGCGGCCAGCATGGCGGCCACCGTCGTCAGCAACAGGAAGGGCAGCATCAGCCTGGTGTAATGCGCGGCCAGTGCGAGCGTTTGCGGTTCCGCGGCGAAACCGCCGGCCAATCCCAGCACGACCCAGGGCGCTGAGAGCTCGCCGAGCCCGATCAGGACCAGCAGCAGCAGGGCGAGATGCCCGATCGCCTCGCCGGTGAAGCGCTTCGCGGCCGCTTCGCCGCTTTCCTGCTTTATGGCCAGATAGAGCGGCACGAATGGCGCGTTCAGCCCGCCTTCGCCGAGCACGCGCCGGACCAGATTGGGCAGGCGCAGCGCCGCAAGGAAGGCATCTGCCACCGGACCGGCACCGAGCAGCCGCGCGATCAGCACGTCGCGGGCGAAGCCCAGCAGCCGTGACAGGAGGGTTGCTACGCCCACGACGAGCGAATCGCGGGCGAGGCGGGACGTCTCCGGCACGCTATCGGCCGGAGACTGCATCAAAGGATGAACCGGCTCAGATCCGCGTTCTTGGCGAGATCGCCGATGCGGGACTGTACGTAAGGACCGTCGATCGTCACGACCTCGCCCGAGCGGTCGGGCGCTGTGAACGAGATCTCGTCGAGGATGCGCTCGATCACCGTTTGCAACCGCCGCGCGCCGATGTTCTCGACGGTCGAATTCACATCCACCGCGATGCGCGCGATCGCGTCGATCGCATCGGGCGTGAAGGAGACCGTGACCTCCTCGGTCGCCATCAGCGCCACCGACTGCTTGATCAGACTGGCCTCCGTCTCCGTCAGGATGCGCTTGAAATCCTCGACGTCGAGCGGGGAGAGCTCGACCCGGATCGGCAGGCGGCCCTGCAGCTCCGGCAGCAGATCTGACGGCCGCGAGACATGGAAGGCGCCGGATGCGATGAACAGGATGTGGTCGCTCTTCACGGCGCCATGCTTGGTGGCGACCGTCGTGCCCTCGATCAGCGGCAAGAGGTCGCGCTGCACGCCCTCGCGCGAGACGTCCGCGCCGCCCTTACCCTCGCGGGCGCAGATCTTGTCGATCTCGTCGAGGAAGACGATGCCGTTCTCCTCGACCTCGCGGATCGCGGCCTGCACGATCGCCTCCTGGTCGATCAGCTTGTCGCTCTCCTCGGTCAGCAGCGGGCCATAGGCGTCCTTGACCAGGATGCGCCGCGGCTTGCCCTTCTGGCCGAAGGCCTTGCCGAACATGTCGGAGAGATTGATTGCGCCGATCGAGGCGCCCGGCATGCCGGGAACCTCGAACATCGGCGCGGCCGAACCGCTGCCGGAGGCGATCTCGATCTCGATCTCCTTCTCGTCGAGTTCGTTCGCGCGCAGCTTCCTGCGGAAAGAATCGCGGGTCGCAGGGCTCGACGCCGGGCCGACCAGCGCGTCGAGCACGCGCTCCTCGGCGGCGACATGCGCCTTCGCCTGCACGTCCTTGCGGCGGGTGTCGCGCACCAGCCCGATCGCGATCTCGACGAGGTCGCGCACGATCGATTCGACGTCGCGGCCGACATAGCCGACTTCGGTGAACTTCGTCGCCTCAACCTTGAGGAAGGGCGCGTTGGCGAGTTTGGCGAGACGGCGCGCGATCTCGGTCTTGCCGCAGCCGGTCGGCCCAATCATCAGGATGTTCTTCGGCGAAACCTCCTCGCGCAGCGGCCCTTCGAGCTGCTGGCGCCGCCAGCGGTTGCGCAGGGCGATGGCGACGGCGCGCTTGGCGTCGTTCTGGCCGACGATGAAACGGTCGAGCTCCGAGACGATCTCGCGGGGTGAAAAACTGGTCACTGGCAAAGCCCTCTACTGGCCTTCATCGTCGCATTTTGGATTTTGACGGCTTCGTTGCCGCTCGCATTTGCGATGAAGCGGTCGAGTTCGGAGACGATCTCGCGCGGGGAGAAGGAGGTCATTGATTGTCCGTAAACAAAGCCGTCAAGCGGCGTCCAGCGTCTCGATGACGAGGCTGTGGTTGGTGTAGACGCAGATGTCGCCGGCGATCTTCATCGCCTTGCGCACGATCGCCTCGGCATCGGGCTCGATATCGATCAGCGCGCGAGCCGCCGAAAGCGCGTAATTGCCGCCCGAACCGATCGCCATCACCGAGCCGTGCTCGCTCGCTTCCGGCTCCAGCACGTCGCCGGTACCGGAGATCAGCAGCGAGACCTCCTTGTCGGCGACGAGCAGCATCGCCTCCAGCCGGCGCAGATAGCGGTCGGTGCGCCAGTCCTTGGCGAGCTCGACGCAGGCGCGCAGGAGCTGCGTCGGGTATTGCTCCAGCTTGCTCTCCAGCCGCTCGAAAAGCGTGAAGGCGTCGGCGGTCGCGCCGGCGAAGCCGGCGATCACTGCGCCCTTGGCGAGCCGGCGCACCTTCTTGGCATTGCCCTTCATGATGGTCTGGCCAAGCGAGACCTGGCCATCGCCGCCGATCACGACCCGCCCGCCTTTGCGCACCATCAGGATGGTGGTCGCGTGCATCACGGGGGCGTTGCTGGTGTCGGACATCGCGAATCGGGCTCGGATCTTGTGTCGGTGGGAGCCGCCAACATGTTCAGCCGGGCGCGCCGTATCAAGGGGCGCGAGCCAAAGCGAGTCGGGCTGCCTCCTCGGCGAGGACGGATTCACGTGAAACGCGGGGCTCTCACGCCGCGCGCTTCAGTCCCACGCGGCCCCAGATCGCCGTCAGGCCCTCGACCAGATGCGCGATGTCTTCGTCGGAATGCAGCGGCGAGGGCGTGATGCGCAGCCGCTCGGTGCCGCGCGGCACGGTCGGGTAGTTGATCGGCTGGACATAGATGTCGAAGCGTTCGAGCAATTCGTCGCTGACCGTCTTGCACAGCACGGGGTCGCCGACCATCACCGGCACGATATGGCTGGGATTGGGAAGGTGCGGGATGCCGGCGGCGTCCAGGCTCCGGCGCAGCGTCGCCACTCGGTCCTGATGGCGCTCGCGCTCGATCGTGCTCGCCTTGAGATGGCGGATCGCGGCGAGCGCCCCGGCCGCGACCGGAGGCGGCAGCGAGCTGGAGAAGATGAAGCCCGAGGCGAAGCTGCGGACATAGTCGCACAGCGCCGCCGAGCCCGCGATATAGCCGCCCATCACGCCGAAGGCCTTGGCCAGCGTGCCCTCGATCAGGGTCAGCCTGGAGGTCAGTCCCTCGCGCTCGCTGACGCCGCCGCCGCGCGGCCCGTAGAGCCCGACGGCATGGACCTCGTCGATATAGGTCATCGCGCCGAATTCCTCGGCGATGTCGCAGAAGGTCTCGATCGGCGCGATGTCGCCATCCATCGAATAGACCGACTCGAAGGCGATCAGCTTCGGCCGGGCCTGGTCGATGGCCGCGAGCTTGCGGCACAGATCGTCGGGGTCGTTATGGGCGAAGATGTGCCGTTCGGCCCGCGAATGCCGGATGCCTTCGATCATCGAGGCGTGGTTCAGCGCGTCCGTCAGCACGACGCAGCCGGGAATTCGTGAGGCGAGCGTCCCGAGCGAGGCCCAGTTCGACATGTAGCCGGAGTTGAACAAGAGCGCCGCGTCCTTGCCGTGCAGATCGGCGAGCTCCTGCTCCAGCAGCACGTGATAATGATTGGTGCCGCCGATATTGCGCGTGCCGCCGGCGCCCGCGCCGCAGGAATCGAGGGCCTCGCGCATCGCCGCCAGAACGGCCGGATGCTGGCCCATGCCGAGATAGTCGTTCGAGCACCAGACGGTGATCTCGCGCGGGCCGCCTTCCCCATGATAGGTCGCGCGCGGAAACCGGCCGGCCTTGCGCTCGAGATCGGCGAAGACGCGATAGCGGCCTTCGCGGCGCAAGCCGTCGAGCTCGTTGCGGAAGAAAGTCTCGTAATCCATCGCCAGCCTCCTGCGGCGCGCGCTTTCTAAGCTTACGGCCAGACAGGGAAAATGGCACGTGGTGTCGCGGCCTGCCTTGACGCGGATCAGCCCTCGCGCCGCGCCAGTTCGAGGATCGCCTCGAGCAGGACACGGATGGCGATGCCGGCATCGGCCTCGGTCATACTCTCCAGCGGCGAGTGGCTGATGCCCTTCTCATTGCGCACGAAGAGCATCGCCGCGGGGCAGAGCGCGGCCATCGCCATCGCATCGTGGCCGGCGCCCGAGGGCAGGCGGCGCGGGCTCGGATTGGCACCCATGCGGGCGGCGCCGACGCTGAGCGCATCCTGAAGACCCGGGTCCATCGGCACGGCCGCGGCCTTCGCATAGACGTTGATCGAGAGCCCGACGCCACGCCGTGCTGCGATCTCGGCGAAGCGGGAACGGACCGCCGCTTCCATCGCGGCGAGCGTCTCGTTCGAGGGACAGCGAAAATCGACCGTGAACTCGACTGCACCGGGCACGACATTGGTCGCGCCGGGATTGACCTGGAAGACGCCGACCGTGCCGACAGCCTGCTCATGCGCCGCTGCGATCGCCTCCAGCGCCAGCGCCATCTCGGCGCTCGCGGTCAGCGCGTCCTTGCGCAGGCTCATCGGCACCGTTCCGGCATGGCCGGCCTCGCCGGTGACGCGGACGCGGGCACGTCTTTGAGCGTTGATCGCGGTGACGATGCCGACCGGCTCGTTCTCGACTTCGAGCACCGGCCCCTGTTCGATATGGACCTCGAGATAGGCCTTGATCGAGCCCGGCTTGCGCTTGAGCCCGGCAATGCCCGAGGGATCGCCGCCGAACGCCACGAGCGCATCGGCAAGCCGCGTACCCTCGGCGTCGCGCGCGTCGAGCCAGGCGAGGTCGTAGTCGCCGGCCAGCGCGCCGGAGGTCGAGAGATGGGTCGGGAACCGGACATTCTCCTCATCGCCGAAGGCCACCACCTCCAGTGCGAAGGGCAGCACGATGCCGGCGTCGCGCAGGGCCTGGGCCGTCAGGATACCGGCGACGACGCCGAGATTGCCGTCGAAACGGCCGCCATCCTTCACCGTGTCGATATGCGAGGCGATCATCACGGAAGGGGAGCCCGGCACCGGCCCTTCGCGGCGGCCCTGCACCGAGCCGGCCGCGTCGATGAAGGCAGTGAGTCCAGCGACCTCCATCGCCCCCTTGGTCCACTCCGCCGCCTGCCGGTGGGCCGGCGAGAGATAGAGACGCGTCAGCTTTCCCGGTTCGTCCGTGAAGCGATTGAGGCCCTGCAGCGCGGCGAAGGCACGCGCACCGAGCACGGCAGCGGACGGAAGCGATTGGACCATGGGCTGACTTTTGAGATTGCGGTGCAGGGTTGGACGACGGGTCGCAGGTGCCGGCGTGAGGGGCCGGGGCGTCAATAGGTCGCCCGGCCGCCCGAAAGATCGAAGACGCCGCCGGTGGTGAAGCTGTTTTCGGCCGAGGCTAGGAAGGCGACCATCGAGGCGACCTCGTCGGGCAGGAGGAAACGCCCGCGCGGGATCTTGGCGAGCATGTAGCCGATATGCTCCTCGCTCATCTGGTCGAAGATGCGAGTGCGGGCGGCGGCAGGCGTGATGCAGTTGACTGCGATGTCTTGCGTCGCGAGTTCCTTGCCGAGCGACTTGGTCAGCGCGATCACGGCCGCCTTCGAGGCCGAATAGGCCGAGGCGTTGGGGTTGCCTTCCTTGCCGGCGATCGACGCCACCAGCACGAGCCTCCCGTAATTGCGCTTGATCATGCCGGGGATCACGGCCTGGCAGCAATGCAGCGTGCCGTCGACATTGAGGCGCATGACGCGCGCCCATTCGTCGAGCGGATATTCCCAGGTCTTGAGATTGGCGCCCGCGATGCCGGCGCTGGTAACGAGAATGTCGATGCTGCCCTGCTTGGCTTCCAGAGCGTCGGCCGCGGCCTTCACCGCTTTCGCGTCGGTGACGTCGATGCCGAGCCCGATCGCCCCAGCGCCGATCTCGGCCGCGGTCTTGACGGCCAGCTCTCCGTCGAGGTCCCAGATCGCGACGGTGGCGCCGCTGGCGGCGAAGCGTTCCGCGACAGCACGGCCGATGCCCTGCGCCCCTCCGGTGACGATGGCGGTTCTTCCCTGAAGATCGATCTGGTTCATTGTCGGCCCCTGACTCGTTGGACCGGCACCCTAAAGGCTGTCTGGCTGGATGGACAAGGTTCGGGCGCCCGTCGTTTGGCCGATGCGGCGCCGCAGCGCGCCTGCCTATCCTTGACGCTTGTTAAGACTTCGAATTTTGCCGACAGGAGCCGTTAAGCATTGTGGCGGAGGGCAGCTGCTCCCGCGGCACCGCGACCTGTCCCGGAACGGCACGAAACGCGCTCTGCTGTCCCGTTCTCCGACATCGGCCAGTCGCTCGCGCCGACGCTCGCAGCCGAGGCGATCCGTATCGAAACAACCTGCGTTTTCAGAGGCTTTGGCAATTAACCCGATCCCGCGGATTCATTGAAGAACCCCTTTACCGTTCGGCTCGGTTCGACTTGACCCCGCCCGCCGTTGGGTCATGACGTGATGGCGAAAGAGCCGATCACGAAACCCGTTGGGACCGATTGCCGCCGTGCCTGCCAGCCTCTCCCTAGCCCTCGCGAGCAAACCGATAGCCCGGCCACCGGCCGGCTTCGATGTGCGCGATGTCGGCGGGATCGGCATAGCTGTGCTGACACGGGCGGCGGCTCTGGCCGAACTCTCGGATGCGATGGCGGCCGGCCGGCACATCAAGCTGGCCTTCTGCAATGCCAATCTGGTCAATGTCTCGGCTGGTGATCCCGCCTTGCTGCGCAGGCTTTCCGGCTTCCTGGTGCTGGCAGACGGCATTGGCGTCGATATCGGCGGCTGGCTGCTGCACGGCGCACCTTTCCCCGCCAATCTGAACGGGACCGACTTCATCCCGGCGCTGTTTGCGACCGAGCCGCGCCGCTTGCGCATCGGCTTGATCGGTGGGCGCCCCGGCGTGGCCGATCACGCCGCCGAGCAACTGGCGAGGCAGTTCCCGCGTCATGCTTTCAGCGTCATCAGCCATGGCTATTTCGACCCATCGGAGGAAGCCCGGCTGCTGACCCGCCTGCAGGCCGCGCCGCCGGACTTGCTGCTCGTCGCCTTCGGCAATCCGCGGCAGGAGCGCTGGATCGCCGACAAGCTCGGCCCTCAGCATTGCTCGGTCGCGGCCGGTGTCGGCGCCCTGTTCGACTTCTTCGCAGGTGAGGTGCCGCGCGCCCCCGAAGCGATCCGCCGGACCAGGCTCGAATGGGTCTATCGGCTCTGGCTGGAGCCGCGTCGGCTCTGGCGCCGCTACATCCTCGGCAATCCCATCTTCATGCTGCGCCTGCTGCGCCAGCGCTTCTTCTCCGGCAGACCCTCTCGGTGAGCTTGAGCTACGCCATCGCGACGCCGAGCTATGCCGGCGACGTCGAGCGCTGCCGCCTGCTCTGCGCCAGCATCGATCGCTTCGTCACCGGCCACGCTACCCACTACCTGCTGGTCGAGGATGGCGACGTGCCGCTGTTTCGCGATCTCGAAGGCCCGCGCCGGCAGGTGATCGCCGAATCCGCGCTGCTGCCGTCCTGGCTCAGGTCGCGTCCCGATCCGTTGAGTCTCGGCCGCCGTCGCGTTTGGACCGGCGCACGCGCGCTCCTGAGAGGCGTGCCGCCGCTGCGGGGCTGGCATGCCCAGCAGCTGCGCAAATTCGCTCTTCCGCTCAAGAGCGAGGAGGATGTCGTCCTCTTCGCCGATTCCGACATGCTCTTCCTGCGGCCGTTCGATCTCGGCAGCTTGACCACGCCTCAGGGCGTGCGGCTCTATCGCAAGCGCGACGGCATCACGGCCGGGATGGGCGAGCACGAGGCGTGGTGCAACAACGCCAGCCGCCTGCTCGGGCTTCCCGCGCCAATGTTCCCGAGCGCGGACTACATCAACAACATGGTGTCCTGGCGGCGCGACAATGTCCGCGCGCTGCTTGCGCATATCGAGCGGGTCAGCGGTCGCGACTGGGTCCGGGCGATCGCTTCGCGCCGGGGTTTCTCGGAATACATGATCTATGGCTACTTCGTCGAACGCCTGCTCGGCCTCGGCCCGGCCGGGCACTGGAGCGACGAGCGCGAACTTTGCAGGGTCTACTGGGGTGGCGAAGCCGGCGCCATCGGCAGCCTGCGCTCCTTTGAGGAGGTGCTGGAGCCCTGGCAGGTCGCGGTCGGCGTCCAGTCCTTCATCGGCGAGCCGGTCGAGACAATCAGGGCGCTGTTCGAGGCGCAGTGAAAGGGCGCGGCATCGAAGCCTGCGCCAGCAGCCGATAGGTCACGGCCGCCGACAAGACATAGACCAGCCCGAAGACGAGGTTGAGCCAGGGGGCCCAGGCATCGCCGGCCCCAAACCGGGTCATCACCCAGGACAACAGCGCCGCCTTCAGCAGCGTGATCGCGCAGAGCAGCGTGATCCGCGATCCCGTGCGTTCGCGCGCATAGAGCAGCTCGGCATGGTACTCGACGAGGTTACGGAAGGCCGGCACGAGCAGCATCGGCAGGAACAGATAGGCCGCTTCCGCGACATTGCGGCCGAGCAGGCCGGGGAACGGCTTCAGCGCGAAAATCACTGTCGCAAGACCGGCGATCGAGATTGCCGCGATGCCGAACTCGACCATCGCCAGCCGGCCCGGGCCGCCACTGAGCCTGCGCTCCTTCATGATCTTCTGGACGAGCATCTGGTTGAAGCTGCGCACGGGCATCGCCGTGAGGTCGATGACGCGCATCGCAATGGCGTAGAGCCCTACCGTCCGCTCGCCGGCCAGCGCCAGCATCAGGAGCTTGTCGAGCTCGGCCTGGACATAGAACACGATCTCGGCGGCGCTGGCATAGATCGCATCGCCCATGCGGCGGGGATAGAGCCGCCGGTCGAAGCGCAGTCGCAGCGGCGGCAGGAAGAAGGCCAGCGCCACGACGAGCGTCGCAGCCGTCGCCGCCAGATAGGACCAGACCCAGATCTCCAGGCTGCGATGCCCGAAAACCGCGAAGAGCAGGGCCGCTATGGTTCGCAGTGACGAGCCGACGATGACGAGCAGTGCCGCTTGCCGGAAGCGCCTGAGCCCGTTGTTGACGATGGCGACGACCTCGACGAGCCGCCAGCACAGGACCTCGGCGACGAGGATCAGCGCGAAGGGCAGGACCGCGAGCCTGTCGGCGAACAGCAGCAGGTAGACGATCGTGCCGGCCAGCGCGATCGCGGGCAGGGAGCACAGGCCGAGCGCGCCGAAACCGGCGAGATAGGCGCCGAGCAGGCGCGGCTTCACGGTCGCAACTCGAAAGACCGGCGAGACGAAGCCGAAGGCGAGCAGGCGCGACAGGATCAGCCCTGTCGCCGAGGCCGTGGCGAACAGACCGAATTCGCCGAGGGTCAACGTATTCGCAACAATGAGGAAGTAGACAAGGGAGATGACGAGCCGGCCGGCCGAGCCGCTCAGGATGGTGAGATAGGCGAGGATGGCGGCGCGGTCTGGCAGCATGGGGTCCGTTCTTGCGGCGCCAAGGTCTCGTGGCACAGGTCTCGCGGTGCGGGCTGGCCCGGCGCATGCGTGCCCCGTGCAGCCTGTCTTTCGTCTTCTAGCCGACAGGCGTTGAGCGACCCTAAACGAAACGGAACCGTCCCTGCCGATGCGAAAGCCTGAACCGGATCGAGACATCGCCGCATGGAGCCGGCGCGACGCGCTGGCTGCCACCGGCGGTCTCGCCGCGGCTGCTGTGATGGCGCCGGCGTCGGGGCTCGCGGCGGCGCGGCCGATTCCCTTCGGCTCGGCCGCCCAGATCGAGACCTTCCGCGCCGATCCGCGCTATCGCCAGGCGTTGACGAGCTACTGCGATGTCATCGTGCCGATGAACGACCTCAAATGGGAGGCGATCCGCCACGACCGCTCGCGGTTCGATTTCTCGGGCGCCGACGAGCTGGTCGCCTTCGCCGAGCGTGGTCGCAAGGCGATTCGCGGTCATGCTCTGCTTTGGGGTGAAGCGCTGCCGCCCTGGGCCAAGGAGATGAGCACGCGGGCCGAGGCCGAGCGCGAGCTCACCGAGCACATCGAGACCGTCGTGGATCGCTACAAGGGCCGCATCGCGACCTGGGACGTCGTCAACGAGGTCATCAAGTTCGAGCCGCTGCCCGGCGAGCCCATGCGCGACACGATCTGGCAGCGCCTGCTCGGCCCGGCCCATGTCGAAATCGCCTTCCGCGCGGCCGCACGCGTCGACCCCAAGGCCCGCCTCGTCCTCAACGATTTCAATTTCGAGGAACCCGGCCCCGGCACGGCCGCGCGCCGCAAGGTGGCGCTCGATATCTGTCGCCGGCTGAAGGACAAGGGCATCCCGGTGCACGGCATCGGCATGCAGGCGCATCTCTATGCCGACAAGCCGCTCGATATCGACGGGCTGCAGGGCTTCATGACCGAACTCGGCAAGCTCGACCTCGATGTCGAGATCACCGAACTCGACGTCATTGACTGGAAGCTGCCCGCCGACGCCGCGACGCGCGACCGCGCCGCCGCGAGCCTTGTCGGGACGTTCCTCGATGCGATCCTCTCGGTGCGTCGGCCCAAGGCGATCGTCACCTGGGGGTTGAGCGACCGCTATTCCTGGGTTCACGAGACCTTCCCGCGTCAGGACAAGGCGCGGGCCCGTCCATTGCCTCTGGATGCCGATTTCAAGCCGAAACCGATGATGGCGGTGCTCGACCGCTTCCGGCGAAGCCCGAGCTGAGCGACGGACGAAGCCTTGAAGAGTGAAGCGTAGCGTCATGTTCACCACCGAGACCGCTGCCAGCGAGCCGGAACAGAAGCAGGAGCGCCCGGAACAGCGCGCCATGCCCGCTGCCGCCCCGGCCGCGATGGCGCGACTGACCGACCCGGGCTGGCTCGTCCAGACGCTATGGGCGCGCAAGGGCCTGATCATTCTCGCGACCATCGTCGGCGCGGTTCTCGCTGCGCTCGCGAGCCTCCTGGTGCCGCCGAAATATGTCTCGACGGCGCAGCTCTTCATCGATCCGCGCGATCTGCGCGTGCTCCAGAACGAGGTGTCGCCCAACGCGGCCGGCGGCGACCCCACCTCGATCACCAGCTATCTGGAAAGCCAGGCCCGCATCATCGCCTCCGACAGCATCAAGTCGCGCGTCGTGCAGAGCGAGGGGCTCGACAAGGATCCGGAATTCGGCGGCCAGGCGGCGCGATCAGGCCTGTCGCGGATCCTGGGCGGGCTGCTGCCGAGCAGCGGTGAAGCGTCCCATGACGGCATGCTCTATGCCCTGGCCGCGCTCGACAAGAACGTCTCGGTGCGCCGTGGCGAGCGCACCTTCGTCATCGATATCGGCGTGACCGCGCGCGAGGCCGCCAAGGCCGCGCGCATCGCCAACGCGCTGGCCGAGACCTATCTTGAGAACCAGGCTTCGGTTCGTGCCGATGCCGCCCAGCGTGCCACGGTGGCGCTCACCGCCCGCCTGGAAGAGCTGCGCAACCGCCTGCGCGTCGCCGAGGAAAAGGCCGAGCGCTACAAGGAAGCCAACAACATCGTCGGGGTCGGCGCCGGCAAGTCGATGACCGAGGAGCAGCTCGCCCTCAACAACGCCCAGCTCGTCGCGCTGCGGACCCGCGTGACCGAGGCGAGGGCGAAATACGAGCAGACCCTCGCGACCCGCCCCGCCGGTATCGAGGCTGGCGCGATCCCCGAGGCGGTCGCATCGAACACGATGACGGCGCTGCGCGCCCAGCTCGGTGCCGCCTTGGCCAAGGAAGCCGATCTGCTGGCCTCGCTCGGCACCCGCCATCCGGCGCTCGCGGCGGCCCAGGCCCAGACCCGTGACGCGCGCCGCCAGATCGCGGAGGAATTGTCGCGCATCTCGCGCTCGGCCAAGGTCGAACTCGACCGCGCTGTCGAGGCCGAGCGCCAGATCGCGCGCCGTGTCGACCAGCTCACCACCAGCCAATATGCCGCCAGCCGCGCTTCGGTCGAGCTGCGCGAGCTCGAGCGCGAGGTCGAATCCTCCCGCGTCGTCTATGACGCCTTCCTGCGCCGCGCCCGCGAGACCGGCGAACTCGCCGGCATCGACACCACCAATGCCCGCGTCATCAGCGCGGCCATGCCGCCGCTTGAAAAGAGCGGCGTCAGCCGACGGACGATCGTGATGCTCGGCGGCATCGCCGGTGGTGGTACGGGTGTAGCGCTGGCGCTGGGACTGGCGCTTTTCGGCGCAGCTGGGCTCCCACGATCGGACCGGCGAGGCGCGGAAGGAACGGTCAGCTCCGCTTCCGTCGGGTCTGCGCAGACCGAAGCGTCTTCGCCCGCCGGACAGATCGTGCCGGTCATGCCGGAGGGGCCACGCCCGGCTGCGCCTGCTCCCGCGAAGCCGGGCTGGCGGCGCTTCGTCGCAATCCAGGGCGGGCAGGCGCAGCGCGCGCCCGAGATCCTTCAGACGGCCGCCGCACCCCTGCTGGCGAACCTGCCGGCGGTCCGGCATCGCCGCTGGCGCCGCAATGATGGCGAGGCGCGCTCGGTCTTCCAGGCCAAGGCGCATCTGGTCGACGCCATCGACAAGCCCAATGCTGGCTTTGCCAAGGCGATCAGGGCGGCGCGGACCGCGCTCGCCGCCCAGGCGCCGGGCGTCGGCCATCGCCGCATCGTCGTGGTCGGCCTGCATCCGGGCGCCGGCGCTTCGACATTGGCGCTCAACCTGGCGCTCGAGGCCGCCATTGCGGGGCTGCCGGCCATGCTGGTCGATGCCGGCACCGGCGAGGAAAGCCTGACCAGGGTCTTTGCGCCCGATGCCGGCGCCGGGCTGCATGACATCGTGACCGGCGCTGTCGGGCTGGTCCGGGCGGCGCTGCAGGACGAAGGCACCGGGCTGTTCTTCCTGCCGCGCGTCGGGCAAGCCGATCTTGTCACGCCGGCACAGATCCGGGACGGGTTCCTCGACAAGGCCCGCCGCTTCGGCCCGATCGTCATCGACGGCGGCGCAGTCGGCTCGGATGGGCTGGCGCAGCGCTTCATCGAGGCGGCCGACGACATCGTCCTGGTCCTGCGTGAAGGCGGGATCGGCGATGGCGACCTCGCGCGGGCCAATGCGGCGCTGGGCAGCAACGCCGCCAAGCTGCGCGGCTTCGTCGTCAACGAAGTCTGATGGCGGCCGGGCCTGCCAGCGACGGCCTTGCGGCCTCGGGCGAGCAGGCGGTCGAGTTCGGCCACTGGTGCCGCAGCGCGATCTTCGTCGCGGCCTTCCTGCTCGTCTGGATTTCGACTGCGCCTTTCAAGGGCAGCTACGAGGTCTCGGCGCAGGAGAGCAGCAACCTCGTCAACCAGGTCGCCTTCTCGCTGATGGCCGTCCTCGGCCTGGCCGGTGCGGCAACCTCCGCCGGCCGCGTCGCGGCGCGCGCCTATCTGCGGCCGACATGGCTGCTGTTGCTCACCTGGATGACGATCGGCGTGCTGCATTCTTTCAATCCCGACGTCTCGATGCGCGCCTTCCGTTTCACGCTGGTCGTCCTGACGATCGCCTTCACGGTGATGCTGCTGCCGCGCGACCAGCGTCACTTCGCGGGCCTGCTCGGCACGGCGGCGCTGATCGTCGTGCTCGTCTGCTATGCCGGCCTGATCGTCTTTCCGGACATCGCGATCCATTCGGCCGGTGACGCGCTCGAACCCGAGCATGCCGGCGCCTGGCGCGGCCTCTTCGACCACAAGAACATCGCTGGCGCGATGATGGTGATCATGATGCTGATCGGCATCTTCGTCGCCTCGGCCCACTCGCCGCGCTTCGGCCTGATCATTACCGGGCTCGCCGCGACCTTCCTGTTCTTCACGGGCTCGAAGACCTCGATGGGGCTGGGCCCTTTCGTCGTGCTGGTCGGCTTTGCCTGCGCGCGCATCGGCAGCATCTGGCTGCGCGGGCTGGTCGCTTTAGGCCCGCTCGCGATCCTGCTGACCGCGACCATCGGCTCCGTTTTGTTCAAGCCGGTCAACGCCATCGTCCAGGCGGTCAGCCCGGGCCAGACCTTCACCGGCCGCACCGAAATCTGGAGCTTCGCGATCGACCGTCTCTGGAACCGGCCGGTCTTCGGCTATGGCTTCGAGGGCTTCTGGCAGAGCGACTATGTGCTCTATGCCGAGATCGGCGAGAACGAGACCGGCATCGCCCAGGGCATGGTCCATGGCCATAGCGGCTATGTCGACCTCGCCATAGGCCTCGGCATTCCCGGCCTCGTCATCGCGCTGACCGTGCTGATCCTGCTGCCGCTGCGCGACCACCACCGCGTCATCCGCACGCCCGAGAACAAGGCGCTGGCGGAGCTTTTCTTCCGCATCTGGTTGTTCTGTATCTACTCGGCCTGCCTGGAGAGCTTCTTCTTCCGCCGCGCCGATCCGGTCTGGTTCGCGCTGCTGATCTCCGTGATCGGGCTGAGGCTGACGTCGAAGTACCGCGTCGCGCGCGGAGGCTGAGCGCTCAATTCGCTTCGGGCTGGCGATATTGCTCGTTGCCGACGCCGATCTCCGACAGCAGGCGGCCGATCGCGACCTGCGCATGATAGAGCCCGATCAGGCTCGATCGTGTCTTGAGCCCGAGCACCACGCCGCGTGGACCCGAAGCCGCCAGCAACGCCAGGGACTTGGCGAGAACCCGCAACCGACCGGCGAGGCGCGGATGCTTTCGCCGCTCGATCGCAGCCGAGATCGCGCCGTTGCGCAGGGCGCGCGCGTTGATCCAGCCGAATTCGCTGCGCCGCGCCGGCATGGTCTCGCGCTGCGCCGCCTCCTGAACCCACCAGAAGCGGAATCCCGCGGCCTTGGCCCGGCTGAAGAAGTCGCTGTCACCGCCGCCGGTGAAGTCGAAGCTCTCGTCGAGGAAAGGGAAGCCGAGCCGTTCCAGCACCCCGCGCCGGATCAGGTAGTTGGCGCTCGAATAGAGGATCGGCACTGGCCCCGAGGCGGAATAATGCGAGCGGAAGACGGGATGCGCCTTGAGCCAGGCGCGTGAGTCGTCCTCGAAGTCCGGCGTGACGGAGCCGCCGAACAGATCGGCCGGCGCCTCGCTCGCCGCGCGCAGGAAGGCGTCTAGCCAGAGCGGCTGCGCCGTCTCGTCATCGTCGATGCCGAGCACTTGCTTGAGTGCCGGGAAACGGGTCAGGGCGCAGCGCCAGGCGGCGTTGTAGGCCTTGCAGTTGCCCTGGCGCGGCTCGACGATCACGAGCCCCTTGAACAGGCCGGCCTCCAGCAGCGCGGCCGCGCGGATGGCGCCGGCGCGCTCGATACCCTCGTTCTCGACGACGATGATCGCGAAGTCGTGGCCGCCCTGTTGTGCCGCGAGCGAGCGCAGCGTCGCCTCCAGCATGTCGGGGCGGCGGAATGTCGGAACGCAGACGACGCTTTCGACGCCGACGAGCACCGTCTCGGGCGAGGCCGCAAGCACGACGAAGCTCTCCGGAGCGTCGAAGCCGGCCACTGCGCGTTGTCCGCGCGCGGGGTCGCCGTCATTGCTGCGCATCTGTTCCGTCACGGCCATGGTCAGGCCATATGGGCATGGCCCGCTTAAGGTTCCGTGATCGCGACGGCGGGATTGACGGGGCTTTGCGCGAGAAGCCATTGGTGATGGTCGCGCACGGCGCTTGACCGGCGCGCTGCCGAGGGGCCTTGCTTCGCTGCAGCGGCGTTCGCTGCTTTCTGCCGTCTCCATGGGGCCGCCCGTTTGCGTCTAGCCTTCCTCACCGCGCTGATTCCCGTGGCCCGTCCCGATACCGGCTTCGAGATCGCCAATGCCGCGATCCTCGATGCTTTGCGCGCCGCCGGCCATGACGTCACGGCCTTCGGCTTCACGCGCCCGGGCGAGACGCCGGACGATCCTGACCAGGCCGTCGTGATCGCCGAAGCCGACATCGAGAACGCCGTCGTGACGCCAAGCCGCAGGCTGCGCTGGATTGCCGCGGCGTTGCGCGACGGCCTGCCGGTAGCCTGCGCAAAGCTGCGGCTGGCGGGCGAGGGCCGCCTTGTCGAGGCCGTCAGGTCGAAAGGCCCCTTCGACGCCATCGTGCTGAACTCCGTCATGCTGCCCGGCGCCTTCCCGGAACTGCTGAAGCTCGGCCCTTGTGTTCTGGTCGAGCACAATATCGAGCATACCTCGGCGCGCCAGAACGCGCTTCATGCCCGCAATCCCCTCATGCAGGGGCTGTTCATGCGTGAAGCGCGCCTCCTGGAGCGGATCGAGCGGCGGCTCTGGCAGGAGACGCGCTTCGTCTGGACTCTTGCCGAGGAGGATCGCGCGACGCTCGGACCGTCTCTGGCCGCGAAATCCGCCGTCCTGCCGCTGGTATCGAGCAAGCGGGCGGTGCCCCCTCCTGCTGCGGTCGAGCCCGAGCCTGCCTATGACGTCGGCTTGATCGGCACCTGGAGCTGGGCGCCCAATTTCATCGGCCTGGACTGGTTCCTGCGCGAGGTCTGCCCGCTGCTGCCGGCGGATCTGACGGTCGCCGTTGCCGGGCGGCTTCCAGCGGGCATGCAGCCGGCGCCGCCCGGGGTCACGCTGCTTGGGCGCGTCCCGGCTGCGGACGCGTTCCTGCGCTCCTGCCGCCTCGTCGCGCTCTCGAGTCGGGCCGGAACGGGTGTGCAGCTCAAGACGGTCGAGGCACTTGAGCTCGGTCTGCCGGCAGTGGCGACGACGCTCTCCTGTCGCGGCTTCACCACCATGCCGGACAATGTCACGCGCGCTGATACGCCCGAGGCCTTTGCCAAGGCGTTGGTCGCGCGGATCACAGCCATCCGCGCCGGCGACCGCCAGCGCGTCGATGGCGCGGCTTTCATGGCGCAGCAGCGCAAAGCTCTCGCGGACGGGCTGGAGCGGGGGCTGGCGGCCGCGCGGAAATAGCTCCCGGCGTCACTCGTCCTGTTTGGTATCGATCGCCTTGCGGCGGCCGATCAGCAGGCCGAAGAACGGACCAGCCGTGATCATCACCAGGAAGACACGAATGATGTGGTGTGCCGCCACGAAGGCGACCTCGGTATGCAGCGCAAGTGCGATCAGGCTCATTTCGGCGAGTCCACCCGGCGAATAGGCCAGGATCAGCGGCACTTGGCCATGGACCGAGACCTTCGCGACGAGCCAGGCGAAGCCGAGCGTCAGCGAGAGCAGGATCACGGTCGAGCCGACCGAAAGCGCCAGCACGCGTAGGATACTGCGTGGCGCCGTGCCGACGAAACGGCAGCCGATGGTGATGCCGAGGATGAGCTGGGCTGCGTTGACGATCTCGAAAGGCGGCACCGAATCACTCAGGCCGGAGACATGGATGACGGCGCTGACCAGCATCGGCCCGAGCAGGAATTTTGCCGGCAGCCGCAGAAAATGGCCGAGGACGATCCCGGCGACGCCGCAGGCGAGCAGGATCAGCTCGGCCGAGAGCGGCGTCTGCATCAGCGAGGGCCCGGCGACGCGGTTGCCGCCGACCGGCACGCCGCCGATCCACTGCACGAGGAAGGGCAGGGTCATCACCACCAGCAGGATGCGGGCGGAATGGATCAGCGCGATGATGCGCGCATCGCCGCCCTTCTCCTCGCCGAGCGTGACCATTTCAAGCAGGCCGCCCGGCATGCCGGCGAAGAAGGCCGTGACCGGGTCGAAACCGGCGACCGTCCGGAAATAGCCGACGCAGGCGACGGCGCAGGCGAGCATGAACAGCACGAGGCCGATGAGTGTCGGCAGCCAGTTCGGCAATTGCGCGACGACATCGGGCTTGAAGCCGGCGCCCAGCATGACGCCGATCACCATCGTCATGGGGGGTCTGATGACCGGCGGGGCCGCGACGGGCCAGCGCAGCAGCGCCGCGATCGTGCAAATGACCATTGAACCCAGCATCCAGGGCAGCGGCAGCCTGGCCTGGACGAAGAACCAGCCGCCCGCGCCGCCGAGCAGCAGCGCCAGGGCGAAGCGCGCATAAGGGAAGCGTGCCGGCCCCAGCCCCCGTACGCCCTCGACGAAATCGGACAGAAGCTCCCGCATCAGCCGATCGCCACCCCGTGATGGCCCGGCACGTCGGCGCGGCACGCAGGGCCTGTGCGCACGGGGCGGGGAAGCGGGATCGTCATGCCGTCATCAACTCGGTTTGCTCGGCCTTGGGCGGAAGCCGTCGCGGTCTCCTAGACCGCATGGAAGGCTCCGCAAAGTCCCGCTTCGGCATGGCTCGCCTGCCTTCCCGTCGTGGCGGTCGGAGCGCTCTCCCGATGCTGCGACCCGGCCCACACAACCCCGCCATGTCCGGCTGTCTCTGGTGAAGGCGTCCGGATTCATTGATCAATTCCGGACAGGGATGGAAACGGGCCGGGCGTCGAAGCCTTCGTCCGATGGTCGAGGTCGATGAGCGAAGAACGGCAGACCGGGCGGCAGGGCCGTCCGGCCGACGCGGATGGAGTCGCCGAAGCGGAGGCGCTGCCGCGCATCCCGGAACCCGACGACGAGGCTGGAGCCTTCAACCGCTTGGAATCGTCGTCAGCGATCCCGACGGGCAAGTCCGAGGGCGCCGCCGGTCGCCGGGGCCTTCGCGCCTGGTGGGCGAGCGCGAGCCCCAATCTGCGCGGCTCGGTCTACATGTTTTCCGCGATGCTGGTCTATGCGGTGATGGTCGGCGCCATCAAGCATGTCGGCGGCGCCATTCCGCTGGTCCAGATCCTGCTGATCCGCCAGGTCATCATGAGCGTGATCATCGTCGCCTTCGCAGGCGGCGCCCTGCGCCTGATGCTGCGGACCAGGCGGCCGGGGCTGCAGGTCATTCGCGGCGCAATCACGCTGATCGCGATGCTCTGCGGCTTCACCGCGGTGATCCGGATCCCGCTCGCCGAGGCCACGGCCATCGGTTTCAGCCAGGTCCTGTTCGTCACCGTCGCCGCCGTCATCATTCTCAAGGAGGAGGTCGATGCCAGGCGCTGGGCCGCGACCGTCATCGGCTTCATCGGCGTCCTCGTCATGCTCCGGCCGACCACCGACGGGCTCGACGCCTATGCGCTGCTGGCGGTCGCCGGCGCGGTGTTCAACGCCGGCATCACCGTCAGCGTGCGGATGCTGGCCGCGACCGAGCGCACCGACACGATCCTGATCTGGCAGGGCATCGTGCTGATCGCGGCGCTAGCCCTCCCGGCCTGGCTCTGGTGGGTCCCGCCCAATGCCGGGCAATGGTTCTGGCTGATCGTGCTCAGCCTGTTCGGCACCGCCGGCCAATGGCTGATCACCCGCGCCTATCAGGTCGGCGAGGCGGCCGCGCTGGCGCCGCTCGATTTCAGCCGTCTGATCCTGGCGAGCCTGACCGGCTTCGTCTTCTTCGCCGAGATACCGGCGCTGACGACCTGGATCGGGGCTGCGATCGTCATCGGCGCGACGCTCTACACCATCCGCAAGAACGCCCGCCCCTTCCCGCGCGAGCCGTCTTCGGCCTGAGCCGATTGCCCAGCCCGCCCCGCTGCGGTTATGAATCGGCGCACGCATTCCTTGCCGCCGCTTGGCCACCGCGTGCCTGAAGCCAGCCGCGAAGGTCCGAAATCATGCGCATCGAGAACGACCCCAAGCTCGATTTCCGCGATGTCCTGATCCGGCCCAAGCGCTCGACGCTGGGCAGCCGTGCCGAGGTCGACGTCCACCGTTCCTTCCGCTTCGCCCATACCGGCCGCGACTGGACCGGCTTTCCGCTGATCGCGGCCAATATGGACGTCGTCGGCACGATGGCGATGGCGCGCGCCCTGCTCCGCCATGGCG
Organism: Allobosea sp. GW822-FHT03F07; assembly: GCF_058801345.1. Classification (NCBI taxonomy): domain Bacteria; kingdom Pseudomonadati; phylum Pseudomonadota; class Alphaproteobacteria; order Hyphomicrobiales; family Alloboseaceae; genus Allobosea; species Allobosea sp. GW822-FHT03F07. Next base: position 44,494 of record NZ_JBXAND010000011.1, read on the forward strand.
CCATGGTGGCGCTGCACAAGCACTACGGCGCCGATGAACTCGTCGCCTTCTTCCGCGAGCCGGACTCCGCCAACGCCTTCTATTCGCTCGGCACGACGCAAGCCGACCACGACAAGCTGGCCCGGGTCCATGCGGAAGCGCCGATCACGAAGATCTGCCTCGACGTCGCCAATGGCTACACCGAGAAGTTCGTCGACACGGTCAAGGCGACCCGGGCCGAGTATCCCGACGCCACGATCATGGCCGGCAATGTCGTCACCGGCGACATGACCGAGGCGCTGATCCTGGCCGGCGCCGACATCGTCAAGGTCGGTATTGGGCCGGGCTCGGTCTGCACCACCCGCAAGATGACCGGCGTCGGCTATCCGCAGCTCTCGGCCATCATCGAATGTGCCGATGCAGCCCATGGACTCAAGGGCCTCGTCTGCGGCGATGGCGGCGTCACCGTGCCGGGCGACCTCGCCAAGGGCTACGGCGCCGGTGCCGACTTCATGATGCTCGGCGGCATGCTCGCAGGGCACGACGAATGCGAGGGCGACATCCGCTACGAGGAGCGTGACGGCGAGAAGATCCCCGTCAGCATGACCTTTTACGGCATGTCCTCGGACACGGCGATGAAGCGTTATTCCGGCGGCGTCGCGAAGTACCGCGCTTCCGAGGGCAAGACCGTCGAGGTGCCCTATCGCGGCCCGGTCGAGGGCACGATGCAGGAGCTGATGGGCGGCGTGCGCTCGGCCATGACCTATATCGGCGCCGTCCGGCTCAAGGAGATGGCCAAGCGCACCACCTTCATCATGGTCGGCAGCCAGCTCAACACCGTGTTCGGAAGCTGAAAAGCGCACCTGTCCCCGCTACCGCTCACCGGCTGTCTGTTGCATAGTCCGCGCCTTAATGCAGAAAGCCGGTGACGGCTTCGGGGAGACCAAAGATCATGACGATGAAACTGCTGGCGGCGACCGCCATCCTGGCCGCGAGCGCCTCTCTGGCGAGCGCCCAGCAACTGGCCCCGAGCCCGACGCTGGATGCGATCAAGGCGCGCGGCCATATCGAATGCGGCGTGCATCTCGGCCTGCCGGGCTTTTCCTTCGCCGACGACAAGGGCGAATGGTCCGGCCTCGACGTCGATTACTGCAAGGCGCTCGCGGCCGCTGTGCTCGGCGATGCCAAGAAGGTCAAGTTCACGCCCACTTCGGTGCAGCAGCGCTGGCCGATCCTGCAGTCGGGCCAGGTCGACCTGCTGTCGCGCAACTCGACCATCACCTTCTCGCGCAACGCCTCGCTCGGCCTGAACTTCCAGGGCATCAACTTCTACGAGGGCCAGACCTTCATCGTCCGCAAGGCGACCAACGCCAAGACGGCGGCCGATCTCGACGGCGCCTCGGTCTGCGTCGCCGCCGGCTCGACCGAGGAGAAGAACGCCTCCGACTGGTTCGCCGAGCGAAACCTCAAGGTCACCATCACCAACTTCCAGAAGAACGACGACGCCATCGCCGCCTATGACGCCGGCCGCTGCGACGCCTACACCGCCGGCGTCGGCGCGCTCGCCGGCCAGCGCGCCAAGCTCAAGGTGCCCGGTGACCACGTCATCCTGACGCAGCCGATCTCGAACGATCCGCAGGGTCCCGTCACCCGCTGGGGCGACGAGCGCTGGCAGCTGATCGTGCGCTGGGTCCTGAACGGCACGATCGCGGCCGAGATGCTGGGCGTGACCTCCGCCAATGTCGACCAGATGAAGGCGACCTCCAAGAACTCGGAAGTCCGCCGCCTGCTCGGCGCCGAGGGCAATTTCGGCGCCCTGATGGGGCTCTCGAACGACTGGATGTACAACGTCATCAAGCAGGTCGGGAACTATGGCGAGAGCTTCGAGCGCACCGTCGGCATGGGTTCGGGGCTGAAGCTCGAGCGCGGCCAGAACCAGCTCTGGACCAAAGGCGGCCTGCTCTTCACCCCACCCTTCCAGTAAGAGCGGGGCGGTTTCCGTCTGAACGCGGAACCGCGCCGTTATCCCGGACAAGCCGCGTCAGCGGCGCCGATCCGGGATCCATGCCTGAACCGTTCCGGCATGGATCCCGGATCTCCGCTTTGCTCCGCCCGGGATGACGGCGAAGCGGTTCCGCAGGAACAAGGCCTTTGCTGAACATCATCTCCCTCCTCAACGACAAGCGTGTCCGCGACTGGATCTACCAGATCGGGCTGGTGGTCGCGCTCGTCGGCCTGACCATCTTCTTCGTGCGCAACGCTTCGGAGAACATGGTCAAGGCCGGCATCGCCTCCGGCTTCGACTTCCTCTGGCGCAATTCCGGCATCGACGTGCCCTTCGTGCTGACCGACTACACCCGAGCCAGCACCATCCTCGACCTGTTCTGGACCGGCGTCGCCAACACCATGCTGGTCACCGTCGTGGCGATCGTGCTCGCGACCGCGCTCGGCTTCGTCGTCGGCATCGCCAGATTGTCGTCGCACTGGCTGCTCTCGACCGTCGCGGGCGCCTATATCGAGTTCGTCCGCAACATCCCGCTGCTGTTCTTCGTGCTGTTCTGGTATTTCGGCGTCATCGCCGCCCTGCCGGCGCCGCGCGACAGCGTCAGCGTCTTCGGCGTCGCCTTCCTCAACAATCGCGGCCTGACCATCCCGCTGCCGGATGCGCCTGCGAATTTCCGCTGGGCGCTCGCCGCGATTCTGCTTTCATGGCTGGCGCATTGGCTGGTCTCGCTCTGGGCCCGCCGCCGCAAGGACCGGACCGGCCAGGATGCACCGATGCTGGCGATCGGCCTCGTCCTGATCGTCCTCGTGCCGGTGCTGGCGGTGACCTGGGCGAGCCTAGCGACCCGCTGGGACATCCCCGTCCTGCGCGGCTTCAACTATCGCGGCGGCTTCGTCGTCATCCCCGAATTCGTCGCGCTGCTCGCGGCGCTCGTCACCTACACCGCCGGCTTCATCGCCGAGATCGTGCGCGGCGGCATCCAGGCCGTGCCGCATGGCCAGATCGAGGCGGCCTCCGCGCTCGGCCTGCGCCCCGGACGGATACTGCGTCTCGTCACCATCCCACAGGCGCTGCGCGTGATGATTCCGCCGCTGACCAACCAATATCTCAACGTGCTGAAGAACTCCTCCTTCGGCGCGGCCATCGCCTATCCCGACGTGGTCAGCCTGTTCATGGGCTCGGCCCTGAACAACACCGGCCAGGCGATCGAGATCATCGCCATGACGCTCGCCGTCTATCTCGTGATCGGCCTCGCCGTGTCCGCCTTCATGAACTGGTACAACGCCAGGATCGCGCTGGTGACCCGATGAGCGCGGCTACCCTCCCCATGTGGCGCAATCGCCTGTTCGGCACACCTGCGACAGGCGTCGTCACCGTCCTGCTCGGGCTCTTGCTGGCCTGGATCGCCATCCCGGTCATCCGCTGGGCCCTGATCGACGCGAGCTGGAGCGGCTCGACCCGCGCCGACTGCGCCGCCGGCGGCGCCTGCTGGGTCTTCGTCAAGGCCCGCTTTGGCCAGTTCATGTACGGGCTCTATCCGCCCGACCAGCGCTGGCGTGCCGATCTCGCCGGCATTCTGTTCGTGCTGGGCATCGCGGCCGTCGTCTTCGCGCCGCAGCGCCTACGACTGAGGGCGGCGATCGCGGCGCTGATCGTTTTGCCGCCGCTCGGAATCTGGCTGCTCTCGGGCGGCTTCGGCCTGCGCTATGTCGAGACGCGCGAATGGGGCGGGCTGATGCTCACCCTGTTCATTTCGGTCTATGCCAGCCTGATCGCGATCCCGCTCGGGATCCTGCTGGCGCTCGGCCGCCAGTCCGAACTCAAGGTGATCCGGCTGATCAGCGTGCTCTTCATCGAGTTCTGGCGCGGCGTGCCGATCATCGCGGTGATCTTCCTGGCTTCGCTGCTGCTGCCGCTGATCCTGCCCGGCGGCATCGGCATCGACCGGCTGGCGCGCGCCGTCATCGGGCTCGGCCTCGTCATCGCCGCCTATATGGCGGAAGCCGTGCGCGGCGGCCTCCAGGCCCTGCCGTCCGGCCAGCGCGAAGCCGCGACCGCGCTCGGGCTGACCTACTGGAAGGCGACCGGGCTCATCATCCTGCCGCAGGCGCTGCGCATCTCCCTGCCGGCCATGACGAACGAGTTCATCGCGCTGGTGAAGAACACCACGCTCGTTCTCGTCGTTTCAATCCTCGACCTGCTCGGTATCGCCCAGGCCTCTCTGGCGGACCCGGCCTGGGTCGGCATGAGCATGGAGGCCTATGCCTTCTCGGGCTCGATCTACTGGCTGATCTGTTTCGCGCTGTCGCGCTGGAGTCGGCATCTGGAGACACTCGGCCGGCGCCAGCATCGTTGAGCGTAGGCTGCCACCAACGAAAAAGCCGGCCTCGCGGCCGGCTTTCTCATCATCGGTCGGGCTCTTTGTCTCAGTTGCGCGCCACCTTACTGCGGTCGCGGCGGCGGTCGGCGGCGGGCTGGTAGGCGATGCGGGCGTGGTAGCTGCAATAGGGCATGCCGGTCAGGGAGCGCCCGCCGCAGAAGCGGAATTCTGGGGTCGTCGGATCGCCCATCGGCCAGCGGCACATATATTCGCGCAGGTCCATGATGGTGACGCGCTCGGAGAACGGGATCACGACATCTTCGGACGGGAGCGGCGCCTGCTCGGCCTCGGCGTCCGCTTCCGGAGCGTATTGCGGCGCGAGCGCATTGGCACCGCGCGTCATGCCGCCATGATTTCCACCCTGGCTGCCGCTCATCGGATGGCTCGGGGAGCGGGTGGGCGCCTTGCGGGGCGCGGCCGTCCGTGGCGTGCTGGCGGCAGTCGGATTCTTGGCGCGGCCCGACAGTCCGAGGCGATGCACCTTTCCGATCACGGCGTTGCGCGTCACGCTGCCGAGTTCGGCCGCGATCTGGCTGGCGCTGAGACCGTCGCTCCAGAGCTTCTTCAGAAGCTCGACGCGCTCTTCTGTCCATGCTCCGGCTTCGTTCATCGGGCTCACCTGTCTTCTCCGGCCGGCTCCTGACGGAACCGTCCTAGGGGCGGATCATGGCGGAATCCGATACCGGCGGCGCCCGTCGCTAAACGGAAGCCGTTACAGCCGAAACTGACGGTATAGGGGTCGCCGCACGAGATGTCGTATCTGACGAAGGCGACCATACAAGATGCGATGACTCGGCCACAAGAGTCGCCGAATCGGAAATCGCCTTTTCCCCAGCCGTTTCGTCAATCGCCCGTCAGGCGAATCCTTTCGGCAACACTGCCCTTGCGGCACAGGCTCCGGCTGCGGCGCAGCGCGGATTTGACAGGGGCGACTCCCTTTTGCATAGTTGCTTCTATTATCTCCGCCGCCCTTCCGGGCGGCGCTTATGTTTGCGGATCAGGGCCTTCCATGATGCGGATGACGGCGCGACGAGAAGTTGGAAGCTGGCTGCGACGATAACGTCGTCGCCGGGTCGCAATCGGCTGCGCAGCTAAGAGCCTGCCGTCGGCCAGCCCGGACCACCGTTTTCAGTTCAGCGCCAATCCGTTCTCTCAATCGCCCGTCGCGAGGATCGCATCCCATGGCCTCTGCCCCCGTTTCCGCTTCCCAGTCCGTCCTGCTGCCGACCTATGCCCGTGCCCCCGTCGCCTTCGAGCGCGGCGAAGGCCCCTGGGCGATCACGGCCGACGGAACGCGCTATCTCGACTTCGGCGCCGGCATTGCGGTCAATTCGCTCGGCCACGCCCACCCGCATCTGGTCGAGGCTCTGACCGCGCAGGCCGGCAAGATCTGGCACACCTCTAACCTCTACACGATGCCGGACGGCGAGAAGCTGGCGCGCCGGCTCTGCGAAGCGACCTTCGCCGAGCGCGCCTTCTTCACCAATTCGGGCGCCGAGGCGAATGAGTGCGCCATCAAGATGGCGCGCAAGTACCACGCCGCGAAGGGCCATCCCGAGCGCTACCGGATCATCACCTTCGAAGGCGCCTTCCATGGTCGCACGCTGGCGACAATCGCCGCCGGCGGGCAGCAGAAATACATCGACGGCTTCGGCCCCAAGGTCGATGGCTTCGACCAGGTGCCTTTCGACGACGAGGCCGCGCTGAAGGCCGCGATCGGGCCGGAGACGGCTGCGCTGATGGTCGAGCCGATCCAGGGCGAGGGCGGCTTGCGCCCGGCCACGGCGCGCTTCCTGCGGCGGCTGCGCGAGCTCTGCGATGAGCATGGCCTGATGCTGATCTTCGACGAGATCCAGACCGGCGTCGGCCGCACCGGCAAGTTCTTTGCTTATGAGCTTTCGGGCGTGGCGCCCGACATCATGTCGGTCGCCAAGGGCATCGGCGGCGGCTTCCCGATGGGTGTCTGCCTTGCCACCGAAGAGGCGGCATCGGGCATGACGCTGGGCACGCACGGAACCACCTTTGGCGGCAACCCGCTCGCCATGGCCGTCGGCAATGCCGTATTGGACGTGATCCTCGCGCCCGGTTTTCTCGATCATGTCGCGCAGACCTCGCTGCGCCTCAAGCAGTCGCTGGCCGAGCTCAAGGACAAGCATCCCGAGGTGATCGCCGAAATCCGCGGCGAAGGGCTGATGCTCGGCCTCAAGCTGCATACGCCGAACACGGATTTCGTCTCCGAGGCCCGCGCCGCGGGTCTGCTCGTCGTCGCTGCCGGCGACAACGTCGTGCGGCTGCTGCCGCCGCTGATCATCGGCGAGACGGAAGTGGCCGACGCGGTCTCGCGCCTCGATCGTGCCGCCGGCGCCATCGAGGCGACGCTGAAGCGGCCCGCCGCAGAGTAGTTCGATCCAGGCCAGTTGACCCCAGGCAAGTGAAGGACGCGCCCGTGACGCGCCATTTCCTCGATCTCTCCGACTTCTCCACCACCGAGCTCCGCGCCATCCTGCGCGCCGGCGAGGAGATCAAGTCGCGGCGCCGCACGCCCGAAGCCGCCGCCGATCGCCTACTCGAAGGCAAGGTCATCGCCATGATCTTCGAGCAGCCCTCGTTGCGCACCCGCGTCTCCTTCGATGTCGGTATTCGCGAGCTCGGCGGCTCGCCGATGATGGTGACCGGCCAGGAAATCGAACTCGGTGAGCGCGAGACCATCGCCGACACCGCCCGTGTGCTCTCGCGTTATGTCGATGCGATCATGATCCGCATGCTCGACCATGATTCCGTGGTCGAAATGGCGAAGTACGCCACGGTGCCGGTGATCAACGGGCTGACCAAGCGCCAGCATCCCTGTCAGGTCATGGCCGACGTCATGACCTTCGAGGAGCGCAAGGGGCCGATCAAGGGCAAGCGCATTGCCTGGACCGGCGACACCAACAACGTCCTGACCTCCTGGGTTCATGCTGCCGGCCGGCTCGATTTCGAGCTTTCCATCGCGACGCCCGAGGAGCTGGCCCCGCCGCCGGCGCTGCTTGACTGGGCCAGGAAGCAGGGCGCGAAGCTCTCGCTGACCACCCGGCCCGAGGCCGCGGTCGAGGGTGCCGATTGCGTCATCACCGATTGTTGGGTCTCGATGGGCGACGAGGAAGGCACGCGCCACAACCTGCTGCGGCCCTATCAGGTCGATGAGCGCCTGCTCGGCCACGCCGAGAAGGACGCGATCTTTATGCATTGCTTGCCTGCCAGCCGTGGCGAGGAGGTCACCGACGCCGTGATGGACGGACCGCAATCGGCGGTCTTCGATGAGGCCGAGAACCGTCTGCACGCGCAGAAGGGCATCCTGGCCTGGTGCTTCGGCGGGGTCGCGGCCTGATGGCCGACCTGGAAAACGGTGCGTCGAGTCTGGCGCTCGATGATCGGGTGGTGCCGTTCACCGTGCCCGATCTCGACGTGCGCGGTCGCGTCGTCCGGCTCGGAGCTTCGATCGACACCATCCTCGCCCGTCATGCCTATCCGGAGGCCGTTTCGCGCGTGCTCGGCGAGGCTGCGGCGCTGACGGTCCTGCTCGGCACTGCCCTGAAATTCGAGGGCCGTTTCCAGCTCCAGACCAAGAGCGACGGGCCGATCTCGATGATGGTCGTCGATTTCAACGCGCCCGACGTCTATCGCGCGGTCGCCCATTTCGACGAGGCCGCGCTGGCGGAGGCTGTCGCGGAGGGGCGCACCAGCACGGGCGAGCTGCTCGGCGAGGGCCACCTCGCGATGACGGTGGACCAGGGCTCGGCGACGACGCGCTACCAGGGCGTCGTGGCGCTGACCCGCCAGAGCCTCGAGGAGGCAGCGCATCAGTATTTCCGGCAGTCCGAGCAGATTCCGAGCCGCATTCGCCTCGGCGTCGGCTCGATCGTCACCGGCGGGGGCCGGCAATGGCGCGCCGGCGGGCTGCTGGTGCAGTTCATGCCGCATTCGGTCGATCGCCTTCGCGCTGCCGATATTCATCCCGGCGACGCGCCGGAGGGACATGAGATCCTGACCAGCACGGATCCGGACGGCGTCAGCGACGATGCCTGGGCCGAGGCGCGCTCGCTGGTCGAGACGGTCGAGGATCACGAACTGCTCGATCCGCTGCTGGAAAGCGAGCGGCTGCTCTACAGGCTGTTCCACGAGCGCGGCGCGCGTGTCTTCGATCCGGTTCTCGTCCACGAGGATTGCCGTTGCTCGCGCGAGCGTGTTCTCGGGATGCTGCGCGGCTTCTCCGCCGATGACCGGCAGGCGATGGTGGCCGATGACGGCACGCTCGCGATCACCTGCGAGTTCTGCTCGCGGCGCTATGTTTTCGCGGCGACCGAGGTCGAGATGGGCTTGTCGGCCGGGGCCTGACGAGCGCCGGCTGGCCGATGAGGGTTCGATGGCACGCCAGATCACGACCATCGGCTTCGACGCCGACGATACGCTCTGGCAGAACGAGCAGTTCTTCCGCCTGACGGAGGAGCGCTTCGTCGCCCTGCTCGGCGCCCATGGCGAAACGGCCGAGATTTCCGGCCGGCTGCTTGAGGCGGAGCGCCGCAACCTCGCCTTCTACGGCTTCGGCATCAAGGGCTTCGTGCTCTCGATGATCGAGACCGCGATCGAGATCACCAAGGGCGAGGTCAAGGCCGCGGTGATCGCCGAGATTCTCGCCGCCGGCCGCGAGATGGTCGCGCACCCGGTCGAGACCCTGCCGGATGCGCGTGAGACCCTCGAGCAACTCGCGCAGAGCTACCGGCTCGTCGTGATCACCAAGGGCGACCTTTTCGATCAGGAGCGCAAGCTGGCGCAGTCCGGCCTCGGCGACCTGTTCCGCGGCGTCGAGATCGTCAGCGACAAGACGGCGGAGACGTATCGTCGCGTCTTCGCGCGGCATGGCGACGGGCCGGAGCGGGCGATGATGGTCGGCAATTCGCTCAAATCCGACATCCTGCCGGCGCTGCAAGCGGGTTCATGGGCCGTCCACATCCCGCATGAGCTGACCTGGGCGCTGGAGCATGCCGAGGAGCCGGTCGGCCGGCCGCGCTACCGGCGCATCGCACGCCTGTCGGCGCTCGACGAATTGGTGCGGCTGATCGAGGCGGAAACAGCGGCGCCCTAGGACGCCGCCGTCAGCATCGGTCTCAGCCCCGGCATTCCGCCAGCAGCTTGCGCATGAAGGCCTCGCCGGCGGCGAATTGCTCCAGCGTGATGTATTCGTCGGGCTGATGCGCCTGGTCGATCGAGCCCGGCCCGCAGACGATGGTCGGCAGTCCAGCCCGCTGGAAATGGCCGGCCTCGGTCGCATAGGCGACCGCGATGGTGCGGTTGCGGCCGGCGAGACGCATCACCAGCGTCTCGGCCTCCGAACCCGGATCGGGCGCGAGGCCCGGAACATCCGAGCTCATCACCGTCTCGATCGTGGCCGAAGGCGCGGTCTTCTGCATCCGAGCCAGCACCTCCTGCGACAGCGCGGCGAAGCGGGCCGGCACGTCCTCCGGATCGGAGCCTGGCAGCGTCCTCACTTCCCAGGACAGGTCGCAGCGGTCGGCCAGGATGTTGCGGGCGATGCCGCCATGGAACTTGCCCACATGCACCGTGTCATAGGGCGGGTCGAAGCGGCCGCTGCCGTCCGGGTTCGCCTCGCGCTCGTCGGCGAAGGCGACGAGGCCGGCCGAGAGCCGGATACCGCCATGCACGGCGCTGGCGCCGAGATGAGGCTTCGAGGAATGCGCGGGAACGCCGGTAATCGTCGTGAAGAAGGTGCGGATGCCCTTATGTGCGTCGGCCAGTTCGAGCGAGGTCGGCTCGCCGACGATGACGGCGCGTGGCCTGGGCAGGTCCTTACCCATCCGGGCGATGCCGTCGACGACGCCGAGGCAGGTGACCTCCTCGTCATAGGAGAAGAACAGATGAATCGGCGTCTTGAGATCGGCCGCCAGAAAATCCGGCACCAGCGCCAGTGCCAGCGCGATGAAGCCCTTCATGTCGACCGCGCCGCGGCCATAGGCCTTGCCGTCCGCGACATGCAGAGTGAACGGGTCGCGGCTCCAGGCCTGACCCTCGACCGGCACGACATCGGTATGGCCCGACAGCAGCACGCCGCCGCGATCCTGCGGGCCGATCGTCGCGAAGAGCGCGGCCTTCTCGCCTGATGCGTTGGGGATACGTACCGAGGAGACGCCCCAGCCCGCGAGATAGTCCTCGACGAAGGCGATCAGCGGCAGGTTGGATTTGTGGCTCACGGTGTCGAAGGCAACGAGCCTGGCGAGCATGTCGAGCGGCGCGTAGCGCTGCCCGGTCGACGAATTGGCAGTCAATGCAGGACCTTCTTCACATAAGGGGAATCGAGCGGAAACAAAGGAACCTCGACATCGAAGATCGTGCCGTCCTCGCCGAGCATGGCGTAGAAGCCGCGCATCGAGCCGTCCGGCGTCATCAGCGGGCAGCCCGAGGTATAGCTGTAGCTTTCGCCGGGGCGCAGCACCGGCTGCTGGCCGACGACGCCGTCGCCGCGCACCTCATGGACCTCGCCATGCCCGTCGGTGATGAACCAGTGCCGGCTCATGAGCTGGACCGTATGCGCCGAGCGGTTGAGAATCTCGATCGTATAGGCCCAGAAATAGCGACCCTGCGCAGGCGAGGACTCGCCTTCCATGAAGCTCGGCACCGCGGTCACGCGCACGCCATGCGTCTCCGCTTGATACATCGCGATGGCCCCAATCCTGATGCGCCTGCCCCCGATCCCGCTGCCTTGTTAGATCGTCGGCCCGAAAAGGGGAATGCGGTTTTCAGACAATGACGATGCGTCATCGGCAAGCGCAAGACCAGGAGGGCGAGGGCAGCTCTGCCGGTGTCCGCGATTCTCGCGTGGACAACCCCCGGTCGGCCGTGCCCGCGGCCTGCCCGATGCTTGGCCTTTGCTACGTGCTTCGCTAGCTGTAGCCGATTGTTTTCGCGGACATCGCATGCTGCCCTTCAAGCCCGGTATCCAGCCAGACAGCCGCATTCGCGCCTTCATCGAAGGCGGCGCGATCAGGCTCGCCCATCCGCCGGCCGAGGGACAGGTCCAGCCCGCGAGCCTCGATCTGCGCCTGGGCCAACGAGCCTATCGCGTCCGCGCCAGCTTCCTGCCCGGCCCGGAGCGCACGGTCCGCCAGCGTCTCGACCAGCTTGCGCTGCACGAGATCGACCTCACCAAGGGCGCGGTTCTGGAGACCGACTGCGTCTATGTCGCGGAGCTGATGGAGGGTCTCGCGCTGCCGGCAGGCCTGCGCGCGGCCGCCAATCCGAAGAGCTCGACCGGACGGCTGGACGTCTTCACCCGCGTCATCACCGACCGCGCCCGCGAGTTCGACCTCGTCGAGGACGGCTATGAGGGCCCGCTCTTCATCGAGATCTCGCCGCGCACCTTTCCGGTCCTGGTGCGCTCAGGCTCGCGCCTCTCGCAGATCCGCTTCCGGGCGGGCGAGACGAAGCTCGACGATCGCGCGCTTGGCGAGTTGCATCTGCGCGAGACGGTCGTCAGCGCGGCCGAGCCGTCATTCCAGGGTGGAGTGGCGGTCAGCGTCGATCTCTCGGGCTTCGACGGGCTGATCGGCTATCGCGGCAAGCATCACACCGCCCTGATCGATGTCGACCGGGTCGGCGCCTACCGCGCCTCCGAATTCTGGGAGCCGATCCCGGCCGATGGCTCGCGTGCGATGATCCTTGATCCCGGCCAGTTCTACATCCTCGCCTCGAAGGAAGCGGTCCATGTCCCGCCGGACTTTGCCGCCGAGATGACGCCGTTCGACGCGCTGGTCGGCGAGTTCCGCGTGCATTACGCGGGTTTCTTCGATCCGGGCTTCGGCCATAGCGCGGCCGGCGGGCAAGGCGCGCGCGCCGTGCTCGAAGTCCGCTCGCGCGATGTGCCCTTCATCATCGAGGACGGCCAAATCGTCGGCAGGCTGGTCTATGAGGCGATGGCCGATCGCCCCGCCTCGCTCTATGGCGCCGGGCTGAAGTCGAACTACCAGGGCCAGGCGCTCAAGCTCTCCAAGCACTTCCACGATTGAGCCGGGCTTCTGCGCGCCGGATCTCTCTCCCGCCGCGCGATTCCCGGATGACACCCGCCGCACGACCCGCTATGAACGGCCTGCTTCGGCCACGCGCGTTATGCGGCACCGGACGCATGCGGGCGTAGTTCAGTGGTAGAACGTCAGCTTCCCAAGCTGAATGTCGTCGGTTCGATCCCGATCGCCCGCTCCAAACACGCCCTTGCAGCTCAGCTTGTCACGACGGCCTGCCGTTGCTCGCTCCCCGCTGGCCGCGTTCCAGAGGCGGCAGGTCCGGTCGGTAGCGCGCGATCGACACCCGCTCTCGTTGCTGCCTTCCGGACCGGAATTTGACGCGGGATTTCATCGCGTCCGGCGCCCGATGCATAACCTTGGCGACAATCAGCTCGCGCGAGCCGTTTCCGCCAGCGCATCCGCGATGAGATCGAGCAGCATAAGCCCGTCCTCGGGGTCGCCGGCCAAGCCGAGCGCGCCGAGGCGTTCCTGCTGGGTCACCGTGCCCTCGGTTACGGCCGGGTCGATGCCGAGTTCCCGCAGCGTGGCCGCGACCTCGCGCATCTCGGCGGCGCGCCGGGTGCCGTGCTGCAGCATCCGGCTGACATTGTAGGGAACGAGCTTCGGCCAATCGAGCCCGGGATAGCTGCCCTTGAGCGAGTCGAGGATCACCGCATCGACGCCGGCGGCGCGCGCCGCCATGAAGCATTCATAGCTCAGCGCCTCCAGGCCCTTCACCATCACGCTGCGGACCATCTTGATGATCGTCGCCGAGCCGATCTCGGGACCGGCCTGCTTGAGCGCCATGCCGAAGGGCGCGAACATTTCGATGAAGGCCGCGGCCTGGTCGCCGGCGGCCAGGCAGGGGGTGGCGTGGCCGCGCGGATGGACCGGCGCCATGATCGCGAGATCGAGATAGCGCCCGTTCGAGCCGAGCGCGGCCGCGGCCTCGTGCTTGCGGCCGGGCGAGACCGAGTTGACGTCGACGAAGATCTGTCCGGGCGCCAGATGGGGCGCCGCGGCGCGTGCCGCATCGAGGCTGGAGGCGGCCGTGACCGCGCAGAACACGACATCGGCCCCCGACAGCGCCGAAGGCAGGTCGGCGGCGAGCCTGACGCCCAGCTTCCGGGCGGGCCCGGCGACCCGCACCGGATCGGGCGCGATGTCGAAGGCCGAAATCTCTGTGATGCCGGCTTTGAGAAAGCCGCCGGCGAAGGCCTGCCCGGCCTCGCCGAAGCCGATGAAGCACAGCCTCGGCGGATTGCTCCGCCCGCCTGTCTGCATGTCCATAAGCGTCTCCTTGCTGGGCTTCCATCGCCTGGACTCGTTTAGAGAATCTGGCAGGCCTGTCGCAGTCGGAGCGGGCACAGCCCTGTGGGAGCACCAGTCCCAAGGCGTTGATCCGGGCCGGCATCGCGATCGGCTCGTGACAGATCATCTCGTGCATCGATTCTCGATCTCATGAGGGAGCCCATCTTGCCGACAACCTTCCGGAGCACCCGAGCATAGGCCGACCGACGAGGGAAGCGCGAGGGTCCTGTCGTCCGCAAAGGACGCGTCGGCCAAGGTCACGGTTGCGGAAGCCAGTCCTTGCGTCTGATGTGAGGCGGTAACTTCCTGCCTCGTCGTGTCGCCGAAGGCGATACCGGCGGGTTAGTCGCGGCCGCTGTGGGGAAGCATCATGAGAATCGACGTCCTCGGCTTGCAGGCCTTCGTGAGCATCGCCGAACGCGGCAGCTTCCACGCCGCCGCCTCGCATCTCAACCTCTCGCAGACCGCGCTGAGCCACCGCATCCGCAAGCTCGAGGAGGCGCTGGCGACGCCGCTCCTGCTGCGGACGACGCGCAAGGTTTCGCTGACGCCGGCCGGCGTCGCGCTCTTGCCGCGCGCCAAGCGGACCTTCGACGATCTCGGCAGCGCGCTGGAGGAGTTACGCATCGGCGCGAGCGACGCCAATGAGCGTGTCGTGGTCGGCTGCCTGCCTACCATCGCGATCCGCTGCATGCCGGCGGTGATCTCCGAATTCGTCCGCCGCCATCCCGGCGTCCAGGTGAAGATCCATGACAACTCCGCCTCCGAAATCGCCGACAAGGTGCAGTCCGGCGAGGCCGAGTTCGGGGTCACCATCGTCTCCGCCAACCGCTGGGATCTCGAACTCCAGCCCGTGGTGAAGGAGAGCTTCGTGCTCGTCTGCCCGCGCGAATGGCCGCTGGCGGCAGCGACATCGCTGACCTGGTCGCAGTTGCAGGACCTGCCGCTCGTGCGCATCAGCGCCGAGACCGGCAACCGCATCCTGATCGACGATGCGCTCGGCTCGCGGCGCGAGATGCTGAACTGGCGTTACGAGGTCCAGCGCGTCATCACCGCCGTCAGCTTTGTGCGCGCGGGAATCGCCTGCACCATCGTGCCGCAGCTCGCGCTCGATCTCATCTCGGCCAACGATCTCGTGGCGATTCCGCTGCGCTCGCCGACGGTTTCACGCACCATCGGCATCATCACCCGCAAGGGGTTGCCGCTGCGGCCGGCGGCCCGCGAAATGCTCGATCTCGTGATCCGCTCGCTCAAGGGGCAGGATCTCGAAGCCTGATCCAATCCTGCACGATTCTCATCAATCGCTGCAATATGCTCATTTGATTACACAATCATTCATCGCCATCGTCCCCACCAATGGCGACGCGTTCCTCGCCACGGGGTGCGGGAGGCGTTTCGCTTGCTCGGCGAGTCGCAGAAGGGACGTTACGATGATGAGCAGACGCAAGTCGGCGGGAGGCTGACGACCGATGCAGACCGCCATTCGTTGCATGCTGATCCGGGGCGGCACCTCCAAGGGAGCCTACTTCCTCAGGGACGACCTGCCGGCCGATCCGGCCGCGCGCGACGCCTTCCTGCTCGCGGTGATGGGTTCGCCCGACAAGCGCCAGATCGACGGGCTGGGCGGCGCGCATCCGCTGACCAGCAAGGTCGCTATCGTCTCCCGCTCGACCGAGCCGGGTTGCGATATCGACTTCCTGTTCGCACAGGTCGGCATCGAGACGGGAACGGTCGATACGACGCCGAACTGCGGCAATATCCTCGCCGGTATCGGCCCCTTCGCTCTGGCGCGCGGCCTCGTCGCGGCGTCCGGCCCCTGCACGATCGTGCGGGTGCGGACGCTCAACACCGGCACGGTCGCCGATCTCGTCATGGAGACCGGGGACGGGCAGGCCGCCGTCGATGGCGAGGCCCGCATCGACGGCGTGCCGGGAACCTCCGCGCCGATCGCGATCAGCTTCGTGGGCACCGAGGGCTCGGTCTGCGGCGCGCTGCTGCCGACCGGCAACGCTGTGGACATGGTCGATGGCATCGCCTGCACGCTGATCGACAACGGCATGCCGGTCATCGTGCTGCGCGCCGCCGATGTCGGCCGCACCGGCTACGAGCCGCGCGAGGTGCTCGACAAGGACACCGAACTCAAGGCCCGGATCGAGCGCATCCGCCTTGCGGCCGGGCCGTTGATGAATCTTGGCGACGTTACGGCCAAGGTCGTGCCCAAGATCGCGCTTGTCGCGCCGCCCATGGCTGGTGGCGCGCTCGCGACGCGCAGCTTCATCCCGCATGAATGCCATGCCTCGATCGGCGTCTTCGCCGCCGTCACGGTCGCGACCGCGGCCGCGCTGCCCGGTTCGCCGGCGGCCTCCGTCGTCGCCATGCCTGAAGGCCGCGAACGCACGATCTCGGTCGAGCATCCGACCGGCGAGTTCACCGTCGCCCTGACGATGGGCGGCACGGCCGAGCGCCCGGTCGTCGAGCGCGCCGGACTGCTGCGCACCGCCCGCATCCTGATGGACGGGCAGGCCTTCGTGCCGGCCCGCGTGCTCGCCGCTGGCCAGCTTCGCGCCGCGCAATGAGTTTCAGCGAGAGAGGATCTTGAGCCCATGCCGAGCCTGCCGAAGACAGCTCTGGTGATCACGGCCCATCCGGGCGATTTCGTCTGGCGGGCCGGCGGCGCCATAGCGCTCCATGCCAGGCGCGGCTTCCGCGTGAAGATCCTGTGCCTGTCCTATGGCGAGCGCGGGGAGAGCCAGTTCGCCTGGAAGAAGGCGGGCGTTCGCATGGAGGACGTCAAGGCCCAGCGGCGGGATGAGGCGGAGCGCGCCGCAGCGGTGCTCGGCGCCGAGATCGAATTCATGAATGCCGGCGACTATCCGCTGCGCACGACCGAGGCCATGCTCGATCGCGCCATCGACATCTTCCACGAGCTGAGCCCCAGCTTCGTGCTGACCCATGCGCTCGAAGATCCCTACAATGTCGACCATCCCGAGGCGACGCGCTTCGCCCAGGAGGCGCGCATCATCGCCCAGGCCGCCGGCCACAAGCCCGATCCGGAACGCGCCTATGCCGCGCCGCCGCTGTTCCTGTTCGAGCCGCACCAGCCCGAGCAGTGCAACTTCAAGCCGAACGTGATCCTCAACATCGACGAGGTCTGGGATCAGAAGCGCCGGGCTTTCGAGGTCCTCGCCGCCCAGAAGCATCTCTGGGAGTACTACACCCGCGTCGGGTTGAACCGTGGCATGCAGGGTGGCCGCAACTCCGGCAAGGCCATGACCTATGGCGAAGCCTATCAGCGGCTCTTCCCGGAAGCGCTGGAGGTGCTGGCATGAACCCCGTCGTCATCCGCACACGCAAGCGCGCAGCGCAATCCGACATCGCGACCCTGGCCGAGGTCGGCGTCTCGACGAGTCACGAGGCAATGGGCCGCACCGGACTGTTGAAGCCCTATATGCGGCCGATCTATGCGGGCGCGCAGATCGCAGGCAGCGCCGTCACCGTGCTCGCCCAGCCCGGCGACAACTGGATGATCCATGTTGCGATCGAGCAGGTGAAGCCCGGCGACATCCTCGTCGTCGCCTGCACCACGGACAACACCGACGGCATGTTCGGCGATCTCCTCGCCACCTCGCTCAAGGCGCGCGGCGGCATCGGCCTCGTCATCGACGCCGGCGTGCGCGACGTGCGCGTGCTCACGCAGGTGGGCTTTCCGGTCTGGTCGCGCGCGATCTCGGCCAAGGGCACGGTCAAGGCGACTCTGGGGAGCGTGAACGTGCCGGTCGTCTGCGCCGGGGCGCTCGTCCATCCCGGCGACGTGATCGTCGCCGATGACGACGGTGTCGTGGTCGTGCCCCGCCTCGAAGCCGCAGCCGTGGCCGCCGCCGCGCTCAAGCGCGAGGCGAACGAGGAGGACAAGCGCAGGCGTCTCGCCTCTGGCGAACTTGGGCTGGATATGTACGCTATGCGCGAAGGCCTCGCCAAAGCGGGCCTCGTCTATCGCGACGACGAAGACGAATAACCAAAGCAAAGCCCCGCCAAGGGGATCGGATCAAGGTTCTCGGGAGGAACAACGACATGACGCATCGCAGGACGGTTCTGGGTGGAATTCTCGGCCTCACGCTGGCGGCCACGGCCGGCGGCGCGGCGCTGGCGCAAGAGGCGGTGAAGGTCGGGCTGATCCTGCCGATGACGGGGCCCTTCGCCTCGACCGGCCGGCAGATCGACGCGGCCGTGAAACTGTTCCTGGCGCAGGAGGGCGCGGTCCATGGCGGACGCAAGCTCGAAGTCATCCTCAAGGACGATGCCGGCAACGCCGATGCGACCCGCCGCCTCGCCCAGGAGCTCGTCGTCAACGACAAGGTCGCGGTGCTCGCCGGCTTCGGCCTGACGCCTCTGGCGATGGCGACGGCGCCGATCGCGACGCAGGCGAAGGTGCCGCAGGTGGTGATGGCGGCGGCGACCGCCACGATCACCGAGGCCTCGCCCTTTATCGCGCGCACCTCCTTCACCCTGCCGCAGGCCTCCGAGCCGATGGCCGACTGGGCCTGGGCGAACGGCGTCAAGAAGGTCTTTACGGTCGTCACCGACTACGGGCCGGGCATCGACGCCGAGACCTCCTTCGCCAACAAGTTCAAGGCGGCCGGCGGCACGGTCGAGAGCGTGCGCGTGCCGCTGCGCAATCCCGATTTCGCGCCCTTCCTCCAGCGCGTCTCCGAAGCCAAGCCGGATGCTCTCTTCGTCTTCGTGCCCTCGGGCGTCGGGGCGCAGTTCATGAAGCAGTTCGTCGAGCGCGGCCTCGACAAGGCCGGCGTCAAGCTGATCGGCCCCGGCGACGTGGTTGATGACGACATCCTCGACGGCATCGGCGACGTCGCGCTCGGCGCCATCACCACGCATCACTACTCCGCCCGTCACGACAGCCCGCAGAACAAGACCTTCGTTGAAGCCTTCCAGAAGGCCAATCCGGGCATGCGGCCGAACTTCATGGCGGTCGGCGGCTATGACGGCATGCGCCTCATCGCCAAGGCGCTCGAGGCGACCAAGGGCGATGCCAGCGGCGAGAAGCTGATCGCGGCGATGAAGGGCGCTTCCTGGGAAAGCCCGCGCGGGCCGGTCAGCATCGATCCCGACACGCGCGACATCGTCCAGAACATCTATGTCCGCAAGACCGAGAAGGTCGGTTCGGCTCTCTACAACATCGAGTTCGCGACGATTCCGAACGTCAAGGATCCGGTGAAGGCCCGCAAGTGAGGCGGCGGCCAGAAAGCGGCCACCGACCGGAACGAAGCACATGCTGACCATCCTGTTCGACGGCATCGCCTATGGGATGGTGCTCTTCGTCCTCGGCTGCGGGCTCTCGGTGACGATGGGGTTGATGAACTTCGTCAACCTCGCCCACGGCGCCTTTGCGATGCTCGGCGGCTATGTCGCCGTGGCGGCGATGCAGCGGCTCGGCCTGCCCTTCCTGGCAAGCCTGCCGCTGGCCTTCCTTTCGGCAGCGCTGGTCGGGATCGTGCTGGAGCGGCTGATCTACCGGCCGATGTACGCCAAGAGCCATCTCGATCAGGTGATGTTCTCGATCGGGCTGGTCTTCATGGCGGTGGCCGGCACCGACTGGCTGATGGGCTCGACCCAGCAGTTCATCCGCCTGCCGGCCTGGCTGCAGGGCCGCTTCGAACTCGCCGGCATCGGCATCGGGCGCTACCGGCTCTTCGTCATTGCGATCTGCGGGCTGCTCGCGGTCTGCCTGCAATGGGGCTTCACCCGCACCCGCTTCGGCAGCCGGCTCCGGGCGGCGGTCGACGACGCGCGGGTGGCGCGCGGCCTCGGCATCCCGGTCAACCGGCTCTTCGCGCTCACCTTCGCGCTGGGCTCGGGACTGGCCGGGCTCGGCGGCGCGCTCGGCATCGAACTCATGGGCCTCGACCCGACCTTCCCGCTGAAATTCATGATCTACTTCCTCATCGTCGTGACGGTCGGCGGCACCTCCAGCATCACCGGCCCCTTCTTCGCCGCCATGCTGCTCGGCGTCGCCGACGTGGTCGGCAAGTACCTCGTGCCTGAGATCGGCGCTTTCATCATCTACGCGCTGATGGTCGTCCTCCTGATCACCCGCCCGAACGGGCTCTTCGCGAGGGCGCGGGCATGAGGGCCGAGAGCTTCGAAAGTCAGGTGCGGCAGGCGCTTTTCGCGTCGCGTCGCACCCACCCGGCCGAGATCGTCTTCTGGCTCGCGGCATTCGCGGCGTTCCTGCTGTTTCCGCGCCATATGCTTCTGCTCAACGAGATCGCGATCCTCGCGCTCTTTGCCCTCTCGCTCGACCTGATCCTCGGCTATGCCGGCATCGTCTCGCTGGGACACGCCGCCTTCCTCGGCATGGGCGCCTATGCCGCCGGGCTGCTCGCCAAGCACGTCACCGCCGATCCGTTCGCGGGGCTCGGCATGGGCATGGCGGCGGCCGGGTTGCTCGGCCTCGTCACCAGCCCGCTCGTACTGCGCGGCAGCGATCTCACCCGGCTCATGGTCACGCTCGGCGTCGCGCTGATCCTCTATGAGCTGGCCAACTCCTTCGGCTCGCTGACCGGCGGCGCGGACGGGCTGCAAGGCATCATGATGGCGCCGGTTCTCGGCCTGTTCGACTTCGATATCTTCGGCCGCACGGCTTATCTCTATTCGCTCAGCGTGCTGTTCCTGCTGTTCCTGATCGCAAGGCGGGTGACGAACTCGCCCTTCGGATTGTCGCTGCGGGCCATCCGCGACAACTCGCTGCGCGCTTCGGCTTCCGGCGTTCCGAACGGCCGGCGTCTGGCAGCCGCCTACACGCTCGCCGCTGCCTATGCGGGCGCGGCCGGCGCGCTGCTCGCCCAGACCACGCAGTTCGTCTCGCTCGACGTGCTCGACTTTCACCGCTCTGCCGATCTGATGCTGGTGCTGATCATCGGTGGCGCCGGCTATCTCTATGGCGGGCTGATCGGCGCCATCGCCTTCAAGCTGCTGCAGGACGCGATCGCGACGCTCACGCCGCAATACTGGATGTTCTGGATCGGGCTCTTCCTCGTCCTCTTCGTCCTCGGCGGGCGCGAGCTGATTCATGGCGGCGTCAAGGCTGTGGCCGGGCGCTTCGCCCGCTTCGGCAAGGGGGCGGCGCGATGAGCGTGGCGCTCCAGACCTTCGAACTGTCCAAGCGCTTCGGCGGCATCGTCGCGACGGACCATGTCGACTTCACGCTTGAGCGCGGCGCCCGCCACGCCCTGATCGGGCCGAACGGCGCCGGCAAGACGACCTTCGTCAACCAGCTGACCGGCGTGCTCAAGCCCAGTTCGGGCCGCATAGAGCTGATGGGCGAGGACATCACCGGGATGGCTCGCGAGGCGCGGGTCAAGCGCGGGCTGGCTCGCACCTTCCAGATCAACCAGCTCTTTGCGACGATGACGCCGCTGGAGATGATCGCGCTCGTCACCTCCGAACGGCTCGGCCGAGGCGCCCACCCCTTCGCTGCGCTTGATCGCGACGCGGAACTGGTCGCGCAGACGGCCGAGATCCTCGCGCGTTTCCGGCTCGACGACATCATGGACCGGACGATCGCGACCCTGCCCTATGGCAAGCAGCGCCAGATCGAGATCGCAGCCGCCTTCGCGGCGAAGCCATCCGTGCTGCTGCTCGACGAGCCAGCGGCCGGCGTGCCGGAGGCCGAACGCCGCGAACTGATGGACATGGTCGCTTCGCTGCCGGAGGATGTCTCCGTGCTGCTGATCGAGCACGACATGGACCTCGTCTTCCGCTTCGCGACGCGGATCACCGTGCTGGTCAACGGCCGCGTGCTGGCCGAGGGCGCGCCGGAGGAGATGGCGCGCGACCC
Source organism: Allobosea sp. GW822-FHT03F07 (assembly GCF_058801345.1). NCBI lineage: Bacteria > Pseudomonadati > Pseudomonadota > Alphaproteobacteria > Hyphomicrobiales > Alloboseaceae > Allobosea > Allobosea sp. GW822-FHT03F07. Next base: position 66,075 of record NZ_JBXAND010000011.1, read on the forward strand.
GGCGGTCCGCTCGGCCTATCTCGGTGAGGCCGCCCATGTCTGAAGCAAGCAAGACCGATCTGCTGACGATCGAGAAGCTGAGCGCCGGCTATGGCGAGGCGCAGGTGTTGTTCGATATCGACCTGTCCCTGGCGGAGGGGCGCTCGCTCGCTTTGCTCGGCCGCAACGGCGTCGGTAAGACGACGCTGGTCAACAGCATCATCGGCGTCACACGTCGCCGCGGCGGGCGCATCGTGCTGGGGGGGCGCGATCTCACCGTGGTCTCGCCGGAGCAGCGGGCTCATGCCGGCATCGGCTGGGTGCCGCAGGAGCGCAATATCTTCAAGTCGCTCACGGTGCTTGAGAATTTGACGGCGGTGGCGCGGCCCGGCCCCTGGGACGCCGCCCGCGTCTTCGGCATGTTTCCGCGCCTGGCCGAGCGCAAGGGCAACCTCGGCAACCAGCTTTCGGGCGGCGAGCAACAGATGCTGGCGATCGGCCGGGCGCTGATGCTCAATCCGAAACTCCTGCTGCTCGACGAGCCGACCGAGGGGCTGGCCCCGATCATCGTCGAGGAACTGCTGAAGGCGCTAAAGGCGCTGTTCCGCGACGAGGGGCTTTCGGCCATCGTCATCGAGCAGCATGCCCGCAAGATCCTCGAACTGACGGATGACGCCATCGTGCTCGAACGCGGCCGCGTGGTGCTGGCCGAGCGCAGTGAGACGCTGCTGGCCAAACCGCAACGGCTCGAACATCACCTCGGCCTCGCCGCCGCAGCCTGAAAACCAGAAAACGGGAGGACATCGCATGACCACGAGACAGAAACCGCCGTTCCGCGGCGATATGGTTGGCAGCCTGCTGCGCAGCGCGCCGGTCAAGGACGCCCGCGCCAAGGTCGCGGCCGGCGAGATGAGCCAAGCTGAGCTGGCGAAGATCGAGGACGAGGAGATCACGAAACTCGTCAAGAAGCAGGAGGAGATCGGCCTGCAGGCGGTGACCGACGGCGAGTATCGCCGCGCCTTCTGGCATTTCGACTTCCTCGACGGTCTGGACGGCGTCACGACCTACGAGACCGATGCAGGGATCCAGTTCAAGGGCGTCGCCACCAAGGGGCATGGCATCCGCGTCACCGGCAAGCTCGACTTCCCGGCCGATCATCCGCATCTCCAGCATTTCAAGTTCCTCGCCTCGGTGACGAGCCGCGTGCCGAAGATGACGATCCCGAGCCCCTCCATGCTGCATTATCGCGGCGGGCGGAAAGCCATCGACGCCAGCGCCTATTATCGCATCGAGGACTATTACGAGGATCTCGGGAAGGCCTATGCGAAGGCGATCAAGGCCTTCTACGACGCCGGCTGCCGCTATCTGCAGCTCGACGACACCAGCCTGTCCTATTTCTGCGATCCCGATCAGCGGAACATGCTGACGGAGCGCGGCGACGATCCCGATAAGCTGATCTTCATCTATCGCGACGTGCTGAACGCCGCGCTCAAGGCGAAGCCGGCCGATATGGCGATCACCACCCACACCTGCCGCGGCAACTTCAAGTCGACCTTCATCGCGTCCGGAGGCTACGAGCCGGTCGCGGACATGGTCTTCAACCAGATCGACGTCGACGGCTATTTCATGGAGTGGGACGACGACCGCTCCGGCGGCTTCGAGCCGCTGCGCTTCCTGCCCAAGGGCGACAAGCAGGTCGTGCTCGGGCTCGTCACCTCGAAGTTCGGCGCCATCGAGAGCAAGGACAACCTCAAGCGCCGGATCGAGGAAGCCGCGAAATTCGCTCCGCTCGAACAGCTCTGCCTCTCGCCGCAATGCGGCTTCGCCTCGACCGAGGAGGGCAACGTCCTGGCCGAGGAGGAGCAATGGGCGAAGCTTTCGCGCATCGTCGAGGTCGCCAAAGAGGTCTGGGGATGAGCAGCGAACCCTGCTTCGACATCGGCCATCTCGCCCATGTCGAGTTGCTGACAGACAAGCCGCAGGAGAGCCTCGACTTCTTCGTGAACGTCTATGGGCTGACCGAGAGCGGGCGCGAAGGCAACAGCGTCTATCTGCGCGCCTGGGACGACTATGAGTTCCACACGCTCAAGCTCACCAGCGCCGGGACGACCGGCATCGGTCATGTCGCCTATCGCGCCACCAGCGAGGCGGCGCTTCTGCGCCGCGTCGCCGCGATCGAGGCGCTGGGCGCCGGCATCGGCTGGGTCGAGGGCGATCTCGGCCATGGCCGGGCCTATCGCTTCCGCGACCCGGACGACCACGTCTTCGAGATCTATTTCGACACCAACAAATATGTCGCCCCGCCGCATGAGAGGCCGGCGCTGAAGAACCAGCCGCAGCGCAACCATTCCCGCGGCTGCGCCGTGCGCCGGCTCGACCATCTCAACCTGCTGGCGCGCGATGTCGGCGTGATCCGCGAGTTCATCCCGAAGGCGCTGGGCAGCCGCGTGACCGAGCAGATCGTGCTCGATTCAGGCGAGGTCGGCGGCTGCTGGTTCACCGTCAACAACAAGAGCTACGACATCGCCTATACGCGCGACTACACCGGCAGCAGCGGGCGCTTCCACCATGTCACCTATGCGGTCGACCAGCGCGAACATGTGCTGGAGGCGGCCGACATCTTCCTCGAAAACGGCGTCCACATCGAAACCGGCCCGCACAAGCACGCGGTGCAGCAGACCTTCTTCCTCTATGTCTACGAGCCCGCCGGAAACCGCGTCGAAATCGCCAATGCGGGCGCGCGCCTGATCCTCGATCCCGACTGGCAGACGGTGACCTGGACGGAGACCGAGCGGAAGAAGGGGCAGGCCTGGGGCCTCAAGACGATCGAGAGCTTCCACACGCATGGCACGCCGCCGATCGCGGCGAAGCCGGCCTGAGGGATCGCGCGGACAAAAAGCCTCCGGGGCGGACCCCGGAGGCTGCTTTGCGCGTCGCCGCCTGCCTTAGACCAGCGGCACCTTGTACGGGTCGGCCCTCTCGTCGAAGCGCGTCCAGCCTTCCCGGCGATACTCGGCCGTGCGCGTATCGCGATCGATCGGCGAGGCGCCGTCCATGATCGCCTCGGCAGTGGCGGCGTGGGCATCGGGCACCTTCACCGAGACGACGGTGCCGCCGCGGCGGACGGTTTCGGCATGGTAGTGCGCTTCGTCCTCGTCGACTCCGGCGCTGGTGAACGAACCCACGAGACCGCCCGCGGCGGCGCCGGCGACGGCGCCCGCGGCCGTCGAGGCGAGCCAGCCGGCCGCAACGACCGGACCGATGCCCGGGATCGCCAGCATGCCGAGGCCGGCGAGCAGGCCGGCCGCACCGCCGACGCCGGCGCCGATACCGGCGCCTTCGGCGGCATTGCTGTCCTTGGCGCGCTCGTCGCGGCCGACGACGCTGATGTCGGACGAGGAGATGCCGGCGGCCTCCAGATTCTCGACGACGGCCGCCGCGGTTTCGTAATTGTCATAGGAACGGGTGATGGTACGGGTCATTTCGGACCTCCGGAATGCGAGTGGACGGACAAAATGGACTCAGTTGCGGGTGATGTTGCCGCGATAGTCGACCGAGACGTTGACCTTGGCGCCGGCGTTCATGGCCGAACCCTTCCACACCCCGTTCTCGTCCTTCTTCAGGCCCGTGACGTTGGAATACCCGTTGGCTTCGAGCCGGCTCTTGGCCTGGCCTTCGGTGAAGCTGTTGGCGCCGGGCAGGGGCGCATTCTTGTCGGCCTCGGCCTTGGGCGCCGGCATGGGCGAGGTCGTCGCGGTCTGCGCCAAGGCGCCGAACGACGTCGCCGAGGCGATCATCGTTGCGAGAAGCAGCTTCTTCATGGTCGTTCTCCAAAGACTGGCGGCGATGGCCGCTGTTGCCCAAGGAAACGGCACCCGGCTCGGATCGGTTCCGGAAATAAAAGTTCAGGAGACCGTGGAACTTCCGAGAGCGATCTCGATTTCGCCTGCGTCACGAACGCCGCTTCCGAGGACCCCGCCGCGTCGTTATGCTGAGGTCATGACACAGGCTCAGCACAGCCAGCCCGAGAACAGCCCTGAGGCCGTTGCGTCGGCGCCGTCGCGCCTCGGCATCGCGCTTCTGGCGGGCGGGGGGCTGACGCTCGTGCTGGCGGGGCTGCTGCTCTGGTGGCGCGAGGGCGATCGTCTCTTCACCGACGGCCTCATCGCCGCCATCGTCGCCTGCTTCTGAAGCCGCCAGCCGTTCCGGGACGTTCCGGACCGTAACCAGGATACTTCCGTGAACCGCCGTCTCGTCCTGCCCCTCGTCGTCTTCCTCGCCGGCGCGCTGGCGCTCGCCGCCGCCGCGATCCTGACCTTCTCGCCCAGCCGTCAGGGTCAGTCGGGCACGGCGAGCGTTGGCGGGCCGTTCACGCTGACGACGCAAGAGGGCAAGACGCTGACGGACAAGGATCTGCGCGGCGCGCCGTTCCTGGTGTTCTTCGGCTTCACCCATTGCCCCGACATCTGCCCGACCAAGCTCTTCGAGATTTCGGAGGTGCTGCGGGCCGCGGGCGGCAAGGGCGAGAAGCTGCGGGCGCTCTTCGTCACCGTCGATCCCGAGCGCGACACGCCCGAGGTGATGAAGAGCTATCTCGGCTCCTTCGACCCGCGCATCCTCGGCCTGAGCGGCGACCGGCCGGCGATCGACGCCATGATCAAGGCCTATCGCGCCTATGCCCGCAAGGTGCCGACCAAGGACGACTACACCATGGACCATACCGCCCTGGTCTACCTGATGGCCAAGGACGGCAGCTTCGTCGGCGCTTTCAATATCGAGCAGCCTCCGGCTCAGGCGGCGCAGGAATGGCTACGCCATCTGTAAGGGGCGCGACGGCGACCGGCGCGCGCCGGCGCGCCACGCCATGCGCCGTCTTGTTCCAGGCGAAGCGGCGCGCCCTGTATTCGTGCAGCGCCATCCAGGCGGCGATGCAGACGAGACCGTAATAGAACGGCAGAAGCGGCAGTAGCAGCAGCAATCGCGGCGCGCCTCGCCTGAGTGCCCCGATCGCCGGCGGCAGGAAGAGCGCGATCGTTCCGAATATCCAGACGGTCAGCGCCAGCGTCGAGGTCAGGCCGCCGAAAGCGTCGCTCGGTGAAAAGAGCGAGCCCTCGCGAAACGCCAGGAAGGCCGCAATGGCGAAGGCCGGATAGGCCAGCGCGGTCACGACCGTGCCGAGGCAAAGCGACATGAACGCGAACGTGGCTGGCAGCCCGGCCTCCCGCAAAAGCCGGATGGGTGCCCGCGAATGCGTCACGAGCGTCTGCATATAGCCCTTGATCCAGCGCGAGCGCTGCTTCAGCCAGGCAAGAAGCGTCAGCGGCGCCTCCTCGCGCGTGTCGGAAGGCAGGTCGCCCATGCGGTACCCCGCCCGGACGAGCCGTAACCCGAGATCGGCGTCTTCCGTAACATTCCAGGCATCCCAGCCGCCGATCGCCCGCAGCGCCCGCGTCCGGAAATGGTTGGAGGTGCCGCCCAGCATGATCGGCAAGCCGGAGCGCAGGAGGCCAGGGTTCAGCACCCCGAAAAGGCCGGCATATTCGAGTGCGAACAGCGCCGGCAGCAGCCCTTCATCTGCGTGGTCGATCACGAGCCTTGCCTGCAGGCAGGCGAGGTCCTCCGGCGCACGCAGGAAACGAGCCGCGGCCATGCGCAATTGCTGCGGATCTGGAATGTCCTCGGCGTCGAAAATCGTGAACAGCGCGCCCCGCGCCTCCAGCAAGGCGAGATTGAGGGCACGCGGCTTGGTGCGGGGCGGGCCGGCCGGTACGACGGTGACGCTGAGATGGGACGGCAGGGTGATGCGGGCGAGCGCCGCCTGCATGCCGGTGTCGTCGGCTTCGATCAGCAGGCGGATGTCGAGCTTGGCTGCGGGATAATCGCGACATTAGGTAGCAAACGCACCCGCTGAGAATCCCAGCAATCTCAGTGGATGGGTGAGAACATACACAGAAAATTGGATCTCAGAGAATTTGGCGCTTCACAGAGAAGGCGCGGTGACGTAGGTAAGGTGCCATGAGCACAGACCTCACATTGATTCGCCGCCGACGCGCTGAGATCGAAGGCGAGATAACTCGCCTGCAAACTCGCATTCAAGAGCTGCAAGGCGACTTCCGCGATCTAGTCATCGCCGAGCGAGTCATCGCAAAACTGACCGGCGACGCCGGCGGGACGCCTAGCGCGAGCGTCGAACAACCTTCGGCGCGCGCTAGCGGCGGCAAGCCGGACGGCACGCCAAAAGTCACCGATATGATCGTTTCTGTCCTCGAAGACGCTCGTAAGGAAGGGTTTCGTGGATTGGAGCCGAAGGACATGGCGACCCGGATAGCGCAGCGTTGGTGGCCGGATGTGCGGCCGGACGATGTGAACGGGATTGCTTGGAGAATGTGGAAGCGAGACCATCTCGTTAAAGACGAGGCGGTCTACATGCTTCCCAAAAAGGAGGAAGCCGCTGACGCCAACCTTGCAGGGGGAACGTCAACGGCTTCCGATAACAGCGACCTTCTCGGTTGAGGGGCCGCGCATGAGAAAGGTGCAGCAGATGCCGCCGCCTTAGAGTTCGCGGGTCGTTCGGGGAACCGAGCGGCCCGCGCCTACGGGGGTAGATGGTCGGGCTGACGGCTTCCCACCTACAGGCCCAGGGGTTCGTGTCCCCTTACCTCCACCAACGCCCCTGCGTCTCTAACGAGGCGCGGGGGCACCGTTTATATAGCAAACCACGTCGAATCCGTCCAGTTACCCTTCAAGGGTAACGCGAGGCTCATAAGCGATTCCATTGATAGGGAAATTGATCCCGGCGGCTTCTAGGGCGCGCCTCATCGCGTTCAAATTGTTGGCGATGGGAACGCGGCGCCCCTTTTCGTAATCGCGCACGGTCGAGAGCGAGACGCTTGCGGCGCTCGCTAACTGATCCTGCGTCCAATCCAACCACCCGCGCGCGGCGCGGCTCTGTTCTGGCGACATACATGATGACTAGTGATAAAAGGTTTTTCAGTCAACGCCAACGATATCCGTTGACATCGCTGATTTCCATGGATACCACTGATGTCAACGATAATCGTTGGCGTGGGCATGGCACAGCATTTCCTCCTTTCAGCAGCGGCCCGCACCCTATCCTTGGTGACGGTTGCCCGCATGTCGGACGAGGAAGCCCATAGCGCCTTCCGTCAGATCCGTTGGTGCGACACCGGCGGTGAGCCCGTATGCCCGCGCTGCAACTGCGGTGCGGTCTACACGTTCAAGACCCGCAAGCTCTACAAGTGCAAGGCTTGCACGCATCAGTTCTCGGTCACGTCGGGGACGATCTTCGCCAGCCGCAAGCTGGCCATCCGCGACTACCTCCTGGCCATCGCGATCTTCGTCAACGGAGCAAAGGGCCATTCGGCCTTGCAACTCTCCCGCGACATCAACGTCCAGTACAAGACGGCCTTCGTTCTGACGCACAAGCTGCGCGAGGCGATGGCCGCTGAGATGGCCGACATGACCGTCTCTGGTCAGGTCGAGATCGACGGCGCCTATTTCGGCGGCCACGTTCGCCCGGCCAACTTCAAAGAGAACCGCGTCGATCGCCGGCTCACCAAGAACCAGAACGGCAAGCGCCGCGTCGTGGTCATCATGCGCGAGCGCGACGGCCGCACGCTGCCGTTCGTGTTCAAGTCAGAGGGCGCCTCGCTGCCGACCATCGGCCAGCGTGTGCATGCGTCTGCAATAATTCATGCCGACGAAGCCCTGCATTGGGACGAGCTGCACACGTTGTACCTGACGAAGCGCATCAACCACAGTGAGGCCTACTCGGACGGCCAGTCCTGCACCAACATGGCGGAAAGCTTCTTCTCTCGCCTGCGTCGCGCTGAGATCGGCACGCACCATCACATCGCCGGCCCGTACCTCAACGCCTATTCCTCGGAAATGGCGTGGCGCGAGGATCATCGCCGTGTGAGCAATGGCGAGCAATATCTGATGGTGACAAGCGCAGCGCTATCGCATCCGGTAAGCCGCATTTGGAAAGGCTATTGGCAGCGCAGCGTTGCATCGTTAAAAGCGTGAACGTTCACGAATGATGCAGCGAATTTGTCGGCGCATGAAAATTTCATGCGGAACAAAAATGCGGCATTGCGCTTTATCAGAAAATTGACAAATATCATTCACGCATGTATGCGGCGCGCCGCGTCATAAGCGTAATGTAATTTTGTTTTTCAGGAGCCCGACATGCGAGAGAATGCAAGAGGCGTCGTTGACGATAGCCGTGCTGCGCTTCCGCGTGACACATCGCGGTTTTTACGTTTGCACCCTAATGGGCGCGCTGTCATTCGTCCCAACCCAACCACGTCGCTTGCTTTTGCAACGTCGGCCGAATTGGTGCACGTAGCGGTTGCTCAACGCTAAGAACATTTATATTTAGTTTCGGAAAAGGCGGTAGAAATTCTACCGCCTTTTTTTATGTTTGGCCGCCGAGTCCCAACCCACAATGATCGATTTTAACGAAAACAAGCTTGACGAATGGCTGGAGCGCTTCGAGTCGTTTAATTACGATTTCAAGGGTTTTTGCTTTGGAAACTTTCGGGTTTTTGGGGTCCATGCCGACTTCATTCCCAACGCTTTGCGGCAAATTTATCAGCAATGGAAGTCGGACTGTGAGAGATGGCTTTCAGAAGAGGCATCCGAAAGTACAGTCAAATTATCGCATGTTAAAATTTTATCATTGCTCCTTCATAATTTAGTTTCATCCCCTTTCCTGGGAAATATGTATGACCACGAATATACGGATGAATCGAAATATAATTTTTCAGGTTCTAACGACCAGCTGATCGCGGCCAGGAAAGATCTGGTTGACGGGCGCGAGGCGCTCCTTTCCTTAGATTTTACCTTGAATTGTATAGATTGGTTCGAGTTCAATAGGATCGACAGAGCGGAAACGTATGTTCAGCCTGTAACTGATGACATGAGGCACGACTTGCTAAACTACATCATCTCGGGCGAGAGCGAGCGAAAAGCTCTGTATCTTATTCTCAAGGCAATTTATTTGCGTCATGGCAGAGGCTCCGCGAATTAACTCAGGTCCACAGCCGCACGCCATCACGCTTGCCCGGAGAGGCAACCAGCCCGCGCTTCAACCTCATGCTCAACGCCTGCACGACGCGATGAGCGACGGTACTGCGTAGCACCTTGTCGCTCTCATCCATCCCCTTCGCCCGCATCACACGCAGCGCCAGTTCTCGTGTGTCCAGAGGCGATTCAATCGCCAGCGCCTCATGGCAGAGCTTTCCGATCTCTCGGGGCCTGAATAATCGCCCTATGTCCATATAGACCGGGAATTGAAGCGGCTCGTCTCCGATCTCGAAGAGCCGGATCGTCGCGGCGATATGCGCCAGGTCGCGGCGTGCCGTCTCCAGCTTGTCTTCATAGGCCTTGATCGCGGCGTTGATGGCGTCGCGACGGCGGCGAAGGGTGAGGAGAACATTGGGGTCATGCATCAGAAAACACTACCCCAACGACTCCCGTTGAGATAAGTTGATTTAGGTGAGATTGCTACCTAATGCCGGATAATCGAGCGCCGTCAAGGCTGCCAGCATCTGCTGCAGCACGGCCTCTTCGCGGTAGAGCGGCACCGCGACGGTATAGACCGGCAGCCGGCTGTCATCGACGCGCCAGCGATGACGTTGCCAGAGGTCGGGCGCCGGGCGCTCGATCGCGGCAGCCAGCCGCAGCAGGATGAGGCCGAGGAAAACCGGCCCGAGCAGCAGCGCGACGGCAAAGAAGGTCTGCAGCGGCGCGAAGATTCCGCCGGCTGCGGCGCTCGCCACGCAGATCGCCGTCGCGATGCGCTGCCCGCGACTGGCGCCGGTACGCGCACTGTCGCGGGCCATTCCGGCCTCGTCTAGGTTGGCGGCGCGGCGGGCGAGCGTGGCGGCGTTGGCTTGCCGCAAGGCCTCTCCGAAGCGGGTTGGCGTGACCACGGCGACGTCGCCGCGCTCCCGCGGCCCCGCTTCGAGCATCCGGCGCAGCGCCGGTCCCTCGGGCGCCAGCACGAAACGGAAGCGTCGCGACGCCTCGCCGATGACGGGCGCGATACCTCCGCGCAGGATCGCGCCATGCTCGCCGCCGGGCGTCAGCGCGAAGTCGCCCGAATGGAAGGGCAGGCCGAGCTCGGCGGCGACGGCGCGGTAGAAGCCGTCCTCGTCGATCAGCCCGAGCGCGAGGACCTCCCGCGCGGGCTCGGTGCCGTTGCGGCTGGCGTACCGCGCAGCGAGAGCGAGATCGGACGGCGTCACGCCATGGCGCGAGAGAAAAGCGATCTCGGCCGGAACGCCGGTGACGGCATCCGCGCACTCGTCAGAACGCCTCTCGTGACCGCTGCCCCCCAATGGCCCGGTTCCGCCCCCACGCAACACGGCCCCGGCTCAGTCGAGCCGGGACAACCCATGGTTGCCGCTTTCGGGCCACGAGTCGAGAGGGTCGAGGTCAGACTTTCGCGGGAAATTCTGGCGTGGCGATCACATTCCGCCGAGGATTTCGGCGACCTGCGGAATGTCCTTGTCGCCGCGACCTGACAGATTGACCACCATCAGATGATCCTGCGGCTTCTGGGGCGCGAGATCGGCAACGCGGGCGAGCGCATGGGCGGATTCCAGAGCCGGAATGATGCCTTCGAGCCTGGAGATCAGCTGGAAGGCTTCCAGGGCCTCGTCGTCCGTCGCCGAGAGATAGGTGGCGCGGCCGGTCTCGTGCAGCCAGGAATGCTCCGGCCCGATGCCGGGATAGTCGAGCCCGGCCGAGATCGAATGCGCATCCTTGATCTGGCCGTCCTCGTCCATCAGCAGATAGGTGCGGTTGCCGTGCAGGACGCCCGGCTTGCCGCCGGTCAGCGAGGCCGCATGCAGGCCGGACGGAATGCCGTGGCCGGCCGCCTCGACGCCGTAGATCTCGACGGACGGGTCGTCGAGGAAGGGATGGAACAGGCCCATCGCATTCGAACCGCCGCCGATGCAGGCGACGAGCGAATCCGGCAGGCGCCCTTCCAGCTCCTGCATCTGCTCGCGGGTCTCGTTGCCGATGACCGACTGAAAATCGCGCACCATCGCCGGATAGGGGTGCGGGCCGGCGACCGTGCCGATGCAGTAGAAGGTCGTCGCGACATTGGTGACCCAGTCGCGCAGGGCCTCGTTCATCGCGTCCTTCAGCGTCTTGGTGCCGGACTCGACGGGAATCACCGTCGCGCCGAGCATCTTCATGCGGAAGACGTTGGGTGCCTGCCGGGCGACGTCCACGGCACCCATATAGACGATGCATTCCAGCCCGTAGCGGGCGCAGAGCGTCGCGGTCGCGACGCCGTGCTGGCCGGCGCCGGTCTCGGCGATGATGCGCTTCTTGCCCATGCGCCGCGCCAGCAGGATCTGGCCGAGCACATTGTTCACCTTGTGCGACCCGGTGTGGTTCAGCTCCTCGCGCTTCAGATAGATCTTGGCGCCGCCGAAATGCTCGGTCAGCCGCTCCGCGAAATAGAGCGGCGAGGGGCGGCCGACATAGTGCTTCAGCCCATAGGCCGTCTCGGCATGGTAGGCCGGGTCGGCCTTCGCCGCCTCATAGGCCTGTTCCAACTCGAGGATCAGCGGCATCAGCGTCTCGGCGACGAAGCGTCCGCCGAACATGCCGAAACGGCCGTTCTCGTCGGGGCCGTTGCGATAGCTGTTGGGGTTCTGCGGCGCGTTCATGTCCCGACTGCCTCTGCTTTCATTGCGGCTGCGGCGGCCCGCGCCGCTGCGACAAAATCCCTGATCCGGCCAATGTCCTTGACGCCGGGAGCACTCTCGACCCCGGAGGACACGTCGACGCCCCATGGCCGCGCGACCATGACCGCCCGGCCGACATTCGCCGGATCGAGCCCGCCCGATAGCATGAAGCCCAAAGCGGGGTCGAGCGCGGTCAGCAGGGTCCAGTCGAAGACCTTGCCGTGGCCGCCCGGATAGGCCGCGTCCCTCGGTGGCTTGGCATCGAGCAGGATACGATCGGCGATGCCCCTGTGGATCTCCACCGCGGCGAGATCCTCCGCGCCACCGATGCCCAGCGCCTTCATCACGCGCAGCCCGGTCGCCGCCTTGATGGCCAGGATCTGCTCCGGGGTCTCGCGGCCATGAAGCTGCAGCCAGTCGGGCTTGAGCGCCTCGGCAATCTCATGCGCCTCGCTTACGTCGCGATCGACGATCAACGCCACGATCTCGGCACGCCCGCGCGCCATCGCAGCGAGCCCGGCCGCTTGGCTGGCTGTGACGAAACGAGGGCTCTTCGGATGGAAGACGAGGCCGATCATATCGGCGCCCGCATCGAGCGCGGCGCGCAGCGTCTCCGGCGTCGACAGGCCGCAGATCTTGATCGCGAGGGAAGAGTTCGATCCTGACATGGTCTCGCCTTAGCACGCAGCAGGGCGTTTTGGCACGAAGCTGATCGGCGCCGCACTTGCGACATGATGGCGGACGAAGCAATGCTGATCGCGTCGAGGCGACGGGCCAGAGCGACGGCAGAACGGGCGGACCAGATTGTTCGGCAGGGGGCGACGCGGGTTTACGGTGCTGGCGGCTCTGCTGGCGATGTCCGGCATCACCGCGGGCGTCTTCTATGCCTTGAGCCAACCCAGGACGCTGCGTCTTGCCGTCGGACCGCTCGGTTCCGAGGATGCCCGCATGGCCGCGGGTTTCGTGCAGGGCCTGAACCGCGAGAAGTCGCAGATCCGGCTGCGGCTCATTCTCACCGAGGGTTCGGAGGAAAGCGCCCGGAAGGTCGACGGCGGCGACGCCGAACTCGCGATCGTCCGTCCCGACATCGCGCTGCCGGCCAATGCCGACACGGCCTTGATCACGCGCCGCTCCTTCCCCTTCCTGATCACCGACAAGGAGAGCGCGATCGGCCGCATTGCCGATCTGCGCGGCCGCAAGGTCGGCGTCGTACGCAATCCCGCCGGCAATATCGCGCTGCTGAAGCTGGTGCTGGCGCAGTACGAGGTCAATCCCGATGACGTGACGATCGTTGGCCTGACGCCGGACGAGATCGTCCCGGCTGCGAAGGAGCGGCGGATCGACGCCTTCTTCTCGATCACCGCCGTCGGTGCCCGCGCCAGCGGCGACGGCTCCGGCCGCCTGCGTTCGGCCTGGGGCGAGGATCCCGTGCTGATCCCGATCCGCGAGGCCGATGCCCTTTCGGCACGGGTCCGGGCCATCGAGACCGGCGAGATCGTCAGGGGCGCGCTCGGGGGCGATCCACCCCGCCCCGCCGAGAACCTGCCGACGATCGCGATCACCTCCCGGCTCGTGGCTTCGCAGGATCTTGACGAGGACGTCGTCGCCAACCTGGTGAGCTCCCTGCTCGGGTTGCGCGTGACGCTCGCGGCGGAACTGCCGCAGATTCAGGGGCTGGAGGCGCCGGCGACCGACAAGGATGCGCCGTTGCCCGTTCATGCGGGCGCCGCCGCCTTCATCGACGGCGAGCAGAAGACCTTCTTCGAGCGCTATGGCGACTGGTTCTATCTGGGCGTGATGGCGGTTTCGCTGCTGGGCACGGGCGCCGCCGGCCTGCTCGGCCGCGAGAGCGCCGCGCGGCGCAAGCGGGCGATGATGGGGCTCGACCGCCTGCTCGCGCTCCTGCCCAGGATCCGCAGCACGTCGGATATCGAGACGCTTGATCTCTACCGGGCCGAGGCCGACGCGATCCTGCTGGAGGTGCTCGGCGATTTCGGCCAGGGCGATCTCGATTCTTCCGCCATCGCCGCCTACCGCCTGGTCTTCGATCAGGTCAGCCGCGCCGTCGTCGAAGCGAAGATCAGGGCCACGACGGCGCAGATCTGACGGCATCGGCCGGACTTCGGCGGGGTAGCGCGCCAGCTGCCCTTTTCCGGTGCCCGTCCTGGCCGGTCGGCCGCACCGCGGCCGGAGCAGCCCGTTCACCCTGCGGCAGGCAAAATCGACCGTCATGGTTGCCGAAACGGTCGCCAGGGTTTATGTGCGGCGCAGCGAAATCCAGATTCTCGAAACTAGGGCTGCGCCGACGGGGCTTCGATCCTCGCCGGCTTGTGGCCATGAAAAAGGCCCTGCCCGCATGTCCATGCGCAATATCGCCATCATCGCCCACGTCGACCACGGCAAGACCACGCTCGTCGACAAGCTGCTGCAGCAGTCGGGCACCTATCGCGACAACCAGCGCGTCATCGAGCGCGTGATGGACTCCAACGACCTCGAGAAGGAGCGCGGCATCACCATCCTGGCCAAGGCGACCTCGGTCGTCTGGAAGGACACCCGCATCAACATCGTCGACACCCCCGGCCACGCCGATTTCGGCGGCGAGGTCGAGCGCATCCTCAACATGGTGGACTCGGCCATCGTGCTGGTCGACGCGGCTGAAGGCCCGATGCCGCAGACCAAGTTCGTGGTCTCCAAGGCGCTGAAGCTCGGCCTCAAGCCGATCGTGGCGATCAACAAGGTCGACAAGCCCGACGCCCGCGTCCAGGAGGTGATCAACGAGGTCTTCGACCTCTTCGCCGCCCTCGACGCGACCGACGAGCAGCTCGATTTCCCGATCCTCTACGGTTCGGGCAAGCAGGGTTGGATGGCGCATGACCCGGCCGGTCCGCAGGATCAGGGCCTGGCGCCGATGTACGACCTCATCCTCTCCCACGTGCCGGAGCCGAAGGTCGAGGAAGGCCCGTTCCGCATGATCGGGACGCTGCTCGAGGCCAACCCCTATCTCGGCCGCATCATCACCGGTCGCGTCACCTCGGGCTCGGCCAAGCCGAATCAGACCATCAAGGTGCTTTCGGGCGACGGCTCGACGGTCGAGACCGGCCGTATCACCAAGATCCTCGCCTTCCGCGGCCTCGAGCGCCAGCCGATCGAGGAAGCCGTCGCCGGCGATATCGTCTCGATCGCGGGCCTCGTGAAGGGGTCCGTCGCCGACACCTTCTGCGACCCCGTCGTCACCGATCCGATCGAGGCTCAGCCGATCGATCCGCCGACGGTGTCGATGACCTTCATGGTCAATGATTCGCCGCTCGCCGGCACCGAGGGCGACAAGGTCACGACCCGCGTCATCCGCGACCGCCTGTTCAAGGAGGCCGAGGGCAATGTCGCGCTGAAGATCGAGGAAGCCTCCGACAAGGACAGCTACATCGTCTCCGGCCGCGGCGAATTGCAGCTCGCCATCCTGATCGAGACGATGCGCCGCGAGGGCTTCGAACTCGGCGTCTCGCGGCCGCGCGTCGTGCTGAAGCGCGACGAGTCGGGCCAGCTCCTGGAGCCGATCGAGGAGGTCATCATCGACGTCGACGAGGAGCATTCCGGCGTCGTCGTGCAGAAGATGTCCGAGCGCAAGGCCGACATGCTGGAGATGCGTCCTTCCGGCGGCAACCGCCTGCGCCTGATGTTCCATGCGCCGACGCGTGGCCTGATCGGCTATCAGGGTGAGCTCCTGACCGACACGCGCGGCACCGCGATCATGAACCGGCTGTTCCATGACTACCTGCCCTACAAGGGCGAGATCGGCGGCCGCCGCAACGGCGTGCTGATCGCGATGGAGACCGGCGAGGCTGTCGCCTACGCGCTCTGGAACCTCGAGGATCGCGGCCCGATGATGATCGAGCCCGGCTGGAAGGTCTATCAGGGCATGATCGTCGGCGAGCATACCCGCGAGAACGATCTCGAGGTGAACGTGCTCAAGGGCAAGAAGCTCACCAACATCCGCACGACGTCGAAGGACGAGGCGGTGCGCCTGACCCCGCCGATCCGCATGACGCTGGAGCGTTCGCTGGCCTGGATCGACGACGACGAGCTCGTCGAGGTCACCCCGAAGTCGATCCGCCTACGCAAGGCCGTGCTCGATCCCAACGAGCGCAAGCGCTCGCAGAAGATGAAGCAGGAAGTGGCCTGATCGGGCTCTTCCGGCAGGATCGGGAAAGGGCGAGCCGCGAGGCTCGCCCTTTTCGTTTGCGCCCGGGCTCCCGTCAGTGGCTCATCAGGGTCGGTAGCGTGCAGTCCTTGAGCAGCGACTGCGTCACGCCGCCGAGCAACCATTCGCGCAGGCGCGAATGCTTGTAGGCGCCGCAGACGACGAGATCCGCACCGAAGGCCTTCGCGGCCTGCCCGATCTCGCTGGCGACATCCGGCTGCGTGAGCGCGACATTACGGACCGTGACCTTGATGCCGTGCCGGGCGAGATGTGGCGCGAGGTCCGCGCCCGCGATCGTCGTCGACAGGTCCTTCTCGCCGCTGACGGAGAGGATCTCGACCTCGGCGGCCTCGGCCAGGAAGGGCATGGCGTCGCCCACAGCCCGAGCTGCGGAGGCACCGCCGTCCCAGGCGATCAGGATCCGCTTCGCCGAGAAAGTCTCGCAGCCCGGCGGGACGATCAGTACCGGACGGCCGCTCTCGAACAGCGCGGCCTCGATCAGCCCGCGATCACGCTGCACGGCGTCCTTCTCCATGTCGAGGATGCTGAGATCGTGGACACGCGCATAGGCCAGCAGCCGATCGCAGAGATTGGCGTAGACGAGCGTCGGGGTCTCGACCGTGCAGGTGACGCCGGCGAGATCGGCCCGGTCCTTCGCCGTCTCGGCGAAGGCCTCGGCGAGGGCCTGGATTCGGCGGTTCTCGGTGCTGACGAGTTCAGCCCCGAACGCGCCGACCAGCGAGGCCGGAATGGCATAGCGCATCGAGGCGGCCTGCAGCGTCAGGTGCGCCTTGGCCTGCTGCGACAATGACAGCGCATAGGCGAGCGCGGAACTCTTCTCGCCGCGGCCCTCCTCGGTGAAGGCGATGAGAACGCTCTTGATTGATTTGAGCATGGCGCAACTCCCGGTGTAAATTCTGCGTCCCGAGTGTGCCCGAAGACGCCGCCGCCATCTTGCGCTGGATCAATCTGTCTGTCGCGGATCGGTGGAAGAATGTGTCCAAGGACGTTGTTCAGGAGGGAGCCTACATGCTCCAGCGCATTTCACTGCATCTCGGCCGCACCGCTTCGCATCCTGAAGGCAGCAGCCAGGACGGTTACGAAATCACCGCGCCGCTCGATGCCGAGGGCCGCCTCGTCGCTGGCGAATGGCATGAGGAGCGCGAGAAATGCCGGGTCCGGCGCTTCCGACCTGGCGAGCCCGATCGCCATGGCTGGCTCCTGCACCGGGCCGGCGGCGATGGCGGGGCAAGCTGGGGTATCGACTATGACGAGGCGTCCTTCGACGATGACGAGGTCGGCTACAAGCTGGACCGCCACCGCTTCACCGTCGGCGAATATGTCTCCATTCGCGAGCAGGACGGCGATTTCCAGCCCTACAAGGTCGTCGCCATCCGCCCGGCCGGCAAATCCCAGCCGGCCGGCGCCCGTTGAGCCGCTCGCAGCCGCCCATCGCCTGACGGAGACAATGCCATGCCGATCACCCGTTCTGCCGAGACACTGCGCTATGGCGGCCTCCTGGTCCCGGTTCATCTCGGCGCGGGGGCGGAGGCGACGATCCGCTTTGCCGCCCGCCTGGCCCGGGACCTGTCCTGCCGCCTGATAGGCACCGGCGGCGACCAGATCGAACTACCCTATTTCGGCGATGGGGCGGGCATCGTCGACGCCGTCCTTGTCGAGAATGCGCGCGGCGTCGTTCTCGAGGATCTCGCCAAGGCCGAGGCCCTCTTCCGCCGGGTTGCGGACGGAGTGGACGCGGATTGGCGCTGCGCCATCGAGCAGCCGCGCAGCCTCGCGCTGACGCAGGCACGCGCCGCCGATCTGGTCGTTGTCTCCCGGCAGGGTCCGGATGACGAAGCTCTGGGCCGGATGGGCGTCGCTCCAGGCGACGTGGTCATGGAACTCGGCCGGCCGATCCTCGTGGTCCCACCCGGGGTTGAGAGGCTGGCGGCGAAGAGCGTCGTCGTAGCCTGGAAGGATACGCGCGAGGCCCGTCGCGCCGTCCGGGACGCGCTGCCCTTCCTGGTCCGCGCCGAGATGGTCAGCGTGCTGACCGTCGGGGCCGATGCGGCCGACCATGCGGCGCCTGAGGTCTGCGGCTATCTCGCGCAGCACGGCATTGCCGCCCGCGCCGTCGAGCGGCCCGACCGCGGCGAATATGTCGTCGACGAAATCACGGAGCAGGTGCGGCAGCAGAGCGCGGACCTGATCGTGGCCGGCGCCTATGGCCATAGCCGCATGCGCGAATGGATATTCGGCGGCGTGACCCAGGATCTGATCGAGACCACGCCGGTCTGCTGCCTGCTCTCGCACTGAAAGCCGGCACGCCCTGCACGGGGCGCAAGCTTGGCCCGCCGGTGCCGCAGTTGCGGCACCGGCTCGCCTCTGATCCTTTGTGGCCCTTCCGAACAAGGACCACCTCCATGCAGTTCCGCAATCTCGGCCGCTCGGGCCTGCGTGTTTCGCTCGTCGGTCTCGGCTGCAACAATTTCGGGGGTCGCATCGACGACGAGGCAGCCGCCAAGGTCATCGACGCCGCGATTGAGAACGGCATCACCCTGTTCGACACCGCCGACATCTATGGGGAGAAGGCCGGGTCCGAGATAGCGCTCGGCCGGTTTCTCGGAGCGCGCCGGAAGGACATTGTGCTCGCCTCGAAGTTCGGCATGAGGATGTTCCATGGCGGCGAGGGCGGCTCGCGCCGCTACATCATGAGCGCGGTCGAGGAATCGCTGACGCGGCTGAAGACCGACTGGATCGACCTCTACCAGTTCCACAAGCCCGACCCGCTGACCCCGATCGACGAGACCTTGCGCGCGCTCGAGGATCTCGTCCGGCAGGGCAAGGTCCGCTATATCGGCTGCTCCAACATGCCCGGCTGGCAGATCGCCGATGCGCAATGGACGGCGCGCGATCTCGGGATCGGTGGCTTCGCCTCGGCGCAGGACGAATACAGCCTGCTCAAGCGTGGCGCCGAGGCGGACCTGATCCCCGCGATCAGCCATTTCGGCATGGGATTGCTGCCCTATTTCCCGCTCGCCAACGGCGCGCTGACAGGAAAATACAAGCGCAACGCCCCGATGCCGGATGGTGCCCGCCTGACCAAGCTGCCGGAGCGCGCCGGCCAGATCTTCAGCGACGAGAACTGGACGAAGATCGAGAGGCTCACGGCCTTCGTCGAGGCGCGCGGGAAGACGCTGGTCGAGCTCGCCTTCTCGTGGCTGGCGGCCCAGCCGGTGGTGTCGAGCGTGATCGCTGGCGCCACCAAACCCGAGCAGATCGCGGCCAACGTCAAGGCGGCCGAATGGGCGCTGACGGCCGAGGAACTGGCCGAAATCGACGCGATCACGAAGTAATCCAAACTACTGGCATTGCCGTCATGGTCGGGCCTGTCCCGACCATCCACGCCTTCCTTTGGCGAGAACCGCGTTCAGGACGCGGATGCTCGCTACAAGGGCGAGCAGGTCGACGCGATTCAAGCCGGCGCCCGCCACTCCTGACAGCTTCTTGCGAATCACAGGCTTGACCCGATGGACCGCCTTGCGCGGCCCGCTTATGGTCCGCGCCATGAGCGAGACAGCCCGGACGACCACCGCACCCGACCTGAAGCCTGGCGACCATCTCTTCCTGGTCGACGGCTCGAACTTCATCTTCCGGGCCTATTTCCAGTCGATCAACCAGGACCGGAAATACAATGCCCGCTCGGACGGTTTGCCCTCGGGCGCGGTCCGGCTGTTCGCGACGAAGCTGTTCCAGTTCGTGCGCGAGGGCGTGCTCGGCGTCAGGCCGACCCATCTGGCCATCGTCTTCGACAAGTCGGAGAACTCGTTCCGCAAGGCGATCTACCCGGCCTACAAGGGCAACCGCTCCGATCCGCCGCCGGATTTGATCCCGCAATTCCCCCTGATGCGCGAGGCGGTGCGCGCCTTCGGGCTGCTGCCGGTGGAGCAGGATGTCTATGAGGCCGACGACCTGATCGCGACCTATGCCAGGCAGGCGCGCGAGGCGGGTGCAGACGTGCTGATCGTCTCCGCCGACAAGGATCTGATGCAGCTCGTCCGACCGGGCGTGGCGATGTACGATCCGGCCTCCGGCGACCAAAAGAAGGGCGCCGGCTTCCGCGCCGAGCGCCGCATCGGCGAGCCAGAAGTGGTCGAGTATTTCGGCGTAATGCCGGACAAGGTCACCGATGTGCAGGCGCTGGCCGGCGACGCCACCGACAACGTGCCCGGAGCCCCCGGCATCGGCATCAAGACGGCGGCCCAGCTCATCGGCGAGTATGGCGATCTCGAAACACTGCTGGCCCGCGCGGGCGAGATCAAACAGCCGAAGCGCAGGGAGACGCTGACCAATCCGGACGTGGTCGAGAAGGTCCGCATCTCCCACAAGCTCGTCACGCTGGTCGACGACGTGAAGGTCGAGACGCCGCTGGCGGACCTCACGCTCGGTCAGCCCGATCCGGTCAGGCTCGTCGCCTTCCTCAAGGCGATGGAGTTCACCACCATCACCAAGCGCGTCGGCGAAGCTTATGAGGCCGATGTCGCGGCGATCGATGCCGACGCGGCGCTGGCGCCGGGCGGCAGCCGCGCCGCCGAGCTCAAGGCGCTCTATGCCGGCGTTGAGGCAGGCGAAGCGCAGCCCTCGCTGTCGGAAGCGGCGAGTGCGCCGGTCACGCAGCCTGCGGCGGCGCCCAGTGCCGATGGCTGGCTGAAGCCAGCCGATCTCGCGGCCGCCCGCAAGAATGCGGCACTCGGCCAGAAGATCGATCTCACGTCCTATGAATGCGTCCGCGACCTCGATGCGCTGAAGCGCTGGATCGCTTCAGCCTATGAGGCCGGCCAGCTTGCGATCGACACCGAGACCAGCGCCATCGACCCGATGCAGGCCGATCTCGTCGGCATCTCGCTGGCGGTCGCGCCGGGCAAAGCCTGCTACATCCCGTTGCAGCATCGTGGCGGCAGCGATCTCTTCGGTGGCGGCATGGTCGAGGGCCAGATTCTCCTGGCCGAGGCGCTGGCGGCGCTGAAGCCCCTGCTCGCCGACCCCGGCGTGCTGAAGATCGGCCAGAACCTCAAATACGATCTCGTCCTGCTGAAGCGCTACGGCATCGAGGTCACGCCGATCGACGACACGATGCTGATCTCCTATGCGCTCGATGCCGGCAACAACAGCCATGGCATGGACAAGCTCTCCGAGCTGCATCTCGGCCACGAGACGATCACCTTCGGGCAGGTCGCGGGCACCGGCAAGGCGCAGGTGAGCTTCGACAAGGTCGCGCTCGACAAGGCGACGGATTACGCCGCCGAGGATGCCGACGTGACCTTGCGGCTCTGGCAGGTGCTCAGGCCGCGCCTGGCCGCCGAGGGCAGGACGACGGTCTACGAGACGCTGGAGCGTCCGCTGGTCGGCGTGCTCGCCCGCATGGAGGCGCGCGGCATTGCCATCGACCGGCAGATCCTGTCACGGCTCTCCGGCGAGTTCGCCCAGTCGCTGGCCCGGCTGGAGGACGAGATCTACGAGGTCGCCGGCGAGAAGTTCACGATCGGCAGCCCCAAGCAGCTCGGCGACATCCTGTTCGGCAAGATGGGTCTCGAAGGCGCCAAGAAGACCGCGACCGGGCAATGGGCGACCGGGGCCGGCGTGCTCGAGGATCTGGCCGAGAAGGGCCATCCGCTGCCTTCGAAGATCCTGGACTGGCGCCAGCTCGCCAAGCTGAAATCGACCTATACCGACTCGCTGCCGGCCTATGTGAACCCCGAGACCAACCGCGTTCACACTTCCTATGCTCTGGCGGCCACCACGACGGGGCGACTCTCCTCCTCCGAGCCGAACCTGCAGAACATCCCGATCCGTACGGAGGCCGGCCGCAAGATCAGGACGGCCTTCATCCCGGAGAAGGGCTACAAGCTGGTCTCGGCCGATTACAGCCAGATCGAACTGCGCCTGCTCGCCCATATCGCCGAGATCCCGCAGCTCCGGCAGGCCTTCGCCGATGGCGTCGACATCCATGCGATGACCGCGTCCGAGATGTTCGGCGTGCCGGTCGCGGGTATGCCGAGCGAGGTCCGCCGCCGTGCCAAGGCGATCAATTTCGGGATTATCTACGGCATCTCCGCCTTCGGGCTTGCGAACCAGCTCGGCATCGGCCGCGAGGAGGCCAGCGCCTATATCCGCAAATATTTCGAGCGCTTCCCCGGCATCCGCGACTACATGGACCAGACCAAGACCTTCGTGCGCGCCAACGGCCATGTCGAGACGATCTTCGGGCGCATCTGCCATTTCCCGGCGGTCGCCTCGAAGAACCCGTCCGAACGCGCCTTCGTCGAGCGCCAGGCGATCAACGCGCCGATCCAGGGCTCGGCCGCCGACATCATCCGCCGCGCCATGATCCGCATGGAGGACGCGCTGGCGGCGGCCAGGCTCGACGTCCGCATGCTCCTGCAGGTCCATGACGAACTGGTCTTCGAGGTGCCGGACGACCAGGTCGAGGCCGCGCTGCCTGTGATCGAGAAGGTCATGGTCGAGGCGCCGCACCCGGCCGTCCAGCTCCGGGTTCCGCTGGCGGTGGAAGCGCGCGCCGCCGGGAACTGGGACGAGGCCCATTGAGGGGAAGTCGGCCCGGGCGGAACCTTCGCCGATAGCCCAACGTTGTCCTGGCAGACGCGCCGGGGGGCGCGGTTCGCGCGCGTTGGAACCGAAGCCATGCTCAATTCATCCGCCTGGAAGCCCTTTCCGCGCTACATGGCGGAACCGGAGGTCGAGGAACTCGACGCCGACGTCACGCCCTACGAGCATGACCTCATCCTGCGCTACGCGATCGTCGGCATCTTCGTCATCCTCGCGACGGCGACGCTCTACCTGACCAAGGTCATCGCGTTGCCGATCACGGCCGGGATCATCTTCGGGCTCGTTCTCGGACCGGCGGTGGATTGGCTGGTTCGCCGCAACGTGCCGCAGCATCTCGCGGCGGCGATGATCGTCCTGCTGTTCCTTGCCCTCATCCTGACAGCGGTCACGGTCCTGGCGGTTCCGATGGCCGGCTGGATCGATCAGGCGCCGGGGATGATGGCGGCGGCCAAGGCCAAGCTGGCGGGCGTTTTCGTCGCTATGGACGAGGCCAAGAAGGCGATCGGCGCGATGATGGGCAAGAACGGCGCCGAGCTCAGCGTCTCGCAGGGCAACCCGCTCGTCGACATCGCGATGACCTCCTCGACCGCCGCCGGAGGCCTGCTGATCTTCGTCGCCACGGTCTATTTCTGGCTGGCGACGCGGCGCCATATGAAGGCTCGCGCCTTGCGCCTGTGCCTCGGCCGCGGCGCGCGAAAATCGGCTGGTTCGTTCTTCCAGGAGATCGAGACGCGTGTCGCGCGCTATTTCGGGCTGGTGACGCTGATCAATCTCGGCATGGGCTTGCTGACCATGGCGATCGCCTGGCTAGCCGGGCTGCCCTTCCCGATCTTCTGGGGCGCGCTCGCCTTCCTCCTCAACTACCTCGCCTTCATCGGGCCGATCATCGTCACTGCGATGCTTTTCATCGCGGCGCTCATCGACGCCCCCTTCCTCGTCACGGCTCTCTGGCCGGCGGCCGCCTATTTCGTGCTGCATCTGATCGAGGGTAATGCGGTCACGCCGGTCTTCGTCGGCAGCAAGCTCACGGTCTCGCCCTTCCTCGTCTTCATCGGCTTCATCTTCTGGCTCTGGCTCTGGGGTCCGGTCGGCGCGGTCCTCTCGACTCCGATCCTGCTGGTCGCCATGGTGGCTCAGGAGGAATTCGCCCGCTATCGCGCGGCGCAGGCCGAGGAGCAGAGTGACGAACAGACTCAGGCGAAGGCCGCCTGAGCAGCGGCAAGGAACCCGCACGGCCCGCATGCGTTGCCCTTTAAGCCCGCCCGGACCGCTGTCGGGCGCGGGCAAAGATTTCTCAGAAGTCCGTTCAACCGATTTCGATCCACGCAAGGGATGGGACAAGCGACATGGCTACCACCACCACTTCCGCGAAGCGTCAGGCCGCGGCTTCCGTCAAGCGCGCCAAGGATGAGGCCGTCGCCGGCGGCGAGACCATCGCCGCCGAGGCCCGCCGGACCGCCGCCTCGGTCAAGCGCGAAGCCGGCGCGATCGAAGACAGCCTGACGAGGGGCGCCGAGGATCTGGTGGCGACCGTCAGCGAGCGTCTGCGCTCGGTCGGTGTCGATACGGACCGCATGGTCGATGTCGCCAAGGAGCAGGCAACCGACCTCCAGCGCCTGATCGAGGAGGAAATCCGCGAGCGGCCTTTGCGGGCGCTGGGCCTAGCGGCCGCTGTCGGCCTGTTCGTCGGCTTCCTGTCGGCGCGCTGAGCCGATGCTGGGGGGAATCGGAGCCTTCCTCGCATCGGAGATCTCCGGTGCAGTCAGGCGAAACGTCGTCGTCTATGCCTTGTTCGGGCTCGCAACGCTGCTGGTGCTCTGTGCCGGCGGCTACGCGCTGAGCGCGCTGCACACGGTCCTGGCGTTACGCTACGGCACGGCGGAGGCGAGCCTGTTTGTTGCCGGCGGGCTGCTGGTCGCCGCGCTGCTGGCATTTGGCACGGGGCTTTACGTCAAGAATCGCCGCCGCCCGGCCAGGCCCCTCGCAGCCACCGCGCTCGTGGCCGCGCCCATCGCCGCCAAGCTGGTGGGCGCAGGCCTCGGGTCGCGCAAGGGCTGGAAGATCGCCGCGCTCGGCGGTGTCGTCGTGCTCGGTGCATTGCTCGGCCGGCAGTTCTTCACGGGCGGGGAGGCCGACGACGACGAGAGCGACGCATGAGCGGGTTCCGACACATGCCGGCCGCCAACGCGCTTCACCTGTCTTTTCACATAGGGATTATGGCTGCCGTCCTGTAACACGGTGTCCATGTCTGTTCAGGTGAGGCCTCGCTCCCGCTTTCTGATTCCGATGATTCCGGCCCTCCGGGCGCGCCTTCGCTCGGCGACGGTCACGATCATCGCGATCGGCGTCGTCGCGGTGGCCGTGCTGCTGGCGGCCTGGATCAATCTGCAGGCGCAGAAGGCCGCCGAGCGCGTCTCCCGCGCCGTCGCCATCCGCGAGAGCGCCGAGCGTTTCCTCGGCCATCTGCGCGACGCCGAGACGGGGCAGCGCGGCTACATGCTGACCGGGACCGCGAGCTATCTCGTGCCCTTCACGAACGGCCGCAGCGCTGCTGTTCCGGCGCTGGAGGCGCTCGAGCGGCTCGTCGAGAACGATCCGTTGCAGAAGCAGCGTGTTGCCGGCCTGCGGGAGCATGTCGAGCGCAAGCTCGAGGAACTCGACGCGACGGTCGGCCTCGCGCGCGACGGCCGCCAGGGCGCGGCGCTCGCCGTGATGCGCGAGGGCAAGGGCATCGGCGCCATGGATGCCCTGCGCGACGGCGTCCAGCAGATCCAACTGGCCGAGAACATTCGATTGGTCTCGCTCAACCGCAACGAGGAGCGGCGGCGCCTGTGGGCGAGCGTCGGCATCGTCGTGGCTTTGGCGGGCCTCGCCTTCGCCGCGCGGCAGCAATTGCGCACCCGCCAGCGCCGCAGCATCTCGCTTGCGGAAAGCAATGCCGAGCTCGAGCAGATCGTCGGCGAACGGACGCAGGAACTCGAGAATGAGCGCCTGCGCATCGAAGCTTTGCTTCGCGACGTCAATCACCGGGTCGGCAACAACCTCGCCATGGTTTCCGCGCTGCTCAACGTGCAGAGCCGCCAGAGCCGCGAGCCTGCCGTGCGAGCTGCGCTCCAGCAGGCCCAATCGCGCATCCAGGCGATCGCCGCCGGCCAGCGCCGTCTGCGCCTCGACCTCGACACCGACGAGATCGACGCCAGACCCTATATGGAGGATCTGCTGGCCGAGATCGGCAAGGCCGCCGAGGGCCGGCCGATCGAGGTCGCGCTGGCCATGGATGCGATCCGGCTGCCCGGCCGCGACGCCGTCTCCTATGTCGTCATCGTCAACGAGCTGGTGACGAACGCCATCAAGCACGCCTTTCCCGATGGGATGGCGGGCAAGATCGTCATCCGTTTCGCCGAGACGACGCAGGACGGCGAGCCGGCATTGGCGCTCTCAGTCGAGGATGACGGAGTGGGAATGCCCGAGACGGTCGAGGCCAAGGGCCTCGGGCAGACGGTGATCGCGAGTCTGCTCAGGAGCATGCAGGCGACGATGATATCGGCCCCGCTCGATCCGTCATCGAGCCGCCCCGGCACTTGCGCGACGCTGATCTTCCCCAAGCGGGATTGAATGCGAACATGACGGCCAAAGACAAAGACCCAGTCGGAGACCGGGCCTTTTTCTTATCCGATCATCGGCTCTTGAAGCCGGTTTCAGAGCCCTTCGAAGAGGGCGCTTGAGATGTAGCGCTCGGCGAAGGAGGGGATGATCACAACGATCGTCTTGCCGGCATTCTCCGGCCGCGCCCCGACTTCCAGCGCCGCCGCGATCGCCGCGCCCGACGAGATGCCGGCGGGAATGCCTTCCTTCTTCGCCAGCGCCCGCGAGGTCTCGAAGGAGGTCTGGTTGCCGACGGTGACGACCTCGTCGATCACCGTGCGGTCGAGGATGCCCGGCACGAAGCCGGCGCCGATGCCCTGGATCTTGTGGGGGCCGGGCGCACCGCCCGACAGCACTGGCGAATCCTCCGGCTCGACCGCGATGATCTTCACGCCGGGTTTCCTGGCCTTCAGGACCTGGCCGACGCCGGTGATCGTGCCGCCGGTGCCGACGCCGGAGATGAAGATGTCGACCTTGCCGTCGGTATCGTTCCAGATTTCCTCAGCGGTGGTCTTGCGGTGGATCTCGGGATTGTGCGGGTTTTCGAACTGCTGCGGGATGATCGCGCCGGCGATCTCGTTCTTCAGCTCCTCGGCCTTGGCGACGGCGCCGCGCATGCCGCCGGGGCCCGGCGTCAGCACGAGTTCGGCGCCGAGCAGCGCCAGCATCTTGCGGCGCTCCAGCGACATCGTCTCCGGCATGACCAGGATCAGCCGATAGCCGCGCGCGGCCGCCACGAAAGCCAGTGCGATGCCGGTATTGCCCGAGGTCGGCTCGATCAGCGTGCCGCCGGGCTTCAGGGCGCCCGAGGCCTCCAGCGCGTCGATCATGTTGACGCCGATACGGTCCTTGACGCTGGAGATCGGGTTGAAGAATTCGAGCTTGGCCAGGATCGTCGCCTTGACGCCGCGCTCGGCGGGCAGGCGGTGAAGCTTGACCAGCGGCGTATCGCCGATGGTGTCGGTGATCGATTCGTAGATCCGGCCGCGCCCGGGCGCCTTCGCCGGTGCGGTTTCGAGATTGCGCGCTGCCTCGGTCATGGAATGCTCCTTGATGCGTCGGTTCGAACCGTCGGTTGGGAGAGCAGGCTAGTTCAATTCACATCTCGTGTCGATAAATTCGAATAAATCACATCCTATATCGTGAAATCAACGTCGGCATTGGGCGCCCCAAAGACGGCCTCGTCCTGCGCGCGGCGGCAGAGTTCCTCGACGGTGATCTCGTCCAGCGCCGCGAGGAACGCTTGCGAGGCGCGCATCACCTCCGGCCCGATCACATCATCGATGAGGCGCGAATGCGGCGTCGGACCGAGTGCCTCGTCCCCGGCCTCCTGCATCGCGGCACGTGCGATGTCGCCGGCAGTGATCCGGCGGCGCTCCCGGGCCAGCTCGTAACCGCCCCTGGGACCGCGCACGCCCTTGAGGATGCCGACCCTGACCAGCGCCTGCAGCAGGGTCTCGAGATGACGCGGCGGCAGGTCGTGTCGCGCCGCCAGAAGCTTGGCCGCGACCGGCGACGGGCGGGCATGCAGGGCGATGTCGACCACCGCTGCGATGGCGAGCTGACTGCGGCGGGACAGTAGGATCATGGCAAGCCGTCCTTGCCGAGGGCCACGCCGCCACTGACCCCGGTAGAGCCGAAAGCTCCCGCGCCGCGCGCGGTTTCGTCGAGAAGGTCGACCTCTTGCAGCAGGGCCTGCGCCACAGGGGCAATCACCAATTGTGCGATGCGGTCGCCACCTGCGATCGTAAATGGCTCCTGGCCCAGATTAATCAGGATGACAGTGATCTCGCCGCGGAAGTCGCTGTCTACGGTCCCCGGCGAATTGAGCACCGTAATGCCGTGTCTGAACGCAAGCCCTGAACGCGGCCGCACCTGTGCCTCGAACCCGGCCGGCAGCTGCACCGTCAGCCCTGTGGGGACGGCGATGCGTTCACCGGGCGCGACGATCAGCGCGCCGTGCTTTGGCAGCGCCGCACGCAGATCCAGGCCTGCGGCGCCTCTTGTCTCATAGGCCGGCAAGGGCAGATCGACGCCATGCCCGACGCGACATACGGGAACCGTCACCATGCGTTCACGCCCCGACCCGGCCGGCGACGAGCCGCGCGAT
The DNA here is from genome assembly GCF_058801345.1 of Allobosea sp. GW822-FHT03F07. Classification (NCBI taxonomy): domain Bacteria; kingdom Pseudomonadati; phylum Pseudomonadota; class Alphaproteobacteria; order Hyphomicrobiales; family Alloboseaceae; genus Allobosea; species Allobosea sp. GW822-FHT03F07. The sequence goes on from NZ_JBXAND010000011.1 coordinate 94,363, forward strand.
ATGGGTTATGAGACGGGTCGCGACCTCTTGCTTGGCGAGCGTAGGCCAGCTTTCCACGCCCTCGGGCGTCACCAGATGCACCGTGTTGGCATCGCCGCCCATCACCCCTGTGCCGCCGACATCATTGGCGACGATCAGGTCGCAGCCCTTTTTGGCGAGCTTCGCCTGCGCATAGGCGACGACGTTCTCGGTTTCGGCGGCGAAGCCCACGACGAGATCGGGCCGGCCGCTCTGCCGATGCGCGATGGTGGCGAGGATATCGGGGTTCTCGACGAGGGCGAGCGGCGGCAGGGCTCCTCCATCCTTCTTCATCTTCTCGGGCGCCTCATCCGCGACGCGCCAGTCGGCGACGGCGGCGGCGAAGATCGCGATCGTGGCCGGCAGAGCGGTTTCGACGGCCGCCAGCATCTCGCGTGCGGATTCGACATGGATCGTTTCGACGCCGGCGGGATCGGGCAGGGCGACCGGGCCCGAGACCAGCGTCACCCGCGCTCCGGCCGCCGCGGCGGCGGCGGCGATGGCGTGACCCTGCTTGCCGGAGGAGCGGTTGGCGATGTAGCGGACGGGGTCGATCGCCTCATGCGTCGGGCCCGAGGTCACCAGCACATGCCGGCCAGCGAGCGGGCCGGGCGCACTTGCGGCTCCGCCTGGAAGGCGGCCGAGGAAGCCGATGGCGCGCTGCTGCGGCGTCACCTCGCCGGCCAAGGCGAGCTCGATCGCCGCCAGGATCTCCGCCGGCTCAGCCATGCGGCCTGGCCCGTTCTCGCCGCGCTCGGCCATGGCGCCGGAATTGGGGCCGACCACGAGCACGCCGTCCTTCTCGAGCTGCGCCATGTTCCGTCGCGTCGCCGGATGCTGCCACATCCGCGGGTTCATCGCAGGCGCGATCAGGATGCGCTTGTCGGTGGCGAGCAGCGCAGTCGAGGCGAGGTCGTTGGCGAGGCCGGTCGCCATCTTCGCGATCAGGTCCGCGGTGGCAGGCGCCACGACGAGCAGGTCGGTCGAGCGCGACAGTGCGATATGGCCGATATCGGCCTCATCGGTCAGCGAGAACAGATCGGTGAAGCAGCGTTCGCCGCACAGCGTCCCGACCGAAAGCGGGGTGACGAATTCCTCGCCGGCCTTGGTCAGGATCGCCCGCGTGACGATCCCGCGATCCTTGAGCCGGCGGATCAGCTCCAGGCACTTATAGGCGGCGATGCCGCCGCCGATGATCAGGAGGATAGAGCGCGAGGCTGACAAGGCGGGGATTCCTGAGCCGGAGACGCCTGTTACCTAGCATCGCGCAGGAGGGGCTGTCATGGGGGCGATGGCCGTCACCGGAACGGCGGTTCGTCAAAGCTCCGCAGCTTGCGCGAATGGATCGTCGAGCCCGCTTCCTTGAGCTTCTCCAGCGCCGCGAGCCCGATCTTGAGATGTTCGCCGACAGCGCGCTCGTAGAAGGCGTTCGCCGCGCCGGGCAGCTTGATTTCGCCATGGAGAGGCTTGTCGGAGACGCAGAGCAGCGTGCCATAGGGCACACGCAGCCTGTATCCCTGCGCCGCGATGGTGCCGGATTCCATGTCGACCGCGATGGCGCGCGACAGGTTGATCCGGCGGCGCTCCTTGGTCCAGCGCAGTTCCCAGTTGCGGTCGTCCTGCGTCACCACCGTGCCGGTCCGCAGTCGGTTCTTCAGCCGCTCGCCCTTCTCGCCCGTGACGTCGGCGGCGGCCTGCTGGAGCGCGACCTGCACCTCCGCCAGCGCCGGAATCGGGACATCGGGCGGCACTACGTCGTCGAGGATGCCGTCCTGCCGGAGATAGGCATGGGCGAGCACATAGTCGCCGATGATCTGGGTCTGCCGCAGCCCGCCGCAATGGCCGACCATCAGCCAGCAATTCGGCCTGAGCACCGCGAGATGGTCGGTGATATTCTTGGCGTTGGAAGGCCCGACGCCGATATTGACCAGCGTCACGCCCTCGCCCTGCGCGCGGATCAGGTGATAGGCCGGCATCTGGAAGCGGTGCCAGGGCGCCGACATCACGCGCTCGGCGGCGCTGACGTCGATGCCGTCGCGTTCGATCCTGACCCCGCCCGGCGTCACCAGCGCCAGCGCCGTGCCGGCCTCGATCTCGGCCAGCGCCAGGCGCACGAACTGGTCGACATAGCGGTGGTAGTTGGTCAGCAGCACCCAGGGCTGCACGGCGCGCCAGTCCGTGCCGGTATAGTGGACCAGCCGGCGCAGCGAATAATCGACGCGCACCGCGTCGAAGAGCGAGAGCGGGCGCGGCTCGCCCTCGACGATGTCGAAGGTGCCGTCGGCGATCTCGTCGCCGACCAGGGACAATAGCGGCGTCGGGAAATGCCGCGCCAGTTCGGAGGCGGTGACCTTGCCGCGTCCGAGTTCGTCGCCGCCGTCGAGCGCATAGGGATAAGGGATCTCCTGCGGACTGATCCCGGTCTCGATCGTCGCGCCGTACTCCTCGACCAGCGGCTGGAGCTGGTCGAGCAGATAGCTTCGGAACTCGGCGGGCTGCGTCACCGTCGTCGAATAGATTCCGGGAGTCGCGAATTTGGCATAGCCGCGCCGCGTCGCCGCCGGCAGCTTCGAGGGCTCATAGGTCACGCGCAGCAGTGGGTAGCGGTAATGCGTCCGCTCCTCCGCGCTCGGCGCCTGCCCCGTCTCGAAGAAGCGCTGCAGATCTTCGCGCAGCGCCTTGCGTGCTTGCGCATAGAGCGTCTCGAGCCGGTCGACGGCGGCGGCGGGGGTGGCGGCGGTCTCGAACGTCATGGGCGAATGCGTCCTTTCGTTCGGTCGAGCTTTAGCCGCCGGGCCTATCGCGTGACAACTGCCAGTCTCTGACACCGCCACCGGGTTGACTCCGGGCAGGCTCCCTTTTACTAAACCGATAAGTTAAGTAATGCATGAGGCTGACAGTGCTCCTGCGCGGAGCGGGTAAGGGAAACGCACATGCTGAAGACGGTTCTGCTGAGTCTTGCCGCGCTCGTCGTCGTGGCCATTGCGGTCGTATTGATCCTGGCTGCCATGAAGCCGGACAGCTTCCAGGTCCAGCGCTCGATCGCCATCAACGCGCCGCCCGAGCGCATCCAACCGCTGATCGCCGATTTCAAGGCCTGGGGCGCCTGGTCGCCCTGGGAGAAGAAGGACCCGGCCATGAAGCGCAGCTTCAGCGGCGCGGAAAGCGGGGTCGGGGCGCGCTACGCCTGGGACGGAGACAAGAATGTGGGCCGCGGCAGCATGGAGATCGTCGAGGCGGCGCCGTCCAAGGTCGCGCTGAAGCTCGATTTCATCGCGCCCTTCGAGGCTCACAATGACGTCGCTTTCATCCTGCAGCCTCGAGGACAGGCGACCAACGTAGTCTGGACCATGACCGGCCCGACGCCGTTCTTCGGCAAGATCATCCACGTCTTCATGGACATGGACCGGATGGTAGGGGGCGATTTCGAAGCCGGCCTCGCGGCAATGAAGGCGGCAGCCGAGCGTCGCGTCTGAAGAAACCCAAGAAACGACCAAAAACGGAGAGGAAAGCCCATGTTCGCAAAGCCGCAGAAGGAACACGACTGGCTGCAGCAGTTGGTCGGCGAATGGACCTCGGAAATGGACTGCTCGATGGGCCCCGACCAGCCCCGCCAGAAGTCGAAGGGCAAGGAGAGCGTACGCTCGCTCGGCGGTCTCTGGACACTCGGTGAAGGCGAGGGCGAAATGCCGGATGGCACGACGGGCAAGACGCTGATCACGCTCGGTTTCGACCCGGCCAAGGGGCGCTTCGTCGGCAGCTTCGTCGGCTCGATGATGACGCATCAATGGATCTATGATGGGTCGCTGGACGAGAGCGGCAAGATCCTGACGCTCGACACAGAGGGACCCAACATGGCGGGCGACGGAGCGATGATGCCCTATCGCGACGTCGTGACGATCGCCGCGCCCGGCCACCGCATCCTGTCCTCCTATACGCCCGACGGGAATGGCGGGTGGATCGAGTTCATGACCGCCCATTACCGCCGCAACGCGTGACGGTTGTCGGAAAGCAGAGGGATGACGATGAAGCTCTCCACCTATCTGATGTTCGACGGCAATTGCCGCGACGCCTTCACGCTCTATCAGGCCGTGCTCGGCGGCAAGCTGACCGCGATGATGGACCATAGAGGCACGCCGGCCGAGGAGCACGTGCCGGAGGCCTGGAAGGACAAGATCCTCCATGCCTGCCTGGAGATCGAAGGCCAGCTGCTCATGGCCTCCGACGCACCGCCCGATCGCAGCGACGGCCCGATGCGCAGCGTCTCGGTTTCGGTCAACGTGCCGGAAATCGCCGAGGCCGAACGCATCTTCGCGGGTCTGTCGGAAGGTGCGACGGTGCAGATGCCGATGGCCGAGACCTTCTGGTCGCCGCGCTTCGGCATGCTGCGGGACCGCTTCGGCACGAACTGGATGGTCGGTGCCGACATGCCGGCCGACAAGGCGGACTGCGGATAGCGTTCTTTGTGCGTCATGGTCGGGCTTGTCCCGACCATCCACGTCTTTGCCGGTCGAGCGCGGTGTTCAAGACGTGGATGCTCGGCACAAGGCCGAGCATGACGGCGTAGCACGCCTTACGCGAACACCGCCCAAGCGATCAGCGCCGCGATCACCCAGAGCGCCCAGTTGCCCCAGCGGTTGCGCTGGGCTTCGGCACGCCCGATCGCCGCCACGCTCCGCTCGTCCAGCGAAAAGCCCTGGCGCGAGGCGTCCTCGAGCTGGCCGAGCACGCGCTCGGCCCGGCTGAGCGTTTCCGGCAGCTTGCCCAGGCTACCGAGCAGCGACTGCGCCCCGCGCCCCGCCTCCTGCAGCCGTCCGAGAGGCCCGAGATTCTGCGTGATCCAGTCGCGCACGACCGGCTCGGCCGTCGACCACATGTCGAGATGGGGATCGAGCGTCCGGGCGACGCCTTCGACGACGACCATCGTCTTCTGCAGCATGACGAGCTCGGTGCGGGTCGCCATGTCGAACATGCCGGTGATTTCGAAGAGCAGCGTCAGCACCTTCGCCATCGAGATCTGGTCGGCGCTCTTGTCGTGGATCGGCTCGCCGACAGCCCGGATCGCCTGGGCGAAATCCTCGACCGCGTGGTGGCCCGGCACATAGCCGGCTTCGAAATGCACCTCCGCGACGCGCCGATAATCGCGGGTGATGAAGCCGAGCAGGATTTCGGCGAGGAAGCGCCGCTCCTTCAGGCCGAGGCGGCCCATGATGCCGCCATCGACGGCGACGAGGCGCCCCTGCGCATCGACGAAAAGGTTCCCGGGATGCATGTCGGCATGGAAGAAGCCGTCGCGGATCGCATGCTTCAGGAAGGACTGGATGACGTTGCGCCCGAGCGCGGGCAGGTCGTGGCCGGCGGCGCGCAGGCCCTCGATGTCCGAAAGGCGCACGCCGTCGATCCATTCGTCGACCAGCATCTCGCGCGCGGTCAGCTGCCAGTCGGGTTCCGGCACGCGGAAATCGGCATCCTCTTTCGTGTTCTCGGCGAATTCGGAGAGCGCGGCGGCCTCGAGCCGCAGATCCATCTCCATCGTCACGGAGCGCGCCAGGGTCTCGACCACGCCGGTGAAGCGCAGCCGGCGCGCTTCCGCCGAGCGGCTCTCGGCCAGTTCCGCGCCGAAGCGCATCGCGCCGAGATCGCGATGGAAGCGGTCGCGGATGCCGGGCCGGAGGATCTTGACCGCGACCTCGCTTCCATCCTTGAGCCGGGCGCGATGCACCTGGGCGATCGAGGCGGCTGCGACCGGCTCGCTGAATTCGGAGAACATCGTCTCGAGCGGCTGGCCATGCGCCGCCTCGATCGTGGCGCGCGCCTGCGCCATCGCGAAGGGCGGCATCCGGTCCTGCAGAGCCGAGAGATCGGACGCGATCCGCATGCCGACGACGTCCGGCCGCGTCGCGAGGAATTGCCCGAACTTCACATAGGACGGGCCGAGCCGCGTCAGCGCGGCTGCGAGCCGCGTCGCCGAGGTTCCGGCGCCGCGCCGCTCGATCAGCCGCCCGAGCCGGATCATCCCGCGCGCCACCGGCGGCAGCACGGAAGGATCGACGAGCGCGAGCGCGCCCTCGCGCGCCAGCACGAAGCCGGTGCGGGCGGTGCGTGTGAGGTGGAAAAGCGCCGAGATCATGCGGGGTGAACCGTGATGGTCGGGCTTGATCCGACCATCTCGGGCCGATGGCCCTCTGGTTCTCGAGATGGTCGGGTCGAGCCCGACCATGACGCAAACGGTATCCTCACAGCTTCCAGCCCGAATGCAACGCCACGACACCGCCGGTCATCGCTGTGAACTTTGCCCGGCGGAAGCCCGCGACCTCGATCATCCCCGCGAAGGCCTGCGGCTTCGGGAATTTGCGGATCGACTCGACCAGATACTGGTAGGGCTCGGCCTCGCCGGTCACTATCCGCCCCATCGGCGGGATGATGTTGAAGGAATAGGCCTCGTAGACCTTGTCGAGCAGCGGCACGTCGACATGGCTGAATTCGAGGCAGAGGAACCGGCCGCCGCGCTTGAGCACGCGATGGGCCTCGGCCAGCGCCTTGTCGATGCGCGGCACGTTCCGGATGCCGAAGGCGATCGTGTAGCAGTCGAAATGGTTGTCGGGCAGGCCGAGTTCCTCGGCATTGCCCTGGACGAAGCGGATGCGATCATCCTCGGGGAAGCGCTTGCGAGCCCGGTCGCTACCGACGCTCAACATCTCGGCGTTGATGTCGAGCACGGTGACGTCGGTCTGCGCTCCGCCGGCCTCCAGCACGGAGAAGGCGACGTCGCCTGTGCCGCCGGCCACGTCGAGATGGTGGAAGGGGCGGTCCTTCGCCGGGTTGATCGCGGTGAGGAGCGCGCTCTTCCAGGCCCGGTGAAGACCCGCCGACATCAGATCGTTCATCAGGTCGTAGCGGCCCGCGACCTTGTGGAAGACGTCGTCGACCTTGGCCTGCTTCTCGGCCAGCTTCACGGTCTCGAAGCCGAAATGGGTGGTGTCGGAGGCTGCTGTCACGATCGGGCCGGCCTTGTGCAAATCTGTCTTGTCTTCAGCTGTGGCGATGAATAGCCAAACGAGCGGAGCTTGTCGCGGCCCGTCTCGACGCAGGCCTTACAGAAGAGTCCGACGATGCCAGAGCTACCCGAGGTCGAAACCGTCAGGCGCGGCCTGGAGCCCGCCATGCTGGGCGAGACCTTCGCGCGCATCGAGCAGAACCGTCCCGATCTGCGCTTTCCCCTGCCCGGGCGCTTCGTCGAACGCCTGACCGGGCGGCGCGTCGAAGCCCTGTCGCGCCGCGCGAAATACCTGATCGCCGATCTCGACGACGGCCTGGCGCTGGTCATGCATCTGGGCATGAGCGGGCGTTTCGTGGTCGAGGCGCCCGGCACGCCGCCGGTCGAGCCGGGCGCCTATTACAATGAGATCGGCCGCCACCTGATCCACGACCATGTCGTCTTCCATCTCGGTTCGGGCGCCCGCGTCACCTACAACGACGTGCGCCGCTTCGGTTTCATGGATCTCGTCGCGCGGTCGGAGCTTGCCAGCTCCAGGCATTTCGCTGGCATGGGCATCGAGCCGCTCGGCAACGAACTCTCCGGGGAGACGCTGGCGAAGCTCTTTGCGGGCAAGTTCGCACCGCTGAAGGCGGCGTTGCTCGACCAGCGGCTCGTCGCGGGGCTGGGCAACATCTATGTCTGCGAGGCGCTGTTCCGGGCCGGGCTTCATCCGGAGGCCGAGGCCGGCTCGATCGCGACGCCGACCGGCCGCCCGCGCCCGGTCGCGCATGAGCTGGCGCGGATCATCCGCGAGGTGCTGGAGGAGGCGATCCTGTCGGGCGGCTCGACGCTGCGCGACTTCGCCCATGCCGACGGCTCGCTCGGCTATTTCCAGCATCGCTTCAAGGTCTATGACCGCGAGGGGGAGGCTTGCGTCACCCCGGGTTGCGGCAGGCTGGTGAAGCGGCTCGTCCAGTCGGGGCGATCGACCTTCTATTGCGAGAGCTGCCAGCCGAAGCGGTAATCGCATTCGGGGTTGCACCGCCGCGCATGGACCGCCTCGCCGGACCTCGCTAAACCTGCCGCAGCGAAGCGATCCGGGAGGCCGCCATGGCTTATGAGACCATCCTCGTCGAAACCAAGGGCAAGGTCGGCGTCATCACGCTGAACCGGCCGCAGGCGCTGAACGCGCTGAACGGCCAGCTCATCGCCGAGATCAATACAGCTCTCGACGGCTTCGAGAAGGACGCAAGCATCGGCTGCATCGTCCTGGCCGGCTCGGAGAAGGCCTTCGCTGCAGGAGCCGACATCAAGGAGATGCAGTCGCGGACCTATCCTGAGACCTATCTCGACGACAAATTCGCCGATTGGGACCGTATCGGCGCGCGCCGCAAGCCGATCATCGCCGCGGTGGCCGGCTTCGCGCTTGGCGGCGGCTGCGAGCTCGCCATGATGTGCGACTTCATCATCGCCGCCGACAATGCGCGCTTCGGCCAGCCCGAAATCAATCTCGGCGTCATTCCAGGGGCCGGCGGCACGCAGCGCCTGACCCGGGCCATCGGCAAGGCCAAGGCGATGGATCTCTGCCTGACCGGGCGGATGATGGATGTGAACGAGGCCGAACGCTCGGGCCTGGTTGCGCGCATCGTGCCGCTCGCCGATCTGATGACGGAGGTGATGAAGGCTGCAGATGCGATCGCCGAGAAATCGCTGGCCTCGGTTCTGATGGCCAAGGAGACGGTCAACCGCGCCTTCGAGGTCACGTTGGCCGAGGGCGTGCGCTTCGAGCGCCGCCTGTTCTCCTCGCTCTTCGCGACGCAGGACCAGAAGGAAGGCATGGCCGCCTTCGCCGCGAAGCGGAAGCCCGATTTCAAGAACGTCTGACGCGAGCCGCCTTTAGTAGAGAGCTACCATGAGCATGACCATCAAGGGCCCCGAGGGGCTCAAACTGCCTGCTTACGCCGATGTCGAGACGGCCGCGGAACGCATCAGGGGCGTCGCGCATCACACCCCGGCGCTGACCTCGCGCACGGCGAACGCCCGCACCGGCGCCAATCTCGTGTTCAAGCCCGAGAACCTGCAGCGAATGGGCGCCTTCAAGTTCCGCGGCGGCTACAATGCGATCGCCGCTCTCTCGCCCGAACAGAAGAAGGCCGGCGTCGTCACCTACTCCTCCGGCAACCATGCCCAGGCGATCGCCTATGCGGGCAAGCTGCTCGGCGTGCCCACGACGATCATCATGCCGCTCGACGCTCCGGCCGCAAAGGTTGCGGCGACGCGCGGCTACGGCGCCGAGATCATCACCTATGATCGCTACACCCAGGATCGGCTCGCCATCGGCGCCGAGCTCGCCCGCTCTCGCGGCCTCTCGCTGATCCCGCCTTACGACCACCCGGACGTGATCGCCGGCCAGGGCACGGCGGCTAAGGAGCTGATCGAGGACGCGGGCCCGCTCGACATCCTCTTGGTCTGCCTCGGCGGCGGCGGCCTGCTCGCCGGCTGTGCGCTGGCGGCCAAGGCGCTGAACCCGACCTGCCGGGTCTTCGGCGTCGAGCCGGAAGCCGGCAATGACGGCCAGCAATCACTGCGCTCGGGCAAGATCGTCAAGATCCCGGTGCCCAAGACCATTGCCGACGGCGCCCAGACGCCGTTTCTCGGCGACTACACCTTCCCGATCATCCAGGCCCTGGTCGAGGATATCGTCACCGTCAGCGACGAGGCGCTGATCTCGGCGATGCGTTTCTTTGCCGAGCGGATGAAGCTCGTCGTGGAGCCGACGGGCTGCCTGGCCGCCGCTGCCGCCTTCACAGGCGCGGTGCCGGTCGAGGGCCGGCGCGTCGGCGTCATCATCAGCGGGGGCAATGTCGATCTGGCGAGCTATGCCCGCTTCCTCACCCCCGCTGGCTGAAAAGCGCAAGGGCGGTCGCGATTTCGCGTTGACGCCGGCTTAGGTTGAGACTATACGCCTCCCACTCGCGACGGCCCGCGAAAGCACCGGCCGTCGCTCACGCATTTCCACTACGGTAGCGGTCGGTGCCCGCCAGGCAAAATGCCAGGCGTCCGGACGCGATGAAGACGAGGACGTATCCGATGGCCAATACGACGTCGGCCAAGAAGGCGACGCGCAAGATCGAGCGCCGCACCGAGGTCAACAAGGCGCGCCGCTCGCGGATGCGCACCTTCCTGCGCAAGGTCGAGGAGGCGATCGCCTCCGGCGACAAGGGCGCCGCTTCCGAGGCCCTGAAGGCTGCCCAGCCGGAAATCATGCGCGCTGCTCAGAAGGGCATCGTGCACAAGAACACCGCCTCGCGGAAAGTCTCGCGCCTCGCGCATCGGATCGGCGCTCTCGCCTCCTGATTGCAGTCCGCGACCTTTCGTACGACAATAAAAAAGCCCGGCCTCGTGCCGGGCTTTTTTATTGTCTTCGAGCCGGCTTGTTGCTGATTTGCAACGGCGTCGAGAGGATCAAATTTCAGCGCTCGATTGGTTGATTCCGCAATCTTTCCGAGGCTTTACGGGGTTGACTCCGGGCGGTGTTTCAGGGCCGGGGATCGACCGATCCAGCCCGTTGGGCCGCGCAGGGAAAGCGCATATTTTTCATGATCTTAGTGGGCAAAGCATTTCTCTTTGGGGAATCGTGGCGACTCTTGGGCGCCCCGCCGAGGGGCTCGAAAAAAAAGATTCGGGACGTCCGCTGCCCCGGCTTCATGAAGAAAATCTTAAGTTCCCCAACCAATTGCGAGCCGGCTGCCGGTAGGTCATTGGGCCCCTTGCGGGGGGTGACTCTCCGGCACCGTGCGAGGGGGATATTGCAGCCCGTCGAGAGCGCCCTGTAAGGTCTTTTTCAACGCCGGTCGGACAGCGATGGCCGCCCGGCATTTCCACAAGATTATCGAGTTTTGGCTCGCGACCGGGGAGGTTGGAGGATGCGGCTCTTTGTCTTTTTGAGTTGAGATGAAGTGCGGCGCCGCCTTCCGGCGAGCCTTTCAAGCGTAATCGATCAGACCGGACCGGGGAACCGGCGAGCGCTCGCGTTCGTGGGAACCCTCGTCCTTTGACCGGACAGAACAGCGCCGGTCGGGCGGACACAACCCGTGTCCGCCACGGCTAGGTGCGTGCATTTTCGATGAAATGGGGCAGACGATGTTCGAACGGCGACAGGTGAACGAGGCAGTGGAGGTTGCGTCGGCGTCGATGGTGGCGGAGTTGGTGGAGCCGGTTCGGCCGGCCGAGGAGGGCGCGGTGCACGCTATGGCGATTCAAGCTTCGCCGGCCGAAGCCTGGGACCGTGTGCGCCGCCGCCTGCGGGCGGAACTCGGCGAGGACGTCTTTTCGAGCTGGTTCGCCCGTGTCGAGCTTGGCAGCATCGTTGACGGTGTCGCCTATCTCACCGTGCCGACCCGCTTCCTGAAGAGCTGGCTCGAGGCGCATTACGCCGAGCGGCTGCGGGTCAACTGCATGGCCGAATTGCCGGACCTCAACGGCATCATGCTCTCGGTGCGCCAGGTCGCTTCGCGCGATGCCGCGCAGCCTGCCGCGGAGATCGTGCCCTTGCGCAGTCGGCCGGCGCAAGCCGCGCCCGTCGAGACCAAGCCTGCCCCGGCTGGCGTCGTCGCCGTCGAGCCCGGCGAACGCGATCTGGTCGATGCCTGCGGCACGCTGCTCGATCGCCGGATGAGCTTCCAGGCCTTCATCGTCGGCAAGTCGAACCAGCTCGCTTTTGCCGCTGCCGAGCGCATCGCGGCGGCGCCCGCCGGCACCGCGCCCTATAACCCGCTCTACATCCATGCCGGCGTCGGCCTCGGCAAGACGCATCTGCTCCAGGCGATCGCCCAGGAGGCCCGTGCCCAGGGCAAGCGCGTCGCCTATTTCACCGCCGACCGCTTCATGTACGGCTTCGTCGCCGCGCTGAAATCGCAGACCGCGCTCGCCTTCAAGGAGAAGCTGCGCGGCATCGACCTGCTGATTGTCGACGACGTCCAGTTCATCCAGGGCAAGTCGATCCAGCAGGAGTTCGGCCACACGATCAATGCCCTGATCGACGCCGGAAAGCAGATCGTTGTCGCCGGCGATCGGCTGGCCAATGACCTCGAGGCGCTGGACGAGCGCATCCGTTCGCGTCTTGGTGGCGGGCTTGTCGTCGAGGTGGGCGATCTCGACGAAGCGCTGCGCGCGAAGATCCTGGCCGGCCGGCTTGAGGTCCTGCATGCCGCTCACCCGAACTTCCAGGTCAATCCCGACGTCGTGTCCTATGTCTCCCGCGTCGTCGCCACCAATGGCCGCGACCTCGATGGTGCCGCCAACCGGCTGCTCGCCCACGCGACCTTGTCCGGCCAGCCGGTGACGCTGGAGACGGCCGAAGCTGCCATCCGCGATCTCGTCCGCACCCGCGAGCCGCGCCGCGTCAAGATCGAGGACATCCAGAAGCTGGTCGCGACCCGCTATAATGTCAGCCGCGCCGATATCCTTTCGGAGCGTCGTACGGCGGCGGTGGTGAAGCCGCGCCAGATCGCGATGTATCTCTCCAAGGCGCTGACGCCGCGCTCTTTGCCGGAGATCGGGCGGCGCTTCGGCGGTCGCGATCACACCACGGTGCTGCACGCTGTGCGCAAGATCGAGAAGGCGATCACGGAGGATCGCTCGCTGCATGACGAGGTCGATCTCCTCAAGCGCATGCTGCAGGAGTAGGGGCGGCGCTGCCCCGAATCGGCGGGCGGCCCTTTGGCTGTGATTTCAGGCGGCCGCCGCCCTTGCGCCGACCGCTGGGCTCCGGCAATGTCGCGGGCCATTCCGCTGCCCGCGCATTCGCCGTGGGCGCCAGCACGCCAGAAGACTTAATGATATGAAGGTCACTGTCGAACGTTCCACGCTGCTCAAGTCGCTGGGCCATGTGCATCGCGTCGTCGAGCGTCGCAATACGATCCCGATCCTGTCGAACCTGCTGCTCAGCGGCACGGAAGGCGGCTTGAAGCTGAAGGCGACGGATCTCGACATCGAGGTGGTCGAGACGGTTGCGGCCGATGTTCCCGAGCCCGGCGCCACGACCGTCCCGGCCCATACTCTCTACGACATCGTGCGCAAGCTGCCCGACGGCGCCCAGGTCTCGCTCGAGACCACCGGCGAGACCGGGCTCGTTTTGCGCTCGGGCCGCTCGCGCTTCCAGCTCCAGACCCTGCCGGAAAGCGACTTCCCGGACATCACCGCCGGCGAGATGGCGCATCGCTTCTCGCTGCCGGCAGGCGAGTTCAAGCGCCTGATCGACAAGACCCAGTTCGCGATCTCGACCGAGGAGACGCGCTACTACCTCAACGGCATCTATCTCCACACCATCGACGTCGACGGTCGCCCGGTGCTGCGCGCGGTCGCGACCGACGGCCACCGGCTCGCCCGCGTCGATACGGCGGCGCCCCAGGGCGCGGCCGGCATGCCGGGCGTGATCGTGCCGCGCAAGGCCGTGTCCGAGATCCAGAAGCTGCTCGAGGATGGCGAGAGCGAGGTCACGATCGAACTCTCCGCCACCAAGATCCGCGTCGCGACCGCCGATGTCGTGCTGACCTCGAAGCTGATCGACGGCACCTTCCCCGACTACCAGCGCGTCATCCCCGCCGGCAACGACAAGCGCCTGACCGTCGACAAGGGCGATTTCGCGGCTTCCGTCGACCGAGTCTCGACGATCTCGTCCGAGCGCGGCCGGGCGGTGAAGCTCTCCATGGCCGATGGCCGGATGACGCTCTCGGTCACCAACCCGGATTCAGGCTCGGCGACCGAGGAGATCGAGGTCGATTACGATGCGAGCCCGCTCGATATCGGCTTCAACGCCCGCTATCTGATGGATATCGCGGCCCAGCTCGATGGCGACACGGCCCTGCTCAAGCTCGCCGACCCCGGCTCGCCGACCGTGATCCAGGATCGCGAGGGGGCGTCGGCGCTCTACGTGCTGATGCCGATGCGCGTCTAGGCACGCCGATCATCGTGGCCGCCGTCGCGCGCCTGATCCTCCAGGATTTCCGTTCCTACGAGGCCCTCGATCTGACGATCGAGGGCCAAATCGTTGCGCTCGTCGGCGAGAATGGAGCGGGCAAGACCAATATCCTGGAGGCGCTTTCGCTGTTCTCACCGGGGCGCGGCCTGCGCCGGGCCGATCTGGCGGATATGGCCCGTCTTGATGGCGATGGCTCCTTCGCGGCCTCGATCACGCTTGGCGACGATGGTCCCCGGCTGGGCATCGGGCTAGGCACGGCCGATTCCGAAGGCAAGCGGGCGCGGCTTGCCCGGATCGATGGCGTCCCGGTGGGCTCCGCGCTCGCCTTCAGCGAGCATCTGCGCGTCGTCTGGCTGACGCCGGATCTCGACGGCCTGTTCCGGGGCGCGGCCGGCGATCGCCGCCGCTTTCTCGACCGTTTGGTGCTCGCGGTCGATCCCGTCCACGGCACGCGTTCCAACGCACTCGAAAAGGCGCTGCGCTCGCGCAACCGCATTCTCGAGGAGAATCCGGGCCAGACCCAATGGCTCGACGCGATCGAGCGCGAGATCGCCGAACTCGGCGTCGCGGTCGCGGCCGCCCGCGCCGAGACGGTGGCGCGGCTCTCCGCCATCATCGCCGAGACGCGCGACGACAATTCGCCCTTTCCCCATGCCGGTATCGCGCTATCGGGTGAGATCGACCTCCTGATCGCGCGGGGCGCCGCGCTCGACGCCGAGGACGGCTATCGCGCCCTGCTGCGCCAGGGCCGGGCCCGAGACCGCGCTGCGGGCCGGACGCTGACCGGCCCGCAGGCCTCGGACCTCGAAGTCATTCACGGTCCCAAGGGCATTCCGGCCGGGCAGGGCTCGACCGGCGAGCAGAAGGCGCTGCTGATCGGGCTGGTTCTGGCCCATGCCAGGCTGGTCGCGGCGATGAGCGGGTTGAGCCCGCTGGTCCTGTTCGACGAGATCGCCGCCCATCTCGATCCGCGCCGGCGCGCGGCGCTCTATGAAGGGCTGACCGGGCTCGGCTGCCAGGTCTGGATGACCGGCGCCGACGCGGCGCTGTTCTCGGAGCTTCCGTCGGGGTCGCAGAGGCTCGCGGTCAGCCCGGGCAAGGTCGAGATCCTGGACTGAGCCGCTCCCTTTGGTCTGTACCGCAGGGTCATGGTTGATGGGCGGTTAACCATTTCATGTCAGTGGTGGAGCCTATGCAGCCCTCCCCGAACATGTTCTCGGCATCGGAGAAAGAGATCGCGAGCCGCCTGCTCGCGTTGCTCTCGCCGCATTTCGACGCTTCGATCGAAAAGCTCTACAGCTCGACCTTCGGCCGCGACAAGCTCAATCGCGACCGCCAGCTCCATCGCGACGAGCAGGCCAAGTACCGGATGCTGTTCTCGCTACAGTTCGATGCCGACTACGTCGCCGCTAAGCGGCGTATCGTCGGCCGGGCCAACCAGCATGACATCCTGCTGGCTGATTACCCGCTGTTCTTCCTCGAGGATTTCTCGAATTTCCTGTCGGTCATCGTGTCCGGATGGAAGCGGCGCTGGGGCTCGATCGACGAGGCGCTGCGCGTCTTCTGCAAGCTGATGCTGACCGATATCGCCTATTCGATCGCCCGCTTCGACGAGGCGATCGACCAGCATACGACCGAGCGCATCAGGCAGGTCGAACAGGCCTTCCAGAACGGCATCGCCGAGCGCATCTCGGCGATCGAAGTCAGCATGGGCGACATTTCCGGCTATTCGAGCGAGCTGTCGGCCAAGGCCGGCGAAACGCTGTGTGCGGTCGCCGGCACCCAGCGCAGGCCGGAACAGGTCGCGGCGTCCGTTGCCGAGATCGTCGCCGCCACCCGTGACTTCGGCGCTTCCTGTGCCGAGATCACGGTCGAGACCGCCCGTTCCAGCCGGGCGGCGGACGAGGCGAGTGCCGGCTGCGAGGGCATCGCCAGCAATGTCGCCATGCTCCGGCAGGCCAATGGCCGCATCGGCAACGTTGTCGAGCTGATCCGCAGCCTCGCGGCGCAGACCAATCTGCTCGCCCTCAACGCCACCATCGAGGCGGCCCGCGCCGGTGAGGCCGGGCGCGGTTTCGCCGTGGTGGCCGCCGAGGTCAAATCGCTGGCGACGGCGACGAACAGCGCGACCGAAACCATCCGCCAGGGCATCGACGAGGTGGTCGGTGCAAGCCTCGCCATCGACGACGCTGTGAGGCAGCTCGGCAGTACCATGCTGGCCATGCAGGCGAGCGCACGCCTGGTCGCTGCTTCTGCCGCCGACCAGAATGGCCGGATCGAGGCGGTGGCGGCGCAGGCGGAAAGCTCTTCGCTCGGCGTCGATGCGATCGCGCGTCATGCCGCGCTGGTCGAGGGACTGGCCGGGGAGGCTGCCGAACTCGCCCGGCAGACCGATGAGCGTATCAAGGCGACGTCCCGGCTAGCGCAGGAGCTGGAAGGTTCGATCGCCGTTTTTCTCGGCGAGGTCGCGCAGGCGCGCGCCGACAGGCACGGCTCGGTCATCCGCGACGCGAGCTGAGCCCGCGCCCGAGGGGTCCGGGACTGGCAATTCGCCGCGGCCTCGGGCACACCCTTGCGCCATGCCGCAGCCCTTCGAATCAGACGCCCGCGCGATCCTCAAATCCGTCTTCGGCTACGACGATTTCCGCCCGGGCCAATGGGAGGTGATCGAGGCTGCGCTCGCCGGCCGCGATGTCTTCGCGGTGATGCCGACCGGCTCTGGCAAGTCGATGTGCTATCAGCTCCCGGCGCTCGTCGCCGGCGGTTTGACGCTCGTCGTCTCGCCCCTGATCGCCTTGATGCGCGATCAGGTCGGGCAACTGACGCGGGCGGGCGTCGCTGCCGCTTCGCTCAATTCGATGAACAGCGAAAGCGAGGCCACCGAAGCCTGGGACAAGCTGAATGCCGGCGATCTTCGCCTGCTCTTCGTTTCGCCCGAGCGGCTCGCCGGCGACGGGCTGGTCAACAGGCTGCGGCGGCTGGGCGTGACACGGCTCGCCATCGACGAGGCGCATTGTGTTTCGCAATGGGGTCACGACTTCCGGCCCGAATACCGCCTGCTCGCCAAGACGCGCGAGGCGCTCGGCGGCGTGCCGGTGACGGCCCTGACCGCGACTGCAGATCGGCAGACGCGCGACGACATCGCGAGCCAACTCTTCCCGAAGCCGCCGCATCTGGTGGTGCATTCCTTCGATCGGCCGAACCTGAAGCTTGCCTTCGCGCCCAAGGACCAGCCTCGCCGCCAGATCGACGAGTTCCTGCGCAGCCATCGCGACGGCTCGGGCATCGTCTATTGCTCCTCGCGCGGTCGCACTGAAAAACTCGCCGAGGGCTTGCGCGAGAAGGGCTGGAACGCGCTGGCCTATCATGCCGGCCTGGATCAGGGGCTGCGCAACCGCAACCAGGACATCTTCCTGCAGGAGGACGGCGTCGTCGTCTGTGCCACCATCGCCTTCGGCATGGGCATCAACAAGCCCGATGTCCGCTTCGTCGTCCATGCCGACATGCCCGGCTCGATCGAGAGCTACTATCAGGAGATCGGCCGCGCCGGCCGCGACGGGCTGTCGGCCGACACGCTGACGCTCTACGGCATCGACGACATGGCGTTGCGTCGCCGCCAGATCGACGAGAAGCCGATCGACGACGAGCGCCGCCGGATCGAGCACAAGCGCCTGAACGCCATGATCGATCTCTGCGAATCGGCGCTCTGCCGCCGCAGCGCGCTGCTCGCCTATTTCGGTGAGGAGACACCGAGTTGCCGACACGGGAATGTCCCGATCCGCTGCGATCTCTGCGGGGTGGACGCGCCTGAACTCAGCGATGCGACCCTCGACGCCCGCAAGCTGCTCTCGGCCGTGGCGCGCTCGGGCCAGCGTTTCGGCGCGGCCCATCTCGCCGACATCCTGACGGGAACCGCGACCGAGGCGATCCGCCGCCAGAACCATGACGGGCTGAAGACCTTCGGCGTCGGCCAGGACAAGCCCAAGAGCGCCTGGACCGCCCTGACCCGCAAGCTCTTCGCAGCTGGAGCCCTCGCCGAGGCCAGCGTCGAGCATGGCGGCTTCTGCCTGACAGAGAAGGGCGAGGACATCTTGTTTGGTCGCGAGACCATCGAGCTCCGGGCCGACCCTTACGCCGACCGTCGCATGCGCCGCGTCGGGCGCGAGGCCGCGCGCGCCGACGGGCTCGACGAGGGGACCGCCGGGCTGTTCGAGCATCTGCGCCAGTTGCGCCTGTCGCTGGCGCGCGAGGAGGGCGTCGCCGCCTACATCATCTTCACCGACCGCACGCTGATCGCCATGGCCCGCGCCCGTCCGATCGGGCTCGAAGAGATGCGCGCCATCGAGGGCGTCGGCGAGCGTAAGCTCACGCAATATGGCGAGGCCTTCCTGGAGGCGATCGCCGGCTTCCCGGGCTGAATTCCAGCCGCTCTCGCGCACGCACGCGTAGGCGCGTGAAAAAGCCGTCTTCACCCCCTATATTCGTGATACGAATCAAGACGATCGCAGGTGCCTTCAGTGCCTGCCTAAGGACCACGACATGAATGACGCTGCCCGCGACCTTGAAGACGCCGCCTACGGCGCCGATTCCATCAAGGTTCTCAAAGGCCTGGATGCGGTGCGCAAGCGCCCGGGCATGTATATCGGCGACACCGATGACGGTTCCGGCCTGCACCACATGGTCTATGAGGTCGTCGACAACGCGATCGACGAGGCGCTGGCCGGCCATGCCGACATCGTCACCGTCACGCTGAACGCCGACGGATCGGTCACCGTAACCGACAACGGCCGCGGTATCCCCACGAATATCCACAGCGAGGAAGGCATCTCGGCGGCCGAGGTCATCATGACCCAGCTCCATGCCGGCGGTAAGTTCGACCAGAACTCCTACAAGGTCTCGGGCGGCCTGCACGGCGTCGGCGTTTCCGTGGTGAACGCGCTCTCGGTTTCGCTGAAGCTGAGGATCTGGCGCGGCGGCAATGAGCATTTCATGGAGTTCCGCCATGGCGATGCGGTCGCGCCGCTCGCCGTCGTCGGCCCGGCCGGGGACAAGCGCGGCACGGAGGTGACCTTCACCCCGAGCCAGGAAACCTTCACGATGATCGAGTTCGACTACAAGACGCTCGAACATCGCCTGCGCGAACTCGCCTTCCTCAATTCCGGCGTGCGCATCGTGCTGACGGATGCCCGCCGCGCCGAGATCGTGCGCGAGGAGCTGATGTATGAGGGCGGCGTCGAGGCCTTCGTGCGCTATCTCGACCGCGCCAAGACGCCGGTGATCTCGCAGCCGATCATGCTTTCCTCGGAGAAGGACGGCATCACCGTCGATGTCGCGCTGTGGTGGAACGACAGCTACCACGAGAACGTGCTCTGCTTCACCAACAACATCCCGCAGCGCGACGGCGGCACCCACCTCGCCGGCTTCCGCGCCGCGCTGACGCGTCAGGTCACGGGCTATGCCGAGAGTTCCGGCATCTCGAAGAAGGAGAAGGTCTCCCTCACCGGCGACGATTGCCGCGAGGGCCTGACCGCGATCGTCTCGGTCAAGGTTCCCGACCCCAAATTCTCCTCGCAGACCAAGGACAAGCTGGTCTCCTCCGAGGTCCGCCCCGTCGTCGAGAACGTCGTCAACCAGGCCCTCTCGACCTGGCTCGAGGAACACCCGAACGAGGCCAAGACGATCGTCGGCAAGGTCGCGGAAGCGGCCGCAGCCCGCGAGGCTGCTCGCAAGGCGCGCGACCTCACCCGCCGCAAGGGTGCGCTCGACATCGCCTCGCTCCCGGGCAAGTTGGCTGATTGTCAGGAGCGCGATCCGGCCAAGTCCGAACTCTTCATCGTCGAGGGCGACTCGGCCGGCGGTTCCGCCAAGCAAGGCCGCGCCCGCGAATACCAGGCCGTGCTGCCGCTACGCGGCAAGATCCTGAACGTCGAGCGCGCACGCTTCGACAAGATGCTCTCCTCCGAACAGGTCGGCACGCTGATCACGGCGCTCGGCGCCGGCATCGGCCGCGAGGAGTTCAACATCGAGAAGCTGCGCTACCACAAGATCATTATCATGACCGACGCGGACGTGGACGGCTCCCACATCCGCACTCTGCTGCTGACCTTCTTCTACCGGCAGATGCCGGAAGTGATTGAGCGCGGCCATCTCTTCATCGCCCAGCCGCCGCTCTATAAGGCGGCGCGCGGCAAGAGCCATGTCTATCTCAAGGACGAGCGCGCCCTGGAGGATTACTTGGTCGAGACGGCGCTGGACGGCGCGGTGTTCAAGACCAGCGACGGCGCCGAGCGCGGCGGGTCGGATTTGCGTGGCCTGATCGAGGAAGCCCGCGGCATCCGCCACACGCTCTCGCAGTTGCATTCGCGCTATGACCGGCGCGTCGTCGAGCAGATGGCGATCGCTGGCGCGCTGCATCCCGTCTCCGAGGAGAACGAAGCGCAAGCCAACGAGGCCGCAGCCAAGGTCGCGGCGCGTCTGGATGCGATCTCGGACGAGCTCGAGCGTGGCTGGGAAGGCAGGGTCAGCGAGGGTGGCTTCCTGTTCTCGCGTATGGTGCGCGGCGTGAAGCAGGTCGCGGTGATCGATACCGGGCTGCTCGCCAGCGCCGAGGCCCGCAAGCTCGACGCCTCGGCCGCTTCGCTGCAGGAAGCCTATTCGAAGCCCGGCGTGCTCAGCCGCAAGGGCGACGACCATGCCGTCAACGGCCCGACCGATCTGTTCGACGCGGTCACCGCCATCGGCAAGAAGGGTGTCACGCTGCAGCGCTACAAAGGTCTCGGCGAGATGAACCCGGACCAGCTCTGGGAAACGACGCTCGACCGCGATGTCCGCTCGCTTCTGCGGGTCAAGAACGACCAGAACGACGAGGCCGATGATCTCTTCGTCAAGCTGATGGGCGATGTCGTCGAGCCACGGCGCGAGTTCATCCAGACCAACGCGCTGAACGCGACCGTCGACACCTGACGCCGACTGTGTTCAATCCCGGCATTTTATGGAGCGGATCAAGCTTGAACTTTTTGGGCTCGATCGTCCAGCGTTTGCAGATGAACTCGTAGGGCGTGAGGCCCCTGAGGGTCTTGAGCGGCCGGTCGGGCGCAGTCAATAACTGAGTTGGGCGACGGCGCGCAGTGTGTCCGACGTCGTCGACGGGAAGCCGAAGAAATCCAGGTAAGCCGGGATCTGCTCGAAGAGCATGTCCGATCCGATCTGAAACTCGCAGCCGCGCGCCCGGGCGGCGGCCAGGAAGGGTGTGATCTCCTGCTTCATCACGACCTCGCCGACGAAAGCCGAAGGTGCGATGCGCGCGACATCCATGGGCAGGGGATCGCCCTCCTCCATGCCGAGTGGCGTGGCGTTGATCACGACATCGTAGCCGGCGGGATCATTCGAGCCCACCTTCACGACGAGGCTTGGATAATGCGCATGCAGGCGCTCGGCGAGGCCGTCCATCATGGGCGTATACGCGTCGAACAGCGCGAGTTCGGCAACACCGGCCTGGGCGAGCGAGGCCGCAATGGCGCAACCAACACCGCCCGCGCCGACCAGGAGGATGCGCGCTCCGGCAACGGCGCGCCCCTTGCGCAGCATGCCACGGACGAAACCTTCGCCGTCGAACATGTCGCCGAAGAGCGAGCCGTCCGGGCGCAGCACGACGGCGTTGCATGAGCCCGCAACCTTGACCCTGGTTGAAGCCTCATCGAGCAGCGCAAGGGTCGTCACCTTGTGCGGCATGGTGATGAGCGCACCGTGGATGTTGCTGAAGCGGAAGATCGCGCGGAAGGCGGTCTCGTAGTCCTCTGGCTTGACTCCCATAGGAACGACGGCGGCGTTGAAGCCGATCTGCACGAAATAGGGGTTGTAGATCATCGGCGCCTTGAAGCTCTCCGTCGGGTAGCCGAGATGCGCGATCAGGCGCGTCCTGCCGTCGATCGAGAAGCTGGCGGGTCGAGGATCTGCGCTCACGGCCTGGACTCCAGCAGGCGCGCCAGCCGCGTGATCGCCAGCGGATAGCCCTGCGTGCCGAACCCGGCGATGACGCCGTCGGCGCGCAGCGAGACATAGGAATGGTGCCGGAAAGCCTCGCGCTTGTGCACGTTTGAGATGTGGACCTCGATGACCGGCGGCTCGAAGGTGTTGAGCGCGTCGAGGATCGCGACCGAGGTGTGGGTGAAGGCGGCCGGGTTGATGATGATGCCGGCTGCGCTGCCGCGGGCCTCGTGGATCCAGTCGATGATCTCATATTCGCGGTTTGACTGGTGGAAACGGATGTCGAGTCCATGGCCGGCCGCGACCTCGCGGCACTCGGCCTCGACATCGGCGAGCGTCTCATGGCCGTAGATGTGAGGCTGGCGCTTGCCGAGCAGGTTCAGGTTCGGGCCGTTCAGGACGAAGACGAGGCGGGACATCGCGATCTTCTCGCAGTTGTAGAGAGAGGTTCCAGAACGCGGTGGCCCGGGGCTTTCGGCCCCGGGCCGCGCCGTTCACTTGCGAAAAGCTGCGAGCGCGTCGTTGACGTCCTTGACAATGTCTTCGCCGACTTCCTTGGCGAACTTGGCGACGACGGGCTTCACGGCCTCGCGAATGCGCGCCTTCTCGGACGTCGCCAGCACATTGTGGGCCATTCCGGCCTTCTTGAGCGCGTCAAGTGCGGAATCCATCGCCTCGCGCGAGGCCGTGCGCTGGAAGGCCTGCGCCTCCTTGGCGGCCTCGGTGACGATCGTCTTCTCCTCGGCCGACATGTCGTCCCAGAGCTTCTTCGAGACCAGGAAGGACTGCGCGTTGTAGATGTGGCGCGTCTCGGAGACGAACTTCTGCACCTCGTTGAGCTTGGCGCCGAGAATGGTAGGGAAGGGATTCTCCTGGCCGTCGACGACCTTCTGCTCAAGCGCGGCATAGACCTCCGGCCAGGGCAGCGGCACGGCGTTGGCGCCCAGTGTGTTGAACAGGTCGATGAACAGAGGTGACTGCAGCACGCGGAACTTCAGGCCCTTGAAATCCTCGATCTTGGTGATCGGATGCTTGGAGTTGGTGACGTTGCGGAATCCGAGCTCCCAGTAGCCGAGACCGATGATGCCCTTGTCCGCCAGGCTGGCATGCAGCTTCGTGCCAACGGGACCGTCGACGACGGCATCGGCCTCCTCCGGCGTGGCGAACAGGAAGGGGAAGTCCAGTACCGCGAAGCGCTTGTCGAGGCCGACCAGCAGGCCGGCGTTCAGCACGGTGAAATCCACGGTGCCGCCCTGGAGCGCCGAGACGGTCTGCAGGTCGCCGCCGAGTTGGCCGCCAGCGAACAGGCGGACATTGAGCTTGCCGCCCGACTTTGCCTTCAGGATCTCCGCGAACTTGGCCGCGCCCTTGCCTTGCGGATGGTCGGCGACGTTCTGGAACGGGAAGCGCAGGGTGCGCTCCTTGATCTGGGCCTGTACGGCGGCGGGCAGCAAGGTGGCGCAGAGAAGGGCCGCCGTGGCGAGAAGCGAGGTGATGGGACGCATGATCTTTCCTCCGGTTTGCATTCTTGGTTTGGCGGTACGCTCGCGGCCTTGTGGCCGGGATGCGGCATCAGGTCAGCCAGCCAGCCATCTGGCGGGGCCGGTGACGAGAATGGGGAAAAGGACAAGCAGGAAGAGCACGATCAACTGGGCGATCATGAAGGGCCAGACGCCCTTGATGATCTCGGCCATGCTGATGTTGGAAACGCCGCAGACAACGTTCAGCACCGTGCCGACTGGCGGCGTGATCAAGCCGATCGAGTTGTTGATGATGAACAGCACGCCGAAGTAGACCGGGTCGATCCCCGCCTGCTTGATGATCGGCATCAGGATCGGCGTCAGGATCAGGATGGTCGGCGTCATGTCGAGTGCCGTGCCGACGATGACGACGATGGCCATGATCGCGAGCAGCAGCAGCGTCTGGTTGCCCATGAAGGGACGCACCATGTCGGTGATCTGGCCCGCCACCTCGGCGATCGTGATCAGCCAGGCCGAGACCATGGCCGCCGCGACGAGGAACATCACGATCGACGTGGTCATGGCGGAGCGGATGAAGATCGCCGGCAGATCCCTTAGGCTGAGCTCGCCATAGATGAAGACGGCGACGAAGAGCGCATAGACAGCGACGACGACGGCGGCCTCCGTCGGCGTGAAGATGCCGAAGCGCAGGCCGAAGATGATGATGAAGGGCAGCATCAGCGCCCAGAAGCCGTCGACGATGCTGCGCAGGACGACCCGCACCGGCGGACGGGCGCGCTGCTGGGAATCGTCGTTGCGCGCGATCCACCACCAGGCGGCGCAGAGACCAAGCCCCAGCATGATCCCGGGGAAGACCCCGGCGAGGAACAGCTTCGAGATCGAGACGCCACCGGCGACGCCGAAGATCACGAAGCCGATCGAGGGCGGGATGACCGGGCCGATGACGCTGCTGGCCGCGATCAGGCCCGTCGAGTGCTTCTTGCTGTGCCCCGCCGCGACCATCATGGGCACGAGCAGGGAAGCCAGCGCGGCCGCGTCCGCCACGGCAGAGCCGGACAGGGCCGAGAGAATGCAGGCGGCCATGATCGCGACATAACCCAGCCCGCCGCGGACATGGCCCACCACCGCCAGCGCCACGTTGACGATGCGCTTGGCCAGCCCGCCCGTATTCATCACCTCGCCAGCGAGCATGAAGAAGGGGACCGCGAGCAGCGGAAAGGAATCCGCGCCGTTGATGACGTTCTGCGCGATGATCTGGCTGTCGAATATCCCGACCTGAAGCATCAGCGCGACGCCGCAGACGATCAGCGCGTAGGCGATGGGCATGCCCAGCGCCATGGCGCCCAGGAGCGAGATTGTGAAAATGGCAATCGTCATCGATCCGCGCTCCCTCAGTTCTCTTCGGATTCGCGGATCGCGATCAGGTCCTCGTGGGAGACCCTGCCGAGGAGCGCCTGAATCAGTTCATAGGAGAGGATGGCGATCGCCGAGACGCCGAAAATCAGGCCCACGCCATAGAAAAGCCCCACGGACCAGCCCGTGGCCGGGGCTTTGACGTTCCAGTTGATCACCGTCTGCGCGAAGCTGCCCTTCACGAGCAGGGCGCTGCATAGGATCATCAGTGCGTGGCCGGCGACGTAGCAGATGCGGCGGCCCTTTGGCCCGAGCATCAGCAGCATCGTATCGACGCCGAGATGCGCGTGTTCCCTCAGGCCGACGATCGCGCCGAGGAAGACGAGCCAGACGAAGAACCAGCGCGCGATTTCCTCCGATACGGTGATGCCGGAGCCAAAGGCGTAGCGGAGGACGACATTGCTGAAGACGAGCACGACCATGCCGGCAAGCAGCAGGCCCACGAGAGACTTCAACAGGCGAAAATAGCCCGCAACCAGTGTCGCCATGGCGTGTCTCCCTGCCGCAGCGGCGGCGCGTTTCCCGTCAGCGCCGGCTCTTGGGCAGGCTTGCTGTTGAAATGTACTATATAGTTCAATTCGTCAAGCGAAATTAACTGCGTGGTTCATTTGCAGGACGCGCTTCGCGCTAGGGTGCCGACCGGCGTGGATGATGGTGATGAGTCTGACAGCGAAGTCCGGGCTGGCCGGGGCGAAGGCACGCGGCACTACGAGCTGGAGGCAGGATCCCGAGGGCGTCAGGCGCGAGATCCTGGCGGTGGCGCGCGCCGAGTTCGTCGAAAACGGGTTGAGCGGCGCGCGCGTCGACGAGATCGCGGCCAAGACCTCCACCAGCAAGCGGATGATCTACTACTATTTCGGCGACAAGGAGGGGTTGTACCG
>NZ_JBXAND010000012.1:0-74361 GCF_058801345.1 Allobosea sp. GW822-FHT03F07
CTCGCCGGATTCGACGCCGTGCTGATCGCGACAGACCATGACGACGTCGATTACGGCCTCATCGTCCGCAATGCCAAACTCGTCGTCGACACCCGAAACGCATGCGCCCGAAACGGCCTTGCCGCCGAAACCATCTTCAAGGCCTGATGCCTCGGCGTGGTGGCGCCGGCAGCCCTCTCGTCGCCAGCGCGATTGCGACCGATCTGCCGCTGCTCTGCGCGGGTCTCGCTGCCGCGGTGTTCGTCAGCGCTCCCTGAAGGTGCGATCGATCTGCACAAGGATCGGCTTCATCAGGAAGCCCATCGGGCTGCGCGGCACGGTCTCGATGAAGGCTTCCGCCTGCATGCCGGCAATCACCTTGAGCGGCGCCAGGCGGTCGAGCTCGCCAAGCGGAAGGTCGACGCGGACGGTGTAATAGGACAACCCGCGGCGGTCGTCATAGGTTGCATCGGCACTGATCCGCGAAACCGTTCCGGCGAGCTCGGGATTGGTCGACTGGTTGCCGGCCTGTATCTTCACGCGCACGGTCTGGCCGAAGCTGATCTGGTCGATATCGCTCGGAGCGACCTTGGCATCCAATTGAAGAGCCTCCTCGCCAGGCACGATCAGCATGGCGGCCTCGCCGGCCTGCAGCACGCCGCCGACGGTATGCATCGCGAGTTGATGGACGGTCCCCTGGCTCGGCGCGCGCAGGTCAATGCGCCTGAGCTGATCCTGTGCCGCCGTGCGCCTTTCGACGAGTTCGCCTTCGCGGCCCTGAATATCGCGCAGCTCCCTCATCGCCTCGGCCCGCCTGTCCTCGTCGATCTGAATCGTCTGCAGCTCGATCTCGGCGACCTTGCCTTCATTCTGAGCGATGCTCGCGGCCAATTGCCCCCGCTGGCCCTCGATGCTGGCCTGATCGCGCTGGAGCGTACTCAGGCGGGTGAGCTGGATCAGGTTGCGTCTGTAGAGATCCTCGACGCCCAGGAGTTCGACCGTGATGATCGCCGCCTCGCGCTCCTTGGCCGCCTGCTGCGCCCTTAGACCGATGACCTCGTCACGCAACTGGGCGATGCGTTTGCGCAGCTGCGCCCTCTGCCCGTCTCGCGCGGCGCGGCGCATCTCGAACAGCCGCCTTTCGGCTGCAACGAGCCTCCCGATCTCCGGGTCGGTGAGGCGTGAGGCGATCTCAGGCGTGAGAACCAGCCCCTCGCCTTCATCGCGCTCGGCCTCGAGCCGCAGCGTCCGGACCGCGAACTCGTCGAGCTGTTTGGAGACGATCTGAAAGTTTGCGCGTGCAACGGTATCGTCGAGGCGCAGCAGGACATCCCCCGCCATAACCCGCTGGCCCTCGCGCACGAGCAGTTCCCCAACGACCCCGCCGGTGGGATGCTGGATCTTCTTGACGTCGCTGGCAACGACGAACTGGCCGGCTGTCGCAACTGCGCCCTGCAAGGTCGTCGTCGTCGACCAGATTCCGAGCGTGCAGGCAAATGCTACCAGGACGGCAAGCCCCGACAGAAATTGCCGGCGCAGCGAGCGTCGGTGATCCTGCCCTTTGGGCAGAGCGCCCACAGAATCAGACATGGGCGGATATGTCGCGCTCATGTCGAGATCGCGCGTGCAGGGCGAGAGCCTCCCGACGGCACGCGCTGGATTGCATTCTTCAACACCACGTCGCGCGGGCCCAGTGAGGCGATCCGGCCCTCTTTCATGACCATGACGAGATTGACCGCCGCCAGGCCGGAGGGCCGGTGCGTGACGATGGCCGCCACGCCGCCGCGTGCGCGGACCGATTGGATCGCCGCGTTCAGCGCCTCGTCGCCATCACTGTCGAGATTGGCGTTGGGCTCGTCGAGAACGACCATGAACGGGTCGCCATAGAGCGCCCGGGCCAGAGCCAGGCGTTGGCGCTGGCCGCCCGACAAGGCTGCGCCGGCCTCGCCGATGCGGGTGTCGTAACCCTGGGGCAGTGCGAGGATCATCTCGTGGGCCGCCGCGGCGCGAGCCGCGGCGATGATCACGGCTGGATCTGGCCCGACCACGAAGCGGGAGATGTTTTCCGCAACGGTACCGTCGAACAACTCGACGTCTTGCGGGAGGTAGCCGACATGGCGGCCAAGCTGCTCGCCCCAATGCTCCAACGCCGCCCCGTCCAGCCGTACGCTGCCCTTCAGTGTCGGCCAGACGCCGACAAGCGCGCGCGCCAAGGACGACTTGCCCGACCCGGTGGGACCGATGATCCCGACGGCGTCGCCTGCCGTCAGTCGAAAGGCGATGCCGGTCAGGATGGGTTTCGGCCAGCCGGGGGGAGCAACGAAGATGTCGTCGGCCGTCAAAGACCGGGTCGGCGCCGGGAGCGGCAGATGAGCCTCGGGAGGAGGAACCAGCATCAGGCTGCGTTCCAGCCGGCGATAGCCGTGCCGGGCGGCTGTGAAGCTCTTCCAATGCGACACGGCGGTTTCGACGGGCGCCAAGGCTCGTGAGGTGAGGATCGACGCGGCGATGATCGAGCCCGCCGAGATCTCACCGCGAATGGCAAGGAAAGCACCAAGCCCAAGCGACGCGGACTGCAGGATCATGCGGAAAACCTTCGCGAAGGCACCGAGACCGCTGACGACGTTGCTGGCCCGCAAGGTCTCGGCGACATGGCGCTCGCTGAGCCCGGCATAATGAGCCTGGAACGAGGTACGCATGCCCAGCGCCGCGACGGATTCCGCATTGCGCCGTATCGCCTCGACGAGATTTTGCCGCCGCGTTCCGATTTCAGCGAGAGCGCGGGCCGGCTGCCTGCTTCGCCACTCGGTCAGCAGGGTGAGCCCGACGATAACGATCGCGCCGCCGGCGGTCAGCCAGCCCAGCCACGGATGGAGCAAGAAGGTGACGCAGAGGAAAATCGGCATGAACGGCATGTCGAAGAGCGCAGTCGGCCCCGGACCCGACAGAAAGCCCCGAACCTGGTCGAGGTCCCGTACGGGCGCCACGACCTGCGCGCCGCGCACGCCCTTCAGGGGCAGGTCCGCAACGATCTGGAAGACGCGCGGAGCGAGCGTCTCGTCGAAGCGCGCTCCGATGCGCGCGAGCATGCGCGTCCGCAATCCATCGAGCGTGCCTTGCAACAGGAATGCAGCCAGAACGATGAGGGACAGGGCGACCAGCGTCGAAACGGAACGGCTCGTCAGAACGCGGTCGTAGACCTGCAGCATGTATAGCGAGCCGGTCAGATACAGGATGTTCACCAGCCCCGAGAACAGGGCAACGCCGCCGAGCCACCCCGCGCATGACCGCAACGCTGCGCCGACCTCGGGCGAGCGGCCTCCCACCTGAAACGGATCACTCATTCACACGCTTCCCAAACTAGGCATCGCAGCGCCCCTGGTCTCATGCGGCGACCCGGCCTCGCTGCCGCGACAGGTCAAACGAAGGCATAGTCGTTATGGCCAGCTCCCTGCTGCAGCTCGAGATCGAACACGCCACTGATCTGGATCGTCTCCGCCTTGGCGCCGCCGCCGTGCTTCGCATCGGGCGTGATCAGGTAGAAGTCGGTATTTCCCACCCGCGACAGCGTTCCCGCGCCATAGCCGACGAATTCGAGCTGATCGCCCAACTTCGGTCCCGCATTGGTAAAGTCTATGATGCGGTCGCCATTCGCCTCGCCGAAATGGAAGACGAAAACATCGTCGCCATCGCCTCCGACCAGCGTATCGGCGCCTTCCTTGCCGTCGAGCTCGTCGTCACCGGAGCCACCCAGCAAGGTATTGACGCCGGTATTGCCGGTGCCCTTGAAATCGCTCTCGCCGATGAAGATCAGCTGCTCGACATTCTTGCCGAGCGTGTATTTCGACAGGCTGGTCTCGACCGTGTCGGTGCCGGCATTGGAAGCCTCGGTGACGACATCCTTCTTGGAATCGACGACATAGGTGTCGTCACCCTTGCCGCCGGCCATCTTGTCGCCGCCCTCTTCACCGTCGAGCCGGTCGTTGCCGACCCCGCCGGTGATGATGTTGTCGAGCTCGTTTCCACCGCCGAAGAAATCGCCCGCGCCGGTATAGGTCAGGTGCTCGACATAGTCGCCGAGCCGATAGGCCGAGAGGTTCGTCTTGACGAGATCGGCCGAGCCGCCATCCTCGAACTCGACGATTTCGTCGCCATAGCTGTCGACGATATAGGTGTCGTTGTTGTCCCCGCCGATGAGCTTGTCGTCGCCGAGCCCGCCATCGAGGATGTTCTTGCCGCTCGTACCGGTCAGCGTATTGTTCAGCGCGTTGCCGGTGCCGTTGATTGTGTCGCGGTCGAACAGGATCAGCTTTTCGACATTGTCGCCGAGCACGTAGTCGACGGTGGAGCGCACCGTGTCGATGCCCTCGTCCGGCTGTTCGACGACGACATCCTTCTTGTTGTCGACGACATAGGTGTCGTTGCCGGCATAGCCGTACATCTTGTCGGCATTTCCCTTGCCATCCAGGATGTCGTCGCCCGACGTCCCCTTGAGCACGTCCTTGCCCGACGTGCCGGTCAGCACCGGATCATGCGAGGTCGTGTCGATCGGGAGCCTGACGACGCCGTCGACACCGAGATTGCCGGCAAGGTCGCTGTAGAGCCCCTGGCCGACGCTGACGCCGCCCGTCCCGGCAAAATTCGCCTCGGGAGTGAAGAGCGCGGTGTAGGTGTCGCCGTCGACCGCACTGAAGTTACTCAATGTGCCGTGACTGACGCCGATATCGTTGAAGCCGAAGCCCGAGACGGCCTCGTCGAACTGGAAGGTGACGATCGCCGTTTCTCCGGCCGTCAGCTGCGTATCGTTCATCGACACCGTCGGATGCGGCGCAGTTCTGTCCACCAAGATGTGCGCAGCCGCCGACACGGGCGAGCGCACCCCGCTGGCATCGGTCTGATAGGCACGCAGCCTGTGCTCGCCTTCGGACAGACCCACTTCCAGGCTGTAGCCTGTTGCCGTCGCGCCGACGAGGATGCTGCCGAAAGTCGACTCGTTTGAATCCTGCACCCCGTCATTGTCGATATCTTCGAAGATGCCGACGGTGCTCCCGGCCGCAGCCCGGCCCGTCAGCGTCACCGTCGTGAGCCTGGTGATGCCGTCGCTGCTCGAGACGCCGGTATCGGAAGCCGGTGCCAGCGCGATGGTCGGCGTCTCCGTCGGCAGGCCCGGAGAGAAGTAGATCTCGACACCGCCGTCGACGGTGTCGGCGCGCTGGAAGACCTCGTCGCCGATGGCGTAGCCCAGCACCGTGATCGTGTAGACGCGGAGCGCTCCTGCAGCGAGCCGGAACGACAGATAGGTTCCGTCATAGAGCAGGTCGAAGACAGCTCCGATCGCATCGGTGACGTCGATGATGTCGAAGCTGCTGAGATCGGTGATGGTATCCCCGTCATGGTCGGCGGCGCTGTCGCGGAAGATGTCGCGGCCCTCGCCACCGGCGAGAGTGTCGCTGCCGCCATTGCCGACCAGAACGTTGTCGGCCTGGTTGCCGACGATGGTGTCGACACCGGCGCCGCCGATCGCGTTCTCGATCAGCGATGCGGGATTGTCCTCGAACAGATACGCATTATAGACGGTGCCCTGGGCGAGGACCTCCTCATACGTGCCGCTCTGTTCATCGTAGGCATAGCCGAGATGAGCTCGCTGGCTGTCGGAGGTGATGCTCCACTGCCCGGGGCGAAGGTCGATCGACACCCCGGTCGCATAGTTCGACATGTCGTAGGTGTCGTTGCCGCCGCCATCCCAGGTCGTCAGAAAGACCCGGTTGTCGCCGGGACGACCCTGGCCGATGAAGCTGCCGGCGGCGCCTTCCCGCAGTGACATCTCGCCGGTGGTCGCGTCCCAGCGGTAGGTGGTGTCGCCCGCATGCGAGCTGTAGTTGGCGCCATACATGGTCTGCAAGGCCGCGATGTCGAGCATCATGAACCCTTGCGGCGCCCCCCAGGGCTCGTAGCTGTATCCGTTGATGTCGCCGCCGATGAAGGAACGGTAGGCCATCGTCGAGAATTCGATGGCGTCCCGGTCGGCCGGTATCGCCGTGTTTCCCGGGCCGCCGCCCTCCTGGCTATGCTTGAGGCCGAGCGCGTGCCCCAGCTCGTGCACCGCCGTCTGATAGGCGTAGTTGCCGAGGACCGGAACCCGATAATCGTAGAACGACCCGGCATAGGCGATGCCGAACCAGATATCTCCTCCCCTGCCCTCACCGGGATAAGACGCATAAGCGGTAAAAGGTCGATCGGATTCGGCAAGACGAATGTCTCCGGTCCCATCGAGACCCGCGCCCGGCCCATTGGCTTCGGAGATATCGAGGTTGGTGAAAGCGGATACGGAATTGTAAGTCAGTATCCCCACCGCGCCACCGACCGTCGTGCCTGTCAGCGCCGCTCGGACGACTTCCTGCTGGGCAAAGCTGATCGGCGCGAACTGGTTCGAGGGCTCGGCGCCGTAATCGTCCGGATACTGGCTCGGAAGTTGCGGGAAACTGAAGGTGACATCGCCGTCCCATTTGAGTCCGATAAGCATGCCGTCGATGTACGGATTGCCTGTCGCATCCTGCGCGATGGCCGTTGCATTGTTCGCAAGACTGGCTGCCTGGGCGCCTTGCTGAACATCTCTGCTTCGAATCGAGATCTGAGAATCAATACTGCCTTGATCGATGTCGTCATCGTGCTCTAGAATCGTGTAGTCCCCGGGTATTGAAAGCCCTTTTCCGGAAAGAAAGTTCGCCATCGCACTGTCCAGGATTTCTATGGATCGAGTTTTTACGCAACTCAACACTCAATTCAGGCAGAGCGTGCTAACTTACCCAAGGCTGATTTATAGAATACGCGCACATAAGTCGTACCCCGTTACGGCTTTCAGCAAGCAATAATCCGTAAGGCGTATGCCGGGTTCGGCTGAAGGGACTGCGGGCGGCGCGACCCGGCTCGCGCATCTGGAGGCGCGCCGGATCGCGCCGAACCAGATGTAGCGCGTTTCAGCGCCGCGCCCCGAGCCAGCAGATTCAAGCGTGACCGCTGGTCTACCGCAGCAGCCGTCGCCGGTTTCCAGGTTGCACCTGCATTGGGCGGTTCAGCTCCGCAGGAAGCAATTCTGATCAAGGGAAGCGCCACGACTTCCCGACAAGGTGGACCAAGGCCGCTCTCCAAAGCGGTGCCTGCTCACCGCATGTGATCGCGCACCCCGAGGACAAGAAGGACGGTCAGCAGCCAACCCATCAGCGCAACGCCGGCCACCAGCCCGATCGACGCCAGGCGATTGGGGTATTGCGATGATTCCGCCAGGGCCGGCTTGGCATAGGCCGACAGATAGATCTGCTGGCGATCCGCCGATGTCCTCGCCCGCTGCAGATTGTCCATGGCGGCGGCATAGTTCTTCTCGGCCAGAGCCCTATCGGATTCGAGGGCTTCGAAGCGCCCGATCGCGGCGCCGACATTCGCGCTGGAAGAGCTGACGTTAGCCCCAACTTCCGCCAGTTCCGCGACCTGATCTTCCTTCGCTTTCAGCTTGGCGGCGAGAAGGCGGATCGGAGGCGCCGTGAGCGTCATCATCGTCGAGAGATAGGAGAACTCGGTCTTCATCGCAGATAACTCGCTGCGAGCCCTCGCCAACTGATCGGCATTGCTAGCGGCAAGCTTGCTGGGGTCGGAGGCGCCGTTGCTCTTGCGGAACGCGGCGATGTTCGCCTGCGCTTCCTTCAAGCGTGTTTCAGCCCGCTCCAACTGCCGTTCAGCCGATGCCAGCATGTCCTGGCGGGATTGCTGCGTCAGCTGATTGGCCGTCCGCTCGGCCCCATCGACCACGGCGCTCGCCAACCGCAGGCTGTCTTCCGGCGTAAAGGACCGCACGGAAACACTGAGTATGCCGGTCGAGAGATCGTAGCTGGCGCTGATCATGCTGCGCCAGTAGGTCACCAAGCGCTCTATCGGAATATTCGCCTCCAGCCTCGTCCAGAAATCAGCGGCAGGGTTCGAAAACATGGCACGAAGCCCAACCGTCTTCTCGGCTTCGTCGACGAATTGGCGCGTCGTCAGATAGTCGACCACGACAAAGGAGGCGGCGATTGCAGCAGGTGAACTGGGCGCATCACGCAAACCCTGCATGTCGCCACCCGTACCTTGGTCAGCAGCGCGGAAGGAGAATTTTGCCGACGATACATACTGGTTCGCGGCAAAGCCGGCATAGTAGATCGCGGCCGCCAAAGTGGGCGCCACCACGAGCAGAAGGAACGATGCCCACAGACCCCGGCGTGGCCTGCGGCGCTTGGAGGTGAAGCGCGGCCTCAGCAAATCGATGCCGGAGCCGTCATCGGTGACATCGAGCGCGCCGCGTCCGCCGGGAGAGGTGATCGGCTTCAGATCCTGTTCACGCGCGACCGTGTCGTCACGCAGCAAGGCATCCTGGCCGGCGGTCCGCCGCGCATCGGCCGCTGGCATGGCCGCGGCATTGTCCGAGCGCTGCTTCAGAACACTGCGCAGGGGCGAGACACCCAGCCCGACTGCCGTAGGCACACTGCTCATGCGAACTCTCCTTGTTCGGCGAGCACGTCGCTCGCGTCTCCCTCGCCCGGGCCCAGCGCAATCGGCAGGGGGGGCTGCTGGATCATCTGAATGCCGCCATCCGCCAGCAGCGCGACGTCTTCGCAAAGCTGCCGGATGGTCTTGTAGTTCTGCGAGACCATGACGACCGTCGAGCTCTTGCGCCGCTGGGCGAAGAAGCGGATGCATTTCCGCTTGAATTCAAGATCGCCGACCGAGGTGATCTCATCGATCAGGTAGACGTCGAAATCGATGGCCATGCAGATGGCGAAGCCCAGCCGCGCGCGCATGCCGTTGGAGTAGGTGCGCAACGGCTCGTCGAAATCGTCGCCCAGCTCCGAGAACTCATGGACGAACCGGGCCACGCGGTGATGATCCTCGCGATAGACGCGCGCGATGAAGCGCGCATTCTCCCTGCCCGTCATCATCGGGCTCAATGCGGCGGTATGGCCGACCGGAAAGGAAAGCCGGACATCGCTGTAGATGCGCCCGCTATCGGGGCGTTGCGAGCCCGATATCATGCGGATCAAGGTGGATTTTCCCGAGCCATTGCGCCCGAGGATTCCGATGTTCCTGTCGGTCGACAATTCGCAGTCGAAGTCGTCGAGTATCACCTTGAGACCGTGCGCCGTGCGAAAACTCTTCGAAACATTCTCAAAAACGATCATTCGCTTGAAACCCTCCGCAGAGTCAGGCGCTCGATCAGAAGTGCCGCCAGGAAGACGATGACGGAAAACCGGACCAGATAGGCCTGATCCATGGTCGCGCTGGTATAGGTCGGATAGAAAGAATAGCGAAACCACTCGATCGCATGAACGATCGGATTCCAGATCAGTATGCTTTTAATGACAGCAGGCAGTTGATCAACGAGATAAAAAATCCCGGAACAAATGTATAATGGCCTGATCGCGATATCGAATATGTTCTGCCAAGAGGAGAACATCTTTCCAAGAACGGCATTGATCGTTCCAACTCCGAAACTCAGCATGAATGTGATACCCACGACGCCTGCGAGCGACGGAAAATGTGTCGGCCAATGCCCGTGGCCCGTGACGACCAGGAGCGAGATCATGGCGCAGGCCACCAGCAGCCATGTCACGCCTTCCAGAAGGCTGCGAGCAATCAGCAGATCCAAACCCGTGATAACCGGCAAGTGCAGCAGCGCACGGTCCGAAGTGAAGGTCGTCGACAGCCTGCGCGCGACCTTGTTCCAGAGGAAATAGGGCAGCAGACCGGTCAGGAGAAACAGCGGCATGCTCCCGCCCAGCGGAGCCCGGCGATTGAGCATGAAATAGATCACCGTCAGGACGACAATGTGGGCGATCGGTTCGATCAGAAGCCAGAGATAGCCGAGTCTCGTCCGTCCGAAACGGACGTGGGTCTCGCGCAGCACCAGGGCGCCAATTGTGTCGAGTTGCGTCGTCAACGCAGAACCGAACGAGAGAATTTCCGATCGCGCCATAGTTTACCCGTTGGACCTCATTATCGCCGATGCTCGATGCGCTTCTTCCGGGGCCCGCGTGCCCCCATCACATGCGTGGTACCGTTTGCGCTTCTGCCGACTCGCGCCGAGCCGGCCGTGGCGTTTCCGCGAATGTGGCGCGAGCGGACGAGACTTCCGTCCTTCCGACCTTGACGACATCTCCGGGGCGGACGACCGACACTTCAGTAGCGGCGATTTCGCGCATACCATCGCCGGCGGGCCGGAAGATCGAATAGGCGACCGGCGTCTCCGTTGCCGCGGCGCCGATGCTGAGATTGCCGTCCCACGAGAGTTGCTTGGCTGTCAGCGCCTTATGCTCGACCTCTTCGAGTTTGGCCTGCACCTCCTTGAGCTCCTTGAGGACCTCGTCGCGCCGCGTGTTCCGCAGCATCTCGATCGCATACTCGGCTTTGAGAATCTCTTGCGACACGGCAAAAGCATCGCCTTCGACCTGACGCCGGCGAGCCTCGGCTTCAGCCAACCGCGCTTCCATCGTGGTGGTGCGCTGCGCCGTCGAAATGCCGCGAGCCACGAACTGCTTCTGGTCGCCAACCTCGGCCCTCAGCAGGCTCAGCAGGCGCAATTGCGCCTCCTCCTCTGCCTTCAGAGCCAAAAGGCGCTTCTGGCCGAGTTCCTTGAGCTGCGTCTGCTCCGCCAGACGATCCCTGAGCGAGGCCTGCCTGTTGGTCAATAACGCCTGTTCATCGCGCAATGCGGCCTCCGCCGCCGGCACATCGACTCTGCCCTTGAGCTCGCCAGAGATCGTGATCGCGGCCTCTCCAGCGACCTCCGCCTGCAAGCGCGCGATCGTGACGAGGAGGCTGAGCCGCGCCGCGTCATAGCTCCGGACATCCCCCTTCGCCGAGATGATGTCCCGTTCGAGCCGCATTGCACCGCTGTCCTGCGGCCGCAACAGCCCGCCGGCGATGCCGATGGCATGCAACACGGTCATTCCGGGTCGATATTGATGGCTTCCGGGCTGATTCACCAGACCGACGATGTAGAACGGGCGGTATTCAGTGATCTCCACCGAGGTGCTGGGGTTATCGATTATGCCGAGCCGCGCCCGGAATTGCTCACTGATCGCGTCGGCCAGAGCGCCCGGGCTCCTTCCCACGGCCTTGACGGGCCCGATGAAGGGAAGCGGAACTGTTCCGTCCGCGCCAATTGCGAAGACGCCGTCGACCTGTGGCCGCAGACCACCTTCCCTCGTGTTGGCGGCGATCGTTATATCGGAGATGGTGACGCGCACCTTGTCGAGCGTGCCCAGAAGATAGACATCGGCCTGGTCAGCGCGCCCCTCCCCGGGGAACATCGATATGATGCCCGCCACAAGCAAAGCGCTTCCGCCGAGGGGCTTCATCATCAAGATATTCTTACAGAAGCGCATCGACATCCTCATGATTCATGCGCCAGGGAAAATTGAACGTCGACCAATAGTGAACAAGACAAAATAACCACAGAACCCACAGATAAACCGCCCACGGAACAAGATCCGCGTCTCACGCAACATGGATTACTGGAGTTCAGCCTGCAGCGCTCTGCCGACATGTTCAATACGTCCGAATGGCGTAACAGGGCGGTTACGCCTTCCGACAAAGGACGCTGGTCCGAGTCCGGGAGAAGCCATGTAATTTCATGATTTGGCGCCGAAACGCAGGCAAGACGGATGTGATGCTCGAAAGCCGATGGCGATACTGGCGAGCGCGATCCCGGCGGGCGCTCGGAACCGCCCTATCGCGCGGCCGCTCCTTCTCGCACATGGCTTTCGAGCGCTCGAGCGCGATCGCTAGAGGCGGGAGGCAGGCCCTGGCTCGCTGGCTGCGACCGCAGTCCGCCCGAATCCTGACGGACGGACCGCCCGACCCGTCAGACGACAAGGGCCTCGCCGCCGTGCTCAGGCCGTTCAGGAGCGCTGTCGTGACGATCGCGTTGATGAGCGGCCTGATCAATCTGCTCTATCTGACCGGCCCCTTTTTCATGCTTGAAGTCTATGATCGGGTGCTGCCGAGCCGGAGTATCCCCACCCTGCTGGGGCTCGGCGCGCTCGCTCTGATGCTCTATATTTTTCAGGCTGCATTGGACCTGCTGCGGACCCGGATCATGGTGCGCATTGGCACCGCGCTCGACGAGCGGCTGTGCAGCAATGTCTTCGATACGTCGATCATGCTGGCTCTCAGAACGAGGGAGGGCAGCGCCTCGCAGCCGGCCGTCGACCTCGACCAGATCCGGGGCTTTATTTCCGGCGGTGCTCTTGGCGCGTTGTTCGATTTGCCCTGGGTGGTGTTCTATGTCGCCATCTGTTTCCTTTTCCATCCCTGGGTGGGCTTGGCCGCCGTCGCGGGCGCAGTCGCTCTCCTCACGATGACGCTGGTCACCGAGTGGGGAACGCGCGCGCCTATGGGGTTGGCGACGGGGCATCTCATCGCCAGGAACGCGATCGGCGACGCGAGCCGACGCAATGTCGAGGTTCTGATCGCGATGGGCATGGCGCAGCGCATGTCGGCGCGTTGGGAGGCTGCCAACCGGCGCTACCTCGCCGCCAACAACACGGCCTCGGACATCGCACTCGGCATGGCGGCAATATCGCGGGTCATTCGCATGGGGTTGCAATCCTTCACCCTGGGGCTATGCGCCTATCTCGTGGTGATCGACCAGGCCACGCCTGGCGTCATGATCGCGAGTTCAATCGTCGTGTCCCGCGCCCTGGCGCCCATCGAGCAGGTCATCGCGCACTGGAAATCCTTCGTGAAGGCGCGGCAGAGCTACCATCGCCTTTCGAGGGCGCTGCTGCTGGCACAGCCCCAAGACAAGACCGCCCTGCCGCCGCCCTATCAGAATTTCGACGTGGAGAACCTGTCGCTTGCCGTGCCCCACGGCCAGCGGGTGCTGGTTCGGGATGTGACTTTCAAGCTCGGGCCCGGCGACATCCTCGCCATCATCGGGCGCAGTGGCAGCGGAAAATCGTCGCTCGCCCGCGGCCTGGTGGGAATCTGGCCGCCTGTCCGCGGCGCGGTGCGCCTCGACGGCGCCGCGCTCGACCAGTTCTCGCCCGAGGCGCTTGGCGCCCATGTCGGCTATCTGCCCCAGGATGTCGAGCTCTTCGCGGGAACGGTTGCCCAGAACATAGCACGCTTCGACCCCAGCTTCACTTCGGCCGAAGTCATCGCGGCGGCGAAGTCAGCGGGCGTGCATGAACTGATCACACGGCTGCCCGCCGGCTACGATTCACAGATCGGCGAGGATGGCGCGGAACTGTCAGGCGGGCAGCGCCAACGCATCGCGCTCGCGCGTGCATTGTTCCGCGAGCCCTTCCTCGTCGTTCTGGACGAACCAAACGCCAGCCTGGACGCGGAAGGCGAAGAGGCGCTGAATGCGGCCCTCGCCGGCATTCGTGCTCGCAACGGAATCGGCATCGTGATCGCTCACGGCGCGAGCATGCTCGCTCACGTCAACCTTGTGATGATCATGAACGCGGGCACGGTCCACCTCTACGGCGACAAGGATTCGGTACTGCGGCACCTCATGAAGAACAATGCCAAACCACCATCGCTCCCGCTCGCTGCGATGGGTCAGGACGGAACCAAGGACGGGACCCGTGCGTGATCACAGACAAGGCCAGGACACCCTGCTCTCGATCCGCGAGCATCAACGCTACGGTATCGCGCTCTCGCTGCTGCTCGTCCTCGGCGTCGGCGGCTGGGCCTTCGCTACCGAAATCTCGGGAGCCGTGATCGGAAACGGGCAGATCGTGGTCGAGACCAACGTCAAGAAGGTCCAGCATCAATACGGCGGCGTCGTCAGCGAACTGCTCGTCTCGGAAGGATCTTTCGTCAAGGCGGGCGACATCGTCGTCAAGCTCAGCGATACAGTGACGCGTGCCAATCTCGCGATCGTCGATGGCACGCTGAACGAACTGCTGGTCCGGCAGAGCCGGCTCGAGGCGGAGCGCGACGGCCGCGGCGACATCATAGAGCCCGCCAATATGAACGACGAGATGACTCGCCTGATGGAAGGCGAGCGCCAGTTATGGTCCTTCCGGCGCAAGGCAAGGGCCGGGCAGATCTCGCAATTGGAGCAGAGGATCAGCCAGGCCCGCGAACAGATCCGCGGGCTCGAAGAACAGGTCGAGGCCAAGCGGCAGGAGCGCGATTTCATTCTCGAAGAGCTCACCGGTCTGCGCGAACTCTGGCGCAAGAAGCTGGTTCCGGTCGCGCGCGTGACCGCGCTCGAGCGCGATGCCACACGCATCTTGGGCGAAAGCGGGCAACTCGTCGCCAACATCGCATCGACGAAAGGCAAGATCATCGAAACCGAGCTGCAGATTCTGCAGGTCGACCAGGATCTGCGCAAGGAGGCATCGAATGAATTGCGGGACATCCAGGTCAAGATCGCGGAGGCGACGGAACGCAAGGTCACAGCCGTCGATCAGCTGAATCGATCCGATCTACGGGCCCCGCAGGACGGCATCGTCTACCAACTCTCGATCCACACCCGGGGCGAGGTCGTGGCCGCGGGCGAGCCCGCGATGCTGATCGTCCCTTCCAATGAAGCCCTGGCCGTCGAAACCAAGGTCGCCCCGCGCGACATCGACCAGCTGCGCGTCGGGCAGCGGGCGCTCCTGCGCCTCTCGGCTCTCAACCAGCGCACCACCCCCGAACTCCATGCGGAGGTCACGCGCGTCGGCGCCGACGCAGAGTTCGATCGGCAGAGCGGCCGGAGCTTCTACACCGTCAGGCTCTCGCTGCCAAAAACGGAGGTTGCCAGATTGACAGGCGTTCGGCTCGTTCCCGGCATGCCCGTCGAAGCCTTCATCACGACGGACCAGCGGACGGTCATCTCATTCCTGACCAAGCCGATG
The DNA here is from genome assembly GCF_058801345.1 of Allobosea sp. GW822-FHT03F07. Classification (NCBI taxonomy): domain Bacteria; kingdom Pseudomonadati; phylum Pseudomonadota; class Alphaproteobacteria; order Hyphomicrobiales; family Alloboseaceae; genus Allobosea; species Allobosea sp. GW822-FHT03F07. The sequence continues at coordinate 14,862 of NZ_JBXAND010000012.1, forward strand.
TCCGACCAGATCATGCGTGCCTTCCGCGAGCGGTGACCCCGAATCAGCGTTCGGGATCGAGGGAAAGCGACCAGCAGATCGACCGATCAGACTCCTTGGTTGCGGCAAGCGCGACAACGGCAACCCTACAGAAAAGTCTCGATATTGCAGCCAATTCGCGATATTTGACTAAATAATAAGCAAAATTGCGCGATATTTTGGTTGACGGAGCACGCCGATCCGCGCACCCCTTTAACCGCCTTTCAAGTGCGTTCCATTTTTGCGTTTCGGGTAGCCTCTCCGAAATGCGTGGCTGAAAGCACGAGCGTGCTTCCCACTCAACGAGGACTAATCATGGCAACATCAACTGGAGCTCCTGCTCTGTCAGGATTTGCTTTGGAAGTCGCGCAAGCGCTGACTCAGAGCGCCGAAGCTTTCCATAAACTTACAGAAACCGGCGGATACGCTGGCATCTACAAGAGCAACGGCAAGCAATACGGTGAGTCGTCGTCGCAGAGCCTCGCTGAAGATCAGATTTGGGTTCAACCGCCGGGCACGCCGGCCATCACCGACAGCCTGATCAGAACCTACGAATTGACCAAGGATACGAAGGTTCTCGGCTACGCCGTGGAAGCCGGTCAGGCCCTTGCGAATGCCCAGCTCGCCAGTGGCGGCTGGAACTATATCGGCGATGGGGACGGCACGGCCCGCAGCGCCAACAGCCCCTACACCACCTATGACGACATGGTTACCCAGGGCGCGCTCGATGCGCTCATGCATCTCGACAAACATGTCGATGCGGCCTGGCTGACCAGCGCGGTCAAGGCCGGCCTTGATTTCGTCGTGTCGTCGCAGACGGCGAGCGGTGGATGGCAGCAATCCTATGGCAGCGGCGCGCCGGATTATCGGTATCTGCTGACCTTCAATGACGGCGCCATGAACGGCACCATCGACACGATGTTCAGGGCCTACGCCCAATATGGCGAGCGGGCTTACCTCGTCACGGCGCTGGAAGGTGCGGACTTCATCCTGAAGACCCAGATCACCAGCAATGGTCAGGCTGGTTGGGCGGCGCAATATGACAGCAACCTGAAACCCGCTGCCGGCCGCTCCTTCGAGCCGGCAGCGATCGACAGCGCGGTCACGGCGGACAATATCCGGACCTTGCTCGAGACTTATCTGATCACGGGCAACCCCAAATATCTGGCGCCGATCAAGCCGGCGCTCGACTGGCTCGACTCGGTCAAGCTCGGCAACGACGAGTATTCCCGCTTCTACGAACTGGGCACGGATCGCCCGATCTATGGCAAGCGCGACGGAACAATCGTCTACGACTACAGCAAATTTCCTGCATCTGACAAAAATCACTACGCTTGGCAGGACGACTTCAACGTCGCCGAGGCAAAGGCCGATTATGACCTCGTCATGTCTCTCGGCCGCGACGCCTATCTGGCCAAATATCCGCTCTTCGTGAACACGACCCTCGATCAGCCCCTCTATGATTCCGAAACCTCCCTGAAGACGGAATCCAGCCTGCAGAAGAGCGCGGCCAGCATCATCGACGATCTCAGCAGCGACGGATACTGGAAGAGCGGCACCGATATCACGGCCAAGGAATTCTACGAGAACACGACCCTGCTCCAGGACTATCTGAAAAAGGTTACGGGCGGCAGCGGCGGGACGGTTCCCGATCCTGCTCCCGGCGATGACGATCCGGCGCCGCAGAACCCGACCGATCCGACCGTGCCGACGACGCCCGGCCCAACGGCCCTGAAGATCACGAACAGCGCCGACACGCTGATAGGCACCGTCAAAGACGAAACTGTCAGCGGACTGGGTGGCAACGACAAGATCTATGGCCTGGCCGGCGCGGACAAGCTGCAAGGCGACGTCGGCAATGACCGCATCTTCGGCGGACTCGGCAATGACATCCTGACCGGTGGTGCCGGGAAGGACCGGTTTCACTTCGATACCTTGCCGAACAGCACCTCGAACAGGGATCAGATCACCGATTTCACTTCCGGCGAGGACACGATGCGCCTCGACCATGCCGTCTACACCAATCTCGGCAAGACCGGCACGCTCAGTGCAAACGCCTTCTTCACGGGCACGGCGGCGCATGATGCCGACGATCGGATCATCTACAACCGGGATACGGGAGCGCTCTACTACGATCCCGACGGCACAGGGGCGGCGGCAGCGGTCCAGTTCGCACAGCTCGATATGCATCTCGCGCTGACGCAGCGGGACTTCGTCGTCTACTGACGCCGCCGCGCCGCCAGCCGCAGTCGCCGCCTGACCAATGCGTGCCCTGACCGGCGCGCATTGATCGTTTTCGGCAGGCCGCTCAGACCACGATATCGGTGGTCGTGAAGCTGTGCAGACCGGCAACGACGAGTTGGAAATCCGGGCCGTCCGTGCTGGTGATCATGGCTTCGATATAGGTCACGTTGGCCGCCACATCCTGCACGTAATGGACTTGCCCGACGGCCGTCAGGGCGGCGGTGCCGACGAATGTGAAGGCGTCGTTGGCCACCGTCTCCGGCAGGGCATCGAGACGAGACAGATCGATCTTGTCACTGCCCTTCTGGAAATCGGTGATGAAGTCGGAAGGCTGCCCGGCGACGCCGCCGATTTCTGCGGCGGTCCGGAAGATGAAGCGGTCATTGCCCTCCCCGCCCGTCATGATGTCGGCGCCGAGGCCGCCATCGATCTGGTCGGCACCACCGCCGCCGGAGAGGACGTCATTGCCATCGCGGCCGCTGATGATGTTGGCGGCCTCGTTGCCAACGATGGTGTTGGCGAGGTCGTTACCGGTGCCGTCGGCCACCGCCGCCCCAGTCAGTGTCAGGTTCTCGACATTGCTTTTCAGCGTCAGGCTCACTGAGGAGAAGACGCTGTCGATGCCCTCGTCGAGTTTTTCGGCTACGACGTCGCCGACATTGTCCACATAGAAGGTGTCGTCGCCGGCTCCGCCATCCATCCTGTCGGCACCGAGGCCGCCATCCAGGGTGTCGTTGCCGCCGCCGCCCTTCATCAGGTCGTCGAAGGCGCCACCGAGCAGGGTATCGTTACCTTCGCCGGCGTCGAAGGCGATCGTGGTGTCGTAGCCGGCCGCGGCCGCCGCTTCCAGGGTCGAGGCCAGGGTCACGTGGTCTTCGCCACCGAGGCCGGCGTATTGGGAGCCGGGCAAGTAGTCAGATGCCGTGACGCTGTTGAAATCGACCGTGTCGGCATTCTCCGAGAAGAGCGCGCTCAGGACGACGGGCGGAGGCAGGGCATAGGACTGGTCGGCGAACTTCAGGGTTTCGATGCCCTGCAGCACGTCCGTGCCGTCATCGCCATCGGATATCAACGTATCTGTTACCGTGGTGACGCCATCGACGGTGCTGATGGCGTAGCCGCTCATCGCTCCCGAGAACACCGCGATATCCTGGCCAGCGCCGCCATCGATGTGATCGCTCCCCGCTCCGCCGGTGATCGTGTCGTCGCCGTCGCCGGTGTAGACCCAGTCATTCCCGGCATTGGCGATGATCTTGTTGGCCCCGGTGTTGCCATAGATGATGTTGTCCAGGTCGTTGCCGGTGCCCGTCAATGCGGCGGTCCCGGTCAGCGTCAGGTTCTCGACATTGCTCTTCAGCGTGTGGCTGACGGAGGCGAAGACGCTGTCGATGCCCTCACCCAGTTTTTCGGCTACGATGTCGCCGGCGTCGTCGACGTAAAAGACATCGTCGCCGAGGCCGCCATCCATCCGGTCAGCGCCGAGGCCCCCGTCGAGGACATCGTTGCCTGCGCCACCCTTGATCAGGTCAGCCAGCGCGCCGCCGAACACCGTGTCGTTGCCATCGCCTGCATCGAAGGCGACGGTGGGATCATACCCTGCCGTAGCAGCAGCCGCGAGGGTGTCCGCCAAAGTCACATGGTCGTCTCCTCCCAGGCCCGCATACTGGCTGCCTGCGAGATAGCTCGCTGCCGTGACGCCGTTGAAGTCGACGGTATCGGCGTTAAGGGAAAATAGCGGGCTCGCCCCCGCGGGCGGCGGCACCGTATAGGATTTGTCCGAGAACTTCAGGATCTCGACGCCCTGCAGCGTATCGGTGCCGTCGTCGCCGTCCGAGGCGAGCAGGTCGACGACCGTGGTTATGCCGCCGACGGTCGTGATGGAATAGTCGGCGATCTTGCCAGAGAAGACGGCCGTGTCCTTGCCAGCGCCGCCGTCGATATGTTCGTTCCCGAGGCCGCCGGTGACAATGTCGTCGCCCTCGTCCCCATAGATCCAGTCGTCGCCGGCATTGCCCTTGATCTTGTTGACGCCGTCATTGCCAAAGATGACGTTGCCGAGATCATTTCCGGTTGCGGTAAGCGCGGCCACGCCGGTCAGGGTCAGGTTCTCGATATTGCTCTTCAGCGTCAGCGAGACGGACGAGAAGACCGTGTCATTGCCCTCGCCAGCTTTCTCGACGATGAGGTCGCTGGCGGTGTCGACATAGTAGATGTCGTCGCCCGCACCGCCTTCCAGGCGGTCGGCGCCAGCCGCTCCATCGAGGATGTCGTCGCCTGCGCCGCCCCTGATCAAGTCAGCGACCGAACTTCCGAGGACATAGTCGTCGCCCTCTCCGGCATCGAAGGCCACGGCCAGATTGTAGCCGGCCGCGGCTGCAGCCGCTGCATCCGTCGGTAAGGTCACGTGATCGTTGCCGGCATAGCCGAAGTACTGGGTCCCCTCGGTATAGGTCCCGGCGACCACGTCCGCGAAGTCGATGGTGTCGGCGCCGACACCGAACAACGCGCCCTCAGGCGGCGGCACCGTGACGAACACCAGACCATCCGAGAACTTCAGCGTTTCGACGTTCTGGACCGTATCAATGCCGTCCGGTGCGGACGAGCGCAGATCGCTGACTGTCGCGACGCCATCGACAACAGTGATGCTGTAGTCTGCAATCGTCCCCGAGAACGTCGCGATATCGAGCCCCGTGCCGCCGTCGAGAAAGTCGTTTCCGGCGCCACCGATGAGCGTATCGTAACCGGCTCCGCCGTAGATCTGATCGGTGCCTCCCTTGCCGCTCAGCTTGTTCGCGCCGGAATTGCCATAGATGGCGTTGTCGATGTCGTTGCCGGTGCCATTGATGTCGGCAACACCGGTCAGGGTCAGATTCTCGACATTGCTCTTGAGCGTGAAGGTCACGCCGCTGACGACGGTGTCGATACCTTCATTGGCCTTCTCGACCACGACATCGCCCGAGCCCGAGACGGACGTGACGTCGACATAATAGGTGTCGTTGCCCTTTCCGCCTTCCAGACGGTCGGAGCCACCGCCGCCGTTGATGATATCGTCTCCCTCCCCACCCTTGATCCGATCGTCGAGCGATCCACCGATGACGATGTCGTCGCCCGCGCCCGCATCGAAGGTCGCGCTGCTGTCGTAGCCGGCGGCCAACGCAGCCGCCTCGTCGAAGGGCAGGTAGACCTCGTCGTCGCCGCCGAGAGCCGAGTAGAGCGAGAGCGGGGCATAGGTACCGTTCGTAATGGTTGCGAAGTCCGCGAAGTCGCTGCTCGCGCCGAAGAGTGGTGGCAGGCCCGGGCCGAGTGGATCGAAGGTTCTGTCGCTGAACTGGAGCAGTTCGACCCCTTGAAGGGTATCTGTCCCCTCGTCGCCGTCGGCCGGATTGATGTCACGTACCGTGATGCTGCCGCCGGAGACGATGACGCTGTAGCCTGCGAAGGCACCGCTGAAATGGGCCGTGTCGTAGCCGGCTCCCGCATCTATGAAGTCATCGCCGGCGCCGCCGGTGACCGCGTCGTCACCCGCATCCGCCCAGATCTCGTCATCTCCCGAGCCGCCGGTCAGGGCATCGTTGCCACCGCCGCCCGAGAGGATATCGTCGCCTGCGCCGCCGTCGACAACGTCGTTGCCGGCATCGCCACGCAGGATGTCGTGACCGTCGCCGCCCTGGACGACGTCGTCGCCTTCGCCTCCGAGGACGACGTCGTCGCCGCCGCCGCCGCTCAGCGTGTCATTGCCAGCAAGCCCGACAAGTTCGTCGCGTGCATTGGTGCCGTTGAGGGTGTCTGCGGATGCCGCGTTGTCCTGGCCGGTCTGCAACGTGCGTGAGATGTCAATTCCGATCTCGGCGAGAGCCGATACCAACATGCGGTCGGCCGCCAACGCGCGGGATGCGCCGGTCAGGTGAATGCCATCCGCCAGCGTATTGAGGTCGGTCGCAAGCGCCCCGATATCGACATCGGCCATCGCGCTCGCGACCTGATGCTGGGCAACGCGGATGTCGTCATATTGATCGTCATTGTTGCCATGAGGGCCAAGCTCCTGAATCAGCACCGATTTCGGGTCGAAATCGGTCAGAACCCTGTTCATGAAAGTCGTCAGTGCGCTGGCATAGGTCGAGGTCGAGACCCCGCCGGAAGCATCCGTTTCGCCCTGTCCCCAAAGCACGAACTCGGCCGAACCGCCGACCTTCTCCAGTAGAGAAAGCGCCGTCGCGTAAAGCGAACCCGGCGCCGTATCCATCCAGTAGCCATTGCCCTTGTCGGCGGCTTTCGTCAGCGCGGTGCCACCTTCAGCCGCATTGACGATGAGGACCGGCACGCCCACCTCCGCCGCGTAGCCCGCGACGAACAACCGGGAAGCAGCACCATCGACAGCGCTGATCGCACCACTCGACGACATCTCGTAGGTGCTCGGCGTGTTCGAAACCGCCGTCGATCCATCGAACCAGCGCTGGATATTGGACTGCCCCATCACGAAGATCACGGCGCCCACGGCCAGCGCCTCCGAGGTGACCGAGCTGCCGTTCTTCACCTCCAGCGTATAGCCGTCGCCCTGGGGGATTCCGCTCAGCGACCCACCGCTGGTCCAGTCGATGACGACATTGCCATTGCTGTCGAGAACGCGGGCTTGCTCGCCGGTGAAGGTCAGCGAACCAGTCGTTCCGTCACGTTGAACAAAGATCATCACGCCTCTCCAGGGGACGGGCGGGGAAACGCCCGGCGGACTGAAAAAGTAGGGAAATCTGGCCGGCGCGGCGACACCGCCTATAGGTGGACCACCTTATTGAGGCGGGCTCGCAGGCTCCGACGAAATGGGTAGCGGGGTAAGCCCAGATTCCTGTGGGAATCCCGGCCAGGCGCCTTTTGCGCGGCCAGCGCCGGATGGCGGCAGGGCTTCGCGGAAATATCGCATGGTCTGGCCACCGGACGAGAGCAGCAGTGCGGGAAGCGGTTGCGCCGCGCCCCTATGCGATGAAGGTCTTGACCATGCGCTCCGTCATGACGGAGACGGAAAACGTCGCATGGGCCCAGTCCCGGGCGCGGGCGCACATTGCGGCCCTCCGCCGCGGGTCGGCATGCAAGGCCAGCACCAGGTCAGCCACGTCCTGTGGATCCGGCTCACCATCGCGCAATGGCAGAACGAAGCCCGTCTCGCCGGCCAGGACGGTTTCCGCGGCACCGCCGGCGGGCGTCGTGATGACGGGAACGCCTGCGTGCTGCGCCTCGATCAGGACGTTCGGCAAGCCTTCGACGGCCGAGAGCAGCGCAAAGGCATCCATTCGGCTGAGCCAGTAGCCGACGGACTGCGAGCGCCCCGTGAACAGCACACGATGGGCTATGCCGAGTTGCGAGGCGTAGTCGATGGCGGCGGCCTTGAGCGGGCCGTCGCCGACCAGGATGAACCGCATCGCCGGCTGCGACCGCAGCATCGCGGCGGCGGCGTCGAGCCACAGAAATGGGCGCTTGTTCTCGTCGAGGCGCATCACGCTTCCGACCGTGAAACACCATCCGGCCGTGGCGGCGTCGAACGCCGACGATTTTGCGAGGTCTTCGGGCCGCGCGACATCGTCGAGCGCATCGACGCCATTATAGATGACATCGACACTGCCTTGCTCGAGTTCGAGCCATTCCTCGTAACGCCGGGCGGCGGTGTTGGAATTGGCGACGAGCCTGACGCTGGGCAGCGCCAGCAGCGACCTGAAGACGACTTCATATTCCGGCCGGTAACGATCGGGGCGGTCGATCGGGGGCAGGCTGCGCACCGTCAGAACGATGCGCGGAACCCGCGCGATGGCGGCAGCAAGGCCGGCGGCGAGGATCGAGCCGTCCTGCCAGATATGAACCACGTCGGGCGCCAGATAGCGGATGCTGTCGGCAAGCCGGGTGGTGCCGTCGATGATCTGCTGCGGCAGAAAATGCAGGGCCTCGCGAATGGGCGCAACGACGGATTGTCCCTCGTTGCCGCCAAAGGCCTCGAAATCCGCATATTCATAGACGGGGATGTTCTGGGAGCGCAGGCTGCCCTCGAAGAAATCCGCCGCTTCGCGAGACCGGAGCGAACGGCAGAAGATGTTCAGCGGGCCGATCACATCATAGCCCGCCGTCGCCTCGCCGCTATGAATCGCGCGCTGGAGGGCTCCTGCGGTCACGGCGAACTGCCGCTCCGCCCCGCCCGCCCCGAGCGACCCGATGATCATGAGGACCGAGCCGACGAAACTGCGCCGTTCCGGCCGTAGCACCGGCTGGCGGCCGAGGTCCTCGAAAATTCCGGACAGGATGGCGTCCGAGGCCCGCCCCTCTCTGAAGCCCGGCGACAGGGCGCGCAACTGCTGCAGTTTGGCCTCGACAGGCGCGAGAGCCTTGGCGAGCTTCGGCGAGGTGCCCCGCGACTTGCGTGCTCCATCGAGAACGCTGAAGGCTCTCCAGACCTCCCCCCGATTGAGGAGCGATTTGGAAAAGGCAATCGCAGCGGCGCAGTCACGCTCATCCGAAGCCAGAAGCGCTTCGAAAGCCGCATCCGCCCGCGCGAAGATCTTCAGCTCGTCCCATCCCCAGGCATAGGCCAGCAACCCGCCGGCAGAACTGGGGCGCTCGGGAAATCGCTCTTCCATCAGCCGCAATGCGGCTTCGCGCCCCTTGTCTCGCGCGGTCCAGCGCAGCAGCAGCCGCAGCGCCTCGACGGACATCGGGAACCGCTGCTGCACGCCGGCCCAAACCGCACGGGCGTCGACCTCCTTGTCAGCGATCTCGATCACACGGGCCGCCAGCACCTGCAGGCGTTCGCAGGATGGATAACGCGCCACGAGGACCAGAAGACGATCCAGGGCGGCCGGCGCCTTGTCCCCCTGGTGAGCCAGACGCGACAGATCCGAAGCGGAAGCCAGCACCCGTGTATTCGGCTGATCGGCGCCCAGCCCCTGGGCCTGGCCGAGCAGAACGTGACCCGTAATGGGGTCAGGCGCGCCACCTCCTTTAAATTCCTGCCTGTCGCGAGCCGGGCGAATGCCCTGGGCCGCCTTTCCCCGAACCGGAGGAGAAGCCAGGAGTTGCTCGAACGCCACGCGCATCAAGACGGTTGAAACCTCGTGCTTGGATCAAACCTGATGGTGATCGCGATACCAGGCGACGAATTCGGCGATGCCCGTCGAGATCGGTGTCGCCGGCCGGTATGCGGTGAGCTCGCTCAGGAGCGAGGCATCCGCATAGGTCCTCGGCACGTCGCCGGGCTGCATCTCCCGGTTGACGCGGATCGCCTTGCGGCTGGTTGCCGCTTCGATCTCCTCGACGAAATCGAGCAGCGCAACGGGGTTCTCGCTGCCGATATTGACCACGCGAAACGGGGCCACCGGCGAAATGGAATCGCACTCCAGCGGAGTGTCTCCTCGCTCGCCCGGAGGCGTGTCGACGAGCCGAACGATGCCTTCGACGAGATCGTCGATATAGGTGAAGTCGCGCTCCATCTTCCCGGCGTTGTAGAGCTCGATCGGCTTGTCGTCGAAGATGGCGGATACGAACTTGAACAGCGCCATGTCCGGGCGGCCCCAGGGGCCATAGACGGTGAAGAACCGGAAGGCGGTCGTCGGGATGTCGAACAGATGCGCGTAGGAATGCGCCATCAGTTCCGCCGATTTCTTCGTGGCCGCATAGATCGTCATCGGATGGTCGGCCCTGTGCCGCTCCGAGAACGGCATCTCCTCGTTGCCGCCATAGACCGAACTCGTCGATGCCAGCAGGAGATGAGCCAGCCCGGTTCGCCTGGCATTCTCGAGGATATTGAAGGTCCCGACCACATTCGAGGTGATGTAGCTGCCCGGATTCTCGAGGCTGTAGCGGACGCCGGCCTGCGCGGCGAGATGGATGACGACCTCGGGCCGGGCCTCGTCCCAGACACGCGCCACGCCCTCGGCATCTTCGAGCATGATCTCATGGGCGCTGAACGAGGCCGATTGAAGCAGCATCGCGTGGCGGCGTCGCTTGTACTCGACATTGTAATAGGAGGTCATGCCATCCAGGCCGACCACCTCATGCCCATCGCGCAACAATCGCTTGGCGACATGGAAGCCGATGAAACCAGCCGTCCCAGTGATCAAGAATCGCACAAACCAGTCCTCCGCCCAAATGCCAGCCTGTCGGCAAGGCTCAGATGATCCAAACGGATTCCGGGCGCGCGCTACAGACCGTCAAATGTCGACGGGGCTACGCATAAAGAGGAGTTCGCATTGAATTCATCGGGGCGGCTCGCCAAGAGACGAAATCTCTATTCTCCATTTCTACTACCTAAGGCGTAGGCGACCTCCCGTTGTTGAATTGCGGGTGGTTGATCCGGCTGTATCCTGTCGGAATTCAGTGAACGTCGCGTCGGCGGCGAAGGTTGGGAGTTCGCCGGTGCAGGGGATTCTGAGCAAGGCGCACATAGGGCTCTTGCCACATGGGGTCGCCGCAATCGCGACGATCTGGGCTATGGCGGTAGCGGCAAAGCCTGCCCTGGAGCCGTCCGCTTTCCTCGAAAAGGCCAACGCGGCCGCAGCCGGCGCGCGCTGCGAGGACGCTTTCCCGACCCTGTCGCCGGACGGCACCGTCGCGACCAGTGCGCTGATCGGCAGCGTCGGGGGCTTCGCTGCCGGCACCACCGGAGGTCAGGGAAAACCGCTCATCGTCGTGGCCAATGCGGCCGACGCGAAATCGTCGCCTGGCCGGCCCGCGCCGGCTGGTTCGCTTCGGGCCGCTGTCGACCTGGCCCGTCAACGCGGCGGCGGCTGGATCGTGTTCGGACCTGAACTCAAGGGACGGCAGATCCGCCTCGAAGCCGGGTTGCAGCTCCCTTCGAATGTGACGATCGACGGCGGTTGCACGCAGGTCGAAATCATCTCCAATGCGCGCATCACGCAGTTGGGGATTGCCGGCGCCGAGAACATCATCGTCAAGGGCCTGATCTTCGCCCGGGACGTCTATGACGACAAGGAGGACAAGACCGGCGACGCCGTCGGATTGACCGGCAGTTTCGATCGTATTGCCGTGCTGCACAACAATTTCCGCCGATGCGGTGACGGATGTGTCGATATCGTCCGCAAGGACCGCATCACCGATGTCACGTCGCGCGTCACCGTGGCGTTCAACCATATCGAGAATCACAACAAGGTCATGCTGGTCGGCACCCTGACCTGCTACAAGGATCGCACGGCGCAAGGCTGCGACAATCCCAATGCAAATCTCGACGGACCGTTGAAGCCCAGCATCTTCGTGACGATTGCGGGCAATGTGTTCGATCGCACCAGCCAGCGGCACCCGAAAGTCGTATCCAACGCAGCCGTCCATTTCGTCAACAATCTCGTCGTGCTGGCACCGACGCATTACTCGACCGGCGAAGACAGTGCCGTCTATGGCGCGGCGGCCGGCGGCGGCGGCGTGCTGGTGGCGGAGGGGAACATCTTCGTCAATGCGTCGAACGGGACGCGTGTCGGCGCGGGGTCGATCTCCGCGGTGCGGGCCGCCAATGGCGGGGGCAGCGAGCCGGACGGGGTCGTCGCGCTGCGGGACAATGCCCATGTTGGTTACATTCGCTTCTCGGAGAAGGAGCCGGCCCGGGCGCTCGCATTCGTCTCCCTGGACCGCAAGCCGCTCATGGTGCCCGAAGCCGATCCGCTGGAGCTCGCCACCTGCCTGCTTCGAAAGGCTGGCGTTACGGGAGGCATCAAGCCGTGGCCGCTGGTTTGCACAACACCATAACGGCCGATGGCGGCGCAGCGACGCGTGTCGGCATTCTCAGTGCCGGGCTATGGCGCCTGCGACACGACATCGCCCGCCTTCTCAATGCCGAGCCCGTCTTGATGGGAGGGCATTTCCGGCCTGTCGATGCAATCGTCGGCTGGGGCTTCAAGCCGACAGCGGCGCATGCCCGCGCGCTGGCCCGACGCAGTGAGCTTCCCTACATCGCCCTCGAAGACGGGCCGCTCAGATCGGTCCTGCCGAGCGTCGGAGCATCGATGTCCTACGTCGCCGACGATCTCGGCATCTACTACAACACCGCTCGACCCTCGCGCCTGGAACATCTGATCCGCAGTGGCTTGCACATGAACGAGACGCTGATGGGGCGTGCTCGCGATTGCGCCGCGCGAATGCGCGCGCTGCGCGTATCGAAATACAACGATACCTGCCCGCCGGCGCATTGTTCATCGGCTCTGGATCGCGCGCCCTCGGGCAAGGTTCTCGTCGTCGACCAGACTGAGGGGGATGCTTCGATCACGGGAGCAGGCGGGAAGCGTTCTGACTTTACGTGGATGCTCCGTTCGGCCCTCGAGCGGTTCGGCCGCGACAATGTCGTCGTGCGCCCGCATCCGGAAACGCTGGCGGGACGAAAGCCCGGCCATCTTGTCCCGCTCGCCCGGGATCTCGGCGTCGCGATTGCGGATGGCCGTCACATCGTCTGGGATCTGCTCGACGGGTTCGAGCACGTCTTCACCGTCTCGAGTCAACTCGGGTTCGAGGCGCTTCTCGCCGGTCGCGAGGTGACCTGCTTTGCCACGCCCTTCTATGCGGGCTGGGGCGTAACTCGCGATGAGGCCACGGTGCCGCGCGGGACATGCACCGTCGAGGAACTGATCGCCGCGACGCTACTGCTGTATCCGCACTATCTCGACGCCTGGGACCGGACGCCGATCAGCTTCGAGGAAGCCGTCGAGCAGCTCGCTTTCCTGCGCGACCGCTACTGGGAGAATGACAGGCCGACCATCACCGTCGGCTTGTCTCGCTGGAAGCGCAAAGCCGTCAGCCCCTTTCTCGAAGGCCGCCATGGCCGCCCCCTCCATGTTCGCCGCCTCGCCTCCGCTATGGACAAGACCCAGGGCCGGGATGGCCGGATTCTCGTGTGGGGCCACAGAGACACCGGTGCGGCGGACCGTGCCGCGATCCCCGTCATCCGCGCTGAGGACGGTTTCATCAGGTCTCGGGGCCTCGGCTCGGCCTTCGTTCCTGCTTCGTCCTTCGCTCTCGACCAAAGCGGGATCTATTACGACAGCGGGAGGACCAGCGACTTCGAGCGTCTGGCCGAGGCCGGCGTCGGCGATCCCGAGATCCTGGCGCGCGCGGAGCGCCTGAGGGAGGCGATCGTTTCCGCCCGGCTCAGCAAGTACAATACCGGCAGATCGGTTTCTCTGCCTTCGGCACCCGGGCAACGGCGCATCCTCGTTCCCGGCCAAGTCGATGGCGATGCATCGCTCACGCTCGGCTCGGCTCGACTGCAGCGCTCGATCGACCTGCTGGAGTCCACAAGGCGCCGCCACCCTGACGCCTTCATCCTGTTCAAGCCGCATCCTGACGTCGAGCACGGTTATCGGCCTGGCCGGGTCAGCTTGCGCGAGGCCCTGGCCCATGCGGACGCAGTCGTTTCGGACGCCCCTATGCCCGATCTGCTCGATTGGTGCGATGCCGTCGAAACGATGACGTCCCTCACCGGCTTCGAGGCACTCTTGCGTGGAAAACCTGTAACGACTCACGGCATGCCCTTCTATGCCGGATGGGGCCTGACGGATGATCTGGCGACCTGCGCCCGCAGGACCCGTCGTCTCAGCATCGATGAACTCGTCGCAGTCGCCTTGATCATCTATCCGCGCTATGTCGATCCGGTGTCGGGAAGACCGTGCCCGGCGGAGGTTCTCGTCCGGCGCATTCGGAGCCAGCTCGCGGCACCACCAAGTTTGATGAATGTCGTCGCTGGCAAGGCCCGCCACATCATCGCGCGGACTCGGCGAATGATCATGTCCGGACCGATGCTGAACTGATGGCGCGTATGGGCGCAACACCCATTCGCAAGGCCCGTTCGCAAGGCCCGCGCCACGGCAGGTTTTTACGGGAGATCACCTTGGGGCCCATATAAAATACTGATTGTATTGATCCTTATGATAAATCTCGCTGATGCTGGCACTAATTATCGTTGTCTGAATAGTGGTCCGATTCATCCCTCAGAGTGGCTTCCAGCAGTTCGCGCAGGTGCCGAACCGTCCCCAGGCTCTCTCCGCAGCCGCGACAGAACATCTCAGCGTCGTCATGTGGCCAATTGGGTAGGCTTATAGATGTCGTTCCACAGTCTTCGCATCGAATGGCATTGGTACTGGCGCTCATCGCGTTCCCTCCAAGAGCCGCAATTCATGTTGCAATAATTGCACCAGTTTGAGGCGCTATTTCCACTGATGGTGCGAATTTTGCTTTGCTCATAGCGGCGCAGAAATTTGAGGCTGTGCAATGCGATCGTGGCTCGCACCGTTCAAGATCCGTCCGCTCCGTTTTGTGCTCGTGGCCCGGCCTGTTTGGGAACTCCGAAAAAACCGCGACCTAAGCCGACTTTACCGGATTGACCGCGCGAAACGCTTGCTGCACGAACGCTGAGGTTCACAATAGTGCTCGAGATGGCAGGGGTCTCTGCGTCGATCAATCGAGCGTATTTATGTTGTCCCAATGCGAAAATCGCAGGCCAGATTTTCCTATAAGAGCAGTCTGAGCATCAAAAATCGACGGAAGACTCATAATCGATAGAGTTATTGTAATTTTTAATTGAAGAATGAAATATATTTGTCATTTTAATAAATAAACGTCATTATATTTTACAAAATCTATTGAGTTTTTTAGATATGTATTTTTTTAAATACAATACACTCAAACAATTTCCAATTATTTTCGATTGTCATTATCGATTTCTCGTATCGATCTATAGCTAGAAACCCATCAACAGCGAGATGACGGCTCCGCAATGAGCGAAGGCAACTTCATTTGTTGGGGGAGTCGATTGCGAACCTAATTTCCAATCTCGCTCGCCGAGATCGGGTAGGCGGGCAGCGCCCGCCTTTACCAATGGTACGGGCGGGTGCCGCCCCGCCTGATGGCTCAGGCTACGTCTATTGGACAGATCGCGAGGGTAGCAACCAGATCGTGTACTTCGAAAAGATGACGAGCATTTCTCAACACTTGCTGGCGATACCCGCAAGACTGACCTAACGTTTCTGGGTGTTTCCATCGAAACCCTTCAGATACCTGGACTGCCCTACATCGTCATCCAGAAGGCGTCCTGACATGGTTCCGCCTGTAGCCTATGACGTCATGGTCGAAGCCGAGCGCCCAGCGGGCATCAACTATCTCGGCCCGCTTGTGCCCTACCCCGAATTCGCCCCGGCATATGGCTTCACCAACGACCGTGTAGATTCGAGCGCAATGGCGCAGACGACGAAAGTTCGGTGGAGGGACATCGCCCGAGCCGCCATGGCCCCGCCGCGCGTGTTGATCACGACCTTCCCGCCCCGCTTCCCCGGCAAGACCGTCCCAACCAATGCGGGGGCGCAAGCAACAGGTCTCTCCGCGCTCAGCCGAGCGGGGGCCAGGAGTGCGATCGCCCCGATCCTCAAGGCTTTCCTCGACATGCGCAATGCCGTGTGCCACGCCACCAATGAGGAAAAGTGGATGCCCGGCACGGCGGACCGTGGCCAAGCAGGCAGCGTCGGCATCATCCATACTGGCGGACAGCGGTTCCGCTTGATGGGTGTGACCTGCCCCGGTTGCGAGCCCCGGTTCTCGTGATCTGGTTCGGCATCGTCTGGATGGCCTGCCTCGCGCTGTTTCTCGAACTGGCGGACAGGGCTCCGGTCATCGACTGAACCCATCGCCCATGCTTACCACAGCCAAAGCAGCCTCGTCCGAAGACTATATGCGGATAGACAAACGCGAGGGCAACGCCTCGGTTTGCGGGGGCGATACCGAGAGCCTGAACGCTGGCTCGCAACTGAGCGCTTATCCATCGAGGAGCACTTGGAGCCGTCGACGACGTGCGTGAAAACTCAGCAGTCGGCAGGACTAGTCTGGAAACGATCTAAAATATTGATATTGCACAGATATTCTTCTCGACGTATTGGCTATGCTCCCCCTTGGCTCGGTCAATACGCATCTTCCGATGAGTCCCATAGCCTCAGAGTCCTCATCGCGGCTGGTCGAGGCCTGCTATGGCGAATTGCTGCGCTTCGCACGCCGGCGGCTCGGCGGAGGACATGTGGCCGATGACCTCGTCCAGGAGGCATGTCTGCGCTTTACGAGCGCACCGACGCCGACGATCGCCAAGCCGCGCGCCTTCCTGCATCGCATCCTGGCCAATCTCGTGATCGATCATCAGCGCCGGCAAGCGCGGCAGCCGCTCACGCCTCTCGACGAGGTTGAAGCGGCCGATCCCGCAGCCAACGCCGAAGATGCCCTGATCTGGCGCGAGCGGTTGGCGATCCTGTCGCGCGCGGTCGAGGAATTGCCGCCACGCTGCCGCGAATGCTTCGTCATGCGCCGCTTCGACGACCTCTCGCAGGACGAAATCGCGAGGCGGATGGGGATCTCGCGCAACATGGTCGAGAAGCATCTGCGCGCTGCCGCACTGCATTGCGCTCGCCGGCTGCGCGAGCACGATTGACCAGAGGCCCCTCTTTGCCGTGTAAGCTCCTGTTTCTTCGCTGCCGGTCGTCTAACGAGTCAGCAGGCAATGGCAGGCAGGCGGAACGGCCGGATGACGGATACAGACGAGGCGATCAGGGACGAGGCGGCAGCCTGGTATTTTCGGCACGACGCCGGAACCCTGTCTCCGACCGAGGATGCCGCCTTCCGGCACTGGCTCGCGGACCCACGGCATCGCGCGGCTTATGACGAAATCGCGCTAACATGGGCGGCGCTGGGCGAAATCGAGCGCCCCGCTGCCGCGCCGGCGACGCAGCGCCGGTCTTGGCGCAGGTCATGGCGCTGGGCGCCGCTCGGCGCAGCGCTGGCGGCGATGCTGGCGATCGCGGTCCTCGACGGCTCGTGGTGGGCCCGCTGGCGCTCCGACGTCGTGACCGGCATCGGCGAAACGCGCGAGTTCGTTCTGGCCGATGGCTCGCGGGTCGACCTCAACACCGACAGCGCGCTGGAGATCCGCTATGGCGAGCAGGAGCGCCGGATTCGTCTGGTCGAGGGAGAGGCGCTGTTCACGGTCGCCAAGGATACGGCGCGGCCGTTCATCGTCGAGACTGCATCGGGCTCGGCCGCCGCGCTCGGCACGATCTTCTCCGTCAGGCAGACCGGCAGCGAGACCGTCGTCACCGTGCTCGAGAGCCGGGTCGCGGTCGCCCCGGCCGCGGCGGCCGGGCAGGCTGCGGCTGTCTCGTCCGGCCAGAGCGCGCGGTTCTCGCGCACGCGGATCGCCTCGGTCGAGATGGTCGATGCCGAGGCAGAGACGGCCTGGCGGCGCGGCAAGCTGATCTTCGTCGACAGGCCTCTCGGGGAAGTCGTCAGCGAACTCAACCGCTACCATCGCGGTCTCATCCGCATCGTCGACCCTACGCTCCACAGCCACCGCGTCAGCGGCGTCTTCGAGACGAAGAACCCGCTGCATGCGCTCGATCTGATCCAGGCATCCCTCGGCCTGCGCGCGACCAGGCTGACCAGCTACCTCGTCCTTCTCCATCGCTGAGAATTTTTCCGCAGACCGACCTCCTCATTCGGCGAGCCGCGTCGTCATAGCAGCAAGCGGGCGAAACAGGCCCCGCGGATGCGTCGAACGGAGATCGGTATGAAGGCGTCGAGGACGGGGCGGTTCGCGTCCCTGATGTGGAGCGCGAGCATCGCAGCATTGCTGTCGGTGCCGTGCGTGGTCCTGCCGTCGTCGGCGCAAGCCCAGCAGGCAGGCACGGCTGCGCAGCGGGACTTTTCGATTCCAGCCGGCCCCTTGGCCGGCGCCCTCAACCGTTTCGCCGATGCCGCGCAGATTCAGCTCATCTATAGCGGAGGCGTCACGCGCGGCCGTTCCAGCACGGGTCTCTCGGGTCGTTACACGATCCAGCAGGGTCTCGCGCAGCTTCTGGCCGGGACGGGCCTGACCTACCGCTTCTCCGGCCCGGACAGCGTGACTATCGCCTGGGCCTCGAGCGGCGGCACGGTGTCGGCGCCGGAGAGCACGATCGCGCTCGACACGGTCGAGGTGCGAGGCCAGGGCGACAGCGTCGGCTATGTCGCGCGCAGCAGCACAGCCGGCAGCAAGACCTCGACGCCGCTCATCGAAACGCCGCGCTCCATCAGCGTCGTCACCCGCCAGGAGATGGACGATCGCGTCGTGACGAGCGTGCCGGAGGCGCTGCGCTATACGGCTGGCGTGACGACGGGCGCCTTCGGCTTCGATCCGCGCTTCGACCAGATCTATGTCCGCGGTTTCCCGATGACGACGCTGGGTGACTTCCGCGACGGCCTGAAGCAGTTCCCGGCGGGCTTCACGACCTTCCGCACCGAGCCCTACGGCCTCGATCGCATCGAGGTGATCAAAGGGCCGGCCTCGGTGCTCTACGGCCAGAGCGTTCCGGGCGGCATCGTCGACAGGCGCTCGAAGCTCCCGACGGACTACAATATCCGCGAAGTCACCGCGCAGATCGGCACCTATGGCCGGCTGCAATCGGCCTTCGATATCGGCGGCCCCGTCGACCCCGACAAGACCATGCTCTACCGCGTCGTCGGCCTCGGGCGCGTCGGCGACACCAATTTCGAAATCGCCGATCAGCGCTTCATGATCGCGCCGTCCTTCACCTGGCGCCCGACCGCTGCGACCTCGTTGACCTTCTACGCGCTCTACCAGCAGGACGAGAGCGACGCGAGCGCAGCCGCGCTCAACAGGAACGGGCAGCTCCTGAAGTTGCGCGCCAGCGATCCGCATTACGACTATCTGAAGCAGAAGCAGGGCCAGATCGGCTACAGCTTCGAGCACAAGTTCAATGACGTCTTCGCCTTCCGTCAGAAGGTCCGCTACAGCCAGATCGATGCGGAATCGCGCTATCTGAGCGGCAGCTTCGCCAGCGCGGCTTCGACGATCTACAACCGCGGCGCCGTGTCAGTCGGTGACCGGCTGACGAGCTTCCAGATCGACAACAATCTCGAGGCGAACTTCCGCACGGGTCCGGCCGCCCACAAGCTGCTGCTCGGCCTCAACTACGACTACAATCTCTGGCATTTCGGCCTGGGGTTCGGCCCCGTCCTCTCGGACTATGCCTTCGACATCACCAATCCCCGCTACGGCATCTCCGGGCCGACTCCAGCCTATACGACGCGCACGCGCTCGCAGCTCGAACAGCTCGGCCTCTACGTTCAGGACCAGATCAGTCTGGGCAACTGGCGCCTTGCGCTGAGCGCGCGCAAGGACTGGACCGATCGCAACCAGAGCAACCAGATCACCGACACGGTGACGGCGGCGAACCGCAACGACGCCTTCACCTATAGCGCAGGCCTGCTCTATCTCTTCGACAATGGCTTCGCGCCCTATGTCAGCTACGCGACCTCCTTCCAGCCGGTCACCAGCCAGGGGCTGAACGGCGCCGTGCTCGAACCCTCGGAAGGCGAGCAGATCGAAGCCGGTGTGAAGTACCAGCCCAGCGACGGCAGCTTGTTGCTCACCGCATCCGCCTATCAGTTGAAGGAGAAGAACACTCCCAAGGTCGGCGGCTATGTCGGCGCCCTGCCCTACTATGTTTCGGTCGGCGAGGTGACGGTGCGCGGCATCGAGCTGGAAGCCAAGGCGCGCCTGCTCGATGGGCTCGACCTGACGGCAGCCTACACCTTCTCCGACGCCGAGATCACCAAGACGACGGTCGCCAGCGAATATGGCCAGACCCCTGCGGTGACGCCGCGCCATGTCGCCGCGCTGTGGCTGAACTACAATGTCCAGAGCGGACCGCTCGCCGGGTTCGGCGCCGGCGTCGGCATGCGCTATGTCGGCGAGACCTGGACCACCAATGAGAACATCGCGAAGAACGATGCCTACACGCTGTTCGACGCCGTGCTCCGCTACGACTTCGGCAAGGTGAGCCCGCAATTGGCGGGCCTCAGCGCCTCGGTCGCGGCGAACAACATCGCCGACAAGCAGGTCAGCGTCTGCAATGCCGGCTACTGCTATCTCAGCCAGGGCCGCACGGTCATCGGCACCTTGACCTATCGCTGGTGATGGCGGGCGGAATGCCGGTCTCGCGGCGGTCGCTGTTGCTCGGCTGTGCCGCGGCGGCGATCACACCGCCAGCCTATGCAGCCGGTCCGCAGAGGCGGCTGGCGGCGATGGACTACGGCCTCGCCGAAACATTGATCCGTCTCGGCTGCCCGCCCGAGGCGCTCGTCGCGTCACAGGATTGGGAGCGCTGGGTAGTCGAGCCGACGCTGCCGGCCGAGACCGTCAATCTAGGCACCAGCCGGGAGCCGAACCTCGAAATTCTGCAGGCGCTGCGGCCCAACGCGATCATCAGCACACCCTATCTCGCAGGCATCCATCACCGGCTCGAACGGATCGCTCCGGTGATTTCGCTGCCGGTCTATGTGCCCGAAGGCCGGCCGCTCGCTTTGGCGGGGGAAGCCGCCACGCGGCTCGCCACCCTGATCGGAGACCCGGACGCCGCGGAACGCCTGAAGGCCGAGGCCGAGGCGGTGTTCGCGCAAGCGCGCGCAGCACTGAGCGGCCGGCCGCTGCCGCCGGTCTATCTCGTCAACTTCATGGATCAGCGCCATGTGCGGGTCTACGGCGCGAAGAGCCTGTTCGACGACGTGCTGCGTCGGATCGGCCTGACCAATGCCTGGACCGGACAGACCAACTACTGGGGCTTCGCGACCGTCGGCATCGAGGCCCTACAGACGGGTGCCGATGCGCTGCTGATCTATTTCGATCCGGTCCCGCCCGGCGTGCTGTCCTCGCTCTCGGGAAATCCGATCTGGCAATCGCTGTCTTTCGTCAGGAGCGGCCGGAACTATCGGCTTCCGCCCGTGCTGATGTTCGGCTGCATCCCTTCGGCGATGCGCTTCGCGCGATTGATCAGCGACACAGTCGTCGCGTCGCGAGGCTGAGCGATGAGAGCGCTGACAGGCGAGGCCATCCCGGCAAGCCCATGGCGGCTCGCCCTGCCGCTCTTCGCGGCGGCATTCGCGCTCTCGCTCTGGACCCTTGCCGCGAGGCTGCCGCCCCAGCAATGGCCGAGCCTGCTGACGGCCGGCGCCCATGGCGACATGAACATCCTAATTTTGCAGCAATCGCTGCTGCCGCGCATGGTCGTGAGCATTCTCTGCGGAGCGGCGCTCGGGCTGGCCGGTACGGTTTTCCAGCAGGTCCTCCGCAATCCACTCGCGAGCCCGATGACCCTCGGCGTCGCGGCCGGCGCCAAGCTCGCGCTTGGCCTCGCGACGGTGCTGGGCGCGCCGCTCCTGTCGACTTTGGGGCGCGACGGCATCGCCTTCATCGGCGGGGCGGCGGCGATGGCGGCGACGGTCGCGCTCGCCTGGCGGCGTGGCCTTGCGCCGCTCGTCCTGGTGCTCGGCGGCCTCGTGCTCGGCCTCTATTGCGGTGCGCTCTCGGCGCTCCTGCTGCTGTTCAAGGAGCACTACCTCCAGGGTCTCTTCCTGTGGGGCAACGGCTCGCTTATCCAGCAAGGCTGGGATGTCGCGCAGGCGCTTAGTTGGCGGATCACCCTGCTCGGCCTCCTCGCCATCCTGCTGATCCGGCCACTCACTCTGCTAGCGCTCGACGACGAGGGCGTGCGCAGCCTCGGTCTCTCGCTCCACCTCGCAAGGCTCACGGCGCTCGCCGTCGCCGTGGCCCTGAGCACGGTCGTCGTCAGCCTCGTCGGCGTGATCGGTTTCATCGGCCTGGTCGCGCCCGCCATCGCCCGGCTGGCCGGCGCGAGACGACTGGACGAGCAGATGCTGTGGGCGCCTGTGATCGGCGCCGGATTGCTGTGGCTGACCGACCAGCTCGTGCTGCAGCTCGGTGGACAGGGTGGCAGCCCCTTGCCGACCGGCGCGGTCACGGCCCTGTTCGGGGCGCCCGTTCTGCTGTGGCTGCTGCCACGCCTGCGCGCCACCGCCTCGCTCCCGACCGACAGCCCTCGCAGCGAGCTGCGCAGCCGACATCCGGGCCTGATCCTCGCCTTGCTCGCCCTCGGCCTGGCGGCGACGGTCGCGATCTCCCTGACTTTCGGGCGCTCCGCGACGGGTGGCTGGTCCTTCGCCTGGGGCGAGGCTTTCACAGCGCTCTCGCCCTGGCGGCTGCCACGCACCGTGGCCGCGCTTGCCGCCGGCGTCATGCTCGGCCTTGCGGGCGTGATCCTGCAGCGGCTCCTGCGCAATCCGATGGCGAGTCCGGAAGTGCTGGGCATCAGCGCCGGTGCCGCCTTCGGCCTCATCGTGGCGCTGTTCCTGTTGCCGGCGGTGAGCCGCCACCAGCAACTCGTCGCCGCAACAGCGGGTTCGGCCGCGATCCTCGCGGTGATGCTGGCGCTGGGGCGCCGGTCAGGCTTCACGCCGGAGCGCACCTTGCTTGCCGGGATCGCTATCGACGCCCTGCTGGACGCACTGGTCGGCGCCTTGCTCGCCGGCGGCGACCCCCGCGCAATGCTGCTGATGAGCTGGATGACGGGCTCGACCTATGGTGTCGACGAAACGCAGATGGCGTGGGCGGCCGGGGTCGCGATCGTTCTCGTTGGGCCCGTGTCGATGCTGCTGCGCTGGCTCGACCTGATGATCCTGGGCGATGCGACCACGCAGGCGCTCGGCGTCCGACTGTCTCTGGCGAGGCTCCTGCTACTCCTCCTGGCTGCGGCGCTGACCGCTACCGCTACGCTGATCGTCGGACCGCTGACCTTCGTCGGCCTGATGACGCCGCACTTTGCCCGGCTGCTCGGTCTGCGTCGCGCGATGCCACAACTCGCCGCGGCGGCGCTTTCCGGCGCGCTCGTGATGGTCGCCGCCGACTGGCTCGGCCGCGTCATCGCCTTTCCCTGGCAGATGCCGGCCGGGCTGATCGCGACGCTGATCGGCGGGCCGGTGCTGTTCGTGCTGCTCGCAAGGAAATGACGATGGAACGCGCGCCGCCGCTCCCCGAAACGATCCAGTTCGATCTCGCCCCCGGCAAGGGGGGCTCGCCCTATCGCATCTTTCTGCGGATACCGCCCGGGTCGCCACCCGCGTCGCGCTGGCCTGCGATCTACCTCCTCGACGCGAATGCCGTGATCGCAACGACAGTAGAAGCCTTGCGCGTGCAGGCCGCCTATCCGCTCGGCACCGGCATTCGCGATGCAGTGGTGGTCGGCATCGGCTATCCGACCGACGGTGCCTATGACAGCGTGCGCCGCTCATGGGACTACGGTCCGCCGCCCGGCAAGACCTACCCGCCGCATAGCGAGGGCGGTCCCGATGTCCGCACCGGCGGCGCGGAAGAATTCCTGGCCTTCCTCGAAGACGAGCTGAAGCCCGAGATCGCCCGGCGCGTGCCCATCGACCGAAACCATCAGGCGATTTTCGGCCACTCCTTTGGTGGCCTCTTCGTGCTCTACGCCCTGTTCACGCGCCCACAGGCCTTTCGTGACTGGATTGCGATCAGCCCCGCGATCTGGTGGGAGGGGTACAATCTGCTGCGCCACGCGACAGCGCCGCAGGCGCCCGCCCGCATCCTGCTCGGCGTCGGCGAATATGAGCAGGCGCTCGCCCCCTTCCAGATCGGGGCGCCCGATGAGGACGCCCGGCGCCAGCGCCTTCAGGAGGCGCGGACGATTGACGAAACGCATGCCATGGCCGTGCGGCTGCAGAGTGCCGGTCGGCCCGTCGAATTCGCCGTATTCGAAGGCGAGACGCACATGTCCGTGCTGCCCGTCGCGATCAACCGCGCAATCCGCTTCGCCCTCGGGCCACAAGCGGAGGGCCGTGCGTGAATCGGATCGAGCAAGGATCCGACTTCAACACCGGTGAAGCGGCCTCGGCTCAGCAATTCTAACTCGAGCTTGCCGGCAGCGACACGGCTCGGCCGCGCTCCGATCATCGTCGTGAAGCTCTGCTTGCCCAAGCTCGCCTCGATGCGCCTGACGATCTCGGCTTCGGCCTGCGGCGCATCGCTCATGACGAACTCGTCAGGCGGCCGCGCGGGCACTTTCATGGCGTGCGACATGGGCGATCGCAGCGCGAAGATCAGCGATGCCGGAGCCTGCCGCAACGCAATGCTCGGCGAGATGGCGGCGGAACTGGCGTGCGCCCGGGCGCCCCGGGAAGAGCCCGACGAGATGGCGCGTGAACGCATGCAGCCGGCCGCCGGCTTCCAGATGCGCGGCCAGATGCGGTTCGAGCGCCTCCAGCATGGCGAAGGCGTCGGAAACCGGCGCGGCCTCGCCAAAGAGCAGCGGATCGACCTGCAACAGGATCTCGGGGTTCTGGTAGGCCTCGCGGCCGATCATGACGCCGTCGAGATGGACGAGATGGCCGGCCCATTCCTCGGGGCCGCGGATGCCGCCATTGATGGCGACGAGCAGATCAGGGTTCGCAGCCTTCAGGCGATAGGCGCGCTCATAATCGAGCGGCGGAATTTCGCGGTTTTCCTTGGGAGAGAGCCCTTGCAGCCAGGCCTTGCGGGCATGGACGACGAGCGCGCCGCCGCCGGCCTCGCGAACGGCGGTGGTGAGCGCGTCGAGCGCGGCTTCCGGGTCCTGATCATCGACGCCGAGGCGGCATTTCACCGTGACCGGGATCGACACGGATGCCTTCATCGCCGCGACGCAATCGCCGACCAGCGCCGGCTCGCGCATCAGGCAGGCGCCAAAAGCGCCGCCCTGCACGCGGTCGGAGGGGCAGCCGCAATTGAGGTTGATCTCGTCATAGCCGAAATCGGCGCCGATCCGGGCGGCTTGCGTCAGCAGGTGGGGATCATTCCCGCCGAGCTGGAGAGCGACGGGATGCTCCATTGCGTCGAAGCCGATCAGCCGCTGCCGGTCACCCCGGATCACGGCCTGCGCCGTCACCATCTCGGTATAGAGCCGGGCGCGGCGCGACATCAGGCGATGGATGACGCGGCAATGCCGGTCAGTCCAGTCCATCATCGGCGCAACGGAGAAGCGCAAAAGCTCTGGCGAAAGCGAGGTCATGGCGGCTGACTAGCGCAAAACCGGCCTTCGCGCATCCCCGGCGCGTGAGGGCTGGCCTTGCGCCGGCCGGGCGGCCGGGCAAGATGGCGGCCTGTGAAGGCGGTCTCGCAGCCGCGCCGAATGCGAAGGGGCCGCATGTCATGGCCGAGGCAGCGCCATCTCGAGCAGCACACCATCTCGTCGTCGTGGGTGGAGGCTTCGCCGGGCTGCAGCTCGTGCGCGATCTCAAGGGTGCCGGCCTGCGGATCACGCTGATCGACCAGCGCAACCACCATCTCTTCCAGCCGCTGCTCTATCAGGTCGCGACGACGATCCTCGCCACGTCCGAGATCGCCTGGCCGATCCGGCGGCTGTTCCGGGAGCGAGCGGATGTCACGACGCTACTGGCGGAGGTGACGGGCGTCGATGCGGATGGCCGGCAGGTCCTGCTCTCCGACGGCTCGACCATCGGCTACGACACGCTGGTTCTCGCCACCGGCGCGAGGCACTCCTATTTCGGACGCGACGAATGGGAGGCGCTGGCGCCGGGGCTGAAGACGCTGGAGGATGCGACGACGATCCGCCGGCGCATGCTGCTCGCCTTCGAGCAGGCCGAGCGCGAGACCGACCCGGCCGCGCGCCGCGCGCTCCTGACCTTCGCGGTGATCGGGGCAGGCCCCACCGGCGTCGAGCTCGCCGGCATCAAAGCCGAACTCGCCAAGCAGGTCCTCTGGCAGGAATTCCGCCACATCGACACGCGCGAGGCGCGGATCCTGCTGATCGAGGCGGGGCCGCGCGTGCTGGCCGCCTTCCCGACCTCGCTGTCGGACTATGCGAAGGCGGCGCTCGACAAGCTCGGCGTCGAAGTCCTGCTCGGCAGGCCGGTTTCGGACATCCGGGCGGACGGGGTGACGGTCGGGGAGGAGTTCGTCGGCTGCCGCACGGTCGTCTGGGCGGCCGGCGTCGCGGCCTCGCCCGCCGCCGCCTGGCTCGGCATGCCGGCGGACCGGGCGGGACGGGCCATCGTCGATGCGAATCTGAACATGCCGGGGCGGCCCGAGATCTTCGTTGTCGGCGATACGGCTGCTGTCCCGACCGCCGACGGCAAGCCGGTTCCCGGCATCGCGCCAGCCGCCAAGCAACAGGGCGCCCATGTCGGGCGGGTGATCCGTGCGCGTCTGGCGGGTCAGCCGGCGCCGCCGCCCTTCCGCTATCGCCATCAGGGCAATCTCGCAACCATCGGCAAGAGCGCGGCGGTGGTCGATTTCGGTTGGCTTCAATTGCGCGGCTGGATCGCCTGGTGGTTCTGGGGCATCGCCCACATCTTCTTCCTGATCGGCGCACGCAGCCGCGTCGCGGTCGCCTGGAGCTGGTTCTGGACCTTCATCTCAGGCCAGCACAGCGCCAGGCTGATCACGCAGGGGCGCAAGGGGCCCGAGGCGAAGCCCTGACGCTCACGCTGCCAGCAGCCCGAGCGCCCTTTCGATGCGCGAGCAGGCGCCACGCGCCCTCGCCTTGTCGTAAGCGCGCTTGAGCCGACCGGTGGCATGGGCGCGCAGCACGATCTCGTGGACATAGCTCTTGCGCACCACGGCCGGCGTGTTGACCAGCCGCTCGGAGATCGCCCGCATGATGTCGGCGAGCTGGCGCTTCTTGCCGGTTTCGGTCGCGACCGTTTCGCCGGCCAGAAGCAGTTCGGCCGCTGCGGCATTGGCGGCGAGCATGCGCAGATCCTTGCTGCTGACCGGCAGGCCGCTGACGCGCTTGAGATAGGCGTTGATCTCGCTCGCCCTGATCTCGGCGACGCTGCCGTCGTCGCGGCGATATTGCAGCAGGCGCCGGCCCGGCAGGGCCATGACACGGGTCAGGGCGCGCGCTAGCGTCCGGTCCTCATGGGCGCAAGCGATCTGCTTGCCGCTCTTGCCCTTGAAGGCGAATTCGATCCGGTTGCCCGCGATCGTGACGTGGCGCTTCAGCAGCGTCGAGGCGCCATGGCTGCCGTTGGCCCTGGCATAGGCTTCGTTGCCGACGCGGATATGGCAGCGGTCGATCATCGCTGCGGCGCAGGCCAGCGCCTTGTCCCGGCTGAGCTTGCGACCCCGGAGATCGCGCGCGACCGCCATTCGCAGCTTCGGTAGCGCATCGATCAGGCATTTCAGCCGCTTGAGCTTGCGGCGCTCGCGGACCTTCTCCCAATCCGGATGGTAGCGATGCTGGATGCGGCCGGCCTCGTCATGGCCGACGGCCTGGAGATGCGCGCGCGGATCGGCTGCGATGCGGACGTCCGAATAGGCCGGAGGGATGGCCAGCGAGCGGATGCGGGCGAGCGTCGCCGGATCGGTGATGCGCTCACCGTCGCCGTCGCGATAGCTGAAGCCCTTGCCGGACTTGCGGCGGGTGATGGTCAGCCTGTCCGCCGAACTGCGTTTGAGGCGAGCCGAAGGCGCCGGGGCAGGATCGGCTTCGTCGAAGATCACGCGCGCCATGACAGGAACTCCGGGATTGCCCGGATTCAATCGCGAAAGCCCCGTCCGGTTCCGGACGGGGCTTCGTTTTCTGTCCCGCGATGGCGGCGTGCCGCCCGTCAGCGCTTGGCGCGGGCCACGATCTGCGTCGGGTTGACGAAGCGCAGCGCAATCAGCAGCCAGACCAGCGTCGTCACCATGTAGATCACCGCCATGGCGTCAATCGACTGAACCGCGCGCACACCGGCGGCGAAGACGGCGTAGTAGAGCGCGACGACCAATGTCTGGCTGGTCGGGCCGGCGGTGAGGAAGGTCAGCTCGAACATCGCGATGGTGCGCACCAGCACGAGCAGCAGCGCCGCCAGGATGCCCGGCGCCAGCAGCGGCAGCAGGATGTAGATGAAGAGCTTGAAGGTGTTGGCGCCGAAGACGCGCGCCGCAGCCTCGATCTTGGTGTCGATCTGCTCGATGAAGGGGATCATCACCAGGATGACGAAGGGCACCGTCGGCACGAGATTGGCGAGCACGACGCCCGACATCTGGCCGGCCAGTCCCGCCCGATAGAGCACCGTCGCCAGCGGAATGCCGAAGGTGATCGGCGGCACCAGCAGCGGCAGCAGGAAGAGCAGCATGATCAGCTTCTTGCCCGGGAAATCCCGGCGCGCCAGGGCATAGGCGGCCGGGACGCCGATCAGGCCGGAGAGGAAGACCACCAGGAAGACGATCTGGAAGGTGACCGAGAGCACATCGTAGAGCTGGAACTCGTCCCAGGCAGAGGAATACCAGCGCGTGGTCCAGCCTGCCGGCAGCCAGGTGCCGAGCCAGCGCGTGGCGAAGGAACTCGTCACCACGGTCGCGATCATCCCGAACAGGTTCAGGATGAAGAAGGCGATCACGGCCCAGTTGGCGAAGGCCCAGAGACGGGTCGAAAGGCGGGTGTCCTTGACCATCGGATCAGCCCTTTCCGCCGCCGGCCGGGCCGCGATAGAGCAGCCCGCGCGCTGCCAGGACCGCGACGACGATCGAGAGCTGGACGACGCCCATGATCATCGCGACGGCCGAGGCCATCGAGTAGTCGTATTCCTCGAACGCCGCCTGATAGGCCGCGATCGAGATCACGCGCGTCGGGCCCGCAGGCGCGCCGAGCAGCACAGCCGAGGGGAAGACCGAGAAGGCCTGCACGAAGCTCAGGCAGAAGGTGATGGCGAGCCCCGGCAGCAGCAGGGGCAGCAGGATGTGCTTGAAGCGCTGCCACGGGCCGGCGCCCAGCGTCGCGCCGGCCTGTTCGAGCGCCGGATCGACGCCCGACAGATAGGACAGCGTCAGCAGGAAGGTGAAGGGGAAGCCGGTGATGACCAGCGAGATCATCACGCCCCAGTAATTGTGAAGGAGCTTCACCGGAGACGAGATCAGCCCCGCGGTCATCAGGGCGCGGTTGAACCAGCCCTGCGGGCCGAGATAGTTGAGCAGCCCCTGCGCGACCAGCACGGTGCCGAGCGTGATCGGGATCACCAGGATCGTGGTCAGCAGGCGCTGATGTGTCATCAGCCGGACGCGAAAAGCGATCGGGATCGCCATCAGCAAGGTCAGGATTGTCACCGGCAGCGCCAGCCAGAGCGTGGTCGAGATCGTGCCGTAGAGGAACGAGTCCGAGAAGAAGCGCTGGTAATTGGCGAGGACGCCGCCCGCCTTCGGCGTGAAGGACAGGAACAGCCCGTAGAAGAACGGGTAGATGAACAACGCGAGCGAGAAGAACACCGCCGGCAGGACCAGCAGGGTCAGGCCGTCGAGCCCGCGCGCGGCGAGCCTCTGGCTCAGCGGGATGGAGGGAGCGGAGCTGGTCACGCCGCATCCCCATAGACGAGGACGCGGTCGGGCTCGGCAGCGAGCGTGACCTCGGCGCCGGGCGCGAGCTTGTCATGGGCGAGGAAGGACAGGTCCGTGCCGTCGGCCATGCGGGCGAAGCCAACGAATTCGCGCCCCCGGAACTCGGTCGAGATCACCTGCGCCTTGAGGCCCGCGCTGCCGGCCGCAACCGGGTGCAGATCCTCGGGGCGAACAGCGACATGGGCGGCACCGCCCGGCGCGATCGTGCTGCGGGCACGGCCGACGATGGCGGCCTCGCCGACGGCGACCGTCGCATGCTCGCCGGCGACCGAAACGGCACGGCCGGCGACCTTGTTGCGGAAGCCCATGAATTCGGCGACGTCGAGATGGTCGGGTCGTGAGAACAGATCTTCCGGCACGCCGACCTGACGGACCTGTCCGTCGCGCATCACCACGATGCGATCAGCCAGCGACAGGGCCTCTTCCTGGTCGTGCGTCACATAGATCGTGGTGGCGCCCAATGTGTTGTGGATGCGGCGGATTTCGGCACGCATCTCGAGGCGCAGCTTGGCGTCGAGGTTGGAGAGCGGTTCGTCCATCAGCACTAGCGGCGGCTCGACGACGATGGCGCGCGCGATCGCGACGCGCTGCTGCTGGCCGCCGGAGAGCTGGCCGGGGAGTTTCTCGGTCTGGCCCTGCAGGCGGACCAGCGCCACCGCCTCGGCGACACGGCGCTCGATCTCGGCCTTGGCCACGCCACGCATCTTCAGCCCGAAGCCGATGTTCTTGGTCACACTCATATGCGGGAACAGCGCGTAGTTCTGGAAGACCATGCCGAAGCCGCGCTCTTCCGGCCGGAGCGGGTCGATGCGCTTGTCGTCGAGCCAGATGCCGCCGCCGGTCGCGGGCAGGAGGCCCGCGATGATGTTCAGCGTCGTCGACTTGCCGCAACCCGATGGGCCGAGAAGCGCGATGAATTC
Source organism: Allobosea sp. GW822-FHT03F07 (assembly GCF_058801345.1). Taxonomy (NCBI): domain Bacteria; kingdom Pseudomonadati; phylum Pseudomonadota; class Alphaproteobacteria; order Hyphomicrobiales; family Alloboseaceae; genus Allobosea; species Allobosea sp. GW822-FHT03F07. The sequence goes on from NZ_JBXAND010000012.1 coordinate 45,294, forward strand.
GCCCTTGCCGATCGTCAGCGAGACGTCCTTCAGTGCGTTGTGGGTGCCGAAGTCCCGGCTCAGGCGATCGAGCCTAAGCTCGCTGAAAGAAGCTGCGTGAATCGTCATGGCCACCGCGTGCTGAAGTCTCGATCGAGGATCCGGTCGGCGGCAGCTCATATCGGGCTGCCGCCGGTCGATTCATCCGACTGCGCAAGATCACCTGCGCAGCGCTACTTGTGCAATGACCGCTTACGCTTAGATCATTTGCGCTTAGATCATTTGCGCTTGGCGCCGCCGACCTGCTCGTCCCAGATGCGGAAGGCGACGACCATCTTCTCCGGGTCGAGCGGTGTCTGGAGCGGGTTGTCGGCGATCAGCTTCTCGTATTCGGGCCGGCCGAATTCCTTGATCGCCGCCTGGCTTTCCGCCGGCGCCATGTCGAGCGTGACGCCCTTCACGGCCGGGCCCGGATAGAAATAGCCCTCGTCATAGGTGTAGGCCTGCTGCTCCTTGGTCAGGAGGAAGTTCATCAGGTCGACGAGGACGGCGAGTTTCTCGTCCGAAACGCCCTTGGGGATGCACATGTAGTGCGCGTCCGTGACCCAGTGGAAACCCTTGAGCGCGGCGATCTTGGCTTCCTTCGGCACGACGCCGAGGACGCGGGGGTTGATGTCCCAGCCCGTCGTGGTCACGGTCATGTCGCGGGAGCCGTCGCCGAGCTCCTTCATCGTCGCGCCGGTGCCGCCGGGATAGTATTCGATGTTCTCGCCGAGCGCCTTGAGATAGGCCCAGGTCTTGTCCCAGCCCTTGACCGGATCCTTCGGGTCGGAGTCGCCGAGCAGATAGGGCAGGCCCATCATCCAGGTGCGGCCGGGGCCGGAATTGCCCGGGCGCGGATAGATGAAGCGGTTCTTGTTCTCGCGCGTCCAGGCCAGCAATTCCTCAGCGGTCGTCGGGACCGTCTTGACCTTGGCCGGCATGTATTCGAGCAGCGGCCCGGAAGGATAATAGGTGACGACGACGCCCTGCCCGCTGGCAAGCGCTTGCATCTTGGCGGCGCCTTCGAGGTAAATCTCGTCGAGCTTGGGCAGGCTGCCGGCCAGCTGCGGCAGCAGCGGCACCCAGAGCTTCTGGTCGACGCCGGCCGAGAGCGCATCCGTGCCGGTCAGCACCATGTCGATGTCGACGCGGCCGGCATCCTGCTGAGCCTTGATCTTGCCGGGGAGTTCCGGCGACGGCGCCTTGGTGAAGACGATGCGCGAGACCAGGTTGGGCTTGGCCTTGCGGTAATTCTCGATCGCCTTCTGCGTCAGCGCCAGATTGCCGGCGACGTCGACGATCGACAGGACGACCGGAGATGTCGGCAGCTTGAGCTGCTGGGCGAAGACGGAAGGCGCATGCGCGGCGCCAGCGAGGCCCGCGACGCCGCCGATGAATTCACGCCGATTGATTCTGCTCTGGACCATGACCTCTCCTCCGGTGATGCGGATTTTCCGCTTCGTTCTTGTTGATCGAGCTGCCGGCACCCCTATCAGGATGCCACCTCGATGGCTCCGTTGCTCGCGCCGATTGACGCGACCCCGGAATAGTCGGTATCCTAGTATACTAGTCGACCAGAGCTTGGCAATGGGCATCCCCGCAGCACGTCAGAGCACCGATCAGATCCACCGCCTGTTGCGAGGAGACATCCTCGCGGCGGCGCTGCGCCCGGGCGAGGCGATGTCTGAAGCGCGCATGGCGGTGCGTTTCGGGGTCAGCCGCACGCCCGTACGCGAGGCGTTCAAGCGCCTCGTCGAGGAGGGTTTCCTGATGGTGGTGCCGCAGGTCGGGACGTTCGTCGCGCCGATCGATCTCGCCGCCGTGCATGACAGCCAGTTCGTCCGCGAGACGCTGGAATGCCGGACGGTCGCGCTGGCCGCCCGCCATGCCGATGCAGCGGGCAAGGCGGCGCTCGAGCAGAACGTCCGCCAGCAGGAGCGCGACCTTGCCGCCGGTGACAGGGTCTCCTTCTTCCGCCATGACGAGGCGTTCCATGCCGAACTCGCGAGGCTCGCCGGCCACCCTTCCGTGTGGAGCCTGATCGAGGGCGTCAAGGCGCAGCTCGACCGCGTCCGCTGCCTTTCCCTCGAAAGCGCGGCCTGGCCGAACATGATCCTGACGCAGCACCGCGAAATCCTGCATTGCGTCGTCACGGGCGACGAAGCGGGCGCGGAAGCCGCGATGCGGGCGCATCTGCGCACCGTCTTCGACGCGATCGAGACGATCGCGCGCGACCAGGTCGATGCCTTCGCCGGCAGCGCCACCCCTGCCCGACTCGACTGATCCACAGGCCGGTCCGCAACAACGACCACGCAAAGACACGAAGAGGATACGCGACCATGACCCATGTTCTCAACGAACGGGGCTTCTGATGGAACAGAGCTGGAGATGGTTCGGCCCCGACGACGTGGTCACGCTCTCGCAGGCCCGGCAGGCGGGCGCGCGCGGCATCGTCAACGCCCTGCACCAGATCCCCTATGGCGTGGTCTGGAGCGTCGAGGAGATCGAGGCGCGCAAGGCGATCATCACGGGTGATGCGAGCCTCGGGCTGCGCTGGAACGTGGTCGAAAGCCTGCCGATCCATGAGACGGTGAAGATCGGCGAAGGCGATCTCGAGCCGATCTTCGAGAACTATCGGCAGTCCCTGCGCAACCTCGCCGCCTGTGGGCTGGAGGTGGTGTGCTACAACTTCATGCCGGTGCTGGACTGGACGCGCACCGAGCTTGCCCACCGCCTGCCCGGCGGCGGCACGGCGCTGCGCTTCAACATCCACGAATACGTCGCCTTCGACCATTTCATGCTGCAGCGCCCCGGCGCGGCGGAGGGGCATTCGGCCGACATCATGGATCGCGCCAAGGCCTGGTTCGAGCGCTCCTCCGAGGCCGATCGCGACCGGCTTCTCGCCAACATCATGGCAGGCCTGCCCGGCGCCTATGACCGCTACGACGTGCCGGGGCTGAAGCGCATGCTGGAGCGCTATCACGGCATGAGCCACGATCAGCTTCGCGCCAATCTCAAGCGCTTCCTCGAAGCCGTGATCCCGACCGCAGAGGAGGTCGGCATCCGGATGTGCATCCATCCCGACGATCCGCCGCGCCCGCTTTTCGGCCTGCCGCGCATCTGTTCGGACGAGGACGACATCGCCTACATCCTCGGCGCGGTCGATTCCCCGTCGAACGGGCTGACGCTGTGCTCTGGCTCCCTCGGCGCCAATCCGAAGAACGACGTGCCCGGCATCGCGAAGCGCTTCGCCGACCGGATCTGGTTCGCGCATCTGCGCAATGTCGCCAAGGACCCGGATGGCTCCTTCATGGAAGCCGAGCATCTCGGCGGCGACACCGACATGGTCGCCCTCGTCGAAGTCCTGCTGGCCGAGGAACAGCGCCGCAAGGCGGCAGGATGGGCGCATTGGCAGATCCCGATGCGGCCGGACCATGGCCATGAATTGCTCGACGATGCCGGAAAGGGCTCGTTCCCGGGCTATCCGGCAGTCGGGCGCCTGCGCGGGCTCGCGGAACTGCGTGGCGTGATGGCAGCGGTGAGCTCGCTCCGTGGGTATCACGCCTGAGCAGTCGATAAGCGGGCTTGCTCGTTGCCACGCCCGTCATTCCGTGCCTGCCACGGGATCCATCGGAGGGCTCCGGCGCTCTACGATGGATCCCGGAGCTCCGCTTCGCTACGTCCGGGATGACGTTGTGGTTCCGAGCGAGCTTTCCGGACATCAATACACGTCGGCCTGATAGCGGCCGGCCTTTTTCAGCGCCGCGACATAGGCCACTGCCTCGTCCGCCGAGCGCTTGCCGTGCTCGGCGACGACGTCGACCATCGCGCGCTCGACATCCTTGGCCATGCGCTTGGCATCGCCGCAGACGTAGAAATGCGCACCCTGCTCGAGCCAGGCGAAGAGTTCGGCACCGCGCTCGCGCATGCGGTCCTGGACATAGATTTTCTCGTTGCCGTCGCGCGACCAGGCCAGCGTCAGGCCGGTGAGGACGCCCTCCTCCTTCATTGCGGTCAGTTCGTCCTCGTAGAAGAAGTCGCTGGCCCGGCGCTGATGGCCGAAGAACAGCCAGTTCTTGCCCGGCGCTTTGGTCGCGCGCCGGTCGTGCAGGAAGGCCCGGAAGGGGGCGACCCCGGTGCCGGGGCCGCACATGATGATCGGCGTTTCCGGGTTCTCCGGCAGGCCGAAGCCATGGGCGCGCTGGACGTAGACCGGCACCTTGTCGCCGGGCTGCACGCGCTCGGCGAGGAAGGTCGAGGCGACGCCCCAGCGCGGGCGGCTGCCGATCTTGTAGCGCACCGTATCGACGGTAAGCGTAATGCGCCCGGGCGTGGCGATGCAGGAGGAGGAGATCGAGTAGAGCCGGGGCTGCAGCGGATCGAGCGCCTCGACGAAGGCCTCCGCCGAAAGCCTGGCCTGACCGAACTTGTGCAGAGTGCCGAGCACGTCGAGACGGTCGAGATCGCCGTCCGGGTCCTCGCCCGCCGCCAGCCGCTTGGCCTTGGCGCGCGTCTCGCCGCCAGTGACGTAGGAGATGAGCTGGAACAGCGCATCCGGCGCCGGCCCGAGCGCGCGCTCGGCGATCAGCGCCTGCCGCAACGTGGTACCGCCGACATCGGCATCGGGGCGGGCGCCGAGCAGCGCTATCACCGCATCGACGAGACGCGGGTCGTTCTGCGCGACGATGCCGAAGGCGTCGCCGACGATGTAGTCGAGCCCGCATTCGGAGAGATCGAACTCGACATGCCAGGTCTCCTTCTCGGAGCCCTCGCCATTGAGCTTCCTGCGCGACAGAAAGGTTGCCATCGCCGGGTTCTCGCGGCAGCGCCCGAGCGGACCGAGCGGAGCTGCGGCGGCGGGTTCCGCCGAAAGAGGGGCCGGCGCAGAACCCGCCTCCTCCGTCAGGGCTTTAAGCATCCGCAGCGTGTCCTTGCCGCCGGGAGCGCAGAGATTGAGACGAGGTTCCTTGCCCTCGGCGATCGCCGCCGAATAGGTCTCGCAGACATAGCCGCACTGGCCGCAATCCTGCTGCGCCATCGCGGCGAAGAGCTTGCGCGGCAGCGGCCTGCCCTCGGCCAGCTTCATGCGCTCGGCCATCTCCATCGACGGATCGTGCCAGGGGGCGCCGTCATCGGCCTCGCCCATGACGGCAGCGTTCTCGGCCGGCGACAGCGCGGTGACGCCGGCATTGTCGAGCGAGAGAAGGCCGGCGAAGAAGCCGTTCAGCCAGGACCGCTGTTCCTCGCTGAACGGCGCGGTCTCCGGCAGGACCTGGACGATGGGGGACGGGGTCTGGATGGTCATGCCGCGTCTCCCGTCTGCGCGACCAGGGCCTGCAGCGCCGCGATCTCGTGGCGCCGCGCGAAGGCGACGAAGCTCTCGTCGGGCGTGGCGCGATGCTCCTGCCAGGCGCGCAGGATCGACTCGACCAGCGCCGGCGCCTCCTCGGCCTTCACATTGGTGCGGAATTCGCGGCCGATGCCGCCCTCGACGCCGAAGCCGCCGCCGACGAAGACATGATAGCCCGGCACCGTGTCGCCCTCGTCGCTGACCGGCACCTTGGCGCCGATCAGGCCGAGATCGCCGATATAGTGCTGGGCACAGGAGTTGTGGCAGCCGGTCAGGTGGATGTTGACCGGCGTATCCAGCGTGATGCGCGGCTCGCAATGGGCGGCGATGGCGAGCGCATCTTCCTTGGTGTGGGCGCCGGCGAACTTGCAGCCCGTGGCGCCGGTGCAGGCGATGAGCCCGGCGCGCAGGATCGAGGTCTCCGCCGAAAGCCCGATGGCCTGGAGATTGGCGATGACGTCCTCGACCTTGGCATCCGGCACGCCGGAGATCAGCAGGTTCTGCCAGACGGTGAGGCGGATGTCGCCATCGCCGCAGGCCTGCGAGATCGAGGCGATGACGCGCATCTGCTGGACGGTGAGCTTGCCGACCGGAAGCGCGACGCCGATCCAGTTCAGGCCGGCCTGGGCCTGGGCGTGCACGCCGATATGGCCGAGGCGGTCATAGACCGGCCGGGGCTTCACGAAGGCGGCATCGAGCCGGATCAGCTTGCGGCCGAGCTTCTCCTCGACCGCGGCGAGGAACGTGTCGAAGCCCCAGGCGTCGAGAACGTATTTCAACCGCGACTTGTTGCGGTCGGTGCGGTTGCCGTTGGCGATGAAGACGCGCACGATCGCATCCGAGACCGCGATGGCATCGGATGGCGCGACGATGACGCCGGTGTCGCGGGCGAGGTCCTTGTGGCCGGTGATGCCGCCGAGAGCGAGGCGATACCAGATGCCGGGCTCGACCGGCTGGCCCTCAAAGGAGGCGCCGTCGCCGACCTCGATCGCCTGGAAGCCGATATCGTTGGTGTCCTCCAGCGTCGCGATCGAGCCCGCGCCGTCGAAGGCGACGTTGAACTTGCGCGGCAGCCCGTAGAGCGAGCGATCGTTCAGGATGTGGTGGTGCCAGGCGCGGGCATGGGGGCGCGTGTCCAGCAGTTCGAGCGGATCGATGCCGGCCGTGGCGGAACCCGTGACGTTGCGGATGTTGTCGGCGCCGGAGCCTTTCGCCGTCAGCCCGAGATCGGCGAGGCCTTCGAGCAGCGCGGCGGCGTTCTCGGCCGGAATCTCGCGGACCTGCAGATTGGCGCGCGTGGTGACATGGGAATAGGGGCCGCAGAGTTTCTCGGCGAGGTCGGCGACGCCCGCGAACTGCCAAGCCTTCAGGATGCCGTTGGGAATGCGCAGGCGGCACATATAGCTGTTCTGCGCCGGGGCCACGTAGAACAGGCCGTGATAGCGCCAGCGGAAATCGTCCTCCGGCTTGGGATAGACGCCGGCTGCGGCCTGTGCCTTGAAGCGGGCATAGGCGTCGAAGGGGTGCTCGGCCTGCTTCCACTTCTCCTGCTGCGCAAGCTTGCCGCCAGCAGCGACGGTCCTCGCCTGCGCCTCCTGATGTTCCCGGTCCGGGCCGCTCGGCTTGCCCGAGCCGCCTGCGCCGGGCGCGCCGCCGAGCGGGCCCAGTCCGCGCGCCGTGCGGGCCGACTGCATGCCGCTCATGAAGCCTTCGAGGTAGCGCTTCTGGTCGGGGGTGAAATCTTCGCTCATGATCTTGCTCTGGCTGACGGATCAGGCCGTGCCTTGGCCGGCTGCGGCGATCATGGCGCCGGACAAGGTGCCGTAGGCGCTCGTCCAGGCGTCCCGAACAGCGGGCGTGAAGCCGTCGCCGAGCCCCTGCTCCAGCGTCCAGAGCAATGCCGCGCCGACGGGCGCGTAGTGGGCCGCGGTCACGCCATAGCCATTGTGCTTGACCGCCAGCGCGTTCACCGCCGGCATCAGGGCCGGCAGGTCGTCGAGCCCCTTCACCACCACGGCGAGCGTGCCCATCAGCTTGCGGCCCTGCTCCTTCATGTCGCTCGCCTTGAACAGCGGGCGGACTTCGGGGGCGATCTCGAACAGGCGGCCGTAGAACAAGGCGGCGGCCTGCTCGGCGATGGGGGCGACCTTGGAGAAGCTCGCCTTGATCTCGGAAACCTGATCGGGGGTCATTTGCTGCTCCTCAGGCGGCTTCGACGAAGCGGTGGCGCTCATAGAGGAACTTCAGCACCGCCTCGCGGGCGGCGATGTAGGTCCGGTCGGAAACGAGGTCGAGACGCTTGCGCGGCCGGTCGAGCCGGACGTCGAGCACCTCGCCGATGCGGGCGGAGGGGCCATTGGTCATCATCACGATCCGGTCCGAGAGCAGCACGGCCTCATCGACGTCATGGGTGATCATGATCATCGTGTTCCCGAGCGTGGCGTGGATCTGCATGATCGAGTCCTGCAGATGGGCGCGGGTCAGGGCGTCGAGCGCGCCGAAGGGCTCGTCGAGCAGCAGGATCTTCGGCTCCATGGACAGGCCGCGCGCAATGCCGACGCGCTGCTTCATGCCGCCCGAAATCTCGCCCGGGCGCTTGTCCCTGGCGTGTCCCATCTGGACGAGCTCGAGGTTGTGCATGATCCAGTCATGCCGCTCGGCCCGGCTCTTGGTGGCGCCGAAGACCTTGTTCACGGCGAGCGCGACATTGTCGTAGACGGTGAGCCAGGGCAGCAGCGAATGGTTCTGGAAGACCACGGCGCGCTCCGGGCCGGGCTCGCGGACCTCGCGGTTCTCCAGCAGCACGCCGCCTTCGCTCACCGGCGTCAGCCCCGCGATGATGTTGAGCAGGGTCGACTTGCCGCAGCCGGAATGGCCGATCACCGAGACATATTCGCCCTTGTCGATGACGAGATTGATATCCTTCAGCACTTCGGTCGTGGCGGCGCCGCGCTGGAAGCGTTTGTCGACGTGGTCGATCTTGAGATAGCTCATGCTCGCCTCCTCAGTTGGTCAGGGTGCCGCGGGTGACGATGGTGCCGACGAAGGCGACGAGGCGGTCGAGCAGGAAGCCGACGACGCCGATGTAGATGAGCGCCACGATGATGTCGGACAGGCGCGAGGAGTTCCACGCATCCCAGATGAAGAAGCCGATGCCGACGCCGCCGGTCAGCATCTCGGCCGCGACGATGGCGAGCCAGGACAGGCCGACGCCGATCCGCAAGCCGGTGAAGATGTAGGGCGCAGCCGAAGGCACCATGATCTTGAAGAAGAACTCGACCTGGTTCAGCCGCAGCACTTGCGCGACGTTGCGGTAGTCCTGCGGAATGTTGCGGATGCCGACCGCCGTGTTGATGATCACCGGCCAGATCGCGGTGATGAAGATCACGAAGATCGCCGAGGGCTGGCTGTCGCGGAAGGCCGCGAGCGAGAGCGGCAGCCAGGCCAGCGGCGGCACGGTGCGCAGCACCTGGAAGACCGGATCGAGCCCACGCATCGCCCAGACCGACTGGCCGACGACGGCGCCGAGCAGGACGCCGACCACCGCCGCCAGGCTGAAGCCGATGGCGACGCGCTGGAGCGAGACCAGGATGCGCCAGCCGAGCCCGATATCCTGCGAGCCTGCCCAGTAGAACGGCTCGACGATCAGATCCTTGGCCTCCTCCCAGATCTTGGTCGGGGGCGGCAGCGAGGATTGCGGACCGGACGCGGCGATCTGCCAGAACAGCGCGATCAGCGCCACCGTCACCAGCGGGGGCAGGACATTGACCAGCACCGCCCTGAGCCAGGTCAGCAGGCGCTGGCTCAGCGGTTTGCGCGTCGGCGCAGGCAACGACACCACGCCGGGCTTGGCGCCCGGCAGGGCGACGACGGTCGCTCCCACTGTGGCTTCCTTCAAGACAGCCTGACCCATCGGGTCCTCCTCTGGTTGCTGGTTTTGAACAGGTTCATGCCGCCCTCCTCACGCCGCGACCGTGGCGCGCGCCTGCGCGCCGATCCGGCGGATTTCCGGGAGGCATGAACCGCAATTGGTGCCGGCCTTGAGCTGCCGGCCGATGTCCTCAGGGCTGGCCGCGCCGCCGGCGAAGGCGGCGCGGATCGCGTTGAGGCCGACGCCGAAGCAAGCGCAGACGGTCGGGCCGGGATCGGCCGCGCCGTCGAGGCTGCGCCCGGCGAGCAGTGCCAGCCGGTTCTCCGGCAGGGCCTGCGCATCGGCGAAGGCGAGTTTGACCGTGTCCCAGAGCGGCGCGCGACCGGCCGGGGCTACGAAAAGCGCCATGCCCAACCGGCCCTCGCGCAGGACGGCGCAGCGATAGACGCCGCCCTTGGCATCGACCATCTCGGTCAGGCCCTCCTCGCCGAAGGCGGCGCGGACGGCCGCCATCAGTTCGGCCGGCGTGGCATCGGTCGCGAAGAGGCGGCCCTCGCCACCCTCCACGGCGAGCTTCGACCACCAGCTCCCCTCCGGCAGCGCGAACCCGTCGCGCGACAGCACGAAGCCCTGCGAGGCATAGGCTGCCGGCGCGATGGCCGAGGGCGTCGCCTTCATCTCGGGCTGGCCGGAGAAGGGATCGCAGGCCGGCTGGACGGCGGCACCGATGCGGGCATGCGAGGCCGTCTCGCCGGACCAATGGATCGGCGCGAAGAGCGAGCCGGGCTGGACGCCCTGGTCGAATACGACCTTGAGGACGACCGCACCGAAGGCGTTGCTGATGCGGGCGAAACCGCCCTCGGTCAGCCCGAAGCGCGCGGCGTCGGCCGGGTTCACCTGGACGGACGGCTCGGAAATGTGGGCGCTGAGACGGGGGCTGAGGCCCGTGCGCGTCATGGTGTGCCAGTGATCGCGGATACGGCCGGTGTTGAGCAGCAGCGGGAAGTCCGCGTTCGTTGAATTGGCCAGCGCCGGGACCGCTAGCGGCGCCATCTTCGCGCGGCCATCGCCGGTGAAGAAGCCGCCCTGCGCGAAGAGACGCGGCGTTCCCAGCGGCTTGCCGGCAGGCACCGGCCATTGCACGGGTTTGAGCGCATCATAGGTCCGCTTCGGCAGGCCGGCATGGGCGCCGATGTCGAAGTCGCGGCTGCCGTCATTCTCGAAGGCCGAGAGCGCGGCGTGCTCGGCATAGATCTCGGAGGGGCCGGCATAAGCGAAGGCCTCGCCGAAGCCGAGGCGTTTCGCGACCTCGCAGATGATCCACCAGTCCGGCTTCACCTCGCCCGGAAGGTCGAGGAAGGCGCGCTGGCGCGAGATGCGGCGCTCGGAATTGGTGACGGTGCCGTCCTTCTCGCCCCAGGCTGCGGCCGGCAGGATGAAATGGGGCTTGGCCGAAAGCGTGTCGTTCGAGAGCACGTTTTCGGAGACGATGAAGAGATCGAGGCCGCCGAGCACGGCCTTGACCGCGTCGGCGCGCGGCAGCGAGACGGCCGGGTTGGTCGCCATCACCCAGAGCGCCTTGATGCGGCCGCTGGCTACGGCCTCCATCATCGCCACCGCCTTGAGCCCCTCGGCCTGCGCCATGCTAGGCGCCTTCCAGAAGCGCCCGACGCGGTCGATCTCGGCGGCCGAATAGCCCATATGGGCGGCGAGCATGTTGGCGAGGCCGCCGACCTCGCGCCCGCCCATCGCGTTGGGCTGGCCGGTCAGGGAGAGCGGCCCACCGCCCGGGCGGCCGATACGGCCGGTGGCGAGGTGGCAATGCAGGATGGAAGCGACCTTGTCGGTGCCCTGCGCCGACTGGTTGACGCCCTGGCTCCAGGCCGTGACAACGGCCGGCGTCGCACCCCAGAGTTCGTAGAAGGCGGCGATATCGACCGGGGTCAGCCCGGTCCGCTCGGCCACCTTCGCGATGCTCGGGGCGAGCTCGCGCGCATTTTCGAGCGCTGCGTCGTAACCGGCGACATGGCGGGCGAGCCAGGTGCCGTCGGTCAGGCCGTTCGCGGCGAGATGCACGAGCAGGCCGGCGAACAGCACCGAATCCGAGCCGGGCTTGATGCCTAAGACCATGTCGGCGTCTTCCGCCGTCGCGGTGACGCGCGGATCGATGACGACGATCCGGGCGCCGCGCTGCGCCCGGTTCTGCTGCATGCGGCGGAACAGGACAGGGTGGCACCAGGCGGTATTGGAGCCGACGAGCACGATCAGATCGGCGCTGTCGAGGTCCTCGTAGTTGCCCGGCACGGTGTCGGAACCGAGCACGCGCCTATGGCCCGCGACCGTCGAGGACATGCAGAGCCGCGAATTCGTGTCGACATGAGGCGAGCCGATGAAGCCCTTCATCAGCTTGTTGGCGACGTAGTAATCCTCGGTCAGGAGCTGGCCCGAGAGGTAGAAGGCGACCGCATCGGGCCCGTCGCGCTCGCTGATCGTCCGCAGGCCATCGGCCACCGCGTCGAGCGCGACATCCCAACCCACCCGGTCATAGCCGCCTTCGGCGTTGCGGCGCATCGGATGCAGCACGCGCGAGCCCAGACCCAGCGTCTCGCCCAGAGCGGAGCCCTTCGAGCAGAGCCGGCCGAGATTGGCGGGATGGGACGGATCGCCCGCGATCATCGCGCCGCCCTTGCCGTCGGGGGTCGCCAGAACGCCGCAGCCGACGCCACAATAAGGGCAGGTCGTGCAGACCGCCGCCTTGGGCAGATCGCCCCGGGGCGTGCCGGTTTCAGGGAGGATCGTCTCGCCACGCATCTCAGGCAGCCCTCCCGATGCAGTAGGGCTCGCCGAAGGGCAGGTCGGCACGTATGGCGGAGATGTCCCGCCCGGATCGGATCAGGCCGAGATAGAACAGCGCCCCTTGCGTGTCGCCAACGAGGACGCAGCCGGCGACACGGCCCTCGCGGAGCACGAATTTGCGGTAGATGCCGGCGAAACGGTCGCGCAGCACGAGCGTCTCGTCGGCTTCGCCCGCCTCGAAATCGCCGGCCGAGAAGACGCCGACGCCGCTGACCTTGAGATTGGTCGCAAGCAGCGAGCCCTCATAGGCGGCGGGCTTGCCGGCGAGCCGCGTCGCCAGCACCCGCGCCTGCTCATAGGCGGGCTCGACCAGCCCGTAGACGCTGCCGCGATGCTCGGCGCATTCGCCGATCGCGAAGATCGACGCGTCGTCGCTGGCCATGCCGTCGTCGACGACGATGCCGCGGTTGACGGCGAGACCGGCGGCCTTGGCGAGATCGGTGTTCGGCCGCACGCCGATGGCGATGACGACGAGGTCGGCAGGGATCACCGTGCCGTCCTGCAATTCGACGCCCTCGACCTTGCCTGTGCCGGTGAAGCCCTTCGTCGCGCTGTTCAGCCGAACCGCGATGCCGCGCGCGGTGATCGCCGAGGCCAGAAGCGCCGCCCCCTCGGCGTCGAGCTGACGCTCCATCAGCCGGTCGACCAGATGCAGCAGCGTCACCTGTCCGCCCGCCTTCGACAGGCCATAGGCGGCTTCCAGCCCGAGCAGGCCGCCGCCGATGACGACGATGCGTGCGCCGCGCTCGGCAAAGCTGCGCATCGCCTTGACGTCGGTGGTGTCGCGGAAGGTCGCGACACCCGGCAGGTCGCCGCCCGGAAAGGCCGGCTTCAGCGGCTTCGAGCCCGTCGCCAGGACGAGCTTGGCGTAAGGCAGGGCCAGCCCGTCCTCCAGCGTGACAGTCTTGGCGGCGCGGTCGATCGTCGCGACGGCGCGGCCATAGAGCGTCGAGACGCCGCGCGCCTTCCACCAGGCGGCGGGCTTCAGCTCGATGTCGGGCTCGGCGATCTCGCCCGCCAGCAGCGGCGAGAGCAGCACCCGGTTATAGGCCAGGCGGCCTTCCGCCCCGATCACCGCGATGGAATAGCGGCCGAGCGCGCGCTGGCTGAGCTCGTCAACCAGCCGCGTCGCGGCCATGCCCTTCCCGACGATGATCAGGGGCTCAGCCATGCCTCAGGCCACCCGCTTGATCTTGAGGGCCTTGAGGTAGTCCATCGGCGCCGCCGGATCGAACTTCATGCCGTCGAAGAAGGTCTCGACGCCGCGCGAGTCGGCCGTCGGAGCCCCCGCGACGCCCAGCGTCTTGGCCGCCTCGCGCCAGAGATCGGCGCGATTGGTCTTGTCGACCAGCGCCTTGATGTCGAAATTCGGCTCGAACTTGCCCCAGCGAATATTCTCGGTGACGAACCAGGTGTCGAGCGACTTCCAGGGATAGGAGGTCGAGCCGCCCTCGCCCCAGAATTTCATCTGGAGGCTCGTGCCCTTCACCTCGCGGCCATTGCCATAGTTGATGTCCCCCAGCAGACGCTTGTTGATGTCGTTGACGGGGACGTTGAACCACTGGCGCTTGCCGACGATCTCCGACAGTTCCTGGCGATTTTCGCGCTTGTCGGCCCATTGCTGGGCTTCCATCACCGCCATCAGGATCGCCTGCGTCGCCTTGGGGTTGGCATCGACGAAATCGGCGCGCATGCCGAGGATCTTTTCGGGATGACGGGACCAGAGTTCGCCCGTCGTCAGCGCGGTGTAGCCGATGTTCTGGTTGACGAGCTGCTCGTTCCAAGGCTCACCGACGCAGAAGCAGTCCATCGTGCCGACCTTCATGTTCGCCACCATCTGCGGCGGCGGCACGACGATGACCTTGATGTCGGTGTCGGGGTCGATGCCACCCGCGGCGAGCCAGTAGCGTATCCAGAGGTCGTGGGTGCCGCCCGGGAAGGTCATCGCGGCGGTCAGTTCCTTGCCGGCGGCCTTCTTGCGCTCGAAGGCCTGCTTCAGCGGCGAGGAATCCTTCTGGACGTTCAGGTCCTTGTACTCGTTGGAAACCGAGATCGCCTGACCGTCCTCGTTGAGGTTCAGCAGCGTGTACATCGGCAGTGGCTGGCTGTTCTGCATCACCTTGCCGGTGGTGTAGAGATGCGTCTTCGGGCGCAGGATGTGGCCGCCATCGATGCCGTTGGCCTTGAAGCCCAGCGCCATGTTGTCGCGCGTCGCGCCCCAGGAGGCCTGCTTGGAGATGTCCATGTCGGGCAGGCCGTATTTGGCGTAGAGCCCCTTCTCCTTGGCGATGATCAGCGGCGCGGCGTCCGTCAGCGCGATGTAGCCGAGACGCGTGCCCTTGACCTCGGGACCGGCCGATTGCGCGAAAGCGCCCGACGGCAACGCCAGCCTGGCGGCGCTCAGCAGCGCCGCGGCGCCCGAGAGCTTGAGCAACTGGCGACGGCCCGCATCGATCGCCTGGTCGTCGATGGCCGGGTCGTTGATGGCATGGGCTTTCGGCTTGGTCACGACTGTCTTGGTCATCGATCGCCTCTCGGTGTGGATATGAATCGGCCTGCCAGCCGCCGAACACGAAAAACGCCGCGCGAAACGCGCCCCAAGGGCACCTTTCGACAGCGGCGTTGCTGTGCATTCCGGTTCGGAGGATGACGCGGGCAGCGTTGGCCGCGTTGCAGCATTCCTTACAAGGATCGTGCCAACCGCCGATCGCCAGAGAGAAATCTGGAATTACAATAAGTTAGCCCATGACGACAGCGCGGGGCGGCCATGCGAAAGCTCATCCCGCGTCGCACAAAATGATCGCAATTGCACGATATTTTTGCAAATCTGCTGATTAGTCCGCGCTGCCTGGAAAATAGGCAGGCCGATAAACCGCCCTCGCCTGCTCGGTCATTGCGGGTGTGCGGACGATCTGCCCGGCCCTCTCCATCCCCTCCAGAATCCAGTCAGCATGGCTAGGCTGCGGCCGCAATGCAGCGCGGTCGAAGCGGATGAAGCGTTCGACGTGCCGGGGCGGCCGCCCAGCCCCTTGCAGCAGGCTGAATTGCAGGACCGGCTCAAGAATCTCGACCGGCAAGGCGAGCCTGTCCGGCGCCGAGAGATGCCTGGCGAAGCGCGGGATATTGGTGGGATCGCAGGCCCATTCGCTCGCCCGCAGGATCGCCGCCGTCAGCCTGCGCACCGCCGCCGGCCGGCGCTCGACATCGTCGGCCTGCCAGGCCAGTACCTTGTCCGGACAGTCGCGCCGCAGATCAGTGCTTGTATGGACCATCGCGCCGACGCCCGCGGAAACGGCCGCAGCGTTCCAGGGGGCGCCGGCGCAGAAGCCGTCGACGCGCCCGCTCGTCAGGGCCTCGACCGTCTGCGGCGGCGGCACGACCTCGAAACGGACATCCGTGCCGAGCGCGAGCCCGGCCTTGGCCAGCCACTGGCAGATCAGATAGGTGTGGCTAGAGAAACCGAAGACCGCGGCGAGTGTCAGCGGCGGCAGGCCGGACGCCTTGCGCCGCGCAACCATCGCGGCCAACGCCCTCGCCGAGACCGCGGTGTCGGCCATGTCGCCCTCGGCGAGCCGCGCCAGTTCCTCGTAGCGGCGCACGGAAACGGTGATCGCCGCCCCGTCCAGGTTGAGCGCCAGCGGCACCGCCATCGGCGCCTTGACCCCACCGACGCCGAGCGTGGCGGCAATGGCAGCGGGTCCCAGCATATGAGCGGCGTCGAGCAGGCGGACATTGAGCTTGTCGCGCAGATTGGACCAGGAGACCTCGCGCACCAGTTCGAGATTGAGCCCCTCGGCCTCGGCGAAGCCTTCGTCCTTCGCAAGCACGACGAGCGCACAATCGACCAGCGGCATGAAGCCGACACGCAAGTGCAGGGTCACTTGAACACCTCCGCCGCCGTGATGATCGAACGCGCGATATCGACGAGCTTGCGCTTCTCGTTCATCGCCGTGCGCCGAAGCAGTGCATAGGCCTCGTCCTCCGACAGGTTCTTCATGCGCATGACGATGCCCTTGGCCTTGTCGACCAGCTTGCGCTCCTCGAGCTGGGAGCGGGCCTCGTCGAGTTCCTCGCGCAGCTTGCGGAAGGCGTTGAAGCGGCTGATACAGGTCTGAAGGATCGGCTGCATGCGCTCCTTCTTGAGCCCGTCGACGATGTAGGCCGAGACGCCGGCCTCGACCGCGGCCTCGATCGAGGCCGAATCCGACTGGTCGACGAACATGGTGATCGGCCGCTTCACATGGCGGCTGACCAGGAACATGTCGGCCAGCGCATCGCGGCTGGGGTCCTCGAGATCGATGACGACCACGTCGGGGTCATGCGTCTCGATCGCCGCGACGAGCCCATGTGTAGCGCCGATGCGGACGAGGTCGGTGAATCCGGCTTCGCGCAAGCCCTCGTCGATGATGGCCGCGCGCACCGGATTGGCGTCGACGATCAGGATTTTCAGATCGGGCCTCATGATCCGCGACCGGGGGGAACCTAATGGGCTCGCAGAGCACCGCCCGGCTGCCGCGAGACCTTCTCCTAGCCGGCGAGAATGGCGACGCCGGCCAGCACCAGCCCGCCACCGGCGACCCGCGCCAGCAACGGCGCACGCTGCGCCAGCATTTCGGCAAGCACGAGGCCGACGCCGTGCAGCGCGGCCGTCGCCAGCACGAAACCGGCCGCATAGCCGAAGGCGCCTGCGCCATCAGGCAGTTCCGCGCCATGGGCATGGCCGTGGAAGATCGCGAAGATGGCGCAGGCCGCCGCACCTGCCGCCAAGGGCGGGGTGGCCTTGAGGGCGACTGCTAGCCCGAGCACGATGACCGAGACGGCGATGCCGATCTCGACGCCCGGAAGCGCCGCGCCCGACATGCCCCAGAGCCCTGCAACCACCATCATCGCGACGAAGGCGAGCGGATAGACCAGGCGCGCCTTGCCGCCGACGAGCCCGGCCCAGAGACCGACGGCAACCATGGCAAGGACATGGTCGAGACCGAAGAGCGGATGCAGCAGGCCCGCACCGAAGCCATGGACCGCACCCACACCCGTATGCGCCATCGCCGGGCCGGCAAAGGCCGCCGCCGTCAGAACCGCGCCCATCCGCTTCACAACCGTCCGCATCGTCGTCTCCTGTCGCCGTCTGTCACGCCGCCGGCGCGGCACGCAAGCCGCCCGCCATCTCGATGAAATCCACCACCGCATCGACGCCTTCGCCGGCCTTCGTGTTGGTGAAGACGAAGGGGCGCTTGCCGCGCATCGCCTTTGAATCGCGATCCATGACTGCAAGATCCGCGCCGACATGAGGGGCGAGATCGGTCTTGTTGATGACAAGGAGGTCCGAGCGGGTGATGCCTGGGCCGCCCTTGCGCGGGATCTTCTCGCCTGCGGCGACGTCGATCACGTAGATCGTCAGATCGGCCAGTTCGGGCGAAAACGTCGCCGCGAGGTTGTCACCGCCGGATTCGATCAGGATCAGGTCGAGCTTCGGGAATTTGCCACGCATCTCCTCGACCGCTGCGAGGTTGATCGAGCAGTCCTCGCGGATCGCCGTATGGGGGCAGCCGCCGGTCTCGACGCCCATGATGCGCTCCTGCGGCAGCGCACCAGCGACCGTCAGCAGCCGGGCATCCTCTTTGGTGTAGATGTCGTTGGTGATGGCGCAGAGGTCGTAGGTGTCGCGCATGCGCTTGCAGAGCACCTCCATCAGCGCGGTCTTGCCCGAGCCGACGGGGCCGCCGATGCCGACGCGAAGCGGACCATGGGGAGAGCGTGACATCTTGAGAATCCCTTGAGCAGCAGGACAGATTAGCCGGCTGGAGCGGCAGGACAAAGCAGGGAACGGCTGTGCAAGTCGCGCGCCGCGCTCACGACCGGAACAGGCGCGAATACTGCGTCTCATGACGCAGCGAGGCGATATCCGAGCGCAGCGCGCAACCGCCGAGATCGTCCAGTGTCGCCGGCTCGGCCGCGGCGGCGGCGACTTGAACCGCCGGAACCAGCGCCGCGGTGACCTTCTGCCCGTCGGTCTGGCCGACGATGCCGAGCCGGACGGAGGCCGAGACGAGATTGGCGATGAAGGCGAGGCCATAAGCCTCCAGCGACGCAGCCAGCGGCAGGCCGTGACCGGCGCTGGCGGTCGCCACAGCCAGCGGATAGGCGACGTCGCCGTTCCAGATCGTCTTGAGACGATCGATCGCGGCGCAGGGCCAGGCGGCACGCAACGCAGTGATGAAGGCATTGCCCTGTGTCACGGTCTCGAGCCGCCGCTCGGCGGAGTTCGCCAGCGCCAGCGCGAGCTCCGCGATCTCGGCCAGCGCGACATCGTCGTTCGCCTCGACGGCTCGGGCGGCGCACGCGAACAGGATCAGGTCGTTGCGTAGCGAGCCATGGGCGACGAGGGCGTCCAGCCAATCCCGCAATGTCGCGGCATCATGCAGGTCGCCGTTTAGGAAGGCCCATTCGACGCCATGCGAATAGGCGAAGGCGCCGACCGGGAAGGACGGCGACAGCCAGATCATCAGGGGCAGATGGGCCGCCATGCCTATTCGCTCAGTACTGCCGGCACCACTCAATGGTCGTGCGTATGGCCCTTGTGGCCGTGCTCGGCGCCGTGCTTGTGGCCGTGATCGTGATGGCCATGGTCATGCCCGCAGCCGCAGGCGTCGCCATGCGCGTGGGCGTGGCTATGGGCGTGGGCCTCTGCGTGGCCATGGGAATGGCCGTGCTCGCCATGTGCGTGGGCGTGATGATGAGCGTGGGCGTGATCGTGCCCCTGATGGTCATGACCATGATGGTCGTGGCCGTGATGGCCGTGATCGTGGCTGGGATGGTCACAATTGGCGTGGTCGTGGTCGTAGGCGCCACGCTCGGGCTGGAACGGCCGCATCACGGCGTTCATCGCGCAGCCCTGCCCGCGCACCATTTCGGCGAGGACATGGTCGTTCTCGATATAGATCGCGTCGGCGGTGATCTCGGCCGGGGTGTGACGGTTGCCGATATGCCAGGCGACGCGCATCAGCCGCAGCGGATTCTCGGCACGGATCTCGAGCAGGCTCTGCGGCGCGGCCTTGATCAGGACGAGCCGGCCGTCCTCCAGCTTCACGGCGTCGCCGTCGCCGAGCGCCGTCGCCTTGTCGAGATCGAGCAGGATGTCGAGGCCGCCATCGGCCTTGAGCGCGAGGCGGCGGCGGTTGCGGTCGTCATGGTCCAGCGTCAGCGAATCCACGACGCGGTCTTGCCTGACGGCGGCCTTGCGAACGACGGAGATGGCGCGAAGCATGATGAAACGTCCGTGACAGATTAAGGATCAGAGGCGGTCGATCGACCGTGGTTCGACCACTTCGATCACCGGAGGCGCCGCGACGCAAGCCTAAAGCGGCCACGCTCTCACGCGTCAGCTCAAGCCAATGGGCAATGATGTCGGACGGATACGCCCGCGCTGGACAAGAGAGAAACGACATGCAGCCGCTCATGCGCTTATCGAAGCGTCAGGGACGAGAGGGCCTCCAGTCCCCTGTCGCGGACAGACCGGTAGTCGTGTGTGCCGTCGACAGTGACGAACTTCGCATCCCGCCCCCGGGCTCTGAGCGCCTCGACATAGCGCTGCGCGATCAACGGGACTGTATTGTCGTCGTCCCTACCCGTGATCGCGATCACGCGGGTCGTCCTGGCGACGCCTGCGACGCCATCGAGCGGCGACAGGCTGCTGGTCCAATGGGGTTTCCAAGCGCGAATGTCGCAGGGACAGGACGTCAACACCGCGCCATCGATCAGATCCGGGCGGCTGGCCAAGACGTTTGCGAGGATCGCCGAACCGCCCGAGTGCCCCAATGCCAGTACAGCCTTCGCCCCGAACCGGGCCTTCAACTGTGCCATGGCGTCTGCAACGGTCGCAACGACCTGCTTCGTGTAGCAGTCTCGGCGACCACAATCAGACCCTTCGCTCGTGCGATTGTCGCGGTCGAAATAGCCGGGTCTCAGCAGAACCACCGCATGAGCCCCGGGAACGTCTTTGACGAATTTCTGCGCCGAGCTCAGCATGTAGTCGCCATTGCGACCGCTGGACACGTCGCCGTGCAGGAAGACAGCCATCGTGTCGGCCGCGGGCCCAGCCGAAACATAATGCTTGAAAACCAGACCGTTCACACAATCATCCCCGCCGACACAGGCCCATGCGGGGACGGAGAAGACCAACAGGAAGGCGGCCATCGACAGGCTCATCACCATGTTGCGATCGACCCGCAGAAACAGCATCGGAGACCGGCGTTTCAAAACAGGAAGTAGCGCTGCGCCAGCGGCAGTTCCTTCGCCGGTTCGCAGACGAGCAGTTCGCCATCCGCCACCACCGCATAGGTTTCCGGGTCGATCTGGATGTCCGGCGTGGCGTCGTTGTGGATCATGCTCTTCTTGGAGATGCCGCCGCGGGTGTTCTCGACCGCGACCATCTCCTTCTCGGTGCCGAGCCGGTTCTTCAGCCCGTTCGCCATCGCCGCCTGCGAGACGAAGACCAGCGAGGTCGAGGTCACAGCCTTGCCGAAGGCGCCGAACATCGGCCGGTAATGCACCGGCTGCGGCGTCGGGATCGAGGCGTTCGGGTCGCCCATCGGGGCGGCTGCGATCATGCCGCCCTTGATGACGAGGTCGGGCTTGGTGGCGAAGAAGGCCGGCGACCACATCACCAGATCGGCCAGCTTACCGACCTCGATCGAGCCGATATGGCGCGAGATGCCGTGCGAGATCGCCGGGTTGATCGTGTATTTCGCGACATAACGCTTGGCGCGGAAGTTGTCGGCGCCCGTGCCGACATCCTGCGGCAGCGAACCGCGCTGGACCTTCATCTTGTGCGCGGTCTGCCAGGTGCGGGTGATGACCTCGCCGATGCGGCCCATGGCCTGCGAATCCGACGACATCATCGAGAGCGCACCGAGATCATGCAGGATGTCCTCAGCGGCAATGGTCTCCTTGCGGATGCGGCTCTCGGCGAAGGCGAGATCCTCGGGAATCGAGGGCGACAAATGATGGCAGACCATCAGCATGTCGAGATGCTCGTCGAGCGTATTCACCGTGAAGGGCCGGGTCGGGTTCGTCGACGAGGGCAGCACGTTCGGCAGCCCCGCCACCTTCATGATGTCGGGAGCATGGCCACCGCCGGCGCCCTCCGTATGGAAGGCGTGGATGGTGCGGTTCTTGAAGGCCTTGATCGTGTCCTCGACGAAGCCGGACTCGTTCAGCGTGTCGGTGTGGATCATCACCTGCACGTCGTAGTCGTCGGCTACCGAGAGGCAGTTGTCGATCGCCGCCGGGGTCGTACCCCAGTCCTCGTGCAGCTTGAGCGCACAGGCGCCGGCCTCGACCATCTCGACGAGAGCGCCAGGGAGCGCCGCATTGCCCTTGCCGGCGAAGGCGAGGTTCATCGGGAAGGCATCGGCTGCCTTGATCATCTGGCCGAGATGCCAGGGGCCGGGCGTGCAGGTCGTCGCCAGCGTGCCATGGGCCGGGCCGGTGCCACCGCCGAGCATGGTGGTGAGGCCGCTCATCAGCGCGTCCTCGATCTGCTGCGGGCAGATGTAGTGGATATGGCTGTCGAAGCCGCCGGCCGTGATGATCTTGCCCTCGCCGGCGATGACCTCGGTGCCCGGACCGACGATGATCGTCTCGGTGGGGTCGAAATTGCCGAAGCCGCTCTGGATGTCGGGGTTGCCGGCCTTGCCGATGGCACAGATGCGCCCCGCCCTGATGCCGATATCAGCCTTCACGATGCCCCAATGGTCGAGGATCAGCGCGTTGGTGATGACGGTGTCGACCGCGCCCTCGGCATTCGTCACCTGCGACTGGCCCATGCCGTCGCGGATGACCTTGCCGCCACCGAACTTCACCTCCTCGCCATAGGTGGTGAAGTCCTTCTCGACCTTGATGACGAGTTCGGTGTCGCCGAGCCGCACCGTGTCGCCGGTGGTGGGGCCGAACATCGCGGCATAGGCGTTGCGCGGGAAATTGAAGGGCATGGGCCAGGCCTCAGATTCTGGACAAGAGCGAAAATCCGGCGTCCGTTGGAGCGCCCTTATCGAAAGTCGCGGTCTCTATGCATCCGGCGTGCCGATTGACGACCCCGATAAGCGCATCGTTGAAGCCATATCCATGTTCAGACAGTTCGACCGCGCGGACGACGAGTTCCGGCGCCTCGAATACGTAGGCCGAGCTTCGAAGCAGCGTCGTCACGACAGCAGCGATCTCCTGTGGCCTGGCCTTGCCCTTCCGCCGGAGCGTCCATGTAAACTCCGCCAGGACCACGAGATTGATGTAACCGGGCCTGTCGGCCGACAGTGTCGCGATCAGCGCGTTCGCCGACGGCGATTGGACCGGATCATCGCTCAGAACGGCTCGAAGCAGAACGTTTGAATCGAGACCAATCACGCTGCGTGCGGTCGATTGCGGGCCGTCTTGGTCCGGTCGTCGTCTTCGAGGATCTGGTCCATGATGGCATCGTCGTCGCTTTCATAGGCGGGATCGCTCTTGAGATGCGCGAGCATGCCGCAGATCGCGGTGGCCGGCAGGTTCCGCGGCCAGACCCGGACAGTGCCGTCATGCATCCGCGTGAACGCGACAGTGTCGCCGGCTGCAAGCTTCCATTCGCGGCGAAGTTCTGCCGGAATCGTCAGTTGACCCTTCGAGGTCACTTTGGCGATGAAGCTGGACATTTGGCTTCCTCCTTACAACGAATGAAGCTCCTTACTTATCGCACAAAGTAAGGAGTTTCGCCAGTCCCGGCATCGCAGCATTGGACCGCCTCACTTGTGGAAAGCGGAAACCGAACCGGGCGAACACGCCGCGGGCGCTTCGGCTTGCGTCACAATTTCCCCATCACCTCTTGCCGAAACCCGTACACCTCGCGCTTGCCGGCGAGCGCGACCAGCCTGACCTCGCGGGTCTGGCCCGGCTCGAAGCGCACCGCCGTCCCGGCCGGGATATCGAGCCGAAAACCGCGCGCCCTGTCGCGCTCGAAGGAGAGCGCCGGGTTGGCTTCGAAGAAATGGTAGTGCGAACCGATCTGGATCGGCCGGTCGCCAGTGTTCGACACCGTCAAGCTCACGCTTTCGCGGCCCTCGTTCATGACGAGGTCGCCCGGCAGGGTCGTTACCTCGCCGGGCTTCAGCCGGCCGGTCGAGCCGCGGATCGGCTCATGCACCGTGACGAGCTTGGTGCCGTCCGGAAAGGTCGCCTCGACCTGGACGTCGTGGATGAGTTCGGCGATGCCGTCCATGACTTGGTCGGCACTGACGACATGGGCGCCGGCCTGCATGAGGTCGGCGACCGATCGGCCGTCCCGCGCCCCCTCGACGACGAAGTCGGTGATGAGCGCGACGGCTTCGGGATAGTTGAGCTTGACGCCGCGCTCCAGCCTGCGCCGCGCCACCATGGCGGCCATGGCGACGAGCAGCTTGTCCTTTTCGCGCGGCGTCAGATTCATTGCTTGCCCTTCTTCTCATCCCCGGAAGTCTCGTTCTCGGAGACTTCGTCTTCACCGTCCTCGTGCTCGGCGTCCTCGTCTTCCTCGATGCCGAGATCGGCATATTCATAGGCGAAAACGATCTCCCCCGTCGCCGGATCGAAGGCGCTGGAGGTGGATTCCTCGAAAGCCTCGATCAGCATTTCCGCATCGTCGGGACCATCGACCTCGAAGCGGCGGACGGCATCCTCGCCTTCCGCGCTCAAAGCGAGTTCGATGGCCCAGCCCCGCGCGCCGGTGTCGTAGATGCATTTCAAACCGTGGATCGCCAGCATCATGCTCTCCTCAAGTTGACCAGGTGCGCGGCAGCGCACGGCCGGTCAGATGCCCGAGCAGCGTGACGAGCACGCGACGCAGCGCCTGGGCATCGGGAGAGAGCAGGCGGATCACGAGGAGGTCCGAGACGATGCCGGCGCCGAGTTCGACGGCACCGAGGGCGTCCTCTACGGCAAGGGCGCGGACATGCTCCAAACTGCCCTGAAGGTCGCTGCCGGCAGCGATCAGCGTGGCTGTGGCACGAGCGCCGGCGCCGAGCGCCTGCCGCGCCAGCGTATCGGCCACGGCACCTTCGAGCCGCAGATCCTCGGCGAAGATGAGCCTGCCCTCGCGGCGGATGCGCCAGCGGTCGCGCAGCGCGCCGCGCAGCATCGTCTCGCCCATGGCAGTGCGGCCGAAGAAGACGGTTTCGCAGGCGACGAACTGGGCATCGGGGGCCAGATCGACGATCAGGCTGCGAGCGAGCCGCGCCCCCGAGAACAGGATGCTTTCCTGCGGCAGCCAGGCGAGGCTTGCGCCTTCGCCGACCGACAGCGCCGTATCGATGCGCGTATCGGAACCCTGGCTGCGATAGATCTTCTCCGCCGCCTGGGTGGTGACGATCGCGTCGCTGCCGGCCTCCAGCTCGATATTCACGCTCATGGCGTCGCCGCCGGCCATGCCGCCGCCGGTGTTGATCAGCACGGCCTCGCTGGTCGCATCGAAGGTCGTCGGAAAACGGGCGCGGTAGCCGCCGGATTCCGCCACATCCAGGCGATGGGTCTGCCCGCCGACACGCGCGAAGCGCAGCCGCACGCCGCCAGCCGCCCGGACATAGGCCGGCAGAAGCGGATCACTGGCGGCCGGGAGAGGCGGCGCGAACATCGAAGATCCCAAGGCAAGCCGGAAAGGCGAAGAAGGCAAAGACATGGACGAATTCTCTGCAATCTTCCGCGCAGCCGTTTGCCGGGCAAGGGCCTGCGCCCGCTCGCGCGCCTAAATTATGGGCAACTCACGGACTATCCGCGTTCACGCGCGCTCTTCGAGGAAAGCCTCGATCTCAGGGCGACGCGGCGCGCCGGCGCGCCCGCCGAAACGGGTGCATTTGATCGCAGCCGCCGCCGAGGCGAAGCGGATCGCCGCGCGCTCGCCCTGCCCTTCCGCCAAGGCCAGGGCGAAAGCGCCATGCCAGACGTCGCCGGCGCCGAGCGTATCGACGGTCTCGACCACGAAGGCCGGGATATGAGCGACATCGCCGTTCTCGATGAACAGCACGCCCTCCTGGCCGAGCGTCACGGCGAGCCAGGTCGGGCCTTCGCGCGCGACACGGGCGAGGCCCGCACGGGGATCGTCCTCGCCGGAAAGCTCACGCAGCGCCTGGGCGCTGAAGGCGACATGGCTGGCCGTGCCGACGAGATCGGGATGGGGCGGCTTGCGGTCGCCGTCCAGAACACCGGGCACGCCGGCTTGCCGCGCCAGCCGCAGCGCGGCGAGCGCGCCCTCGCCCCAGCGCGTATCGGTGAGCACGGCGCGCGCGCCGTCCGGCAGGGATGTGGGCAGCCAGCCGGTGTCCTCCGGCATCTGCGGATCGGAATAGGAGATGACCATGCGCTCGCCCTGCGCATCGACCAGAATGGCCGAGACCGGCGAGCGCAGGCCGGGAACGCGCCGGGCGAAGCTAGTCTCGACGCCTTCGCTCGCCAGATCGGCGACGATCTGGTCGCCGGTCAGGTCGTCGGCGAGGCGAGTCGCGAGCCAGCAGCGGCCGCCGAGCCGGGCGATCGCGACGGAGGCATTGCCGGCGCAGCCGCCCCCGACCACCGCCAGCCCCTTCGAGCGATACTTCTCACCACGCGTCGGCATGGTCTCGACACTGTAGACATAGTCGAGCGTCGAGATGCCCAGGCAGAAGACGCCGGTCATGGGTCCGATGCCGCTTCGGCCGGTCCGAAGCGCAGACCGTCGATATCGGTGTGAACGAAGTCGTTCCCCTTGTAGGCGAGCTTGAGCCCGGTTGTCCGGGCAGCGGCATAGGCGAAGCAGTCCCCCATGTTGAGACGGGCGGGGTGGCCGGTGAGGTGATGATATCGGGCGGCACAGGCGTGGGCGCTTCTCATGGCCGGTACGCCCAGTTCGACGATCTCACCGTTAACGTCCTCAATGAACTCAGTCACGGCGGCGAGCGCCTCTTCGAACGTCGCTCCCTGCCCGACGAGCCGGCTCGAAGCCTCAAAAATCGCCAGGGCAGACGATCTGACCCGGGGGGATATGCTGATCGCCTCGAGCGCCGCATCTCCCTCCTGCTCCCTGAGCAACACGGCCAGGATGACCGAAGCGTCCAGAAACATCAGGCGTCGCCATATTCGCGGTCGAAGAATTCCTTGTGGGACAGCCCGTCGTCCCTGAGATTGAACTTCGCCAGACGAGCGCGCGCCTTCTCGGCAGCCTCGAAGACGAGCTTTCGCCTCTCGGCACGCCGGTCCAGTTCAAGGCGGACGGCTAGGCCGATCGCGCCTTGGAGCGTCAAACCATCCTGTTCGGCAAGCTCTCGAACGTCGCGGTCGATCTGCGCGTCCCTGACGAGAATTCCCATGATGCGCCCCTCTGATATCAAGCCATGATATCAGGGAGTGATATCAAAGACAATTTAGCACGATCACCACGCGCCGGTGTTCGGCATGCTCAGCCACGGCTCGGCCGGTGGCTTGGGATCGCCCTTCTGGAGGATCTCGATGGAGATGTTGTCGGGCGAACGAACGAACGCCATGTTGCCGTCGCGCGGCGGGCGGTTGATCGTCACGCCGGCCTTCATCAGCTTGTCGCAGGTGGCGTAGATGTCGTCGACCTCATAGGCGAGGTGGCCGAAATTGCGGCCGCCGGTATAGACTTCCGGGTCCCAATTGTAGGTCAGCTCCAGCGTCGGCCGGCCGCGGCTGCCCTGCTCGCGGACAGTCTCGACCTCGTCGGGAGCGGCCAGGAAGACCAGCGTGAAGCGGCCCTTCTCGTTCTCGATCCGGCGCGTCTCGATGAGCCCGAACTTGTTCACGTAGAAATCGAGCGAGGCGTCGAGATCGGTGACGCGCACCATGGTGTGGAGGTATCGCATCTTGGCGTTATCCTGTTGCTAGAATTGCGTTTTTCCGAAGCGAAAAGCACGCAATAAGCACGCAGGCCTTAGGAACGCGCAGCCGCTACGGCTTGAAGGAGCCTATCAATAGCAGCGCATGGCTCGGCCAGATAGTCCGGCGAGTAGGGAGCGTACCGCTCTGTGATGCTGGTACGCCCGCCAGACGAGCATCGAGGTTGAATTTCACGAGGTTCCGACGCGCCGAGGCCGGGCGCCCATCACCATCCGATAGCTATGACACCCTCTCCAACGGGGGTGCTTTTCTCGGTTCAGGCACGAAGTCCCCGAACATCGAGGGGGCCTTCGCAGCGCTCAGGTGCTTTTCAAAGAAAGGCAGATGGCGCTCGTGGTCGGCGTATCCGTACCGCGAAGCCCGCCGGACGACCTGCCGGTTCACTTCCTTCCACGCCTGCCCCGCAACGGCTTCCCTGATGGCGCGCGCGTAATTCGGGTTTTCCGCAGCGATAAAAAGCCGCCTTGGGCCAATCGGCAGAATCCAGTGGCTCTTTTCGTGGCCGAGGAAGGTTCGGATTGTTGGCCGGTCAGAGGTCAGGAAATACCCATGCTCAGGCGGCACGGCCACTGACCAGTGCATGTTCATCAGGCCAACCACCGTGCGCTCATGCTGGATAAGCTCCGGGATGTTCTTCATGGCGAAGTTCTCAACCAGCGTGGCCCCTACGGTGGCGAAGAACTCCTCCGCCGTTGCCGGGTCGGTTGCCTGACGCGCCTTCTCGTAGAGCTCCTGCTCAGCCCCTGAAAACCGCTTGAAATCGCGCGTGTAGACCGCCTTGAACATGCGTATGTCGTCGGGGTGCCGGGCAATCAGCGACATCAGGAACATCACCCAGGATTGCCGGAGCTGGCCCGTCAGCACTTCCCGGTTTTCTTCCATCAGTGTCAGGGCGTCGTTCGCCCTGCTGTCCACCATCCTGAAGAACACTTCCTCCAGTTGATGCTTCTTGTCCGGCGAAAGCCCGACGAAATCGTACAGGCCGTCCTCGTACCCGGTGCCCTTGGTCGGCTTGCTGTGAGGCTTCACTTCCCGGCTGTGCGGGTTCGGCCTGCTGAACTCGACAACCTTCTTATCGACCGTCCAGCGCTTGAGGTAGAACTGAGGGATATAGTGGTTGTGCATGAAGGCAGACTAACAGCGCGCTCGACAATCCGCCTGCGCCCCGCTTGAGTTGCACACTGCAATCGCGCGCAACGCGCCCTGACGAGAGTGCTTCATGCCGCCGAATAAGGAGCCGCGAGAATACCGGACGCTTAAGAAGGGCCAAGGCTGGTTCGGCAGGATTGTAACCCCGATGCGTGCCATTGTGGCAGGCCTGGCTGGGCTTATCGGCGTGCTGGGCTTCAAGGGAAAAGACATCCTCGACCATTTTTTTCCGCCCCGGCCTCAGATCATCATCGACGCAGCGGCCAAAAACGTTCTGTCGGTAACGCTGACAGTGACCAACCACAGCAAGGTTCCTGCCGCGCTCGACAAGAAGCTTCTGTGCCTCGACCAAGACGGGACGCATATTTTCTGGGAGTCGGAAGCGACGACGCTCATCCCCGCGGAGAAAACAATAACGGTGCCGTTCGAGGTTACGAGCGGATTTATCCAGCGAGCCAATGCCGCAATCCCCGGCGCGCGCATCAGGGACTATTTTGCTGGCACAGAATGGCTCAAAGAGCACAGCATGAATGGCAAATACGTATGCTCAATCAGCGTACGAGATTCCAAAGGCGAACTCGATAATGTCCGCTTTGTCGAGAACAAGGCGATGCTCGTTATCGTGACATCGCCTCGACCGGCGCACATAGGGATTGTCTTCATGGATAAGCACTTCGAGGACGACCCTAAGTGAGGCCCAGCCTCTGCTTTACTCGCTGCCAGATGTCATACTGCCTGCCATATCGGGCTTCCCAAACGCGTTTTCCAAGACCGTCATGCAATTCGTCATGGTGCCGGTCACATAGGCCAAACCCGCAATCATGTGGCGCCCGCAGGCCCATGCCGCAGCCGAACTCTAGGTCACATACCCATAAACGGGATTCCCTGCGTGGCGGCGTTCTGATTGATTGATCTCGGCCTTGGAGGTTGAG
>NZ_JBXAND010000013.1:0-65307 GCF_058801345.1 Allobosea sp. GW822-FHT03F07
TTGATCTCGTTGATCCCGGCGACCAGCTTCTGCATCTGCTCGTCGGCCTGCTCGATCTGCAGACGCGCCGAGAAATCCCCCGCCGCCGCAGCAGACACGACCTCGCCGACATCCGTCACGACCGCCTCCATCGACTGCGCCCGGGCGAGGCGAGCGGCCGCAGCGGCCTGTTCCTGCTGCTGTAGCATCGCGACCTTTTCGCTGCTCTCTCGGAGCACGGCGACGGCCCGCGCCATGCCGCCGATCTCGTCGCTGCGCGTCGTGTGCGGCACCTCGACAGCGTTGTCACCAGCCGTCAGCCGATCCATCACGGCGCCGAGATCGAGCAGCGGCTTGATGATGGCACGCCGCGAAAAGGCCACGGCGCCTGCGATCGAGAGCCCCAGCAGCACGAGCAGGGCGACCGGCAGCAGGACGCGCAGCTTGCTCGTAAAGGCCGCCGCCTCTGCCGAGGACGCCTCACCCGCCTCCTCGTTGAAGCGGCTGAACGCGGAGAGCTCCTCGATCAGCACCGTCCGGTTGCGCCGGCTGGCCTCGCTGTTGCCCCAGGCATCGGCGGCGCGGCCGGATACTTCCAAAGCGAGCCGAGCGGTTTCGGCGCGGGTCGTGGCGAAATCGGCGACCAGCTTGCTGATCTTGTCGGTCCGCTCGCGCTCGCTGGCGGGAACGGTCGCAAGGAAGATCTTAAGCCGCTCGTCGACGCGACTCAGCCCCTTCTCGATCGCGGTGGCGGCATTCTTCGCCTCGTTGGGGTTGCGCGCCATATAGGCGAGGCGGGAATCCTCGCTGAGCTGATTGACGGCGACGTTCAGGCGTTCCGTGGCCAGCGTGATGTCGCCCTGGTCGGCCACGCGCTTGTTCGTCGTTTCCAGCGCGGAAATGCCGACGAGCGCTCCTGCGAGCGCGATGACGGCTCCGATGGCGACAATACCTATCAGACCGAGGATCTTGTCCCGAATTGACTTCATCATACACCCCCGGCGTAGGCCATAGATAGATTCCATGCGTTTTACGGGGTGTAACTGAAGGCCGGGTTAAGTTTGGCCCGGACATAAGAGGAACATTCAAGGTTTCTCGTCGAAATGCTGGGGTTTTTCCTTTTATTGTGCCTCTTTCCTCGGCTTCGACTGCCCAAGGCGCGGGCAGGTGCCCAGTCCGCCCGAAGCGCGTCGTGTCGGCTGCGCGCCAAACGTCTTTCCAGAGCGGGGTGAAATGCTTTAGGAGGCTTCCAATCCATCGTGCGCGAGGCCAGCCGACAATGGCGAATGATCTGCCCCTTCCGAGCCAGCAACTCGTCACGGTTTTCGGCGGCTCCGGCTTCGCCGGCCGTCACGTCGTGCGGGCGCTTGTGAAGCGCGGCTATCGTGTCCGCGTCGCCGTGCGCCGGCCCGACCTTGCCGGCTTCCTGCAGCCGCTCGGAACTGTCGGCCAGATCCATGCCGTCCAGGCCAATCTGCGCTATCCGGCTTCGGTCGCGGCGGCGGTCAAGGGCGCGGACGCGGTCGTCAATCTGGTGGGCATCCTCCAGGAAGGCGGGCGACAGAGCTTCGCGAGCGTGCAGGCCAATGGTGCGCGCGCCGTGGCCCAAGCCTGCGCGGCCGCGGGCATTGGCCGTGTGGTGCATGTCTCGGCCATCGGTGCTGCACCCGATTCGCGCTCGCTCTATGCCCGCAGCAAGGCCGAAGGCGAGGCGGCGGTGCAGACTGCGGTGCCCGGCTCCGTCATTCTGCGTCCCTCCATCATGTTTGGACCGGAGGATGGCTTCTTCAATCGCTTCGCCTCGCTGGCGCGCATGCTGCCGGTGTTGCCGCTGGTCGGCGGCGGCGAGACCAAATTCCAGCCGGTCTTCGTCGGCGATGTCGCGGAAGCGGTCGCGCGCGCCGTCGATGGCGGCGTTGCCGGCGGGGTCTATGAGCTCGGCGGGCCGGAGGTGAAGAGCTTCCGCGAGCTCGTCGCCTATATTTGCACGGTCACGGATCGCAAGCCGCTGCTCGTCTCGCTGCCCTTCCCGCTGGCGCGGATACAGGCGCGCATCCTCGAGATCGTCAATACGCTGACGCTCGGGCTCCTGCCGGGGGCGCTGATGCTGACGCGCGATCAGGTGACCCTGCTCGAGAGCGACAATGTCGTTTCGCAGACAGCCGTCGCGGAGGGCCGCAGCTTCGAGGCGCTCGGCATCGCCCCGGTTTCGGCCGAGGCCGTCGTGCCGTCCTATCTCTGGCGCTTCCGCAAGACCGGGCAGTTCGACACCGCCCGCGCCGGCTGACGCCGCTGGACAGGTTAACGCGGCCATGCCCGATCTCGTCATCTATGATTGCGACGGCACGCTGATCGACACCGAGACGCTCTATGGCGAGGTCAGCCTCGCGGCCTGCCATGCGCTCGGCCTGACCGGGTGGACGCTCGACCATTATGTCGACAGCATCGTCGGCATCCCCTGGTCCGATGGCGTCAAGATCATCGAAGCTGCGCATGGCCGGGCGCTGCCCGCCGATTTCGAACAGAAGATCGAGGATGCGGTCGCGCTGCGACTCGAAACCGAACTGCGCGCCCTGCCGGGCGTGCGCGAGGCGCTCGATGCCATCGGAGGCCGCCGCTGCGTCGCCTCCTCGACGAGCCTCGCGCCGCTGCGGCGCAATCTCGCGATCACCGGGCTGATCGACCTGTTCGATCCGCACATCTTCTCCGCCTCGCAGGTCGCGCGCGGCAAGCCCCATCCCGACGTCTTCCTGCATGCGGCCGCGGAGATGGCTGTGCGGCCACAGGACTGCCTGGTGATCGAGGATTCCGTGCCGGGCGTGCTGGCGGCGCGGGCGGCCGGTATGCAGGTCGTCGGCTTCACCGGCGTCTCGCATGACAGGCAACGCAGTACCGCGCGGCTGGCGGAGGCCGGCGCGTTGGCTGTCATCGATGATTTCGCGCGTTGGCCGGACGTGGTCGCGGGGCTGCGCGCAGCAGCCTGACGTCTCAGAGCATACTGGGCAGCACGCGGTCCGGCGGCTTGTGGCCGTCCATGAAGGTCTTGATGTTGACGATGACCTTCTCGCCCATGTCGGCGCGGCCCTCATGCGTCGCCGAGCCCATATGGGGCAGCACCACGACGCGGTGATGGCGCGCGAGCTTGAGCAGGCGTGGATTGACGGCGGGTTCGCTCTCGAACACGTCGAGCCCCGCCCCGGCGAGTTCGCCCGCTTCCAGCATGCGCGACAGCGCTGTCTCGTCGACGATCTCGCCGCGCGCGGTGTTCACCAGAATGGCGTCGGGCTTCATCAGCTTCAGGCGCCGGGCCGAGAGCAGGTGATAGGTCGCCGGCGTATGCGGGCAGTTGACCGAGACGATGTCCATCCGCGCCAGCATCTGGTCGAGCGAATCCCAGTAGGTCGCGTCGAGCTTCTCCTCGATGCGCGAATCGAGGCGGCGGCGGTTGTGATAGTGGATCGAGAGGCCGAAGGCGGCGGCGCGGCGCGCCACGGCCTGGCCGATGCGGCCCATCCCGACGATGCCCAGCCGCTTGCCGGTGATGCGGCGGCCGAGCATCCAGGTCGGCGACCAGCCGTCCCATTCGTCGTCCGGAATAACGCGAGCGCCCTCGGCGATGCGCCGCGCCACCGCCAGGATCAGCGCGATCGTCATGTCGGCGGTGTCGTCGGTCAGGACGCCAGGCGTATTCGTCACGGTGATGCCGCGCTGCACAGCGCTGGCCACGTCGATATTGTCGACGCCGTTGCCGAAATTCGCGATGAGCCTGAGCTGATCGCCGGCCTGTGCGATCAGCGCGGCGTCGATCTTGTCCGTGATCGTCGGCACCAGCACGTCGGCGGTCTTGACCGCCTCGACCAGCGCGGCCTGGCTCATCGGCTTGTCGTCGACATTGAGACGCGCGTCGAACAATTCGCGCATGCGCGTCTCGACCACGGCAGGCAGCTTGCGCGTGACGACGACCAGCGGCTTTTTCTTCGTCATGGACGGCTCCCCCTCCGCTTCGGTCGCGCTCGCCGCCTTTTGGCCTCAACCCCTCATTAACCGCGGGGCTTCAGGAATGAGGACGGCGTGATCGCTCGGCTTCGCCCGATCTCTAAGTGGCGTGGCGGCGGATGACAACATGGCCCTTCGCCGGGGGCTCGATGCGATTTGCGGCGATGGCGGAATGGAGACCGGATTGATGGTGGGCTTGTCGAGACGTGGCGTTCTGGCCGGGCTGGCGCTGCTGGTGGCGCAGGCGGGAGCGGGCGCACAGGCTCAGGACATGCAGGCGGGGTCCGTCACGGGGTTGCCGGTGCCGCGCTATGTCAGCCTGAAGACCGATCGCGTGAACCTGCGCGAGGGTCCGTCCAAGGAACACCGCACCCGCTGGGTCTATCAGCGTGCCGGACTGCCGGTGGAGATCGTCGCGGAATTCGAGACATGGCGGCGCGTGCGCGACGCCGACGGCTCGGAAGGCTGGGTCCTGCACAGCCTGCTCTCCGGCCGCCGCACGGCGCTGATCGCACCCTGGTCCAAGGTCAAGGACGAGACCTTCACCTTGCGTAAGGAGGCTGATGAAGGTTCGGCCGTGGTGGCGCGCCTGCAGCCCGGCGTCATCGCCAATGTCGCCGCCTGCGCCAATTCATGGTGCCGGATCAGCGTCGCGAACACGCAAGGCTATCTCCGGCAGGACCGGCTTTGGGGTGTCTATCCCAACGAAAAGGTCGACTGAGGCGGCAGGGCGCCATGGCGCCCGCAATGCCTTGGCGGGCGCTCAGTTCGCCTGCTCGGGAGCGTCCGCGATCTTGCGCAGGCGCACCACGACATCGACGCGGGCGATCTCGTAGCCGGCCGGTGGCTCCGGCAGCGCTGCGACATCGACGGCCTCGGCCGGGATGTCGATCACCGTGTTCTCGCCGTCGACGACGAAGTGATGGTGTTCGCTGCTGTCGGTGTCGAAGAAGGTCTTGGCCCCGTCGATCGCCAGCTCGCGCAGCAGGCCGGCCTGTGTGAACTGGTGCAGCGTGTTGTAGATCGTCGCCAGCGAGACCGGGATCTTCTCCTTCATCGCCTCTTCATAGAGCATCTCGGCACTGATGTGCCGGTCGCCCCGGGCGAACAGGACCCAGCCGAGCGAGACGCGCTGGCGCGTCGGGCGCAGGCCCACGCGCCGCAGCCGCTCACGGATGTCGTGGAACGGGCAGCCCTTCCGTACGGTCGATCCATAGCCCTCGTTCTGGGAAATCAGATCGCTCATCGCTCCAGGCCGGGCCTTTCTCGAATGGTTGCGCCGACGGTGGCGCAGGCGCTTGTTTAGATTTGATGTAAGGCTTCAGGCCTGTGCTCGCAAGCTTTGCCGGTCCGTGCGGGCGCACGCATCCCGAAAAGGGCTCCATCCCCGCCCTTTCGTTTCGCCACGGCGGCGTGTTAGGCACTGCGCTGAGATCGCCGCTGGCAGCGGCCGGAATGGAGCGGACTGGGTTATGCAGCGGCAATCGTCTTTCAGCTACGAGGAGATCCTCGCCTGTGGTCGCGGGGAGCTGTTCGGGCCGGGCAATGCGCAACTGCCGCTGCCGCCGATGCTGATGTTCGACCGCATCACCGAAATCGCGGAAGATGGCGGCCCCCACGGCAAGGGCTTTGTTCGCGCCGAGTTCGATATCAAGCCCGATCTCTGGTTCTTCGATTGCCACTTCAAGGGCGATCCGGTGATGCCGGGCTGCCTCGGGCTGGATGCGCTCTGGCAGCTCACCGGCTTCTTCCTCGGCTGGCTCGGCCTTCCCGGCCGTGGCCGCGCGCTCGGGGTCGGCGAGGTCAAGTTCGCCGACCAGGTGCTGCCGTCGGTCAAGCAGGTCGTCTATGGCGTTGAGTTCAAGCGCGTCTTCAAGTCGAAGCTGGTGCTCGGCATCGCCGATGGCTGGCTCGAGGCGGATGGAAAGCGCATCTATACGGTCAGCGACATGCGTGTCGGCCTGTTCAAGCCTGAAGCGGCATAGGTCACGCTACATCGGGCCGACCGCCCGATGTGAAAGCGTGACCGTCCATTTGGAGATGAGCATCGCTGACGTGGAAAACCGGTTCCCACTTTTCCACGCGATGCTCTAGGAAAAAGCAGCGGCGCGACCTTGCGTCCCTGGTCCGCGCGGTCCATTTGCGCGGGAACGATATCGAAGCGCCGGAGCCGTCAAGGGCCCGCCAGCGCCCAATAGCAGCCGGAGTCAAAAGCATGAGACGCGTGGTGGTCACCGGGATGGGCATCGTCTCATCGATCGGCAACAATACGCAGGAAGTGCTCTCCTCCCTGCATGAGGCGAAATCCGGCATCTCCTTCATGCCCGAATTTGCCGAGCATGGTTTCCGCAGCCAGGTAGCCGGCGTGCCCTCGCTCGACCCCGCGACCGTGCTCGACCGGCGCGCCATGCGCTTCCATGGTGGCGGTTCGGCTTGGAACCAGGTCGCGATGGAGCAGGCGATCCTCGATTCCGGGCTCGAGCCGGCCGAGATCAGCCATGACCGGACCGGTATCATCATGGGCTCGGGCGGTCCGTCCACTCGCGCCTTGATCGACGCTTACGACAAGGCGCGCGAGAGCGGCTCCTCCAAGAAGGTCGGCCCCTTCGCTGTGCCCAAGGGCATGTCCTCGACCGCCTCGGCGACGCTGGCGACCTGGTTCAAGATCAAGGGCGTCAACTATTCGATCTCCTCGGCCTGTGCGACCTCGAACCACTGCATCGGCAATGCCTATGAGCTGATCCAGTGGGGCAAGCAGGACGTGATCTTCGCCGGCGGCTGCGAGGAGCTGGACTGGACGCTCTCGGTGCTGTTCGACGCCATGGGCGCGATGTCGACCGACTACAACGAGGCGGCGGCACGGGCTTCGCGCGCCTATGACGTCAACCGCGACGGCTTCGTCATCGCCGGCGGGGCCGGTGTCGTCGTGCTCGAGGAACTCGAGCACGCCAGGGCGCGCGGTGCGAAGATCTATGGCGAGATCGTCGGCTATGGCGCGACCTCGGACGGTTACGATATGGTCGCCCCCTCGGGGGAAGGCGCGGTGCGCTGCATGAAGATGGCGCTCGAAGGCGTCAAGGCGAAGGTCGACTACATCAACCCGCACGGCACCTCGACCCCGGTGGGCGACGCCAAGGAGATCGAGGCGATCCGCGAGGTCTTCGGCGCCGGCGAGAAGAGCCCGCCGATCTCGGCCACCAAGTCGCTCACCGGCCATTCGCTCGGCGCCACCGGCGTGCAGGAGGCGATCTACTCGCTGCTGATGCTGAATAACGACTTCATCTGCGAGAGCGCCCATATCGATGAACTCGACCCGGCCTTCGCCGACATGCCGATCGTGCGCAAGCGCATCGACAATGCGGGCTTGGGCTGCGTGCTCTCCAACTCCTTCGGCTTTGGCGGCACCAACGCCACCATCGTGATGAAGAAGCTCGAAGCCTGAGGACGCGACGATGCTCTTCATGGTGATCGAGCATTTCGACCAGGCGCGGGTGAAGGAGATCTACGCCCGCTTCCACGAGAAGGGCCGGATGATGCCGGACGGCCTGACCTATGTCGACAGCTGGATCTCCGCCGACTTCGCGCGCTGCTTCCAGGTGATGCAATGCGACGACGTCACCAAGCTGCAGGAATGGGTTCTCGCCTGGGGCGATCTCGCCCGCTTCGAGATCGTGCCGCTGGCCTCGTCCAAGGACACGGCGGCGGCGGTCAAGAAGCACCTGTAGCGTGACGGGTGGCGTCTAGACGATTATTGTGTTCGTCTAGACGAAGGAGGCGGGCTTGGCATTCCATATTCGCGACGAGCAGACCGATCGGGCGGTACGGGATCTGGCAGCCCGAAGGGGCGTCAGCCTGACCGAGGCCGTACGCGATGCAGTCCAGGGCGAACTCGCCAGGATGGACGAAGACAAACGCCCGATGCTGGAGCGGATCAGAGATATTCAGGAACGCGTCGCATCCTACCCCAGGACGGGCCTGAAAGCGGACAAGTCATTCTACGATTGTCTGTCGGGTGACGAATGATCTTCGTCGATGCGACGGCCATCGTCGCTTTCATTCTTGCCGAACCGGAGGCTGCGAAACTGGCATCGGCTCTCGATCAGGGCGACGATGCCTTTACATCGCCCATTGCCGTTTATGAGGCGTCTCTTGCGGTGGCCCGCATGGCCGCGGTGCCGGTCTCCATTGCCCAAACGGATGTAAGGCAGCTTCTACGACGCATGGCGATCAGCATTTTGGCGATCGACGACGATCAGGCCGCGCTGGCTCTCGCTGCGTTCGAGCGCTTTGGAAAAGGGCGGCATCCAGCCGCCCTCAATATGGGCGACTGCTTCGCCTATGCCAGCACTGCGTCGCGAGACGCGCGCATTTTGTTCAAGGGCAATGATTTCGGCCAAACCGACTTGCCTTCCGCTCTGTCCGCCTCCTGACAATAGAATCGAACGGTCCCCATGCTCCCTCTGATGCACAACAAGCGCGGCCTCGTCATGGGCGTCGCCAACCAGAATTCGATCGCCTGGGGCATTGCCAAGACGCTCCACGCCCATGGCGCCGAGATGGCCTTCACCTATCAGGGCGATGCGCTCGGCAAGCGGGTGAAGCCGCTGGCCGCAAGCGTCGGCTCGAAGCTCGTCATCCCCTGCGATGTCGAGGATATCGCGACGGTCGATGCGGCCTTCGCCGCGATCGACGAGGCCTGGGGCGGCGATCCCGAGCGGAACACGTTGGACTTTATCGTCCATGCCATCGGTTTCTCCGACAAGAACGAGCTCAAGGGGCTCTATGCCGACACCAGCCGCGACAACTTCTCACGCACCATGGTGATCTCCTGCTTCTCCTTCACCGAGGCGGCGAAGCGCGCGGCCGAGCGCATGCCCAAGGGCGGCAGCATGATCACGCTGACCTATGGCGGTTCGACCAGGATCATGCCGAACTACAACGTCATGGGCGTCGCCAAGGCGGCTCTGGAAGCGAGCGTGCGCTATCTCGCGGGCGATTTCGGCCCGCGCGGCATCCGCGTCAACGCGCTCTCACCCGGGCCGGTGCGGACGCTCGCCGGCGCCGGCATCTCCGATGCGCGCGCGATGTATTCCTGGCAGCGCGCCAATTCGCCCCTGCGCAAGTCCGTTTCTCTGGAGGAGATCGGTGGTTCGGCGCTATATTATCTCTCGGACCTCTCCGGTGGCGTCACCGGTGACATCCACCATGTCGATGCCGGCTACCATATCACCTCGATGCCAGCGCTCGATGGTCTGCGTGCCGCCGACGCCGGCAATGCCGAGTAGCGGAACCGTCGGCGCGCACCGCGGTTCTCTGCTCAAGCAGGGAGAACGCGATGGTCACGGTCAGGTATGAAATCGTCGAGCATGACGGCGGCTGGGCCTACAAGGTCGGCGCGGCCTTGTCGGAAACCTTCCGGTCCCATGACGCCGCGCTGAAGGCGGCGACGGCTGCCGCCGCGCGCCAGACGCTCGCCGGCCAGACGGACGGGATCGTCTACCAGGACGAAAACGGCCAGTGGCACGAGGAGGTGGCCGATGGCCGCGACCGCCCGGCGACGCGGGTCGTCGACCAGCCCTGACCTTTCCTATCGCGCGGTGAAGAAGGTCAGCAGCACCTTGTCCTTCTCGCCCAGCAGGCAGAGGAAGCGGCGCGGCTTGTCGGAACGGTCGGTCCGCAGATAGGCCTCGGCCATGATGATGCGCGTGACCGGCGTGTCCTCGACCTTCGTCTCCGAGACGGCGATGGTCGCGCCGTCCTCGTCGACATAGATGTCCTTGATGTCGGGCTCACGGGCCGAGAGCGTGCTGAGCGCCGCATTCTTGCAGAGCGCGACGGCGGGCGAGGCCGGCTTCTCGGCCGGTGCGCCGGAGGTCGGCCCCGCTGTCTGGGCCTGCGCCGTCGCGGCGAGCAGGGCACCGGCAAGCAGGGTGGTCGGAAACAGGCGGATCATGGCGTGACCTCTCGGGGGCGGGTGCCTTCCAACGCCCGAGAGGCCGATTGGTTCGCTCAGTCGCGCAGCGCGTCCGCGATCGTCCTCGCGAAGGGCGTCGTCGGACGCCCGATCAGGCGCGACAGCGTCCGCGTCTCGTCGTCGAGGGCGCCCTTGGCCGCCGCCGCATCGGACTCGGCGATCAGAGCCGCGAAACCCTCCGGCAGGCCGGCGCCCAGGAGCGCGGCCGCATACTGCGCTTCGGGCATGTCGACATAGGGGATCGTCTTGCCGGTCTGGCGCGACAGCTCGGCAGCGAATTCCGCCAGCGAATAGGAGCTGTCTCCGGCGAGTTCATGCACGACCCGCGGGCCTTCGTCGGAGACAAGCGCGACCGCCGCCGCCTCGGCATAGTCGATGCGGGCGGCGCTCGCGATGCGACCCTGGCCGGCGCTGCCGATGAAGGCGCCGTGCGCCAGGGCGGGCGGGATCGAGGCTGTGTAGTTTTCCGTGTACCAGCCATTGCGCAGGAAGCTGTGCGGCAGTCCGGATTCGGCGATGGCCGCCTCGGTCTCGCGATGCTCCGCGGCGAGGCCCAGCGGCGAGGTGTCCGCGCGCAGCACGCTCGTATAGGCGATCCGCGATACGCTGGCCAGCTTGGCGGCCGAAATCGCGTTGCGGTGCTGGGGGGTGCGCTGGCCGACGGCGTTCGACGAGATCAGCAAAAGCCGCTCGATGCCCGCGAAAGCGGTGGCCAGCTCCTGAGGCTGATCGTAGTCGCCCTTCCGGACCACGACGCCCTCGGGGAACAGCCCGGCGGCCTTCGCGGGATCGCGGACGATGGCCGCCACGGCGGAGGCGCCGACGCGCGCGGCCACAGCCGCGACGACGAGGCGGCCGAGCTGGCCGCTGGCGCCGGTGACGGCATAAAGGGGATTGGACATGGGAAACTCCGGTCTCATGTGGTAACTCGGTCTCAGATAGAGACTACGAGAGGCCGGCGGAAGACGGCACTTTCGTGTCACCAGGTTACCGTGGAGGAACCCGATGGATGCCTGCGAGGCGCTCGGCGCCAAATTCGAACTCTGGCAGACGCTGCAACTCGACCCGGACAGTTGCCCGGTCCGCGGGCTGCTGGACAAGATCGGCGACCGCTGGTCGACCCTTCTGATCTGCAGCCTCGCGGCCGGCCCCAGGCGCTTCAGCGCGCTGCACCGCCAGATCCCGGACATCTCCAAGCGGATGCTGACGCAGACCCTGCGGACCCTGGAGGCGGATGGCCTCGTCCATCGCGACGTCCAGCCCACCGTTCCACCGAGCGTGACCTATTCGCTGACGCCGCTCGGGCGCAGCTTCGCCGGCCCGCTGCTCGGCCTCGTCGAGTGGGCGGAGGCGCATTTCCCGACCGTGCTGCAGACGCGGGCGGAAACGAAAAGGGCCGCCTGAGGGGCGGCCCGTGATCGAGACGTCGAAGTCCGGAAGCCTCGCTCAGAGGCCGAGCTTCTTCTTGCGCTGGCCGAGCGTGCGCAGGCGCAGCGCGTTCAGCTTGATGAAGCCGGCCGCGTCACGGTGGTCATAGGCGACGGCGCCTTCCTCGAAGGTCACGAGATCCTGATCGTAGAGCGAATAGGGGCTGGAACGGCCGACGACGTGGACGCCACCCTTGTAGAGCTTGAGGCGGACCTGGCCGGTGACGAACTCCTGGCTCTTGTCGATCAGCGCCTGCAGCATCTCGCGCTCGGGCGAGAACCAGAAGCCGTTATAGATCAACTCCGCATATTGCGGCATGATCTGGTCCTTGAGATGGGCCGCGCCGCGATCGAGCGTGATCGACTCGATGGCGCGGTGGGCGGTGTGCAGGATCGTGCCGCCGGGCGTCTCGTACATGCCGCGCGACTTCATCCCGACGAAGCGGTTCTCGACCAGGTCGAGCCGGCCGATACCGTTGTCGCGGCCGAGATCGTTCAGTTTCGCCAGCAGGGTCGCGGGCGACATCTTCACGCCGTCGATGGCGGTCGCGTCGCCGGTCTCGAAATCGATCGTGATATAGGTCGGCTTGTCCGGCGCATCCTCCGGCGAGATCGTGCGCGAATAGACGTAATCCGGCACTTCCTGCGCCGGATCCTCCAGGACCTTGCCCTCGGAGGAGGCGTGCAGCAGGTTCGCGTCGACCGAGAAGGGCGCCTCGCCGCGCTTGTCCTTGGCGATCGGAATCTGGTGCTGCTCGGCGAAGGCGATCAGTTGCTCGCGCGAGCGCAGGTCCCACTCGCGCCAGGGCGCGATCACGACGACGTCGGGCTTCAGCGCATAGGCGGTCAACTCGAAGCGGACCTGGTCGTTGCCCTTGCCGGTGGCACCATGCGAGACGGCATCGGCGCCGACCTTTTCGGCGATCTCGATCAGCTTCTTGCCGATCAGCGGGCGGGCGATCGAGGTGCCCAGTAGATAGACGCCCTCATAGGCGGCATTCGCCCGGAACATCGGGAAGACGTAGTCGCGCACGAACTCTTCGCGCAGGTCCTCGATGAAGATGTTCTCCGGCTTGATGCCGAGCAGCAGCGCTTTGTCGCGCGCCGGGCCGAGTTCCTCGCCCTGGCCGAGATCGGCGGTGAAGGTGATGACCTCGCAGCCATAGGTGGTCTGCAGCCACTTCAGGATGATCGAGGTATCCAAGCCGCCGGAATAGGCGAGCACGACCTTCTTCACGCTTTTCTCGGTCATTTCTGTCATCTTCCTGCTGCTGCGCCAATCCGGTCTCGCGGGCCGCTTTTCGAACGCAATGGCGCACTATCCCAGCCCCGTAGGCGACGCAATCGGAACCTTCTGATCGATGTCGCGTCTTCGTGTGATGGATCGGTGTTGATGACGCCGGTCGGATGGCGCGTGGACATCCTCCGCACCTTGCGGTCGCGCATCGGGAGGCTCAGGCTCTGGATGCGCGACTTGAAACCTAGACGACCGACTCGGAGGCTGAATGCCGAATCGTCCTGTTCTGGACTTCTGGTATGAGTTCGCATCGCCCTATTCGTTCCTGAGCGCGCTGAGGATCGAACCGCTCGCCGAGGCAGCCGGGGTGAACCTGCGCTGGCGGCCGTTCTTGCTAGGGCCGATCTTCGCCGCCCAGGGCTGGTCGACCTCGCCTTTCGCGCTCTATCCGAGCAAGGGGCGTTACATGTGGCGCGACGTCGAGCGCCGCGCGGGCCGCAACGGCCTTAGTCTCGTCAAGCCCGAGACCTTCCCGCAGAACTCGCTGATCGCGGCCCGGCTCGCTCTGGCAGGGCGCGAGGCGGGCTGGCTGCCGGCCTTTTCCAAGGCGCTGTTCCGCGCCGGCTTCGGCGAGGGCCGCAACATCGCCGAGGAGGCGGTGCTCAGCGCGGCGTTGAAGGAGGCGGGGGCCGATCCCGGCATCGCCTTTCCCGCCTCGCGCAGCGAGGAGGTCAAAGGGAGACTGCGAGCAGAGATCGAGTACGCCAAGTCGCTAGGCATCTTCGGCGGCCCGACCTTCGTTACCGAGGATGGCGAACTGTTCTGGGGCGACGACCGGCTCGAAGAGGCGCTCGACTGGTCCCGGCACGGCCGCTGAGGGCGCCGGAGACCGCGGTCGGCGCCGGTGGCCTCAGCTTCGGTTGTTCGTCTTCCAGCATCCGGGGCTGCCGGGCGCCTTCCAGACGCCGTTCGCCTTGCATGTATTGAACGTCGTCGAACATGAGCGGGCGATGCAGCCGCTCGGATTGTTGCTCGCGCCCTGACATTTCTGTTCGCAGCTCGCGTTCAACTGTGAGCAGGAACTCTGCGCCATCTTGCACCCCTCTTGCGCAATGGCGGTATGCGGCGCCGCCGCGAGCATGAGCGAGCCGAGCAGGAATGCCGTCAGGTTCTTCATCGTCCACCTCCCTCTTCCCTAAGGGAAAGTTAACGCTAGGTCGTGGGCACAGTCACCGGGCGATGTCTTACCCATGATGGGATGCCCATCTAGGGGCTTGCGCTGCCGCCTCCGGGCGGTCGCGCCCACGGGCCACGTGCGGCCGGGTCGATATGCGCGGCCGATTCCTCGACCATCGTCTGCAGATCCTGCCGCTCCGCGACGCGGGGCGGGTGGGGCGGCATGGCAGGCATGCGCCCCCCGGCGGTTTCGACCAGCGCCTGCACGCGCTTGGTCACCGACGGGTGGGTCGAGAACAGGTCGGCGAAGTCGTCCGGATCGTTCTCGAAACACATGTCCATCACGCCGGACGGCACGCCTTCGATATCGGCGCGGCCGGCGATCTTGAGCAGCGCGGAGATCATCGCATCCGGGTTCTTGGTCAACTCGACGGCTCCCGCATCGGCGAGATATTCGCGCGAACGCGACAGCGACAGCCGGATCAGGACGGCCAGGAACCAAGACAGCGCGATCACGGCGAAGCCGATCAGGAGCGCGATCGCGCTGCCTTTCTTCGAATCGTCGGAAGAAAGCCTGATGCGGCTGCGTCCGAGGCCCCGGAACACCATCTCGCCGACCAGCGAGACGATGCCGGCGATGACCACGGCGATGATCATCAGCCTGACGTCGCCATTGCGGATATGGGTCAGCTCATGCGCGAGCACGGCCTCGACCTCGGCATCGTTAAGATGCGACAGGAGGCCGCTCGTCACGGTCACCGTGAACTGCTTGTCGTTGACGCCGCTGGCGAAGGCGTTGAGCGCCTCGCTCTCGACGATGGC
The DNA here is from genome assembly GCF_058801345.1 of Allobosea sp. GW822-FHT03F07. Classification (NCBI taxonomy): domain Bacteria; kingdom Pseudomonadati; phylum Pseudomonadota; class Alphaproteobacteria; order Hyphomicrobiales; family Alloboseaceae; genus Allobosea; species Allobosea sp. GW822-FHT03F07. Next base: position 14,612 of record NZ_JBXAND010000013.1, read on the forward strand.
GAGCTTGGGCACACTCAGCCCGCGCGAGATGCAGAGGTTCTCGAGCATGCGGTAGAGCTTGGGATTGTCGTCGCGCGCGAGTCCCGTCGCGCCCGCCATCGCGCCGATCAGCCCGACATTGACGCGAAAGCCGATGAAGACCCAGGCGCCGGCTGCGAGCGTGGTGAACGGCAGCATGGCCCAAAATTGCCGCCCAGCCTCGCCGAAGGCGGTTCTCCCGCGTGGCACGCCGCCATAGCCATAGAAGACCAGGAGCAGCCCCCACACCGTCAGATAGACCAGCGCGAACAGCCCCGCGATCAGAAAGCCCGACCTGATGCGGTTGTTGCGCATATGGGTGTAAAGCCCGAAAGCCTGGCCCACCATCGCCGCCGCCCCGTTCGTCGCCCGCGACCGGCGCTTAGAACTTCACGCTCGGCGCGACCTCGATCTGTCCCCGAACGGTCTCGCCGACATCGAAGAATTCGCGCTGGGTGAATCCCATCTGCGGCGCGAAGAACACCGCCGGGAAGGCCTGGATCGCGGCGTTGAACTCGCTGACGGCGTTGTTGAAGAAGCGCCGGGCAGCCGCGAGCTTGTCCTCGACATTGCCGAGATCGACCTGGAGCTGCTGGAAGTTCGCGCTTGCCTTGAGGTCGGGATAGGCCTCGCCCAGAGCCAGCAGCCGGCCGACAGCGCCCGAAAGCTGCTGCTCGGCGGCAGCCTTGTCATGCACGGTGCCGGCGCCCTGCGCGGCGTTGCGCGCGGCGATCACCGCATCGAGCGTGCTCTTTTCATGGGTGGCGTAGCCCTTCACGGTCTCGACCAGATTGGGAATGAGGTCGTGGCGCTGCTTGAGCTGCACGTCGATATCGGCGAAGGCCTGGTTGACCCGCTGTCGCATCGCGACGAGGCCGTTATAGGTCATGACCAGATAGATGGCGACGGCGGCGATCAGCCCCAAGACAACCCAGCCCATGGCGTGCTCCTCAAGCGCAGGCGAAACCCGGCGCGCAACCTTGCATGAAGGGCGACGTTGGGGAAGTCGAGCGGGCGAGGCTGTCCGCCGCGCCTCAATCCTCGCTGTAGCGTTCTTCCTGCCACGGGTCGCCGCGGTCGTGATAGCCGCGGACCTCCCAGAAGCCCGGCTGGTTGGCGAGCGTGAATTCGATCCGCTTCAGCCATTTCGCACTCTTCCAGAAATAGAGCTTCGGCAGCACGAGGCGCAGCGGCCCGCCATGCTCTGTCGGGATCGGCTTGCCCTCCCAGCGATGGGCCAGGATGGCGTCCTCGCTGGCGAAATCCTCCAGCGTCAGGTTCGTGGTGTAGCCGTCATAGGAATGCAGCACGACGAAGCCGGCCTCCGGCTTCGGGTGGACCAGATCAAGCAGGGTTCGCGTCGAAACGCCCTCCCAGCGGTTGTCGTAGCGCGACCAGGTCGTGACGCAGTGGATGTCGGAGACCTCGCTCGCCTGCGCCTGCGCCATCAAGTCCGCCCAGCGCCAGTGCTGGGGCTGTTCGACCGCACCGTCGATGTCGAGCGTCCAGCTGGACAGCGCGATCTCCGGCTGCAGCCCGAGATCGAGCACCGGCCAGTCCTTGACGAGATGCTGGCCGGGCGGCAGCCGCTCGCTCTCCGGCCGCGCCACGCGCCCGGTCAGGAACTTGCCCGTACGTGCCCAGGCCTGCTTGGTTCTCGTCAGCTTGGTGTCGACGGGTGTTTCGGGCTCGTCGGTCATGGTCGGCTCCTCGCGTGCCACCAGGGCGTCGATGAGTGCGGGCTGTTTTAAGGATCGCGATCACCGCAGGACTCCGCAAGGCCCGGGCCGGCGTTCTCCCCTTGCTCTAAGGCCTGTTTTCGCCTACATCGCGCCTGTCTGAAGGGCCGTGATCGATCACAGCCGGGGGCGGTCGCTCGACCTGCTCCCGTTTCGTGCTTGGCGCGTATCGTTCGGATGCGGATGTGGAGCCGGCGGCCTAGCGCCGTTCGCCTTGCCCGGCGCCGTAAGGCGTGGGTCTGGCGACAAGCCTCGTGGAGAGGCGCCGACGGCAGCATCCGGCCTGCAACACCAACCCAATCGGGCGCTTGCCGGACATCCGCGGGATACGTGGCCGGCGTCAGGAGAATACATGTCAGCTGTAGAAAGCTATGCGGGCCGCGAGGATTTCGCCGCCCTTCTCGAGGAATCCTTCGGCCAGAACGAAGCCCTCGAAGGTTCCGTCATCAAGGGCCTCGTCGTCGCCATCGAAAAGGACATGGCGATCATCGATGTCGGCCTGAAGACGGAAGGGCGCGTCGCGCTCAAGGAATTCAACGGCCCCGGCCGTGACCAGGACATCAAGGTCGGCGACGAGGTCGAGGTCTATCTGGACCGGATCGAAAACGCGCTCGGCGAAGCCGTCATCTCGCGCGACAAGGCTCGCCGCGAGGAGAGCTGGGTCAAGCTCGAGAAGGCCTTCGAGGCTCGCGAGAAGGTCTCGGGCGTCATCTTCAACACCGTCAAGGGTGGTTACACCGTCGATCTCGACGGCGCCGTGGCCTTCCTGCCGCGTTCGCAGGTCGACATCCGTCCGATCCGCGACGTCGGCCCGCTGATGGGCCAGCCGCAGCCCTTCGAGATCCTCAAGATGGATCGCCGCCGCGGCAACATCGTCGTGTCGCGCCGCACGGTCCTCGAAGAGACCCGCGCCGAGGCTCGCTCCGAGCTGGTCGCCTCGCTCGAAGAGGGCCAGGTCATCGACGGCGTCGTCAAGAACATCACCGAATATGGTGCGTTCGTTGACCTCGGCGGCATCGACGGCCTGCTGCACGTCACCGACATGGCCTGGCGCCGCGTGAACCACCCGTCCGAGGTCGTAACCATCGGCCAGACGGTCAAGGTCAAGATCATCAAGATCAACCAGGACACGCACCGCATCTCGCTCGGCATCAAGCAGCTGCTGGCCGATCCGTGGGATGGCATCGCCGCCCGTTACCCCGTCGGTGCGCGCCTCAAGGGTCGCGTCACCAACATCACGGACTACGGCGCCTTCGTCGAAGTGGAGCCGGGCATCGAAGGCCTCATCCACGTCTCCGAGATGTCCTGGACCAAGAAGAACGTCCACCCCGGCAAGATCGTCTCGACCTCTCAGGAAGTCGACGTTGCGATCCTCGAGGTCGACCAGGTCAAGCGCCGTATCTCGCTCGGCCTCAAGCAGACCCTCCGCAATCCGTGGGAGGTCTTCGCCGAGCAGCACCCTAGCGGCTCGATCGTTGAGGGCGAGGTCAAGAACAAGACCGAGTTCGGCCTGTTCCTGGGCCTCGAAGGCGACATCGACGGCATGATCCATCTCTCGGATCTCGACTGGAACCGTCCGGGCGAGCAGGTCATCGAGGAATACAAGAAGGGCGACATGCTGCAGGCTGTCGTTCTCGATGTGGACGTCGAGAAGGAGCGTATCTCGCTCGGCCTGAAGCAGCTCGGCGGCGATCCCTTCGTGGATGCCGGCGAGTTCAAGAAGGGCCAGGTCGTCACCTGTGAGGTGATCGAGGTCAAGGAAGCCGGTCTCGACGTCAAGATCGCCGGCACCGACATGACCACCTTCATCAAGCGCGCCGAAATCGCGCGCGACCGTTCCGAGCAGCGCCCCGAGCGCTTCGCGGCCGGCGAGAAGGTCGATGCCCGCGTCATCCTGTTCGACAAGAAGGCGCGCAAGATCCAGGTCTCGATCAAGGCCCTGGAGATGGCCGAGGAGAAGGAGGCAATGGCTCAGTTCGGCTCCGCCGACTCCGGCGCCTCGCTCGGCGACATCCTGGGCGCCGCCCTCAAGAAGGCGACGACCGAGAAGAAGTGAGGTTTCGGCCGCCTCGGCGGCCGGATATCCAAGACAGCCCGCGCGGAGAAATCCGCGCGGGCTTTTGTTTCGGCAGATACCTCTGCCTTCATTCTGATGAGGGCAGCGGGGATGGGCACCAAAAAGAAAGCGAACACCATGACCACCGCGGCGATCGGCATCGATTTCGGCACCACCAACAGCGTCGTCGCGCTGGCCAATGCCAATGGCTCGGTCACGACCCGTTCCTTCGCCACGAAGCAGGGCGCGGTCGATGCCTATCGCTCGGCGCTGATGTTCTGGCGCGAGGGGCGCCCGCCGCAGACATCGATCGCCCATGTCAGCGGTCCCGATGCGCTCGACATGGCCTTGGGCATGACGACCGAGCACCGCTTCCTGCAATCGCTCAAGACCCATCTCTCCAGCCGCGCCTTCCAGGAGACGCGGCTCTTTGGCAAGCTCTTCAAGCTCGAGGACCTGATCGGCGTCTTCCTGTCGGATCTTTCGGTCGGGCTCGACGGCCTCGCCGATACGCCGCTGGTTTCGGGGCGCCCCGTTGTCTTTGCCGGCGAGCGCCCGGACGAGGATCTGGCGCTCGGCCGGCTTCGCTCCTCCTATGCGAAGGCGGGCATGCCGCAGGTCGATTTCGCCTATGAGCCGCTCGGCGCCGCCTACTGGTACGCCCGCGACCTGAAGACGCCGCAGACCATGCTGGTCGCGGATTTCGGTGGCGGCACGAGCGACTTCTCGGTGATGCGCTTCGAGCCCGGCGGGGCAGGGCGGCTGGAGGCGATCCCGCTCTCGCATTCCGGCGTCGGCGTCGCCGGAGACACCTTCGATTACCGCATCATCGAGCATGCAGTCTCGCCCCGCCTCGGCAAGGGCACGCAGTACCGCTCCTTCGAGAAACTGCTGCCGATTCCGGCGCATTATCATGCCGCCTTCGCGCAATGGCACCGGCTGTCGCTGATGAAGAGCCGCGAGACCATGACAGAGCTCAAGGCGCTGATCCGCGACGCGGTCGAGCCGGGCAAGCTCGAGGATCTGCTGACCGTGATCGAGTACGATCTCGGCTACGAACTCTATCGCGCGGTCTCCGCCGCCAAGATCGCGCTTTCGGGGGCGGACGAGACCATCCTGCGCTTCAACCAGATGGATGTCGCGATCGAACGCAAGATCACCCGCGCCGATTTCGATGGCTGGATCGCGGGCGACGTCGGCGCGATCGAAACCGAGCTCGACAAGGCGCTGGCCGAGGCCGGGGTCGCGGCCGGATCGATCGAAGCCGTGTTCATGACCGGTGGCACCTCGCATGTGCCGGCCGTGCGGGCGCTGTTCGACCGTCGTTTCGGCGCTGGGCGCATCCATATCGGCGATGCCTTCCGTTCGGTCGCGAGCGGGCTCGCGCTTCTGGCGCTCGACAGGACACGCGCCAGCGTCGCGGCCTGAATGCCGTGCTTTGCCTTGCTCCTGCTCCGTCGCGAGGCTAAACCACGGGCCCCGGAGCATGGTGCCGAAGACGAGCCTTCGTTTTTGGGCTTCGTCATGATCTTTTGCTCTGAGCCGTCAGGAGCGCCCAGATGTCGTCTGATGCCGATCTGCTCGCGGACCGCCGCAATCTGCGCCGCAAGGTCACGCTCTGGCGCCTTCTTGCCGCGGTCGGCGTTCTCGGTGCGGCTGTGGTCGCGGGCCTGGCCTGGACGGGGCGGACACCGGGCTCGCTCAGCCAAGCCCATATCGCCCGCGTCACCATCTCCGGCTTCATCTCCGGCGACCGCCGCACGCTCGAACTGGTTAAGTCGCTCGAGGACAGCCGCGCCGCTGCCGTGCTGGTCCGGGTCGACAGCCCCGGCGGAACCGTCAGCGGCTCCGAGGCGCTCTACGACGCCCTGCGCAGGCTCGCCGCGAAGAAGCCGATGGTTACCGTCGTCGATGGGCTCGCGGCCTCCGGCGGCTACATCGCCGCGATCGGCTCGGATCGGATCGTCGCTCGCCAGACCTCGCTCGTGGGCTCGATCGGCGTACTCTTCCAGATCCCGAATGTCGCCCAGCTCCTGGGCACCGTCGGTGTGAAGGTCGAGGAGATCAAGTCGAGCCCGCTCAAGGCCGCGCCGAACGGCTTCGAGCCGACCTCGCCGGAGGCGCGCGCGGCGCTCCAGCGCGTCGTCGACGACAATTACGAATGGTTCAAGCGGCTGGTGCGCGAGCGCCGCAAGCTGGGCGAGCCCGAGATCGCGGTCGTCTCCGACGGTCGCGTCCATAGCGGCCGGCAGGCCGCCGCGCTCAAGCTGGTCGACGAGATCGGCGGTGAGCCGGAGGCGATTGCCTGGCTCGAACGCGAGAAGGGCGTCGCGAAGGGTTTGCGCGTGCGCGACTGGCGTCGCCAGAGCGAATCCTCGTCCTACGGGCTGTGGAGCGCAGGCGAGGCGATGGCCCGCGCCGCCGGGCTCGACAGCCTCGCCGCGATCCTGGCCCGCGCCGCCGATCAACCGCTTGGTTTGCGGCTTGACGCGCCCATGGCGCTCTGGCAGCCTGCAATCGAAAAGTGATGTTGATACAAGCGGTTATATTGCAACGATGATAAAATCAGAACTCGTTCAACGCATCGCCGAGCGCAATGGCCACCTCTATCAGCGCGATATCGAGAATATCGTCACGGCGATCCTCGACGAGGTCGTCAAGGCGCTCTCACGCGGCGACAGGGTCGAGCTCAGGGGCTTCGGCGCTTTCTCGCGCAAGGCGCGCTCCGCCCGCGTCGGCCGAAACCCTCGTACGGGTGACGCGGTCGAGGTCGAGGAGAAATTCGTCCCCGTCTTCAAGACGGGCAAGGAACTGCGCCTCAGGCTGAACGACAAGGCGTGATCCGGGCGGCGATGGCCCCGGTCCGGCGGCGCTCTCGGCGCGTCCGCTCTCCCTGAGCCTGCGGACTCGTCGGGAAGCTGCCGAAAGGAACAGCGATGAAATCCTTCTTCAAGGCCCTCGTCCTGGTGCCGATCGCATTGGCGATCGTGCTGTTCGCGGTCGCCAACCGTGCGCCGGTGCGGGTTTCGTTCGACCCGATCAGCCGTGATGCGCCGGTCTTCGCTTTCGACATCCCGCTCTTTGCCATCGTCCTCGCCGCGCTCGCGATCGGCGTGCTCGTCGGCGGCTTCGCGTCCTGGCTGGCTCAGGGCAAGCACCGCAAGGCGGCTCGGCGCAATCGTCGCGAGGCCGAGACGCTGCGTTCGGAGACGCAGATGCTGCGGGCGGCCGTGCCGGATTCCGCCTTGCCGGCTCTCACCAACGGGCGTGGCTGATGCGGCTCTTCGGACCTGACGAGATCAATGCCGCGCTGACCTTTCCCGCACTGATCGATACCCTCGCCGAAGCCTTCCGGGGCGAGACGATCGTGCCGCCGCGTGCGCATCACCCGATCGAGCGCCCCGGCGAGGAAGCTATCCTGCTGATCATGCCGGCCTGGAGCGCGCCGGACGCCGAGCATCCCTATATCGGCACCAAGATCGTCTCGGTCTTCTTCGGCAACGGCACGCGCAATCTGCCCGGCGTCATGGGCGCCTATCTCCTGATGAACGGCCGCACCGGCGCTCCGCTCGCGGTGATGGACGGCAATTGCCTGACCTTGTGGCGCACGGCGGCAGCCTCCGCGCTGGCTTCGCGCTACATGTCGAACCCGGAAGCCTCGAAGATGCTGATGGTCGGCGCCGGCTCTCTCGCACCGTTCCTGATCAAGGCGCATCGCTCCGTCCGTCCGCTGACCGACATCGCGATCTGGGCGCGCCGCCCTGAAGCGGCCGAAGCTGTGGTCGCGGAACTGGCGAACGACGGTATCGAGGCCCGTGCCGTGATCGATATCGAGGGCGAGGCGCGCACCGCCGACATCATCTCCTGCGCCACCAATGCGACACAGCCGCTGATCCACGGCCGTTGGCTCAAGCGTGACGCCCATCTCGATCTCGTCGGCGCCTTCACGATGCAGATGCGGGAAGCGGATGCCGATGCGCTCGAACGCGCCCGCGTCGTCGTCGATTCCGAGAAGGCGATCGACGAAGGCGGGGATGTCGCCATCGGCATTGACGAGGGCAATTATTCCGCCGAGCGGATCGCCGGGACCTTGACCGATCTCTGCCATGGCCGGATCGCGGGCCGGTCGGAGGAAGGCGAGATCACCCTGTTCAAATCGGTCGGGGTCTCGCTGGAGGATCTGGCGGCTGCGATCGCGGTCTGGGAAAGCCGCTCTCTCGCCTGAGGACCGCGCGCGGCCCTCAGGCGGGGACGCCGTCGGCGTCAGACGCGCACCGGCGCACCGCCCAGCGCGCCGAGGAACCACAGCACCAGCACGATGACGAGGGCGAGACCCAGCACACCGCCGAGGCCGGTCGCGCCATAGGAGCGGTGGCCATAATAGCCGCCGCCGCCGAGCAACAGGATGACCAGGAGAACGATGACGAGTGTGGACATGGCGAAATCCCTCTGAACTCTGCGATGCGATATCGATGCGACAGGTTGCAGAGGGGAACGCCGGCTGCGCGCGGCAGGTTCCGCGCGCCGGATCGCCGCGACGCTAGTCGGCCTTCACGCCGATTTCCTTGATCAGGTCGCCCCACTTCTTCATCTCGGTTTGAAGGTAGGCCCCGAGTTCGGCCGGCGTGCCGCCGACCGGTTCGGCCGCGAGCAGGTCCATCTTGGCGCGCAGCGCCGGGTCGGCGAGCCCGGCCTTGGTGTCGGCCTGGATCTTGTCGATGATCGCCTGCGGCGTTTTCGCCGGCGCGAACAGCGCGAACCAGGAGGAAACGTCGAAACCCGGTACCGTCTCCGCGATCGGTGCGAATTCGGGTGCGGCGGCCGAGCGCTTGGCGGTGGTGATTCCCAGCCCGCGGATCGAACCGGCCCGCACATGCGGCAGCGCTTGGGTGATGTTGTCGAAGATCACGTCGATGCGCCCGCCGATCAGGTCCTGCGTCGCCTGGGCCGTGCCGCGATAGGGCACATGCACCATCTTCGTGCCGGTCAGCTTCTGGAAATACTCGCCGGAGAGATGGACCGAAGTGCCGATGCCCGACGAGCCGTAGCTGAGCTTGCCGGGATTGGCCTTCGCATAGGCGACGAGCTCGGCGACCGATTTCACCGGCAGGTCCTTGTTGACGACGAGCAGGTTCGGCACCAGCGCAACCATCGTGATCGGTGCCAGATCCTTGACCGGGTCGTAGTTCAGCTTGGCGTAGAGATACTGGTTTGTGGCCATGCCGACCGAGACGATCAGCAGGGTGTCGCCGTTCGGTTCGGCCTTGGCGACGGCATCGGTTCCGATATTGCCGCCGGCGCCGGCCCGGTTCTCGACGACGAAATTGGTGCCCCATGTCTGGCCGAGCTTGTCGGCGACGAGGCGGCCCAGCACATCGGTTGCCCCCGCCGGCGGGAAGGGCACGACGAGCTTCAACGTGCGGCCCTGCGGCCAGGGCGCCTGCGCGAAAGCCGCTCCCGATGTCGCCGCGGTCGCGCCAAGGCCGCCCAGCAGGGCCCGGCGGTCGATCCTGAAATCGGTCATTGGTAGCTTGTCCTTCCCCGGTCGATCCGGAGCTTCAGCATCCGGTTTTGGTTCGTGCCGAGGCTGCAATCTCGGCGTCGGCTTGTCCATCGGCAAATCGTCGTTTCGACGCTTGACCTTTGTCGCCGGTCGGGCCGATTCTGCCGTGATGTTCGCCCTGAATCGCCGAATCCTCGCCGCCTCGGCGCTCCTGATCGCTGCACTCCTGCCCGCAGCGCTGCGGGCGCAATCGACTGCGGAGGAAGAGGCGAAGCGCCGCGCCGCCAATATCGCGGCCTTTCCGGAGGCCGCCCGCGCTCTCTTCGGCCAGAAGACGGCGCCAGCCAGCATGCAGGCGCGCGCGATCGGCTCCTATGCGCGCGGCTGCCTCGCCGGGGCGACCGCCTTGCCGGTCGACGGGCCGAGCTGGCAGGTGATGCGGCTCAACCGCAACCGCAACTGGGGCCACCCGGCGCTGATCGACTATCTCGAGGAATTCGCTCGCGAGACCCCGAAGATCAATGGCTGGCCGGGCCTGCTCGTCGGCGATATCTCGCAGCCGCGCGGAGGGCCGATGCTGACCGGCCACGCCTCGCACCAGATCGGCCTCGACGCCGATGTCTGGCTGACGCCGATGCCGCGCACCCGCCTCGACAGCGAAGCGCGCGAGAACATGCCGGCGGTCAACATGGCCCGGGCCGACTGGCGCGACGTCGATCCGAAGCACTGGACGCCAGCCCATACCAAGCTGATCAAGGCCGCGGCCAGCGAGCCGAGGGTCGAACGCATCTTCGTCAATCCGGCCCTCAAGGTCGCGCTCTGCCGAGAGGCCGGAGCGGACCGCGCATGGCTGAGCAAGGTCCGGCCGATGTGGGGCCACAACTACCACTTCCACATCCGCATGAGCTGCCCGGCCGGGATGGCGAGTTGCAGCGGTCAGGAGCCGCCGAATTTCGGCGACGGCTGCGGCGAGGAGCTCTCGGGCTGGATCGAGCGCCAGCGCGCCGCGATCTTCGCGCCGCCCAAGCCGCCGCCGAAGACCCCGCCGAAGCCGAAGCCACCGATGTCGCTCGACGCCCTGCCGCCGGAATGCCGGCAGGTGCTGGTTTCCCGTTGAGCGAACGTCAGCGGCGCAGCGCGGCGCCGCCCCCGCGATAGGCGAAGGGGTCGCGCTGCGGCGTGATCGCGGGCTGGGCCTGATCGTAGCCCTCCTGATCGAGCACGCCGGTGCCCTCGTCGTCGCCGACGATCATCTCTTCCGTCGGCGGCACCGAACCCGGCAGCATCAGCGGGCCGCGCTGCTCGCTCGGCAGCGATTGCGGCTGGTACTGGCCGCCGGTGGAGCGGTTCGCACGCGGCGGGTTGAGCGGCCGGTTATCGTACTCCTCGAGGAAGCGGCGCTGGGCCTCCAGCCCTTGTCCGGCATGGTTTGCCACCGGATAGGCTCCGGAACTGGCGACCGCGCCGGGTGGGCGCATGCCGCCGCTGGGCTGGCGCAGCAGCGCGCCGCCAGCGACGACGGCCGGAGCCGTGTCGCGCAGTTTCGGCTGCGCCATCGAATAGGGCCGTGCCGGGTCCGGCGGCGGCAGGTTGTGGTTCGGCGTGTATTTGATGATCGGCTTGCAGATCTGGCGGCCCTTGGAATGGCGCGCGAGGTCGATGTGGAAATGATCGTAGTGGAACATGTCCGCGCCCGGCCCGAGCACGGTCGAGAAATGCTCGCAGGCGCCGACGAAGATTTCGCGCAGGAAGTTCTGCTCCTCCGGCGAGCCGCGCCAGCCATCCTTGACGGTGACGTTGCGCCCGTCGTTCAGCCGGAAGGAGAACACGTCGACGGCGTTGCCATAGGCGTGCTCGGAGGTGCGGCTGGTGCCGCTGCCGTTGTTCATCGCGCGGCAGGAATAGGAGCCCGCCCGGATCTCGATCACCTGCGCGCCGAGCACGTTCATCGCCGCTGGCTGCACCACCTCGGCGAGCCATTTGTCGGTGGTCGCGACGATGGGGCAGGACAGCGTGGCGTTGCTGGTCAGGCCGATGCCGCCATTGGCGAAGGCCGAGACCTTCAGCGGCTTCTCCATGCCGCAGGTGCCGGGGCCGTCGATAGGCTTCTCGCGCAGGCTGACATAGGCGGAGAACTGCACCTGGCGCGAGGACAGGCAGGCGGCCTCCGCTTGGTCGCGCCAGGCGGCGCGCTGCGGTTTCTGGAATTTGCCGCAGCCAGCAAGGCCTGAGCCGAGCAGGCCGAGAGCAATGAGGGCGAGGTGAACGCGTCGCATGTCCGATCAAATGCGACCCGTTTCGTGAACGGTTTCTCAACCGGGTGAGCCCGCGGCGACACAGCCGGATTAACTTTGGCGCAGCGGTTAACGACCGCTTAACGGGCCTCTGCGGGCTGTCCGAACGTCACTTGGTTCATCAGCCGGCCGGGCGCCAGGGTGAAGGCGCCGGCGATCGCCAGCCCCGCAAAGAGGCCGATCATCGCGCCTTTATGGGTTGTGATATTGCCGCGGCGCCGCGCGATCACCGCGCGCGGCAGGGTGACGAGGGCGAGCAGCGTCAGCAGGTGGATGGCGCTGAAATGCCCGTCCCGCATGATGAAGAGCGAGCTCAGTGCCACGATCGCCATGGCGGGCACGAAGACCCAGCCGATGCTGCGATGCAGCTTCGTGCCCTTGGGCAAGGCCATCACCGCAATCCCGGCGATCAGCGCCGCCAGCGCGGCCCCGACATGGATCTGAATGACGGGCGAGGCTGCGGCCAGTGGCGTGAAGGTCATCGTCGGATGGTCCGTGAAATGTAAATATCATTCACATTGCGGTACCGGTTGCCGAAACGTCAAGTGCGCGGCGCGCCATGCCTGACTGCGAGCCCCGATGGGCGCATCCCTGCATGATCCAAACGTCACTGGTGCCACGGGTTTTCTACATGCGACAGAGCGGCAAGGGGTTTCCGCTTCTGCGAGAGGACATCGGCTCATGACCGGCAAGGCGCGTTTCATCTTTCCGATCCTGATGGCCGGCATCATGGCCTTCCTGATGACCGCGCTGGTGACCTGGCTCAATCTCGGCATGCCGCCCGATTTCGTCCGGCACTGGCTGGCGGCTTTCGCCGTCGCCTGGCCCTGCGCCGCCGGCGCGGCCTTCATCGCCATTCCCATCGCGCGTCGCGCAACGGGGCTGATCGTCCGCGTCATCGGCGAGTGAGATCCTGAGGAGAACGAGATGCAGAGCCTGCGCGACATCCTGAACCGCATCGAGCGCGGCGAGACGACACCGGCGGAAGCGCTGGCCGCCAGCGCCGCACGCATCGCGGAGGGCGAGCCGCAGATCAAGGCTTTCGCCAGCCGGCCGGACGCGTTGCTGCCGGGCAAGGGGCCGCTCTCCGGGATCGCCTGCGGCGTCAAGGACATCATCGACACCGCCGATCTGCCGACTGCCATGGGCTCCTCGATCTATGAGGGCTGGCGGCCCCGCGCCGATGCGCCGATCGTCATGGCGCTGAAGGCGGCCGGCGCGACCCTGGCCGGCAAGACCCACACCACGGCCTTCGCCTTTCTCGATCCGGCGCCGACGCGCAATCCGCACGACCTGACCGCGAGCCCCGGGGGCTCGTCGGCGGGGTCGGCAGCGGCGGTCGCTGCAGGGATGATCCCGCTCGCACTGGGCACCCAGACCGGCGGATCGGTGCTCCGACCTGCCGCCTATTGTGGCGTCGCGGCGATCAAGCCCTCCTACGCGCTCCTGCCTACCGTCGGGGTGAAGCCCTTCTCCTGGTCGCTCGACACGCTTGGCCTGATGGCTGCGAGTGCGGACGATGTTGGTGTCGCCTTGGCGGCGATCTCGGGCCGTCCGGAAATGGATGCCACCGCCGCCAGCCTGTCGGGGTTGCGCATCGGCGTCCACCGTCAGGCCTATGCCGGCGCGCCCGAGCCGGCTTCGGCGGCGGCGTTGCAGCGCTTCGAGGCGCTAGCCGGTGCTGCAGGCGCCGTGCTCGTCCCGCTCGACGGTCCGGCGGCGCTGGCGGAGGCCTTCCAGGCTCACGGCCCGCTGCAGGACTACGAGGCGACGCAGGCGCTTGCCTGGGAATACGCTGTTCATCGCGACGCGCTGCCGCCGAAGCTGCGCGCCTATCTCGACGCCGCGCGTGCCACCACGCCGGAGCAGTATGACGAGGCGCGCCGCCTGTCGCGCCGGGGCCGCGACGCGGCCCGCGCCTTCTTCGCCGAAGTCGACGTCGTCGTGACCTATGCCGCCCCAGGCGAGGCGCCCGATACGCTGGGATCGACCGGGGACTCCCGCTTCAACCGGCTCTGGACGCTACTCGGCGTACCCTGCGTGACGGTGCCGCTGATGCAGGGCGCGCGCGGCCTTCCGGCCACCATTCAGATCATTGCAGGGTTCGGCGACGATCATCATGTCCTCGCTGTGGCGAAGGGGTTTGAAAAGCTTGTCGCGGCAGGCGTATAGACGCGCTTATCCCCAAAACTCTTCAATGGTTTAACCATTGTTTAGGGATACTCTTGGCTTCGCCGCGATCGCGCCACGCTCCTGCCCCCTTGCAGCCGCTGCCAGTTCTGCTAGCGTTATGTCAGGTCAATGACAAAGGAGGATGTGATGAGCCTCACGCTACGTCTCGACCGATTGGTCATGGGTGCGGCATTCGCCTTCGTGATGCTGATCGTTCTGGGAGCGTTCTGACGGACGTCAATCTCAAGTCGCAGAAGACCACTGGAGCATTAAGCTACGCCGCTGGGACAACGTCCCGGCGGCGTTCGCTTTTCAGGTCATCCGCGTGACCGGCGCTCAGCTTTCCGGGCAGGGCGTCTCGGTGACCTGCCAAGACATCATGTTGATGACGCGGCCGCACTGGGCGATGCGCCGGCCCTGCGTCGTGCGGATGCAGGCGGCCGTCCCCTCCGCGATCTTGCGGCCCTCGCTCCAGCAGAAGCAGAGAGGTTCGGGCGCCTGGGCCAGCCTGGGCGGATCCAGCGCGACGGCGGGTTCGGCTGCTCGGGCGCTCGTGGCAGGCGAAGACAGGCAGGCGGCGAGCAGCGCGGCCGACAACGCGCCCCACAACACTGGGGCAGGCCAGGACGGCTTGGCTCTTGGCTCGCAAAGCGCGGGCGCAAAGGCGATCATCGTACACTCCCGCGGAACGGAAGGGGACATGCATCGGCGAGACGGCCAGTCTAGCACGCGTCGCTGCATTCGCCCAGCGGCGCTATAGTTGCAGATTATTGTTGTATCGCAATCTCTTAGTCGGCTTGACCTTGCGAATGCGTCAGTGATGGGCCATATTCCCCGGAAGAGAGCCCAAGGGGGGCTCCGGGAGGAACCATGTCTCTGATTTCGCTCGCCCGTCGTGGTCGTGTCGTTGCCGTGGTCGCAGGCGCCCTGCTTCTCGTCCCCGTGCTGGCGGAAGCGCGGCCCGGCGGTGGCAAGGGTAGCTTCGGCAGCCGTGGCTCGCGCACCGAATCCGCGCCGGCCCCGACCAGCACCGCGCCTAACGGCGCCCAGCCCTTCCAGCGCAGCGCGCAGCCTTCGCCGACGCAGGCGGCTCCCGCGGCCGGCGCTGCCGCCGCGGCCCAGGCTGCCCGGCCCTCCATGGCGCGCAACCTGATGATGGGCCTCGGCGCCGGCCTTCTCGGTGCTGGCCTGTTCGGCCTGCTGTCGGGCTCCGGCTTCTTCAGCGGTCTCGCCTCGATGGCCGGCATGCTCGGCTTCCTGCTGCAGATCGCCCTGATCGGTGGCGCGATCTGGCTGGCGCTGCGCTTCTTCCGCCGCCGTTCCGAGCCGCAACTCGCCGGCGCCGGCGCGCCGATGCCGCGCGAGATGTATCAGCCGCAGCCGGGCGCCCGCATGGGTGCCATGGGCGGTGGCCTCGGTCGCCCCGCGGCGGTGCCGCAGACCACCCCGATCGAACTCGTGGGCGAGGATTTCAACGCCTTCGAGCGTCTGCTCACCGAGGTCAACACGGCCTATTCGAACGAGGACGAGAAGGGCCTGCGCGACCGCGTCACGCCGGAGATGTTCGGCTATTTCGACGAGGACCTCACCAACAACGTCCGCAAGGGCCTGGTTGACCGCGTCTCGGACGTGAAGTTGCTGCAGGGCGACCTCTCGGAAGCCTGGCGCGAGGACAATCTCGATTACGCGACTGTCGCGATGCGCTTCAGCCTGATCAACGCGCTCTACGAGCGCTCCAGCGGCAAGGTCGTCGATGGCAGCGCCACCGTCCCGCAGGAGGTCACGGAGCACTGGACCTTCGTGCGCCCGCGCGGCGGCGCCTGGAAGCTCTCGGGTATCCAGCAGGCTGCCTGAGGCCAAGGTTCGATCGATCTATTGGAGAACGGCCGGGGCGACCCGGCCGTTTTTCGTTGCGCGGTTTCGGGTGCCTGAAGTTTCGGGTGTCCGAGGTTTCGGGTGTCGTTGCGCCGCGATCCGTCCTATAGGCGAACATCGCGGCGCTGGCGGGGTAAGGCGACGCGGCTGGCTCGATGTCATCCCCGACTGGCGGAGTGCACCCAAATGTCCGATATGCGTCTCGTCGTCGTCGGTGCCGCCGGGCGCATGGGCCGGATGCTGATCAAGGCGATCCATGAGGCGCCGGGCTGCACGCTCGCGGCCGCGATCGAGCGCCCCGGCTCGGTCTGGCTCGGCCAGGATGCCGGCGTGCTGGCCGGTCTGCCGGCGAGCGGCGTGCTGGTCGGCGACGACCCGCTGCCGGCCTTCACCATGGCCGAGGGCGTGCTGGATTTCACGACGCCGGACTCGACGGTCGCCTTCGCCGCGCTCGCGGCCCGGGCTCGCATCGCCCATATCATCGGAACCACCGGCCTCGAGCCGCAGCATCTGGCGAAGCTGGAACAGGCCGCGCGTGACACGGCGATCATCCGCTCCGGCAATATGAGCCTCGGCGTCAACCTGCTCGCCGCGCTCGTTCGCAAGGTCGCCGCGACGCTGGGCACCGATTGGGACATCGAGATCGTCGAAATGCATCATCGCATGAAGGTCGATGCGCCCTCGGGCACGGCCGTCCTGCTCGGTGAGGCGGCGGCGCAAGGGCGCCAGGCAGACCTGGCACAGCAGCGTGTCGCCGTGCGTGACGGATTCACCGGCGCGCGTGTGCCCGGCAAGATCGGCTTCGCCACGCTGCGCGGCGGCACCGTGGTCGGTGATCACAAGGTCATTTTCGCGGGCGCTGGCGAGCGGCTCGAACTCGCGCATGTCGCCGAGGATCGCAGCCTCTTCGCGCAGGGCGCAGTCAAGGCCGCGGTCTGGGGCAGGGGGCGTGAGCCGGGCCTCTATTCCATGGCCGACGTGCTCGATCTCGATTCCCTGTAAGGCGGCCGCGATGGCCCGGCTCGTCGTCGCGCCCGGCGTCGTCCACTGGCCGGGCTATCTCGCGCCGGATGCGCAGGCCGCGCTGGTCGCGGACCTGCGCGAGGTGGCCCGGCTCGCTCCCTTCTTCCATCCGCGCATGCCCAAAACGGGCAAGCCGTTTTCCGTTCGCATGACCAATTGTGGTTCGCTGGGCTGGGTCTCCGACGAGACCGGCTACCGCTACCAGCCGCTTCATCCCGTCACGGGCGAGCCCTGGCCGCCGATGCCGGACGTGCTGTTGCGGTCCTGGCGGGAGCTGGCAGATTATCCGCATGCGCCCGAGGCCTGCCTGGTCAATTTCTACGAGGCCAGCGCGAAGATGGGCCTGCATCAGGATCGTGACGAGCAGGACTTCGATGCGCCGGTGCTGTCGCTCTCGCTCGGCGACACCGCGATCTTCCGGATCGGCGGCACGCAACGCGGCGGCAAGACCCAGTCGCTGAAGCTCGCCTCGGGCGATGCGTTGCTTTTCGGCGATGAGGCGAGGCTGGCCTATCACGGCATCGACCGCATCCTCGCAGGTTCCTCGGCACTCCTGCCGCAGGGCGGGCGGATCAACCTGACGCTGAGGCGGGTCACCAGGCCCGGTGGCTGATAGCGGGCCCTCAGGCGCTCAGCGTGGCCCCTCGCCCGGCAGATGCGGAAACGACCAGCCGAGCAGGATCGAGCCGGCCCTGAGCCCGAAGCCGGCCGCGAGGCCGCCGAGCGTGACGACGGCGGGGGCGAAGCCGAAATAGGTCAGGAGCGCGGTGGCGCCTGCGCCCGCGGTCGCAGCGGTGACATAGAAGTCACGGCTCCACAGCACCATGGCACGGTCCCCGGCGAGGATGTCGCGCAGGATGCCGCCGAAGGAGGCGGTCACGGCGCCGAGCGCGATCGCCGAAAGCAGCGGGACATCTGCCGCCATTGCAATCCGAGTGCCGGAGACGGCGAAGAGCGCCATTCCAGACGCATCGGCCCAGAGCAGCACGCGCTTGGCGCTCCAGCCTTCGAGCTGGCCCGGCCGCAGATAGGCGATGAGCCAGGCGAGGAGCGCGACGGTCGCGCAGATCAGGACGTTCAGCGGCGCCTCGACCCAGCCGACTGGCCGGCCAAGCGCAAGGTCCCGCATGGTGCCGCCGCCGGTACCGGTCGTGGTCGCGAGCAGGATGAAGCCGAACGGGTCCATGCCCTTTCGGGCGGCGACGAGGGCGCCGGTCAACGCGAAGACGGCGACGCCGACGGCCTCGATCACGGCTCAGCGCATCGCGCGAAAAGGTGGGAGCCGGTCTTTCGCATGAGCCGCTCTCTCAACTCCGCTAGTGGCCCGTCGGTGCGGCGTCTTCGCCATTGGAGGCCTGCGGCTTCGGCGCGCCGGCCGAGACGCCGACCAGAGCTGGCCTCAGCACGCGCTCGCCGATCTTGTAGCCCACCTGCACGACCTTCGAGACGAGCCCCTTGGCGATCTCGGTGTCGGGCGCCTCGAACATCGCCTGGTGCAGGTTGGGGTCGAACTTCTCGCCTTGCGGGTCGATCTTGCGCACGCCGTGACGCTCCAGCGTCTTCAGCAGCTCGCGCTCGGTCAATTCGACGCCTTCGATCAGCGCGTTCAGCGCCGCATCGCCTGATTTGGCGGATTCCGGCACGTTCTCCAGGCCCCTGCGCAGATTGTCGGCCGAGCCCAGCATGTCGCGCGCGAAGCTCGTCACGGCATAGGCCTTCGCGTCGGCGACCTCGCGCTCGGTCCGGCGGCGCAGGTTTTCCATGTCGGCCAGCGTGCGCAGCAACTTGTCCTTGAGGTCGTCGCGCTCGGCCTCGATCCGGGCGAAATTGGCCTGGATGATCTCCTCGGGAGTCTGCTGGGCGGCCTCGTCGAGCGCGGGCTCGGCGTTCGGGTTTTCCGTCGCAGGGTTCTGCGTCATCGCATCATCCAATCCAAATCGAGAACCTTGCGCGAAATCGGACGAACCGGATTGCGCTGAAGCAAGGCTCTCGGCTTCATCAAAGCTCTGGTCGCGACATCGGAGCGCGACCGTGTTCCCGGCCGATATCGGGCTTATGCCGGCTTAAATCAAGCACGAGCGGGTGCCTTGCCCTTGGCTGAAGGACCCTTCTCTCCGTCTGGGCCGAAGACGTCGAGCAGGGCCTTGCGGATCGTTAGCTGGCGGGCGGTCGAGACGATCTTCGCATTGGTCAGGTCGGTGACGTAGAAAACGTCGACCGCCTTCTCGCCGAAAGTCGCGATATGCGCCGAGGCGATGTTGAGGTTGAGCTTCCCGATCGCCGTGGTCAGGTCGTAGAGCAGGCCCGGCCGGTCGAGCCCGGCGACCTCGAGCACGGTGTGGCGCGCCGACAGCACATTGTCGATGATGACCTCCGGCACGACCTGGAAGGTCTGGCCGCGAGGCGGCGGCGCCCGCCGCTGGGCGACGAGGTCGGCGATCTTGATCTCGCCCTTCAGGGCGCGCTCGATCGCTGCCGCGATGCGCTCGGCCCGGCGCAACTCGTCGTCGTCGCGCTCGAAGGCGCGCGAGACCGAGATGGTGTCGAGCACGAGCCCGTCGGTCGTCGTAAAGATCTGCGCATCGACGATGTTACCGCCGGCCGCGGCGCAGGCGCCCGTGATGATCGCGAGCAGGCGGGGGTGATCGGGGGCGAGGATGGTCAACTCGGTCACGCCGCGGAACTGGTCGGTCTCGACCAGCGTCGCGGTGGTGCGGCCTTCTTCCTCTGCCCGGCGCAGGAAGCGCGCATGCTTCTCCTGTTGGGCCACGTCGACCTTGATCCAATAGGCCGGATAGTGCCGGGCGAGATAGGCGTCGCGCGCCGCCTCGTCCCAGTCGGCGAGGCGCTCCTTCAGGCCGTCTTGCTTCTTCTCGACGCGCGCCTTGCGCTCGATCAGCGAATGGCCGCCGGCCAGCACGATCTCGGTCTCGTAATAGAGCGTGCGCAGGAGCTGGCCCTTCCAGCCGTTCCAGACGCCGGGCCCGACCGCCTTGATGTCGGCGACGGTGAGCACCAGCAAAAGCTTCAGCCGCTCCAGCGTCTGCACGGTCGCGGCGAAGCTCTCGATCGTCTTGGGGTCGCCGAGGTCGCGGCTCTGGGCCACGGTCGACATGTCCAGATGGTGCTCGACCAGCCAGGCGACCGTCTCCGTCTGGCCCTCGGTCAGTCCGAGGCGAGGCCCGAGCTTGCGGGCGATACGGGCGCCGGCGATCGAATGATCCTCGATCCGCCCCTTGGCGATGTCGTGCAGGAAGAGCGCGACGTAAAGCGCGCGACGATTGCTGATCGTCGGCATGATCTCGTTGGCGAGCGGATGCTCGGATTCGAGCACGCCGGCATCGATCTCGGCCAGGACGCCGATGGTCCGGATCAGATGCTCGTCGACCGTGTAGTGGTGATACATGTTGAACTGCATCATCGCCACGACGCGCCCGAAATCGGGTACGAACTTGCCGAGCAGCCCGGATTCATTCATCCGCCGCAGCACGGCTTCCGGCGATCGCCGCGCCGTCAGGATCTCCAGGAAGATCCGGTTGGCTTCGGGGTCGTTGCGCAGTTGCGGCGTCACCAGCCGCAGCGACTGCGTCACCAGCCGGCTCGCATCGGGATGGATGGCGAGGTCGTCGCGGCTGGCGATCTCATAGAGCCGCAGCAGGTTGACGGGATCGCGCCTGAAGGCGTCGGGGTCGATGACGTTCAGCCGCTGGCTCTTCAGCGTGAAGTCCGGGTGGCCGAGTGCCCGCACGCGTTTGCGCTTGGCAAAGGAGCCGAGCAGGCGCGAGAGCGTGGCGCGTGGCTTCTGCTGGCGGGCCTCGAGCCCGGCGCAGACGATCGCGGTCAGGTCGCCGACATCCTTGGCGACGAGGAAATACGCCTTCATGAAGCGTTCGACCGGTGCCTGTCCGCTGCGCCCCGCATAGCCGATCGCGGCCGCCACCTGTCGCTGCAGGTCGAACGAAAGCCGTTCCTCCGCCCGGCCCGTGATGAAATGTAGCCAGCAGCGCACGCGCCAGAGGAATTCCTCCGAGCGCTGGAACATCAGCAACTCCTTGCGGTCGAACAGGCCGGCCGTTTCCAGCTCGCGCACATCGTTGACGCGGTAGGCGTATTTCGCGATCCAGAACAGCGTGTTGAGGTCGCGCAGGCCGCCCTTGCCGTCTTTGACGTTGGGCTCGACGAGATAGCGCGAGCTGCCGGCGCGGCGGACGCGGGTCTCGCGCTCGGCGAGCTTGGCCTCGGTGAAGGCCGGCGCCGTGCCCTCGACCACCTCTGCGCCGAAGCGGCGGACCATGTCGTGGAAGACCAGGGCGTCGCCCGCGATGAAGCGCGCCTCCAGCAGCGCCGTGCGGATCGTCATGTCGGCGCGCGCCTCGCGCACGCAGTCGTCGACCGACCGCACGGAATGGCCGACCTTCAGCTTCAGGTCCCAGAGCGGGTAGAGCATGGCCTCGACCACGCTCTCGCCCCAGGCTGTCTGCTTGTGCGGGAACAGGAACAGGAGATCGACATCCGAGCCCGGCGCCAGGGTGCCGCGGCCATAGCCTCCGACCGCCACCACGGCGATGCGCTCGGATTGCGACGGATTCAGCGCCGGATAGAAATGCTCGGTCGCCGCGACATGCAGGCAACCGACGACGCCATCCATCACCGCCGAGAGATGCTGGGCGCAGACCAGGCCGTGGCGCGGGCGCTTGAGCAATTCGCGCGCCGAGGCGTGGCCCTGATCCAGCACCTGACGCAGCCCGCCGACGAGAAGGCTGCGGATATCGGCGGTGCTGCGGCGCTGGCCCTGTTCGAGCAGATGGTCGACGGCGCGCCGGGGACTCTCCAGCACATGGTTGAGTTCGAGCACCGGCTGATCGGCGACGGATGAGACCAAGCCTGACCTCGATTGTTTGCGTCTGTCGGCGCGGACGCCGTTATCGCTGGTTAGCATGCAAGGGGGATTCGCAAAGCGCTTTAATTAAGCAGATTTTATACGTGAAATACGAGATTCAACATCCATTAATGTGCTGTTTGACATACAGAACGATCGGACCTACAAGTCGGATACGCGCCGATTTGAGCCACCAGCTTGCGGGCGCGAAACAAGTGCAGCTAAAGCGTGGGGTACGGGTGCGTGTCCGCAGCTCGGTCCCTTCGCGCATCGAAAGGGACCTCCGATGACCATCACCCGCCGTCTCGCCGTCGCCGGCCTTGCCGCCTCGATCACCCTCGCCAGCACGCAAGCTTTCGCCCAGGCTCCCAAGGAGCTTCGGGTCGATTATGCGACCTATAATCCGGTCAGCCTCGTGCTGAAGGACAGCGGCATCCTCGAAAAGGCGTTGGCTGCCGACGGCATCGCCGTGCGCTGGGTCCAGTCCGCCGGATCCAACAAGGCGCTCGAATTCCTCAATGCCGGCTCGCTCGATTTCGGCTCGACCGCCGGTGCGGCGGCCCTGATCGGCAAGATCAACGGCAATCCGATCAAGTCGATCTATGTCTATTCGCGGCCGGAATGGACGGCGCTCGTCACCAGCGCCAAGAGCGATATCTCCAAGGTCTCGGATCTCAAGGGCAAGCGCGTCGCCGTCACACGCGGCACGGATCCGCATATCTTCCTGGTTCGTGCGCTGGCCGAGGCCAAGCTGACCGAGAAGGACGTCAAGCTCGTCCTGCTGCAGCATGCCGATGGCCGCCTCGCCTTGGAGCGCGGCGATGTCGACGCCTGGGCCGGGCTCGACCCGCTGATGGCCGCCGCCGAGGTCGAGAGCGGCGCGAAGCTGTTCCATCGCAAGGCCGAGGACAACACCTGGGGTGTGCTGAACGTCCGCGAGGCCTTCGCCAAGGACAATCCGGCGCTCGTCCGCAAGGTCCTGGCCGCCTATGAGGAGGCGCGGGCCTATTCGCTGGCCAATCCGGCCGAGCTGAAGAAGACGCTTATCACCTACACCAAGCTGTCGGACGCCGTGATCGAACGCCAGCTCACCCGCACCGAGCTGACCCATTCGGCGATCGGCCAGGCCCAGGCCGACACGATCATCGCGGCCGGGCTCGCGCTCAAGGAGGCCGGCGTCCTCCCCGCGGCGACCGATGTGAAGGCCGTGGTCGACGATCTGCTCGACCGGCGCTTCGCCGCCACCAACTGAGACGGCTCAGGCTAAGATGAGCGCGCTCGGCATCGAGACGGCGGCGATCGGCGAGCAGGGCGGTCTCTCCCGCTCGCGGTCGCGCCGCCGGATGCTCGCGCTCGCCGGCTTCGTGCTGCCGGTGCTGCTGGCGATCCTCTGGGAGATCGCCGTCAGGACAGGGCTGGCCAATGGCCGGCTGATGCCGCCGCCGAGCGTCGTCGGCGCGACGCTCTGGAGCCTCGCCGCATCGGGAGAGCTTTTCACCCATGCCACGGCGACGCTCTGGCGGGTCGCGGCGGGCTTCGGCCTCGGCGCGGCGGCAGGCACGCTGCTCGGAGCCGTAACCGGAGCGCTGCCCGTGGCGCGGGGCATCCTCGACCCGACGCTCCAGGCCCTGCGCGCCATCCCCTCGATCGCCTGGGTGCCGCTCTTCATCCTCTGGCTCGGCATCTTCGAGGCCTCGAAGGTCGCGCTGATCGCGGTTGGCGTGTTCTTCCCGGTCTATCTCGGCGTCGCCGCCGCGATCCAGGGCATCGACCGCAAGATCATCGAGGTCGGCCGCGTCTTCCGGCTCGGCCGGCTGGCGATGGCGCGACGCGTGCTCCTGCCGGCAATCCTGCCGGCCTGGATCACGGCGCTGCGCTCGGGGCTCGGGCTCGGCTTCATGTTCGTGGTCGCGGCCGAGATCATGGGTGCGAGCGAGGGTCTCGGCTATCTCCTGGTGGACGGCCAGCAGCTCGGCCGCCCCGACACCATCATTGCGGCCATCATCAGCTTCGCCGTGATGGGCAAGTTGGCGGACGGGCTGCTCGTCGCCCTCACGCGGCCGGTTCTCGCCTGGCAGGACACGGCGCGCGACAAACTTTAGAAAGCCCCCTCGATGCTGAGCTTCGAGACCCTCTCGAAAACCTATGCCGACGGCACGCAGGCCCTGTCGGCCGTCACCATCGATGTCGCGGCCGGCGAGATCCTGGCGCTGGTCGGCGGCTCCGGCTGCGGCAAGACCACGCTGCTGCGGCTGATCGCAGGCCTCGACCGTCCGAGCGCAGGGCGCATCCTGCTCAATGGCGAGGCGATCACCGAGCCGCGCGCCGATGTCGGCGTCATCTTCCAGGAGCCGCGCCTGTTCCCCTGGCTCTCGGTCGCGGAGAATGTCGGCTTCGGCCTGCCGCATCTCTCTGCCTTCGAGCGCGAGGGGCTGGTGACGAATGCCCTCGTCCGCGTCGGCCTCGCTGGCCATCAGGACCGCTGGCCGCGCGAGCTTTCCGGCGGCCAGCAGCAGCGCGTGGCGATTGCTCGTGCGCTGGTGACGCGGCCGAAGCTGCTTCTGATGGACGAGCCCTTCTCGGCGCTCGACGCGACGACGCGGGCGAGCCTGCACGGGCATCTGCTGGCGCTCTGGGGCGAAAGCCGGCCGACCATGGTGATGGTGACGCATGACGTCGAGGAGGCGGTGACGCTGGCCGATCGCATCGTGGTGATGCAGCCCAGGCCCGGACGAATCTTCGACGAGTTCGACAACCCGCTCGCCCGCCCGCGCGACCATCTCTCGCCGGCCTTCGAGGCGGGCAAACGTGAGGTGCTCCGCAGCCTCGACCGCTCGCTGCGCGACGAGGAGCCACATCAGCAGAAGACGGCGGAAACCGCGGGGATGTGGTGGTAGCGGACGGCCGCGACAGTCGCTACCAAGACGGCAATCACACCAAGGCCTGATCCGAGGAAATCCCATGGACGTCACCGCTCTTCGCGCCCTGCAGGCTCCGCTGAAGGATGCCTATCGCAATGACCCGAACGCTGCCTTGATCACGTTGAAGGCCAAGGGCGAGCTCGACGACCAGCATATCGCCTGCAAGGTCGAGACCGGCCGCGCGATCGCGCTCGCGGGCCTGCATCCGGCGACGGGTGGCAGCGGCGCCGAGCTCTGCTCGGGCGACATGCTGCTGGAAGCGCTGGTCGCCTGCGCCGGCGTGACGCTGAAGGCCGTCGCGACGGCGCTCGAGATCGAGCTGAAGAAGGGCGTGGTTCGTGCCGAGGGCGATCTCGACTTCCGCGGCACGCTCGGCGTCGCCAAGGACGCGGCCGTCGGCTTCAAGGCGATCCGCCTCTTCTTCGACGTCGAGACCGATGCCCCGCAGGAGAAGCTCGACAGCCTGCTGAAGCTGACCGAACGCTACTGCGTCGTGTTCCAGACGTTGAACGTGAAGCCGGAACTCTCGGCGACGCTCAAGGTCGGCTGATCACTCCGCCGCGTTCTTCAGCGACAGCCCCTGCGCGAAGGGCAGCGTCGGCTCGGCCTTCGCCTCGTCGAAGTCGAGCGCGACGATGCGCTCGCCGCGGCTTGAGATCTTCGTCGCGGAGGTGCGGATGCCCGCGACATCCTCCTGCGCCTGGCGGAAATGCTGGTCGAGCCTCTCGGCCCGCTCACCCAGCCGGCGGACATCTGCGAGCAGCTTGCCGACCTCGCTCTGGATCACCTGCGCCTCCTCGCGCATGCGGGCGTCGCGGACCAGCGACTGCATGAGCTGGATCGCCAGCGCCAGCAGCGAGGGCGAGACGATCATGATCCGGGCGCGATGCGCCTTCTGGATCACGTCGTCGAAATGCTCGTGCAGATCGGCATAGATCGACTCCGACGGCACGAAGAGCAGCGCCATGTCCTGCGTCTCGCCGGGCAGGAAATAGCGCTCGGCGATGTCCTTCACATGCACGCCGACATCGTTGCGCACGCGCGCAGCGGCCGCCTTCCTCGTATCGTCGCTGCGGGCCTCGCGAAGCTGCGTAAAGCTCTCCAGCGGGAACTTGGCGTCGATGACGAGCCCGCGCCCGTCGCCCGGCAGGGTGACGAGGCAGTCCGGCCGGCGGCCGTTGGAAAGCTGGGGCTGGAAGGCGAAGAAGGCTGTCGGCAGGCCGTCACGGATGATCGCCTCCATCCGGCCCTGGCCATAGGCGCCGCGCGCCTGCTTGTTGGAGAGCACGTCGCGCAGCGTCACCACCTCGGAGGTCAGGCTGGTCAGGTTCTTCTGGGCGCTGTCGATCACGGCCAGCCGCTCCTGCAGCCGGCCGAGGCTCTCGGTGGTCTGGCGGACATTCTGTTCCAGCCCGGCGCCGACCTGCTGCCGCAAACCGTCCATCCGGTCGGCGACGAGGCGCGCGAGGTCGCCTTGCCGCGTCGACAGGATCTCGGCCATGGACTGCATGCGCCCTGTCATCTCGGCCTGCAGCCGGTTCATCTCGGCGACCTTGTCGTCCATCTCGCGGGCGCGTTCGGCCGTCATAGCGGCTTCGATAGCGCGCTCCCGGCTGCCTCGCCAAGAGGACAGAGCCATGAGCAGGAGCAGGGCGAAGCTCAGCGCCGCGAAGCCGAAGGCGGCCTCGGCCCAGGTCACGGGGCGGTCGAGAAGAACGAAGGCGATCTCTTTCATACCGAGATGCTAGCCGATTCGGGTGAATGAATTCGAACGAAAGCGGAACAGTTTGACCGGCTGCGTGCAAGGGCTTATGTCGCCCCTTCATCACGAAATCCCGCGCAGAAATCCTTTCATGGCCATTCGCCCTCTCGTCATCCTGCCCGACGCCCAGCTTCGTTTGGTCTCGACCCCCGTCGAGGATATCACGGCCGAGATCCGCACCCTCGTCTCCGACATGTTCGAGACGATGTATGACGCGCCGGGCATCGGCCTTGCGGCCATCCAGATCGGCGTGCCCAAGCGCGTGGTCACGCTCGATGTCGCCAAGCGCCCCCCCGACGATAGGGAAGAGGGCGAGGGGGAAGAGGGGACCGATGGCGCCCAGGAGAAGCGCGACGCGCAGCCGCGCAACCCCATGGCCTTCATCAACCCCGAGATCACCTGGTCGTCGGAAGAACGCAGCGTCTATGAGGAGGGCTGCCTTTCGATCCCGGAATATTACGAGGAGGTCGAGCGCCCGGCTTCGGTCAAGGTCCGCTACACCGATCTTGACGGCAAGCAGCAGGAGATCGAGGCCGACGGGCTGCTCGCCACCTGCCTGCAGCATGAGATCGACCATCTCAACGGCGTGCTGTTCATCGACCATCTTTCGCGCCTCAAGCGCGAGCGCGTCACCAAGCGTTTCGCCAAGCAGGCGGCGAGGCGCTGAGGCGTAGCGGCACATCGGCGTTTTCCGCAGCCCTCATCCTGAGGAGCCGCGTCAGCGGCGTCTCGAAGGATGCTCCAGACGGTTCCGGAGCCTCCTGGAGCATCCTTCGAGACGCGGGCTTTTGCCCGCTCCTCAAGATGAGGGCTCGAATGATTGTTCGTCGGCGGGCAAGGCCGACCCCACCTAAGGTAAAGACCGGCGTATGAGTTTGCGCGTCATTTTCATGGGCACCCCCGATTTCGCGGTGCCGACCCTCACCGAGATCATCGGCCAGGGCCACGAGGTCGTGAGTTGCTACACGCGTGCGCCTGCCCAGGCCGGGCGCGGGCTGGAACTCAAGCCGTCGCCCGTTCAGAAGGCCGCCGAGCGCTTCGGCATCCCGGTCTTCACGCCCACGACTTTGAAGACCGCGGAGGCGGCCGAGCAGATCGCCTCCCATGATGCCGATGTCGCTGTGGTCGTCGCCTATGGCATGATCCTGCCCCAGGCGATCCTCGATCTGCCGGAACTCGGCTGCCTCAACCTGCATGCCTCGCTGCTGCCGCGCTGGCGCGGCGCGGCGCCGATCCAGCGCGCGGTCATGGCCGGCGATGCCGAAAGCGGCGTCTGCGTCATGAAGATGGAAGCAGGGCTCGACACCGGCCCGGTCGGCATGGTCGAGCGCCTCGAAATCGGTCCCGACATGACGGCCGGAGACCTGCATGACCGCCTGGCGCCGCTCGGCGCGGATCTGATGGTGCGGGCTCTCGCGGCGCTGGGCCGTGGCGGCCTGCACTTCACGCCGCAGCCGGAGGAGGGTGTGACCTACGCCGCCAAGATCGGCAACGCCGAGGCGAAGCTGAACTGGGCGCGCCCGGCGAAACATGTCCATGATCTCGTGCGCGGCCTTGCGCCGTTCCCGGGCGCGTTCGCAGAGGTCGATCTCGGCAAGGGGCCCGAGCGTCTCAAGGTCTTGCGCACGGCGCTCGCCGGCGGCGCGGCCGAGCCCGGCATGCTGCTCGACGACGAGGGCACGATTGCCTGTGCGGAAGGAGCCGTGAAGCTCCTCCAGGTCCAGCGTGCCGGTGGCCGGCCGATGAGCGGGGCCGAGTTCCTGCGTGGCGCACGACTCGCCGCCGGCGCCAAGCTCTGATGCCCCGCTACAAGCTCGTCATCGAATATGACGGCACGCCCTTTTCAGGCTGGCAGCGCCAGCTCAACGGCCCGTCCGTGCAGCAGAGCGTCGAGGAAGCGGTCGAGGCCTTCTGCGGCCATGCGGTTAGGCTGCATTGCGCCGGGCGCACCGATGCCGGCGTCCATGCCACGCATCAGGTCGCCCATGTCGATCTCGACAAGGACTGGCGCACGGATGTGGTGCGTGACGCCAGCAACGCCCGCCTGAAGCGCCTGCCGGTGGCGGTCGTCAGCGCCGAGGCCGTGTCCGACGATTTCGACGCGCGCATCTCGGCCAAGCGGCGTTATTACATCTACCGCATCCTCGACCGGCGCGCGCAGCCGGCGCTCGACCGCAACCGCCTCTGGCATGTGCCGGTGAAGCTCGATCACGAAGCGATGGATCGTGCCGGCAAAGCCCTGCTAGGCCATCACGACTTCACCACCTTCCGCGCCGCCGAATGCCAGGCCAACAGCCCGATGCGGACGCTGGATCGGCTCGATGTCCGGCGCGAGGGCGACGAGATCGTGGTCTACGCCCATGCGCGCTCCTTCCTGCACCATCAGGTCCGCTCGATCGTCGGCTGCCTGAAGATGGTCGGCGCCGGGCGCTGGCCGGAAAACAAGCTCGGCAAGGTTCTGGCGGCGCGCGACCGCTCGCAATGCGCGGCGCTGGCGCCACCCTGCGGGCTGTATCTGGCCGGCGTGGACTACTGAGGCTGGCTTCTTCGCAAGAGCCTCTCGCTCAGAGCGGCAGCAATCCGAATATCCGCACGACCCCATAGTCCGCGATCACGCTCGCCAGCACGATCGGGGCGGCGATCCGGCTCTCCGGGCCGAAGGCCGCGCGCGCCACGCAGTAGCGCAATCGCAGCACGATCACGCCGAAGGCCAGCGCCTGCAGGCCGGCGAGGCTCGGATACGACCAGCCGATCGCGAACACGGCCGCCGGCACGGCCATCAGGCTGGCCGAGACGATGCCGGCCCAGTTCCAGGCGATGACGAAGCTGGTGAAGCGCGGCGCCTGCGCGAGGCGCGGCGCCAGCGCGACCAGCAGGGTGGGAACCGCCAGCACGGCGAGAAGCTCGGCTCCGATCACCGCCATGGCCAGGCCGGGCGAGGTGAACAGGCCGGCCGTGTTCGGCAAGCCGGCGAGAAGGCGCACGGCGGCGAGAATGGCGATCGTCGCCGGCAGCATCAGCGCGAAGGCGAGGAAAGAGCGCCAGAACCCGTCGCGCGTCAGGTCCAGTTCCTGGAGGGCCTCGGAGCCGCGCGTCATCAGGTGCCATGACCCGCGCAGCGACCGCGCCACATCGTCAGCAGCAAGCCTCATCATCCGCTTCCTTAGACTTTCGTCTAAGGCAGACTATCCGCCTGCCGGGCCGGGGCGTCAAGGCCCATGCTGCACTGCAAAATAACTGCTGAGCAGCCGATGGGTGATCCGCTCCAGCGCCAGCAGGTCCGCGACCGCGACGCATTCGTCGACCTGATGCATGGTCTGGCCGACGACGCCGTATTCGACCACCGGACAGTAATTCTTGATGAAGCGTGCATCCGAGGTGCCGCCCGTGGTCGAGAGCGCCGGGCGTTTGCCGGTCTCGGCCTCGACCGCGTCGGCGACCATCGCGACAAAGGGGCCGGGCTGGGTCAGGAAGGCGACCGAATTGGTCGGGTCGAAGCTGATTTCGTAGCGCACCGCGTTGCCTGCGGCCTCGCGCAGGCGTCGCTCGATCTCGGCCGCCAGCGTCTCCGGCGTCCAGACGTCGTTGAAGCGGATGTTGAAGACGGCCTTCGCTTGGGCGGGCACGACATTGGTCGCGGGGTTGCCGACATCGAGCGTCGTCACTTCGAGATTGCTCGGGTCGAAATGCTCGGTGCCTTGGTCGAGAGGCGCAGCGTCCAGCGCCGCCAGCAGCCGCACCATGCCGCGGATCGGATTGTCGGCGAGATGCGGGTAGCCGACATGGCCCTGCTTGCCATTGACGGTCAGGCGGCCGGTCAGCGAGCCGCGCCGGCCGATCTTGATCATGTCGCTCATCGCGGCCGGATTGGTCGGCTCGCCGAGCAGGCAATGATCAAAGCGCTCGCCGCGCGCATGCGCCCAGTCCAGCAGCTTGATGGTGCCGTTGACGGCCGGGCCTTCCTCATCGCCGGTGACGAGGAAGGCGATCGAGCCCGGCGCTTCGGGGTTCTCACGCCGGAAGCGCAGGGCAGCCGCCATCATCGCGGCGAGCCCGCCCTTCATGTCGCAGGCGCCGCGACCATGCAGCGCGCCGTCCGCGACGGTGCCGCCGAAGGGATCGCGCGTCCAGGCCGCCGCATCGCCGACCGGCACGACGTCGGTATGGCCGGCGATGACGAAGACCGGTCCTTCCGTGCCGATGCGGGCGTAGAGGTTTTCGATATCGGGCGTGCCGGGCGCGCTGAAGACCGGGCGCTCGACGCTGTATCCCTCATCGGACAGCACGGCGCCGAGCAGCGCCAGCGCGCCGCCTTCATGCGGCGTCACGGAGGGGCAGCGGACAAGCGCCTGTGTCAGGGCGACGGGGTCGAGGGGATCGAGGTCGGGGCGTGGGGCGGTGTCCATGCTCCCGCTTTAGCATCGGCGCCATCCGCCGCAAGCGCTTCCCCGCCTTGCACTGACGGCATCAGGCCGAGATCGACGAGGGCGAACAGCCAGGCGATCAAGGAGACCGTGTCGAGCGAGGGCGCCCAGGCATAGGGCAGCCATGGCTGAATCTGGTCGGGCAAGACGATCGCGCAGATCAGCACGATCCCGTAAAGCGCGCTGCTCCCGCGATCCACCGCTCGCTTGGCCGCCAGAGCGGCCCAGGGGAACAGCGCGAAGGACTGCGCAAAGGCCACGGCCGCCGCTGCGTTATGCCCGAACAGCATTGGTGCCGTCTGCTGCACGCCGAGCAAGGCCAAAGTCACCAGCGCACTCCCCAGCCAGAAGCGGCCGAGGCCGATACGTCCGTCAAAGTCGGTGAGCAGGCGGAAAAGGGACATCGATCAGGCTCCGATGCCGTCAATCTGGCATGCCCGGGCCGCGGCTGGAAGGATATGGTGAATAAAGGGTTAACGCGCCGGCGGCGCACGCTCCGCAGAAAAGGCTTGAACGCCGGGTTCCGCGCCGCTAGCTGCGGCGACAGGTGTTGGCATTCCGCAGACGAGACTTGGCGCTTCAGTCCAGGCTTGGGCTTTTCGCGCGGTCGGGCCTCATTTCGGATTTGAGGGGCGCGCAGGCGCCCGAGCGAGGTTTGCGATATGACCATCCGTTTCCATCGCGGCGATCTGCCTGACGGCTTCGACGCCGGCGCCAGCATCGCGATCGACACCGAGACGCTCGGGCTGAACCCGCATCGCGACCGGCTCTGCGTCGTCCAGCTCTCGCGCGGTGACGGCACGGCCGATGTCGTCCAGATTCCGAAGGGCGGCGAACGCCCGGTCAATCTGATCCGGCTGCTTGAGGACCCGGCGGTCCTCAAGCTGTTCCATTTCGCGCGCTTCGACATCGCGGTGCTGCGCCAGGCCTTCGGCGTCGTCACCGGCCCGGTCTATTGCACCAAGATCGCTTCCAAGCTGACCCGCACCTATACCGACAGGCACGGGCTCAAGGATCTTGTGCGGGAACTGCTCGGCGTCGAACTCTCCAAGCAGCAGCAGTCCTCCGACTGGGGCGCTGACACGCTGAGCGATGCCCAGCTCACTTACGCGGCCTCGGACGTGCTGCACCTGCACGCACTGCATGCGCGGCTGGAGACGATGCTCGCACGCGAAGGGCGCACCCATTTGGCCAAGGCTTGCTTCGACTTCCTGCCCTTCCGCGCCGAACTCGATCTGGCGGGTTGGTCGGAGGCCGACATTTTTGCGCATGCTTGACAAATTCTAAGGCTTCTTGCGTCAGTCTGGCTGTGACTGGCCGGTGCGAGGGCGCGCGCCGGATGACACGAAAAAGCCGTTAGCGACTGCCATTGCGCGGGGCATGACTGTGGCGATGACAACCAATGACTGGGCCGCCCGCCCTGATGAGCGCGGGGAACGGAGGAGCTTGGCGCATCGCCAGGCGGCCTTCGGCGCCGCGCGCCGGCACACGACGCTCGTCCGCTTCCTGCGCCGCGCCATTCCCGTCGGCGCCGTCGTCGCCGTGCTGGCCCTGATCGTGGCGCCGTTCCTCAACCCGCTGCGCGGCGTCGCCAATGTGTCTCTCGGCGCGGTCGGTATCTCCGGCGGCAAGGTGAAGATGGATACGCCCCGTCTGTCGGGCTACCGCAAGGACAACCGCCCCTATGAGGTGACGGCCGAGGCGGCCCTTCAGGAGATCCGCAACCCGACGCAGGTCGAACTGCAGGCGCTGACCGCCAGGCTCCAGATGGAGCGCGAGGGCTGGGTCACGGTCAACGCGAAGACCGGCCATTTCGATACGCAGAAGGAAAAGCTGCGGCTCGTCGACGACGTCCGGGTCAAAACCGAGGCGGGTTACGATATCCGCATGAAGACCGCCGATGTCGATTTCAAGGGCGGCACCGTGGTCTCGAAGGACCCGGTGAAGGTCATCGTCGACGCTAACACGGTGGATGCCGATTCGCTCGATGTGAAGGACAATGGCGCGCTGATTGCTTTCCATGGCCGGGTTCGCGTCTATATTCCCAATGCACCGGCCGGCACGATTGCGGGTCCCGAGCGGGAAGGCAGCACGCCGCGCCTGGATTTGCTTGAGCCAGTGCGTTCAACGCCCGCCGGCGAAACGCCGCCGACGAGAAATCAGTCGAACGGGACGGGACAGTGACAATGCAGGTAGCCATGAGCCTCTCCGGCTTCATCCGCTTCGGAACCCTCTCCCGGCAGGCGGCCATGCTTGCAGTGGTGGCGGGCGCCATCCTTGCTTGCGTGCCGCAGGACGGCTTCGCCCAGGGCCGCGGCCGCGGCGGCGGTGCGGCGAGCTCGCCGCTCGGCGGCCTCGGCGGCGACAGCAAGGAGCCGATCAAGATCGACGCCGACAAGCTCGACGTGCTCGACAAGGAAAACAGGGCCGTGTTCAGCGGCAATGTCGTTGCCGTGCAGGGCGAGACGACCGTGCGCTGTACGGTCATGACCGTGTTTTACGAGGGGCGCGGCGGTGGGCAGGGCGGCGCCGGTGCGGCCCGTGCCACGGCTCCCGCGGCGCCGGCTGCCGCCGGTGCGGCGCCGGGGCAGTCGAACGACAGTTCGATCAAGCGCATCGAGTGCAAGGGGCCGGTCACGGTCGTCTCCAAGACGCAGGCCGCGACCTCCGACAACGCCGTGTTCGACCGCGCCAACAATACGGTCGTTATGACCGGCAATGTCGCGCTGAACGACGGCCCCAACATCACGCGCGGCGAGAAGCTGACCTACAATACCGTCACCGGCATCGCCAATGTCGAGACGAACAAGGGCGGCCGCGTCCAGGGCTTCTTCGTGCCGAATTCTGAAACGGGCGCCAAACCCGCGGCCGGCGCAACGCCCGCCAAACCGGCGACGCCGACCAACTGAGCTGGGTCCGCACGCCCCGCGGGCACCCCGCCTAACTCTCCTCCAGACCAGGCACAGCGCCCGCAGTGACAATCTCCGACATGCCGCAATCCGAGACGGTGCCCGCCCGCGCAGCGCCCACGACCCATCAATCCGGTGCAGGCGTGTTCAGCCGTCTGTTCGGGCGATCCGGGCGAGGCGACGGCAGTGTCGTGGGCATCGGCTCCGCGGAGGCCGCAGCGATCGGCGGCGCCGGCATCCTCGCGGTCAGCGGCCTGCGCAAGAGCTATGGCGGCCGCATGGTGGTGAGCGATGCGAGCCTTCACCTGCGCCAGGGCGAGGCCGTCGGGCTGCTCGGGCCCAACGGCGCCGGCAAGACCACGATCTTCTACATGATCACCGGACTGGTCGCGGCTGATCTCGGCACGATCTCGCTGGAAGGGAACGACATCACGCAGCTGCCGATGTACCAGCGCGCGCGGCTGGGCATCGGCTATCTGCCGCAGGAAGCCTCGATCTTTCGCGGTCTCAGCGTCGAGGACAACATCCGCGCCGTGCTCGAGGTGGTCGAGCCGAACCGCAAGGAGCGCGAGCGCCAGCTCGACCAGTTGCTCGAAGAGTTCACCATCGCGCGCCTGCGCAAAGCGCCTTCGATCGCTCTCTCCGGAGGCGAGCGGCGGCGTTGCGAGATCGCACGTGCGCTCGCCGGCAAACCCTCCTTCATCCTGCTCGACGAGCCCTTCGCCGGCATCGACCCGATTGCGGTCGGCGACATCCAGGCGCTGGTGCGGCAACTGACCGATCGCGGAATCGGCGTCCTGATTACGGACCACAACGTCCGCGAGACACTGGGCCTCGTCGATCGCGCCTACATCATCCATTCCGGCCGGGTGCTGACCGAGGGCTCTCCAGCCGAGATCATCGCCAACCCCGATGTGCGCCGCGTCTATCTCGGCGAGGATTTCCGGTTGTAAACGCGGTGGGGTGCGCCCGGCCGCTGATGGCACCAGCGCTGGCGTAACGAGCGGCGATCTGGCGGTTACCGCCGGCGCCGCGGCGAAATGGGTCCACGGGTCGGCAACGAAACCCCGAGCGGCCACTTCCCTCACATGTTGCAGTGCATTAATTTCCCTGCTCAATGCTGAGGCAAGGCTTTGACGCGCTCGTCAGACGGCGCTAGTCTGCCCCTCAAGCAAGAAGTGTGCCGAAATGGCGCGCTGGCAGGGAAGGGTCGATGCCGCAATGGCGATGATGCCGCGCATGGAGCTGCGCCAGGGCCAATCCCTGGTCATGACGCCGCAGTTGCTGCAGGCGATCAAGCTTCTGCAATTGTCGCATCTCGAACTGCAGAACTTCGTCGAGGGCGAACTGGAGCGCAATCCGCTGCTGGAGCGCGACGATGCCTCCGACGGCCCGTTTCAGGCCAATGGCGCGGATGGCGCCCATGCCGCCGACCCCGAGACCTATGCCCGCGCCGAAAGCCTGAACAGCCAGGAGGGCATGGAAAACCGGCTCGGCACCGGGCTCGACAATGTCTTCCAGGGCGAGCAGCCCAGCGTGGCGCGGTTCGATACGCGCGGCGCCGACAGCCTGCCCATCATCGGCGGCGCCTATGGCGGCTCCGGCGGCTCCTTCGAGGAGGGGCCAGACGGATTCGAGAGCAGCCTGACGATTGAAACCTCGCTGCACGACCATCTCAGCACGCAGCTCGATCTGGCGGTGCATCAACCGGCGGATCGCCTGATCGGTCGTCATCTCATCGATGCGGTCGACGATTCCGGCTATCTGGGCGAAGCCGTCTCCGATATCGCGGAGCGGCTGGGCGTCTCGATCGCCCGCGTCGAAGGCGTGCTGCGCATCGTCCAGAGCTTCGATCCCTCCGGTGTAGCTGCGCGCGACGTCAGCGAGTGCCTGTCGATCCAGCTGCGTGACCGCGACCGCTTCGACCCCGCGATGCAGGCGCTCGTTGCCAATCTCCACCTCGTCGCCAAGCGCGATTTCACGGCGCTCAAGCGGCTCTGCGGTGTGGACGACGAAGATATCGCCGACATGGTCGCCGAAATCAGGCGGCTCGATCCAAAGCCCGGCCGCGGCTTCGGCGGCTCGACCGCGGAGACGGTTGTGCCGGATGTCTTTATCCGCGCCGCGCCCGACGGATCCTGGCTGGTCGATCTGAACCCCGACACGCTACCGCGCGTGCTGATCAACCAGACCTATCACGCCCGCGTCTCCAAGGCGGCGCGCAGCGACGAGGACAAGGCCTTTATCGCGGAATGCCTGCAGACGGCGAACTGGCTCACCCGGTCGCTGGAGCAGCGCGCCCGTACCATCCTGAAGGTGGCGAGCGAGATCGTGCGCCAGCAGGACGGTTTCTTTGCCCATGGCGTCGAGCATCTGCGCCCGCTCAACCTCAAGACGGTGGCCGACGCCATCGGCATGCATGAATCGACCGTTTCGCGCGTCACCTCGAACAAGTATCTGATCTGCTCGCGCGGCGTCTTCGAGATGAAGTACTTCTTCTCGGCTGCGATCGCTGCCACCGGCTATGGCGAAGCCCACTCGGCCGAGGCCGTGCGCTTCCGCATCCGCCAGATGATCGACGAGGAGGCGCCGGCCGATGTGCTGTCCGACGATGCGATCGTTGCGCGCCTCAAGGCGGGCGGCATCGACATCGCGCGCCGGACCGTCGCGAAATATCGCGAGTCGCTGCGGATTCCCTCTTCGATGGAACGTCGGCGCGAGAAGGTTGCCATGGCGATGGGCAGCCGCTGAGCCCTGCGCGCGGCGGCCCTGGATCTTTGGGCCATATCATTGACATACCCGGTAGCCAGTTCTTAGCTCCTACTGATGGCCGATCTCCCGGCCATGACTAGCAAGGGGAAGCACTCCATGAGCTTGCGAATCTCCGGCAAGAACCTTGATGTCGGCGAAGCCCTGCGCGGGCAGGCCGAGGCACGCGTTGCCGCTGCCCTCGGCAAATATTTCGAGGGCGGTTATCAAGGTCATGTCACCGTCGGAAAGGACGGCACGGCCTTCAAGACGGACGGCGTGCTGCATCTGTCGTCGGGAATCACGCTCGAGGCCTCCGGCACGGCGCATGACGCCTATGCCAGCCTCGACAAGATGGCGGAGCGCATCGAGAAGCGGCTGCGCCGCTACAAGCGACGGCTCAAGGATCGCTCGGCATCAGCCAATGGTCGTGAGCAGGGCGTCGCAATCCCCAGCTATGTGATTGCTGCTCCGGACCATGAAATCGAGGAGGTCGAGTTCGACGGAGCTGGCGACAACCCCGTAATTGTGGCCGAAACGACCAAATCCCTTCATGTGATGACGATCAGCGACGCGGTCGCCGAGCTCGACATGACGGGCGCGCCGGTGGTGATCTTCAGCCATGCTGGCAATGGCCGGATGAACGTCGTATACCGCCGCCGTGACGGCAACATCGGCTGGATCGATCCGCCGGCGTCGCTGTCTTAAGGTCTGCCGGGGTCCCGGGCGGACCCCGAACCTTGACCCTGCCGCACATCTCTCCAGGCGCGGCATGGGACATGCATGGACTGGCGCATGACGCTGATCGATCTCCTGACTCCCGCGGCGGTGATTTCGCCTCTGCGGGCCAACGGCAAGAAGCAGGCGCTGCAGGAACTGGCCCAGCATGCGGCGCTGGTCACAGGACTGCCCGAACGCGAGCTCTTCGAGTCCTTGCTGCAGCGCGAGCGGCTGGGCTCGACCGGCATCGGCGACGGTATCGCGATCCCCCATGGCCGCATGCCGGGCATCGACCGCCTGGTCGGGCTGTTCGCCCGTGCCGACAAGCCGATCGATTTCGACGCCCTCGACGGCCAGCCTGTCGACATCATCTTCGTGCTGATCGCTCCCGAAGGCGCCGGCGCGGATCATCTGAAGGCGTTGGCCCGTGTCGCCCGCGTGCTGCGCAACCCATCGGTGCTCGAACAGATCCGCAATACCCGCGATCCCGCCGCGATCTACGCGGTCCTGGCCGAGTCGGCTGCGAAGGCGGCCTGACCCAGGCATGCGCATCGCGCTCGATGTGCCGGATGCGTGGCTGGCTTGAGCCCATCGCACTCTCTTGCATTTGACCAGATCGCAACATCGTCTATTCGATCCGGCGATCCTCCTGCCCGCAGGGGCCTGGGGACGCCGTTCAATGCGTTCAATGCCGGAGTTCCGCCGATGGCCTATACCCATGTCGATCTCTTCCCGCTCGGCGAGGATAAGACGCCCTATCGCGCGCTCGGCAGCGAAGGCGTCTCGGTCGAGAAGATCGGCGATCGCGAGGTGCTGAGCGTGTCGCGCGAGGCGATCCGCCGCCTCAGCGAGCAGGCCTTCATCGACATCAACCATCTGCTGCGCCCCGGCCATCTCGCCCAGCTCCAGAAGATCCTCGACGACCCCGAGGCGACCTCGAACGACAAGTTCGTCGCCTACGACCTGCTCAAGAACGCCAACATCGCCGCTGGCGGCGTGCTGCCCATGTGCCAGGACACCGGCACGGCGATTATCATGGGCAAGAAGGGCCGCATGGTCTGGACCGACGGCGAGGACGAGCAGGCCCTGGGCGAGGGTGTCGCCGACGCCTATTTCAAGCGCAACCTGCGCTATTCCCAGGTCGCTCCCCTGTCGATGTTCGAGGAGAA
This sequence comes from Allobosea sp. GW822-FHT03F07, assembly GCF_058801345.1. NCBI lineage: Bacteria > Pseudomonadati > Pseudomonadota > Alphaproteobacteria > Hyphomicrobiales > Alloboseaceae > Allobosea > Allobosea sp. GW822-FHT03F07. The sequence continues at coordinate 52,824 of NZ_JBXAND010000013.1, forward strand.
GAACACCGCGACCAACCTGCCGGCGCAGATAGATATCTATGCCGAGGGCAAGGGACATGCGGAGGATGCCTACAAATTCCTCTTCGTTGCCAAGGGCGGCGGCTCGGCCAACAAGACCTTCCTCTTCCAGGCGACGCCTTCGCTGCTGACGAAGGACCGGATGATGGCCTTCCTGAAGGAGAAGATCCTGACGCTGGGTACGGCGGCCTGCCCGCCCTACCACCTCGCCATCGTCATCGGCGGCACCTCGGCCGAGCAGAACCTGAAGACCGTCAAGCTCGCCTCGACGAAATATCTCGATGCGCTGCCGACTGAAGGCTCGCCGCTCGGCCATGCCTTCCGCGACCTCGCCATGGAGGAGGAGGTCCACAAGCTGACGCAGTCGCTCGGCGTCGGCGCCCAGTTCGGCGGCAAATATTTCTGCCATGACGTGCGCGTTATCCGCTTGCCGCGCCATGGCGCCTCGCTGCCGATCGGTCTGGGCGTCTCCTGTTCGGCCGATCGTCAGGCCAAGGGCAAGATCACCCGGGACGGCATCTTCCTCGAGGCGCTGGAGACCAATCCGGCGAAATACCTGCCCGAGGTCGAGGATGCCTCGCTCGGCGGCGACGTCGTCAAGGTCGACCTCAACCGGCCGATGAGCGAGATCCTTGCTACGCTGACGAAATATCCAGTGAAGACGCGGCTTTCTTTGACGGGGACGATCATCGTCGCCCGCGATTCCGCCCATGCCAAGATCCGCGAGCGGCTCGAGAGCGGGCAGGGCATGCCCGAATATCTGAAGAACCACCCGGTCTACTACGCCGGCCCGGCCAAGACGCCGGAGGGCTTCGCCTCCGGCTCCTTCGGCCCGACGACCGCCGGCCGCATGGATTCCTTCGTCGACCAGTTCCAGTCCTTCGGCGGCTCGATGGTGATGCTCGCCAAGGGCAACCGTTCTGCGAGTGTAAGGGAAGCGTGCAAGAAGCATGGCGGCTTCTATCTCGGCTCGATCGGCGGCCCGGCGGCGCGCCTGGCGCAGGATTGCATCAGGAAGGTCGAAGTCCTGGAATATCCCGAACTCGGCATGGAGGCGGTCTGGCGCATCGAGGTCGAGGATTTTCCGGCCTTCATCGTCATCGACGACAAGGGCAACGACTTCTTCAAGGAGCTGAACCTCGGATGAGGCGCCGTGCCCTTGGGAGTTTTGTCCTCGGCGGTCTCGCTCTCGCGCTGCTCGCGGTCGCGCCGCCGGTCCTGGCTCAGGGCCGCCCGGCCAGTTGTTCGCGCGATCTCTTCCAGAACGAGGGCGGCCTGCGCCGCCAGCAGGCGCGGCTGACCGCCGTCGCGAATGCTGATCAGGCGACGCAATGCCGGACCTGGCGCGAGCATGTCGGCTTCTTGCAGAGCGCGCGCGCCGTTTTCGCGACCTGCCAGAGCGGCGCCGAGCGCGAGCAGAATGTCGGCCTGATGGATTCCGAACTGGCCGACTACCGCTCGCTGCTCGCCAATCGCTGTGGTGGCAAGCGCTGAACGGTGGGTCGCTCCGCTCGGAATTATGAGGGCGCGCGACGATGACCGGCTGCGGCCGAAACCGAACGGAGACGATCCTATGACCGATCAGCCGCAATCGCCTCTCGGCGTCGCCGTCGTCCCGGTGACCGCGTTCCAGCAGAACTGCTCGATCCTCTGGTGCACGCGCACGAAGCAGGCCGCGATCGTCGATCCCGGTGGCGATGTCGCCTTGATCCAGGGGGCATTGAAGGAGATCGGCGTCACGCCCGCTGCGATCTGGCTGACCCATGGCCATCTCGACCATGCCGGCGGCGCGACCGAACTCGCGGAAGCGCTGTCGCTCCCGATCATCGGACCGCATGAGGCGGACAAGTTCCTGCTCGACGACCTGCCGAGATCGGGCCTGCGCTTCGACATTCTCGACATGAAGGCGGTGACGCCGTCGCGCTGGCTCGTCGAGGGCGACGAGGTCTCGATCGGCGATGTCAGCTTCTCCGTGCAGCATGTGCCTGGCCATACCCCCGGCCACGTCACCTTCTTCCAGAAGGATCTGCGCTTCCTGCTCGCGGGCGACACCGTCTTCGCCGGTTCCGTCGGCCGGACCGATTTTCCCTATGGCAGCCACGAGACGCTGATCGCCGGCATCAAGAGCAAGCTCTTGCCGCTCGGCGACGACGTGCAGTTCTTGCCGGGGCACGGGCCCGCGAGCACGCTCGGCGAGGAGCGGGTGAACAACCCGTTCCTGCAGGGCTAGCTCAGTCAGGCGCGGCAATGCATAAGGCAATGCTGATCGGAAAGACCATTGTCTGGACCATCGCCGGGCTGGCGATCGGCGTGGTAGCCCTCTCGTTCTGGCGTGGTTCGCCATCGTCGGAAGTGCAAGTTGTTTCGATCCGCGCCTTCGAGGCATCAGCGAAAGACGGTCGCCTTCATTGCATCGCCCCTCAGCACTACAGCCTGGCTGAGGTCGAGCGTAGCGATCCGCAGGCGGGCAGGGCGCTCCGAACGCTTGTGCCGCAAGACATCATCGACGCAAGAAATGCCGACGATACCTACACCATGATGAGCGTCATCGACGGCAAGGGCGTCTACGTCCGCTATTTCAGCTATCACGCGTTGTCCAATGCGGCCACTTGCTGGTGAGCGCGTGTTGCGCAGCGCCGGTCAGCCGCTGTTGAAGCGCGAGATCAGGTTCTGAACCCTCCCTTGCCGGGGCGGTGGCTGAACAGCCACGCGCGCAGGACGCGGCGGCGGAGACGGCTTTCGCTGAATGCCTAGCTTCGACCCGATGCTCATCGAGGTCCCGCCGAAGGTGATGTACTCGACATCGTGCCAGTCGGTGTTCGGCATCCTGCGCACCAGCAGCTTCAGGAAGGTGGCGATGTGCATCTCCTGCGAGCGGTAATGCCCGTTCTTCTCGTGGACGCCGCGAATCCGGCCGTTCTCGACGCGCATCATGCCCGAGGCCAGGACGGGCGCCCCGCACAGGAAGCTGGAATGGTGAAAAAGGCCGTTCACATGCATGCCGGCATAGACCACGTTCTGCGGGCTGAGGACGAAGGCAGCCCAGCCCGTCGACATGCCGCGCAGCGCGTTGGACGGCCAGGTGCTGGTGTCGAGCAGCTTGTCATCGGCATTCGCGAACACCACCGAGCGTGACATCTTGCTGAGGATCATATTCTGGACGATGGGCGACATGCGCGAGCGCATCAGTCCATTGTCGAAGGAGACCTCGAACAGCGCCCGGTAGATCAGGTCGTCGACATAGCGCACCGAAACGTCCGCCAGGTCCTTCCGCACGGCCGGGTCGAGCTTGTCGAGATACTCCCAGAACGAGCACTGTTCCGCGGATTTTGCCCAGTCGTCGTAATGATTCTTGAGCTCCTGTCCGCGCCGGTGGTGCTTGTCCAGCACCTCGAGCCAGTTCTCCTGCTGCATCAGCCGCACCGGATCCGCGCCATGGCCCTTCATCGACGCCTTCGGCATCAACTTGCCGAAGGCAGCCTTGGCCTTGGCCCAGTTCTGCAGGCCGCGCAATTCGGCGACGGCCGCCTCATGCAAATCCTGGATCGCCATGGCGCGGAAGGATTCGTGCTGGTCGATCTTGGTCTGCTTGTCGCTGAGCCAGCTGTCGCAGAGCGCGATCAGCGCGAGCAGACCCTGCGTCCGCATCTTGCGCTCGTCGCGTGGGATGTTGGCATAGCGCGGCAGCGCCGCGTCGATCTTGAGCAGGGTCTTGTTGACCCGGCGCGCGAAGCGCTTGGATGTGTCTTGCCTGAAAAGCTCCGCGCCGCCCGCGCGCAGATAGACCGTGCCCTTCGGCTCCGCCATCACGTCCTCCCCCCGATTGCAGCCCCATGATGAGAGCAGTCGAGGTTGACGCAAGGAAAGTTCAGAGGCGGCGAGATATATTTGCAGGGCAGAAACGCCAACGGCCATGCAGCGGAACGGTGCGCGTACATCCGGCGTCACACATTCGGCTCATGGCCGTCTTCAGCGGCGGTGGAAGACGTTGGACCGCCCTCGACATCGCCGATGAAGCACATATGGAAGCGGTCGGTGTCGATTTCAAGGCGGCGGCGCAAATGAAGCCAACCGCATGCCTTCCGTCATTGCGAGCGCAGCGAAGCAATCCGGAACGAACGGCTCTACCGTTCTGGATCGCGCGTCGCTCCGCTCCTGGCGACGCCGGCTGGGTACCGCAGCGTTTCGTCAGCCGTCGAGCACGCCGAGCAGGAAGTCCTGCTTGCCGATCTGGATGCCGTTCTTGCGCAGGATCGCGTAGGCGGTCGTAGCGTGGAAATAGAAGTTCGGCACCGCAAAGCGCGTCAGATAGACCTCGCCCGGCATCGTCACGGTCGCGCTCGGGCCGCGCGGGAAGGTGACCTCGCGCGTGACGCCGGCCTCGAAGGCCGCATCGTCAATGCCCTCGACGAAGGCCAGCACCTTGGCGATGCGCGCCTTCAACTCGTCGAAGCTCTTTTCCTCGTCGGGATGCTTCGGGTTCTCGCCGCCCGCCAGGCGTGCCGCGGCGTTCTTGGCGAAGTCGCAGGCAAGCTGGATCTGGCGTGAGAAGGGCAGCATGTCCGGCGCCAGCCGCGCGCTCAGCAGCACCTCGGGCTGGATCTTGCGCGCGGCCGCCTGCTCGGCGGTCTTGTCGAGGATGGCGTCGAGCGCCTTGAGGGTCTGGACGAAGCCGTTGAGCGCGGCAGAGCGAGCGGTGATGGGCATGGGTCGCTATCCTCAAACGAAAAACGGGCCCGGTCGGGCCCGCTTGCGCTGTCGATATAAGCCTTCCCGCGGCAATTGCAGCGCGGTCCGCTCCAATCAATCCTTGGCGCGCTCCACATAGGAGCCATCTTCGGTCATGACGACGATACGCACGCCGGGGCCGATATGCGGCGGCACGGCGGTCCGCACGCCGTTGACCAGGATGGCCGGCTTGTAGGAGGACGACGCGGTCTGGCCCTTGGTGACCGGCTCGGTCTCGGCGACCTCGACCGTGACGCGCTGCGGCAGTTCGATCGCGACGGCCTTGTCCTCGAACACCGACAGCGAGACCTTCATGCCTTCCTGGAGGTAGGGAGCCATGTTGCCGACCACGTCGCCATCGACGTGGATCTGGTCGAAGGTCTCGGGGTTCATGAAGACGTACTGCTCGCCGTCCTGGTAGAGATAGGTGAAGTCGCGATCCTCGACATAGGCGCGCTCGACCTGCTCGGTCGTCTTGTAGCGCTGGGTCATCTTCACGCCGTCGGAGATGCGGCGCATGTCGATCTGCGTCGTCGGCGTGCCCTTCCCGGGAAAGAAGCTCTCGGCCGAGAGGACCGAGCAGAGATGCCCGTCGAGTTCGAGCACGTTGCCCTTGCGAACGGAGGATGCGATGACCTTGACCACGTGACTTGTCCTTGAGCTTGCGCCGCGCCTGCGCGCCTAGTGCGAATTCATTGCCGCGCAACTACCGCATTCGCGCGCGAAACGAAAGCTTTCAGACGTTCCGGCATCGAGATGATGAAAAGCGACATGCCGCCCTTCTGGCGGCCCGACATACATGCCGACCGGCGCCCGGCGCTGCTGGCGCGCGGCCGCATCAAGGCGGCGCTGCGGCGCTGGTTCGAGGCGCGCGACTTCGTCGAGGTCGAGGCGGCGATCCTGCAGGTCTCTCCAGGCAACGAGACGCATCTGCACGGCTTCGCGACCACGCTGATCGACAACGCCGCTGAGCCGCATCCCTACTATCTGCACACCTCTCCGGAATTCGCGGCCAAGAAGCTGCTGGCAGCCGGTGAGAGCCGCATCTTCGAACTCGCCCGCGTCTTCCGCAATCGCGAGCGGACTGCCCTGCATCACCCCGAATTCACGATGCTGGAATGGTATCGCGCCGGAGAGGACTACGAAACATTGATGCGCGATAGCGCCGCCTTGCTGGCTGAAGCCGCGGAGGCCGCCGGGGCCAGCGTGCTGAGCTGGCGCGGCGCCGAGGCCGATCCTTTCGCCGAACCTGAGCGCTTGACGTTGCAGGAAGCTTTCGGCCGGTATGCCGGCATCGATCTGCTCCGCACCGTGACGGCCGATAACGACGTCGATCGCGGCGGGCTCGCGGCCGATGCGATCGAGGCCGGTATCCGCGTGGCCGAGGACGACACTTGGTCCGACATCTTCAGCCGCGTGCTGTCGGAGAAGGTCGAGCCACACCTCGGACGCGGCCGGGCCACGATCCTGTGCGAGTACCCGATCTCGGAGGCGGCGCTGGCGCGGCCGAAGCCCGGCGATCCGCGGGTGGCCGAGCGCTTCGAGCTTTATGCCTGCGGTGTCGAACTGGCGAATGCCTTCGGCGAGCTGACCGATCCGGCCGAGCAGAGCCGGCGCTTCGAGGCCGACATGGACGAGAAGGCGCGCATCTATGGCGAGCGCTATCCGATCGACGAGGATTTCCTCGCTGCTCTGGCCGCGATGCCGCAAGCGAGCGGCATCGCGCTCGGCTTCGACCGCCTCGTGATGCTCTGCACCGGCGCCCGCCGGATCGAGGACGTGCTCTGGACGCCGGTCGCGGAACCGGGCAGGGGAGGGGCATGACCATTCACCAGCCCCCTGGCGGCCAGCCGCTGCGCAGCATCGACGCGCTCGTCGAGGCCGGTCTCGTCGCGCCGGAGCGGCGTGAGGAACTGCGAGCGGTGGCCGCGCGCTACGCGGTTGCGGTGACGCCGGCGATAGCGGAGCTCATCGCTTCCGCGGATTCGTCCGACCCCATTGCGCGCCAGTTCATCCCCGATCCGGCCGAACTCGTGACGCTGCCGCGGGAGATCGCCGATCCGATCGGCGACGAGGCGCATTCGCCGGTCGAGGGCGTGGTGCATCGCTACCCCGATCGGGCGCTGCTCAAGCTCGTCCATGCCTGTCCGGTCTATTGCCGCTTCTGCTTCCGGCGCGAAATGGTCGGTCCTGGTGGCGATGCGCTGACAGGCGACAGGCTCAATGCGGCGCTGGCCTATCTCGCCGAGCACAGCGAGATCTGGGAGGTGATCATGACCGGCGGCGACCCGCTGATCCTCTCCGCGCGCCGCGCGCGCGAGGTCGCGAGGCGCCTGGCCGCCATTCCCCATATCAAGGTCGCGCGCTGGCACACGCGCGTGCCGATCGTCGATCCCGACAGGATCACGGACGACTACGCGACGGCCCTGCGCATTCCCGGCAAGGCAAGCTACATAGCTGTTCATGCCAACCATCCGCGCGAATTCACGCCGGCCGCATGCGCTGCGCTGGCCCGCCTCGCCGATGCGGGCCACGTGCTGGTCAGCCAGAGCGTGCTGCTCAAGGGCGTCAACGCCGATGTCGAGACGCTGTCGTCCCTGATGCGCGCCTTCGTCGAGAACCGGGTGAAGCCCTATTACCTCCACCATCCCGACCTCGCGCCCGGCACGGCGCGGTTCCGGCTCTCGCTGGAGGAAGGGCAGGCCCTCGTCAAAAGCCTGCGAGGCCATCTTTCCGGCCTGTGCCAGCCGACCTATATCCTCGACATCCCCGGCGGGGCCGGAAAGATCCCTGTCGGTCCCGCTTTCCTGTCGGCCTGTGAGACGCCGGGCGCCGAGGCCCTTGCCGAGGATCGGCATGGCGAGGGGCACGTCTACCCGCCGAGGTAAGGCGGCGTCACGACGTGGACTAAGCTGACCGGACTAGGCTATGGTGGGATATGGACACTGTGAACATCCACGAGGCCAAGACTCATCTGTCCCGTCTCGTGGAGCGGGCCGCGCGAGGGGAAAGCATCGTCATCGCGAAGGCGGGCAAACCCATGGTCAAGCTCGTGCCCCTTGACGAGCCACCTGCCGCGAAGTCGGATCGTGTCGGGTTCATGATCGGCCAGATTCAGGTGCCGGACGACTTCGACGAAATGGGGCGCGAGGAGATCGAAAGCCTGTTCGAAGGGCGCCTGTGAGATTTCTGCTCGACACGCATCTGCTGATCTGGATCGCAGGAAGGCCGGACAGGCTTTCCGAAGCTGCCATGGCCATCATCGGCACGTCCGACAGCGAACTGTACTTTAGTGCGGCCAGCATTTGGGAGGTGGCGATCAAGACGGGCCTCGGGCGAAGTGATTTCTTGGTCGATGCGCGACTTCTGAGGCGGGGTCTTCTCGATCGACGCTATCGCGAACTGCCTGTGACGGGCGAGCACGCGGCGGCGATCGAGGGGCTGGCGCCCATTCACAAGGATCCATTCGACAGGATTCTGATCGCTCAGGCGACTGTCGAAGGGATCGTCCTTTTGACGTCCGATGTCACAGTCGCCCGCTACGGCGCCGCTGCACGGAAGATTTGAGCCGGAGACCCGCCATGCAAGAGAAACTGCCGATCGCGATCGTCTCCGATCTCGCCTGTCCCTGGTGCTTCATCGGTAAGGCCAGGCTCGAGACCGCCCTCGCCCGCCATGGCCTGACCGAGCGCGTCGCCATCACCTGGCTGCCTTATGAGCTCAATCCTGACATGCCGGCCGAAGGCATGGACCGGACGCAATATCTCGATGCGAAGTTCGGCGCCGGCAAGCGCCGCGAGATCGAGCTGCGGCTGTCGGAGGCGGCGCTCGAAAGCGGCGTCACCTTCAACTGGGCGGCCGTCAAGAAGAGCGTGAATACCCGCATGGCGCATATGCTGGTCGCGGCCGCCTCGACCGTTCAGCGCGGCGGCGAGATGAAGGCTGCGCTGTTCAAGGCCTATTGGCAGGAGGGCCGCGACATTGGCGATCCCGAAACCCTGGTCCAGATCGCCGTCGAGCAGGGCTTCGACGAGCAGGCCGCGCGAGACGAACTCGTCAATGGCGAATTGCGCGAGACGATCATCGGGCTGGAGGCCCATGCAGCCCAGGTCGGCGTCACCGGCGTGCCCTTCTTCATCGTCGACGGCAAGCTCGCGGTCTCCGGCGCGCAGACGCCCGATGTCTGGGCCGAGGTCTTCGCGCAGGTCCTGCCCGACGCGGCCTGAGAACGGCCGTCAGCTTTCGCTCTTGAAGTACTGCCACGAGAGGGACCCTGCCGACAACGTCAGGCTCTCCATCGGGCGAAAGCCGGCATTGTGGTGTGACATCGACGTGATCAGGACATCCTTGAGCGAATAGGTCAGATAGAGGATGTCGCTTGCACCCTTGTAGAATTCGAGGGTCACGCGGGCGATCAGCGTCCCTTTGGTCGCGTGAAGCCACAGCTTGCTGGATAGATCGTCGGTGTCCCTGGTGAGCGAAACGTCGCCGGACTGAGCCTTGCGTGCCGGCCCGCCCGCGGCCGGCTTCGTGCCCATGCCGAGCGACATCGAAGCCGCTTCACTCCATTGGCCGACGGGGTTGCCGAATTCGATCCAGATCGACATGGCGGAACTCCACCATGGATGGCGATTGCCACGAGGATAGTCGAAACCCCCGTGCCGGCAAGCGAATGCTGCAAGACGCGCCAGACAGGCAGGCATTCCCGTGCGGGGCGGGCGAACTTGCATCCCGGTCCGAATCATGGCCCTTCCTCGCCGCAACCCGGATCAGGCTGCGGAGAGCGCGACGATGCAGAAGATCAACGACATGCGTGACCGCCTGATCGTCGCCCTCGACGTGCCGACGATCTGGGACGCCTATCGCATCGTCTCGACGCTGGGCGACGGCGCGAGTTTCTACAAGATCGGCTATCGCCTTGCCTTCGCCGGCGGGCTCGATCTCGCCCGCCAGCTCACGAGCGAAGGCAAGAAGGTCTTCCTCGATCTGAAGCTGCACGACATCGGCAACACCGTAACGGAGGGTGTCGAGTCGCTGACCAAGCTCGGGGTTGCCTTCCTTACGGTGCATGCGTACCCGCAGACCATGCGCGGTGCCGTCGAGGGGCGCGGCGATGCTGCGATGAAGCTCCTCGCCGTCACGGCGTTGACCTCGTACGATGATGGCGATCTGCGCGATGCCGGCTACGGGCTCGCCGTGCGAGACCTCGTACGCCTGCGCGCCGAGCAGGCCCGCACCAGCGGCATCGACGGAATCGTCTGCTCCGCCGCCGAGGCGGCGATCGTCCGCGAAGTGATCGGCAACGACATGGTCATCGTTACGCCCGGCATCCGCCCCGCCGACAGCGCCGCTGGCGACCAGAAGCGCACCCTGACGCCCGGCGAGGCGATCCGCGCGGGGGTCGACCATCTCGTCGTCGGCCGCCCCATCATTCGCGCAGCCGACCCGCGTGGGGCGACGGCCGCGATCATGGACGAGATCGCGGCCGCCTCATAAGCTCCGCTCGACCTGATTCCAGCAGACGGATACGCTCATGCCCAAGGGATATGTCATCGGCCGCGCCAAGGTCACCGACGCGACCAAATGGGGCGCTTATGCCGCAAAGGCCTCCGAGGTGATGAAGATCTATGGCGGCACGCCGATCGTGCGCGGTGGCCAGATGACGGTGGGCGAGGGCGAGGGCCGCGCCCGCAACGTCGTCATCGAGTTCGCGGATTTCGCCTCGGCGCGATCCTATCTGTTCTCGCCCGAATATGCCGAGGCGCGGAAGCTGCGCGAGGGCGCCGGTGAGATCGACCTCGTCGCGGTCGAGGGGGCCTGAGCATGGCCAAGGGCTACTGGATCGCTCGGCTCGATGTCGAGAACGAAGAGGAATATGCCCGCTATCGCGCGCTGAACGCCGTCGCCTTCGCGAAATATGGCGCGAAGTTCCTGGTTCGCGGCGGCGAGTACAAGCTCGCCCGTGGCGAGGGCCGCAAGCACAATGTCGTGCTGGAGTTCAAGGACGAGGCGACGGCACGTGCCTGTTACGCTTCTCCGGAATACCAGGAGGCCGTGAAGCACCTCGCCCAGGTCGGTCAGGTCGATCTCGTCATCATCGGCGGCTATGACGGGGTTCAGCCCGGCGAGTAGGGCTGCGCTTCGATCGCGCTTGAAGGGTAGGTCGCGGCGAGTGCAGATGGACCGGCTTCAGCAGGACAGCCTCACCGCCATCGGCGTCATCAGCGGCACCTCGATGGACGGCATCGACGTCTCGATCGTCACCAGCGACGGTCGCGATGTCGTCTCGTTTGGTGCCGGAAAATCTTACCCTTATCGGGAAACCACGCGCCGTTCGCTCCAGATGCTGATCGCCGAGGCGGAGCGGGCTCTGACCGAGCCACTCGCGGAGCTGGAGGCGGCGGTGACCGCCGACCATCTCGCCGCGATCCGGCATTTCATCGCCGACCACAAGCTCGACCCGGCCGGCATCGATCTCGTCGGCCTTCATGGCCAGACCGTCTATCATCGGCCGCAGCAGCGCTTCACCCGCCAGTTGATCGACGGTCCCGCCGTGGCCGCGGCGCTCGGCATCCCCACGGTCGATCGCTTCCGCCATGCCGATGTCGCGGCGGGCGGGGAGGGGGCCCCCTTTGCGCCGCTCTATCACCGCGCCTTGGCGCGGGGCATGGCGCAGCCCGTCATGGTGCTGAACCTCGGCGGCGTCGGCAACGTCACCTATATCGACGGCGACACCGTCATCGCCTTCGATACCGGCCCCGCCAGCGCGATCCTCGACGACTTCGTGCTGCGCCGCCTCGGCCGTCCCTTCGACGCCGATGGCGAACTGGCCGCGAGCGGCAGGGTCCACGATGACCTCGTCGCGGCCTTCATGGACAATCCTTTCTTCGACAGGCCGGCGCCGAAATCGCTTGACCGCAACGATTTCCATCGCCGGGCCCAGATCGTAGAGCCGCTGTCGGATGCCGATGGCGCGGCGACGCTCGCAGCCTTCACCGTCGAGAGCCTCGTCGCCGCCCTGCGCCATGTGCCGCGTCCGCCCCGCCGTTGGCTGGTCGGCGGCGGGGGCAGGCTCAATCGCCACTTCATGATGCGCTTGGCCGCGCGGCTTGGCGTGCCGGTCGAACCCGTCGAGGCGGCGGGTTGGGATGGCGACGCGCTCGAAGCCCAACTCTTCGCCTATCTCGCCATCCGCTCCGTCAAGGGACTGGCGCTCAGCCTGCCCGGGACGACCGGCGTGCCGCAGCCGCTGACCGGCGGCAGGCTGAACCGGATCGGCTGACGTCACAAAACTGTCGGCCGGCAGCCGCTATGGATGCTGGATGGTCGGATTGCGCGATTCGAAATTTTTCGAATTCGGCCCAAAATGCGGTGCCAAAGGCCCAAAATGGCTGCCCGGCCGAGCAGAATAGCTGCGAAGCCGGTTCGCGGATGCGCCGGAGCGGTACCTGTCGGCATTTTTTTGAAAAATGGCTGTTGACTTGCCGGGATTGTCCCGCCTATAAACCGCCCATCGAGACGGCGCCGCCGCTGAGCGGCGCCTCTTCTGCGCTTCACTGGAACGCCAGGGCTTGTAGCCGACTTGATCGGTTGAGTGCCTGTCTCTATTGGGTGCACGCTGTTTGAAAACTGAAGACAGAAAGAGAAACGTGGACGGCGGGGTTCTTGCGGACTTGCCTACGGGCAAGTCATACGAGACTTCGGTGTGCTGCGTTTTACAAGAGCCATCGCTGATGAC
>NZ_JBXAND010000014.1:0-58335 GCF_058801345.1 Allobosea sp. GW822-FHT03F07
GTCATCAGCGATGGCTCTTGTAAAACGCAGCACACCGAAGTCTCGTATGACTTGCCCGTAGGCAAGTCCGCAAGAACTCCGCCGTCCACGTTTCTCTTTCTGTCTTCAGTTTTCAAACAGCGTCGCCTCAACAGAGACAGGCAAGCCGCCGAGCTAGTCGGCTACAAGGCCTGGCCATCCAGTGAAGCGCAGAAGAGGCGCCGCTCAGCGGCGGCGCCGTCTCGATGGGCGGTTTATAGGCGGGACCCCCGCCGGGTGTCAACGCCCTTTTTGAAAGTTTTTCGACAATCGGCACGAAACCCGCCGGCGACGGCGTTCCGAGCAGGTCTTCGACTTCTATATACGTGCGCGCGCGTATGTTGCGCTCGCCGAGACGAGGCAGCGCCCGCAAACAGCCGCATTCGCCGGTCACAGCAGCGGCCAGGCCGCCATCCGGATTGATTCTGGCCGGGGACACGGGCATGGTCTCGACGGGCGCCGTTCGGAACGGGCGGCCGCCCACCGGGATTGCCGCTGTTCAGCTTCTCAGGCCGAGGACCTTGCGCCGAGGCTCGTTCGTTCGGACTGCTTTCGGGCTTGTGATCCCCGGGATCGTCGTCTCGGGATCGCCAGAGTCTCAAGGATCGTAAGACGCCTCACGATGAACGCCCACCCCGAGTTCAACCTTCCGGCCGAGCCGCTCGCCCCCGAGGCAGCCGCCCTTCTGGTCGATCTCGGGATCGAGCCGCCGATCCAGCCCGCCGGCGCGAGCCAGCAACCGCTCGATCGGCGCGGCGTCTCGCTGCGCTGGCTCGCGGCCTGCGCTCTGGTCGGCTCCTGCGGCGCAGCACTTCTCGGCGCAGCGATCCTGGTCGCAATGCGGGGCGACACCAGCTTTCCGGAACAGCCCGAGACCGTCGCGGCCCGGGCCTCTTCAGCTGCGGGCGATGGCGGCGGTGCCCGCAAGGCCGACAAGCTCGTCGCCGATCAGCCGGTGATGGCGGCGCGGCATTCGGTGCGGGCGCCGATGTCCCAGCGCGTCGGCAATCGCGAGGTGATTCGCGTGCGGCCCTTCGTGCGGCTCGCTTCCAGCCTGTCGCTGACCACCGGCGTCTACGCCACCAACATTCCGCCCTTCAACCCGCTGCGCCTGTTCGCCGAGGGCGGCCAGGCGAACGAGCGCTATGCCGAACCCATCCTCGAAATGCCGGATGCCGACGTCACCATCGTCAAGCGCGATCTCGCCGACATCGTGATACCACCGGGCAAGGCCCAGCTCGGCGACGCCGAGGTCATCACCCAGATCGAGGAGGAACGCGCCAACCTCGCCGCGACCGGGCGCCAGCGCCCCCTGCCGATCCCGCCGCAATTGATGCTGAGCCGCACCCTCGGCGGCGTGACGGGCCCAGGCAGTGACCTGCTCTCCTATGCGCCTCCGACCGACACCACCCGCTTCTCGGGCATCGAGGTCCGTGTCGTTCCCGAAAACGTCACCAACGCACCGAAGACGCCGATGGCCGCATCGCGCGAGCCGCTCGTCGAGGAAAAGCTGCTTCTCGCCAAGCGCGGCGAGAATTTCGAGCAGGTGATGCGCAGCGCAGGCGCCGCCCCGGACCAGATCCGCGGCATGATGCAGGCTTTCGGCGGCCGGGTTCGGACCGCCGCCCTGCCCGACGGCCAGGTGCTGCAGGCTCTTTATGCACCGGGCCCGAATCCAGGCGACGCGCGCCAGATCGTCCGTGTTTCGCTCCTGACCAATGGCCAACCGGACGGCACTGTCGCCGTCAACGACAAGGGCCTGTTCGTCTCCGTCAACCTGCCGAGGCAGGAATTGGCCAGCCCGCAGCGCCCGCAGCGGAAGAATGACGACGAGGAGGAGGATGACGAGGGCGGCAGCGGCGCGCGCCTCTATGAGAGCCTCTATGAGACCGGCATGCGGCACGATCTGCCGCGGCCGATGATCGACGAACTCGTCCGCATCTTCTCTTATGATATCGATTTCCAGCAGCGCGTACGCGGCGGCGACAATCTCGAGGTCATTTTCACCGAAGACGACGAGGGCGAGCGCGGCGAAATTCTTTCGGCATCGCTCACCGTCGGTGGCGAGACACGCCGCGTCTTCCGCTTTCAGGCGCCCGAGGACGGGCTGATCGAGTATTTCGACGAAGAAGGAAAGTCGCTGAAGAAGTTCCTCCTGCGCAAGCCGATCGCCGATGCGGAGATGCGCTCGGGGTTCGGAATGCGTTACCACCCGATCATGCGCTACTCGAAGATGCATACCGGCGTGGACTGGGCCAACCGCATCGGCACGCCGATCCTGGCCGCCGGCAACGGCACCGTGCTCGAGGCCGGCTGGTCATCCGGCTATGGCAAGCACACGGTCATTCAGCACGCCAACGGCTATGTGACGACCTATTCCCACCAGTCGAACTTCGCCAAGGGCATCGAGCCGGGCGCGAAGGTCCGCCAAGGTCAGGTCATCGGCTATCTCGGCTCGACCGGCCTGTCGACGGGGCCGCATCTGCACTACGAGGTCAAGGTCAACGGCAACTTCGTCAATCCGATGAAGATTCGCGTGCCGCGCGGCCGTGAGCTCCAGGGGTCCGCCCTGGTCGAATACAAGCGCCAGCGCGACGAGATCCAGGGCCTGATCGAACGCGCCGGCGGCACGCTCGCACAGCTGCGCTGAGCGCATAGCCGAGACCCGAAAGTCGCTGCGACCTGCAGTGATGGCTTGACTTCCAGACTTCGAACGCACACCGGCAAAGGATCGTCCCTTTGCTCTCGCAGGTGCCGCGCCGATGCTCGCCGCCCTTCTCGTCGTCCTGCCCGTCTTCGGTTTGATCGCGCTCGGTTATGTCGCGCGCTGGACACGGCTTTTGCGCGAGACCACCGGCGAGGGCCTCTCGGATTTCGTCTTTGTGCTGGCGGTTCCCTGCCTGCTGTTCCGGACGTTGGCCAAGGCAGACATCCCTCAGGCCCAGCCCTGGGGTTACTGGATCGCCTATTTCACCGGACTGACCATCGTCTGGGCGCTCGCCATGCTGATCGCCAGCCGCTTCTTCGCCCGCAAGGGCCCTGAACTCGTCGTTTCGGGCTTTGCCGCCGCACAATCCAACACCGTCTTCGTCGGCGTGCCGATGATCCTGAAGGCCTATGGCGACGCTGGCGCGGTGCCGCTCGGCCTGCTCCTGGCGGTCCACCTGCCGGTGACGATGACGATCGCGACCCTTTTGGCCGAAGGCCGCACGGCCTCGGTCACGATGCTGTTCCGGCGCCTCTTCACCCACCCGATCATCATCGGCATCATTCTGGGTACGCTGTCTCGTCCCGTCGTCGACCAGCTTCCGGCTCCGTTCTGGACGCTGATCGACCTGATCGCTAATGCCGCCGTGCCCTGCGCCCTGATCAGCCTGGGCATCAGCATGCGCCGCTACGGGCTGGAATCCGGCCTCGGGTTGCCGAGCGTGCTGAGCGTCCTCAAGCTCGGCCTGCACCCGCTGATCGTCTATCTGCTGGCGACCCGCCTCTTCGACATGCCGGTGCACTGGTCAGGCGTCGCCGTGCTCTTCGCCGCCTGCCCCTGCGGCATCAACGCCTATCTCTTCGCCGAGCGCTACAGGCAGGGCATCGCCGACGCCTCGAGCGCGATCACCCTCTCCACCCTGATTTCGCTGTTCACGACGGCCGCCTGGTTGAACTGGCTCGGTGTCGGCTGAACCCGCCCGCTCAGGCGAAGCCGAGCTTATGCCGGAGAGCTGTTGCCGTGGCGCCCCGCGCCCTCAGATCGGCGAGGCTTTCCGACTGGCGGCTCTTCGCCAGCTTTCGGCCGGTCTCGTCGGTCAGCAGCTCATGGAAATGATAAAGCGGCGCCGGCAGGCCGAACAGATGCTGCAGCAAGGCGTGGATGTCGGTCGCCGCTTCCAGATCCTTGCCGCGCACGACATGGGTCACGCCCTGCAAAGCATCGTCGATGACGACCGAGAGGTGGTAGCTGGTCGGGACGTCACGGCGCGCCAGCACGACATCGCCCCAGCGCTCCGGCCGGGCCTGCACGGTGCGACTCTGCCCCGCCTCGTCGAAGACGACATAAGAGATGTCGTTTCCAACCATCGCCAGCGCCCGCTTCATGTGGAGGCGCAGCACATGCGGCTCGCCGGCGGCGATGCGGGCCTGCGCTTCCGCCCGGCCCAAGGCGCGACAGGTCCCCGGATAGAGCGGCGCGCCGTCCGGATCGACAGACCACGTTTCGCCTGATGCCGCCCCCCGCACCGCAACCGCCATCCGCACCTGCTGGCGCGAACAGAAGCAGGGATAGACCAGCTCCCGCCGGCAAAGATCTTCGAGCGCGGCGGCATAGTCGTCGAAATGCTCGGACTGGCGCCGCACCTGCGCTTCGAAACCAATCCCCAGCCAGGCCAGATCGTCGCGCAGAGCCTGCTCGAGCTGCGGCGTGCAGCGTTCGCGGTCGATATCCTCGATCCGCAGCAAAAGCCGCCCGCCCATCCGCGCCGCGAAACGCGCATTGGTCAGCGCCGACAGGGCGTGCCCGAGATGCAGCCGCCCGTTCGGGCTCGGCGCGAAGCGCAGAACCGGCTGCGCGGTATCGGGAGGGGACGAGGCCATGCTGCGTGTCTATGATCTTGTTCCCGAGCGGCCAAGGCCACCGGCGCCGTCATTCCGGGCGCATCGCAGCGGAGACCCGGAATCCATCGTAAGGCACATCGCCCTCCGACGGACTCCGGAGCGGCGCCGCTTCCGCGGCATGTTCGGAATAACGCAGAGACAATGACGATGACAGTTGCTGACGAGATTGGGCACAATCCTGCGCGCTGATATGACGATGCACAAGATCACCTGCGACGCGGATCTCGAAGAGGGCATGGCGGCGCTGCGCGCGCTCCATCCCGATTGGGCCGCGATCATCGAGCGCACCGGCGTTCCGCCCCTGCGCCGGCGCGAGGGCGGCTTTGCCGGCCTTGCCGCCATCATCGTCTCGCAGCAGCTCTCTGTCGCGAGCGCCCGCGCCGTCTGGGCCCGCGTCGAAACGGTGCTGGCTCCGTTGACGCCGGAGCGAGTCCTCGCGGCTACGGATGAGGAGATGCGGCTGTCGGGTTTGTCACGCCCGAAGCAGCGCACCATGCGCGCGGTCGCGGCCGCCATCGCCGGGGGAGATCTCACCCTCGAAGCGCTCGAAACCGCGACACCCGAGCGGGTCCATGCCCTGATGACCGCGGTCTCAGGGATCGGCCCTTGGACGGCGGACATCTATCTCTTGTTCTGCCTCGGCCATCGCGACGGCTTCGCACCGGGCGATCTCGCGATCCAGGAAGCCGCGCGCGTCGCCTTCGGCCTCCCGGCACGGCCGAGAGCCGCCGAACTCGAGGTGCTGGCGGAGGGCTGGCGCCCCTGGCGCGGCGTCGCCGCCCGCCTGCTCTGGGCCTATTACGCGGCGCTCAAATCCCGCGAGGGCGTCAACACCTGACGCCCGGCATTCAGCGTCCCACCACCTTCAGCGCGACATCAGCAGCACTGCGCAGGAAGGCGCTGTCGCTCATCACGGTGACGAGCTTCGCGCCCATGTCGAGGAAGGCCTTGGCCCGCTCGGCCGACTGCGCATAGATCGCGACCGGCTTTCCGGCAGCGGAGGCGCGGGCGATGATATGGCGGATCGCCTGGTCGACCTCGGCCGAGAGCGGATTGACCTCCTTGCCGCCCGACAGCGCGATCGAGAGATCGGACGGGCCGACGAAGACGGCATCGATGCCGTCCAGCGCCAGAATGTCATCGAGGATCGCCATCGCTTCACGGGTCTCGATCATGGCGAAGGAGAGCGAGAAGCGGTTCGCTTCGCGCAGATAGCCGTTCTGGTCGAGCCCCGAGGCCCCGAGGCCGCCATAGCTGCCCCAGCTCCGTTCGCCCATCGGCGGATATTTCGAATAGGCCGCGAAGGTGCGGGCATCCGCCATCGTGTTGATCATCGGGGCGATGACGCCGGAGACCCCGGCATCGAACAGCCGCGAGACGTTCTGGAATTCGCCGACCGGGATGCGCGCCAGCGCCGGCTTGCCGGCGGCGTTGATCAGCGGCACGGCCTTGATGACCTCGCCCAGCGTGATCGGGCCGTGCTGCATGTCGAGCGTGACGGCATCGAAATTCGCACGCGCCAGCAGGCCGGCGATGCCCGGCTCGGGCAGGCCGCACCAGGCCGAGACGATCGTGTCGCCCTTGGCGAGGCGGTCGGCGAGCGAGGAGAGGACGGTCGGTGTGGCCATGGCGCGTTTCATCCGTTGCAGGCCCGCTCTTCGATAGCGAGGCGGGTGCGCCACGTTGGACCGGGCGGGCGCGAAAATGCAAACGGGCGCCCATGCGCCCGCTTCAATTACGTCTTGCGTTTTTGCACGCCCTGCGTTTTCAGGCGACCTGCCCGGTAAGCCCGTCCGGCTCAGCGGCCGGCCTGGATTTCCTCGGCCGCCTTGATCAGCAGCTCGGTCATCACCTGCCGGATTTCCTCGTCGCTCGCCGCGACGCTGGCGCTCGCAAAATCGCCCTTGACCTTGCGCACGACGTCCTCGTCGCCGGCCTCCTCGAAATCGGCCACGACGACCGCCTTCGCATAGGCATCCGCATCGGCGCCGCTCTTGCCCAGCTTCGCCGCCGCCCAGAGGCCGAGCAGCTTGTTGCGCCGCGCCGTCGCCTTGAAGCGCAGCTCCTCGTCGAGTGCGAACTTGGTCTCGAAGGCATCCTTGCGCTGATCGAAGGTGGTCATGCGGGTCTGTCCTCTCGCGGGGCACGGCCTGGAAGGGCTCGGAAGGCATATTGCTGCCATATAGGATGCCGCGCCACGCGAGACCAGTCCGGATTGCGGTTCGTATCCCCCCGACAGACCCGCGCCCGCAAACCCGAGGCTCGGACCCGTTTGTTGCGTTTGCACTGCAGAAGGGCCATATAGCGGGCACTCAGGCGACCTTAACCTCCGTCGCGTGAATATTGAGCCGGCCGGCAGCGCGGTCTACGCTGATTCCAACCTGATCGGAATCAGCACGGATTGGTGCCGAACCGGCTGATCAGGGGCCCAGATCCCGCCGCAGGGTGACCTGCGTCCAGAGAAAGGCCGACCTTTGGATTTCCTCAAGCCACGGTACATCCCAATGAATCGCCGCCGTCGCATCTACGAAGGCAAGGCGAAGGTCCTCTATGAGGGACCCGAGCCCGGTACGCTGATCCAGCACTTCAAGGATGACGCCACCGCCTTCAACGCCAAGAAGCATGAAGTGATCGACGGCAAGGGCGTGCTCAACAACCGCATCTGCGAGCACATCTTCTCGAACCTGAACGATATCGGCGTCCCCACGCATTTCATCCGACGGCTGAACATGCGCGAGCAGCTGATCCGCGAGGTCGAGATCATTCCGCTCGAGGTCGTCGTCCGCAATGTCGCAGCCGGCTCGCTGGCGACACGCCTCGGGCTCGAGGAAGGCACGCAGCTGCCGCGCTCGATCATCGAGTTCTATTACAAGAACGACGCGCTGAACGACCCGATGGTCTCGGAAGAGCACATTACCGCCTTCGGCTGGGCGACGCCGCAGGAGATCGACGACATCATGGCGCTCGCCATCCGCGTCAACGATTTCCTCTCCGGCCTCTTCCTCGGCGCCGGCATCCGTCTCGTCGACTTCAAGATGGAATGCGGCCGGCTCTGGGAAGGCGAGATGATGCGCATCGTCGTCGCCGACGAGATCAGCCCCGATTCCTGCCGGCTCTGGGACATCAAGTCGAAGGACAAGATGGACAAGGACCGCTTCCGCCGCGACATGGGCGGGCTCATCGAGGCCTATACCGAGGTGGCGCGCCGCCTCGGCATCCTCGGCGAGAACGAGAAGGTCGGCCCCGCCGGCCCCCGGCTGGTCCAGTAAGCGAGAAGCCCGGCGCTATGGGCTCCGGCATGACGCAATCATTGATCTCGAAACGGGAGCGCACGCGCTCCCGTTTTCGCGTCATGGCTGCGATCGCCGGCTGCGCCTTCCTGCTTTCCGCCTGTGCGAACCAGTTTGGGTTCGGTTTCGCGGAGCTTCCAGCGTCGCAGGGTTGGCAGCCATTGCCGATCGGGACCTGGGTGCTGAATGATGGCGTCGAGGCGCGAACCATGGCGTTCTGCCCCGGCGAGACCTGCCCTCACCGGGGCTTTGCCGCGCTCGTCGCCTTTGGGGGTAGTCGGGGCCGCCGGATGGAGGAGGCCCTCTCCGCCTCCCCAGCCGAACTCGCCCGTTCGTTTGCGCGGCTCGCGGCCGAGAACGCAGCCGAACGCCAGCGCAAGACCAGAAAACCGGCCAAGCCGGCACCGGACCGCAGCACGACGGATATCGCTCGCTTCGACGTGCCGGAGGCCCGAGGCGTCGTCGTCACCATCAGATCGAAAGCCTCGCCGGCACGCCAGGCCGTCACCGCAATTCTCTATGGCCGTGAGAGGGATCGCCTCGTCGTCGCGCTCGCCGTTGCCGAGAATGCCGAGGCGGCCCGCCGCGATGCGGCCGCCGCATGGCGCAGCCGCTGATTCACGTGAAACTGCGCGAAAAGGTTGAGCCCGGCTCGATTCGCCGGTAAGGCACCCGCACAGCGCTTGTCCGGAGATTCCCATGAAAGCCCGCGTCACCGTCACCCTCAAGACCGGCGTGCTCGACCCGCAGGGCAAGGCGATCGAGGGCGCATTGAAATCGCTCGGCATCGACGGCATTGGCGCGGTCCGCCAGGGCAAGGTTTTCGACATCGACCTCTCGGGCTCGGACAAGGCAGCCGCCGAGACCGCGCTCAAGGACGCCTGCGAAAAGCTCCTCGCCAACACCGTGATCGAAAACTACGGTATAGAGATTCATTGATCTCTGAGGAGCAAATCCGTGCCTCATTCATCCGCGATTTTAGTCCCCGCAGCAGAATCCATTGTTGAATGTAATACAGCTCTAAAACGGATTCGTTCTCGAGCTAGAAATTTATCTGCTTTGAATTTTTCAATTGATAGCATTGGAGCAATAGCCAGCATATTGGCAACCGCGTCCGCAGTAACTTATTTAACTCAAACTAAGATGATTGATAATATCGTTATATACACCGGAGTATGCAAACATGCATTGACAAGTCAAGATTCATTTCAAGACTGCATCTCTCACACAAAAACAGTTTTGCTGAGTGTAATAGCTTCTGTGCCTGGAGTCTTATTAGTACTGAAACGCTTCTTAGGACTGCCAGATAAACTTGGCCAAATGCGTGAAACAATTGGCGGATATATTGGATTTCGTACAGCATTCCAAAATTACATCGACATAGTACCCAGCAATTCTGACGTGGATGACATTGCCGTGGATCTATTCAATCGAGATTATGGCCAATACACAAATTTCAGAGATGGAGCATAATTGATGAAAGCCGCCGTCATCACCTTTCCCGGCTCGAACCGCGACGGCGACGTCGCCAAGGCGCTGAAGCAGGCCGGCGCCAGCGTCGCCCATGTCTGGCACGCCGACACTGAGCTGCCGGCGGGCACCGATCTCGTCGTGCTGCCGGGCGGCTTCTCCTATGGCGACTATCTGCGCACCGGCGCCATCGCCGGCCGCGCCCACATCATGGATGCGACGAGGGCCCATGCCGCCCGCGGCGGCTTCGTGCTCGGCATCTGCAACGGCTTCCAGATCGCCTGCGAGGCGGGCCTGCTGCCGGGCATTCTGATGCGCAATGCCGACCTGAAATTCGTCTGCCGCCGCCAGCACCTGACGGTCGAGCGCAACGACACGCCCTATACCAGCGCCTATGCCAAGGGCCAGGTCATCGACGTCTGCATCGCCCATGGCGAAGGCAACTACATCGCCGATCCGGAGACGCTGGCACGGCTCGAGGGCGAGGGACTCGTCGCCTTCCGCTATGCCGATGCCCAGGGGCAGGTGACGGAAACAGCCAACCCCAACGGCTCGCTGAACGGCATCGCCGGCATCTATTCGCCCGGCTTCAATGTGCTGGGCCTGATGCCGCACCCGGAGAACCTGATCGATTCGCTCACCGGCGGCACCGATGGCCGCGGCATGTTCGAGAGCCTGATGGGCGGCAAGCAAGCCGCTTGACGTCAGGCGGTGTGATCAGCGGGCCGCCATCGCCCGCGCCAGGAGCTTACCGGCGGATGCCGCGTCCAGCGCGCCGACGTGCTTTTCGAGGATGCGTCCGTCCGGCCCGATGACGAAGGTCTCGGGCACGCCATAGACGCCCCATTCGATCGCCGCGCGCCCTGCGCGATCGACGCCCACGGCGGAATAGGGATTCCCGAGCGCGCCGAGGAAGCGCCGGGCGTTCTCGGCCTCGTCCTTGTAGTTCAGCCCGACGACGGCAACCTTGCCCGCCTTGACGGCCGGCGCGTCCGCCAACGCCACCAAGAACGGGTGCTCGACCCGGCAGGGCGCGCACCAGCTCGCGAAGACATTGACGATGGTGGCGCGCCCGGCCGCGAGATCCGCCATGCCGAAGGCCGGCACCGGCTTCCCCTCCCGCTGCAGCCCTTCGAGCGCGGTCAGCGTGATCGGCGGCGCCGGCTTGCCGATCAGCGCCGAGGGCACCTTGCTCGCATCGCCGGAAAACAGTCCGACCATGAAAACCATGGCGAGGGCCGCAAACACGATCAGCGGCACGAGGAAAATCAACGGCGAACGCCGGCGCTGCGCGACGTCGGCAGCGCGCTCGCCTTGATTCTCGATCTGGCTCATGACGCTCGCCGCTCCGAACGGCGGCCCGCTCCACGCTGCTCCAGTTCGGCCAGCGCCCGCTTCTGGGCGCGGTGATCGAGCGTCACCGCCAGCATCAGCCCGCCCAGCACGACGGCGACAGTGGCATAGGACGCCAGGATGAAACCGGCATGCGGTCCAAGACTGGTCATGCCGGTGAACCCTCAGCCGCGAGCCGGTCGAGCCGCTCGGCCTCGAGGATCGTCAGCGTCCGCACGCGCCGCCGCATGATCTCGGCCCGCATCGCGCCGAGATGCAGCGCCAGCGCCAGGCAGGTGAAGCCGATGGCCAGGATCAGCAGCGGCCAGAGCATCGAGGGATGGATCGTCGGCCCGCCCATCCGCAGCACCGAGGCCGGCTGATGCAACGTGTTCCACCAGTCGACCGAGAACTTGATGATCGGCACATTGACGAAGCCGACCAGCGTCAGGATCGCGACCGCGCGGCCGGCCCGCGACGGCTCGTCCAGCGTGCGCCACAGCGCCATGATGCCGAGATAGATCAGGAAGAGCACGAGCACCGAGGTCAGCCGCGCATCCCAGACCCAGTAGGTGCCCCACATCGGCTTGCCCCAGAAGGCGCCGGTCAAGAGGCAGATCAGCGCGAAGCCGGCGCCGATCGGAGCCGCCGCCTTCTGCGCGACATCCGCGAGCGGATGCCGCCAGACCAGCGTACCGAGCGCCGAGAGCGACATCACGGAATAGAACATCAGCGCCAGCCAAGCGGCCGGCACATGCACGAACATGATGCGGATCGTCTCACCCTGCTGGTAGTCGGCGGGAGCGACGAACCAGGCGAGATAGAAGCCGACCGCCAGCAGCAACGCGGCTGCACCCGCAAGCCAGGGCAGCAGCACGGCGGCGAGGCGCATGAAGCGCGTCGGGTTCGCAAGGTCGATCAGGCCAGCCATGTCATCGCATCATGCTCGGGGGCTGCCCCCACAGCTGCCGCCGCAGCTTTACCAATGCACGCCGTGACCAGCAATGCGCTTGCCGACCATGCGACACCGGCGACGCCGGGAATCAGCTACCGCTCCCCGATGCGTCGCTGGTCTTGTTCGGCCCGACGACACCGAAATCCTGCGAACGGGCCCCTGCGCCGGCGACGGCGAAGCCCTCCGCCGCAAGTCCGCGGCGCAGCAGTTCGCGCACGGCCGCGGCCCGGCTCGGCATCCGCTTGTCGAAGCGCCAGTCCTCCAGCGCCCTCAACTCGCTGCGACTCAACATGATCTGAAGGCGCTCGGGCCGCTCCAGCTCTGCCATCTGTTCTATCCCACCCGATGCCATTGAATGAGTAAGAGGCACCATAAGCACATGCTGCTCGGTGACAAGATCGACAGTACCGGCCGCCTTCTGCATATGATCAGCGAACAGCGGCGGAAGCGCTTCTGACCCGAATGACTAACTAATTGGAATGATTGGGTATTTACCTAGCGTAATCTTGCCATGTTCCGGCCTATCCGTTAGCCTAGAAAGGAAACGAGGGGGAGAGAACCATGCTCGAGCATCTGCCCGATGGCATTCAGCGCGAGATCGAAGCAGTGATCCGTTCGAAGGCGAATGAGTCCCGCGTCCTCGACGTCTATGCGACTGCGGAAGAAATCTGCCGCAGGCACCCCGGTCCCGAAGTCTGCCTGAAAGACATCGCAGGGACGGTCGCGCGCCTCGGTAATCAATATGGCTGCGCCGTCGAATTCGGCGAGCAGCAAGCCGAGAGCCGCGAAACGGCATCGGCCTGAAGCCACGCGATAGCTGAACCTACTCGCCCTGCCGCAAGGCCGCAGCCGCGGCCGCGGTGCCGATGACGACGGCTGAAAGGGACAGCGCGCACAGGATCAGGAAGGGCGTCCTGAACGGGATCGTCCCGCCGAGCGCGGCATTGGCGGCCGAGACGCCGAAGATCAGAACGGGCACCGTCAGCGGCGCGACCAGCACGGGCAGGATCAATCCGCCCCGCCGCAATCCGGCCGTCAACGCGGCGCCGCCAGCCCCGATGAAGCTCAGGGCCGGCGTGCCGACCAGAAGCGTCGCCGCGACCGGCAGCATCGCCTCGCCAGGCAGCGCGACCAGAAGTCCAAGCAGCGGGGCGGCCAGCGCGAGCGGCAGGCCAGTCGTCAGCCAATGCGCCAGCCCCTTGGCCAGCACGGCGAGTTCCAGCGGCAGGACCGAGGCCCGGATGAGGTCGAGCGAGCCATCCTCCTCGTCGGCCTGAAACAGCCGGTCGAGCCCGATCAGCATCGACAGCAGCGCTCCGAGCCACAGGATGGCCGGCCCGATCCGCGACAACAGGTTCAGATCCGGCCCGAGCGCGAAGGGCACGAGCACCACGATCGTCAGGAAGAAGACGAGCGCGAGTTCGCCACCGCCACCGGCCCGCGAGGCCAGCGCGAGATCGCGCCTGAGAATAGCGAGGAAGGCGCGGCTCACGGGCCGATCCTCAATTCGCGCGCGTCATCCAGCCCGAGCGGACCATGCGTCGCCGCCAGGATCGCCCCGCCCTGCGCCAGATGACCCCGCATCAGCCCGCTCAGCATCGCCTGCGCCGCGAGATCCAGCGCCGACATCGGCTCGTCGAGCAGCCAGAACGGCCGCCGCGACACCAGGAGCCGCGCCAGAGCGACACGCCTGCGCTGACCGGCCGAGAGATAGCCCACCGGCAGCGCCGCGACATGTGGTAATCCGACAGCGGCGAGCGCGTCTGCCGGCGAAAGCGCGGCATCGCCGAGAAGCGACTGCGCGAAGACGAGATTCTCCTGCGCCGTCAGCGCGGTCTTCAAGCCGTCGCGATGCCCGACGACATGACTGAGCTCGATCGAGGGGATTTCGGGCGCACCCTCCACGCGAATCGTCCCGGCGTCGGGCCGCAACCTGCCGCCCAGCATCGCGAGCAGGCTCGACTTGCCGGCGCCGTTGCGTCCGGTCAGCGCGATCGCCTCGCCATTGCCCAGCCGGAACGTCAGCCCTCCGAAGATCAGGCGACCGCCGCGACGGCAGGCGAGATTCTCCGCATCGAGGGTGAGGTTTGGGAATGAAAATTGCGTCAAGGCCGAAGCGTCTTCCGGAACGTCAGGACTGCGAAGGAATGCGCTTCGTTCATGTAGCGGGCTTCTTGGAATTGCTCTATAGAACCCGTGGCTACGCCGCACGCCGATCCGGCGCGGGGCTCGGGCACTCCCGAGGCGGCGCGCGCGTCATGCGCATTAGGCCTTCGATCCGGCGATACCGCAAGGCGTCCGTCGGCTCGCGACCGCAACCCCTTGATCAGGATCAGCCCGCATGGCTTCGCTCGACTCTTTCAAATGCCGCCAGACACTGACTGTCGGCGACAAGACCTATGAATATTACTCCCTGCCGCTCGCCGAGCAGAACGGCCTCGCCGGCATCTCGAAGCTGCCCTTCTCGATGAAGGTGCTGCTCGAGAACCTGCTGCGCTTCGAGGACGGCCGCTCGGTCTTCAAGGCCGATATCGAAGGCTTCGTCGCCTGGCTCGACGACAAGGGCAAGGCCGGCAAGGAGATCGGCTTTAGGCCCGCCCGCGTGCTGATGCAGGACTTCACCGGCGTTCCCGCGGTCGTCGACCTCGCCGCGATGCGCGACGGCGTCAAGGCGCTCGGCGGCGACCCGCAGAAAATCAACCCGCTCGTGCCCGTCGATCTCGTCATCGACCACTCGGTCATCGTCGACGAGTTCGGCACGCCGAAGGCGCTCGCGCAGAACGTCGAGCTCGAATACGAGCGCAACGCCGAGCGCTACAAGTTCCTGAAATGGGGCCAGGGCGCCTTCGACAATTTCCGCGTCGTCCCGCCCGGCACCGGCATCTGCCACCAGGTCAACCTCGAATATCTCGCCCAGACGGTCTGGACCCGCAACCAGGTCATCGACGGCAAGGAGGTCGAGGTCGCCTATCCCGACACCGTCGTCGGCACCGATTCGCACACCACCATGGTCAACGGCCTCGCCGTTCTCGGCTGGGGCGTCGGCGGCATCGAGGCGGAAGCCGCGATGCTCGGCCAGCCGCAGTCGATGCTGCTTCCGGAGGTCATCGGCTTCAAGCTGACCGGCTCGCTCAAGGAAGGCATCACCGCCACCGACCTCGTGCTGACCGTCACCCAGATGCTGCGCAAGAAGGGCGTCGTCGGCAAGTTCGTCGAGTTCTTCGGCCCCGGCCTCTACAACCTGACGCTCGCCGACCGCGCCACCATCGCCAATATGGGCCCGGAATACGGCGCGACCTGCGGCTTCTTCCCGGTCGACGCCGAAACCATCGACTTCCTGACCACGACGGGCCGCAAATCGGACCGCATCGCGCTGGTCGAGGCCTACAGCAAGGCGCAGGGCCTGTTCGCGACCCCTGCCTCGGCCGATCCGGTCTTCACCGACACGCTCGAACTTGATCTGACGACGGTTCAGCCCTCGATGGCCGGTCCGAAGCGCCCGGAGGGCCGCGTCAACCTCTCCGACGTCAAGGCCGGCTTCGCCGCCGCGATGGACACGGACTACAAGAAGGGCGGCGAGATCGCCCGCCGCGTGCAGGTCGAGGGTGAGGACTTCGATCTCGGGCATGGCGACGTCGTCATCGCCGCCATCACCTCCTGCACCAACACCTCGAACCCCTCGGTGCTGATGGCCGCCGGCCTGCTCGCCCGCAACGCCGTGGCCAAGGGGCTCAAGGTCAAGCCCTGGGTGAAGACCTCGCTTGCCCCCGGCTCGCAGGTCGTCGCGGAATATCTCGCGAAGTCCGGCCTGCAGGCCGACCTCGACAAGCTCGGCTTCAACCTGGTCGGCTTCGGCTGCACCACCTGCATCGGCAATTCCGGCCCGCTGCCCGCGCCGATCTCGAAGACCATCAACGAGAAGGGGCTGATCGCCGGCGCCGTCATCTCGGGTAACCGTAACTTCGAAGGCCGTGTGTCGCCGGATGTGCAAGCGAACTACCTCGCCTCGCCGCCGCTGGTCGTGGCCTATGCCCTCGCCGGCTCGGTCCAGATGGACCTGACCACGCAGCCGATCGGGCAGGGCTCTGACGGCAAGGACGTCTATCTCAAGGACATCTGGCCCTCCAACAAGGAGATCCAGACCTTCATCCGTGAGAACGTCACCCGTCAGATGTTCGAGACGAAATATGCCGACGTCTTCAAGGGCGACGAGCATTGGCAGGCGGTCAACGCCCCGACCAGCGAAACCTATGCCTGGGACGACGCCTCGACCTACGTGCAGAACCCGCCCTACTTCCGGGGCATGGGCAAGCAGCCGGCGCCGGTCACCGACATTCAGGGCGCGCGCATCCTCGGTCTGTTCGGCGACAAGATCACCACCGACCACATCTCCCCGGCCGGTTCGATCAAGGCAGCCTCGCCCGCCGGCGCCTATCTCACAGAGCATGGCGTCGCGGTCGCGGACTTCAACCAGTACGGCACGCGTCGCGGCAATCACGAGGTGATGATGCGCGGCACCTTCGCCAATATCCGCATCCGCAACCACATGCTCGGCCCGAACGGCCGCGAGGGCGGCTACACCATCCACTATCCCAGCAAGGAAGAGCTGCCGATCTACGACGCCTCGATGCGTTATCAGCAGGAGAAGGTGCCGCTGGTGATCTTCGCCGGCGTCGAATACGGCAACGGCTCCTCGCGCGACTGGGCGGCGAAGGGCACCAACCTGCTCGGCGTCAAGGCCGTGATCGCCCAGAGCTTCGAGCGCATCCACCGCTCGAACCTGGTCGGCATGGGCGTCGTCCCCTTCACCCTGCAGGAGGGCACGAGCTGGGCCTCGCTCGACCTGAAGGGCGACGAGACCGTCTCGATCAAGGGTCTCGCGACGGTCAAGCCGCGCCAGATGCTCGAAGCCGAGATCACCTACGCCGACGGCACGGTGAAGAAGGTGCCGATCCTCTGCCGCATCGATACGCTGGACGAGATCGACTACTTCAAGAACGCGGGCATCCTGCACTACGTGCTGCGCGGCATCGCCGCGTAAGCGCAGGTCACGTCATTCCCGGGCCCGCGTCAGCCGCGGACCCGGGAATCGCAGCCAGGACGAGCATGTAACTGGCCGGTCGGGTCGAGCCCGGCCATGACAGCCTTTGCCAGCCACCACGGTTGTCCTGAGGCGGATCGCGGTGTAAGGGGGCGTCGCAGTCATCCTTCGGCGGGCGGCTTGGGGCAGGCGCAGGGCTAACACCCGCGCCCGGATGTCGACCGCCTCCATCATCACGACGGGAGCACCCGCATGTCCGCCACTTTCGAGACGGTCGCCGGAATCATATCCGAGACCTGCGACATTCCTCGCGAGAAGATCACGCCCCAGAGCCACGCCATCGCCGATCTCGGCATCGACTCGCTCGCCTTCCTCGATATCGCCTTCGCGATCGACAAGGCCTTCGGCATCAAGCTGCCGCTCGAGCAGTGGACGCAGGAAGTCAACGAGGGCAAGGCCCCGGCCGAGCAGTATTTTGTGCTCGACAACCTCTGCAAGCGCATCGACGACCTCGTCGCCGCCAAGGCCGCTTGATCTAGCCTCCCGACAGACCATGTTAGGCCTCCATGCCGGTATGCCCGCCGCGGTGTCCCGGAAATGGAGGCCGCTGGCGTTGCGGCAGGCCTGCTTGAGCCTTGCTGCATCAGCCGGTAGAGGATAGCCGGCGCCGGAGCCGGCTTCGACGCACGTCATCGACGATCGGAAGCGCATGCGCCTCGAATATTTCGACATGATCGACAAGGTTCTGGCCTTCGAGCCAGGCGAGAAGCGCATCGTGACGCGCTCGACTGTGCCTGCGGCCGATGCCAGCCCGGTCTTCGAGGGGCATTTCCCCGGTCATCCGCTGGTGCCCGGCGTGCTCTTGACCGAGACCATGGCGCAGGCTTCCGGTTATCTGCTGCTCGCCCTCAACAAGCTGACGCAGATGCCCTTCCTGATGACGGTCGACAAGGCGCGCTTCCGCACCTTCGTCGAACCCAACGCCGTGCTCGATATCTCCGCCGAACTCGTGATCGAAGGCTCCGGTTACGCTGCGACGAAAGCGAAGATCGCGATCGACGGCAAGCCGATCTGCGACGCCGAACTGCGCTTCCGGCTGATGCCCTTCCCCGCCGACATGCGGGACCTGATGGAAGCGCGCCTCGCCGCCATCGGCCTTGCCCCGGAACAGGCCTGATCATGCAGCGTGATGTCGTCATTACCGGAATCGGTCTCGCCTCCAGCCTCGGCGAGGGCCTCGACGTCCATGCGGCCGCGCTCGCCGGCAAGGTCGCGCCCGTCGTCGACACGACGAGCTTCGCCCCCTTTCCCGTGCATGCGCTGAAGCCGCTCGAACTCGACCGGCAGATCCCGAAAAAATCCGACCAGCGCCAGATGGAGCCGTGGCAGCGCCTCGGTGTGTACTCGGCCGGCCTCGCGCTCGACGGCGCCGGATTAAAGGACGACGCCGAGGCCAAGGCGACGCTCCAGGTCATCGTCGCAGCCGGCGGCGGCGAGCGCGACCATGCCGTCGACAGCGCCATCCTCACCGGCCTGCGCGGCGCCAATGCGCCCGGCGCCTTCCTCAACGAGCGGCTGATGGGCGATCTGCGCCCGACCCTGTTCCTGGCGCAGCTCTCGAACCTGCTCGCCGGCAATATCGGCATCGTCCACGGCATCACTGGCGCCTCGCGCACCTTCATGGGCGAGGAACAGGCCGGCGTCGACGCGATCCGCACCGCCCATGCCCGCATCGCCTCCGGGCAGGCGGAGGTCATGCTGGTCGGTGGCTCCTACAATGCCGAGCGGCGCGACATGCTGCTGCTGCTCGAACTCGGCGGCTTTCTGCGCAAGGGCGATTTCGCCCCGGTCTTCGAGCGCGAAGACGCACCCGGCCTCATCACCGGCAGCGCGTCTGCCTTCCTCGTGCTCGAATCGGCCGAGCGCGCCGCCGCACGCGGCGCCCGCGTTCAGGCCAGGCTCGACAAGGTCGTCGCCACCCGTTCGAAGCGCCAACAGGGCACGGTCGAAGCCAATCTTCGCAGCCTGCTCGCCGATCTCCGGCCTGTTGCGGGCGGGGCGCTGGTCGTTTCGGCCGCGACAGGCGCAGCCGGCATCACGGCCGAGGAGGCCGCCGCCCTCGCCACGCTGCCGCAAGCCCGTCGCATCGCGACCGGCGATCTCGTCGGCCATACACTCGAAGCCGCCTTCCCGATCTCCGTCGCGCTTGCAGCCACCGCCTTGTCAGCCGGACAGGCGAAGGAAGCTGTCGTGACGGGCGCCGGCCACTGGCGCGGCGAGGGCGCAGCCCATCTGGTCACGGCCTGAGGACGCTTTCATGAACGCGATCAACCAGACCTCCCCGCACCGCGACTCCAAGGGCCGCCCGATCGTCGCCGTCACCGGCCTCGGCATCGTCACCTCGCTCGGCCAGGGCAAGGACGCCAACTGGGAGGCGCTGACGGCCGGCCGCTCCGGCATCCACGCGATCGAGCGCTTCCCGACGCAAGGCCTGCGCACCACGATCGGCGGCACCGTCGATTTCCTGTTCGACGGCCCTTTCACCGCGCCGGAGCTTTCCGAGAAGCTCGCGATGCTGGCAGCCGAGGAGGCCGTCGGTCAGAGCGGGCTGGGCAAGCCCGGCGATTTTCCGGGCGAGCTCTTCATGGCCGTGCCGCCCGTCGAGATGGAATGGCCTCAGAAGCAGAAGTTGGCCGCAGCCGTCGAAGGCGAGGTCGACTATGACGGCCTGCTGAAGGTCGCGGCCTCCCGGAAGTTCGGCGCCATGCACGAGATGTTCCTGTTCGGAACCGTCGCCGACCATGTCGCCGACGCCTTCGGCACCAAGGGCTCGCCGATTTCGCTCTCGACCGCCTGCTCCTCTGGCGCGACCGCGATCCAGATGGGCGTCGAGGCGATCCGCCGTGGTGAGACCGAGGCCGCGCTCTGCATCGGTACCGACGGCTCGATCCATGCCGAGGCGCTGATCCGCTTCTCGCTGCTATCGGCGCTGTCGACCCAGAACGACCCGCCGGAAGCCGCCGCCAAGCCCTTCTCCAAGAATCGCGACGGCTTCGTCATGGGCGAGGGCGCCGGCGCGCTGGTTCTGGAGGATTACGATCACGCGCTGGCGCGTGGCGCGACCATCCTCGGCATCGTCGCTGGCTGCGGCGAGCGCGGCGACGGCTTCCACCGCACCCGCTCGAGCCCGGACGGCAAGCCGGCCATCCTCGCCATGCAGGACGCTCTGGCCGATGCCGGGCTGAAGCCTGACGATGTCGACTACATCAATGCCCACGGCACCTCGACGCCGGAGAACGACAAGATGGAGGCGATGAGCTGCGCCGCCGTCTTCGGCGAGCGGATGAACAAGCTGCCGATGTCCTCCAACAAGTCGATGCTCGGCCACACCCTGACGGCGGCTGGCGCGGTCGAGGCGGTGATCTCCTTCCTGACCATCGCCCATGGCCGCATTCCGCCAACGATCAACTACAACACGCCGGATCCGGCCATCGCCCTCGATGTGGTGCCGAATGTCGCGCGCGACGCGACGGTGCGGACCGTCCTGTCGAACTCCTTCGGTTTCGGCGGCCAGAACACCAGCCTCGTCCTGACCGCGGAGCCCGCGCGCGTATGACCCCGGTTCTTCCATGACAAAAATTCTCGTCACCGGAGGCGCCAAGGGCGTCGGCGCGGCGATCGTGCGTGCCTTGGCAGCGGCTGGCCACGACGTCGATTTCACCTATCGCAGTTCGGGTGAGCAGGCCCTCGCCCTGGCGGCCGAGATCGCGCAGGCCCATCCCGGGCGCAGCATCGACGCCCTCCCGCTCGACCTCTCCGACAAGGCGGCGCTCGACGCCTTCTGCGAGGAGCGCGAAGGCGAAAGCTATTTCGGCCTCGTCCACAATGCCGGCCAGCCCTATGATTCGCTCGCCGCGATGATGGTGCAGGACAAGGCGGAAGCGGCGATGCAGGTCAATTTCTGGGCCTTCACCCGCCTAGCCAAGAGCCTGATGCGCAACATGATCCGCGCCCGCGCCGGGCGCATCGTCGCGATCGGCTCCGTCGCGGCCCTGCGCGGCAACCCCGGCAATGCCGCCTATGCCGCCTCCAAGGGCGCGCTGATCTCCTACGCCAAGACGCTCGCGGTCGAGACCGGCAAGCGCGGCGTCACCGTCAACGTCATCGCGCCGGGCTTCGTCGATACCGACATGATGGCGCCCTATGCCGCCTATCGCGACAAGATGCAGGGCCAGATTCCGGCCGGGCGCTTCGCCAAGCCCGAGGAGGTCGCCGGCCTCGCCGCCTTCCTGATGAGCGGGCCCGCCGCCTACATCACCGGAACGGTGATCCCGATCGATGGCGGCGTGACCGCGCATCTGGGCGTGCATCGCTGAGATCGACTTTTCGCGACAAGTGAACTAGATTTGTTCGGTCCGAACCGGAGTGAACCGTCATGACGGCTGCCTTCACGATTCGTATCGAAGATGAGATGCTCGCCAAGCTCGACGCGCTTGCCGCTGACACCGACCGCTCGCGCAACTGGCTCGCGGCCAAGGCGATCGAGAACTATGTCGAGCTCAACGCTTGGCAGATTGCCCGGATCAAGGAGGGCATAGCCGAGGCCGACCGCGGCGAGTTTGCGACTGAAGAAGAGGTGGAAGCCGTCTTTGCGAAGTACCGGGCTCAGCCCGCGTGAAGATCGTTTGGACGCGCCGCGCACTACGCGAGATCGATCAGATTTTCGCTTTTGTCGCCCGTGATAGTCGCGTCGCAGCATCGGCGATGGTCGCTGTTGTCGAGGGTCGCGCTGCGGTGCTGGCCGATCATCCAGACATCGGCCGTCCGGGGCGAGAAGACGGGACACGCGAGCTCGTCCTGTCCGGCATCCCTTATATTCTGCCGTATCGCGTCCGTGATGGTCGCATCGAAATCCTGGCAGTGTTCCATACCTCGCGAGCTTGGCCAGAACACCTTTGAAAGACTGAACTTCTCATGCGCTCCCTCCAGCTCCATGGCGACCGCGACCTCCGTCTTGAGGAGATCGATCCGCCGCCGCCGCCGGCTCCCGGCGAGGTTCAGATCCGCATCCGCGCCGTCGCGCTGAATTACCTCGACGTCTGGGGTTTTCGTGGAATGGCCTTCGCCAAGCGCAAGATGCCGCAGGCGGCCGGCGTCGAGGCCTCGGGCGAGATCGTCTGCGTCGGTGAGGGCGTCACCAACCTGAAGGTCGGCGACACCGTGACCGCCTATGGCGCCGACACCTGCGGCCACTGCAAGGCCTGCCGCGAAGGCCGCGACAATCTCTGCGAGAACGTCGCGGGAATCATGGGCTTCCATATCGACGGCTTCGCGCGCGAGCTGCTGAACCGCGAGGCGCGCCTTGTCATCAAGGCACCCGAAGGCGTGTCTTTCGAGGACGCCGCCTGCGCGCCGATCGGCTTCGGTACGGTCCAGCATATGCTCTTCGACAATGCGAAGCTCGAACCCGGCGAATCCGTGCTGGTCCATGCCGGCGGCTCCGGCATCGGCACGGCCGCGATCCTGATGGCCAAGGCGATCGGCTGCACCGTCTACACGACGGTGGGAGACGACGAGAAGGGCCGCAAGGCCAAGGAACTCGGCGCCGACTACGTCATCAACTACAAGACCGAGCGCTTCGAGGGCGAGGTCCGGCAGCTCACCAAGCGCAAAGGCGTCGACGTCGTCTTCGAGCATGTCGGCGCCGACACCTGGAATGGCTCGCTGCTCTGCCTCAAGCGCGGCGGCCGGCTCGTCACCTGCGGCGCGACCTCGGGCGCCTCGACGACGATGAACCTGATGCAGCTCTTCCAGCAGCAGTACCGCATCACCGGCTCCTTCGGCTGTCGCATCGAAAACATCGCGCAATCGCTCGAAAAGATGGCCGGCGGCATGAAGCCCGTCATCGATTCGGTGTTTCCGCTCGCAGATTTCGAGAAAGGCCTCGCGCGTCTCGAAGGGCGCCAAGTCTTCGGCAAGGTCATCGTGACGTTCTGAAGCGCGGTGCCGTAACACAGGATTACCACCCCGGACGCCGGCAAAACTTGACGAAACCGCGTTCCTGCCGCAAGTCGCGGCTCCAGCCCGGCCTCGCAGGCCATGCGGGCAAAATGGGGCCGGGCCGATCTTGAGACGACTGAAACTGCTTGCCGGGCGCGCCGGTGCCTTTGTGATGATCGGTGTGGTCCGGGCGCTGTTCGCGTTCCTGCGCCTGCTCGGGCCGGAACGGGCGAGCGATCTCGGCGGCTGGCTGCTGCGGAGCGTGAGTCCGCTGATCCCGGTCAACCGTGTCGCGCTCGCCAATATCCGCGCCGCCTTTCCCGATATGCCGGAGTCTGAGGTACGCCGCATCGCCCGCGGCGCCTGGGACAATCTCGGCCGGACGGCCGCCGAATACGCCCATCTCAAGGACCTGTTCGACTACGACCATCTCAATCCCGACGCGCCTTCGCGCGTCGAGGTCGATGGCATCGAGCATTTCGTCGCGCTGAAGGACGACGAGAAGCCGGGCCTGATCTTCTCGGCCCATCTCGCCAATTGGGAACTGCCCGCAATCTGCGCCGAGGCCTACGGGCTGGACACAACCGCCGTCTTCCGCGCCCCCAACGACCCGGCCATCGCCAGCGTGGTCCACGAGATCCGCTCCGGCGCGATGGGCGGCCTCGCCGCCGCCAAGCAGGGCGCCGCTTTCGCCATGCAGGGCGTGCTGGAGCGCAACGGTCATTTGGGCATGCTGATCGACCAGCATTTCACCCGCGGGGTCGTGGTACCCTTCCTGAGTCGCCCGGCCCTGACCAATCCGATCCTCGGCAAGTTCGCGCGCCGCTTCGAATGCCCCGTGCATGGCGTGCGCGTCATCCGCCTGCCCCATCAGCGCTTCCGGCTGGTGCTGACGCCCCCGCTCGACCTGCCGCGCGACGCCGAGGGCGAGATCGACGTGCAGGGCGCGATGGCGATGATGACGGCCGTGGTCGAGGGTTGGGTTCGCGAGCATCCCGAGCAATGGCTCTGGATGCACCGGCGCTGGCGACCCAACATGATCACGATCTCAGCCGCCGAAGCTGGCATGGCGGTTGCGCACACCCCGGTTTTCAAGGCAACGTGATTTCCAAGTGAGATCGATTGGGCGCTTTGGTAACGCCTGAGATGTAAGGTCTCGCCGAGTTCAAATGATGATCCGTCTCGCGCAGCTCTTTTCGGCTACCGCCGCCCTGCTTGTCTTGGGCGGCGCGGTCGTGTGCGCGGATCCTGCGGACCGGCAGCCCAAGGCGGTGATCGAGCTCTTCACCAGCCAGGGTTGTTCCTCCTGCCCGCCAGCCGATGCGCTCTTCGTCGAACTGTCCAAGAACCCGGACATGATCGCCCTGACGCTGCCCGTGACATATTGGGATTACCTTGGCTGGAAGGACACGCTTGGGAAGGACAGCTTCGCCAAGCGGCAGAAGTTCTACGCCAAGGCGCGGGGCGACGGACAGGTCTATACGCCCCAGGCCGTAATCAACGGTGCCTCGCATGTCGTCGGCTCTGATAGGGTAGAGATTGAACGAGCGGTGAAACAGCCGTCGGGCACGGGCTTCGTCACGAAGCTCTCCCTGAAGGAAGATGCCGGCACGTTGCAGGTCCGTCTCGCGCCGCTTGACGTCCCCGTCGAGCGGACCGCCGGCGTCTGGGTCGTGGCGACGACGCGCCTTGTGACAGTGCCGATCACGCGCGGCGAGAATCAGGGCAAGACCGTCTCCTACGCCAATGTCGTGCGCGGCATGACCCGCATCGGCGACTGGGACGGTAAGGAGGCGACGCTGACCACAGCGCTCGCCACGACGCAGGTGCCGGAGGCGGACAGCTATGTCGTCATCGTTCAGGCCGAGCAGATCGGTAAATACGGCATGATGCCCGGCGCGATTCTGGGTGCCTCGCGCAGCCCGCGCTGACAAGCGTTCAGAGAATCACCACCTTGTTCGGCAGCTCGTCGACGTCATCAGGCGTACGCGGTGCATGGTTCGCCAGCACCGCCCCGGTGGCACGCACGGCGTCAACCAGCCCGTCCCGCAGCCGGTCCTCGCGGGCGGCCACGAGCAGAGACTCGATGATCCCGTCCCAGACGGCCTGATCAACCCTGCCCTCGATGCCGGTATCGGCGAGAATCTCGGCATAGCGCTCCTGGATAGCGACATAGAGCAGCACGCCGGTGCGCTGGCGGGTTCGCGTCAGGCCGCGCGCGGTGAATTCCCGCAGCGCCACGTCATGGGCGCGCCCGCGCTTGACGAAGCCCGGCACGAAACGACCGCCGCGACCATACCAGAGCAGCGCGGCGAGCAGCAGCGCCGCGCAAATGATCTGAACCAGGAAGATGCGGGGCGCGCTAATCGTCGTCATAGCCAGCAATGGCCAGGGCACGAGCAGCGACAGCGAAAGGGCCATCACCACCGGCACCGTCCGATAGCTCGACGCAGCGTGATCGATCACCACCACGATCTCGGCCGCCGTCGCGCTCTCGGCCTGCCGCACGGCCTCGGCAATAGCGTCCCGGTCCTGCTCGTCCATTACCAGTCTCCCGAGGCGCCGCCGCCGCCCGACGACCCGCCTCCACCCGAAAAGCCGCCTCCGGAACTGGACCCCGAGCTCCAGCCGCCACCGCTCGAACCCGAGCCGGTGCTCCAGCCGGAACTCTGTGGCAGCGTCACCCAGCGACCATCGCGCATCCGATGACGCCGCACACCGCCATTCCCGCGGAATTCGTTCATGAAGGCGGTGATGAGGACGAAGATCATCAGCATCACGAAGATGATCGCAATGACTTCGACGACCGAAGTGTCGTCGCTGCGGACGCTGGCGCGCCTCTGCCATTCCTCGGCATCCCCCGCGAGAATGCTCAGGATCGCGTCGACTCCGCCTTCAATGCCGCCGGCGAAATCGCCCGCCTTGAACTTCGGCGCGACCGCAGTGGTGATGATGACCTTGGAGAGAGCGTCCGTCAGCGCGCCTTCGAGCCCGTAGCCGACCTCGATCCGGACCTTGCGCTCCTTCGGCGCGACCAGCAGCAAGACGCCGTTATTGGTCTTGGCCTGGCCGAGCTTCCAGAACCGGAACAGGCCGTTGGCATAGTCCTCGATCGTGACGTCCTGCAGCGACGGCACCGTCGCGACCACGAGCTGGTCCGAGGTCTTGTCTTCATGCGCCTTGAGCTTGCCTTCGATCCGCTGGCGCGCCTCGGGCGCGATCAGGTTGGCGCCGTCGACGATCCGCCCGGTGAGAGCGGGATAGGTCGGCTCGGCCGCGAGGACGAGGCCGCTCCAGCACAGCAGCAACAGAAACGCGGAAACACGACGGAGAACCCCTCTCCTGTAAGGAGAGGGGTAGGGGTGAGGTGTCGGCTGTTGGACGAGCGAAGCACCAAGCCGACGGCACGACGCGGCAATGTCGCGCATCATGCGCAGAAGGGCCGACCCCTCACCCTGCCCTCTCCCCGCGGGAGAGGGTTCGCCGCGTTTCACGCGCCTGCTGGTCATCGAAGAGAGCAACGGGCGTTTTAGAACTTCACCGTCGGAGGCTTCTCTGCTCCCGCCGTGGAGGTGAAGCTCTCCAGCGCCTTGGCGCCCCAGAACAGGCGCGCCCAGATCACACCCGGGAAGGTACGGATTTCCGTGTTGAAGGCCTGGACCGCCTGGATGTAGTCGCGCCGCGCCACGGCGACGCGGTTCTCCGTGCCCTCGAGCTGCGATTGCAGGGCAAGGAAGTTCTGGTTCGATTTCAGATCGGGATAGCGTTCGACCGTCACGAGCAGCCGCCCAAGCGCGCCGCTGAGCTGGTTCTGCGCATCCTGATACTCCTTGAATTTCACGGGGTCGGTGATGGTCGAGGCATCGACCTTGACCTGGCTCGCCTTGGCGCGCGCTTCCACCACCGCGGTCAGGACCTCGCGCTCCTGCGCGGCATAGCCCTTCACCGTCTCGACCAGGTTGGGGATCAGGTCGGCACGGCGCTGATACTGGTTCTGCACCTCGCCCCAGCTGGCCTTGGCCTTTTCCTCCAGCGTCGGCACGTTGTTGATGCCGCAGCCGGCCAGCCCCAGCCCAAGCAGGGCAGCCGCCAGCACGGCAAGAGGGCGGCGAAGGATCGTGGACGGAACAAGCGACATGCCGGAGCCCCTTTGGCAGCGTCTCGGAAAACGAGGATTCGGACCTTAGCGCCCGGCGACGACCGCTCCAAGACGAATGCGGGGTTGCCGAATGCGGCGTGGCACGATCCGACGCTTACGCTACTCTGCCGGCGAGATCGTCCGCGGGGAGTTCGGGCCATGCATTCTTTTCCGGGTCATCGCGTTCCACTCCGTAGCCTCCTCGCCTTCGCCCTGCTGGTCGCAGCAATGCCGGCCAACCCCGTAGGCGCGCAGACGCTCGCACCTGCACCGGAGGCCTCGACCGGCCGCACCGTCAAAGCGCATGGCACCGCCCAGCGCTTCATGGTTGCGGCAGCCAACCCGCTGGCCGCCAGCGCCGGGCGCGACATCCTGCGTGCCGGCGGCAGCGCCACCGATGCGGCGATCGCTATCCAGCTCGTGCTCAATCTGGTCGAGCCGCAGAGCTCCGGCATCGGCGGCGGCGCCTTCATGCTGCACTGGGACGAGGCCGGAAAGCGGCTGGTGACGCTGGATGGCCGCGAGACTGCCCCTCGCACCGCCAGGCTCGACCGCTTCATCGGCCCTGACGGCAAGCCGATGCGCTTTGTCGATGCGGTCGTGGGCGGGCGTTCGGTCGGCGTCCCCGGCACGCTCAAGCTGCTCGAAGACGCTCACCGCCGCTGGGGTCGCCTGCCCTGGGCGCAGGTGCTTGCGCCCGCCATCAAGCTGTCGGAAGACGGCTTTGCCATCTCGCCGCGCCTGAACGGGCTCCTGTCCGGCGAGAAGAGCCTCGCGAAGGACGCCCGCGCCGCCGCCTATTTCTACGAGACTGACGGCAAGGCCAGGACCGTCGGCACGACGCTGCGAAACCCGGCCTTCGCCGCGACGCTGCGCACGATCGCGGAGAAGGGCACTGACGCCTTCTATGCGGGCGAGATCGCCCGCGACATCGTCGTGACCGTCACCGGCCACCCGACCAATCCCGGCGACATCACGCTGGAGGACCTCGCCGCCTACAGGGTCGAGCAGCGCGAGCCGGTCTGCGGCGCCTACCGCGTCTGGCGCATCTGCGGCATGGGGCCGCCGAGTTCGGGAGCAGTCGCCGTGCAGCAGATGCTGGGCATCCTCGAAACACAGCCGCTCGCCCGCCTCGGTGCCGGCGCGGAGGCCGCGCACTGGTTTTCCGAGGCCGGCCGTCTCGCCTTCGCCGACCGCAATCTCTATCTCGCCGACCCCGCCTTCATCGGCATTCCGCTCGCCGGGCTGATCGACCGCGACTACATCCGCTCGCGCGCAGCCCTCGTCAGCCCCGAGCGCTCGAGGGGGCGCGCCAAGCCCGGCGAGCCGCCGAACAAACGCGCGCAGCTGCTGGCCCCCTCGGAAGGCATCGAGAACGGCACCAGCCACATCTCCGTGGTCGATGCCGACGGCAACGCCGTCTCGATGACCACGACGATCGAGGACGGTTTTGGCGCGCGGCTGATGACGGCCGGCGGCTTCCTGCTCAACAACGAGCTGACCGATTTCTCCTTCCTGCCTGAAGAGGACGGCAAGCCCGTCGCAAACCGTGTCGAGCCCGGCAAGCGCCCCCGCTCCTCGATGGCGCCGACGCTGGTCTTCGACGCCTTCGGCCGGCTCTACGCCGTCGTCGGCTCGCCCGGCGGCAGCCAGATCATCGGCTATGTCGCCAAGACGCTGGTGGCGCTGCTCGACTGGAAGATGGACCCGCAGGCCGCCGTCGATCTCGGCAATTTCGGCAGCCGCAACGGTCCGACCGAGCTTGAGAAGGGCACCGAGGCCGAAGGCTGGAAGGCTGCGCTGGAGGCGAAGGGCCACGAAGTCCGCCTGCTCGAGATGACCTCGGGCATCCAGGCCATCGTGAAGACGCCGGAAGGCTTCATCGGCGGGGCGGATGGGCGCCGGGAGGGCGTCGCGATCGGGGATTGAGCCTGCAGAGGCGGCAGATCAGGCGGTGGCCCGCTCGCCGCCTGCCCCGCGCCCGGCAATCAGCCAGTAGACGAAGCCCGTCGCTGCTCCGACCAGAACCAGCGCGCCGATGATCTGGACCTCGGCACCGGTCGGCGTGCGCGTCAGTCCGAGCAGGGCGAGCGGCAGAAGCGCCGCCAGCAGGCCCGTCAGCCCGCTCTGGATCAATCCACTGCGCAGGGAAAACAGCTCCGAAGCGACGGCGACGAGCACGACCGGCGCGACGATGATCGCAAAGCCGAGCCGCCCCAGCAGGGAGAAGGCCGCGAGGGCGGTCGGTCCCGGATCGACGCCGCTCTCGGCCAAGCCGAACAACGCATCGAGCAGGCGCTCGAAGCCGCCGCCGATCAGGAGCGCGATGCCGGGCGAGACGACGCTGGCGACCATCATCGCCACGAGACCGGCAGCCATCGCCATGACCAGCGCGAAGGGAATCAAGAGCAGCCAGCGCAGCATGGCGGTCAGCCGGCGACCGCGGCGCCGCTCGCCTCGCCCTGCTCCAGCATGAGCCGCGCGCGCGCGGAGAGTTTTTCCGTCTCACTCTTGAGCTGGCCGCAGGCGGCCAGGATGTCGCGCCCGCGCGGCGTTCGGACCGGCGAGGCATAGCCGGCGCGGAAGACGATCTCGGAAAAACGCTCGATCCGGTCCCAATCCGAGCATTCGTAGCGGGTGCCGGGCCATGGATTGAACGGAATCAGGTTGATCTTGGCCGGAATGCCCTTGAGCAGGCGCACCAGCTCGCGCGCCTCGGCGTCGCTGTCGTTCACGCCCTTGAGCATGA
Organism: Allobosea sp. GW822-FHT03F07; assembly: GCF_058801345.1. Taxonomy (NCBI): domain Bacteria; kingdom Pseudomonadati; phylum Pseudomonadota; class Alphaproteobacteria; order Hyphomicrobiales; family Alloboseaceae; genus Allobosea; species Allobosea sp. GW822-FHT03F07. Next base: position 29,602 of record NZ_JBXAND010000014.1, read on the forward strand.
CGTACTCAAAGGTAATGCGCTTCGCGTTCGAGACGCCCGGATAGGTCCGGCAGGCCTCGAGCAGGTCCTTGATCGGGTACTTCTTGTTCAGCGGCACGAGTTCGTTGCGCAGATCGTCGCGCACCGCATGCAGCGAGATCGCCAGCATCGTGCCCATCTCGGATCCGAGCGGCCCGATCTGCGGCACGACGCCCGAAGTCGAGACGGTGATGCGGCGGCGCCCGAGCGAGAGCCCCTCATTGTCGGAGATAACGTCGATCGCATCGCGCACGCCGTCGAAATTATAGAGCGGCTCGCCCATGCCCATGAAGACGATGTTGGAGACGAAGCGCCCGCCATCATTGGGAACGAAGGCACCGTCCGGCGCGACGCGGTTGGGGAAATCGCCGAGCCGGTCGCGCGCCACCATCAGCTGCGCGACGATCTCCTCCGTCGTCAGGTTGCGCACGAGGCGCTGCGTGCCGGTGTGGCAGAAGGTGCAGGTCAGCGTGCAGCCGACCTGGCTGGAGACGCAGAGCGTGCCGCGATCGACCTCGGGGATATAGACGCATTCGATCTCGGCGCCACGGTCGCGCGGGCCGGTCGGTGCCATCCTGAGCAACCATTTGCGGGTGCCGTCGGTCGAGACCTGCTCGGCCGTGACCTCGGGCAGGTCGAGCGTGAAACGCTCGGAAAGCTGCCCGCGCAGGCCCTTGCCGATCGTCGTCATCGCTGCGAAATCGCGCACGCCGTAGTGATAGATCCAGTTCCAGAGCTGGCCGACGCGCATGCGCCGTTCCTTCTCGGGCACACCGATCTCGGCCAGCGCGTCGTTCAGGCCGGCACGCGTGCGCCCGACCAGCGACAGGCGCTGCAAAACGGGTTCGGCCGCTGGCGCGGCGGGTTCAAGAACGGACAAGGTCATCGGAACTCTGGCTCGGATCGGGCAACACAGGCCCGAATGTCCGCGGCTCATAGCACAAGAACGCCCGGCCGCGAAATCGCGCCTGTTTCACCTCTCCGTCATCCCGGGCGCAGCGAAGCAAAGACCCGAGATCCGTTCCGGAACGCCAATCCCGATAGGCTCCGGAATGGATCCCGGATCGGCGCCGCTGCGCGGCTTGTCCGGGATGACCCAAGAACTCCGAGCGGAAGCGGAGTGCCGAACCGTGCTACTTACAAGCGTCTTCGGCGCGCTTCACGGCCTGATTCATGCCCGCGAGCGAATATTTGTCAGCGGTCGGATTGCCACGCTTCGACGTGCCCTTGATCTCGAGCGCCGAACCCTTGCGCAGCGAATCGAGCATGCGCGGCTCCTCGGCCGGATTCTTGAGCCACATGTTCTGGCCCTTGGCGACCAACGCGAAACGCTCGGAGCCGATCAGCGCCTGATGCTCGACATCTTCCTTGAGGTCGAAATTCAGCACGAAGCTGATCTCGTTGCGCACGCCCTCGGTCGGGCGGGTCGCGACGAAGAGCAGGCCTTCTACATCCTTCAGATTGGCCGGAAGGCGACTTTCCGCCTTCGAAAGCGCGTAGCAGACCTTGGCACGGCCCTGCTGCGAGGAGAAGGCCTGCCATTTGCCGGCGGTTTCCAGGAGCATCGCCTGGCCCTGGCCGGCCGCGGCGGGCGTTGCCGCAGGCGCTGCGGCCTTGGCGCGCTGCGCCGTCGCGTTCGTCGAGGTGAGGGCGATGCCCACGCAGGCTGCCAGCATGGCGAGCAGGAGAGTCGGGCGGGGCGAGGCGGCAACGCCGGAGCGGAAAGACGAGATATTCATGGACCGCCATCAGTCATTAAAAATCTTAACACTGCCTTTACCACACCTTCAGTGGGCGCGATGGCGGGAGGCAAGCGCATAGAGTGTCACGATCCTGGCGAAAATGCGAATGCCAGCAGCGGCCGCGAGGCTGTTTCGTTCGCCGGGAGCCCATGGCACATTCGGGCTGTAAGAACTGCGGCTTGCGGACTTGAGTGCGACGGGTGACGCGACGATGAGGGCACTGCTCTGCGAGAACCACGGACCGGCCGAGACGCTGGTCATCCGCGACCTTCCCGAACCGCAGCCCGGCCCCGGCGAGATCGCCATCGCGGTCAAGGCTGCCGCGCTGAACTTCTTCGACACGCTGATCATCGAGAACCGCTACCAGACCAAGCCGGCCCTGCCCTTCTCGCCCTCGGCCGAATGCGCGGGAACGGTCGCCGCAGTCGGCGAGGGCGTCATGGGTTGGCATGTCGGCGACCGCGTCGCCGCCTGGCTCGGCTATGGCGCGGCCCGTGAACGCGTCATCGTCCCAGCCGCAGGCGCAGTCAGGGTGCCGGATTCGCTCACGGATTCGCAGGCGGCCGGGCTTTTCGTGACCTATGGCACGGCGATGCACGGGCTGGTCCAGCGCGCCTCGCTGAAAGGCGGCGAGACGCTCGCGATCCTCGGCGCGGCCGGTGGCGCCGGCCTCGCAGCGGTCGAGATCGGGGCCTTGCTCGGCGCCCATGTCATCGCCTGCGCCTCCTCGGCCGACAAGCTCGAACTTGCCCGCGAGCACGGCGCGCAGGAGGAGATCGACTATACCACCGAGGATATCAGGGCGGGCCTGCGCCGGCTCACGGGCGGCCGCGGCGTCGACGTGCTCTACGACACCGTCGGCGGCGATCTGACCGAGCCCGCGGTCCGCTCGATGGCCTGGGAGGGCCGCTATCTCGTCGTCGGCTTCGCAGGCGGCACCATTCCCAAAATCCCGCTCAACCTGCTGCTGCTGAAGGGTTGCGACCTGCGCGGCGTGTTCTGGGGCGAATTCGTCCAGCGCGAACCCTCCGCCCAACGCCGCAACATGGAGCGGTTGCTGGGCTGGGCGGCCGGCGGCCATATCCGCGCCCATGTCCATGCGGAGATCCCGCTCGAGCGCTGGGTGCAAGCCTATGCGCTGATCGGCGACCGCAAGGCCAAGGGCAAGGTCGTCCTGACCTTCTGAATTTCAGAGGTCCGACATCGCCTTCCTGGCCCGTTCGCGATGCTCGGGCGTGATCGAGCCGGCGACCGCCGCCAGAGCGGCCGCGATCACCGCCGCATCGTCGGTGAAGCCGAGGATCGGCATGATATCGGGCAGCGCATCCACCGGCAGCACGAAATAACCGAGAGCCGCCAGCAGCGTCATCCGGACACGCCGCGGGGTCGCTGGATCGCGCGTGCAAATCCAGGCCGCCAGCAGATCCTCGGCAAAGGGAACCCGCTTCGCCACGCGCTTCAGCCGGGCGAGGAATTCTGAGCCGAAGCGCGCCTCGTCGCGCAGGCTCTTGCGGATCGCAGCCATCTCCTCCGCCGTGAAGCGGGAGGTGAAACCGTCGCTCATGACAGCCCCTCCTGAGGGCCAGTGAAGAAAGTGGCATGATTCCCCGATCGGAATCCGCGCGCAATATCGAAAGATGTGGCCCCGCCGAAGCGCCGCACAAGAGCCCTGCGCATAAACACGCTTGGAGCCGCTTCGCCCGCGCCTTAAACGCTTCTCTGGACCCGCCACGATCAGGACACGCCCGATGCAGCTCGATTCCTCCATCGCCGCCATCGTCACCGGCGGTGCCTCGGGCCTCGGCGAGGCCACCGCCCGCATGCTCGCCGGACAGGGTGCGAAGGTTGCGCTGTTCGACCTCAATGCCGAGCGCGGCAAGAAGGTCGCAGCCGAGATCGGCGGCCTCTTCGTCGCCTGCGACGTGACCAGCGAAGCCTCGGTCGATCAGGCATTGGCAACGGCCCGGGCCGCCCACGGCGTCGCCCGGATCGTCGTCAACTGCGCCGGCATCGCGCCCGGCCGCCGCATCGTCTCGAAGAAGCGCGAGACGGGCGAGCTGATCGCCCATGACAGTGCCCTGTTCGAGAAGGCGGTCGCGATCAATCTGACCGGGACCTTCCGCGTGATCGCGAAATCGGCCGCGGCGCTGGCCGGCCTCGAACCGGTGACGGCCGATGGCGGCCGCGGCGTCTTCATCTGCACCGCCTCGATCGCGGCCGAGGATGGCCAGATCGGCCAGGCCGCCTATGCCGCCTCGAAAGCCGGCGTCGCCGGGATGACGCTGCCGATCGCCCGCGAACTCGCATCCGCCGGCATCCGCGTCATGACGATCATGCCCGGCCTGTTCGAGACGCCGATGTTCGACGGCCTGCCCGAGGAAGCCCGTAATTCGCTGGCCGTCTCGGTGCCGCACCCCTCGCGCCTCGGCAGACCATCGGAATATGCAGCCCTCGTCCGCAGCATCGTCGAGAACGACATGCTGAACGGCAGCGCGATCCGGCTCGACGGTGCGCTCCGCATGGCACCGAAATAGCCACGAGGCGGCACGCAGCCTCGCCTATCCGCCTCCCCCGTCATCCTCCTGCACGATGCGGTAGACGGTGTTGGCGCTGCGATCGCGATAGAGATCCACGCGCTCGCCATCCCAGTGATAATCGAGATGGCGTCCCTGCGTCGGGTTCGCCGCGCAATCCGGATAGAACAGCCCGACACATTGCCCGCCGGGTTGCCGCACGCTTGGATAGACGACGCCTTCCGATCCCGCAGCGCGCAGTTCTGTCCCCAGCGCCTGGCTCGCCGAATAGTCATCCGGAAGCAGGCACGCGGCGTCGGCCTCCGGTCCGCGCAGGTCATGCAGACTCGCCTTCACGTCCATCAGGACTTCGCGGAACTGCGAGGTCCAGCCCTGAGGCTGCCGTGTCGCCGCCATGAAACGGGAATGATGGTGGATCGTTTCGAACAGCGCGACGCCAAACGACTCGCCGGCATAGAGCACGCCGAAGCGCCCGGCCGAGAAGCGGCTCGGGCGATCCAGGCTGACATGGGTGAAGGGCGCCATGAGCCAGCTCGCACCGGGACCGGACACCCGCCGCCCAGGCGGCACCAGGTCGAGATTGCCGACCGATTCCATCAGCCGCGGATTGGTCCTCTGCTCGGCAGCGAGCAAGAGCGGCCAGTCGGCTGGGTCGGCGATGTCCTCGAACAGGTCGATCGGCGGAAACACGCTCCGGATGATCCGCACCGCACCTCGCCAGTCGATCTCGGCGACGGGGATGCCGGCCGCATCTGTCACCAGCCGCCCCGCTCGGCGTCGAGATGGCGACGGACGCGCATCAGATCGGTCAGTTCGCCGCCGAGCATGACCTGCAACGCGGAGCGGCCGCCGAAGTCGGCATTCGCAGACTGGATCCAGTCATAGCCGCGCTGCGGTTCGCGGAAGATGATGCGCAGCGCCTTGTGGATGCCCATGAGGTTCGAGAGCCTGGCCTTGCCGTCGCGCGAGATGCGGCCGATCTGCCCCGCTTTCCACCGGCTGTAGCTCCGTGGGGGAAGATCGAGCAGCGTCGCAGCCTGTTCGTCGGTCAGCCGCCAGAGCCGGAACAGGTTGACGGCGGCCCGCAGCATCGCCACCGCCTCCGCATCGGAGATCGGCTCCGGCGCGAAGTCCCGTGCGGCGGTGTCGACATGCAGCAAGGCGCTCATCGCCATACCTCCCATCTGGCGTAAAATGGGAGATACCACGCCAAATGGCAAGATCGCGCTATTCGGCGGCCTTGGCCGGCTTGATCTCGTGCTTCAGGATCAGCGGCGTCTGCGCCAGCGCGAACGCCATCGTCAGCGGCATCACGCCCCAGACCTTGAAGGCGACCCAGAAATCCTGCGTCTGCGTGCGCCAGACGATCTCGTTCAAAGCTGCCAGCACGAAGAAGAACAGGCCCCAGCGCAGGGTCAGCTTGCGCCAGCCAGCCTCGTCGAGCTGCAGTACCGTCTCCAGCACCAGTGCCAGCAGCGAACGGCCGAACCAGAGGCCCCCCAGCAGAACACAGCCGAACAGAGCGTTCACGATGGTCGGCTTCACCTTGATGAAGAAGGCGTCGTCGAGCGCGATCGTCAGCCCGCCGAACACGGTCACGACGACGGCATTCACGATAGCCATGCGTGGCAGATAGCCCATCAGGATCCGCGACAGCGCGAGCGCGATCAGCGAGGCCGCAATGAAGATGCCGGTCGCGACGAAGATGCGCCGATCGCTCGTCACGCCGAACAGCCGGTCGCCATAGGAGTTCGCGAAGAAGAAGATCGCCAGCGGCCCGAATTCGAGCGCCAGCTTGAGCAGCGGGTGGACGTTGCGGGTGGTCAATGCCCGTTCCGTCACCGCCTCTGCGGTGTCTGCTCCATTGTCGCTCGTCACGCCGCCTCTCCCAATCCCGCCACGGCCTGCGCGAAATCGCGCGCCGAGAACGGCTCCAGATCGTCGACGCTCTCGCCGACGCCGATGAAATGCACGGGCAGGCCGAACTTCGCCGCCAGCGCCACCAGAATGCCGCCGCGCGCCGTGCCGTCGAGCTTTGTCATCACCAGCCCGGTGACGCCGGCCGTCTCGCGGAAGGCCTCGACCTGGCTGACGGCGTTCTGGCCGACGGTCGCATCGAGCACCAGCAAGGCCGCATGCGGCGCTTCCGGATCGAGCTTGCGGATGACGCGGACCACCTTGGCGAGTTCATCCATCAGCCCTGCCTTGTTCTGCAACCGCCCGGCGGTGTCGACCAGCAGCACGTCGGTGCCCGCGGCCTTCGCCTTCTGCAGCGCCTCGAAGGCGAGCCCCGAAGCATCGGCTCCCTGGTTGCCGGCGATGACGTCGGCACCCGTCCGCTCGCCCCAGACCTTGAGCTGCTCGATCGCCGCCGCACGGAAGGTATCGCCAGCCGCCAGCATCACGGATTTGCCTTCTGCCCGGAACTTGGCGGCGAGCTTGCCGATCGTCGTCGTCTTGCCCGAGCCGTTGACCCCGACCATCAGGATCACGAACGGCTTTTTCGTGGCGTCGATCGCAAGCGGCAGCGCGACCGGCGTCAGGATCGCCTCGACTTCGCGCGCCAGGATCGCCTTGACCTCGGCCGGCTCGATCTGCTTGTCGTAGCGGCCTTCGCCCACCGCCTTGGCGACGCGGGCGGCCGTGGCGAGGCCGAGATCGGCCTGGATCAGGATGTCTTCGAGATCCTCGAGGGTGCCGGCGTCGAGCTTTCGCTTGGTGAAGAGGTCGGTGATCCCGGTCGTCAGCGCCGAGGATGTCCGCGACAGCCCTTCGGTCAGCCGGCGCCACCAGCTCCGCTTCGGCTCGGGCGGAGCGGCGACGGCCGGCGCCATCACCGACGCGGCTTGCACGGAAGCTGGCTCCGGCATCGCGATCGGCAGCGGCGCCGCTTCGCCCGTCAGCAGGTCGGGCGCGATCGGCCCGTCTTCGACCGGGGCCTCGCGCGGAGCCTCAGCAGGCGCCGGTGGCACGACCATCGCGTGCGTCGCAGGCTCCGGCTCGCTGCCGAACAATCTCGAAAAGAAGCCGCGCTTCTTCGGTTCGTTCTCGCTCATCAACTCTTCCCGTGGCCTTGCCGCGCAGCTTCTCGTGCTTGCACCGCAGGGTGGCCTTCGCTAGCGCAATGCCATGACAACGCCCGACCGACCAGAGATTTCCCGACCAGGCGAGGCCTTGGCGTCACGCGAAGAGCCGCCGCTGCCATTCGCGCTGCTCTATCGCGACGCGATGATGCTCGTCATCGACAAGCCCGCGGGCCTCCCCTCGCATCGCGGTCCGCAGGCCAAGCGGCGCGTCATCCCCGTCCTGACCGACCATCTCGACGCGCTGCGCTTTGGCCTGCCACGGCGGCCGGAAGCGGCGCACCGACTCGACAAGGACACCTCCGGCTGCCTCATCCTCGGCCGCCATCCCCGCGCCATGGCCGAGCTCAACCAGATGTTTCGCGATGGCAAGATCGACAAGACCTATTGGGCGATCGTCCAGGGCAGCCCTGAAACCAACGAGGGGCTGATCGATCTGTCCCTGGGCAAGCGCGCGCCCGATCGCGGTTGGTGGATGAAGGTCGATCCCGACGGCCTGCCCTCGCAGACGCGCTATCGCGTGCTCGGGCGCGGCCAGGGCGAAGCCGGCCCACTCGCCTGGCTCGAACTCGAACCGCTCACCGGCCGCACCCACCAACTCCGCGTGCATTGCGCCGCCTCGGGCTGGCCGATGCTGGGCGACGAAATCTATGGCGATGCCCCGCGCGAGGGCGGCCCGGGCCTGCAGCTCCATGCCCGCGCGATCACCGTTCCGCTCTACCGCAAGAAGCCGGCGATCCGCATCGAGGCGCCGCCGCCCCAGCATATGCGGGCCGCGCTGCGGGCCTGCGGCTGGGCCGAGTAGCTGGGTCCCACGATGATCGCTCTCGTAGGTCGGAGCTATTTTCCCAAAGCGTCGATGGCGCGGGCGAGCTTCACGTCGAGTTCGGTCAGCCCGCCGGCGTCATGGGTCGAGAGCGTCACCTCGACCGTGCGATAAACGTTCAACCATTCGGGGTGGTGATTCATCGCTTCGGCGAGCAGCGCGACCCGGGTCATCCAGCCGAACGCCTCGTTGAAGTCGCGAAACACGAAACGCTTGGTGATGGCCTCGCGCCCCTCGACCAGCTTCCAGCCGGTCAGCGTGGTCAGCGCTTCCTCGCGGGCCTCGGGGGCCAGTCGCTTGGGCATCGTCACCTCCGCTGGAATTCGCCCCGCAGCGGCCGGTTCGGGTAGGACGGCCCGAGCGGATAGGCCGCTTCCAGCACATAGGGACCGCCGCCGACCGAATCGCGGGACGACATCAGGGCGAGCCGACGGGCGGTGAAGCTGATCGGGCGGACGATCGGATGCAGGCTGAGATAATGCGCGACATCGACCGGCGAGGTATCGCGCAAGCGTGCAAGCGTCACATGCGGCACAAATTTGCGCCCTTCCGGTGGCAGCCCGAGCCGGCGCATCAGCCGTTCGAGATCGGTTTGAAGCTCCGTCAGCCGCGGCGTCGGCTGCACCCGCGCGAACACGGCGCGAGGCTTGTCACCACCGAAGCTGCCGAGCGCATCCAGCGTCACCTCGAAGGGATAGCTGCGGATATCCGCCAGGAACTCGTCCAGATCATTCGCCGTGCGCCGGTCGACATCGCCGAGGAAACGCAGGGTGATGTGATAGTCGGCCGGATCGATCCAGCGCGCCCCGGCCAGCCCGCCGCGATGCAGCGTCAGGGCCGAGGCGACCTCGGCGGGAATCTCCAGAGCTGTGAACAGCCTCGGCATGACGAATCAGTGCCAGCTTTTTGTGACTCTGGCGAGACGAAAAGCCGGGCACCTGCCGCCTTCTTCAACAGGGATCGATAACACCGCCCGTCATGCTCGCCCTTTGTGGCGAGCATCCACGTCTTGAACGCGACGCTCAGCCGGCGAAGACGCGGATGGTCGGGACGAGCCCGACCGTGACGGTCAGCGCAGCTTTACGGGCAGGGATTGCCGACGAGCTGGTGGATCGCGTCGATCTTGGCTTCCACCTCCGGCGACAACGTCACGCCGATCGAGGCGATGTCGGTCTTGAGCTGCGCCATCGTCGTCGCGCCGATGATGTTGGCGGTGACGAAGGCGCGCGAATTGACGAAGGCCAGCGCCATCTGTGCCGGGTCGAGCCCGACCTCGCGAGCGAGGGCGATGTAGCGCTTGATCGCATCCTCGGCGCCGTCGGTCTGGTAGCGCTGGCCGCGATCGAACAGCGTCGTGCGGGCGCCCGCGGGCCTTGCCCCGTCGAGATATTTGCCGGTCAGGAAGCCCTGCCCCAGCGGCGAATAGGCGAGCAGGCCGACATCCTCGCGGATCGCGATCTCGGCCAGCGCCGTCTCGAAGGTCCGGTTGAGCAGGTTATAGGCGTTCTGGATCGACTGGACACGCGGCGTCCCGCGCGCCGCCGAATCCTGCAGGAAGCTCATCGTACCCCAGGCGCTCTCGTTCGAGAGCCCGAGATGGCGGATCTTGCCCTCCTTCACGATCTCGGCGAAGGCGTCGAGCTGCTCGGCGATGGGCGTTTCGTCGTCCGGGCGCTCGAAGGCGGCCTTGGAAAACCGCGTCGGGTTCGAGCCCCAGGGCATCGGCCGCTCGGGGAAATGAATCTGGTAGAGGTCGATATAGTCGGTCTGCAGCCGCTTCAGGCTCTTATCGACCGCCTCCCGGATCTGCTTGGCGGTGACGCGCGTCGGGCTCTTGTCGTCGCGGAACCAGGTGTTGCCGCCGCGCCCGCAGACCTTCGAGGCGAGGATGACCTTGTCGCGGTTGCCGCGCGCCTTGAACCAGCTCCCGATGATCCGCTCGGTAGAGCCTTGCGTCTCCGCCTTGGGCGGGATCGCGTAGAGTTCGGCCGTGTCGAAGAAGTTCACGCCCTGGTCGAGGGCATAGTCCATCTGCTCATGGCCCTCGGCTTCGCTGTTCTGCTCGCCCCAGGTCATGGTTCCCAGGCAGATCACCGAGACCTTAAGATCGGTGCGGCCGAGACGACGATATTCCATGGCAAAGCAACTCCGGAAGCGGCCGGCGAAAGGCGCACGGTCAGCAGATGGGCAGAGGAGGGGCTGGCGGGCCGGCAGGCCCGTCAGGGTTTGGCCGGCAACGTCGCGAGGAAGCGCTCGACCGTGGGGAGGATGTTGCGGACGATGACGCGGACGCCTTCGGCCGTGGGATGGAGCAGATCGGGCTGGTTGAGCGTGCGGTCGCCCGCGATGCCCTCCAGGAAGAACGGGTAAAGCACCAGCCCGTGGCTCTTCGCAAGCTCGGGGTAGATGCCGTCGAAAAGCGTTGCATAATCCGCGCCGAGATTGCGCGGCGCGTACATGCCGGCAAGCAGGACCGGAATGCCGCGCGCCTTCAGCCGCGTGATGATCGTCTCCAGCCCCTTGCGGGTCATCGCCGGATCGAGCCCGCGCAGCGCGTCGTTTGCACCAAGTTCCAGGATCACGCCATCGGTGCTATCGGCCACCGACCAGTCGAGGCGCTCGAGCCCGCCCTGGACCGTGTCGCCGGAGACGCCGGCATTCACGATTTCGACAGCGATGCCCTTCTGGCGCAGCGCTTGCTCGAGAACCGGCGGAAACGCGGCGCTGCCCGGCAGGTTGTAGCCGGCGGTCAGGCTGTCGCCGAGCGCGACGATTTTCAGGGTGCGCGCCGGCGTCGATGTCTGGGCCGAAGTCTGGGACATGCTCGCAACCGGAAACAGTAGGAAACACAACAATGCGGCGCAGAGAGATTGGACAAGCGCCCGGGCACGCCCATATCGGCTGCTTATGGGGCGCGACGGCGTTTTGCCCCGCTCGGGCCGCGTTTCGGTGCGAGCAGGGACGCTGATGGATATCGAAGTCAGGATCATTGGATGATGAGCGATATGGGCGTCCCACCGACCGAGCAGCCGGCGATCGAATTGCGGGATGTCGACCTTAGTTTGGGGCGTGCCGCCGCCCGCGTCCATATCCTCAAGAGCGTTTCTTTGTCACTCGCCGCTGGCCAGGCGACCGGCCTGGTCGGCCCGTCCGGCTCGGGCAAGTCGACCTTGCTGATGACCATGGCCGGGCTGGAGCGCCCCGATGCCGGCAGCGTGAAGGTCGCGGGCCAGGATCTCGGCGCGCTCGACGAGGACGGGCTCGCCGTCTTCCGCGGCCGCCATATCGGCATCGTCTTCCAATCCTTCCATCTGGTCCCGACCATGACGGCGCGCGAGAATGTCGCCCTGCCGCTGGAACTGGCCGGAGCCGGCGACGCCTTCGCCCGCGCCGAAGCGGAACTCCGCAATGTCGGCCTGGGCCATCGCATGGACCACTACCCCGCCCAATTGTCCGGCGGCGAGCAGCAGCGCGTCGCCATCGCCCGCGCCGTCGCGCCGAATCCTGCGATCCTCGTCGCCGACGAGCCGACCGGCAATCTCGACGAGAGCACCGGACGCTCCATCGTCGACCTGATCTTCGCGCTCCGCCGCGAGCGCGGTGCCACGCTGGTGCTCGTCACCCACGACCTGTCGCTGGCGGCGCTCTGCGACCGTACTGTGCGCCTGCGCGCCGGCCGGATCGAGACGCAAGCCCCGGCCGGCGCCGATGCGGCGGTGGCCTGAGCATGCACGGAACCGTCAAGCCCGTTCCGGCGGCACCCTCCGGCACATCCGGCTTCCGGCTCGCCCTTCGCCTCGCCTGGCGTGATTTGCGCGGCGGCTTGCGTGGCTTCGGCGTCTTCATCGCCTGCCTCGCGCTCGGCGTCATGACGATCGCGGCCGTCGCCTCCGCCTCACGCGGCCTGACCGAGGGCCTGTCGCGCGAGGGCCGCCGCATTCTCGGCGGCGACGCCGCCTTCAGCCTCATCCATCGCGAGGCGACGCCGCAGGAATTCGCTTTCCTGGCGGGCAAGGGCACGGTTTCCACCATCGCGACGATGCGCGGCATGGCGAATGCCGGCGAAAAAGGCGCGGCCCTGGTCGAGATCAAGGCGGTCGACGGCGGCTATCCCGGCATCGGCGAACTTGTCACCGAGCCGAAAGCTCCTGTTTCCGACCTGCTCGCCGCGAAGGATGGCGTCTTCGGTGCGGTCGCCGACCCCGTACTCCTCGGCCGGCTCGATCTGAAGCCCGGCGACGTCGTCAAGGTCGGCGCGGCGCGGGTAGAGTTGCGCGCCAATCTCGTCTCCGAACCCGACAAGATCGCCGCCGGCGTCGGCTTCGGTCCGCGCCTGCTGATCTCGCAGGACGCTCTTCGCGCCACCGGCTTGCTCCAGCCCGGCAGCCTGGTGCGCTGGACCTATCGCGTCGCGCTGCCGCCGCAGGCAGCCAGCGATGCCGCGCTGGAGGCGCTCATCGCCGATGCCGGGACGCAGCAGCGCGATGCCGGCTGGGAGATCCGCTCCCGCGCCAACGCCAATCCGGGCTTCCAGCGCAATCTCGAACGCTTCACCCAGTTCCTGACCCTGGTCGGCCTGACCGCGCTGCTCGTCGGCGGCGTCGGCGTGGCCAATGCGGTGCGCCGTTTCGTCGAGGCCAAGAAGCTCGACTTCGCCACGATGAAGGCGGTCGGCGCGACCGGCGGCCGCGTCGTCGCGATCCATCTCACCGAAGTCATGCTGGTCGCAGTGCTCGGCACCGCCATCGGCCTCGGGCTTGGCGCCGCCGCCCCCTTCGCCCTGGGCGCCGCGCTCCAATCGGTTCTTCCGGTGCCGTTCGAGCCGACGCTGGCGCCGGGGGAGCTGGGCGTCGCCGCTCTCTACGGGCTGCTGACGGCGCTGGTCTTTGCGATCCTGCCGCTTGGCCGCGCCCATGACGTGCCGGTCTCGGCGCTGTTCCGCGACCAGATCGAGCCCGATGCGCGCCGGCCGCGCGCCATCTATCTCGCGATATGCCTTCTGGCGCTAGCCGGCCTCGTCGGCGTCGCGCTCGCCTTCGCATACGATCGGCGCATCGCGCTGATCTATATCGGCGTGATGACCGGCATCTTCCTGTTGCTGCGCGCCGTCTCCACGATGTTGATGGCGCTCGCCCGCCGGACGCCACGGCCGAAGAATCCGTCGCTGCGCATGGCGCTCGCCAACAGCTATCGCCCTGGCGCGCTCACCCCCTCGCTGGTGCTTTCGCTGGGGCTCGGCGTCGCCCTGCTCTCGGCGCTCGCCTTCATCGACACCAGCCTGACCCGCCAGCTCACCCAGTCCCTGCCGCAGAAGGCGCCGAGCTTCTTCTTCCTCGACATACCGAATGCCGAGGCCGCCCGCTTCGATGCGGTCCTGCATCAGGAGCGCCCCGGTGCGACGCTCGCCCGCGTGCCGATGATGCGCGGCCGCATCGTCTCGGTGAACGGCGTCCGCGCGGAGGACATCAAGGCCTCCGAGCAATCCGCCTGGGTGCTCGATGGCGATCGCGGCATCACCTATTCGCAGGAGATGCCCGAGGGCTCGAAGCTGGCCGAAGGCGAATGGTGGCCGGCCGATTATCGCGGCGAGCCGCTCGTCTCGTTCGACGCCCAGAACGCCGCCGGCATCGGCCTCAAGATCGGCGACAGGCTCACGGTGAACGTGCTCGGCCGCAACATCACCGCCCGCGTCGCCAGTTTTCGCGCGGTCGAGTGGCGCTCGCTCGGCATCAATTTCGTGATGCTGTTCTCGCCCAACACCTTCGCCGGCGCGCCGCATACCAATCTCGCGACGATCACGCCGGGGCCCGATGGCGCAGGCAGCACGGACGCCGCCCTGCTGCGCCGGCTCGCCGTCGAGTTGCCCTCGGTGACGGCCGTTCGGGTCAAGGATGCGCTCGAGGCAATCAACACCATCGTCAGCCAGCTCGCCACCGCGATCCGGGGCGCTTCCGGCCTCGCCATCGCCGCCAGCCTGCTCGTTCTGGGCGGGGCGCTCGCAGCCGGACAGCGTGCGCGGCTCTATGACGCGATGATCCTGAAGACGCTCGGCGCGACGCGTCGCTTCATACTTTCGTCGTACGCCCTTGAATACGCGGCGATCGGCCTCGTCTCGGCGCTGTTCGGCGTTGTCGCGGGGGCTCTGGCGGGTTGGGGCGTCGTGACTCAAGTGATGAAGATCGAATTCGTCAGTGACCCCACGGGCGCGTTACTGGCTGCGACTGCCGCGATTGGTGTTACCGTCCTGTTCGGTCTCGCCGGGACGGTAAAAATACTGTCGAAAGCACCGGCTTCTCACCTGCGGAATTTATGATGACTATCTATGAACGACTCACGATAGACATTAAACGCAGGTAAATTTGCATGGTCTGGGCGTCGCGTTTCTATAAACGCTGGCGCCTTAACCATGCGGGCCCCTTGTAAGAACCGGCAAAGCCCCTCATATTCCGGGCATCGCCACGATTGTGCGCGACGACAGGCCATCGCCAAGGGCGATGCCGTCTTCGGAATCACTGTCAGGGGAAACTCGCTCCATGAGCAACTTCGACCGCAATGCTCCAGTCTGGGGTGCCGGCCGCGCACAGCAGACCAGCGCCGTCGAGATGGATCAGGGCCTGCGCTCGTTCATGCTCGGCGTCTACAACAACATGTCGATCGGCCTGGCCATCACCGGTCTCGCCGCCATCGGCATCTCTATGCTGGCGATCGCCGGCGTCTCGCCAACCGGCAAGGTCACCGCGCTGACGGCCTTTGGCCAGGCGATCTATCTCAGCCCGCTGAAATGGGTCGTGATGCTGGCCCCGCTGGCCTTCATCTTGTTCTTCTCGTTCAAGGCCGAGAGCATGAGCTCCTCGACCGCGCGCGCCATGTTCTTCGCCTTCGCGGCGGTGATGGGCGTGTCGATGTCGTCGATCTTCGTGGTCTTCACCGGCGAGTCGATCACCAAGGTGTTCTTCATCACGGCCGCAGCCTTCGGGGCGCTCAGCCTCGCCGGCTACACCACGAAGAAGTCGCTCTCGGGCATGGGTTCGTTCCTGATCATGGGCTTGATCGGCCTCGTGATCGCATCGGTGGTCAACCTGTTCATGCATTCGAGCGCGCTATCCTTCGCCATCTCGGCGATCGGCGTCCTGGTCTTCGCCGGCCTGACCGCCTGGGATACGCAGCGCCTGAAGGAGATGTATCTCTACTCCGACCTGGACGCGGAATCGGCTGCCAAGCTCTCGGTGAACGGCGCCCTGTCGCTCTACCTGAACTTCATCAACATGTTCCAGATGCTGCTCTCGCTCTTCGGCAACCGCAGCGAATGACCTGATTGCCTCCGTCATGCGGATGGATCGAGCCCCGGCCCCACGGCCGGGGCTTTTCTTTTGGCGGGCCGGCGGCTCATGATCGATACATGATCTCCCCGCTTTCGATCCGCCCGGTCACCCCTGCCGACATTCCCGCTATCGCCCGGATCTACGGGCACGCCGTGCTCAACGGCACCGCGTCCTGGGAGATCGAGCCTCCCGACGAAGCTGAGCTGCTGCGGCGCCAGCAGGCGGTTCTGGCCGGTGGCTACCCCTATCTCGCGGCTGAGCGCGACGGCCGACTGCTCGGCTATGCCTATGCCGGCGCCTATCGCCCCCGCCCGGCCTATCGCACGACCGTCGAGAACTCGATCTACATCGCACCGGAGGCGCAAGGATCGGGGGTCGGCAGCGCCTTGCTCACCGCCTTGATGGCGGAGTGCACCACCCGCGGCTTCCGCCAGATGATCGCCGTGATCGGCGACGGCACCGGCGCCTCGGTCGGCTCGCGCCGCCTGCATGAGCGCGCCGGCTTCCGCCTGATCGGCGTCGCCGAGAAGGTCGGCTTCAAGCATGGCCGCTGGCTCGACCAAATGCTGATGCAGAAGGCATTGGGTGAGGGCGACCGGACGCCGCCGGCACCCTAGCGGATAGACCTATCCGACCACGCTCAGCTTGTTGTCGAGCACGCGCAGCACCCGCGAGAGCTCACTGCCGCGTTTCAGCACGAGGCCGGTCGCGGCGACCACCGAATAGGCCCCCTGGCGTTTGGCCAGCGCCGGATCCTTGACGATTCGGTAGAGCGGCACCTCGGAGGAGCGCCGATAGACCGAAAACTGGGCGTGATCCTTGCGGAAATCGATGGCGTAGTCGCGCCATTCACCGGCGGCGACCATCCGGCCATAAAGGTTGAGCAGTTCGGAAAGCTCCCGCCGGTCGAAGGTGACCGCGGCCGGCCTGGATACGGCCGGGAATGGAATCACCCCGGCCGTCGAATGCGATTGCGGCGTATCGCTATCGCTCATTGCGCCTCCCGATCGACGGCCGCGAAGCCCCGTCCTGATTGCTAGGCGGCCGATGATGCGCCCAGGATGCTGTGCTGGCAAGCGATCCGGATCGGCGCAGTTCGGCCCGCGCGCTCAAGGGATGCCCCACGCGTAACCGGAATCACGGCTTCGTCAGCATCGCCGCAATTTTGCCCCGATCAGGCCAAGCGCCCGCCCTGTTGCGGGTTTCGAATGGCATTGTTGCCTCGACGGCCCGGCTTCGCCGGTCTTCGGTTTGTCAGCCCCCCAGCCCCCCGGAGATCTGGTGGGGCCGGGCCAGTCAAGTCGAGGCCAACTCAGCGGCTGGCGTTTTGCGCCGGCCGTTTTTCTTTCTCGGGGCTCGCCCGCCTCAGCGCGCCTGCCGGTGATACTCGGCATTCGGACGCATATCGACGGCCGACGCCATCCGGTTCGACATGTTGAAGAAGGCCGCGACCGCGGCAACGTCCCAGACGTCGCGCTCGCCGAATCCGACGGCCCGCAAGCCGGCCCGGTCGGCCTCCCCGATCAGATGCGGCGTCTCCGTCAGCTTGACCGCGAAATCGAGCATGGCCCGGTGCCGCGGCGACAGATCTGCCGCGCGATAATTCATCGCCATCAACTCCCCCAGCACCGGATCTTCCGAGAGCTGGCGCACCGCCGCGCCATGGGCCGTCAGGCAATAATAGCAGCGGTTCACGCTGGAGACCGCGACCGCGATCATCTCACGCTCGAGCTTGGACAGGCCGGACGGTGCCAGCATCAGGTCATTGTAGAAGGCGGCGAAGGCCGAGAGCTTGGCATCGTCATGGGCATAGGCAACCAGCACGTTCGGCACGAAGCCGAGCTTCTCCAGGCATTTGTCGAAATAGGCCTGGTTCTCGGCGCCGAGCGTGCCGGGCTTGAGGTCGAGCGCCATGGCCGAAGCGTGAATGTCCTGCCGCAATGGCTGCTCGCCGGGCTTCGGTTTGTCATGTTTGCTCGCCATGCTAGGTCCTGTCGTGTCGTCCGGGTCGTCGCCCTGCGTCGCGCCGAGATTGAAAGGCTGCACAGCCTATGGCATCGCTGCGGCAAAATAACAGGGGTGGGACTATGGGGAAGCGCGTGAGCAATGCGGCGGCTGCGGCCGTATCCGCGATCGAGGCTGCCGCTGCCGGCCTGCCCGGCTCGATGCCGCCGGAATTCCCGCGGCTGCTCTATGGTCGCGCTGTCGCCGAGGACCTTGAAGCCCTGCCGGCGGATCTCCTCGCCCGGACCGCTGCGGCCGCCTATGAGCATCTCGCCGCGCCGCGCCGCGCCGAGACGATCAACCTGCGCTTCCGCGACGACAGCTTCAATGCGCAGGGGCGTGACCATCAGCTCACGATTCTCGAAGTCATCAACGACAACAAACCGTTCCTGCTCGATTCGACGCTCGCGGAGCTAGCCGAGCAGGGCTACGAGCCCCGTCTCGTCGCGCATCCGATCCTCGCCGTCGCACGTGCTGCTGACGGAGCCTTCGTCTCGCTGGCCGGAGAGGCCGCCGGCCGCGCGCCGGAAGGCACCCGCCGCGAGAGCCTGATCCAGATCCATCTGGAGCGGATCGATTCGCCCGAGGCCCGTGATCGCCTCCGTGCCGGGCTGGATCGCGTCTATGCCGATGTCGGGCTCGCGGTCGAAGATTGGGCGGCGATGCGCGGCCGCATCACCGAGGTGATCCAGGCCTATCGCGCCAATCCGCCGCCGCTGCCGGAGGACGAGGTCAACGAAGCCCTGCAGTTCCTCGAATGGATCGCCGGCGACAATTTCACCCTGCTCGGCATCCGGGCCTATCGCTTTCCTGGCGGCGACGCCGCCGCCGAC
Organism: Allobosea sp. GW822-FHT03F07; assembly: GCF_058801345.1. Lineage (NCBI taxonomy): Bacteria > Pseudomonadati > Pseudomonadota > Alphaproteobacteria > Hyphomicrobiales > Alloboseaceae > Allobosea > Allobosea sp. GW822-FHT03F07. The sequence goes on from NZ_JBXAND010000014.1 coordinate 47,964, forward strand.
CCGATCGAAGGCTCCGGCCTCGGCATCCTGCGCGACCCCGGCGTCAAGGTCCTGCGCAAGAATGGCGAGATGGTCACTGTGACGCCGGAGATCCGCGCCTTCCTGGCCAAGCCGCAGGCGCTGATCATCGCCAAGGCCAACGTCAAGAGCCGGGTGCATCGCCGCGTCCATCTCGACTATGTCGGCGTCAAGCTGTTCACCCCCGATGGCCGGCTCGACGGCGAATTGCGCATCCTGGGACTGCTGACCTCGAACGCCTATACCGGCAGCGCGCTCGCCATTCCCTATCTGCGGCTCAAGGTCGCCCGCGTCGCCAGGAACATCGGCTTCGACCCGGCGAGCTATTCCGGCCGGGCATTGATCAACGTGCTCGACGCCTATCCGCGCGACGAGCTGTTCCAGATCGATGCCGCCACGCTCGAAAGCTTTGCGCTCGCCATCCTCCAGCTCACCGAGCGGCCTCGCATCCGCGCGCTCGCCCGTCTCGACGAGTTCGACCGCTTCGTCTCGATTCTCGTCTTCATCCCGAAGGACCGCTACGACACGCGGGTCCGTCGCCGCGTCGGCGAGTTCCTCGCCGGCATCTATCAGGGGCGCATTTCGGCGGCCTATCCGGCCTATCCGGAAGGGCCGCTCTCGCGCACGCACTACATCATCGGCCGCGACGAGGGCAAAACCCCGAAGGTCGACCGCGCCACGCTCGAAGCCGGCATCGCCGCGATCGTGCGGACCTGGAGCGACGGGCTGAAGGAGGTGCTCGACCAGGAGCGCGCCGGCCCTGCCGCGAGGGCGCTGGCCGAGCGCTATGCCGAGGCTTTCGGCGCCGCCTATCGCGACCGTTTCTCGCCTGCCGAGACGCTCGACGACATCGACATCCTGCAGAAGCTGACGGCCGAGCGCGCACGCGCGGTCAATCTCTACCGGCGCGAGGGCGACCCGGCGACGCGAGCCAACCTCAAGGTGTTCTCGCGCGGCGCCGCGATCTCGCTCTCGGCCCGCGTACCCGTGCTGGAGAATATGGGCTTCCGCGTCGTCAACGAGCGCACCTACAACATCACCCCGCAGCCGGTGGCCGGCGACGGCGGCGACGGCGTGCGCGTCTGGCTGCACGACATGACCCTCGAGCGCGCCGATGACGGCGAGATCGACGTCATCAGCCTCGACCCCACCATCGAAGCCGCGCTGATGGCGCAGTTCCGCGGCCTGGCGGAATCAGACCGCTTCGACCAGCTCGTCCTCGCTGCCGGCCTCGCCTGGCGCGAGGCCGCGTTGCTACGCGCCCTCGGGCGCTATCTGCGCCAGGTCGGCGCGCCCTATGCGCAGGACTACATCGCCGACGCGCTGACGCGCCATGCCGGGATTGCCTCCGGCCTGGTCGCCTATTTCACGGCCAAGTTCGATCCACGCCTGAGCGAGGCGCAGCGCACTGCGAGATCCGACGCCGAACGCAAGGCCATCGAGACCGCGCTCGACGCCGTCACCAGCCTCGACGAGGACCGCATCCTGCGCCGCCTCGTCAACCTGATCGACGCAGGCCTGCGCACCAACTTCTTCCAGATCGGCCCGGACGGGCAGCCGCGCGGCACGATCTCGATCAAGTACGAATGCGCGAAGGTCGATTCGCTGCCGCTGCCGCGCCCGCTCTACGAGATCTTCGTCTATTCGCCGCGCGTCGAGGGTATTCATCTGCGCTACGGCAAGGTCGCCCGCGGTGGCCTGCGCTGGTCCGACCGGCCGCAGGATTTCCGCACCGAGGTGCTGGGCCTCGTCAAGGCGCAGCAGGTCAAGAACGCCGTCATCGTGCCCGTCGGCGCCAAGGGCGGCTTCGTGCCCAAGCAGCTGCCGCCGGCTTCCGATCGCCAGGCCTGGCTGACTGAGGGCACGGAGAGCTACCGCATCTTCGTCCGAACCCTGCTCGAACTCACCGACAATCTCGACGGCGAGACGGTGATCCCCCCGCCCGACACCGTGCGCCATGACGGCGACGACCCCTATCTCGTCGTCGCCGCCGACAAGGGCACCGCGACCTTCTCCGATACGGCAAACGCGCTCTCGTTGGAAAAGCATCACTGGCTCGGCGACGCCTTCGCCTCCGGCGGGTCGCAGGGCTACGACCACAAGAAGATGGGCATCACGGCGCGCGGCGCCTGGGAGGCGGTGAAGCGCCATTTCCGCGAGATCGACATCGATATCCAGACGACGCCCTTCAGCGTCGCTGGCGTCGGCGACATGTCGGGCGACGTCTTCGGCAACGGCATGCTGCTCTCACCGGCGATCAAGCTGGTCGCGGCCTTCGACCACCGCGACATCTTCCTCGATCCCGACCCGGATGCGGCGAAATCGCTGGCCGAGCGCCAGCGCCTGTTCGATCTGCCGCGCTCGTCCTGGCAGGACTACGACAAGTCGCTGATCTCGGCCGGTGGTGGCGTGTTCTCGCGCCAGGCCAAGAGCATCCCGCTCTCGCCCGCGCTGCAGGAGCTGCTCGATTTGCCGAAAGCCGAGGTCTCGCCGCCCGAGTTGATGACGGCGATCCTCAAGGCCCGTGTCGATCTGCTCTGGTTCGGCGGCATCGGCACCTATATCCGCGCCACCGACGAGAGCGACGCGCAGGTCGGCGACCGCGCCAATGACGCGATCCGGATCAGCGGCGGCGACGTCCGCGCCCGCGTCATCGGCGAAGGCGCCAATCTGGGCGCCACACAGCGCGGCCGCATCGAGGCCGCGCGCAAAGGCGTCAGGCTCAACACCGACGCGATCGACAACTCCGCCGGCGTCAACACCTCCGACGTCGAGGTCAACATCAAGATCGCGCTCGCCGGGCCCGTTAAGAATGGGCGCCTCGCTGAGGACGCCCGCAACGCCCTGCTCGCGGAGATGACCGACGAGGTCGGCCTGCTCGTCCTGCGCAACAACTATCTGCAAACGCTGGCCCTCTCGCTGACCGAAGCGCGGGGCGTCGCGGCGACGCCGGGCCTGCGCTACCTGATGCAGACGCTCGAAGCGCAGGGCCGGCTCGACCGCACGGTCGAGTACCTGCCCAGCGATGCGGTTCTGGCCGAGCGCGAGAAGCGCGGCGAGGGGCTGACCCGGCCCGAGCTGGCGGTGCTGCTGGCCTATGCCAAGTTGTCCCTGCATGACGCCCTGCTGGAATCCGACGTTCCGGACGACCTCTATCTGAACGGCGAGCTGGTTCGCTATTTCCCGCAGGCGCTGCGCGAGCGCTATGCGCCGGAGATCGCGGGCCACAAGCTGCGCCGCGAGATCGTCGCCACGCAATTGGCCAACGCGATCGTCAATCGTGGCGGCCCGGCGCTGGTGCCCGTGCTTTCGGCGCTGACCCACGCACAGGCACCTGCCATCGCCGCCGCCTACGCGATCGCGTGCGATTCCTTCGATCTGATTTCGCTCAACGGCGCGATCGATGCGCTCGATACCAAGCTGCCCGGCAAGACCCAGCTCGGGCTCTATGCCGCCGTGCAGGAACTCGTCACCGACAGGATGGGCTGGTTCCTGCGCCGGGGCGTGGCCAAGCCGGGCGCGATCGAGCCGACGGTCACCCATTATGCTGCTGGCGTCACGGCGCTGGCCGCCGATCTCCACAGCCTGCTGCCGGAGGCTGCGGCCCAGGCGCGGCAGGCCCGCATCGCCGTGCTCGTGTCCGAAGGCGTTCCCGACGTGCTCGCGGCCCGCATCGCCAGCTTGCCGTCGCTGGCCCAGGCGACGGATATCGTCGACATCGCCGGCCAGACGAGCCGCGACATCGCCGACGTCGCGACGATTCATTTCGGGGTCGATTCGATCTTTGGCCTGTCGGCGCTCGCGGCTTCGGCAGCCGCCGTTCCGGCCACCGACGATTACGAGCGCCTCGCCCGCGAACGCGCCATCGAGACCCTGACCGACGCCCATGCCGGGCTGACCCGTGAGATCGCATCGGGCGCAGGCGGCAAGGGCACGCTCGAATCCTGGCAGGACCAGCGCAAGGACGACGCCGACCGGACGCGCAGCACGGTCCAGGCGATTGCCGCCTCGGGCCTGTCCCTACCGAAACTGATGGTGGCCGCCGGCATGCTCGCCGATCTGCCACGCAAAAGCGCCTGACCCGGCGCACCCACGGAAAACAAGCGATGACCGACGCCCAGAACCAAGCCGCCACCCGCATCGACCCCAAGCTGCTCGAAATCCTGGTCTGCCCGCTGACCAAGACGACGCTGGAATACGATGCTGCCCGTCAGGAGCTGATCAGCCGGGCTGCAAAGCTCGCCTATCCGATCCGCGACGGCATCCCGATCATGCTGCCGGAAGAGGCACGGCCGCTGGAGGATTGAGAACCGCTCGATCGCTCTAATGTTTCACGGGAAACACGCCGTGACCCCGTGCAATGCGAAGCAGTTCACAGCGCTTCGCCCCGCATCAATCGCGGCGGTTCGCCTGCGACGCCTGCTGCCTCGCGGATGAAGAAGCGCTTCAGCGCCGGCAGCCGATCGACCACGCCCAGGCCGAGATCGCGCGCCAGCCTGAGCGGCGTCGCGTCGTTCGAGAACAGCCGGTTGAGCCCGTCGGTGACCGCGCCCATCGCCACCGTGTCGAAGCGCCGCGCCCGCTCATAACCCTCGAGCACATCGGCCGTGCCGGGATCGAGTCCGAGCCGGGCCCCATCGACAATCGCCTCGGCCAGCGCCGCGACGTCCTTGAGGCCGAGATTGAGGCCCTGGCCGGCGATCGGGTGGATCAGATGCGCGGCATCGCCCAGAAGCGCGAGGCGCTCGCCCACGAAGCGCCGCGCCACGCCGAAGCCGAGCGGATGCGCGGAGACCGGGCTTTCCAGCGTGATCTCGCCCAGTTCTAGCCCGAAACGGCGCTCGATCTCGGCCAGCATGTCCTCATCGTCGAGCGAGAGCAGCGCCGGCAGGTTCTCGGCCCGCTCGGTCCAGACGATCGAGGAGCGATGTCCCAGCCAACCGCCATCGGTCAGCGGCAGGATCGCGAAGGGCCCCGACGGCAGGAAATGCTCGACCGCGCGGCCGCCATGCGGCCTCTCATGGCCGATCGTCGCGACGAGTCCCGATTGCCCGTAATCCCAGCCCACCCAGCCGATACCGGCCTGCTCGCGCAGCTTCGAGCGGGCGCCATCGGCCGCGACCAGCAGCCGCGCGGGCAGCTCTTCGCCGCCAGACAGCCTAACCGTGATGCCCGCTTCGCTGCTGTCGAAGCTGGCGACGCCCTCGGCCCGCAGGATCACGCCCGCCGCTCGGCACGCATCGGTCAGCGCGGTCGTCAGGGCTGAGCTGTTGACCATATAGGCGAAGGGCTGTCCCGGCTCGACCTCTCCGTCGAAGGTCAGGAACACCGGGCGCACCACGTCGCCACTGCGACTGTCGGAAACGATCATCTCGGTCATCGGCTGGGCAGTGGCGGCGATGTCGTCCCAGATGCCGAGTGCGCCCAGCATCGCCTGGGCCGCCGCCGCGATCGCATAGGCTCGGTTGTCGGGGCGCGACATCTTCGCCAGAGCCGGATCGGCGATGACGATCGCGTAACCCGGGCCGAGCGCCTGCTTCAGCGCGAGCGCGAGCGAAAGCCCTGCGATGCCGCCCCCGGCGATGACGATCGCATCGCGGCTGTTGGTCGAGGCGGCCATGTTGTTTTCCTCCTGCGCATTGCCGGCTCTCCCGCCGGCTTGACGGTTCGCGAGGCGTCGGTGCTGATGCGGCACGTCCGGCCGAACCGTCAATCCGCCTGCTGGAGCATTTTCGAGCGAAGTCGATACCGGCTCGCGTGAAGAAAATGCGTCTAAGCAAGAACCCAGAGCCTCGTGACCATGTCCCAGATCAGCGCTTCCCTGATGTCGATCCTCGACCTTGAGCCGCTCGAGCGCAACCTGTTCCGCGGTCGCAGCCCGAAATCGACCTGGCCGCGCGTCTTCGGCGGGCAGGTTATCGCGCAATCGCTCTACGCCGCCTGCAAGACGGTCGAAGGACGCCAGCCACACTCGCTCCATGCCTATTTCCTGCTGGCCGGCGACCCGACGATCCCGATCATCTACGAGGTCGACCGCCTGCGCGACGGGCGCTCCTTCACCACGCGGCGCGTGCTGGCGATCCAGAAGGGCGAGGCGATCTTCGCCATGTCCGCCTCCTTCCAGGTGGACGAGCCCGGCTACGACCATCAGATGCCGATGCCCAAGGTGCCGATGCCGGAGGATCTGCCCGGGCGCGCCGAAATGCTGAGCGGCGCGCCGGACATGCCGGCGCCGATCAAGGCCTATTACCAGCGCGAGCGGCCGATCGAGATCAGGCCCGTCGAGCTCGAGCGCTATTTCGGCGGCGGCAAGATGGAGCCGAAATTCAATGTCTGGATCCGCGCCATGGAGATCTTGCCGGACGAGCCGGCCCTGCATCAAGCCGTCCTCGCCTATGCCTCCGACCTGATGCTGCTCGATTCGAGCCTGATCGCCCATGGTACGACGGTGTTCGACGAGAAGATCCAGGGCGCGAGCCTCGACCACGCTCTCTGGTTCCACCGACCCTTCCGCGCCGATGAATGGCTGCTCTATGCCCAGGACAGTCCGTCGACCTCCGGCGCGCGTGGATTTTCGCGCGGACTGGTCTTCGACCGGCAGGGGAAGCTCGTCGCCTCTGTCGCACAGGAGGGATTGATCCGACCTCGCTCCGACCGGAACTGATTATAGATTAGGCAAGTGATCGCAGTTTAATCAGACGCTCAACTTCTGAGCAGACTGCTCGCGCCGGAATCACATCCGGGTGTGCATTTCCAATCTGTTCATGATCCCGGCACCCCGCCGGCCCAGTTGGCACGCGCCTTGAATTGGGTGTGCCCGACGCGCTGCGAATGACAGGCGCGCGAGGCGCAACGAGATCGCCGGGGCTGACTTCCGGGCGGCGAAAACGGGGAAACCCTGCAATGAAGATCGTGATGGCTATCATCAAGCCGTTCAAGCTGGAGGAGGTGCGCGACGGGCTCACCGCCATCGGCGTGCACGGCCTGACCGTGACCGAGGTGAAAGGCTATGGCCGCCAGAAAGGCCATACGGAGATCTATCGCGGTGCCGAATACGCCGTGAGCTTCCTGCCCAAGATCAAGATCGAGGTCGCCGTATCCGACGAGCTCGTCGGCAAGGTGATCGAGGCGATCACGGCAGCCGCCCGCACCGGCCAGATTGGCGACGGCAAGATTTTCGTTTCGTCGATCGAGAAAGCCGTCCGCATCCGCACCGGCGAGACCGACGGCGACGCCCTCTGAGCACGTGATCTTCCTGAGGAGTTTTCACAGATGAATTTCAAGACCGTTAGCCGGGTCGGACTTGTCGCGCTGGCGCTTGCCGCCGCCGGCTCCGCACTCGCGCAGACCCCCGCCGCGCCTGTGCCCAACAAGGGCGACGTCGCCTTCATGATGAGCTCGACCACCCTCGTCCTGCTCATGACCATCCCGGGCCTCGCCCTGTTCTATGGCGGTCTGGTCCGCAGCAAGAACATGCTCTCGGTGCTGACGCAGGTCTTCGCGATCACCAGCATCGTCATGCTGCTCTGGGTGACCTACGGCTATTCGCTCGCCTTCACCAATGGCGGCGGCCTGAACGACTATGTCGGCGGCTTCTCGAAGGCTTTCCTGCGCGGCGTCGACGCGACCACCACCGTCGCCACCTTCTCGAACGGCGTCGTCATTCCCGAATATGTCTATCTGGCCTTCCAGATGACCTTCGCCGCAATCACGCCGGCGCTCATCGTCGGCGCCTTCGCCGAGCGCATGAAGTTCTCGGCCCTACTGCTCTTCACCGTGCTGTGGGTGACCTTCATCTACTTCCCGATGGCCCATATGGTCTGGTACTGGGGCGGCCCGGATCTCGTCGGCAACGCCGCCAAGGCGCTGGCCGAGGCCGGCGCTGACGGCAAGGCGGCGGCCCAGACGGCTCTCGACGCGGTCAACGCCGATGCCGGCATGCTCTTCAAATGGGGCGCGCTCGACTTCGCCGGCGGCACCGTCGTGCACATCAACGCGGGCATCGCCGGCCTCGTCGGCTGCATCCTGCTCGGCAAGCGCATCGGCTACGGCAAGGAGCTGATGGCCCCGCACTCGCTGACGATGACCCTGATCGGCGGCGCCCTGCTCTGGGTCGGCTGGTTCGGCTTCAACGCCGGCTCGAACCTGGAAGCCAACGGCACGGCCGCGCTGGCCATGGTCAACACCTTCGTCGCCACGGCGGCGGCGGCTGTCGCCTGGCTGTTCGTCGAATGGGCGGTCAAGGGCAAGCCCTCGATGCTCGGCATGGTCTCGGGCGCGGTCGCCGGCCTGGTCGCCGTCACCCCGGCCGCGGGCTTCGGCGGTCCGATGGGCTGCATCGTGCTCGGCCTCGTCGCCGGCATCGTCTGCTTCATCTTCTGCTCCACGGTGAAGAACGCGCTGGGTTACGACGACTCGCTCGACGTCTTCGGCATCCACTGCATCGGCGGCATCATCGGCGCGCTGGCCACCGGCATCCTCGTCAATGTCGATCTCGGCGGCGCAGGCATCCCAGACTACACCTCGAAGCCCGGTGAACTCGCCGTCGGTGCCTACGAGTTCGGCGCGGCCTTCATGTCGCAGCTCAAGGCGGTGCTGTTCACGCTGGTCTTCAGCGGCGTCGGCTCGCTGATCCTCTACAAGATCGTCGACGTCATCATCGGCCTGCGCGTCGCTCCCGATGCCGAGCGCGAGGGCCTCGACATCGCCGAGCATGGCGAACGCGCCTATCACGACTGATTCGGGCGCTGCTGCGTCACATGTGAAACACTCCCCGGCGGGCAACCGCCGGGGAGTTTGTTTTGGACGGTCACCATGGTCCCCTGCCACGGCGACGGCCGGCACCGCGTCGGAATGCCGCCGGCGGCGCCAAGGTTAAGCGGGTCTTAACCTCGCCTTCCTAACCTGATCGCGATGGCCGATGCGACGCGGCCCGCAGTCCAGGGATGACGGCTTACCCCCGCATGCGCACGATTCGACGCTCCTCTTCGCTGATGGACCGCCTGCCCGATCCGGTGCGGGAGTTCCTGTCGCGCCGCGCCAGCGAGATGACCGGGCTTGCGCTGCTGGCCGTAATGGCAGCTGTGGCGATGTCACTCGCCACCTGGTCCGTCGACGATCCCAGCCTCAACAATGCCACCAGCGGCGCGGTCAGGAACTGGCTCGGCCGGCCCGGAGCCATGATCGCCGACCTGCTGATGCAGTTGATCGGGCTCGGCGTCATCGCCCTGCTCTTCCCGCCGGTGATCTGGTCGCTCAGGCTGGTGCGGTTCCATCTCTTCGACCGCGGCGCCCTCAAGCTCGGGCTCTGGGTCGTCGGCATCGCAGCGACGGCCGCCGTCGGCAGCGCGCTTCCGGCGACGCCGCGCTGGCCCCTGCCGACCGGCATGGGTGGCGTCATTGGCGATGGGCTTCTGTTCGGGACCCGCAACCTCGCCGGCATCGCGGGCAATGCGCTCGGCGGTCTCGTCGGCTTCCTCTATGCGGGCATCGCCATTCTGGCCGTGACTGCCGCCGCGGGCTTCGGCTTCGTCAGTGACGAGGACCCGATCGCCGACGGCGACGAGGCGGACGAATCCTGGTCGGAGAGCGAGGACCGCCGCGATGACGAACCCGGCATCGCCGTGATCCTGATCGGCTGGCTCGCCCATGGCGCGATGGCGTTGCGCGGCATGATCCTGCGGCGCCTGCCACAACCGCCGGCGGCGGCGACCCAAGGCGCCCATCCCGGTGGGCAGCGGCAGGACGTGACGCCGACCGCCGGCCGCGTCCGCCGCGAGCCGCAATTCCAGGGGGGACCCCGGCGCGAGCCGAGCGTGAGTCCGACGATGCCAGCCTTCGATCCCGCTCCGTTGCCCTCTCCGCGCGGTAGCCGGGCACCCGAACCCGACTTCGACCCGCCTTACGACCTGGACGATGACCAGCCGCAGGATCTGCGGGATCTGAACGCGCCGCGCGTGACCGCGCCGCCGCCCGCGCCGAAACCGGGCAAGCGGATGCAGCGCGAGGCGCAACCCTCGCTGCTCGATCGCGACGAATTCGAACTCCCGCCGCTGACCTATCTCGCCGAGCCCAAGAAGCTGCCGGCGAACGCGATCTCGACCGATGCGCTGGAGCAGAACGCGACGCTGCTCGAGGGCGTGCTCGAGGATTTCGGCGTGCGCGGCGAGATCACCCAGGTGCGGCCCGGCCCGGTCGTGACGCTCTACGAGCTGGAGCCTGCTCCGGGCACGAAGTCGTCGCGGGTGATCTCTCTGGCGGATGACATCGCACGCTCCATGAGCGCGATCTCGGCGCGCGTGGCGGTGGTGCAGGGCAAGAACGCGATCGGCATCGAGCTGCCCAACGCCAAGCG
>NZ_JBXAND010000015.1:0-57629 GCF_058801345.1 Allobosea sp. GW822-FHT03F07
GGCGACCAGCTTCTGCATCTGCTCGTCGGCCTGCTCGATCTGCAGACGCGCCGAGAAATCACCCGCTGCCGCAGCAGCAACGACCTCGCCGACATCCGTCACGACCAGGGCCATGCTCTCCGCCGCGCGCAGGCGGCGTGCGGACGCTTCGCGCTCCTGCTGCTCAAGGTCGCGCATCTTCACCAGATTGTCGCGGAAGACCGACAAGGCGGAGGCCATCGCGCCGATCTCGTCCTGTCGATCAATGCGCGGTAGCGCTGTGGCGAGATCGCCCTCGGCCAGCCTCGTCATCGACGTGGTCATCTGCGCGAGCGGGGTGGTGACACGCGAACGCACCACGACATAGCCAGCGATGGCTATCAGCAAGCAGGCCAGCAAGGTCGCGGCATATTCGGCAATCGCGACGAAGGCGTCGCGCGCCGCAGCATTGGCCAGGGCGATCGCCTGGTCGAGCGCCGTATTGGCCACGGCCGCGATGCCTTCGAGCGCCGGCACGATCTCGCTGCGCCACTGGTCGACCGAGACGTTGGGCTTGCCCCCCGTGGTCGTCAGCGTGGTCAGCGCATCGCGCATCTCCCTGATCGGGCCAGCGAAATAGGCGGCGTGGCCCTTGGCGATGGCGGCCTTGATCGCCGGGTCGGTCTGCGCGGTGTCGGCCATGTCGCGCAGGGCCTGCCAGCTCGCCAGCGCGCTGGCGTCGTTGTTCAGCAGAATGCGCGCCTCCTTCGCGTCGAAGGGGCGCTGCTGCGCCGTGATCGTGCTGATCATGACGCCCGAGGTGCCCGCATAGGTGCGCGTGGCCCAGGCCAGAGCGCGGGCGATCACGAGTTCGGTCAGCGCCGGGTTGAGCGCGCGAATCTCGCTGTCCACGGCCAGAGAGGCCTTGTCGAGACTGCGCAGAAGCTTCTCGCCGACGCCCATGATCCGGTCCGGCATCTGCTTGTCGCGGCTTTCGAGCGGGAGCTTGACCTCCTTCTCGACGGCTTCGCGCAGAGCCCGGTTCTCGTTGTAAATGGCGGTCAAGTCGCCCTGCACGCTCGCCAGCGCCGGCCGGGCCGTCGTCGCGAACGCCTCGTTCGCACGCGCCATCGCCTCATCGACCAGCTTTCGCCTCTGCGTGTAGGTATTGATCGAGGCTTGGTTCTTGTCGCTCGCGACGATAGCTGCACTTTGCATCGAGGCGCGTTCGAGCCGGAAGGCTCCGAGGGCGTCGAACAGATTCTTGTTCAGGCCCGCCAGCCCGACGACCTGTTGGGCGACGGCATAGCGTTTGGTCGCAGACCAGATGCCTTGCAGCGCAAGGCCGCCGCTCACCAGCGCCATCGCGCAGATCAGGCCGATCAGGATGTGCCTGATCGATGCCCGCCCAAGAACCATCCGCATGAACGTCGCCCCCGTGACCATTCTCCGCGAGTTATCGCGCAGATTTGACAAAGGTCTCACGAAAGGATTGACGTTGCGTTTACCATTCTGGAGTTGCGTTATGATTCGAACTCTCGCTTTGCGCGATGCGCTGATCGAGCATTCGCGCAACGCATGGCGTCCGAGTCACGCCTTGCAGCCGGTGTCGCCGGCCTTGTTGCCCGGTGTCTCGGACAGGGTCGCATCGGGCCCCGTCAGCCCGCCGCAAAAACCGACCAGCCCGTCGCCTCGGCGACCCGCTCCAGTGCCAGCGTGCCGAGCTTCGAGTTGCCGGACGCGTTGAGACCGGGCGACCAGACCGCGATCGAGGCCTTGCCCGGAGCGATCGCCAGGATGCCGCCACCGACGCCCGATTTGCCGGGCAGCCCGACCCGGAAGGCGAAGTCGCCCGAGGCGTCGTAGTGGCCGCAGGTCAGCATCAGCGCGTTGATCCGGCGCGCCCTGAGCGGGGGAACGACACGCGCGCCACCGGGTGCGTAGAGCCCGCCATGCATCAGGAAGCGCCCGGCCATGGCGAGCTGCCGGCAGCTCATCGCGATGGCGCATTGATGGAAATAGACGCCGAGCGTCAGTTCGGCGGCGTGCTTGATGTTGCCGAACGCCTTCATGTAATTGGCGAGCGCGATGTTGCGGAAGCCCGTCGCCTGTTCGGCGCGCGCGACCGCCTCATCGATCGCGATGCTCTCGTCGTCGGCGAGGTAGCGTACGAAGCGCAGCAATTCGCCGATCGCGACGCGCGGTTCGTGGCCGGCGAGGTTGACGTCGGCGACGACCAGCGCGCCCGCATTGATGAAGGGATTGCGCGGGATGCCCTGCTCGCGCTCGAGCTGGACGATCGAGTTGAAGGCTGTGCCCGAAGGTTCGCGCCCGACGCGGCTCCACAGCGCCTCGCCGACCTTGCCGAGCGCCTGGGTCAGCGCGAAGACCTTGGAGATGCTCTGGATCGAGAAGGGTTCGAGGGCATCGCCCGCCATGTGGACGCTGCCATCCGCCAGCGCGATGCAGACGCCGAACCGCCGCGGATCGATCGCCGCCAGCGGTGGAATGTAGGTCGCGACATCGCCGCGCTCGGACTGGGCGGCCATCTCGTCTGAGATGTCGCGGACGAGCCGCCCGATCTCCGTCACGCTTCCCAGTCTCCGACCGCCCAGGGCAGAACCAAGCCCGAGCGTCCGGTGCAGGTCAAGCGCACTGGCTGAGGCCAGGCCCGCCGAAAGCGAAAGACATTGCAGCGCGGCGGCGATTGCGATGATCTCAGATATTGCCGGCAGGAGATAGGAGGACGTGATGCGCGCAGCCCCGATCGCCGCCATTGGCCTGGCCATTTCGATATGGCCGGCCGGCCCGGCCGATGCGCGGCCACTCGAAAGCGAACTGCCGCCGAAGCGCGCGGCCTGCTGGGAGCGCAGCTATGACGCGGCCCATCTGGCCGCCCATCCGCACCAGAAGGTCAGCCGCATCCGCCTCGTGCATCTCCCGGACGATTGGAAGGCCGAGCCGTCGCGCGGTTTCTATGTCGTGCTCTACCTCAACCTGGGCAAGCGGGTGAAAGCCGTCTCGGATTACGACTACCAGATCAGCGGCTTCTGCAAGCCGCGTGGCCAGGGCGTGCGATGTGTGCCGGAATGGGAGGCAGGGAGCTGGCTGATCGAGCGTGGGCCGGGTGGCACGCTCGACATCCGCAATGGCGGGATCATCGCTAATCCGAACCCCTATGACGCCGAGGAGATCGCCGACGATGCGGTCAAAATCCCGGCCAAGCCCGATGACGGCCTCTGGCGGCTTTCGCCAGCCGCCGGCGCCTGCCGGATCGAATAGACCGCAGGATCAGTGTAGCTGCGCCGCTGCCGGCGGCTGGCCCGACACGACGGCCGGACCCACGACGCCACGAGGCGCAATGCTTATCGCAGAAGGGTTACCATCCAGTTGGCTCTCGGCTGGGGATTGCCGGCTCGCCGGAGCGAGGGGCTGCTCGCTTACGCCTGCTCAACGCGGTTGGCGATAAACCCAGACGCGGGCCGGGGGGATGTTTCTGAGGACCCAGTCCGAGACGAAGCTCTTCAGGCCGGAACCCTTCCGCGGAACCGGCGAAACCACCGAATAGGTGAACTGGATGAACGGCGCGCCCTCGACCAGCAGGGTGAAGGCGTCCTTAGCCAGGGCGCTGCGCATCACTGGGGGCTGGTTGAACAGCGGCAGGCTCGAGACGACAGCGATCGCCTTGCCTTCGAGATGCCCGGCGAGCGTCGTCGACAAAGCGTATGCGTCGCCCTCGACGACGGTGGCGCGCGGAAAGCGCACGCGCAGCAGCTTGCAGAATTCGGGGCTGTACTCGACCAGGATCAGCCTGTCCTCGCTGATGCCGCGCTCGATCAGGGCCTCGGTGACGGGGCCGGTGCCGGGGCCGATCTCGATCACCGGGCCGGGCAAGGCGGGATCGACGAAGGACGCCATGCGCCGGGCCAGCGCCGGGCTCGACGGCGTGACCGAGCCCGTTCGCATCGGGTCGTCGATCCAGGATTTGATGAAGCGCGCCTCGTCGCCGAGCTTGGTGCGGGCTTCGCTGATGCTCGTGCGCAGCTTCTCGGTCTTGCTGCGGACCTCGTCCTGCACCTTGTAGCGCACCGTCGCGACCTTCAGCCGGGCCTCGGCGACGCTGTCGACAAGGTCGGCGGCAGTGACGCGCACCTCGTCCTCGATACGCGAGGCGACGCGCGACTGCCCGAGGCGCGTTGCCAGCGATTGCGAAGGCCGACGATGGGAGGTGAGTGACATGATGCCCCTGACGTCGTTGCCGAAAGGCACGACCCTGACGTTCCGCGAACGTTACCTGGGCGTCATATGGGGTCAAGAGTGCCCTTGAGCCAAGTCCTTATGCGGCGAACCTGTCGATATCGACGATGCCTCGCCTGCAGATCACCATGCACCCGAGACGAGTGTGGTTTCAGATCAGCGGCCTTGGGGCCGTTTCGCGCTCATAGAGCAGGGCCATCCGCGAGGTCAGGCGCGGGTTGAGGAGGGTCAGCCGCCCCTCCGTCATGGCGAAGAGACCGGCCTTGCGCAGCCGCGACCAGGTCTTGCTGGTGTGGACCAGCGAGAGGCCGAGCGCATCCGCGAGCTGCTGCTGGGACAGGGGGAAGCGGAAGCCGCCGTCGCTGACTAGGCCGAGCGCCTGGGCGCGCCGGTAGAGCGAGATCACCAGCGCGGCGATGCGTTCGCTCGCGCTGCGCTGCCCGACCGAGGTCAGGTTCTGGTCGATCAGGCTCTCCTCGCGCGAGCCGAGCCAGGCGACCTCGTAGGCCAGCGCGGGCATATGGACGAAAAGGTCCCAGACGCGCTTGCGCGGGAAGACGCAGAGCTCGACATCGGTGAGTGCCTCAATGCCGTGCTGGGCGGCGCTGAGCAGCGAAGCCTGCAATCCGACGAGATCGCCCGGCAGCAGGAAGTTCAGGATCTGGCGGCGACCATCGGGCAGCAGCTGGTATCGGAAGGCCCAGCCGGAGAACAGCGTGTAGAGTTCGGCATCCTCCTGGCCGGGGTGGATGATATCGGCCCCGGCCGCCAGCGAGCGATGTTCCGTCTTGATCGACTGGATGAAGCGCACCTCTTCGTCCGTCTTGTCCTTGAAGGCGGGCTTAAGCCGCAGCGGACATGCCAGGCAGGGTACGCCGTTGCGGCCGTTAGGGGCGATATCCGTCATCGTCTCCAGATCCCCCGGCGAAGCCGGAGCGGGGTCGCGCTTGCTCGGCTATCGGCGGCACGCCGCCGATAGCCGATAACTCAATATCAGTTCGCTCCGTTTGACCATTGTGCAAGGCAATATTCCGACGGATTTCCGGGAACTGTCGCAGCGGCGAAACGTTCTGCGAATGCCGCTTCCACAGGCAGCGGCATCAGGCGCGCCGCCCCGGAGATACGAGCCACATGACCGAGAAGTCGCGCGTCGGCAGGCGCTCGCGCATGCGCCGGTTCTTTGCCGCGGCCCTGCCGTTCTGGAGCGGCGCGACGAAGCTGCGTGCCTGGGGCCTGACGATCACCGTTCTTGCCTTGGTCGCGGCACAGATCGCCACCGCCGTTGGCGTGAATGCATGGAACCGGCTCTTCTTCGACGCCCTCGAAAAGCGCGACGCCGCAGCCGCATGGAGCGCCGCCGGCTGGCTGCCGCTCCTGATCGCGGCCTCGGCGCTCAGCCTGTCGGCCCTGGTGATCAGCCGGATGCTGCTGCAGATGCGTTGGCGCGAATATCTGACGCGCCGTCTGGCCGGCTGGTGGATCGCCGACCAGCGCTATTATCGCCTGCAGTTCGTCGCCCAGGAGCAGGCGGCGCCGGAATATCGCATCGCGGAAGATGTCCGGCTGGCGATCGAGCCTCTGGTTGAGTTCGCGATCGGCCTGATCAGCGCGGCCGTCACGGCCGCGACCTTCGCCGCGATCCTCTGGCATGTCGCGGGATCCGCCCGCTTCATGCTGGGTGGCGTCGAGGTGGTGATACCCAGCTACATGGCGATCGCCGCAATCGGCTACGCGGTCATCGCCTCGCTTGCGGCCTATCTGACAGGGCGGCCTCTGGTCGCGCGGATCGCTGCCAAGAACGAGGCGGAGGCGCAGTTCAGAGCCGAGATGACGCGGCTGCGCGAGAATGCCGAAAGCATCGCGCTGATCCGCGGCGATGCCGACGAGCGGGGCTCGGTCGGCGAGAACTATGGTCGGGTCGTCGCGGCCTGGCTGCGCGTCATCCGCCAGCAGGGCGTCATCGCCCTCGTGCTGAACACCAATGGCGCGCTGTTCCCGATCGTGCCGCTGTTGCTGATCGCCCCGAAATATCTCGCTGGCGACGTAACGCTCGGCGCGGTGATGCAGGTGGTCGCGGCCTTCAGTGCGGTGCAGGCGGCTCTGATCTGGTTCGTCGACAATTTTGTCCGTCTGGCCGAGTGGTTCGCTTCGGTCACCCGCGTCGACGAATTGCAGGAGGCGCTGGAGGGGCTCGATGTCGGCACGATCATGGAGGGCGAGACCCAGATCGAGATGACGGAAAGCGACGATGGTGCGATCCATCTCGAAGGCCTCTCGATCGCCCACAGCAATGGCCGCGTCGTGATCGCGGATGCAACGGTGGTGATCGGGCTCGGCGAGAAGGTACTGATCGTCGGCGAGAGCGGCACCGGCAAGAGCACGCTGATCCGCGCGCTCGCCGGGCTCTGGCCCTGGGGCTCCGGCTCGATCGCGCTGCCGCGCGGCAAGTCGCTCGCCTTCGTGCCGCAGAAGCCCTATCTGCCGATCGGCGACCTGCGCACCGTCCTGCTCTATCCGGAGGCCGACAACCCGGTTCCCGACGAGGTCATCGTCGCGGCCATGAAGCGCTGCGGACTGGCCTATCTCGCCAAGCGCCTCGACGACGAGGACAAATGGGACCGCATCCTGTCCGGCGGCGAGCGCCAGCGCATCGCGTTCGCGCGGCTCCTGATCCGGCGGCCCGACATCATCATCATGGACGAGGCGACCTCGGCGCTGGACGAGGACAGCCAGCACTCGCTGCTCGGCCTGTTCGAGGCCGAGCTCTCGGCGTCGACGGTGATCAGCGTCGGGCACCGGCCCGGGCTCGACGACTATCACGACCGCAAGATCACGCTGGAGAAACGCCTCGCCGGTGCGCAAATGACCTCACGGCGCCTCGGGAAGTCCCTTTGGCGCCTGTTCAGGTCGCGCTCGGCCGCCAATGACGAGGCCGCCTGAGCGGGCTGCCTCGCGCCGACGCGATGCACGCGGCCCATCGATCGATCTGACGCAATGGAACCCGCCCGACATTCTTGCGTTCATTTCTCGGAAGCCGGTCGCTCTTGCCCGGCCAAGGCGACGGGAGAGACAGATGTTGAATAACAGCCTTGCCCCCATCAAGCGCGCCGGCCTTTTCTTCGGTTTCATGGGGGCGGCCGTCGTTGCGCTGACCCTGGGCTCCAATCTACAGCAAACGAATGCCGCCAGTTCGGAAGCCGTCGCGCAGGCGAAGATCGAACGTCATGCGCCGACCGACATACGGCTCGCCGCGGTCGATCCGGCGCAGCGCTCTGTCGGCGTCACAAAGCGCGCTATCGGCGGCTCGCAGCAGGCGATGCTGCCCCGTGGGGACAACGCGGTCTTGCGCTGAAAATTTCGGCGGCATGGCGGTGGGCGCGGAACATTCCGGCCTTTCCCGTGTTGCATGAGTGGTGCAACCCCTCGCACCGCACTCCAGAGCCGCCTTCGGGCGGCTTGTTTTTTTGTCGCGCGGGGGTGCTATCGAAGCCGGCAGTGGATTGCTTCAGGAAGAACCCATGTATCTGCGCATTCGGCATTCCACGACCTATCGCTACGCTGGTCCCGTGGAATTTGGTCCCCATCGGCTGATGCTGCGTCCGCGCGACAGCTTCGATCTGCGTGTCGTCGATACCGCGCTCTCGATCTCGCCGCAGGCGCGGCTGCGCTGGATGCACGACGCCTATGGTAACTCCGTCGCCATCGCGAATTTCGACGTGCCGGCCGATACGCTCGACATCGTCAGCGAGCTCGTCGTGCAGCGCTTCGGTTCAGCCCTGCCCCGCACCGAGATCGAGACGGCCGCGGCGGTGACGGGGGTCGTCTATACCGAGAGCGAGCGCGCAGTGCTGCAGCCCTATCTCGACCTCGCCGCCGCCGATCCGGACGGAGTTCTCGACCGATGGCTCGCCGATTTCCGCGCCCGCATCGGGCAGGGCAGCGGCCATCTCCTGCGCGATCTCGCCCATGCCATCTACTCCGCGCTGAGCTACGCGGTTCGCTATGACGAAGGCACGCAGCACCCCGCCGACACGCTGCGCCAGCAGGCAGGTTCATGTCGCGACTACGCCTGGCTGTTCATCGAACTCGCCCGGAGGATGGGCTTCGCGGCCCGTTTCGTGACGGGCTATATCCATGACCGGACCCCGGACGCATCCGGGCTGGTCTCGACCGTCGGGCTGACCCATGCCTGGGCCGACGTCTTCATCCCCGGCGATGGCTGGGTCGAGTTCGATCCGACCAATGATCTCGTTGCCGACCGGCAACTCCTGCGGGTGGCCGTCGCGCGCGTACCGGAAGACGCTTCGCCCGTGGCGGGCAGCTTTACCGGACTTACGGGCTCGTTCCTGGGGCTCGGCGTCGGCGTCACCATCGAGACGATCGACGGGCCGGCCTGACCGAGCCGCCGTCTCGGCTCAGCCCGTCAGGCGCCGTGCGTGATGCGCCAGCTTCCGAGCCTGCGGCCTTCGGCATGCTCGACCTGCACGGCCTCGATTTGCGCCACCAGCCCGGCGAAGAGCTTGTGGGGCTGGCTCGGCGGAATCTCCCGATCGGCCTCCAGCGCGACCTCGAGCGTGGTCTCGTCGACATCGCTGACGATGATCGTGACGTTGACGCCGGGCGTGCTTCGCAACACCCGCGAAGCGACATCCACGACCAGAAAGCCGAGCGGGATGATCCGATCGACCGAGAGCGTGGCTGCCGTCTCGAGGCGGCTCGATACGAACTGATCGCGCTGGCGGATCAGATTGGTGATCATCGACACCACGTCCTCGATGAAAAGGTCGACGCGCACCGGCTGCATCTCGCCATCGGCCAGCGTGAAGCGATAGGCCGCCGACAGGACATGGACGCGGCATTCGGCGTCGGCCAAAGCGAGTCTGGCTTCGTCGCGATAGTCCCGCTTGGTCAGGCCGATATAGCTCTGCACCACCTGGAGACTGTTCTTCACCCGGTGATGCAGCTCGCGAACCAGGAAGCGGTTGTCGTCGAGCGCGGTCTGCAGCCGGCGCTGGCGCACCTCCTGTTCGTCGACCATGGTGTTGAAAGCCTCCGCCACGCTGCGAATATCCGTCGGCATGTCCTCGGCGATCTGCGCGCGCACATTGGGCTGGGTCAGGCGCGCCCTGGCTGCCGTCTCGATGCCGCGCAACCAATGGATGCAATGCCGGTCGATCGCCCGCAAATAGACGATGCAGAGCAGGGCGAGGGTCAGGATCGGCGCGATCAGCAAGGCGAGGAACTGCATGCGGGCCGCGCGCTGCGGAGCATCGCTGAAGCTCGCGATGACATAGAGGTCGGGCGCCGTGACCAGCCGCGCCGCATAGGCGCGATGCTCGCCGGCCCGGCTGCGGGCCTCCCAGCGCCGCGCGTCTTCGGGGACGATCTCCTGTTCAGGCAGCCAGGATATCGCGCCGCTCGCGGCGTTGGGCCCCGAAACGCCGCGAAGGGCCGCGACGGTGTCGCCGCGCGAGATCAGCGCCACGTTCATGCCTTCGCTGTGGTCCCCGAGTTCGAACACCTGGTCGAGCAGATCGGGGTCCACGAGAAGCAGCCCGTCCTGCAGCGTGCCGTCCTGCGTCGCAGCGACATGCACGGCGAGATGGTCGCGGTTACCGACCTTCACGTAGTCATAGCGCGCCGGCGGAAGCACGGAGGTGGACCGGGCGACCGAACGCGGCAAGCCTCGCATTCGCGCCGCGACATCGGCCATATCGGCGTCGCTCACGCCCGGGTCGAGCGAGGCCGAACAGACCTGGCCATCGGCCAGGACGATGCGGAACGCCCGGTAGCCCGGGATTCGCGCCAGCATGTCCCGCGCCGGACCCACGCAGTCCGGCCCGCTCAGGCCGGAACTCGCGAGCAGGGATCCCGATGCGAGCAATGTCCTGAGGGCGCCCCGGTTCCAGACGCGCGTGCGTACAGCGAAGGCGTCCGCCGTCCGCGCCTGCGACAGCTCGATCGCTGCAATGACCGTGCGATAGGTCGTGAACGCCGCCAGCGCCGTAAGGCAGGCGATCGGCAGCGCGATCGCCACAAGCAGTGCGAGCAGGCGGCCCCGAACCGTCCGAAAGCGCGCGAGCTTCATCAGGAGCCGACGATTTCGGAACCGACCCTTTGCATCGCGGCCGCACTCCGGCGGTCCGGCCCAAGATCGTCGAGGCTGCCGATCGACAGCAGTTCGGCCAGCTTCGTGCGTGCCCGGTTGACCCGGCTCTTGATCGTGCCGATCGCGACGCCGCAGATTTCCGCCGTCTCCTCATAGGACAGGCCGGTGGCGCCGACCATGATCAGCACTTCGCGCTGCTCCTCGGGGAGTTTCGCGAGGGCCTTGCGGAAATCCGCCAGGTCGAGATGGCTCTCCTGATTGCCATGCGTCGCCATGCGCTCGGCATAGGTGCCTTCGCTGTCCTGTACCTCGCGCCCGCGTTTGCGATACAGCGAGTAATAGGTGTTGCGCAGGATGGTGAAGAGCCAGGCGCGCAGGCTCGTGCCCGGCTCGAACTTGTCCGAGTTGCCCCAAGCCTTCAGCAGGGTGTCCTGAACCAGGTCGTCGGCCAATTGCATGGAGCCCGACAGCGAGGCCGCGAAGGCTCGCAGATTGGGAATCTCCTTGATCAGGCCGTCCTTGAAATCAGTTGAACTCATCGGACGGTGCTCCGGCAGCGCGATTTTCGGTTGCCTCGAGCTGGGCGAGCAGCACCAGAAACTTGTCTGGCACCGGCGCATTGACGATGTCGTCGTAATGCGCCTTCAGCGACCGGCCGATCGATTCCTGGACTCGCGGGTCCAGCGTCAACTCGCTGTCCTGGTCCCCGTCTCCATCGGGAGCGGCCATCGCTGAATCCACATCGCTCATGTCAGCCCTCGCGCCAAAACCAGGCCTGCTTTTCCACCAGGTCCCGGCAACTTCGATCTCTGGCCAGCATGCCTTCGACGGGCGATACCGACACTCGTACTCCCGTTTAACAGGCTGTTCGGCAAAAGGTTCCGAACGGAATGAAAAATAAATCGCTTGTCAGCGGGCGGTGCCCGGTGCTCATTTTCGGCACGTTTCAAGAGGACATATCCATGTCGATTGCCAAGGAAATCGCGCCGCATTTGCCGTATCTGCGCCGATTCGCACGCGCACTGACAGGCACGCAGAATAGTGGCGATGCTTACGTCGTCGCCATGCTCGAAGCGCTGGTTCTCGACCCCGCCTCATTTCCGCGAGAGCTCAATCCGCGCATCGGGCTCTACCGGACCTTTCTCAAGCTCTGGTCCTCGGTCAGCCTCAACGCCGTCGACCCCGGCGCGCCCGTTACGCTGAACACCTCCTCCGTGGAGCGCAATCTCGAAGCGCTGACACCGCGCCCTCGGCAGGCCTTCCTGCTTCGCACGGTCGAGGGATTCTCGATCGATGAGGTCGCCGCGATCATGGATGTGTCCGCGGCGGAGGCTGCCAACCTCGTCCAGACCGCGGGGCAGGAAATCGCAGAGCAGGTCGCGACGGATGTGCTCATCATCGAGGATGAGCCGATCATCGCTCTCGACATCGAGACGATGGTCGAGGAACTCGGCCATACCGTGACTGGGGTGGCCCGGACCCAGCGAGAGGCGATCGCGCTCGTCGCCAAGAAGCGCCCCGGCCTGGTGCTCGCCGATATCCAGCTCGCGGATGGCAGCTCGGGCCTCGATGCGGTCAACGAGATCCTCTCTACGATCGATGTGCCGGTGATCTTCATCACCGCCTATCCGGAGCGCCTTCTCACCGGCGACCGGCCGGAGCCCGCCTTCCTGATCACCAAGCCGTTCCAGCCGGAGGCCGTGAAGGCCGCGATCAGTCAGGCCCTGTTCTTCGACCGGCGGGCGGGCCGCAAGGCCGCCTGAAATACCGAAATCATTCATCATTTTCGAGCCCGCGGCGCCCCGCGCCGCGGGCTTTCCCGTGCGCGGCTTAGATGATTCCGATTTGTTCACGGGAGGAGTGGAACAAGCCGCCGGCACCGACGTTTCATGCGCTGTTTCTCAGCACATAGCTTCGTAGCTTCGGTTCGTCATCTGGGGAGGTGTGAGACCATGGCCATGACCTGCATTGCTGCATTGATCACCGCGGCCTCGATCGGTGCCGCGCTCTTCGGCGGCATCGTGCCCCAGGGTGCCTGGGGCGCGGAGATCCTGTCAATCGCCCTCGCGGGTGTTACGGCCATCGCGGTCGCAAGCGCTTCGGCGCTCGACAGCTGAAGCCCCGCCCACTCAGGATATGGGCCGATGATCGGCGCGAGTCGGCCGCCGTCGCGGCTCTGCTCGTCTCACTTTTGCTTGCTCCGACGGTCGCATGGCCGGTCCAGTCGCGTAGCACTTGGATGCAGTTGCCGCCGCGCCGTCCTGCAGATTTGCCGGCACGATCCCAATTCGAGCCGCCCGCCTCGAAGCCCAGGCCTGCCGGGACATCGGAGCCGGCCGAGGCTTCAAAGTCGAACGCAGCCGCCGATTCACGTTCGGATCCTGCCTGTCTTGCCGCGTTGGTCGCTGCCCATGGCAACGATGTTCGCGTCGTCAAGGTCGAGCCCGGGCAGGACGAGGCCTGCAGCGTGGTCGAGCCCGTCATGGTCGAGGCCCTGACGTCAGGTCTGGAGTCCCAACGACGCCGGATCGTTCTTCAGCCCCCGGTGACGCTGAGCTGCGCGATGGCGACATCCGTCGCGCAATGGCTCGAGATCAGCGTCAGGCCGCTGGCAAAAGGATACTTTGAGCGGGATTTGACGGCGTTGCGAGTCGGCGGCGGACATGAATGCCGGCGGCGCAACAGGGCGACGAATGGTCCGCTCAGCGAGCACTCGACGGGGCGTGCGCTCGACATCTTCGCCTTCGTCGTCGGTGACGGCAAAGGCGACGGAAACGTCGTGGTGGAGAAGCCCGACGGCGAGCATCAGCGCAGCTTTCTCGCCGCCATTCGCCAGTCGGCTTGCGGGGCTTTCATGACCGCGCTCGGCCCAGGCTCGGATCCCGCCCATGCCAACCATCTGCATGTCGACATTCAGCCCCGCCGCGCGGCCTCGAGCCGCTTTTGCCAATGATGGATTCTCTTGTCGGCGGGGAGCGGGTCTGCTCCGAAGACCGGCTTCTGGCTCACGGTTGCATCTGCACCAGTGTAAGCGGCACCTCAGCGGTTGGCGGTTCGGAAGCCGCAGTTGGGGTCGGGATCGCCTCCAGTCGCCTCGCAGCCATGACCTCGAGCGCCACATCGCGCTCCAAGCCCTGGTCGATCAACGCTTCCAGCTCCCAAAACGGCGGCATCTCGGCCTTGTCGCGGCCGGACAGAAAGGAGATGTGGATTTCGGCGCGATCCTGGCTCACGACGATCGACCTTTCAAAGGCACTATACCGTAAAATGCCGGACACGTTAACCAGTTCCAGCTTGCGCGGAACTGTGCCCGCTATGAGGCGTTTCATGGTCACCTTCATGTCAGGAGCTCCCCAGATGGACATTCGGCATTCCCGGCCCGCCCTTGCTGCTGTTGTCGCGGCAGCCGGGCTTCTGGTTTCAAGCGCTCCGTCCTTTGCGCAGTCCGGACCGCCGGCCGGCCGCCTGACCTGCAATGTCGGCAGCGGCATAGGCTTGGTCGTGACGTCCCAGCGCCCGATGAACTGCATCTTCACCCCGCGTCGTGGGCCGCCGCAACGCTATGTCGGCGTCGTCCGCAATTTCGGCCTGGATCTCGGCACCATCCGTAGCAGCACGATGTCATGGCGCGTCTATGGCCCCTATGCCCGCGCACCGCTCGGTGCGTTGTCGGGCCGCTATGGTGGCGCGACGGCTGGCGCATCGGCGGGTGTCGGCGGCAGCGCGAACCTCCTCGTCGGCGGCAACAACGACGAGGTGACGTTGCAGCCGCTATCTCTGCAGGGCTCCCGCGGCGTCAATGTCGCCGTCGGTGTCACCGGCTTCGAACTGTCTCCGGTGCGCCCCGGGAGCCGCCGATAGGCGCCGGCACGATTGCCGTGACTTACGGTTCGCTAACCTTGTCTCCGCAAGTTGAGTCGAATTTCACAAAAATGCAGGACAATGCCGGGCAATCTTCCGGAACATCGTCGTCCCTCTGACGTTCTCCAAGATGTCGAGGGTTCAGAGTGGAAAGGCAGCGGGAGTCGATGACTGATATCCGCGTCTTGATTGTAGAAGACGACCCGTTCATCGCGATGGACATCGAATCCGCGCTGGCCGAGCAGCTTGGCGCGGATGCCGAGCTTATCGTCGTGGAGTCCGTCACGCAGGCCCACCGCGCTTCCTCGTCGAAGCTCTCCTGCGCGCTCCTCGATATCGACGTCGTCGGCGGAAAGACCTTCGATGTCGCGGCCAGCCTTCTGGAGAACGGCACGCCCTTCGCGTTCGTCTCCGGCTCGACGCCGAGCGACGTGCCGGAGCGGTTGAGGACGGTTCCGTTCTTGCGCAAGCCGTTCTCGACCCGCGAGATCGCGAGCTTTGTGTCCGAGGCCGTGGCTGCGCCGGACAAGACCTGACGCTATGCCCGGCGCCGCCGTTCAGCTTTGAACGGCGGCGTCGTCTTGTAGCGATGTCTGGAAAATCAGTTGGGCCTGAGCACCAGCCGGTTGCCCCACGGATCGGAGATCGACGGGCCCAGCGGCGTCTGCGTTCCGCCAGCGGCCAGCAGCCGCGTGCGCATCGCGTCGAAATCGGAGGCATCCTGGGCAATCAGCTCGAAGGAATCCAGCCCGGCTTCGCCGGCCTGGCGCGGCGCGGCGCCCCGGCTGTTCCAGACATTGCCCGCGATGTGGTGGTGATAGCCGCCGGTGGCGAGGAAGCTCGCTCCGGGATAGCGCACCATCAGGTCGAAACCCAGAACGCCCACATAGAACCGTTCGGCTTCGGCGGTATCGCCGACGCGCAGATGAATATGGCCCATCCGCGTGCCGCTCGGCATGCCCGCATAGGATCCCGGGCGCGCTTCGGCGAGCAGGGCGTTCAGGTCGAGGCGATCGGTCGCCATCTTGATCGCGCCGTCGCGGCGCGGCCAGTCGGCGCGGGGACGGTCGCGGTAGATCTCGATGCCGTTGCCTTCCGGGTCCGACAAATAGAGCGCTTCGCTGACGAGATGATCCGAAGCGCCTTCGAGCGGGATGCGCGTCGCGGCGGCATGCGCAATCCAGTCGGCGAGATCGGCCCGTGACGGGAGCAGAATGGCCAGATGGAACAGGCCGGCGGGCGAGGTCGGCCGCGTCGCGCCCTGCTGCAACCGCACCAGGACTTCGCCATCGACGCCCAGCGTCGCATACTCTGCGCCCTGTTCGATCACGGCGAGCCCGATGCTGTCGCGGTAGAACGCGGTCAGGCCGGCGAGATCATGGACGCGCAGCGTCACCGCGCCGATATGATAGGGCGCATCGAGCGCCTCCAGCCTGACCGGTGTGGTGATTCTGCTGTCCTCGGCCGCAAGCATGGCAACCTCCATTCGCTTCGCGACCTCGAAGTCGCACCACGGATAGATGGCGCTCCTGACCCGACTTGTCTGCCCCGGCGTCCGCAAAGCTTCGATTGCAGCTTCGCAATCGGCTGTCCTTCACAGCCTGGCGGGGTCGGGTCGGTCGATGGCGAAATGCCCGAACCACGGCGCCTCCTCGCCCGCGATCAGCGCGCCGATGATGCGCGAGGCGAGGAAGCTGAAGGTGATGCCGTTGCCGCCATAACCATAGGCCGCGAGCATCCGCGGCCGGCCCGGCACGCGCCCGATCAGGGGCAATCCGTCCGCCGTCTGCCCGAAGGCGCCTGACCAGGCATGGCCGAGCGTGGCTTCCGCGGCCGGAACGAGGGCGCGCAGCTTGGCGAGCAGGGCTTCGGTCTTCGCCGGCCCCAGCGCCTTGCGCCGGTCGGGGTCGTCGCTCTCCTCGTCCTCGCCGCCGATGATGATGCGGCCATCCGTGGTTGTGCGGCAGTAGACATAATCCTCAGAGGCTTCCCAGACGAGTGCGCGCCCGGGCCAGAGGCCGGAGGGCGACTGCGGCAGGGTCGCCAGCGCCCAGCTCGATGCGACGCGGTGCAGTTCGCTGTCGACGCAGTCCGGCATTACATAGCCCGTCGCCAGCACGACATGGCCAGCCTCGACCATGCGGCCGCCCGCGAGTTGCACGGCCGCGCCGCGCTGCGTCGCATCAAAAGCGACGGCCTCATCCCGGATCAGGCGCGCCCCGCGCCCCGCTGCGACATGCAGCAGGGCGTGGCAGAGGCAGAGCGGATCGGCCTCCGCCGACCCCGGCGAGACGATCGCCGCCGCGCGGTCGAAGCCGAAGGCGCCGAGCAGCGTCGCATGGTCGAGCAGCGCGCCCGGCAGGCCGGCTTTTTCGCGCAACGACCTTTCATCGAGCAGTTCGCGCGGCCCGGTCTCGCCGGCCGCCAGATAGACGGTGTCACGCGGAAGGAAGGCGCAGGCGAGGTCCAATCGAGCGATATGCTCGCCGAGGCCCTCCACGGCCTTGAAGCTGCGGCGATAGACGTCGGCGGCCTTGTCGAAGCCATAGAGCGCCGTGAGACGGCGCACCGGCAGGTCGATTTCCCATTGCAGCATCGCCGTGCTCGCCGCCGTGCTGCCGAAGCCCTCGCGCTCGCGGTCGACCAGCACGACGTCGTAACCGCGCGCGGTCAGATGCTCCGCCGCCAGCGCGCCGGTGATGCCTCCGCCGACGATGACCACGTCGCAACGAATGTCGGATTCGAGCGCCTGGCTGACTGGCCGCGCCGGTCCTGCATGCCAGGGGCTGGATCCGCTGCGCAGATCGTCCTGCCGCGTGTCGTCGGGGTCGAGCATGACGGGGCGAGGCTCCTATCCGGCAGCAGGCGGACCGACCCGGTCGGCCATCGTGGCGCCGCGCATGCCGAGCGGCTTGGGATGGCCGGTGGTGGTGTCGTGTGCCGTCTGATGTTCGAGCTCCGCATTGAGCTCGGCTCCGCCGAGCACGATCATCGCCGACAGCCAGAGCCAGGTCATGAAGACAACGACGGTGGCGAGCGAGCCATAGGTCGCGGTGTAGTTGCCGAGCGTCCCGACATACCAGGAGAAGGCCCAGGATGCGGTCGCCCAAAGGATCGCTGCCGCGACGGCACCCGGCATCACCCAGACGAAGCGCGCCCGCTCGCGGCTCGGTCCGATCCAGTACAGGCAGGCGATCGACAGGGTGGCGACGACGAGGAAGGCCGGCCAGCGCACGAGGCGCAGCAGGCGCTCCAGCTCGAAGGCGAAGGGGAACAGCGCCGTCACCAGCGGCACGCTGGCGATCGCCGTCAGCGCCGCCACCAGCAGCACGACGCCGCTCAGCGTCGTGACCAGCGAGACGGCGTTCAGCCAGAGGAAGCTGCGCTTCTCCTGCTCGCGGTAGATGATGTTCAGGGCGTCGAAGATCGCCTTGACCGCGGCGTTCGCAGACCAGACGGCCACGAGCAGGCTGATCAGGAAGGTCAGCGAGAGCGGCGAGGCCGGCAGCAGCGCCAGCCGCATCGCCTGTTCATGGATGAGGTCGCGCGCCGCCTGCGGGAAGACCGTCGTCACCGTATCGAGTTGGCCTGCGATCGTCGCCGGATCGGTGAAATAGCGATACAGCGTCACGAGCAGCGAGAGCGCCGGCACCAGCGACAGCAGCGTGAAGAAGGCGACGGCGCCGGCCAGCGAGCTGAGCCGGTTGTCGGCGACATTGCCGGCAAAGCGCGCCAGCACGTCCTTCCAGCCTAGCCAGGTCATCTGCAATGGGGTGCGGGCCATGCGCCCCCGCGCCGCTTCGCGCTTGCGCCGCGACAGGCGGGAGGTGAGGGCCTCGGTGACATAGCCCAGCGCGACGCCTGCCCCGGCCGCACCCGTGATCCGCTTCAGGAAGGACATTGAGGACGTGTCTCCGCTACCGCGCTGAAGCTTCGTCGCGGCGGCATGGCGAGGCAACAGCAAGCCGGCTCGAATGTTCCCGGCGCCGCGTCGGAGGGCGCGTTTAGCGGATCATTAACCTTAATGCTTTCTGATCATGGCCATGTTCGCCGTCCGTTGAGGCGTGCGCCGTTCCGTTTCGTTGACGAGTCGAGGCCGTGATGACGCTGCACCCAAAGCCGGGCCTCGCCCGTCTCGCTCTTCTCTGCGGCAGCCTGTTCTGCATGGCTCCGGCCATCGCGGCCGACATACCCTCGTCCCGCTTGCTCCCGCCCGCGCCAGCCCTGCCCGACCTCTATTCATGGACGGGTATCTATCTGGGTGCGCAGGCCGGCTATTCATGGGGTCAGGAGCGCACCGCCTTCTCCGACACGCTGGCGCGGGCCTTCAACGGCGCAGCCTTCCGCCAGAGTTCCGATTCAGCGCTCGGCGGCGCGCATGCCGGCTTCAACTATCAGGTGGGCAGCATCGTCTTCGGCATCGAGGGCGACTTCGAGGGGCTCGACGCCGGCGAAACGCTGATCGCGCCGGGTATAACGGCGCGCGTGAAGCGCGACTGGCAGGCCTCGGTGCGCGGGCGGGTCGGCTTCGCCATGGATCGGTTCATGATCTACGCCACCGGCGGCGCGGCCTTCACCAATTTCGACTACCATCTCTACGATGCCGCGACGGGGCTGTCGGAGAATTCGGACCGCTCGAAGACCGGCTGGACCGCGGGTGCGGGCGTCAACTTCGCCTATACGGACAATCTCATCCTCGGCGCCGAATACCGCTACACCGATTTCGGCAAGGTGAACCATGCCGGGAGCGGCCCCCTGCTAGGGCTGAGCGTCCGGCACGAGCCGACGACGCATGCGCTGCGCGCCAGCGTCGCCTACAAGTTCTGAAGCGTTCAGGTCGTTCCGTCATCGCGAGCGGAACGACGCGATCCAGAAGGGCAGTCCCCCGTCCTCTGGATTGCTTCGCTGCGCTCGCAATGACGGGTCAAAAACCGGTGCGCTGGCGGATCGCGGCGGCCAGCGTACCGTCGTCGAGATAGTCCAGTTCGCCGCCGACCGGCACGCCATGGGCGAGCCGCGTCACCTTGAGCGGCAGATGCGCCAGCAGGTCGGTGATGAAATGCGCCGTGGTCTGGCCGTCGACCGTGGCGCTCAGCGCCAGGATGACCTCCTTCACGCCCGGCTCGGAGGCGCGCCGCACCAGCGCGTCGAAGGAGAGATGCTCGGGGCGGACGCCGTCGAGCGCCGATAGCACCCCGCCCAGCACATGGTAGCGTCCGGGCACCGCGCCCGAGCGCTCCAGCGCCCAGAGATCGGAAATATCGGCGACGACCACGATCAGCCCGTCGTCGCGACGCGGATCGCGGCAGAGCGAGCACGGATCGCTGGTGTCGACATTGCCGCAGGTCGAGCACACGACGATCCGTTCGCGCGCGACCGCCATCGCCTCCGCCAGCGGGCCGAGCAGCGCCTCGCGCTTCTTGACGAGATGCAGCGCCGCGCGCCTCGCCGAACGCGGGCCTAGGCCCGGCAGCTTGGCCAGCAGCTGGATCAGCCGCTCGATCTCGGGGCCGGCGATGGCGCGGGACATGGGATGGACTTTCGCGATCGCTGGATCAAAACCGCGCCGTCATCCCGGGCAAGCGGAGCGCAGACCCGGGATCCATCCTAGAGCGCCTTCGCCCTTCGATGGATCCCGGATCTCCGCTTTGCTGCGTCCGGGATGACGGTGAGGATGGTCGCGGACTCAAAACAGCTTCATGCCGGGCGGGATCGGCAGGCCCTTGGTGACCTCGGCCATGCGCTCCTGCATCACGCGGTCGGCACGGTTGCGGGCATCGCTGCTGGCCGCGACGATCAGATCCTCGAGGATCTCCCGCTCGTCGGCCACCATCAGGCTCGGGTCGATCTTGACGCCCTTGAGCGCGCCCTTGGCGGTCATCGTCACCGTGACCATGCCGCCGCCGGCCGCGCCCTCGACCTCGATCGCGTCGAGCTCGGCCTGAACATTGGCCATCTTCTGCTGCATCTCCTGCGCCTGCTTCATCAGGCCCATGATGTCGCGCATCGGTGCATCTCCCTTTGAACGTCAGAAATCCGGAATCTCAGAAATCCGGAACTTTAGAAATCGATGCCGTCGAAATCGGGCTCGGCATCGTCGAAGAGCGGCTCGCCATCCGGCAGATACTCGTCCTCCGGCGCAGCGGTCGCGGGCGCGTCCGCTTCGGCCGCACGCGGGTCGCGGACATCGACGATGCGCGCGCCGGGGAAGCGTTCGAGCACCGCCTTCACGGCCGGATGCGCGGCCGCATCGCTCTCACGCTGGTCCTTCGCCGCGACGGCCTGCTCGCGCAGGGTGGCGCCGCCCTCGGCATTGACGACGGCGACCATCCAGGTCTGGCCGGTCCATTCCTTGAGGCGGCGCGAGAGGTCCTGCGCCAGCGTCCGGGATGCGCCCTCGGCGAGCGAAAACTCGATCCGCCCCTGCTCGAAGCGAACCGGGCGGACATCGCGTTCCAGCGCGATCTTCAGCGTGATGTCGCGATGCTGCGAGGCGAGCGCGACGACATCCTCCAGCGAGGCCACCATGACGGCGGGCTGGGCTTGAGGCTGGGCCTGGGCGCGCGGCGCCGCGGCGGGCATCGGATTGGCGCTGGCCAGGACCGGCCTAGCCGCCAGCGCCGTATTGCCGCCACCAGAGGGCGGCCGCGGCGCGGAGGCTCCGCCATAACCGGAACTGCCGCCATTGCCCGACGGCACGGCGCCCGAGCCGTCGCGCAGCATGCGCAGTGCCTCGTCCGGCGTCGGCAGCTCGGCGGCATGGGCCAGCCGCACCAGCACCATCTCGGCCGCCATGATCGGCCGGTCGGCCTGCTTCACCTCGCCGACGCCCTTGAGCAGCATCTGCCAGGTGCGGGCCAGGATGCGGATCGACAGGCGCTGGGCGAAGTCCCCGCCGCGCACGCGCTCCGCCTGGGCAAGGCTGTTGTCCTTGACCGCGTCGGGCACGAGCTTGAGACGGGTCACCAGATGGGTGAACTCGGCGAGGTCGGCCAGCACCACGACCGGGTCGGCGCCGGCATCGTATTGCGCCCTGAGTTCCCCGAGCGCGGCGGCGATGTCACCCTTCATCACCGCTTCGAACAGGTCGATGACGCGCGCCCGGTCGGCGAGGCCGAGCATCGAGCGGACATCCTCCAGCGTAATCGTGCCGGCCGCATGGGCGATGGCCTGGTCGAGGATCGAGAGCGAGTCGCGCACCGAGCCCTCGGCGGCGCGGGCGACCGCGGCCAAGGCCTCGTCCTCGGCCTCGACATGCTCGGCCTTGCAGATGTTCGAGAGGTGCGAGACCAGCAGGCCTGCGTCGACGCGGCGCAGGTCGAAGCGCTGGCAGCGGGACAGCACCGTCACCGGCACCTTGCGGATCTCGGTCGTCGCGAAGATGAAGCGCGCATGCGGCGGCGGCTCCTCCAGCGTCTTCAGAAAGGCGTTGAAGGCGCCGGTCGAGAGCATGTGCACCTCGTCGACGATATAGACCTTGTAGCGGGCCGAGACGGGCGCATAGCGCACAGCGTCATTGATCTGGCGGATGTTGTCGACGCCGTTGTTGGAGGCGGCGTCGATCTCCTGCACGTCGATATGCCGGCCCTCGATGATCTCGCGGCAATGGACGCCGAACTCACGCAGGTCGGTCGTCGGCGCGCCGCCGCCATCGGCCGTCTGGTAGTTCAGGGCGCGGGCGAGGATGCGGGCGGTCGTGGTCTTGCCGACGCCGCGCACGCCGGTCAGCATCCAGGCCTGCGGGATGCGCCCGGCCGAAAAGGCGTTGGTGAGCGTGCGCACCATCGCGTCCTGGCCGATCAGGTCGCCGAAATGGGCCGGGCGGTATTTGCGCGCCAGCACGCGATAGGGCGAGGCGGCCGAGGGCAAGGCGGACTGCGGCGCGGCGACAGGCGCCGGGTCGAAGCCGGCAAAGCCGGGCTCGTCGGCGGGAGGCGCTGCGTTGGTGTCGTCGCTCATCGGTCTGGTTTGGCGGTTCGCCGCGCGGGGGTCAACGCTCGTTTCGGTGTGACGCTGCCGCTCTTGGCAGGAGCGATGGCGCAAGCCGCTGCATGCCACGCTTCGCTGGGGTGGGAGGCTGGACGAAGACCCGTTCGGTCTCGTTAGGGCTGCTTCCTTCCGGACCTGACCCGGTTGGCGAGTGAGACGTCCCTCGCCAACCTCCCGGGCGCTATATCGGGGATAAGGCTCCCGAGCGCAAGCGCGTCCACTGCGTCATCATGGCAGAAAATGCCGCGAAGCTTCGTCGCAGGCCCCCTTCGGCCGTGACTTCGGCATTGACTTGGACCGGGTCATCCGCCATAAGCCCGCGACTTGCGCAGGCCTTTGGTCCGTGCAGAACCTTTTGCATGACAGGCGCCGCCGGCCACGCTTTCCCAGGAAAGCCGGGGCCGTGACGCCCACAGGGCCCCGGAGACGGACGATGAAGAGAACCTATCAACCCAGCAAGCTGGTTCGCAAGCGCCGCCATGGCTACCGCGCCCGCATGGCGACGGCCGGCGGCCGCAAGGTCATCGCCGCTCGCCGCGCTCACGGCCGCAAGAAGCTCTCGGCCTGAGCCATAGGCGCGTGATTTCAGCGCGCCTTATTCGGAAGACTGGCCAATCGCCATGCGCCTAGCCCGTCTGACGCAACGCAAGCAGTTTCTGGCGGCGGCCGAGCTTGGCCGCCGTTTTCGTTCGTCTGCATTCACCGTCCAGGTCCTCGACGCCCCGTTGCGCGAAGCCGATGGCGGCGATGCGCGCGCGCCAGAGGGCCTGCGCCTCGGCCTGACGGCCTCCCGCAAGGTCGGCAACGCCGTCAAGCGCAACCGCATTCGCCGGCGCCTGCGCACCGCAGCCGCGGAGGCCCTGGCGGCTCAGGCCGGGCGGCCCTGCGACGTCGTTATCGTCGCGCGCCCCGAGACCCTCACGGCTGGTTTCCGTGCGCTGGTCGGCGAACTCTCCGTGGCGATCGAGCGCGCCCGGCCCCAGGGCCAGGGTCGCGCCAACCGCTCCGGCAAGCCGCGCTCCGGCGGGGCCGGCCGCGGCAGGGGCAATGCCCGTCCCGTCGATTCGACTCCCCGATCCTAGAGCCACTGAATCCCTAAAGCCCGACTGGCGTCAGCGAGATCTGTTTCCGATCATGATGAAAGAAGACAACCGCAACCTGCTTCTCGCGATCACGCTCTCGGTGGTCATCCTGCTCGGCTGGCAGTTCTTCTACGCCAAGCCGCAGATGGAGAAGCAGCAGCAGATCGCGCAGCAGAACCAGCAGGCGCAGAGCCAGCAGGCCCCCGCCGCCGGCGTCGCCCCCGCACCTTCGACCGTGCCCGGCCAGAGCGCGACGACGGTCCCCGGCGCCGCTCCGGCGGCTGCGGTCGCCGCGACGCGCGAGCAGGCCCTGGCCGCGAGCCCGCGTGTCCGCATCGACACGCCCAGGATCGCCGGCTCGATCTCGTTGACCGGCTCGCGCATTGACGACATCTCGCTGAAGGGCTTCCGCGAGACGGTCGATCCCAACAGCCCGATCATCGTGCTGCTGTCGCCGCTGGGCGGCCCGAACGGCTATTACTCCGATTTCGGCTGGGTCGCGGCGCCCGGTACCACTGTGACGCTGCCGAACGCCTCGACCGTCTGGACGCCGGACGCGCAGGTGCTCACCCCGGCCAAGCCGCTGACCCTGACCTGGGACAACGGCCAGGGCCTGCTCTTCCGCCGTATCGTCTCCGTCGACGGGAACGCGATGTTCTCGGTCAAGGACGAGGTCGAGAACAAGGGTGGCGCCGCCGTCACGCTGTTCCCCTATGCTCAGGTCGTCCGCCACGGCCGGCCGCCGACGCTCGGCTACTACGTGCTGCATGAGGGCCTGATCGGCGTTCTCGGCGAGCATGGCCTGCAGGAATTCACCTACGACCATGTCGACAAGGAGCCGCTGCTCTCTCCCGGCACCAATGGCCGCGTCTGGAAGGATGCCGTCGGCGGCTTCGTCGGCATCACCGACAAGTACTGGGCGGCCACCGTCGTCCCGGACCAGTCACGCAAGTACGAAGGTCGCTTCTCCTCGGTGCAGATAGGGTCGCAGCGCACCTACCAGGCCGATTTCCTCGCGGAGGCCGTGACGGTCGCCCCCGGCGCCAGCGCCGCGAGCCAAGCGCGCCTCTTCGCCGGCGCCAAGGAAGTCTCGGCCATCAACGGCTATGAGCGCGACCTCGGCATCAAGCGCTTCGACCTGCTGATCGATTGGGGCTGGTTCTATTTCATCACCAAGCCGATGTTCTTCCTCCTCGACTGGATCTTCAAGCATGTCGGCAACTTCGGCGTCGCGATCCTGATCGTCACACTTCTCCTGAAGGGCGTCTTCTTCCCGCTCGCCAGCAAGTCCTATGCCTCGATGGCCAAGATGAAGGCGATGCAGCCGGAGATGCTGGCGATCCGCGAGCGCTATGCGGACGACAAGATGAAGCAGCAGCAGGCTCTGATGGAGCTGTACAAGACCCAGAAGATCAACCCGCTCGCCGGCTGCTGGCCGGTGCTGGTGCAGATTCCGGTCTTCTTCGCACTCTACAAGATCCTGTTCATCACCATCGAGATGCGGCATGCGCCGTTCTTCGGCTGGATCCGCGACCTCGCGGCGCCCGATCCCACGAACCTGTTCAATCTCTTCGGCTTTCTGCCCTTCACGCCGCCCTCCGTGCTGCATCTCGGCCTGTGGCCGATCATCATGGGCATCACGATGTTCGTGCAGATGAAGATGAACCCGGAGCCGCCGGATCCGGTGCAGAAGATGATGTTCACCTGGATGCCGGTGTTCTTCACCTTCCTGCTCGGCTCGTTCCCGGCAGGCCTGGTGATCTACTGGAGCTGGAACAACCTGCTCTCGGTGATGCAGCAGGGCTACATCATGAAGAAGCACGGCGTGAAGATCGAGCTGTTCGACAACATCAAGGGCATGTTCGGCAAGAAGCCGGACCCGGCCGCGGCATCGCCCTCACCGGCGCCGACCCCGGGCAAGCCCGCCAACAGCAACAAGAAGTGAAGGAGCAAAGGGCGGGGTTTCCCGCCCTTTGCCTTTAGAGCCGATGCCGCTGCCCGACCCGCTGACGCGCCACCCCATTCCCGGCTGGAAGGGCACCGCCTTCCTGAAGGCGATCGTCGATCACCCGCTGATCGAGGTCGGCGACTTCAGCTACTACGACGACTCGCGCGGCCCCGAACATTTCGTCGCCCGCTGCGTGCGCTACCATTTCGACTTCCTCGGCGACCGGCTGATCATCGGGAAGTTCGTCGCGATCGCGCAGGCTGCCCAGTTCGTGATGAACGGCGCCAATCACCCGATGGCCGGCTTCTCGACCTATCCCTTCCAGATGTTCGGCGTCGAGGGCGCGCCGGACGTCACCGGCCAGCCCCATCGTGGCGACACGGTCATCGGCAACGATGTCTGGATCGGCCGCGAGGCGGTTATCATGCCCGGCATCACCATCGGCGACGGTGCGATCATCGGCACGCGCGCTCAGGTGGTGAAGGACGTACCGCCCTACGCGGTCGTCGTCGGCAATCCCGGCCGCGTCGTGAAGATGCGCTTCTCCAACGAGACCATCGCTGCGCTTCTGGACATCCGCTGGTGGGACTGGGAGGCGAAGAAGATCGCGCGCCATGTCGCGGCGATCGGGGGCGCCGACATCGACGCGCTGCGCGCGGCCGTGTAGGCGTAACCACCATGACCACGAGCACGACGACACCCTTCACCGAGGACGAGATCGAATCCGCCCGCAAGCTCTTCGAGGGGCCGTGGGATTTCGTCTGGGCCTCGACCCATATCGACGACCTGCCGCCGATGGTCGGTCACGAGATCGCCTTTGCCGGCCGCTCTAATGTCGGCAAGTCGAGCCTGATCAATGCCGTGACGCGCCGCAACGCCCTGGCGCGGACCTCGCATACGCCCGGCCGCACGCAGCAGCTCAACTTCTTCCGCCAGGTCGGCGCCGACGAGCGCCTGACCATCGTCGACATGCCCGGCTACGGCTATGCGGCGGTAGGCCGAGCCAAGGTCGCCTCCTGGACCAACCTGATCCACAACTACTTGCGCGGCCGGCCCAATCTGATGCGCGTCTATCTGCTCATCGACGCGCGCCACGGGCTGAAGGACGTCGACAACGCCGTGCTCGAGACGCTCGACAAGGCGGCGATGTCCTATCAGGTCGTGCTGACCAAGGGCGATGCGCTCAAGAAGGCCGACCAGCAGTTCATGCTGGAGGCGACCTATGACGAGATCAAGCGCCGCCCGGCCGCCTTCCCGGAAGTGCTGCTGACCTCGAGCGAGACCGGGCTCGGCATCCCCGAGC
The DNA here is from genome assembly GCF_058801345.1 of Allobosea sp. GW822-FHT03F07. NCBI lineage: Bacteria > Pseudomonadati > Pseudomonadota > Alphaproteobacteria > Hyphomicrobiales > Alloboseaceae > Allobosea > Allobosea sp. GW822-FHT03F07. The sequence goes on from NZ_JBXAND010000015.1 coordinate 26,508, forward strand.
TGCGAGCCGCGGTCGGGCGCGTGCTGGCGGAGCGAGGATGAGGCACAACGCCGCCAAGATCCATCTCGCGGTGGCGATGCTGATGGGGCTGGCCGGCGTCGGCCTGCTCGCCGCCGGTGCCCATGGCGGTGTGGCCGAATCCGTCACCATCGCCGGCCAGATGCTGCTTTTCCACGCGCCGGTTGTCATCGCCGCCACGGCTGCCCGCAAGGTCGGGCTGCTGCATCAGATCATGGCTCGCATCGCCTTGTCGTTCCAGTGCCTGGGCGTCGCCCTGTTCGCCGCCGATCTCGCGCGCCGCGGCTTCGGCGGCGAGAGATTGTTCCAGGGCGCCGCGCCGACAGGCGGCCTTCTGATGATGGGCAGTTGGCTCGGCCTCGTGCTCTCGGCCTTGTTCGCGCCCCGCGCCTGAGGCTCGCCAACTCCCATTCTTGGTCGCGCTGTCTTGCTCTGGGAGCCGCCCCCGGCGCCGGATTGATGTCGATCGGCTATCAGGTCGAAAATCCCGCCTCCGGCCGTCGCGCCATGGCGAACTCCGTTATTGTATAACGAAGACGCCGACATCCCTGGAGACGCCGCGCAGCCCGACGTCCTGCCGCAACGGCTTCAGTCCCAGTTTGGCGAGCAGATCGCTGGCGCGCGGGTCGCCGAGCACCGCATCGGTGGTGAAGATTTCGTTCGAGGCGGCCAGATGTTGCACGCGGGACGCGATGTTCACCGTCTGCCCGAAATAGTCCTGCCTTTCGTTGAGATTGACCGCGATGCAGGGCCCTTCGTGGATCCCGATCTTGAGGATCATATCCTCCTTTCCGCGTTCCCGATTGAGACCACGCATCGCCTCGCGCATGCGAACGGCTGCTGCGATGGCGCGCTCTGGCGCAGGAAAAGACGCCATGACCGCATCGCCGATCGTCTTGACCACGGCGCCTGTCTCGGACGCTACGATCTCGCTCAGGACCTCGAAATGCGCACGCACCAAGTCGAAGGCAACGAGATCGCCGACGCGTTCATAGAGCTCGGTCGACCCGCGGAGATCGGTGAACAGAAAGGTCAGGCTGGCGATCTTCAGGCGCTGGTCGATATCGAGCGTGTCGGTGCGGTAGATGTCCCGGAAGGTCTGGTTCGAGAGCACCCGCTTGGCGGTCAGGAAAGGGCGGCGCCTTCCGAGCATGTGATGCAGCGCATCGTTCGCGATGCAGACGGACGGCAGGGTGCGGATGTCGGCATGGTTCTCGAATGCGATGCGCAGGGCCCCTGGCCGCATCACGAGCGTCTCGTTGTGGCGGTGCGCACGGTCGAACACCAGCGAAAGCGCCTGCCGCTCCTTCGTAGGCTCGCCCTTGACGTCGATGAACTGCGCGGCGTGGGTCACCGGCTCGAAGACGATGAGGAAGGATTCCGCGATCTGAAGCGAGACGACGGCCTTACCGCCTGCCGGCAGTTCCAGCGCCTCGACGATGAATTCGTCAAGCATCGCCTCGTAGTCGTCTTCCGGCAAATCGACGCCCGAACCCCAGTAGATCTGGCGAAAATATTCCGCGGCCGGCAGTTGGTGCGGCTGATGGGCCTCGATCCGCCTGACGTTCGGAGCGACCGTGAACGTCACCTCGACCAGTTCGTCGAGCGAGGGTTCGTAGCCGGCGGCGCAGAGCGCGCAGGTGTAGACCTCGCTGCGGACATGCTTCAACGACGCGCCGGCGTCGAGCACACCGCCGCATCCCGGACAAAGGACATTCCATGAGAACTCGAACAGGCCGAGCCGAGAGGCATGCAAAAAGCCGCCGATCACCCGCTCTTCGTCCAGGCCTCGTTCGGCGGCAAAGGCCAGAGCGTTAATGCGATTGAGCTTTCGATCGGGAGCGGTCGCGATCAGCCTTTCGATCTCGTCGACGATATCGGCCGATACCGATTGACGCAGAACGTCGAACAAGGATCGGGCATCGCTCATCGACCGAACTCCCCATTTCGAGGATCCGGCCGGATGATAAGCTTGAGTGGCCTGCCTGGCTATCGTGGTTCCGGAGGCCTCGCGCTCGCGCTGTCGGCTTTGTTCGCGAAGCGTGCCTGCCGCTGCTTCCGTCGGCGCCGATCTTCCTCTAGAAGCCGCACCCGGCGCGACTGCCTCGCGCGCCGACGCGGAGCCTCGACCGATGATCACCCCTGCCCATCTGACGCCGTCGCAAGCCGCCGACCTGCTGGTCCAGGCGCTACCGCACATGCAGCGCTACGATCAGGAGGTCATCGTGATCAAATATGGCGGCAACGCCATGGGCGACGCCGCGACCGCCGAGGACTTCGCCGAGGATGTCGTGCTGCTCGAGCAATCCGGCCTCAAGCCGGTCGTCTGCCATGGCGGCGGGCCGCAGATTGCCCGCATGCTCGGCAAGCTCGGCATCAAGTCGGAGTTCAAGCAGGGCCTGCGCGTCACCGATGCGGCGACCGTTGACGTCGTCGAGATGGTCTTGGCCGGCTCGGTCAACAAGGAGATCGTCGGCTACATCTCGCGCGAGGGCGGCAAGGCGATCGGGCTTTGCGGCAAGGACGGCAACATGGTCACCGCCCGCAAGGTGACGCGCACCATCGTCGACCCCGATTCCAAGATCGAGGAGGTGCTCGATCTCGGCTTTGTCGGCGAGCCCGACAAGGTCGACACCTCCGTGCTCGATGCCGTCCTCAAGGCCGAGCTGATCCCCGTGCTGGCGCCGGTCTGCGCCGCCGAGGACGGCCAGACCTACAACGTCAATGCCGACACCTTCGCCGGCGCGATCGCCGGTGCGCTCAATGCCAAGCGCCTGCTGCTGCTCACCGACGTTCCCGGCGTGCTGACGAAGGACAAGCAGCTGATCCCCGAGCTGACGGTCGAGGAATGCCGCCGCCTGATCGCGGACGGCACCATTTCCGGCGGCATGATCCCGAAGATCGAGACCTGCATCTACGCGCTCGAAAAGGGCGTCGAGGCGGTCGTCATTCTCGACGGCAAGGTGCCGCATGCGGCGCTGATCGAGCTCTTCACCGACACCGGCTCGGGCACGATCATTCGGCGTTGAGGTTGGCCAGGCCGTCATTCCCGCGCTTGATCCCGGAATCTCCGGCGCCGAGCGATGCAGAGATGCCCGGGTCAGGCCCGGGCATGACGCACTCCATGCGTTAACCTCTAGCAGAACTCTTGCATGTCAGGATCGGCTCGCCACATGAGTCCGTCCCATGAACACGCATGCCAGCATTCCCGTCGCGACCCCGCCGCTCGAGGCCGAGGCCTTCGCGCATGTCGACCACTGGGTCTTCGATCTCGACAACACGCTCTATTCGCATGAGTGCCAGGTCTGGCCGCAGGTCAACCAGCGGATCACCCTGTTCCTGCAGGAACTGTTCGGGCTGGACGGCCTCTCCTCGCACGCCTTGCGGAACTACTACTACCATCGCTACGGCACGACCCTGAACGGGCTGATGGTCGAGCACGGGGTCGAGCCGGACGACTTTCTCGACTTCGCCCATGACATCGATCTCAGCCTGCTGGAGCCCGATCCGGCGCTGGGCGCGGCGATCGCCGCACTGCCCGGACGTAAGCTGATCCTGACGAACGGCTCGGTCGGCCATGCCCGCAACGTCGCCGGCAAACTCGGCATTCTCCATCATTTCGAGGATGTCTTCGACATCGTCGCAGCCGGCTTCACGCCCAAGCCCGAGCGCTCGACCTATGAGCTCTTCCTCGCCAAGCACGCGGTCGACCCGGGCCGGGCGGCGATGTTCGAGGACATCGAGAAGAACCTCATCGTCCCGAGCGCGCTCGGCATGAAGACGGTGCTGATCATCCCCAAGACGCCCGACCCCTTTCGCGAAGCCTGGGAGCAGACGGCGGTCGAGGCCGGCCATGTCCACCATGTGACCTCGGATCTGGCCGGCTTCCTGGCGCCGCTCGCGCGCGATCCGGCCGACCGCTGACGGATTGCCGCTTTCGCGCCGAGGAACGACAGCGAAGCGAAGCCGCCAAAACGATCCGCCACGGCGGAAGATTGTTCTTCTTTACGAACGCGATGCAGGATGATACTCCGAGGGTTCGTTTTATAGAACGCTTTGGAGTTTTCGTCATGTCGGCACCGGACGGCGGCGCGGCCAGTCTTCACCCCGAAACCCGTCTGGTGCATGCCGGCATCCTGCGCTCGCAATTCGGCGAGACCTCCGAGGCGCTCTTCCTGACCCAGGGCCATGTCTATGACAGTGCCGAGCAGGCCGAGGCGCGCTTCCTGAACAAGGATCCGGGCTTCCAATACGCCCGCTTCTCGAACCCGACCGTCGCCATGCTGGAAGCCCGCATGGCCGCATTCGAGGGTGCGCAGGCCTGCCGCGCCACCGCGACGGGCATGGCGGCCGTCACCGCTGCCATCATGGGGCAGGTCCGGCAGGGCGACCATGTCGTCGCGGCGCAGGCCCTGTTCGGCTCCTGTCGCTATGTCGTCGAGGAGCACCTGCCGCGCTACGGCGTCGCCTCGACGCTGGTGGACGGAACGGACATCGCGGCCTGGCGCAAGGCGGTGACGCCGCAGACCAAGGTGTTCTTCCTCGAAAGCCCCTCCAACCCGACTCTGGAGGTCATCGACATCCGCGCCGTCGCGGCGCTGGCGAAGGAGGTCGGCGCGACGCTGGTGGTCGACAACGTCTTCGCCACGCCGCTCTTCCAGCGCCCGCTGGAGCTCGGCGCCGACTGCGTGGTCTACTCCGCGACCAAGCACATCGACGGGCAGGGCCGCTGTCTCGGCGGCTTGATCCTGGCTTCGCAGGATTTCATCGAGACCCATGTCCAGACTTTCCTGCGCCAGACCGGCCCGGCGATCTCGCCCTTCAACGCCTGGGTCATGCTGAAGGCGCTGGAGACCCTGCCGCTGCGCGTGCGCAAGCAGGCCGAGAATGCCGCGGTCGTTGCCGAATGGCTGGAAGCCCAGCCGCAGCTTCCCAAGGTCATATTCCCCGGCTCGAAGACCCATCCGCAGGCCGAGATCATCGCCCGCCAGATGAACGGCCCCTCGACGCTGGTCGCCTTCGAGGTCGCGGGCGGAAAGGCCGGGGCCTTCCGTTTCCTCAATGGGCTCAAGCTGATCCGCATCTCCAACAATCTCGGCGACGCCAAGAGCCTGATCGTCCATCCCGCGACGACGACGCATCAGCGCTTCAGCCCGGAGATCCGCGCCAGCATGGGCATCGGCGAGGGGCTGATCCGGCTGTCCGTCGGACTTGAGCACGCTGACGATCTCGTCGCGGATCTGAATCAGGCGCTGGCGGGGGTCTGAACGCCGCGGTCCGCGTGGCGGGCGTCATTCTCGGGCGGAGCGTAGCGCAGACCCGAGAACCTCCGGCAAGAGATGCTCGGGTCTTCGCCCGAGCATGACGAGGTGCAGCCGCCGGCCATGGCCTTCGCTTGCCTTGCCTGCTAAAGCGGGGCCGGTTTTTCGCAAGGAAACAGAGGCCATCATGCGTTTGGGCGAAGTGAAGCGCCGCACCAACGAGACCGACATCGCGGTCTCCCTCGTCCTCGACGGCACCGGCAAGGCCGAGATCGCCTCGGGCGTCGGCTTCTTCGACCATATGCTCGACCTGTTCGCCCGCCATTCCCTGATCGATATGAAGGTCGTGGTGAAGGGCGACACCCATATCGACGACCATCACTCGGTCGAGGATACCGGCATTGCGCTCGGTGAGGCGCTCAGGCAGGCGCTCGGCGACAAGAAGGGTATCCGGCGCTACGCCGACATCCATCTGCCGATGGACGAGACGCTGACGCGCGTCGCCGTCGACGTCTCCGGCCGGCCCTTCCTCGTGTTCCGCACGCGCTTCGAGGCGCAGAAGATCGGGAGCTTCGACACCGAACTGGTGCGCGAGTTCTTCCAGGCCTTCGCCATGAATGCCGGCATCACGCTGCATGTCGAGACGCTCTATGGCGACAACGCCCACCACATCGCCGAGAGCTGCTTCAAGGGGCTGGCGCGCGCGCTGCGTCACGCGCTCGAGGTCGATCCGCGCGAGGGCGGCCGCGTGCCCTCGACCAAGGGCGCTCTCTGAGGGGTCGGATCATGGCATTCTACACGGTGATGATCCCGCCGCCCGGCTCAGGCGGGGCGCGTGACGAGATTGAACAGGCCCGGCTGTTGCCGGAGACCTTCACCTGGCCGGCCTTCTTCCTGGGTGGGCTGTGGCTGCTCGGCAAGCGGCTCTGGCTGGCGACGTTGATCTATGCCCTGCTCTGGGGCGCACTGTTCTATGCAAGCAACCAGTTCGGCCTGACCCGCGGGGCGCTGCTGATCTCCCATTGGACGATCGCGCTGTTCCTCGCGATGGAGGGTCAGAATCTCCTGGCCCGCAAGCTCTCGCGCCAAGGCTGGCGGCTGGCGGATGTCGTCGAGGCGCGCGATTTGCCGGAAGCGGAGCGGCGCTATTTCGAGCGCGCTCTGGTTCGCGAAGCCCTGCCGCCGCGTCTGTCGGCACCCCTGCCCGCCCGTCCGCAGCCGGCCGGGCCGGTGCCGATCATCGGGCTCTTTCCCGAGGCGCGGGGCCGATGAGCCAATCCGTCGTCATCATCGATTACGGTTCGGGCAATCTGCACTCGGCGGCGAAGGCCTTCGAGCGCGCCGCGCTTGAATCCGGCATCGCCTCGACCATCCGCGTCACCAGCGACACCGACGAGGTCCGTGCGGCCGATCGCATCGTCCTGCCAGGCGTTGGCGCCTTCGCCGATTGCCGCCGCGGTCTCGATGCCGTGCCGGGCATGGTCGAGGTGCTGGAGGAGGTCGTGCGCGGAAAGGGCCGCCCCTTTCTCGGCATCTGCGTCGGCATGCAGCTCCTGGCCTCGCGCGGCCTCGAATACACGGTGACGGCAGGCCTCGGCTGGATCCCGGGCGATGTCTCGCTGATCGTGCCGCAGCGCGAGGGCCTGAAGATCCCGCATATGGGCTGGAACACGCTGGCGAAGCAGAACGACCACGCTCTGCTCGACGGCATCGAGACCGGCCCGGACGGGCTGCACGCCTATTTCGTCCATTCCTATGCGCTCGCCGCCGCTGATCCGGCAGAGGTGATCGCGATGACCGACCATGGCGGACCGGTCACCGCGATGGTCGGGCGCGACAACATCGCCGGGACGCAATTCCACCCCGAGAAGAGCCAGAAGCTCGGTCTCAGGCTGATCGCCAATTTCCTGAGGTGGAAGCCGTGATCCTCTTCCCCGCGATCGATCTCAAGAACGGCCAGTGCGTCCGCCTGAGGCAGGGCGACATGGACCAGGCGACGATCTTCAACGACGATCCCGCCGCGCAGGCGGCCTCCTTTGAAGCTCAGGGCTTCCAGTGGCTGCATGTCGTTGATCTCGACGGCGCCTTCGCCGGCAAGCCGATGAACGCGGCGGCTGTCGAGGGCATCCTGAAGCAGGTCGCCTTCCCGGTGCAGCTCGGCGGCGGCATCCGCGACATGAAGACGGTCGAGGGTTGGCTCGCCAAGGGCATCCGCCGCGTCATCATCGGCACGGCCGCGGTGCGCGATCCCGCCTTCGTGCGCGAGGCGGCGAAGGCCTTTCCAGGACAGGTCGCGGTCGGCATCGACGCCCGCGACGGCTTCGTCGCCGTCGAGGGCTGGGCCGAAACCTCGGCGCTGGCGGCCGACGACCTCGGACGGCGCTTCGAGGATGCCGGCGTGGCGGCGATCGTCTACACCGACATCGCCCGCGACGGCATGCTCCAGGGCATCAACTGGGATGGCACGATCGCGCTCGCCAAGGCGCTGACCATCCCCGTCATCGCCTCGGGCGGCCTCGCCTCGATGGCTGATATCGAGCGCCTGATGGCGCCCGATGCGGCCATCCTCGAAGGCGCCATCACCGGCCGGGCGCTTTATGACGGCCGCATCGACCCGGCCGCCGCGCTGGCGCGGCTGGCCCAGGTAGCCTGAGACGGCTTGAGGCGCATTGCGCCTCAGCTCTTGCGGATATTGGTGAAGACCGGCACGCCCTTGAGCATGCCCGTCAGGTTCTTGCGATAGGCCACCGGCTGGAAATATTGCCCGGCGGGCACGAAGGGCACGTCCTTCAACGCCTGGAGCTGGAGATCGCGCGCGATCGTCTTCTGCTCGGCGAGACCGCCCGCGGTCAGCCATTTGTCGCGTAGCGCCTCGATCGCCGGGCTGTCGGGCCAGCCGGTCGCTCCCTTTGCGCCATTGGCGCGCAGCGGCGTGTTGGTCGCGGGAGTCGCCAGATCGAGCCCGGACCAGTAGGTGACGTAGCAGCTCCAGCCGCCATCCTCGACCGGGCCGCGCTTGGCTATGCGCTGGATCACCGTGCCCCAATCGGCCGGCACGAAATCAACGTTCATGCCGATCTTCTTCATCATCTCGGCCGCGACCTCGCAGACGGCGCTGATACGGGGCACGTCCTGGCCGGACAGGAAGACGACACGCTCGCCCTTGTAGCCGGCCTCGATCAGCTCCTTCTTCAGCGCCGCATAGTCGGAGGAGGAGCCGATCGCCTCGAGCCCCGCCTCTGTCGCCATCTCGGAGACCGCCCCGAAGAACCCGGTCCGGTCCTTCCAGAGCGAGTTGTCAGCGCCGGCGACGGCCTGCATGCACTCGGTCTGGTTCAGCCCCTTCAGGATGACCCGCCGGATCGCCGGATTGTCGAAGGGCGGCTGCGTATGGTTGAGGCGGACCTGCCCGCACCAGCCGAACGGATCCTTGATCTCGACGACGATGTCGCGATTAGCCTTGAGCACCGGCAAGAGGTCGATCAGGGGTTGCTCGACCCAGTCGACGGCGCCCGATTGCAAGGCCGCCGCCGCCGTCGCGGCATCCGGGATGACCTGGAACTCGACGCGGTCGAAATGTGCAGTGCGCGCACCCGCGGTAAAGCTCGGCGTGCCCTGGCGCGGGACATAGGCGGCATGGCGGGCGTAGATGTGCCGCGCGCCGGGAACGCGCTCGCTCATCACATAGCTGAACGGTCCGCTGCCGATCGCCTCCGGCACCTGCTTGAACGGATCGGTGACTGCGAGCCGTTCGGGCATGATCACCGGGATCAGCGAGCTCGGCCGCGCCAGCGCATGCGCCAGGAGCGGGAAGGGCCGTTTCAGCCGGAAGACGATGGTGCGGTCATCGGGCGCGGCGATCTCGTCGGTGGCGGCCATCAGAGCCTGGCCGAAGGCGTCACGCACGCCCCAGCGCTTGAGGCTCGCCACGCAGTCACGCGCCAAAACCTTGGTCCCGTCATGGAAGACGAGGTCAGGCCGCAGCGTCATCGTCCAGCGCTTGCCGTCATCCTCGACGACATGACCCTCGACCATCTGCGGTTGCGGCTGCAGGTTCTCGTCGAGGCCGAACAGCGTGTCGAAGACCAGCAGCGCATGGGTGCGCGTCGCATAGGCCGTCGTCCAGATCGGGTCGATGATCGCGACATCGGCATAGGGCACGAAGCGCAGGACATTGTTGCCCTGGCCGAGGGCGACCTGCGGCGCTGCGATCAGGGCCGAGGCGGCGGCGGAGGTCTTCAGGAACTGGCGGCGATGCACGGGCGAACTCCAGGCGGCGGAAGCCCGCGCCCAAGCACGGCCTGTGCCAGAGAAAGCTCTGATGCCAGTCTTGTCTAAAGCATCGGCAGCGAGGGCGGCTTGCGACCGCGCGGGAAGGCCGTCTCGATCCGGGCGAGGTCGTCTTCGGTCAAAGTCAGCCGCAGCGCGCCGGCATTGTCCTCGACATGCGCGGTCTGGCCCGCCTTCGGGATCGCGAAGACGCTGGGACGCAGCGTTAGGAAGGCGAGCGCGACCTGTCTCGCCGTCGCGCCATGGGCAGCCGCGATCTCGCCCAGCACGCGGCCGCCCGCGCTGTTCGGCTCGGGAAAATCATCATGGCCGAAAGGGCTGTAGGCGGTGACGGCGACGCCGTTGCGCTCGCACCAGGGGATGACGGCATGTTCGATCGCGCGTTCGCGCAGGTGGTAGAGCACCTGATTGCAGGCGATCCGGCCGGGGCCGGCAACATCCAGCGCCTCGTCGAGATCGGCCTCGTCGAAGTTGCTCACGCCCCAGGACAGGATCTTGCCCTCGGCTTTCAGCGCCTCGAAGGCGTCGAAGGTTTCCGCCAGGGGGTGCGGGCCACGCCAGTGCAGCAGGTAGCAATCGAGCCGGTCGGTCTTGAGGTGGCGCAGCGAGCGCTCGCAGGCCGCGCGCGTGCCGGCTTTCGAGGCATTGTTCGGCAGCACCTTCGAGACGAGGAAGACCTCGTCGCGCCGCCCGGCGATGGCCTCGCCGGTGATTTCTTCCGAGCGTCCGTCGCCATACATCTCGGCGGTGTCGATATGAGAGAGGCCGAGATCGAGCCCGCGCCGGAAGGCGGCGATCGCCTCTTTCCGGTCGCCCTGCTCGATGTACCAGCTCCCCTGTCCGATCGACGCGATCTGCGGGCCGCCTCGGCCGAAAGCGTGCTTCATCGGATGGTCTCCTGTTGGCTCTAGCGAACCTCGACGTCGAAGCGTCCCGGGCGGATCTCGCCATCGCCATAGCGCACGCGCACCTCGAAAGAATCGGGGCCGCGGTAGCCGGAGCGGGGCGTGTATTCGAAGGCGAGGGATGCTCCGACTTTGCCGTCGCAGTGCGCCTGCGGGCCGGGGCCATAGACGGCCTTCGCATGGCGCGTCGCCATCTTGACCACTCCATGCTGCGGCGGCTGCGTCAGAACGGCCGTGGGGCGCTTCAGCGGCCGGCAACGTTCGTCCATCGTCATATAGGTCTGCCGCAGGAAGGTCGGCTCCCCGGCCGTGACACGGTCGATGGCGTCGCTCTCCGACGATCCGCCGCCGGAGGTGACGCAGCCGCCGAGCATGGCGCAGAGCAGCGCGGAGGTGACGACCATTGGTGCTGAAACAGGCATGCTTTCCTCAACGTCCGGGCCATCCTGATATCTCGCGGCGCCCTCACGCCGGCGGCGTGCCGTTTGCGGAGAGCACTTCGCCCGCGAGGTAGAGTGAACCGCAGATCAGGATGCGTGGCGGTGCCGACCAGTTGCGTGCGGCGATCTCGCGCAGCGCCTGCTCGACCGAGCCGGAGGCTTCGGCGACGAGCCCGGCCGAGCGGGCGAGCTCGGCGACCTCCTCGGCCGGCCGCGCGACGAGCTGGTTCTGGATCGGGACGGCGAAGAGCATCTGCGTCAGCCCCTTGAAATGGCCAAGCGTCGCCTTCGCGTCCTTGGTCGAGAGCAGGCCGGCGATCATCACCAGCGGCGCCGGGTTGCGGTCGGCGAGATCGGCCATGGCCTGCGCCAGCACGCGGCCGCCATCGGGGTTGTGGCCGCCGTCGAGCCAGAGTTCGGCGCGAGCGGGGACGAGATCGGCGAGCCGGCCGCGCGCCAGCCTTTGCAGCCGCGCCGGCCAGTCGGCATTCAGCATGCCCTGCTCGAAGGCGCGCGCAGGCAGCCCGCCATAGCCGGCCGCACGCAAGCCTGCGATCGCCGTGCCGGCATTGACGTGCTGGTGGCGCCCGGAAAGGCGCGGCAGGGGCAGGTCGAGCAACCCGTCGCCATCCTCGTAGACCAGCCGCCCGCCATCCTCATGCACGGCAAAATCCTGCGCGCCGATCAGGATCTTCGAGGCGCCGACGCGCTCGGCCGCAGCTTCCAGCACCGCAGTCGGCTCCGGTTCCTGCGGAGCGATCACGGCCGGCGCGCCGCGCTTGAAGATGCCGGCCTTCTCGCCCGCGATCTTGGTGACGGTGTCGCCGAGATATTCGGAATGATCGAGCGAGACCGGCGTCACCACGGTGCAGGCGGGATGGGCGATGACGTTGGTCGCATCGAAGCGTCCGCCGAGGCCGACCTCGAGCAGCACGACATCGGCCTTGTGCTCGGCGAAGAGCAGCAAGGCGACGACGGTGGTGATTTCGAAGAAGGTGATCTGGTCGCCGGCATTGGCGCGTTCGCAGCGCTCCAGCGCCTCGACCAGGACGGCCTCGTCGACGAAGCGGCCGCCGCCGGGCGCACCCAGCCGAATGCGCTCGTGGAAACGCACCAGATGCGGCGAGGTGTAGACATGGACGGACAAGCCCGCCGCCTCGAGGATCGCTCGCATGAAGGCGATGGTCGAGCCCTTGCCGTTTGTGCCGGCGACATGGATCACCGGCGGCAGGCGCTTCTGCGGATCGCCGAGCCGCTCCAGCAAGGTCAGGATGCGCCCGAGCGAAAGGTCGATCAGCTTGGGATGCAGCGCCAGCAGGCGCGCCAGCACCGCGTCGGACGAGCCCATGTTGTCCCCGCCGTTGCCGCGTCAGACGGCTTCGACGATCGGCCGCGGCGGCGCCGCGGTGGCAGGCGCAGCGCCCTGGAGCGGCTGCTTGGTCAGAAGCCGGCCGAGGCGTGCCAGGGTCTCGGGCAGATCGTGGCGGTGCACCACCATGTCGACCATGCCGTGATCCTTGAGATATTCGGCCCGCTGGAATCCGTCGGGCAGCTTCTCGCGGATCGTCTGCTCGATGACGCGCGGCCCGGCGAAGCCGATCAGCGCGCCCGGCTCGGCGATGTGGATGTCGCCCAGCATCGCATAGGAGGCGGTGACACCGCCGGTGGTCGGGTTGGTCAGCACGACGATATAGGGCAGGCCGGCGGCGCGCAGGCGGCGCACCGCGACGGTCGTGCGCGGCAGCTGCATCAGCGAGAGGATGCCCTCCTGCATGCGCGCGCCGCCCGAGGCGGCGAAGACGACATAGGGCGTCTTCTTCTCGAGCGCGGTCTCGGCGCCCTTGATGAAGGCCTCGCCGGCCGCCATGCCGAGCGAGCCGCCCATGAAGTGGAAATCCTGCACGGCGATGGTGAGGGCGAAGCCCTTGACCCGGCCATAGCCGACCTTGAACGCGTCGATGGCGCCGGTCTTGGCGCGGGCGTCCTTCAGCCGGTCGACATAGCGCTTCTCGTCGCGGAATTTCAGCGGGTCGATGGCGACATCGGGCAGCGGCACGTCGAGCCACTTGCCCTCGTCGAAGGTCAGGCGCAGCCGGTCCTGCGCGGTGACGCGCATATGGTGGTCGGAGCCGGGGATGACGAAGCCATTGGCCTCGACATCCTTGTGGAAGACCATCTGCCCGGAATCGGGGCATTTGATCCAGAGATTCTCCGGGCTCTCGCGCTTGAACAGCGTCTTGATGCGCGGCCGGACGACTTCGGAAATCCAGTTCATGGATCGATCCTTACGATTCTGGCGCAAATGGCGGGCGAGGCTTCGAGCCTCAGGCCGCCGCCTTCGCGACCGAGCGGACGCCCGCGGCGAGTTCGGCGACCAGCGAGGTGACAGCCGAAACCGTCTTTTCCGTGGCCTTGCCTTGCGGGTCGAGCGAGAGCCGGATCCGTTCGACCAAGGCCGAGCCGACGACGACGCCGTCGGCGCTCCCTGCTATCTTGATCGCGTCCTGCGCCGTCTTGACGCCGAAGCCGACGGCGACCGGCAGATCGGTATGGCGCTTGATGCGGGCGACGGCGTCGCCAACCGCATCGTAGCTGGCGATCGCGCCGCCGGTGACGCCGGTCACGGAGACGTAATAGACGAAGCCCGAGGTGTTCTGCAGCACCTTGGGCAGGCGCTTGTCGTCCGTCGTCGGCGTGGCCAAGCGGATGAAGCTGACGCCCGCGGCCAGCGCAGGAAGACAGAGCTCGGCGTCTTCCTCGGGCGGCAGGTCGACGACGATCAGCCCGTCGACACCGGCCTTGCGGGCATCGACCAGGAAGCGTTCGACGCCATAGGCGTAGATCGGATTGTAGTAGCCCATCAGCACGATCGGCGTGTCATGGCCGGCGGTCCGGAAGCTCTCGACCATCGCCAGCGTCTTCCTCAGCGTCTGTCCGGCCTTGAGGGCGCGCTGGCCGGCGAGCTGGACCGGGATGCCGTCGGCCATCGGGTCGGTGAAGGGCACGCCGAGCTCGATCAGGTCGGCGCCGGCGCCGGGCAGCGCGGCGAGGATCGCCGCAGAAGTATCGAGATCGGGGTCGCCCGCCGTGATGAAGGTCACGAGCGCGGCGCGGCCTTCCGCTGCGCAGGCCTGGAAGCGGGCCTGGATGCGAGCCTGGCCGGTGGCTGTCTTGGGATCGGTCATGGCCTGAGCGGTTAGCATGACGGGCGCGGGCTGGCGAGTGGCTTGCACGCGAGGAACTTGCGCATGCGGCGAGGAATGCTTGCGCCTGCCGCGGGATGCTTGCGCCTGCGGCGGGCTTGGGCCACATCGGGCGCGCATGCGCGTCTTCGATACACCGCTTCCGATCGACGCCGTCCTCGGCGATCTCGCTGCCGCCTTGCGGGAGAAAAGCAACGTCGTGCTCGTCGCCCCGCCTGGTGCCGGCAAGACCACGCGCGTCCCTCTCGCCCTGCTCGACGAGCCCTGGACGCTAGCGCGCAAGCTGATCGTGCTCGAACCGCGCCGGCTGGCAGCGCGTGGTGCGGCGAACCGGATGGCGCAGACGCTGGGCGAGCGCGTCGGCGAGACGATCGGCCTGCGCGTCCGCCTCGGCTCGAAGATCGGCCCGAAGACGCGCATCGAAGTGGTCACCGAGGGCGTCTTCGCCCGGATGATCCTCGACGACCCGGCGCTGGAGGGCGTCGCGGCCGTCCTGTTCGACGAATTCCACGAGCGTTCGCTCGATGCCGATTTCGGACTGGCCCTGGCGCTGGACGCGCAATCGGGCCTGCGCGAGGACCTGCGCATCCTCGTGATGTCGGCGACGCTGGACGGCGCCCGTGTCGCCAAACTGCTGGGCAAGGCGTTGCTCGGCGAGGCGCCGGTGATCGAGAGCCAGGGCCGGGCCTTTCCGGTCGAGACGCGCTATCTCGGTCGCGAACCGTTGAAACGCATCGAGGATCAGGTCGCGGATGCCGTTATGCTGGCGCTGAACGAGCAGCCCGGCTCACAGCTCGTCTTCCTGCCCGGCCAGGGCGAGATCAGGCGGGTCGAGGAGCGGCTGCGCGAGCGGATCCGCGACAAGGGCGTCGAGATCGCGCCGCTCTATGGCGCGCTCGACCAGGCGGAGCAGGACCGCGCCGTTCTTCCCGCGCCACCCGGCCGCCGCAAGGTCGTGCTGGCGACGGCCATCGCCGAGACTTCGCTGACGATCGAAGGCGTGCGGGTCGTGATCGATTCCGGGCTCGCCCGCGTGCCCGTCTACGAGCCGGATATCGGCGTCACCAGACTGGAGACGCGCCGCGCCAGCCGCGCCGCTTGCGACCAGCGCCGCGGTCGCGCCGGGCGCACCGAGCCGGGCATCTGCTATCGGCTTTGGGAGGAGGCGGGCAACGGCGCGCTCGAAGCCTTCGCGCGCCCCGAAATCCTTTCCGCCGATCTTGCGCCCCTACTGCTCGATTGCGCCGCTTGGGGCGTCTCCGATCCGACGAGCCTGGCCTTCCTCGACCTGCCGCCCGCGCCCGCTCTCAAGGAGGCGCGCAGCCTGCTGGAAAGCATCGGCGCGCTCGATGCCGACGGCCGGATAACGCCTGAGGGGCGTGCGCTGCAGTTCCTGCCGCTGCCGCCTCGCCTCGCCCGCATGGTCGTGGCGGCGGCGCGCTTCGGGCAGGCGGAGCCGGCCGCCATGCTGGCAGCATTGCTGGTCGAGCGCGGCCTCGGCGGCGACGCGCTCGATCTGTCCGAGCGGCTGGAGCGCTTCGAGCGCGAACGGGGGGGCCGGGCAGGCGACATGCGCCGTCTCGCCGAGGGCTGGGCCCGCGCGGCCGAGCGCGCCTCGGGATCATCGAGGGAAGCCCAGCTACTGTCGCCGGGCCTGCTGCTGGCCTTCGCCTATCCCGAACGCGTTGCCAGGGCGCGCAATCCGGGCTCCGGGCAGTACCTGCTTGCGAACGGGCGCGGGGCTACGCTCGAGCCGACGCAGAGGTTGGCGCGTGAAAGCCATATCGTCGTCGCCGAAATGACGGGGGCTGCCCAGCAATCCCGCATCCTGTCGGCGGCTGCGATCGCGGAGGCCGAGATCGCCTGGTTGGCCGCCAATGGTCTTTCGCCCTTCACGATCGAGGAGCGTAGCGAAACGAATTTCGACCGTACCGCGCGCGCGCTTCGGGTTCGGGCCGTCAGGCGCTATGGCGCGCTCGGCCTGGCGGAGCGGCCTTTGCCGGCCGAGTCTTCGCCCGACAATGCGGCCATTCTCGCCCGGGGCATCGCGGGTTTGGGCATCGGCCTGCTGCCCTGGACCAAGGCGCAGCGGCAATTGCGCGAGCGCGTCGATTTCCTGCGGCGGGCCGAGCCCGGCGAAGGCTGGCCCGATCTCTCGGACGAGGGTCTGGCGGCCGATGCCGCCGCCTGGCTCGCCCCTCATACCCTCGGCCGGGCCTCGCTCGCCGCGATCGAGCCTGGCGATCTCGATGGTGCGCTCGCCGAACTCGTGCCCTGGGACATGAAGCGCCGGCTCGACAGCGAGGCGCCGACGCATTTCACCGCACCGACTGGTTCCAGCCTCGCAGTCGACTACGCAGCCGAGGCCGGGCCGACGATCTCAATCAGGGTGCAGGAACTCTTCGGCCTGTCGAAGCATCCCGCGCTCGCCGGCGGGCGGGTGCCGCTGGTGCTGGAGCTGCTTTCGCCCGGCCACAAGCCCGTCCAGATCACCCGCGACCTGCCGGGCTTCTGGCGCGGCTCATGGGCTGCGGTGAAATCCGAAATGAAGGGGCGTTACCCCCGCCATCCCTGGCCCGATGACCCTGCCGCCGCGCCGCCGACGACGCGGGCGAAGCCACGCGGGACCTGAACTGCCGGCGAAGCCTACCGTTCATGTCCGGAACCGCGCCGTCATCCCGGACGAGCGGCAAAGCCGCGCCGCTCCGGGATCCATGCCTGAACCTTTGACTGATCTGCTCCGGCATGGATCCCGGGTCTTCGCTGCGCTACGCCCGGGATGACGGCGCGCGCTTGTCCTGGCGACCGATGCCTCAATTCCCCATCCGGTCGCGCCATTGCCTCTCGCCGGCGAGGCAGGTTGCGTTGTTGCCGCCGGTGGCCTGCGCCTTCTGGACCAGCGCCTCGCCGTCGCGCGGCATCTCGGCGATCTCGCGGACGAGCTTGGTGCGGGTGGCGTCGACGAACTGGTGCCGTTCGCGGATCGGGATCACGAAGGCACCCAGCCCGGTGACGACGCAGTCCTTGTAGTAGACGTCGAGGTTGTCGATGTCGAAATAGCTCGCCTGCTTCAGCATCACCGGCAAGCCGTTGATGTTGATGCCCTTCGCGCCGGCCTCGTCGCGGGCGGTGGTGACGGCGCGTCCGTCGTTGTTGGCTCCGTCGCCGGAGATGTCGATCACCTTGCGCATCGGCGTGACATTGGCCTGCTCCAGCAATTGCACGCCGAGATCGATCGCTGCCGAGATCGAGGTGCGGCGGCCCCGCCGCGTCTGCGCCTCGCCGAGTTCTTCCGCGAAGGCGATCGCCGACTGGGGCGTGTCGATGATCGTCCAGGGCTTGACGATGTGCTGGAAATTGCCGCCGGCCCATTCGAAATAAGTCACCGCGATCTTGCCAATGGCGCCCTTGGCGATGGCATCGTGCAACGGCTTCGAGCGGAAGGCCTCGATATAGCCGTTGCGCTGGAGCGCCAGTTCGTCGAGGTCCATCGAGAAGGAGACATCGACGGCGAGCACGAGCGCGACATCGACCTCCTCGGGCGGGCCTGCCGCCTGCTGGGCGTTGGGGGCGGCGCCGGTCCATAGACCCGCTGCCGCCAGACTCAAGAGACCGTACAGCCAACGCCGCATCGCCACCTCCGTCATCATGTCGCAACGGAAGTGTGCGCCCGCTTTCGATTCGTTCCAAGTGCGAAAGCTGGGCAGCCGCGCCGATTATCGCGCCGTGCGGCGCATCTCGACGATGTCGATTGCGGCAGCCGTCGCCTCCTCGACGGTCAGCGCCGATGTATCGAGGATCACGGCGTCGTCGGCGGCCTTGAGGGGGGCGTCGCTGCGCCCGGAATCGCGAGCGTCGCGCCGGCGGATATCGGCCAGGATGCCTTCGAAACTGGCAATCTCGCCGCGCCCGGCCAATTCCTTGTGGCGCCTGGCGGCGCGCACCTCGGGCGTCGCGGTGACGAAGAGCTTGGCCGGTGCCTGCGGGCAGATCACCGTGCCGATGTCGCGGCCGTCGAGGACGGCGCCACCGGGCTGCGCCGCAAAGCGGCGCTGGCGCTCGATCAGCCCGCTGCGCACCGCCGGCATCGCGGCGACGACCGAGGCCGCCTCGCCGATCTCGCGGCCACGCAGGCTGTCCTCGGCGAAGGCATCGTCCCTGAAGGTCGAGACCAGCACAGCCGCGGCCTCAGCGTCGCGGATGTCGTGCCCCGCATCCAGCATGGCACGCGCGACCATGCGGTAGAGCAGGCCGGTGTCGAGATAGGGCAGTCGGTAATGCGCCGAGAGCCGGCGCGCCAGCGTGCCCTTGCCGGATGCCGCCGGGCCGTCGACCGCGATCACGAGCCCTGCCGGCGCCTGTTCGGGGCTCATCCGATGTGGTCCCCGGAAATCTCCGCCCCGAGCCCGTTCATCAGCGCAATGAAGCTCGGGAAGCTCGTCGCGATCATCGAGCCGTCATCGACCTGCATCGGCTTGTCCGTCGCCAGCCCCATGACGAGGAAGCTCATCGCGATGCGATGGTCGAGATGGGTCGCGACGGTGCCGCCGCCGGTGACGCTCCCGCCCGACCCCTCGACGACCAGGTCGTCGCCCTCTATCGCGCAGGTGACGCCGGCTGCCTTCAGCCCCGCCTCGACTGCCGCGAGCCGGTCCGATTCCTTGACGCGCAATTCCTGGAGGCCGCGCATGCGCGTGGTCCCGGTCGCGAACGAGGCAGCGACCGCCAGAACGGGATATTCGTCGATCATCGAGGGCGCCCGCTCGGGCGGCACCACGACGCCCCTCAGGGAGGAGGCTCGCACGCGCAGCGTGGCGACCGCCTCTCCACCCTCGTTCGCCTCGCTCTCGATCGTGATGTCGGCACCCATCTCGCGCAACGTCGTCAGCAGGCCGCTGCGCAGCGGATTGGTCATCACGCTCTCGATCAGGATGTCGGAGCCGGGCACGATCAGCCCGGCGACCAACGGGAAGGCGGCCGAGGACGGGTCCGCCGGCACCACGATCGGTTGCGCCTGCAATTCCGGCTGGCCCTTCAGCACGATGCGCCGACCATGCTCGCCCTCGGGCGTGACCGCGACATCGGCGCCGAAATGGATCAGCATCTTCTCGGTATGGTCGCGGGTCGCTTCCGTCTCGATCACCGTGGTCTCGCCGGGAGCGGCAAGGCCGGCGAGCAGCACGGCCGACTTGATCTGCGCCGAGGCGACTGGCGTGCGATAGGTGATCGGCAGCGCCTCCTTCGGCCCGCGCAGGGTCAAGGGCACGCGTCCGCCCGCCTCCTGCGAGACGATGACGGTGCCCATCTGCTCGAGCGGATCGAGGATGCGCCGCATCGGCCGCTTGCGCAGCGAGGCGTCGCCGTCGAAGGTTGTAGTGATCGGATGGGCGCCGCAGACGCCCATCATCAGGCGCGAGCCGGTGCCGGCATTACCGAAATCGAGCAGGCCCGCCGGTTCGCGCAGCCCGCCGACGCCGACGCCCTGCACGCGCCAGGCGCCGGGCCCGTCATGATGAACGATGGCGCCCAGCGCGCGGGCGGCATCGGCCGTGCGCATCACATCCTCGCCTTCGAGCAGGCCGGTGACAACGGTCTCGCCGATGGCGAGCAGGCCGAAGATCATCGCCCGGTGTGAGATCGATTTATCGCCGGGGACGCGGACGCTGCCGCGCAGCGGGCCGGAGCGGCGTGCGGTGACGGGGACGGGTGTGAGCGCGTGGGACACGGTTCTTCTGCCGGCTGATCGATCGGAAGGGCGCTGCCCTAGCACGCCGCTCTGCCATGCGTCACGTCCGGCTTGGACTGCGCAGGTCGCGCAACAGGCACGCCAGGAATCGACCTCGGCCCTGACGGTCGGATGCATTCGCATGAAATGAGCATTTGACAGGGCCGCCCGCCACGACTAACGGACGCGCCTGCTTTTCAGAACATGATTGATTGAAGGTCCGACGCAGTGGCGAAACCGGAACTTGGCACGAAGCGCGTTTGCCCGACCACGGGCCGCAAATTCTATGACCTGAACAAGGACCCGATTGTCTCGCCTTACACGGGACAATCCTTCCCGCGCTCGATGTTCGAGCCGCAGGCCAAGGCCGCCGCAGCGGCCAAGCCCGACGAAGACGAGGATGAGGCCGAGGCCGCCGACGGCGCGGTCGAGCTCGTCTCGCTCGACGAGGCCGATGCCGAGGCGTCCGAGAAGGACGTCGTCGTCACCAGCGAGGACGACATCGAGGTCGAGGACGATGGCGCGCCCGATGACGACACCTTCCTGGAAGAGGACGAGGAAGGCGATGACGACGTCGCTGACCTGATCGATGGCGACATCGAGGGCGACGAGGACGTCTGAGGACGTCCCGGGAGGCGGCGCCCAAGAGAATGACGATCGGACGACAATCGGTGCTTGAGTCTTCCGCCACTCCCGCCTATAGAGCGCTTCGCCGCTGACGCGGCGACCGGGTTCCGGGCTCTTCCTCACCACCGCGGCGAGGTGCACGGATCCGAGATTACCCCCGGCCGACCCCCATGTCGGCTGGTTGAGAGTGGGGCCATAGCTCAGTTGGGAGAGCGCTTGAATGGCATTCAAGAGGTCGGCGGTTCGATTCCGCCTGGCTCCACCATTTCCTTCCGCTCCATAGCTGAGATGCAGCGGGATCGCCCGGAACAGCCGGGCTTGCGACAACATCCCACTGCTCATTCGTCGTTGCCATCAGGCACCAGCGCAAACGGGTGCTGCACGCGAATCGCGTTGCCGGCGTGAACCCGGTCTCCAAAGCGCCGCCTCCGAATCACCGGAGCACGACCACCCTGGTCCCGATTCTGACGCGCTCGTAGAGATCGGTGACGTCGCGGTTCGTCATCCTGATGCAGCCCGACGAGACAGCGGCCCCGATCGTGTTCGGCTCGTTCGAGCCATGGATGCGGTAGAGGCTCGAGCCGAGATAGATTGCGCGCGCCCCGAGAGGGTTGTCGATGCCGCCGGCCATATGGCGCGGTAGGTCGGGGCGGCGTTTCAGCATGGCGGCCGGTGGCCGCCAATCCGGCCATTCCCGCTTCATCGTGACCGTCTTGGTTCCCGACCAGCTGAAGCCTTGTCGCCCGACACCGACGCCGTAGCGCAACGCCCGCCCATTGCCGAGGACGTAGTAGAGCCGCCTCTGGCTGGTCGAGATCACGACCGTGCCGGGAGCCTGGCCTCCGCCCCAGGGCACCATTTGGCGCGGAATCGGCTGTTCGCTGAAGATGTTGAGGAAGTCTGCGAGACCGCGGCCGATCGGGTTGTCATAGGCCCGTGCCGGTGGGGCGAGAATGAGAAGCGTGACGGCAAGAAGGATGGTGCGCAGCATGATCGGCCCTACGGCGCCCCCCGCCCGAAGGTAGGGGGAAACGGAAAACCGGGTCAAGGCAGGTCAGGCCAAGGCCTGCTCGCGGCCGGCGCATGTGCGGAGCGAAAGCGTATCGCCGCCCCGGTAGCCTTTGGGAGGTGTGAAGACCGGGGCGGCGAAGTTCGAGCCGCGGGGGCGGCCCATGCATCTGTCGCTTCTGCCAACCGGCAGGTTCACGAAGCGTCGCAAATATTTCCGCGATCTCGGATCAGGCCGCCCGCTCGAGTCCGACCTCGAAGGGTGTCAGCGCGACCGTGCCGGCGCGGACCGACACGAGGGTGTTGCAGGGCAGGGCCTGCCAGCAGTCGCGCGCCGCATCGACCGGTTCCGAAGCGACGACGACGCTGTCGCTGCGCTGGCAGAGATAGAGGCTCGGCGGGCGCGTATCCGAGGACCAGCGCACGGCGTGGATGGTGTCGCCATCGGCGAGCGCGGCGGCGCAGCGCAGGGGCTCCGTCGTGCCGGCCTGGCGCATCAGGCTGAGCGCGTCGCCCAGCGCGGCGGCCAGGGCCGCACCCGGCGCCAGCCCCTCCTCGATGCGCGACAGGGTGAGCAGGAACAGCGCTTCCGAATCGGTGGTGCCGACACGCACGGAATAGAGCGAATCGGGAATCAGCGCCTCGAGCCGGCGCCGGATCAGGCCGTAGCCGCCGATCTGCCCGTTATGCATGAAGAGATGCCGGCCATGGGCGAAGGGGTGGCAGTTCGCCCGCGTCGTCGCGGTGCCGGTGGCCGCCCGGACATGCGCGAAGAACAGATGCGAGCGGACCTGCCGGGCGATCGAGAGCAGGTTCTCGTCGGACCAGGCGGGTCGGACCTCGCGATACTGGCCGGGCTCCTGCCTGTCGCCGTACCAGCCGACGCCGAATCCGTCGCCATTCGTGCCGGTCTTCGCCTCGGCCGCGTGCAGGGACTGGTGGATCAGCGAATGACACGGCGCGGCGACGAGGTCCTCCAGGAAGACCGGCACGCCGGAATAGGCGAGGAAACGGCACATGGGGCTGTCCGAATCAAGCGCGGCGGATCACCGCGCGGAGAAGATTATTCTCGCGGAATGAACGGCGGCACAATGGCGGAAAACGGGCGCGCGCCTCCGGTTGCGGGGGGCATAGCCATCGTATAACCGTGCCCGGCAGCGGATCACGACAACCACGCGAAGAGTGGGGCGGGGAATGGCCTTGAAAACCGGACTGACGCGGGCTGCCGCGATCGTGACCCTCTGCCTGACATCCAGTGCCGCCTTCGCCGCCGGCGATATCGGCGGGGCCTCGATGGGCGGCCTCTGGGCGCTGCCCTTCGCCGGCATGCTGCTCTCGATCGCGCTCGGCCCGATCCTGTTCCCGCATTTCTGGGAGCTGAACTACGGCAAATTCGCGGCCTTCTGGGCGGCGCTCGTGCTGGTGCCGCTGGTCCTCCTGCGCGGCTTCGAACCGGCGCTGGGCGTGCTCGCCCATACTGCGCTGCTCGAATACATCCCTTTCATCATCCTGCTCTTCGCGCTGTTCACTATCGCCGGCGGCATCCTGATCATGGGCAACCTTCACGGCACGCCCGCGACCAACACCGCGCTGCTGGCGATCGGCACGCTGATGGCGAGCTTCGTCGGGACGACGGGCGCCTCGATCATCATGATTCGCCCCGTCCTGCGCGCCAACGACAACCGCCGCCACAATGTCCATGTCGTCGTGTTCTTCATCTTCCTGGTGTCGAATATCGGCGGCTCGCTGACGCCGCTCGGCGATCCGCCGCTCTTCCTCGGATTCCTGCGCGGGGTGAACTTCTTCTGGACGACGACGCATCTTCTTCCCGAGACGGGGCTCGCGGTGGCGATCCTGCTCGCGTTGTTCTTCCTCCTCGACAGCTGGTTCTACCGGAAGGAAGAGGGCATGCCCTCGCTCAAGGACCCGACGCCCGACCGCGACATCAAGCTCTACGGCAAGGTCAATTTCATCCTGCTCGGCGGCGTCATCGCCGCGATCCTGATGTCCGCGAGCTGGAAACCAGGCGTTTCCTTCAGCGTCGCGGGCGTTCATCTCGAGCTGCAGAACATCGTGCGCGACGCGATCCTGCTGGTGCTGGCCGCGCTCTCGCTCAAGCTGACGCCAAAGCCGGTGCGGGCCGGCAACGAGTTCAGCTGGGGGCCGATCAAGGAGGTCGCCAAGCTCTTCGCCGGCATCTTCGTCTGCATCATCCCGGTGCTGGCGATGCTGCAGGCCGGCAAGGACGGCGCCTTCTCCGGGCTGGTCGCGCTCGTCACCCATCCAGACGGCAGCCACAACACGGTCGCCTATTTCTGGCTGACCGGCATCCTGTCCTCGTTCCTCGACAACGCACCGACCTATCTCGTCTTCTTCGAGCTGGCGGGCGGCGACCCGCAGAAGCTGATGACGACGGGCGCGCTGACGCTGGCGGCGATATCGGCCGGCGCGGTCTTCATGGGCGCCAACACCTATATCGGCAACGCGCCGAATTTCATGGTCTACGCCATCGCCAAGGACCGCAAGGTCGCGATGCCCAGCTTCTTCGGCTACATGCTCTGGTCGGGCGCGATCCTGATCCCGCTTTTCCTGCTGCAGACGGTGATCTTCTTCCGGTAGGCCGGAGCAGCGGAGAGCCGCCTCAGCTCGCGATCTTCAGCCCCTTGCGCGCCTCGGTGGCGCCGGCCTCGCGACGGCGCCTGGCGGCTTCCATGTCGAGGCTGACCATGAAGTCCGAGATGCGCGGGGCGATCTCGGAGCGGAAGCGCGAGCCGTTGAAGACGCCGTAATGGCCGACGCCCTTCTGGAGATAGTGCACGCGCTTGTCGTCGGGGATATTGGGGCACAGATCATGCGCCGCCTGCGTCTGCCCAACGCCGGAGATGTCGTCCTTCTCGCCCTCGACCGTCATCAGCGCGACGCGGCGGATGGCCGTGCAGTCGACCGGCTTGTCGCGATGCATCATCGTGCCCTTCGGCAGGGCATGCTCGACGAAGACAGTTTCGACGGTCTGGAGATAGAACTCGGCGGTCAGGTCCATCACCGCCATGTACTCGTCGTAGAAGTCGCGATGCTTCTCGGCCGAATCGCCGTCGCCCGCGACCAGATGCTGGAACATCTCGTAATGCGCGCTGACATGGCGGTCGATGTTCATCGCCATGAAGCCGGACAACTGCATGAAGCCCGGATAGACGTCGCGGAAGGTGCCCAGATGCGGGAACGGCACCTTGGTGATGCAGTTGCGGCGGAACCAGTCGGTGCCGCGCTCCATGGCGAGGCAATTCACCGCGGTCGGCGAGCGGCGGGTGTCGATTGGCCCGCCCATCAGGGTCATCGAGCGCGGAGCGCAGACGTCGCCCTCGGCCTCCATGCGAGCCGCTGCCGCGAGCACCGGCACCGAAGGTTGGCAGACCGCCATGACATGGGTCTCCGGACCCAGCATCTGCAGCATCGCGATGACGTAGTCGATATAGTCGTCGAGGTCGAAGCTGCCCGCCGCGAGCGGCACCAGCCGGGCATCGACCCAATCGGTGATGTAGACCTCATGGCCCGGCAGGAAGGCCTCGACGGTGCCGCGCAGCAGCGTGGCGTAGTGACCCGACATCGGCGCGACCAGCAGCACCTTGGGCTGCGGCTTGCGGCGGCCCTGAATCTTGCGATCGAAATAGACCAGCCGGCAGAAGGGGCGCTCCCAGACGACACGCTCCTCGACGGCGGTCTTGACGCCGTTGATCGTCGTCTCGGCCA
This sequence comes from Allobosea sp. GW822-FHT03F07, assembly GCF_058801345.1. Taxonomy (NCBI): domain Bacteria; kingdom Pseudomonadati; phylum Pseudomonadota; class Alphaproteobacteria; order Hyphomicrobiales; family Alloboseaceae; genus Allobosea; species Allobosea sp. GW822-FHT03F07. The sequence goes on from NZ_JBXAND010000015.1 coordinate 51,732, forward strand.
GGTCGAAGGCGGGTTTGCCATAGCGCCGCGTCGTGCGCTCGAACAATTCGCAAGAGGCGGCGATCGTGCGCCCCATCGGCGTATAGGTCAGCGGATTCGCCGGGTTCTTGAACGCCAGATGCATCGCATCGGACAGGCCCCTGGCGGGGCTGAGCATCATGTGAACCGCTTCGTAGGCATGGTAGGCGAACGACATGGCAGCCCCGTACATGCGATTGTGTTCCTTCCGGCGCTGCAACATTCGTTGATGCGCCGCAACAGCAACGCAGCGTATGCCCAATTTGTTCTCATTCAATCCTGCAAAAGGCTAAGAAATCCCTCCAATGCGAGTTGGCCACAGATGATTACCTCGCCGGAGTGCCTTATGTGACGCCCGCCGCGCCCATTCAGCCCTGTTCGCCATGATGTGGACCGCCGCATGAGCTTCGCCGACGTCGCCAACCCCGTTCTCGGCCGTGCGAATCGCCATCTGCGACTCGACACGCTGGTGCGGCTGCGCTGGCTCGCCATCGCCGGCCAGAGCCTGGCCGTCGCCGGCGTGCATTTCGGGCTCGGCTTTCCCTTACCCTTCGGCTGGTGCTTCACGGCGATCGCGGTCTCGTCCTGGCTGAACATCGCGTTGCGCATCCGATTTCCGCTGAGTCATCGGCTCCAGGCCGGCGCGGCGACGGCCCTTCTCGCCTTCGACATCGTCCAGCTCGCGGCCCTGCTCTACCTCACCGGAGGGCTGGAGAATCCGTTCTCGATCCTGTTCCTCGCGCCCGTGATGATCTCGGCGACGGCCTTGCCGCCGCAGCGCACGCTTGTCCTCGGCTTGCTTGCGATCGTGCTCGCGACGCTGCTCAACTTCTTCCACCTGCCGCTGCCCTGGGCCGGGCCGGACCGGCCGGTGCTGCCGGCCTACTATCAGCTCGGAAGCTGGGCCGCGCTCGTCCTCGGGCTGGGCTTCACCGGCATCTATGCCTGGCGGGTCGCCAAGGAGGCGCGCGATCTCTCGGATGCGCTCGCCGCGACCGAACTCGTCCTGGCGCGCGAGCAGCACCTTTCGCAGCTCGACGGCCTTGCCGCCGCCGCCGCCCATGAACTCGGCACGCCGCTCGCCACGATCGCGCTCGTCGCCCGCGAATTGTCCCGGCTCGCCCCGGCTGAGGGTGAAATGGCGGAGGACATCACTTTGTTGCGCGAGCAGGTCGAGCGCTGCCGCGGCATCCTGGGGAAGCTCGCCTCGTTGCAGGACGACGATGCCGGGCCGCTCGACCAGCTTTCGCTGCGCCTGCTGATCGAGGAGGCGGCGGGGCCACAGCGCCCCTTCGGCGTGCCTTTCGAGATCGTGATGAACGGCGAGAAGCCAGAGCCGGTCTGCCGGCGCAGTCCCGGCATGATCTACGGCCTCGGCAACATCGTCGACAACGCTGTGGATTTTGCCCGCTCGACGGTCACGATCTCGGCACGATGGAACGCCGACTTCGTCACGCTCACGATTGCCGATGACGGTCCGGGCTTTCCGCCCGACGTGCTGCTCCGGGCCGGCGATCCCTATCTCACCCATGGCGCGAGCGAGAGTCGCGCCGGTGGCGGGCTGGGGCTCGGGCTCTTCATCGCCAAGACCCTGCTCGAGCGGGGCGGCGCGCTGATTGAGTTCGCCAACCTGCCCGCGCCCGCGAGCGGCGCTTCCGTGCGGATGACCTGGCCGCGCGAGGTCTTCGAGGCCGATCTGCCGGTTTCCGGGTCTACAAACCCCGAACCGCCGATCCCACATGGCGTTGGCAGATGATTCGGCGCAAGGGAGCATCCGCATGGGGTGCGTCGCGGCGGCAGCCGCGCTAGAATTCCGCGGGGCCCGCCCCCACGGCAGGAGAGGATGATGCAGGATACGCTGGACGACACCGTTCCGGACTTGGCGGCGGAGGACATGTCGCTGCTGCTGGTCGACGACGACAAGCCGTTCCTGACCAGGCTCGCCCGCGCCATGGAGGGCCGCGGTTATTCCGTGCGCACGGCCGAGAGCGTCAGCGCCGGCATCGCGGCGGTCGATCAGGAGGCGCCGGCCTTCGCCGTGATCGATTTGCGCCTCGGCGACGGCAACGGGCTCGACGTCATCGCGAGATTGAAGGAACGCCGTCCCGATGCGCGCGGCATCGTGCTCACCGGCTATGGCAACATCGCCACCGCCGTCAGCGCCGTGAAGCTCGGCGCCTTCGATTTCCTCGCCAAGCCGGCCGATGCCGACGAGATCCATGCCGCGCTCGCCGCCGCGCGCGACGCCCGGCCCCTGCCGCCCGAGAACCCGATGTCGGCCGACCGGGTGCGCTGGGAGCATATCCAGCGCGTCTACGAGCTCTGCAACCGCAACGTCTCCGAGACGGCGCGGCGGCTCGGCATGCACCGGCGCACGCTGCAACGCATCTTGGCGAAGCGCGCGCCGCGTTAGGGCATCGGCCCGAAAAGTGGAATGCGGTTTTCGGGAGAAGCCGATGCCGGGGCAAGGGGAATATCGGACCGGATTGGTCCGATATTCCGGTCACACCGGCGGCGGGTTGATCCGGCGAAAGCCGCCTTCTCCCCAGTAGGGATAGTAGGGGTAGGCCGGCGTCGTCGCGCTGGCCGCGTCGAGCCTCGCGATTTGCTCGGGCGTGAGGCTCCAGCCGACGGCGCCGAGATTCTGGCGAAGCTGCTCCTCGTTGCGCGCGCCGATGATGACGCTCGAAACGGTCGGGCGGGCGAGCAGCCAATTCGGGGCGATCTGCGGCACGCTCTTGCCGGTTTCCGCCGCCAGTTCGTCGAGCACGTCGACGATCGCGTAGAGCCGTTCGTCATCCACGGGCGGGCCGAAAGCGGCGCTGTCGTGCAGGCGGCTCTTTTCGGGCAGCGCCGCGCCACGGCGGATCTTGCCGGTGAGACGGCCCCAGCCGAGCGGGCTCCAGACCATCGCGCCGACCTTCTGGTCGAGGCCGAGCGGCATCAGCTCCCATTCGTAGTCGCGGCCGACCAGTGAGTAATAGACCTGATGCGCGACATAGCGCGGCCAGCCATGGCGCTCGGAGGCGGCCAGTGATTTCATCATCTGCCAGCCGGAGAAATTGGAGGCGCCGACATAGCGCAGCTTGCCGGCGCTCACGAGGTCGTCCAGCGCCTTCAGAACCTCCTCGACCGGTGTTGCGGCATCGAAGGCATGGAGCTGGAGCAGGTCGATGCGATCGGTTCGCAGACGCTTCAGCGCGGCATCGACGCCCTCGATCAACCGCAGCCGCGACGTGCCGGACTGGAGAGGGCCCTCGCCGATCGGCAGGCCGAGCTTGGTCGAGATCAGCACCGCGTTGCGCCGCCCCTCCAGCGCCTCGCCGAGAATGCTCTCCGACGCCCCGTCCGAATAGACGTCGGCCGTGTCGAACAAGGTGAGGCCGGCCTCGAGGCAGATGTCGATCAGGCGCTTGGCCTGCGCGACATCGGTATTGCCCCAGGCGCCGAAGAGCGGACCCTTGCCGCCGAAGGTGCCGCAGCCGAAGCTGAGGGCGGGCACCTTCAGGCCGGATGCGCCGAGCTGCCGATGTTCCATGTGGTTCTCCTGTCTGGTGAGTTGAAAAGGGGTCAGGCGGCCAGCACGCGCGTGGCGCGCCGGTCGAGCGCGAGGGCGATCCAGGCGAGCGCCAGCGCCGCGAGCGGAACCAGCGCAGCGATCGGCGCGATGCCGGCGAGACCCGGCCCATGCGAGATCACCACGCCGCCGAGCCAGGCGCCGAACGCGTTGCCGAGGTTGAAGGCGGCGATGTTGAGGCTGGAGGCCAGGCCCTGTCCGGCGCCGCCGGCCTGCTGGAGCACCCACATCTGCAGCGGCGCGACGGTGGCGAAGGCGGCGGCACCGAGCACGAAGGCGGCGACGACCGCGCCGATCCGGTCGTGGAAGGCGAAGGTCGCGGCGAGCAGGGCAAGCGTCAGCAGGGCCAACGTGCCGATCAGGGCCGGCGACAGGCTGCGGTCGGCCCAGCGCCCGCCGAGCAGGTTGCCGACGACGAGGCCGGCGCCGAAGACCAAGAGGATCGGCGAGACGGCCTCTTCGCTGAAGCCGGCGAGTTCGACCAGCAGCGGCTGGATATAGGTGAAGACCGCGAAGATGCCGCCGAAACCGAGCACCGTCATGGCAAGCCCGAGCAGCACCTGCGGCCGGGCCAGAACCTGGAACTCCTCCGCCAGCGGGCCGGGCACGACGCGCTCACGCGCCGCCGGGACAAAGATCGCGAGGATGGCCAGCGCCAGCAGACCGATGCCCGCCACGGCCCAGAAGGTCGAGCGCCAGCCATAGGCCAGGCCGAGCCAGGAGCCGAAGGGCACGCCCAGCAAGGTTGCAAGCGTAAGACCGGTGAACATCAGCGCGATCGCCGAGGCCTTGCGCTCCGGCGCGACGAGGCCGGTGGCGACCATCGCGCCGACGCCGAAGAAGGTGCCATGCGCCAGCGCCGTGACGATGCGTGCCGCCATCAGCCAGGCGAAGCTCGGTGCGAGGGCCGCGGCGAGGTTGCCGAGCGTGAAGATCGCCATCAGGACGAGCAGCGTCGTCTTGCGCGGCAGTGAGCGGGTCGCGATGGTCAGGATCGGCGCGCCGACGAAGACGCCGAGCGCATAGCCCGACATCAGGAGCCCGGCGACGGGAATAGTGACGCCGAGATCGGCGGAAACCTGCAGCAGCAAGCCCATGATGACGAATTCGGTGACGCCGATGCCGAAGGCGCCGACGGTGAGGGCATAGAGAGCGATGGGCATGACCGGCTCCGGGAGAACGAACGAGCCGGCAAGATGGCGCATGCCGCGCCTATGAATTAGATTTCCATCAGGACATGCACTTGTGAGGTGAAGTCATCATGCCTCGGCCCGAGATCAACCGTTCCGGCGAGATGGAGGTCTTCGCGCGTGTCGTCGAGCTCGGCGGCTTCTCGCCGGCGGCCCGCGCCTTGCGCATGACGCCGTCAGCGATCAGCAAGCTCGTCGCGCGGCTCGAGGCGCGGCTCGGCGTCCGGCTGATGATCCGCTCGACCCGCAAGCTCCAGCTCACCGAGGAGGGCGCGACCTTTCACCAGCATGCGCTGCGCGTGCTGAGCGATCTCGACGAGGCCGAGCGCTCCGTTGCCGCCTGCCAGATCCCGCGCGGGCGGCTGCGGATCAACTCGAACGTGCCCTTCGGGCGGCTCTACCTGCTGCCGCTGGCGCCGCGGTTCATGGCCGCCCACCCGCAAGTCCAGCTCGACATCACCATCACCGACGAGGTCATCGACTTGATGGACGAGCGCGCCGAGATCGCGATTCGGGTCGGGCCCATGCGGCCCTCGCAGCTGATGGCGCGCAAACTCGGCGAGGCCGCGATGGCGATCGTCGCCGCGCCGGAGTATCTCGCACGCAAGCCGGCTCCCCAGCATTGGGAAGACCTCGCCCAACATGACCTGATCACCTTCAATTTCGCCCGCCATAGCGACGAATGGCCGTTCCGGGCCGATGGACGGCGCTTCTCGGTGCCGGCTCATGGTCGGGTAGCGGTCGGCGATGGCGAGAGCGCCCGCCAGCTCGCCCTTACCGGGCAGGGGCTGGCGCGGCTCTCCCTGTTCCATGTCGGGCACGATATCGCGGCCGGGCGGCTGGCGCCGGTGCTGGAGGCGTTCAACCCCGGCGATGTCGAGGAAATCCACGCCGTCTATGTCGGCCATGGCGGCAGGCTGCCGGCGAGAGTCCGCGCCTTCATCGACTTCCTCGTCGAGACCGTCGATCTGGCCGCGCCGCCAGGGGTCGATGACGCCGCACCGCGGGCCCTCGCGACGACCCAAGAAGCGGTACCGGTCTAGGTCACATACCCATAAACGGGATTCCCTGCGTGGCGGCGTTCTGATTGATTGATCTCGGCCTTGGAGGTTG
>NZ_JBXAND010000016.1:0-53886 GCF_058801345.1 Allobosea sp. GW822-FHT03F07
TTCGGCCCGTCCGGGACCATGTTCTTCGCCAGGTTCGGGAAGATCGGCAGTTCGTGATCGCTATCGGTGGTGGCGACATAGCGCCGGCGCCGACGTGGCTGAAGACCATGCTCGCGCATCAGGCGTCGGATCTTCTTATGATTCACGACAAAGCCGCGGTGCCGCAGCGCTGCCTGCATCCGGCGGTAGCCATAGGCCTCGAAGCTGTCGGAGATCGTCGCCATCGTCTCGACCAGCGCCGTGTCGTCGATGCTGATGGTCGGGCTGTCGTAATAGGTCGAGCGCGCGATCCCCATCAGCCGGCATCCTTCTGCGACGGAGATGCCGCGGGGCCGGTGACGACGGATGTAGGCGCGTTTCTCGGCCGCAGTCCGTGCTTCAGAGCCCCCTTTAGGAAGTCGATCTCCAAGGCCTGCCGGCCGACCAGCCGCTCCAGCGCGGCGATGCGCGCCTCGTAGGCTTCGATCGTATCGGCGGCTGCTGCCTCGTCGTCGAAGGCGCCGGCTTCGAACTTCTGAAGCCAGATGCGGATCAGGTTGCGCGACAGATCATGTCGGCGGGCGAGACTGTGAAGCGTCTCGCCCGCCAGGTAGTCCTGTGCCACCTGGCGTTTGAACTCGATGCTGTGGGTGCGGTGTCGGGCCATGGGCTTCCATCCTTCGAAAGCCCGGCTCCCCGGTCAATTGCTCGCCGTCACGCTGTCTGCCTCAGGGGGCGCACTCCAGATCCCCCGCCTCACGGGGTCAAACTTGCACGCCGAAACACAGAAGCTCGGCGCTTCATCATATGTCGATGACGGGCTGGTGCTGGGAGGATTTTACGAATCCAACGAGGGGGCAGCGCTATACAACCCCAGCTTTCGACCGTTCAGATCACCAGTGCCGTTCATATTGGTGAGACGCGCGGTCGTTAGCGACTGGAAGTTCTTCTTGGATAAGGAGGAATGGATCAGCCATTGGGCGCGTCGCTACGGAGAGACCGCCGTCCTGGCTCTTGCCGAGGAATTGCGCCGCCTGCCATGGCGCGCGGCGGGATTAAGACGAAGGACGCGAATCGACAAGGAGGCTGGGATCTGTCTGAAAGCGGACGACGCCCGTAGAAGGCGGCCATAGGCACGCGGCTCAGCCCGGCTCGCGCCAGGTCCGGACATTGGGAGGTTGTCCAGAAGCGGACCTCCGCCGATCAAACGGTTCATTTGGATGCGAATAGGCAATTTGACTTGCGCGTGGTGATCGAACCTCGGGACGGCTCGACCATTGCGGTGCCGGAATACCGAGAAGCGATATATGCCTAAAAACTATAATAGTAGCTAGATTCCATATTTTTCATGACATCCGCCCGCTGCCAATCTCCCGCCAACAAAAATGCCTCGGGAGGACAGCATGGGAGCCATCGGCGAAGTCCGGCATGTCGGGATGTGGCTCGAAGCGAGCTCCGTATGAGCGGGATCGTCCATCTCGTCGGGGCGTTTCCCGACATAAGCGTTTCGGAGGCGCTTTGCCTCCAGGCCGAAATGCTCGGCTCGCGCCTGACCGCGTTCTCAGACGGTCGCGTGCACGCCTCCCTTGACTGGCAGGGCTGGCTGACATCCACGCCGACTGGCGGGCATGAGAATTCCGCAGCCTTGCCTTATGCCGAAGCAGCGCGGGCCGCCCGCGATGGCTTTCAAGCGCTGATTGCCACCGGCAAAATGCCCGCGGGCGCCAAACTGCAGAGCAGCCTTCCCATCGCAATCGCCAAGCGGTGGCCTGAGTCATTCGAGCGATCGGATGAGATCGACGCGAACTTCAACGCGTGCGTCGTTGCGCAGATTGAAAGCATTGTTGCGGCGAACTCAGCTTGCGATACGGCGATTCAGCTCGAATTGCCCTTCGCTGATCTAAGCGAGGCGACCAATCGGCTTGCAAGCGGCGATGCCGGCGGGAGGCGCGAGCATTTCGTCGCCACCGCGCTTGGCGTTATCGATGCGGTCCCCAAGAGTGCCGACCTCGCCCTCCATTTCGATTGCCGCGATGGCGCGGGCTTCACCATGGCGCCGGCCGATGCAGAGGCAATGGCCGAGATCGCACAAGACATCGTCGCTCGCGCTTCCCGGCCGATCCATCTCGTCCACCTACCGGTGCCCTTGCGCCATGAGGACGATGTGTTCTTCCGCGGGCTGGACGGCCTGCGCCTGCCATCCGCGACGCGGCTTTGTCTCGGGCTCGTCCATTTCTCGGACGGGCTGGACGGCGCCCGCAGGCGGATCGCGCTCGCACGAGCTCATCTCGACGATTTCACGATCGCCGCCCGCAGCGGCTTTGCGGCGCGCGCCGCGGACGCGATCCGGCCCTTCCTCGCACTCCACGCCGAGGTTGCCGACGACATGATACGGACCGCACGAAACCACGGAGCGAACGCGTGACCGAGAAGGTGAAGGTCAAGGCCTACAACTGGGACGAGATCCCGTCGCGCGAGCTGAAGCCCGGCATCATCCAGCGCGGCTTTCGCAGCGACGGCGTGCTCGTCACCTACAACTACCTCGAACCCGGCTGCAAAGGCTCCCCTCACAGCCACCCCTTCGATCAGATCTTCATGATCATCCAGGGGCGAGTGAAGCTGCATGTCGAGGATCAGGTCTTCGACTGCCGCCCCGGCACCGTCATCCGCATCCCGGCGCATCATGTACACCACGTCGAACCGCCCACGCCGGAGGACGGGACGGCCATCAACGTCGATATCTTCGGCCCCGTCCGCGAAGACTACCTGCCGATCGTCGCCTATCAGGGCGACGAGTTCTCGCGCTGAGCCCGACGGGAGGGTGTCGCGATGAGAACGACGATACAGGCGGTCCGAAGCCTCGAGCTGGAGCTGGCCGATCCCGAACGGGCCGCGCGCTTCTACGTCGACGTCTGGAAGCTCGCGGAAGTTGCCCGCGCAGGCGACGGCATCTATTTGCGCGGCACGGCGGGCTTCCATCATATCCTCGCGCTCTATCCCAGCCGCGGCCCGGCACGGGTGCGCCGCGTAGTCTACGAGGTCGCGACGACCGATCTTGTCGACGCGATCTATGGCCGCCTCGCCGACCTTGGTACGGAAGCGGACACGCCTGGCCTTCTCGACCGGATCGACGGAGGATACGGCTTTGGCTTCGCTGACCCGAGCGGACGCTGCCTCGCCGTAGTCGCCGGGGCGGCCCGGCACGGCGACGACGCGCGCGTGCCAGACCGGCCTTACAAGATCGCCCATGTCAACTTCAATGAAGCCCATGCCGAGCGGCTGACCGAGTTCTACGAGCAGGGCCTCGGCATGAAGGTCGTCGATCGGGCCGGCCGCCAGGCGTTCCTGAACGCCGACTCGCCCGATCACAGCTCGATCGTGATCTGCCAGGCCGAAGGAACGACCCTGAACCATCTCTCCTTCGAGATGGCGGATCTTGAATCGGTCATGCGCGGCGCCGGCCGGATGAGCGACGCCGGCTATCCGATTGAATGGGGCGTCGGACGGCACGGCTGTGCCGACAACGTCTTTGCCTATTTCGCCGGCCCCGAGGAACTCCCGCTCGAATACACCTCGGACGTCCTGCAGATCGACGACAGCTATCCCTACAACGGCCCGGAACACTGGGCCTGGCCACCGGGGCGTCTCGACCAGTGGGGGGTGACGCCGCCCCACACCAAGCGCTGGAAGCGCATCCAGCACCTCTTCGATTTCCGGAAGGACGGTCACCGACTGCGAAGCTGACCTGCAGGCGGACGTCAAATCTCAAGCAAGAACAAGAACTTCGAGGGAACCTCATGAGCAACCCAATATCCGTTTCAATTGACGCGATCCTCGACATCCCCAGGATCGGGACCTACCGGATCGCGGTTTTCGCGCTCGCGATCTTTCTGGCGATGCTGGACGGCATCGACAACGTCACGCTGGGACTTGCTGCGCCGGCGCTATCGGCCGAGCTCGGCATCGCGCGTTCTCAGCTTGCCTCGGTTTTCACCGCGACGCTGGTCGGGCTGACGTTGGGCGCCTTTGCCTTGGGCTATGCCGGCGACAAATGGGGCCGACGCCCGTGCACGATCGCATGCGTCGCGCTGTTCGGCGGCTTCACCCTGGCCATCCCCTTCGCCCGCGACCTCGAGCATCTCATCGTCTTCAGAGCGCTGGCGGGCATCGGCATCGGCGGACTGCTGCCGAATATCTGTGCGCTCGTTGCCGAATTCGCGCCGAGCCGCCACCGGCAGACCGCCGTCCTCGTCGTCAGCGGAGGTATCGCCGCGGGTGCGATGCTCGGCGGCTTCCTCAGCGCTGCGCTGGAGCCGGCCTTCGGCTGGCGCGCACTGTTCCTGGTTGCCGGCGGTGCGACGCTGGTCGCGTTGGCCGCCGCCTGGATCAGTCTCCCGGAATCCGCGCGCTTCTTGCTCATGCGGCGCGGTGACGAGGCACGTGTTGCCGGTCTCCTGCAGCGGGTCGCGCCCGAGGCGACATTGCCGGCGGGAGCCCGCTTCTTAATGGCGGATCAGGGCGATCGCGTATCCATGGCCCGGCTATTCAGCGATGGTCTCGCAGCGACGACTGTCCTGCTGTGGCTGACCTATGCGATCGTGCTCACGATCATGTATCTGCTGTTCCAGTGGTTGCCGACGCTCGCCCGTGACTTCGGCTTTTCGCAGCAGCAGGCGGTCTTTGCCGCGACCGTCTTCAATCTCGGCGGCATGCTCGGCTCGCTCGCGCTCGGTCCGATGGCGACGCGCTGGGGCACCTACCGAGTCGCCACCATCAATTTCGTCCTGATCGCGCCCTTCGTCTTTGCGATCGCGCATTCCCTCGGCAGCCCGGCGCTGTTGCTGGCAAGCGCCTTCGCTGCCGGCTGGACGGTGATGGGCGGGCTGGGGATGGTCAATGCGCTCGCCGCCGACAACTATCCAACTGCGGTTCGGGCAACAGGCATCGGCTGGGCGAGTGGCGTCGGCCGTCTCGGCTCAGCGCTGAGCCCCTCCATTATCGGCTGGCTGCTTGCGGCGGGCTGGGGCGCTCGCGACGTGCTCGAACTGCCAATCGTGCCGGCCGTCGTCATGGCACTCGCCGTCGTCGCGATCGGCTCCATCCGTCGCAGGCGGCTCCGTGCGCAGGCCACCGGCCTGGCGGCAACCTGACGGGGCGAGGCACGCCATGCGCCATATCGTCTCCACCTCTTGCTCTTCCGCCGAATCTGGACAGATGTCCCGACACGTCCTCGCCGGCGAAAAGCTCGGCATCGACAGCTGTGAGATCGCCCTGCTCCATTTAGGAGAGCGGGCCGCGGAGGAAGACAAACCGAGGCTGTCCGTGGAACGGCTCGTTTTCGTCCTGTCCGGCGCGGTCGAAGTCCTGTCGGACGCAGAGGCGGAAACGGTCGAAGCCGGCGGCTTCATCTTTCTGCCTAGGGGCCGGCCATACCGCCTCGGCAGCTTCGGCAGCGCCGGTGCGACTCTTCTCGACATTCGCGCGCCCGTGCCGGACGCAAGCCGGGATGCGCCGGCGCAGGGCAAGGCGTTGGCGCAGCTCGCCGGCCGGGTCGCGCCAGAGGCCTTTGCGGCGCACCGTGCCCATCTCGCGGAAGGCCTTGCCTTCGATACGCAAGCCCTGATCGACCGCAGGCTCGGAGCCGAAAGGCTCAAGGTCTTCGCGGCGGTGGTTCCGCCCGGCAGCGGCATGGGGCTGCACATCCACCCCTTCGACCAGTCCTATTTCATGATCGAGGGCACGCTAGACGTTCAGGTGGGCCTCGAGAGTGGCCGCGTCGCTGCGGGACAGCTCGTCGCGTTCCCCGCCGGCACCGTCCACCGCAACCGCAATGGCGGCGCGACTCCGGCATTGCAGATCACCATCAACGCGCCGGAGCCGGCGCAGGGCCAGGTCAGCGCCTTCGACGTGGCTCTTTCCGAGATCAAGCGCTGAGGCAGACCTATGGCATCCAACGACCTATCGAGCCTCACGGGGGCGTCACAGAACGACTATCAGGTCGTCGTCGTCGGCTTCGGCCCGTCCGGCGCACTTGCGGCCAACCTGCTAGGTCAGGCCGGCATACAGACTCTGTGCGTCGACCGCTCCACGACCGTCTACGACAAGCCACGTGCGATCGCGCTGGATCATGAAATTCTACGCATTCTCGACAATATCGGTCTGGCCGAGACGGTCGCACCCTTCATCGCGCCATTCGACCTGTCCGAGCATTTCGGCGCCGACGGCCGCCTGCTGCGCCGCATCGGCATGGTCGGCCAGCCTTATCCGCTCGGCTATACGCCCACGATGGTGTTCACTCAGCCGCCACTAGAAGCCGCCCTGCGGCAGCACGCGCGGAGCTGGCCGGGCGTCGAAACCTTGCTCGGCACCGAGGCCACCGGTCTTTCCGAGAGCGCCGACGGCGTTTCCCTCGACCTGCTGGACGCGGATGGCCGCGCGTACAGCGTCACGGCGGATTACGTGATCGCCTGCGATGGCGCGTCGAGCCGCCTGCGCGGCCTGCTCGGCCTTGAACTCGAGGATCTCGATTTCGACGAGCCATGGGTAGTTGTCGACCTGCAGCTCGATCCGGACAAGCTCGACCGGCTTCCGGCGAACTCGGCGCATTTCTGCGAGCCCGCGCGGCCGTCCGTCTACATTGTCGGTCCAGGCACCCATCGCCGCTGGGAGATCATGCTGATGGAGGGCGAGGACCCGCGCGAGATGGAGAAGCCGGAGCGTGTCTGGGAGCTTCTGCGGCGCTGGGTCGAGCCGGAGGACGCTACGCTTTGGCGGGCGGCGAGCTATCGCTTCCATGCGCTCGTGCTGCGCGACTGGAATCGCGGCCGTGTCTACTTCGCCGGCGATGCCGCCCACCAGCAGCCGCCCATCCTCGGCCAGGGCATGTGCCAAGGCATGCGCGACGTGACGAACCTGGCCTGGAAGCTTCAGGCGGTCCTGACGGGTGCGGCCGATCCGGCCCTGCTCGCGAGCTACGGCGAGGAGCGCCGGCGCCATGTCCGCGAGCTGATCGAGCAGATCAAGCTGATCGGCGGGGTTCTGTGCGAGCGCGATGCCGAGGCGGCGGCGCAGCGGGACGCGCGCGTCCTGTCCCAAAGCGGCGGCACGCCCGCGACGATCACGCGGCAATCGGTGATCCCGCCGCTGCGCTGCGGCCTGCTCTCCTCGCAACACTGCAGCGGCACTGGCACGCTCTTTCCACAACCGCAGGTCGAGACGGCGCTAGGCGACGGATTGCTGGACCGGATTTGCGGCACGGGCTGGCGGCTCGTCGTCGACGGGCGGTCGGGAAGCGGGGCGGACCCCGCCCTGGTAGCCGCTGCCGCAGCGCTCGGCATCCGCATGCTCGTCCTGTCGAGCGATGCGAGTCGAAAAGGCGGCGCGTCGGCTCCCGAGACATTCTCGGAACGGGATGGCGTGCTCGCGTCCTGGTTCGCGGAGAACCACGCCGCCGCCGCCCTGGTCAGGCCCGACCATTACGTCTTCGGCACGGCCGAGACGCTCGCCGCGTCCGTCGATCTCGTCGAGGAGCTGGCGCGATCACTGCGCGGGAACGAGCGCGTGGCCGGGCAGTCCGGCGAACGGAACGCAGCAGCCTGAGGCGCGACCGCCGACACCCGATCTTCCATTCCCACTTAAAAAAGAGACGAAAACCATGAGACTCGCTTCCTTCACCATCAATGGCCGGCCGAGCTGGGGCCTCGTCGAGGGCGCCGCCGTCGCCGATGTCGGTGCCGTCCTGCGCGACCGCTTTGCCGATCTGAAGGCACTGATCGCCGCGGATGCGCTGGGCGAGGCGGCGGCCGCCGCGGCAAAGGCCGAACGCCTCCCGATCGGCGAGATCGCCTGGCTGCCGGTGATCCCGAATCCGGACAAGATCCTCTGCGTCGGTCTCAACTACGAGATGCACCGGCAGGAGACCAGTCGTTCCGAGGTCGAGAATCCCACGATCTTCGGCCGTTTCGCCAACAGCCAGACCGGCCATCTCGCCGACATCCTTCGCCCGACGGTCTCGACCGACCTCGACTACGAGGGCGAGCTCGCGCTCGTCATCGGCAAACCTGGCCGCTACATCGACAAGGCCGACGCCTGGAGCCATATCGCCGGCTACGCCTGCTACAATGACGGCAGTCTGCGCGACTTTCAGCGCCATACCCATCAGTTCACGCCGGGCAAGAACTTCCCCGGCACCGGCGCCTTCGGCCCTTGGATGATGACGCCCGACGAATTCGGCGAGCTCTCGGAGCTGCGGCTGCAGACTCGCGTGAACGGCGAGATCGTGCAGGACGCGCTGCTCGGCCAGATGATCTTCGATATCCCGACCCAGATCGCCTACTGCTCGCGCTTTACCCGGCTGGAGCCAGGCGACGTGATGGTCACCGGCACGCCGGGGGGCGTCGGCGCCAAGCGCAATCCCCCACTCTGGCTGAAGCCGGGTGACATCGTCGAAGTCGAGATCGATCGCCTCGGCACGCTCCGCAACGGCGTGCGCGACGAGGTCTGACGGAAAGACCAATCCGGGACCGCCTGCGCCAGAACCAGGCGGCCCACCTTCAGGGAGGACAGCATGATGACCTTGAACAGGCGTTGCATCTTGGCGGCGCTGGCTGGAAGCATTGCCGCCATCCGGCCGGCGCGCGCACAATCCTGGCCGCAGCGGCCCGTCACCATCGTCGTGCCGCAAGCGGCCGGCAGCAGCCCGGATATCCTTTGCCGCATGGTGGGGGAACGGCTTTCGCGCCTTCTGGGTCAACAATTCGTGGTCGAGAACAAGCCCGGCGCCGCCAATGTGGTTGGCACGCAGACGGTCGTGCGCGCGGCGCCCGATGGCTATACGCTGCTGTTCACGACATCTGCCGGCCTGGTCACCAACCCGTTCACTTTCAAGAATCTCGCCTACGACCCGCTGCGCGACTTGGCCCCGGTTGCCTTCATCGCGCGTAGCAATCACGTCATCGTCGCCACGCCTTCGGTAAAGGCCGAGACCCTGGCGCAGTTGATCGCGCTCGAAAAGAAAAACCCGGGTTCGCTATCGATGGCCGTCGACGGCCCGCGCAACTTGTCCGGCATCCTGGCGCAGGCGATCAATAAGGCCGCCGGCACGAATTTCGTGCTCGTGCCTTACAACTCGATCACGAGCGCAATCCAGGACACCGTCACCGGGCGGACCGAGATCGCGATTCTGTCGACCTCGGTCGCCGAGGCTCATATCGAGCAGCGTACATTGCGACCCTTGGCGGTCGCCGGCAATCGGAGGATTTCCCTGCTGCCGGATATCCCGCCGATCTCGGAGACGCTTCCGGCCACCGATCTGCAGGGTTGGTTCATGCTGCTGGGGCCGGCCGGACTTCCGCAATCCGTTGGGGAAGCGCTTGGGGCTGCGGCATCGCGAGCGTTGGCCGACCCGGAAATAGGCCGCAGCGCGGCCAAGCTCGGCTTCGAGATCAACGGCGACCGGCCAACCTCGCCCAGCACCGCCGCAGCCTTCCTGAAGAAGGAATACGAGAGCTCGGGCAGGATCATCCGGGAGCTCGGGATCGAGCCGCAATAAACTTCCGCATGTCAGCTCGCTCAGGCGTGGTCGTATCGGGACGCCTTCTCGCGAGCGATCTGCATGAACCGCCGGGCGAGCGGGCCCTGCGAGCGTGCTTTGAGCGTGCGCAGGCCGAAGACGCGCCGCGCCGGCTGCTGCCGAAGCGGGATCGCGACGAGCGAACCATCCTCCAGCTCGCTGCGTACGATCTGATGGGAGAGGATGGTGATGCCCTCGGTCCGGCGCACGATCTCCTTGAGCACGCCAAAGGGTGCCGCCTGGATGGTGTTCGACGGAAACGATAGCCCGCAGACCGTAAAGAGGGCTTCGATCAGCGCGCGAAAGGTGCTGCCCTTAGGGGGCATCACCCAAAGCGCATTCGTCAGTTCGGGTAGCGAGAGCTCGGCTTCGCTCGAGAGCGCATGTCCCTTTCGAACGACGGTTGCAACGCCGGCGTTGAACAGCGGCTCGTTCACGACGTCGTCCCGCTCTCTGCCGCTAGAGCCATGACCGCTGATCGTGCTGATCACAACGTCGATCCGATGGGACAAAAGCCCGGCGAGAAGCTCATCGTCTGACGTTTCGACCACCTCGCAGGCCAGCGAGGGATAGTCCAGGCACAGGGTCGAGAGGACGTCCGGTATGATGCTGCTGGCGGAGAGCGGCGTTCCTCCGATCACCAGGGGGCCCTCGACCCCGACGCGGACATTCTGCATCTCCTGCGCGGCCGCTCCGAGAATGGCCTCGAGGCTTTCGCAATGCCGCAGAAGCGCAAGACCTGCCGAAGTCAACCGTGCCCCGTGCCGGCCGCGCTCGACGAGCGACTGGCCGGTTATGTCCTCCAGACGCGCAATACTGACCGACAGGGACGGCTGCGCGACATTCAACGCTTCAGCCGCGCGAAGCAGAGAGCCAGCTCGATGGATTGCGAGCAAATGCGTCAGATGGCGGGGTGAAATATCCATCGGCCGCAGCTTTAGTTGATGCGCGAGCGTTGAGCCAGCGCATCTCGCCAAACTTGATGGCCGGGTACCAATTCTTGCCGGTCGCTTTGGCAGTTGATGGGTTCTCGCAAGCGCCAGAAGCGGAACTCGGGCCGCTGCCCGGAAGCGGACATCCGAAAACGCCAGCGCTGCTGAGCCATTAGCCCGCTATCGTGAGGCCGAGCTTGGCGATCACGGCGTTCCATCGCCCGGCCTCGCTCGCTTGCAGCGCCGCCAATTCGGCAGGCGGCGTGCCGAGCATCTCGTTGCCCGCCTTGTCGAGACCGCCGCGCGCTGCAGGCTCGGCGCGAAGGACTTCGCGCATCACTTCGGACAGGCGCATCGCCGCATCATCGGGGAACCCTGCCGGCGCAACCATGCCGGCCCAGCCGAAGAAGGAAGCGTCGTGGATGCCGGCCTCGGCCAGGGTGGGAACGTCCGGCAGGCTCGCAAGGCGGCGGGCCCCCGTCTGGACGAGCGCCGCGAGCCGGCCGTCCACGATGAACTCCAGCGCCGTGCTGGGAACATTGAACATCGCCTGGACCCGTCCCGCCACCAAGTCGAGCGTTGCCGGGGGAAAGCCGCGATAGGGCACATGCACCAGGTCAATCCCGAGCCGCGCCTTCAGCTCCTCCATGGCAAGATGGGTGACCGTGCCAGGCCCGATCGAGGCATAGTTCAGCTTGCCCGGTTGCGCGCGGACGTGATCGAGCCAGGCCGCGAAGCCGGCGGCGGGCAAGGAGCCCGGATTGACCGTCAACACGAAGGGGACGCGCGTCAGTAGGCTGACGGCTTTGAAGTCGCGCTCGGGATCGTAGGAGATCATCGGGTTCAGCGTCTTTGCGGTCGTCGTCGGGCCGCCCTGGACGATCCCGAGCGTATGGCCGTCCCTGGCATGGGCCACGGCCGCTGCGGCGACGTTGCCGCCGGCCCCCGTCAGGTTCTCGACGATGAAGGGTTGGCCGAAGGCCGCCGCGAGATGCGGGGCCATGCCGCGCGCCAGCAGGTCGGTGCCGCCGCCGGCCGGCAGGCCGACGACGATCTTCACCGGCTGGCGCGGCCAGCGGGTCTCGGCGAAGGCCCTGGTTGCCAGCGCCGGCGCCGTGCAGATGGCTGCGATCGCGCTGCGCCGGGAGAGGTGGTGGCTCATCGTCGAAGCTGTGGTGTTCGGCGTCATGGTGTCAGGCTCCCGTGATGATCGTTGAAATCTGCCGGGCGGCAAGGGTGAAGAGGAGGACGGCGACGGCGAGGCGGATGGCCTGACCGACCGGCGCCGCGATGCGGCAATGCCGCGCCTGTGCGGCAAGGCCCGCGATCACGAGGGCGATGCAGAGCGAAACCAGGCCCGCGCCGATCGCCATCGCGGCCGGAAGCCAGGGTGTGACCGGCCCCTTCGCCAAGGCGAGTGTCGCCGCGAAGTAACCGAGCGTCATCGGGTTGAGCAGCGCGATCTGCAGCCCTGTGGCAAAACGCGGCTGTCGGCTCCGGCCGGCGCCGCTGACCGGAGCAGGGTTCGAAGCGAAACGCCAGGCGCAGCGCAGCATCAAAGCGGCCGAGCCGATGATGATGAGATGATGGCCGAGCGAACCCGGTTCCGGCATGCCGACCCCACGCGCGACGAGATAGGTCAGCGCGACGACGCCGGTGGCGGTTCCCAGGCAATGCGGGATGACGGAGCGAAAGCCCGACAGGGTCGAGAAGCTGGCGACGACCAGCATGTTGGGTCCGGGCACCGCCGCGATCATGGCATAGCCCATCAGGGCCGTGCCGACCATCGCGACCGGAGAGGAGTTGAAATCCGAGGCGACATGCCCGGCGACGATCCAGGGGGGCATCGAAAGAAGCACGACCGACCTCGCTCGTTGCAGACCGGTGGAGATCGGCCTGCGGCGACCATCGGCGATCGTGCCGCCCGGCGTCCTGACAGCGTGCTGAAGCTGTGTTGAAATAGCGCCGGAACGAAGCGAGCGGCCGTCGATGCGATCGGACAGGAACGAGACGCCGTCGGCGTACTACTTCGAGGGCTTCGCGCTCGATCTGGCCAAGGGGCGGTTGCTCGGGCCGGAGGGGAACGAGGTGCCGTTGCGGCCCAAGGCCTTCGACCTGCTCGGCATCCTCGCCGGAAATCCCGGCCGTACGCTGGCCAAGAGCGAGCTGCTCGATCTGGTCTGGGGCGAGATTCACGTCACCGAGGATAGTCTCTTCCAGGCCGTCAGGGAGGCGCGTCGCGCGTTGGATGACAAGGCGGGGCAACTGCTGCGCAGCGTGCCGCGCCGCGGCTACATCCTTGACTGCGCGGTTCAGATCGCCGGCGAGCCGGCGGCAGCGCAGCCGGGCCCGAGCGAAGCGCTGCAGCCGGCTTCGGACAGGACCTCCGTGGCGGTCCTGCCCTTCAGGACGCTGGGGGACGGGCAGGCGCGCGGCTACTTCACCGACGGCCTCGTCGAGGAGATCACCACGGCCTTGTCGCGCTTTCGCTGGCTCTTCGTCTCGGCCAGCCGCTCGGCCTTGCAGCTGCGCCATGCCGAGGGCGGCCTTGCCGAAACCGGGCGCCTGCTCGGCGTGCGCTATCTCGTCGACGGCAGCATCACCTACGCGGCCGAGCGGTTGCGGATCAACTGCCGGCTGATCGAGGTCGCGGGCGAGCGGACGGTCTGGAGCGATCGGTTTGCCGGGAACACCGCCGATATCTTCAGGCTCCAGGATGAAATCACCTCGGCCATCGCCGCCGCGCTGGAGCCGCGCATTCTGAGGGCCGAAATCGAGCGCGTGCTGCGGCAGGCGACCACCAGCCTCGATGCGTTCGACTGCTATCTGCGGGCCTTGCCGGGCTATCATTCCCGCACGCCGCGCGGGAACTCCGATGCCATGGCTTTGCTCGAAGCGGCACTCGCGCTCGACCCGCACTTCCAGCTGGCGCGCGCCCTGCTCGCGCGCTGCGCTGCGACCGCCATCTGGCTTGGCGCCGAGCCCGACCACGAAGCCGGCTCGCGGCGCGCCCTCCAGCTGGCGCGCGAGGCTTTGGCCGCTGACCGGACCGACGCGCATGTCCTCGCGCTGTGCGGCCACCTTCTCGCCGTCGTCGGTGGCGCGCACGACGAAGCCAGCGCACTGCTCGACCTTTCCCTGCGCATGAATCCGAACGGCGCCGAGGCATGGCGGCTCGGCGCCTGGGTGTCGGTCTGGTGCGGCGCTCTCGACCAGGCCTTGTCCCGCCTCGACGAGGCAGAGCACCTCGATCCGTTATCGCCATTGCAGGCGGATCTGCACGCGGTTCGCGCCGCGGCGCTCTTCTATTCCGGCCGCTACGGCGAAGCTGCCGCCGTGGCGCGGCGCTCACTCGCCAGCGTGCCGGAGGCGACGACGCCGAGGCGCTACCTCACTGCGGCGCTCGTCCAGATGGGCGCGCTATCCGAAGCGCGAGCCGAATTGGCGGAGTTGCTCAGGCGTCAGCCGAACAGCTCGATTCGCCGGACCCGAGCCATGCATCCGCTACGGGATGCGGCCATGCTAGAACTGTATCTCGATGCGTTGCGGCAGGCCGGCATGCCGGAGTAAGCCGCGCCTCGGCTTCTCCCTTTCGATGGCTACGTCCATCGCTAGGATGAGAAATCACTGCTGCTTCTCATCCTAGTGGATTGGCCGCGGGCCACAGCCTCGCTTCCACTCGCCGGTCTGGGTCGTGGCAGGAGCGGAAGTTGGCGGCTTACCAGGAACCAGACATTCCCGGCGGAACGAATAGCGTCAGGCGTCGGCCCGTTGCGGACGTCAGTTTTCGATGGAAATGGAGGGCCTGCTGGAAATCCTCAAAGCTCGGTGGCACGGACTCCGGCGCACAATCTTGCGGTCGCTGGGCTGATCGGTTCCCCCAGTTCATGCTGTCGACACACGCTGAGATTGCCCACACTTGCTCACGAAATGCCGCCGCCAACCGCTGCCCCATAGGATTGACGATCACGGCACACGCGCATGACCGTTGCATCCTCCGCTTTGATACCCGCCAGTCGTGACAGCTCTCAGTAGGCTTCTTCGTAAATCGCGAGAGCGTCTGCTTCGCTGATCTCGCGGGGGTTGTTGACGAGCAGGCGGGTCTGCTTCATCGCCTCGCGAGCCATCATCGGCAGTGCGTCACGCGGGATCTGGAGTTCATTCAGGCCTTGCGGGACCTTTAGGTCGCGGCCGAGCTCGACGAGCTTGTCCACGAAGACCGCGCCGCGAATGCTGAAGTCGACCGTCGCGAGTTCTGGAAACACGTCAGCGGCGATTTGCGCATAAATGTGCCCGGCTTTCGGAAGATTGAAGCGGAGAACCGGTGCCAGCACCAGCGCGTTGGACAATCCATGAGGTACGTGGAAATGCCCGCCGATCGGATAGGCGAGCGCGTGTACCGCCGCTACGGGTGAATTGCCGAAGGCCTGTCCGGCGAAGAGAGAACCGAGCAGCATCGCGGCGCGCGCGCTGCGATTGGTGCCGTTGAAGGTAGCCTCCCGGATATTGGCACCCAGCAGCCGCAGGGACTGGCGCGCAAGGCCTTGCGAAATCGGGTTGTTGTTCGGCGAGGTTGAGGCATAGGACTCGATGGCGTGGACCATGGCATCGATGCCGGTCGCGGCCGTTACCGCCGGCGGCAGGCCGATCGTGAGCTCGGCGTCCAGCACGGCGATGTCGGGCAGCAGCAGCGGTGAGACCACGCCGGCCTTCATCGCTTCGCCCGTGGTGATGATCGCGACCGGCGTCACCTCGGAGCCCGTGCCGGCGGTGGTCGGCACCAGGGCCAGCGGGAGGCGGGGACCGCGAGCCTTGTTGACGCCGTAGACCTCGGCGAGCTGTTCGCCGCCGCCGGCGATCAATGCGGCCACCTTGGCCACGTCCATGGGCGATCCGCCACCGATGGCGAGGACCCCGGTCGCCTTGTGTTCACGGAGGACGCTGACAAGCGCGAGCACGTTGGCCTCGGGGGGGTCGGCCACGACCTCGTCGAAAATCTCGACCGAGGCGCCCGCTTTCCCGAGCGATGCGAGAGCGGGCTCGAGCAGGCCCGCACGTCGCAGGCCGGCATCCGTGACAAGGACGATGCGCGATCCGAGAGCCGGGGTCACGATCTCCGCGATCCGTGCCGCGGCTCCGAGCTGCGAGATGATGGTCTTGGTCGTGTTGAAGATGAAGTCGTTCATGGCGATATCTGCGAATGCTGCCGGATCAGGATGTGTGCCTTGGCGTCGTCTCGGCGGCCAACCCGCGTTTGCCCAGAAGTGCGATGAGTTCGCCGACGATACCCCGGCGGAAGAGCAGCACGCAGAGCATGAACACGATGCCGATCACGATCGGGGCCTTGGTCGAGAAGTCGATGCTGAGGACGCCGAGACGGATCACGCCCAAGCTGGCGAGCTGGTTCTCCAGCAACACGACGACGATCGCGCCGACGATCGGACCCAGCGCGGTTCCCATGCCGCCGAGCAAGCACATCAGGATCACGTTGCCGGACTGCGTCCAGTGGACGTCCGGAAGCGTCGCCACGCCGAGGGCGAAGGCTTTGAGGGAGCCGGCCAGCCCGGCGATCGCCGCAGAAATCGTGAAGGCGACAAGCTTGTAGGAGCGCACATCGTAGCCGAGCGATATGGCGCGAGGCTCGTTGTCGCGGATGGCCTGAAGGGTCTCGCCGAAGGGCTTGGCGATGATGGCCTGGATGAAGAGATAGGCGAGGACGGTCAGGGCCAGCACGAAGTAGTAGAAGACGAGATCGCTGCCGAGTGGCAGCCCGAAAACCGTGCCGCGCGGGATGTTCTGCAGTCCGTCCTCGGCGCCCGTGAACGGCGCCTGACTGCAGAAGAAGTACACCATCTGCGCGAGGGCCAGTGTGATCATTGCGAAATAGATGCCGCGCCGACGGATCGCGATCGCGCCGAAGGCGGCTCCGAGAGCCGTCGCGACCGCGATGCCAGCCAGGAGGGCGACGGGAGTGGGCATGCCCCAGGCCTTCGCCGCGTAGCCCGCGATGTAGGCCCCCATGCCGAAGAAGGACGCGTGACCGATCGAGAGCAGGCCGACATAGCCGGTGAACAGGTTGAAGGCCATCGCGAACAGCGCGAAGGTCAGGCACTTCGTCAGGAACAGCGGATAGACGCCGACGAGCGGAAGGATGGCGGCAAGAGCCAGCAGAGCGAGCGGAGCGAGGCGGTTCATCGTCAGGCTTCCTTCCCGAAGAGGCCGGCGGGGCGCAGCAGCAGGACGATCACCATGATCATGAAGACGACCGTGGAGGAGGCCTGCGGGTAGAACACTTTGGCAAGCCCTTCGATAACGCCCAGCGCCAGGCCTGTCAGGATCGTGCCCATGGTCGAACCGAGACCGCCGATGACGACCACCGCGAAGATGATGATTAGCATGCTGGATCCCATCTGCGGCTGGACCTGGTAGATCGGGGCCGCAAGCACGCCGGCGAGGCCCGCCAGAGCGACGCCGAAGCCGTAGGTCAGCGTGACGAGCAGCGGCACGTTGATGCCGAGAGCCTGCACCAGCCGCGCATTTTCGGTGCCGGCGCGCAGGTAGGAGCCGATCCGCGTCTTCTCGATCAAAGCCCAGGTGCCGAAGCAGACGACGAGCGCCACCACCACGACCCAGATGCGGTAGGCCGGCAGGCGCATGAAGCCGAGGTCGACTGGTCCTCGCAGCGCGGCGGGCACCGGATAGGCGAGGCCCGATGTCCCGTAGATGTCGCGCACCGTACCTTCGATCGCCAGCGCGAGTCCGAAGGTAAACAGCAGGCTGTACAGGTGATCCAGGCCCTGCAATCGGCGCAGCAGCAGGCGCTCGACGATGATCCCGAAGAGGCCGGTGGCGAGCGGGGCGAGGACAAGCGCCCACCAGTAGTTCACCCCTCCGACGGTCAAGGCGAGCCACGCCGCCAGGGCGCCGAGCATGAAGAAGGCGCCGTGGGCGAAATTGATGACGTTGAGCAGGCCGAAAATGATCGCCAGGCCGAGGCTGAGCAGCGCGTAGAAGCTGCCGTTGATGAGCCCGATGGTGAGCTGTCCGAACAGAACCTGGATCGGCAGGCCTAGAATGGTCATGTCGTTCTCCCTCAGACGCCGAGCAGGCGGTCGATGGCCGCCGTGCTGGCCTCGAGATCCCTGGCCTCGACTTCGAGGGCGACCTTGCCGCGCTCGATGACGATGAAGCGGTCGGCCAGTGGCGCGGTGAAGTGGAGGTTCTGCTCGACGAGGAGGATGGTGAAGCCCAGCTCGCGCAACTTCAGGATCATGTCGAAGAGTGCGTCGACAATGACCGGCGCCAGCCCCTCCGATATCTCGTCGAGCAGAAGGGTTCGGGCACCGGTCCTCAGGATGCGAGCGATTGCAAGCATCTGCTGTTCACCGCCGGAGAGCTTCGTACCGGGGGCATCGCGCCGCCGACGAAGATTGGGGAACAGGGCGTAGATCTCGTCGTCCTGCATGGCCTCCTCGCGGATCCGCGGGGGCAGCAGCAGGTTCTCCTCACAGCTCAGGCTCGCGAAAATGCCACGTTCCTCCGGGCAATAGCCGATGCCGAGACGCGAGATGTGATGGGGTTGCAGTCTTGCCGTCTCTCGGCCCGCGACCAGAATCGATCCCTCCCGCCGCCCGACGAGGTTCATGATCGCTCGCAGGGTCGTCGTCCGGCCGCTGCCGTTACGGCCGAGCAGGGCCACGACCTCTCCGGGCGCCACGTCGAAGGAAATGCCGTGCAGGATATGGGAATGGCCGTACCAGGCGTGGAGATCACGAATGCTCAGGGCAGGGATCGTGGTCGGGACCATCGGCAGAGGTTGAGCGATCATGTCACTGCCTCGCCCTGCGTCGGCCGGAGCCGAGATAGGCCTCGACGACCTGGGGATCGCGCGACACGGTCGCATAGTCGCCATCGGCGATGATCGCTCCCGAACGCAGGACGGTGATGCGATCGGCGATGCGCGAGACCAGGCTCATGTTGTGCTCGACCATCAGCACTGTCCGGCTGGTCCCTATCGCTTTGATCAGATCAGCGACGCGTTCGACATCCTCGAAGCCGAGACCCTGCGTCGGCTCGTCGAGCAGCATGACCTGCGGATCGGTTGCCATGGTCGCCGCCAGTTCGAGCGCACGCTTGCGGCCATAGGGCAGATCGCCGGCACGCCAGCTCGCATAGGTCGTCAGGTCGAAACTCGTCAGTAGTTCGTCAATCCGGGCGTCGGTCTTGCCGCGAGCGGCGCCGTTACCGAAGAAGCGCCAGGCATCGACATGCGGCCGCTGCAGGGCGATCCGGATGTTCTGCGAGACCGTCAGCTTCTCGAAGGTCGCCGAGATCTGGAAGGAGCGAACCAGCCCTCGGCGGGCGACGAACTCCGGCGCGAGCATGGTGATGTCCTCGCCCATCAGCTTGATCTGACCAGCGGTCGGCTGAATGAAGCGCGTCAGGAGGTTGAAGACCGTCGTCTTGCCCGCGCCATTGGGACCGATCAGGGCATGCACGCCGCCGCGGTCGACCTCAAGGTTGAGATCTTGCACCGCGACAAAGCCGCCAAACGACTTGATGATGCCGCGGGCCTGAAGGACCGGCCCATTGCCGCTTGGAGAACTGACTCGCCGATCGTCCCGAGAGACGGAACTCGGCGTTGCTCCCCGATTTTCGACATGCGTCATCAAGCTCGCGACAGCAGGCATTTGATCCTCTCCCAAAGCGGCGGGCGTTGTCTCGCTCGCATCTGCGTCGGCTCGTTCTCGATCCGTCTTGACTGATCTCGGAATAGTTAGTCTAGTTATGAAAGTCAATCGGGCTCGCTAAACCCGCAAGACTGAAATCGCCCGAACGGGCGCTGCCGGACGCGACGATGCGGTTCCGGCGAGGAACTTCGAGGGAGGGAAGAAGCATGTTGAAAAATCATTTGGCCGCGCTGGCGGTAACAGCTGCGATTTCGGGTTTGGCGGTGTCGGCCGCGTGGTCGCAATCGTCGGGGATTTCCGATGAAGCCGTCCGCATCGGCGTTCTGACGGACATGTCCGGCCAGTTTTCAGATCAGGCCGGCCCCGGCGCAGTGGCGGCGGTCCGCATGGCGGTCGAGGACTTCGGCGGCAAGGTTCTCGGCAAGCCGGTAGAGGTCGTCGTCGCCGACCACCAGAACCGCAACGAGGTCGCCGTCGCCAAGGCGCGCGAGTGGTTCGACGTCCAAAAGGTCGACATGGTCGCCAACCTGATCAACTCGTCGATCGCGCTGTCCGTCGTCTCTATCGCCAAGGAAAAGGACAGGATCGCGATCGTAAATGGCTCTGGCACGTCCCGGCTGACGATGGACGCCTGCACGCCCAACAGCATCCACTATGCCTACGACACCTACGCGCTCGCCAAGGGCACCGGCCAGACCTTGATCGAGAAGGGCGGCACGAGCTGGTTCTTCCTGACCGCCGACTACGCTTTTGGCCATGCGCTGGAAGCCGATACCTCCGCGGCGGTGAAGGCTGCCAAGGGCAACATCGTCGGTTCGGTGCGCTATCCTATCGACACGATGGACCATTCCTCCTTCCTGCTGCAGGCGCAGGCTTCAAAGGCCAAGGTCGTCGCCATCGCGGGCTCCGGAACCGTTTTCGTGAACGCGGTGAAATCCGCCAAGGACTACGGCATCTCGGATGGGGGACAGACCATCGCCGGCCTCCTCGTCTGGCTGCCGGATACCCATGCCCTGGGACTGGAAACGGCGCAGGGCATGATCCTCACCGACGCCTTCTACTGGGATCGGGACGAGGCCACGCGCGCCTGGTCGAAGCGCTTTTATGACAGGATGGGACGGATGCCGCATATGGGCGACGCCGGAGACTACTCGTCCACGATGCACTATCTGAAAGCCGTCGAAGCCGCCGGGACCGACAATGCGAAGGCGGTCATGGCCAAGATGAAGTCGACGCCGGTCAACGATTTCTTCGCCAAGGACGGCATCATCCGCGAGGACGGCCGCTTCATCCACGACATGTATGTCTACCAGGTTAAGACCCCCAAGGAGTCGAAGGCGCCCTGGGACTACTACAAGCTGGTCAAGACCATCCCGCGGGACGAGGCTTTCCGCCCGCTTTCCGAGAGCACGTGTCCACTCGTCAAGAAGTGAGCGGGCATCCGGATCAGGGATCGTATTCCCTGATCCGGATTTCGCCGTCGTCGGTGACGTCGTAGTTGCGCTCGTAGGCCATTTCCCAGGCGTGGATGGGTTGCCTGCATTTGTCGCAGATGACCTGTGGGGTGAAATCCTGGCCACAGGTCTTGTGAGTCAGGATCATCGGCGGCGCGCCGTGTGCGAGCCAACGATCACCCCAGGCGAGGATGGCCACGAACGGCCCATAGAGATCCAGCCCCATAGGTGTGAGGCGATACTCGAACCTGTCGGGAAGGCGCTGATAAAGATGCCGCTCGAAGATGCCCTTCTCGACCAGACGGTTGAGCCGGTCGGTCAGGATGTTGGGCGCGATGTTCAGCCGCTCCTCGAACTCGTCGAAGCGGCGCGCTCCCAGAAACGCTTCCCGCGTGACCTTGAAGGTCCAGCGGTCGCCGATGATCTGCAAGGTACGGGAGACCGACGAGGGCCGGCCACGGTTGTAATGCTCGCTGTCGGAGGAGCGGCGGGATCGCCTGAACTCGATCGGCGCGCTTCGCCCTGCGCCTGGACCATCGCGATAGCTGACCTCCCGCGCCTTGAGTTCCTCACCGCAGGCCGAGCAGGCCACGATCGGTTCGCTGTGGCAGCCGCAGTTCTTGTGAATCAAGCGCAGCGGGATCCTGGGCACCCCGTCGAGCCATTTGTCGCCGAAGCGCAGCATCGCGATCATGCTGGGGTAAAGGTCGATCCCCATCTCGGTCAGGCGGTACTCATAGCGCAGAGGCCGCTCGAGATAGGCCAAGCGTTTGAGGATGCCTTGATCAGTCAAGCGCCTGAGGCGCTCCGTCAACGTCTGGCGCGGCACTTTCAGACGCGCTTGAAAATCGTCGAAGCGTCGCGCGCCGAACAGGCATTCGCGGATGACGAGGAACGCCCATGCGTCTGACAGGATCGCGATAGCCCGCCCGACCGAGCAATTGCGCTCAAGCGCAGGAGATGCGGTTCCAGCCTCATCATCATCCGCGGCGTGCACGGAATCCTTTCCCGCACTTTTTGTCGCTGCGGCATTTCTCACGCGGGCGCCTTTCGAGTGTCAGGCTTCATTGCGATACCGTTCTAGCCACATAGGGGCCGGTACGAAACCAAGCTGCTGCGGCCGCCCGCTCCGCCAGTGGCAAAGCCGCCTCAGCGCTCCGACAGCAGCTCTTTCAGTTTGAAGCGTTGCACCTTGCCGGACCCGGTTCTCGGGATCGCCGTGACGACGTGGACGGCCTGGGGTGTCTTGTAGCTCGACAGTCGCGTCCGGCAATGAGCCAGGATGGACTCCTCATCAAGCTGATGCCCCTCCCGCGGGATCACGAAGGCGACCGGGACCTCGCCAAGAAATTCATGGGGAATGCCGACGACTGCGCAGTCGAGGACGCTCTCATGGGCGAAAATAGCCTGCTCCACCTCGACCGGAGCGATATTTTGCCCACCGCGGATGATGATCTCCTTTAGACGCCCTGTGATCGAGAGGAAGCCGAAGCGGTCCGCGCGGGCAAGATCACCCGTACGGTACCAGCCGTCGCGCAGCGCTGCGGCTGTGGCCTCTGAATTGTTGTGGTAGCCGAGCATCACGTTCGGACCGCGCACGATCAGCTCGCCTTCTGCTCCAGGCGCAACGTCGCGATCGTCGAGATCGACGATGCGGGTGGCGAGCCCGGGCAACGGCAGGCCGCAGGAACCCATGAAGCGACCGCCGTGCGGTGTATTGATCGTCACCATCGTCGATGTCTCGGTGATTCCGTAGCCATCAAGTAGCTTGACGCCGAACCAGCTCTCGAATTCCTGGTTGAGAGGGCCGGGAAGGACGGCTCCGGCCGACAGGCAGATCCGTACCTTCGACAGGGTCCGGCGACCTTCCTCCTTTGCGCGTTCGAGCATGTAGTGGAAGACGGTCGGGACACCGGGCAGCAGCGTAATCGGCTCCTGCGCGAGCACTTCGGCCAGGCGCGTGGTGGAGAAGCTCTCCATCAGGTACTCGCTAGCGCCCGTGGCGACGATGCTCACAACGGCGAGATTCAGCGCATAGCTGTGATAGAGCGGTAGCGCGTTCAGCACGTAGTCGTCGGCATTCAACCCGGCTACCGGCGCCCAGCAGGCGGCGGTCACCCACAGCATGCTCTGCAGCGAGAGCACCACTCCCTTCGCTCGCCCGGTCGTGCCAGAGGTGTAAACGATGAAGGCCGGTCGTTCGATGTCGAGCGGGTCGAGCGGGGTGGGGCCGGCTGCGTCTTCCGCCACGGCCGCTCCCTTTCCGTTCTCCAAGGCCATGATCGCGACTGTGCCCGAAGCCTGACCTAGGACGTCGCGCTTCTGCTCGCGGGCGAAGGCCGCAACGCATTGCGCGTCGTCGATGCGATAGGCGATCTCGTCGACGGTCGCGTCGAAGCTGATCGGAACGGCTACCGCGCCCGCCCGGACGATGCCGAGGCAGGCCTCGACCCAGTCGACCGAATTCGGCAGATGAATCGCGACGCGATCGCCAGGGGCGACACCATTGGCCTGGAGATGGCTTGCAATCCGGGCTGTCCGCTCCGCCAGCCCACCATAGCTCACGGAACGATCCTTGTCCCGGAATGCCAGGGCCTGCGGGCGCGTCGACGCCTGCCGGCCCAACAGCTCGCCGATCGGGGCGATGAGGTCGGTGATGATCATGCGCGTCCTCCCCAGGACGTGTTTTCTGGCCAGGCGATGCGTCAGAGCATCGCGAAGCCGCCGTTGACGCTGATAGTCTGGCCGGTGATCCAGGCGGCATCGGCCGAAGCGAGGAACGCCACCATCGGCGCTACATCGGCTGGCTGGCCGATGCGCTTCAGCGGGTAGTTCTTGACCATCTTGGGCAGATTCTCGGCCAGCCAGGCCGGGTCCGAATGGGCGGACTGGATCATGCCCAGCGTCACTGCGTTGCAGGTCACGTCGTAGCGACCGAATTCGCGCGCGAGCGACTTGATCAGCGCGATCGTGCCGGCGCGCGAAGCTGCGGCCATCGAGAGGTTGGCCTCGCCGACACGGGAGGAGTCGCCGCCGAGCGAGATGATGCGACCGCCCTTGCCGGCCTGGACCATATGGGGCAAGGCGGCCTGCGAGGTGTTGACCGTGCCGAGCAAGCCGACATCGATATGGCGTTTCCACTGCTCCGGTGTGGTCTCGAGGAAGCGGGCGCGCTGGGCGATGCCGGCGTTGTTGACGACGATGTCGATGCTGCCGAAGTCGGTTACGACCCTATCGACCATCGCCTTGGTGTCGGCGAAGTCGGCGATATCGGCCTTGCAGGCGATCGCCTTGCCGCCGGCCGCGTTGATCTCGGCAGCGACCTTCTCGGCGGCCTCCGCGCTTGATTGGTAGTTGATGGCGACGGCGGCACCCTGCGCCGCGAGCTCGAGCGCGATCGCTTTGCCGACGTCTCGGCCAGCGCCGGTCACGAGCGCGGCCTTGCCGGCGAGAGAGAGGTTCATGTCGTGGTCCTTTCCTTGGAGTTCTTCGCCCGTGCAGCCTCGACCAGCCGGAAGATCCGGTCGGGCGTGACGGGCAGCGTGTCGATTTCGATACCGAGCGGGGACAAGGCATCGGAGACGGCGTTGGCGATGGCGGCTGGCGCACCGATGGTTCCGCCTTCGCCCATGCCGCGGAAACCGCCGATCGTGCCGGGCAGTTCGGCCTCGACATGGACGATGCCGATCGGCGGAATGACGGATGCGATGGGGACGAGGTAGTCGGCGAGGCTTGCGCTGATGCACTGCCCGTCGTCGTCATGGACGACCTCTTCGAGCAGCGCCGCGCCGATGCCCTGTGCGACGGCGCCTTGCACCTGCCCGTCGACGATCATCGGGTTGATGATCCGGCCGCAATCCTCGGCGACGACGAAGCGCTTGACCGTGACGCCGTAGGTCTCCGGGTCGACCTCGACCATGGCGAGGTGGGTCGAGGAGCAGGCGGTGCCGAAATAGGGGTCGTAGCTCTCCGTCGCGACGAGATCCTCGCGCTGATCATGCGGAATGCGGCCCATCTGGGCGTAAACAGCATGGGCGATCTCCTTGAAGGTAAGCGATCGGTTAGAAGAGCGGGACCTCACAATGCCCTGCGATGCCTCGAGGTCCTCGACGGAAACCTCCATCAGGTGCGCGGCTGCCTTGAGCACCTTCGCCTTGACGACATGCGAGGATTTCGTCGCGGCGCCGCCGGCGAGCACGGCCGAGCGGCTGGCATAGGTTCCCGTGCCCATCGGAACGAGTGCGGAATCGCCGTGGCGGACTTCGATATCCTCCATGCGGCAGCCGAGTTCGTCGGCAATGACCTGGGCCAGCGTCGTTTCGAGCCCTTGACCGTGGGAGGAGATGCCGAAATCGGCGGTGATTGCGCCTGTGGCGTCGATCGTGATCTTCGCCGTCTCGACACCGGTGTTGATCGGCATGCCGGGGGCGACGGCGATACGCGAGCCGATGCCGGTCAATTCCGCGTAGCTCGCGAGGCCGATGCCGACCCACCGTCCCTGATCGCGGGCCGCGTCGCGCTCGCGCAGCAATGCCTGGTAGTCGACGTGGTCGCAGGCCGCCTGCAGGCATTCCTGAAAGGCCGAGCGGTCCCAGATGATCCCGGAACCCGTGCGGTAGGGGAACTCCTCGGCATTGACGAGATTGCGCCGTCGTATCTCGGCCGGGTCGAGCCCCAGCTTGCGCGCAGCCATGTCGACCAGCCGCTCCATCGCAAAGGTCGAGGCCGGGCGGCCGACACCACGATAGGGTCCGGTCGGAGGCTTCGGGGTCAAGACGCCTCGGATACGCCCGCGATAGGCCGCCATGCGATAAGGCCCAGGCAGGAAGCTGACGACCTGGACCGGTTCGAGCGCGCCCGTCCACGGGTAGATCGAATAGGCGCCGATATCGCCGATCACGTCGGCTCGCAGCCCCAGCAGGCGACCTTCCTCGTCGACGGCGAGTTCGGCATCCATCAATTCGTCGAAGGCCTGGCTCGTCGCCGTCAGGTCTTCCAGCCGGTCGCTAACGAACTTGACCGGTCTGTCGAGCTTGCGCGCCAGAACGCAGACCAGAAGCTCCTCGTGATAGAGCGAGCCCTTGCCGCCGAAGCTGCCGCCGACGTCCGGAGCGACGACGCGCATGCGGTTGCCCGGCAGATCGAGGCAGCCTGACAGAACGTCCCGGATGATGCCCGGGATGTTGGTCGAAGAGTGCAGGGTCAGCGCGCTTTTGCGACGATCCCATTCGGCGAGATAGGAGCGCGTCTCCATCGCCATCGCGGTCTTTCGCGTCATCCGGAAGCGTGCGCGGACCGTGATGGGCGCCTGCGCAAAGACCTCGTCGACCTCGCCGCGCTGGAACTCGCGGGAGATGATGACGTTGGTCCCTGCTTCCTCGTGGAGCAGGGGCGCACCCGGCGCGACGGCGTCGACCTGCCGGATCGCGAAAGGCAAGGGATCGTAGTTGATCGCAATGCGTTCGAGAGCATCCTCCGCCGCATAACGGCTCTCCGCCACGACGGCGACGACAGGCTCCCCGACATAGCGAACCTTTCCACGCGCTAACGGCCAGATCGGCGTCGCGTAGTAGTTCTTCATCTTGGAGGCGGGGATCGCCGGCAACAGGTCGGCTTCAAGGTCAGTCGCGTCATAGACCGCGACGATGCCGGGGACGTCGAACACGGCGCTAAGATCGATCGACCGGATGGCGGCGTGGGGCTGGTCGCTGCGTCGCAGTGCAACATGCAGCGTGCCCTTGGGCGCGATGTCATCGACATAACGCCCGTTTCCGGACAGCAAGCGCGGGTCCTCGGTCCGCTTGACGCGTGCGCCTACGAGCTTGGGCCGCAGCTCGGAGGCGTCGACCTGGCTCATTCGTAGAAGTCCCCGCCTTTGCGCAGTGAAGCCCACTGTGCGTCGTCGTGACCGAAGATCACGGTGGCGCCTTCAGCTTCCAGACGCTTGATTTCGGCGATGGAGGCGGCCGCGAGCTCCTGGTTCCAATTGTTCCTCGGCAGGATCCCGTCGAGAGACGAGCGCATTGGCGCCGCATCCGCGGCCAAAAGGAAACGGCCGTCCCGGTCGAGCTGAACGAGGGCGCCCGTCATTCCCGGCGTGTGTCCGGGAAGAGGGATAAGGACGATCCGGCCGTCGCCAAACAGGTCATGCTGCTGATCGAAGGTGGTGTAGCCGTTCGGCTGATCCCATTCCCTCGGGAGATAGCCTTGGTTTGTCGCTCCCTCGGCTTTGGCCGTCTCAAGTTCGACGGCGTGGCACATAATCTTCGCGTGACGGAAGGCTTCGTTGCAGCCGCAGTGATCAGGGTGAAGGTGGGAGCACACGACGATGTCGATGTCGGCTGGCTGGAGCCCCAGGCCGGCGAGGTGCGGCACCACGGTGTCGTGCTGGCCGAAGATCGGGGTCATGACGCGGGCCAACCCGCCCCAGCGCCCGTCAGGGTCGGTCGCCGCATCTGGACTGCAGCCTGTGTCGAACAGCACGTTGCCCTTCGGATGACGGATCAGCGCACAGGACACCGGCAGTTCGATCGTCTCCTCCTTGGCGGCTCCCGGCTGATAGATCGAGCGGCGCATGCGCAGCCGCCCGCCTGAGAGAAAGTGCAGCTTCATGGCCTGGCCCTCTGTTCTCGGACGAGTTCGCGCACGGCATCGACGATGTGCTCGTAGCCGGTGCACCGGCAGATGTTTCCGGACAGCGCCTCACGGATCTCGTCGTCGCCGGACAGCTCGTGATTCCGCAGGATGTCAGTGATGGTCATGATGAAGCCCGGCGTGCAGAAGCCGCATTGCAGGCCATGATGATCGCGGAACGCCTGCTGGATCCGTCCGAGGGTCTCGGCCGTGCCTTGGCCCTCCACCGTCTCGATCTCGGCGCCGTCTGCCTGGATGGCGAGCGTCAGGCAGGAGCGCGCGCTGCGCCCGTTCAGCAGGACCGTGCAGGCACCGCAGACGCCATGCTCGCAGCCGACATGGGTTCCCGTCAGCCCGAGTTCGTGGCGAAGCATGTCGCTCAGAAGCAGGCGTGGCTCGACCGATACGGCATGCTGCAACCCGTTGACGGTAAGGGTGATCTCGCGCTTGGCGGTCGTCATGCGGGCACCGCCTCCCTGGCGCGCGACCAGGCATCTCGGATCGCGCGCGCGGCGAGGGCACCGGCCAGATGGCGTCGGTATTCGCCGGAAGCGTTTAGATCTGAGTTCGGTGATATCGAAGCACGCAAGCTCTCGACGGTGCGGGAAAGCGCGTGGTCGGAGAGTTCGTTGCCCTCCAGGACTTCTTCAGCAGCCGGAATGCGGCTTGGCATCTCGCCCACGCCCATCACCGCAATGCGGACGTCGCAGGCCTTTCCCGCTTCTCGCCTCATCAAGACAGACACGGCTGCCAGCGCATAATCGCCATGGCGCCTGGCGAATTCGTGGAATCCGTACCCCATGTCCCGAGGCGTGGTCGCAAGATCGATCGCTACAACGACCTCATCGGGTTCCAGTGACGTCACAAGCGAGCCGGCGAGGAACTCGTCAATCGGGATGATCCGCGTTCCTCGAGCCGAGACGGCATGGATTTGCCCGTCGAGCAGTACGGTCATCATCGGCATCTCGGCGGCCGGATCGGCATGGCAGACGCTGCCGCAGAACGTGCCTCGATTGCGGACCGTTAGATGCGCGACATGCTTCATCGCTTCCGTGACGATGGGGGCATGGTGCGCGATGACGGTGTCGCGCGCCGTCATGAAATGCCGGACAAGTGCTCCGATGCGAAGGCGGGCGCCATCCAGTTGCACCTGGTCGAGCCCGGCAATCGCGTTGATGTCCACGAGCACCGACGGCTTGACGAGCCGGAAGTTCATCATCGGCATCAGGCTCTGCCCACCGGCGATCACCTTGCCGTCACCGCCTGCGCCAGCAAGGACTTCGGCCGCATGCGCGACACTTTCGGCCCTGACATAGTCGAATGCGGCAGGCTTCATGTCAGCGCCCCTGGAAGCGCGGCGCGCGCTTCTGCGCAAAGGCCGCGCGCCCTTCCGCATAGTCGGCACTGTTCAGGGCCCTCAGGATGTGTGCGTCGGCGCCCCCAGCGTCGAACGACTGATCCGTCATGGCGAGGCCGTTCAGAATCGCCTTGGCGCCGGCGATCGAGAGAGGAGCCAAATCCGAGAAGCCATCGAGAAGCGTCTTTGCGCCTGCAAGCGGGTCCTCGGCGATACCTTGCGCAAAGCCGACCCGCAGGGCGTGCGCGGCGTTGAAGGGTTGCGCCGAGAAGAAGATGCGCTTTGCTTCCGCTAGACCGACCAACGCTAGCAGTCGACCCGTGCCCTTCACGCCATAGACGATCGAGAGCTTGGCGGCAGGGATCGCCATCCGAGCGTCGGCGGAAATGATGCGGAAATCGCACGCCATGGCGAGATTGCAGGCACCGCCATAGCAGTGGCCTTGAATGGAGGCGACGACCGGACGCCCGAGGGCGGCGATGGCGTCACAAGCTGCATCGACCGCGACTTCATAGGCAATTCCTTGCTCTGTCGAGGCCCGGGTCTGCTCGAAGTCGCCGATGTCGGCGCCGGCCGAGAAGGTCGAGCCTGCGCCGGTGAGGACAACGCCCCGCAGGGTCTCGTCTCGCCCGAACGCGGCGAAGAGGTCGGCGAGCGCCTGCCACATCGCGAAGGTGACGGCGTTCTTCCGAGCAGGGCGATTGAGTGTGACCGTCGCAATTGCGCCGTCACGGGTCACATCGATGCCGTCGATATCGGTCATGCGCGTTCAGTCCGGAGGGTTTCGAGGAAGCCGCGGAGCGACACGGGCAGTGCGGTCGGGCGTCGGGTTCGGCTGTCGACATAGACATGGACGAAATGCCCCTCGGCCGCGGCGAGATCCTCGTCTTGCCCAAAGAGTCCCACCTCGTAACGGACGCTGGAGCGGCCGAGATGGGCCACACGCAGCATCGCGGTGACCTCTTCCGGGAATGAGAGGGAGGCGTGATAGCGACATCCGGTCTCGACCACGAGGCCGATCACATCGCTCGAAGCGGGGTCCAGCAGGCCGCGCTCGATCAGCGCCGCGTTCACGGCGGTATCGAAGAACGCGTAGTAAACGACGTTGTTCACGTGACCATAGACGTCATTATCCATCCACCGTGTGGGGATAGGGCGCGACAGCAGATAGTCCTGGCGGCGCCCGCGGATGGGGCGATCGGCCGCCGGGCCGGGGGCAGTGGTTTCTTGGTCCACCATTGTTTCCTCCTAGTGACTTGCATTATTAGACTGTGTTAAGGCGTGTCAAGGCATCCGACGCTGAGGCGGCCAGAAAGCCAGGCTGAACGCAGCGCGACAGGAGGACGTACAATGAAGGTGACGCTAAGCAGAAATCTGCGGGAAACCCTCTCGGATCCCGGCCTATTCCTCGAGGCGAACCTCGTGGGTGGGGAATGGATCGGAACGGTAGGCCGAGACGTGATCGCGGTGACCAATCCCGCGACAGGGCAGGTCATCGGTTATGTACCGTCGCTCCGCCGGGTGGAGATCGCGAAGGCGATTGCGGCCGCGCACAAGGCCCAACCGGCCTGGCGCGCCAAGACCGGCAAGGAAAGAGCTGCGATCTTGCGCCGGCTGTTCGATCTCATGATGGAGAACCAGGACGATCTGGCGCGCATCATGACTGCGGAGCAGGGCAAGCCGTTCGCCGAGGCAAAAGGCGAAATCGCCTATGCCGCTTCATTCATCGAATGGTTCGGCGAGGAAGCGAAGCGGGTTTACGGCGATACGATACCCGCGCCCGTCAATGGGCGTCGCATCATCGTTCAAAAGGAGCCGATCGGCGTTTTCGCGGCGATCACGCCGTGGAATTTTCCGGCGGCAATGATCACCCGCAAAGCTGGCCCCGGGTGGGCTGCGGGTTGCGCTGGCGTCATCCGTCCGGCGAGCGAGACTCCTTTCTCGGCACTGGCTCTCGGTGTGCTGGCAGAGCGCGCCGGCCTGCCTCCCGGAGTCTGCAACATCGTGACCGGCCCGTCTTCCGAGTGTGGCAAGGAGCTCTGCGAGAACCCGCTCGTCCGGAAGCTCTCCTTTACCGGATCGACGCGGGTGGGCTCGCTCCTGCTGTCGCAATGCGCTCCGACGGTAAAGAAGACGAGCATGGAGCTGGGCGGCAATGCCCCGTTCATCGTCTTCGATGACGCCGATCTCGACGAGGCGGTGAAAGGCGCGATGGCCTCGAAATATCGCAACACCGGCCAGACATGCGTCTGCGCGAACCGTTTCCTGGTCCAGGCCGGGGTCTATGATCGCTTCGCGGAGAAGCTTGCAAAGGCCGTCGGACAGCTCAGGGTCGGCGACGGCATGAACGAAGGCGTGACCCAGGGGCCGCTCATCAACGCCGCCGCCGTCGACAAGGTCGAGGAGCATGTCTGCGACGCGTTGGCCAAGGGCGCGCGGGTCGTGGCCGGTGGGAAGCGCCATCAGCTCGGCGGAAACTTCTTCGAACCGACGGTGCTCGCCGACGTTCCCCGCTCTGCTCTTGCCTTCCAGGAGGAGACTTTCGGACCGCTCGCCCCCCTGATCCGGTTCGAGACCGAGGCGGAGGCGATCGCCATGGCGAATGACAGCGAGTTCGGCCTGGCCGCGTACTTCTACAGCCGCGACATCGGCCGCGTGATGCGTGTGGCGGATGCGCTGGAAGCTGGCATCGTCGGGGCCAACGAAGGCCTTATCTCCACCGAAGTCGCTCCCTTCGGCGGCGTCAAATCTTCGGGACTAGGTCGCGAGGGCTCGAAATACGGCATCGAGGACTATCTCGAGATCAAATACGTCTGCCTCGGCGGCATCGGCCAACCCAACTGAAACACTGGGAGTAAACGCGATGGACATGTCCGGTGAGCAGCGCATCGAAGCGTCGCGCGACGTGGTCTGGGCCGCACTGAACGACTCCGACATTCTTCGGAAATGCATTCCCGGGTGCCAGACACTCGAGAAGCACTCCGATACGGAGATGACCGCCGTGGCCGTCATCAAGGTCGGCCCGGTGTCGGCAAAGTTTCAGGGAGCGGTGACGTTGTCCGATCTCGATCCGCCGAACGGGTACCGCATCACCGGTGAAGGCCAGGGAGGAGTCGCGGGCTTTGCGAAGGGATCGGCCGAGGTTCACCTGACCGCCGATGGGGCAGCGACGATCCTGCGATATTCGGTGTCGGCGCAGATCGGTGGAAAGTTATCCCAGCTCGGCGGCCGCCTTATCGATTCGACAGCGCGGAAGCTGTCCGATGCCTTCTTCAAGCGCTTTGCCGAGGAGATCGCGGCGGGTGCCACTGAGGCAAGGCCCCGCGGGGAGGAGAGCGGACAAGCTGGTATTTCGTCCAGGTCACATACAGGGCAGAGGCTTAATCCCGGTACTTCACGCAGCATTTCGGCGGGAGCCCCCGCTGCCTCGCCAACTTGGATCTCTTGGCTCAACATGGTGGTGCTGACCGCAGCCACCATCGTCATCGCTGGGGGATTGCTGATGGGTGGGCGGTTGTCGTCTCCTCTTGCGGCGGAAGCTTCCATTATCGACCTTTCGTCAGGCATCTTACTTTTTTTGATGCTGGCTGTCGGATACCTGGCAGGAAGGCAGCATGAGTTATCTCGAGCGAACGTGTCAGACCGCCAATTGGTGCTTGCGCTATTGGCGCAGCGCGCTGAGGTGACGGGGAACTGAGGGATAGTGGCGGCGAGCGTTTGAACTAATCGAACGCGTTCGTCAGCCGGAGTTTCCGCTCGGCAGCGGACCCCGGACCTCGCACATCTCGGCGGGAGCTGGTGTCATGGACTCGGTGGGCCAGCCTAGCCGATACCTCGGCCGCGCTGGTGCTAGATCAAACGAATTGCGCAGCTGTTGGCGCTTGTTAGCGCCAGTTGCAGACATCGCTTCATT
This sequence comes from Allobosea sp. GW822-FHT03F07, assembly GCF_058801345.1. Taxonomy (NCBI): domain Bacteria; kingdom Pseudomonadati; phylum Pseudomonadota; class Alphaproteobacteria; order Hyphomicrobiales; family Alloboseaceae; genus Allobosea; species Allobosea sp. GW822-FHT03F07. The sequence goes on from NZ_JBXAND010000016.1 coordinate 32,530, forward strand.
GCCCAGAATCAGACCTGCGATAGCGGGCAACCTGCCAGACGAGGACGCCTCGCGCCCAACGAATTCTTCCACCTCGACTCAATCGCGCTCGGGCTGCGTAGCTGGCCGCTCCTACTGCAGGAACTCGCGACCTTCGCACCGGCGGAGTTTCGCGCGAAAGGCTGACTGCTGGGGGCTGCGCGCCGATACTCGCGCACCGAGCGCCGGGTCCGGGCGAGATCGTCCCAGTCCACCGCCTCCGAGCCCTCGGTGGAACGCTGCTTGTTGGCGTCGGCCTTGATCAGGCTGGCATCGACCGCGAAGCCTTCCCCGCCCACGAGGCCTTCCGCGATACAGCGCCGGACGGTCGTCTCGAACAACTCCCGCAGGAGGTCGCTCTCGCGGAAGCGGCCATGCCGGTTCTTCGAGAAGGTCGAGTGATCCGGGACGTCGCCTTCCAGCCCGAGCCGGCAAAACCAGCGATATGCCAGGTTCAGATGCACTTCCTCGCACAGGCGGCGCTCGGAGCGGATGCCAAAGCAGTAGCCGATGAGCAGCATCCGGATCATCAGCTCCGGATCGATCGAGGGCCGCCCCATCTCGCTGTAGAACGGTCGCAGATGCACGCGGATATCCGAAAGATCAACGAAGCGATCGATGGCGCGCACCCAGTGACCGGCTGGCACATGCCGCTCAAGGCTGAACTCGTAGAACAGCGCCTCCTGCGCCACCTGCCGCTCGCCCATCATCGCGCCGCCCTCCGACCAAGGATAACTGAATCAGGACTTCATGCCCCCAGCAACAGCGACTTTTTCAACGACATCCGCCAGGAGCGGAAGTCGGCCGGCGCCGGAAAGCGGATCCACGCAGCGCAGTCGCGTCACGGCCGGCGTCGACCCTGGCTGTGTAAAAACGCGCGAGTCAGGTAGTGTTTTCCCAGCGCGATGCGGGGGGATCGGATGCCCCATTTCGTTGAACGAGCCGACCGCTCGCAGCTGAGTTTGCTGCCCGAGTGCCTGAACGACTGGGTCGATGAAGACAACACCGCCAGCATCGCGTCAGTTGTGGCCGACCTGCTACGAAAAGGAATTGGCTGACGCAGCCTTGGCGAGGGTCGGCGCAACCGCGAAGGGCGCCGCCGTCTTGGCCTTGACCTCGTCGAGCGTCACGCCGGGGGCGAGTTCGAGCAGGGTCAGGCCGCCCCTGGCCTTGTCGCAGGCCATGACGCAGAGATCGGAGACGATCAGGTCGACCACGCCGGCGCCGGTCAGCGGCAAGGTGCAGCGCTCCAGCACCTTGGACTCGCCCGCCTTGTTGGCGTGATCCATCACGACGATGATCTTCTTGACGCCGGCGACGAGATCCATCGCGCCGCCCATGCCCTTCACCATCTTGCCGGGGATCGTCCAGTTGGCGATGTCGCCGTTCGCCGCCACCTCCATGGCGCCAAGGATGGCCAGGTCGATATGGCCGCCGCGGATCATCGCGAACGAGTCGGCCGAGGAGAAGAAGCTCGAGCTCGGCAGGAGCGTGACCGTCTGCTTGCCGGCATTGATCAGGTCGGGATCGGCCTCGCCCTCATAGGGGAAAGGGCCGATGCCGAGCAGGCCGTTCTCCGACTGCAGCGTCACGTTCACGCCGTCGGGAATGTAGTTCGCCACCAGTGTCGGGATGCCGATGCCGAGATTGACGTAGAAGCCGTCCTTCAGCTCCTTGGCCGCGCGTGCGGCCATCTCTTCGCGGGTCCAGGCCATTATGCCGTCTCCCTTTTGCGCTCGGTCAGCTTCTCGATGCGCTTCTCGTTGATCGTGCTCTTGATGACGCGGTCGACATAGATGCCCGGCGTGTGGATCGCCTCGGGGTCGAGCGTGCCCGCCGGCACGATCTCCTCGACCTCGGCCACCGTCACCTTGCCGGCGGTCGCCATGTTCGGGTTGAAGTTCCGCGCGGTCTTTCGATAGACGAGATTGCCGGCGGTATCGGCCTTCCAGGCCTTGACGATGGCGAGGTCGGCCCGGAGCCAGGTCTCGCGGACGTAAGATTGGCCCTCGAATTCCTCGACCGGCTTGCCCTCGGCGACGACGGTGCCGACGCCGGTCTTCGTATAGAAGGCCGGGATGCCCGCTCCGCCGGCGCGGATGCGCTCGGCGAGCGTGCCCTGCGGATTGAGCTCGAGTTCCAGTTCGCCGGCGAGATATTGCTGTTCGAACAGCTTGTTCTCGCCCACGTAAGAAGCGATCATCTTTCTGATCTGCCTTGTCTGCAGCAGCATCCAAAGGCCGAAGCCGTCGGCCCCGGCATTGTTCGAGATCACCGTCAGGTCCTTCACCCCGGAATCGCGGATCTGCGGGATCAGGCTCTCGGGATTGCCCGAGAGGCCGAAGCCGCCGGACATGATCGTCATCCCGTCGAACAACAGCCCATCGAGGGCTGCCTTCGGGCCGTCATAGATCTTGTTCGTCATCCATCCCTCGCTTCTTGTATCCTTGAATTGCTTGGCGCTGTTCCGGATTCCGGCTGTTGCCTCAAACGCGTTCGAGAGCGATGGCGATGCCCTGGCCGACGCCGATGCACATGGTGGCGAGCGCACGGCGCTTGCCGCTCAGCGACAGCTCGAGCGCCGCGGTGCCGGCGATGCGGGCGCCCGACATGCCAAGAGGGTGGCCGAGCGCGATCGCGCCGCCGTTCGGGTTCACATGCGCGCCGTCCTCTGGGATGCCCAGCTCGCGCAGCACGGCGATGCCCTGGCTGGCGAAGGCCTCGTTCAGCTCGACCACGTCGAAAGCGCTCGGCTTCAGGCCGAGCCTCTCACAGAGCCGGCGGGTCGCAGGAACGGGGCCGAGCCCCATCACGCGCGGCGCGACGCCTGCGGCGGCACCGCCGAGGACGCGCGCCAGCGGCTTCAGCCCATATCGCGCCACCGCCTTCTCCGAAGCCACGACCAGGGCCGCGGCGCCGTCATTGACGCCCGACGCATTGCCGGCGGTGACGGTGCCACCCTCCTTGCGGAAGGGCGTCGGCAGCTTGGCGAGCTTGTCCAGCGTGGTGTCGCCGCGCGGATGCTCGTCGACTTCGACGCGGACGGGATCGCCCTTGCGCTGCGGGATCACGACCGGAACGATTTCCTGCGCCAGGCGGCCGTTCTGCTGGGCGGCGACGGCCTTGAGCTGCGAGCGCACTGCGAAAGCATCCTGATCGGCGCGGCTGATCCCGCAATCGGCCGCGACGTTCTCGCCAGTCTCCGGCATGGAATCGACGCCGTATTGCTGCTTCATCAGAGGGTTGATGAAGCGCCAGCCGATGGTGGTGTCGTGGATCTCGGCATGGCGCGAGAAGGCGCTGTCGGCTTTCGGCAGCACGAAGGGCGCGCGCGACATGCTCTCGACACCGCCGGCGAGCATCAACTCGGCTTCGCCCGCCCGGATCGCGCGGGCGGCAGTGATGACCGCATCCATCCCTGAGCCGCACAGGCGATTGATCGTCGTGCCGGGAACCTCCTTGGGCAGGCCGGCGAGCAAAAGCGACATGCGCGCGACGTTGCGGTTGTCCTCGCCGGCCTGGTTCGCGCAGCCGAAGATCACCTCTTCGATCGCCGCCGGGTCGAGCCGGGCATGCCGCTCCAGCAGCGCCTTCAGCGGCACCGCCCCGAGATCGTCCGCGCGCACCGACGACAGGGAGCCGCCGAAGCGGCCGATCGGCGTGCGGACATAAGCACAGATGAAAGCTTCGCTCATTTCCCTAACCCATTCCTGCGGGTTCTCGTCGGGCTACCGCATGCATGGCCGCGCGGCGTCCCGACGGGGCCGCGCGGCGATCGTTTTGTGACGTCGGCCGAAGCCGAGCAGGCCTAGCTCAGCCGCTCTCGCCAGTCGCGAAGCGCCTCCAGGAGCTGGCGCACGAAATCCCGCGTCGGCTCGTCGGTGAGGTGGCCGCTCTCGTCGAACTTGCTCGACGCCTGGCCGATCATGACTTCCGGCTTGTTAAGAGGGAACGCGTTGAGGAAGACGAGCATTTGCCGCAGCTGGTACTGCGCCCGCGCGGTACCGAGCACGCCCCCGCTCGCGCCCATGATGCCGACCGGCTTGCCGTCGAAGGGCTGGCTCGGCGGGCGCGAGGCCCAGTCGATGGCGTTCTTCAGGACGCCCGGGATGGAGTAGTTGTATTCGGGCGTCACGAACAGGATCGCGTCGGCCGCGGCGAGCTGGTCCCGAAACCGCTGCACCTGGCTAGGATAACCTGCGACGCGCACGTCGTCGTTATACAGAGGCAGGTCGCCGATCTCGGCCGTCTCGATCGCGACGCCCGACGGGGCGAGTTCGATCGCGGCACGCAGCGCGGAACTGTTATAGGAACCGGCGCGCAGGCTGCCGGAGATGCCGATGATCTTCAATGGTCCATCCTTCTCGATTTTGCAGCTTCGCGCTGCGTGCGTCGGCTCGTTCGGCACCCAAGGGTCTTAGCCCTGGCGGCGCAGGAATCCGGTTATCGCGGCCGGCTGCCAGATCCCGGCCTTGAAGAACGGGTCGGCCTCGTGGAAGCGTTCGGCCGCCGAGCGGTCCGGCGCCTCCACTAGGAAGAGGCTGCCAATCATCGTCGCGCCGTCGTCGCCCACCAAGGGACCCGACATCACGATCGAGACGCCGAAGCGGGACGTGTCCGCGAGGAAGGCCTTGTGGGCGTCGTAGTGGCCAAGCCGCGTTTGGAGGCCCCCCGGGCGGTCGAGGGCATGGATCGCGAACAGCATCGGTCTCCCCAGTGTTCAGGACAGTCGCGCGTGCGGCGTTCGGCGGCCGGCTTGTTGTCCGGCTGCCGCGCCCCGGTTCAGTTGGTCTTGGTCGCGAGAGCGGCGGCCTCGTCCCATTTCGGGCAGGCGCGACCTTCGAGCGGCGTGTCGTATGGCTGGTAGTTGCTCTTGTCGATGACGGTCGGCTTCAGCACGACTTCGCCGACGATCGGTTCCTTTCGAAGCGACCGGATGACGATCATGGTGCCGATGCAGCCTTGGAGGAAGCCGTTGTAGTCGCCGGACGCCAGGAGCTTGCCGGCCTTGATGGCGTCGATCGCCTCCTTCGTGCCGTTGATGCCGACGATCTGCGCCTTCCTGTTGGCGCCGTCGAGCGCCTCGATCACGCCGACGGCCATGGCGTCGTTGGCGGCGAGCACGCCATCGATCTTGGCGTGCGACTGCATCAGGTTCTCCATCACCTGGAGCGCCTGGAGACGCTGGTAGTTTGCCGGCTGGCTCGCCAGCAACTTGACGTCCTTGTTCTCCTTGATCGCGTCGTTGAAGCCCCGCACGCGATCGACGTTCGTGAGCGAGCCCTTCACGCCCTCGATGATGACGACGTTGCCCTTCCCGCCGATCGCCTTGAGCAGGTAGCGGCCGGTCTCCAGGCCGAGGCTGTAGTCGTCGGCGCCGACGAAGCCGAGGAACTTGCCGCCCACGCTCCGGTCGGTGACGTTCACGGCCGGGATCTTCGCCTCGTTGATCCGTTCGACGCCCGGCACCATCGCCTTGTAGTCGACGGGCACGAAGACGATGCCGTTGGGCTTCTTCACCGCGACGTCCTCGATCTGGCTCAGCTGCTCGGGGATCGAGTCCGGCTTGGTCGGGATGTAGTGGACCGTCTTGGCTCCCAGCGCCTTGGCGGCGGCGTCGGCCCCGACCCGCACCGTCTGGAAGAACGGGTTGGTGTGGTTCTTGGTGAACACGGCGATGGTCTCGCCGTCCGCGAATGCCCCGGTCGCGAGCATCGCGGCCGGCAACGCAAGGCCGAGCGTTTTCAGAATGGTCATGGCGTTCCTCCTTCAGGTTTCTTGATTGGCAGGTAACAAGTCAGGTTCGGCGGCGGCCGTACATGTCGAGCCAGACCGCCAGAACGACGATCACGCCCGTGACCAGCGGTTGCCAGTTCGCGTTCACAGCGAGCAGGTTCATGCCGTTCAGGACGAGCGTCAGGATGAGGGCGCCGACGAAGGTGCCGAACACCGTGCCGACACCGCCGAAGAGCGAGGTCCCGCCGATCAGCACCGCCGCGATCGCCGGCAGCGTCATGGCTTCGCCGATGTCGCCCTCCGCCGAATTGAGGCGGGCGAGAAAGATCAGCGAGGCGATGCCGGCCATGGCGCCCGACACGGTGTAGACGAGGATCAGGCGCCGATCGACCGGAATGCCGGAGAGCCGCGCCGCCACCGGATTGGCGCCGGTCGCGTAGATCTGCTGCCCCCAGACGGTGCGCTGGGCGAAGACCATGCCTGCCACGAGGAAGGCGATCATCAGGTAGACCGGGATCGGAATGCCGAGGAAATAGCCGCTGCCGATCTGGCGGAAGCCCGGCGGGAAGCCGTGGATGGTCTCGCCGGCCATGTAGTAATAGGTCACGCCATGCAGCACCCAGAGCATGCCATAGGTGGCGATGAAGGACGGTATGCGGAGCTTGGCGACCATCAGCCCGTTGGCGAAACCGATGAGGCTGCCCACGCCGAGGCCCGCCAGCATGCCGAGCGCCGGCGAATCCGTGCCCTTGATCACCGTCGCCGCCAGGCAGGCTGACAGCCCGATATTGGCGCCGACCGAGAGGTCGAGCCCGCCGGTCAGGATCACCAGGGTCAGCCCCGAGGCGAGGAAGAACAGTAGGCTCGCCTGGCGCAGGACATTCAGGCTGTTGCCCAGGTTGAGGAAGGACTCGGTCAGCAGCGACAGCGCCAGGCACATCAGCCCGGCCGCCAGCAGGCGGTAGAGCACCTGAACGACGTCCCCCGAGAGGTGAAGGCGGGCGGCGGGTGCCGCGACGTTCTGGGTCGAGCTCATGGCTTGCGGCTCCGCATTCCATCGATGAAGAGGGCGAAGATGACGAGCGCGCCGATGCAGGCGACCTGCACCGAGGACGGCACCGCCATCAGGTTGAGGCCGTTGCGCAGCACGCCGACCGTGACGACACCGAGCAACGTGCCGAAGACCCAGCCATTGCCCCGCTCGAAGGAGGTGCCGCCGAGCGCGACCGCCGCGATGGCGTCGAACTCCATGCCGATCGCCGCCGTCGGGTGGCCGGCATTCATGCGCGCCGTCATGAGCAGCGCGGCGAAGCCCGCCATCGCGCCGCCGAGCGCATAGACCGCGACCAGGATGCGCGGCCAGCGCACGCCGGCCAGCGTCAGCGCATCGCGATTGCCGCCGAGCGCGAAGACATAGACCCCGAAGCGCGTGTGGTAGAGCAAGCCGTGGAAGGCCAAATAGGCCGTCGCGCCGAGAAGGATTGGTATCGGAAGCCCCAGCACCTCGCCGGAGTAAATCTCGCGCACATGTCGCGGAATACCGACAACGCTCTGGCCGTCGCTGACGATCAACGCGAGGCCCTGGGCGGCGCCAAGCGTGCCGAGCGTGGCGACGAAAGGCGGGATTCCCAGGTTGGCGACGAGGGCGCCGTTGAGCACGCCGAAGGCCCCGCCCACCAGCAACGCGGCTCCCAATCCCAGCAGCAGCGAACCCGTCGACACCGTCGTCATGGCCAGGGCGATGGAGCAGAGGGTGAGCACCGCCCCCATCGAGAGGTCGATACCCTCGGTCATGATGATCAGGGTCATCGGCAGGGCAAGCAGCAGCAGGATCGTCGATTGCACGAGGACGTTCGACAGGTTCGCCCCGCTGGCGAAGCCCGAGGCAGCCACGGCGAAGAACGCGAGCATAGCCACGAGCGTGATCGCGACGCCGGGAACGCGCGCGAGCTGCGCGCGGCCGGGGGAAAGTGTCAGCTCAGCCATGATGCATCCCCATCCTGACGATGTTCTCTTCCGAGAGTTCGTTGCGCCCGAGTTCGCCGACGACGGTTCCGTCTCGCATCACGTAGGCCCGGTCGCAGACGTGGACGATCTCGGCCTGTTCGGAGGAGATCATCAGGACGGCCGCGCCTTGCGCGACGAGCTGGTCGATGAGCGCGAAGATCTCGGACTTGGCCCCGACGTCGATGCCGCGCGTCGGCTCGTCGAAGATGAACAGCCTAGCCTCGGCCGCCAGCCACTTGCCGATCACGACCTTTTGCTGGTTGCCGCCAGACAGCACGCCGACGGTCTGGTTCGGCGACGGGGTGGCGATGCGCAGGCGCTGGATAAGTTCCTCGGCGGAACGTTTGGCACGCCCCGGCGCGAACAGGCCTTTCGGGAACAGTCGGTCCAGCCCGGCCACCACGAGGTTGTCGCTGACTGTGCGGATCAGGGCGAGCCCCTCCGTCTTGCGGCTCTCGGGGATGAGCGCGATGCCCTCCTTTGCCGCGACGTCCGGCCCGCCCTTGCGGGCCTTCCCGCATACGCGGATCTCGCCGGCGGTGATCGCGTCTGCGCCGAAGATCGCGCGGGCGACCTCCGTACGGCCCGACCCGACGAGGCCGCACAGGCCCACGATCTCTCCCGCCCGGACGGTGAGGTTGACGTCCCTGATGCCGGCGACCGAGGAAAGGCCGGCGACCTCGAGCATCACCGGCCCGGGCGCCTGCGAGAAATTGCGCGGGTAGCTCATGTCGACGTTGCGGCCGACCATCATCCGAACGAGCTCGTCCGGCGTGGTCTCCCCGGGGATCGCATGGCCGACGTTGCGACCGTCGCGCAGGACGGTGATCCGGTCGCCGAGCGCGAAGACCTCGGCCATGCGATGCGAGATGTAGACGATCGCCACGCCCTGCGACTGGAGCTGGCGCATCATCGCGAACAGCCTCTCGGTCTCGCGGTCGGATAGGGCAGCGGTCGGCTCGTCCATGACCAGGATCCGCGCGTCCTGCGACAGCGCCTTGGCGATCTCGACCATCTGCTGCTGGGCGACGCCGAGGGTATGCACGGGCGTCTTCGGATCGATGTCGAAGCCGATCCAGTCCAAGACGCGCTTGGCCTCGCGGTAGGTCCGCGAGCGATCGATCAGCCCCGGCAGCCTTCCCTTGAACTCGCGTCCCAGGAAGATGTTCTGGGCGATGTCGAGGTAGGGGACGAGCGAGAACTCCTGGAAGATCACCGCGATGCCGAACTTCCGTGCATCGGCGGGCGACGCGATCGCGACCTCCCGGCCGTTATGGAAGTAGGAGCCCGCATCGGCCTGGTAGGCGCCGCACAGCACCTTCATCAGCGTCGATTTTCCGGCGCCGTTCTCGCCGAGCAGCATGTGGATCTCTCCGGACCGCACCGCGAACGACACGTCGTCGAGCGCCTTCACACCCGGGAATTGCTTGGAGACCCCTCGCAATTCCAACAGCGGAGGCGCGACGTTTTCCGTGGCCGGGGCCGATTCCGTCGCGACGGCGCGCAGGCCGACCTTCATTGCGACGCTCATCGGCCGCCCCCCAGCCGGAAGATCTTCCCCGGGTTCATGACGTTACGCGGGTCCACCGCCCGCTTGATCGCCCTCATGACCTCAATCGCGTCGCCGAGCTCCCGTTCGAGGAAATCCATCTTCCCCACGCCTACGCCATGCTCGCCGGTGCAGGTGCCATCGAATGCGATCGCACGCTCGACCAGTCTTGCGTGGAATGCCTTCGCACGGCCCAGCTCCTCCGGATTGGCGGGATCGATGAGGATCAGCAGGTGGAAGTTGCCGTCCCCGACATGGCCGACGACCGGCGCGACGAGGCCGCTCGCCGCGCCGTCCTCGGCGGTCAGCGTCAGGCACTCCGCGAGCCGCGAGATCGGCACGCAAACGTCCGTGACCATCGCCTTGGCGCCCGGGCGCAGGCCAAGCCCGGCATAGAGGGTGTTGTCGCGCGCCAGCCAGAGCCGCGAGCGCTCCTCCGGCGAGGTCGCCCAGGCGAAGTCGTGCCCGCCGAAATCCGCCGCGATCGCCTGCGCCGTCTCGGCCTGCTCCGCGACGCTGGCCTTGCTGCCGTGGAACTCGAAGAACAGCGTCGGCTCGTTGCGATAGGCGAGCTTCGCATAAGCGTTGACGCCCTGCATCATCACAGCGTCGAGCAGCTCGACGCGCGCCACCGGCTCGCCGGCCTGGATAACGCCGATCGCCGTATCGATCGCGGATTTGAGGTCGGGGAAGGCACATACGGCCGCCGAGATCGCCTCCGGCTGCGGATGCAGCTTCAGCGTCACCTCGGTGATCACGCCGAGCGTGCCCTCGGCGCCAACGAAGAGCCGTGTCAGATCGTAGCCGGCCGCCGATTTACGAGCGCGGCTGGCGGTGCGGATGATGCGCCCGTCGGCGAGCACGACTTCCAGCGACAGCACATTGTCCTTCATCGTGCCGTAGCGCACCGCCATGGTGCCGGACGCCCGCGTCGAGGCCATGCCGCCGATCGAGGCGTCCGCCCCGGGATCGATCGGGAAGAACAGGCCGGTGTCGCGAAGCTGCGCATTGAGCTGCTTGCGGGTGATGCCGGGCTGTACCCGGACATCCATATCGTCGGCATTGATGGCGACGATGCCGTTCATCCGCGCCATGTCGAGGCAGACGCCGCCCTTGACGGCCGCCGCATTGCCTTCGAGCGAGGTGCCGGCTCCAAAAGCGACGAGCGGCACGCCGGTCGCAGCACAGAGCTTGACGATCCGGCTGACCTCCTGGGCCGTCTCGGGGAAGACGACCACATCCGGCGGCAGCGCAGCGTGATAGGCCTCGCTGCGGCCGTGGCCTTCCAGCACGCCGGGCGCGCGCGTCGCACGCTCCCCGACCATGCCGGCGAGGCTCGCCATCAACCCGTCGACGCTCACATGAGCCGTCATCGCCTTGTCCTCCCAGAACTGATGATCCTCGGGCCGGTAAACCCGACCTCATGGGCCTTTTCGGCCGATTAGGTGGCTCAAGCCGCGCGCGACGCCTTGTCGGAGCCGGGCTTCAGGCCGAAGTCGTAGTGAAGCGACGCATAGGGTCGATCGATTTCCTTGCCGTCCGGCGCCGTGCCCGCAGGCTGCTGCGGGAAGTCGCGGATCAGCGAATCCTTGACGCCGAAGACCACATCGGAATCGAGATACGGGTCCCCGGCGACGAAGACGTGCGTGACGAGGCACTCGTGGTCGGGTGCATCGATCATGAAGTGCACATGCGCGGGCCGCCACGGGTGCCGCCCCTGCGCCTCGAGCATCTTCCCCACAGGGCCGTCATGCGGGATCGGGTACGCCGCCGGCCGGATCGTCCAGAAGTGGAACCTCCCCTCCGCGTCGGTGCGGAAGCGCGCCCGCATGGCGAGGCCGCCCAGGTCGTCCAATTGCTGGACGTCGTAGTAGCCGTCGTCGTCGGAATGCCAGACATCGACGACCGCCCCGACGAGGGGGTGGCCGTCCGCTCCACTGACCGAACCAGAGACGAACAGCGGCTCGCCCTTCATCCCCGGCGAGATGTCGGCGCCCAGCGGGCGTTCGGGCGTCTCCTGCACGTAGAAGGGGCCGAGCACGGTGGTCTCGGTGGCTCCGTCTGGCAAACGATGGTTGATCGCGTCGACCAGCATCGAGACGCCGAGCGTATCCGAGAGCAGGATGAACTCCTGACGCTTGTCGTCGCAGATATGGCCGGTGGCCGTCAGGAAGGCGATGCCTTGCTCCCACTCCTCCTGGGTCGGCTCGACCTCGCGGACGAAGGCGTGGAGATGCCGCACGAGCGCCTCGCTGATCTGCCGGATGCGGGCATCGGGCGCGTTGCGGACGCGATCAAGGACGGCGTCCGTGATCGTGAATTCGTTAAAGTTCCTCATCGCGTCCTCCCTCGTCGTTTTTTTCTTCTGGTTCATCCAGGCCGGCCAGCCATTCGCTGAGGCGCACCGTCGAGATGAAGTCGTCGTCGCCCATCCCACGTCCGATCAGCGCGCCATACGTCTCGCGCGTCAGCGCCGCGAGCGGCGTCGCGACGTTGGCGCCGTGCCCGGCGGCGAGGATGAGATCGAGGTCCTTGGCCATCTGGCGGCAGGAAAAGGTCGAGCTGAAATCGCGATCGGCCAGGTGCATAGCCTTGTACTTCACCATTGGCGAGGCGACGGCGCTGTCCGTCAGGACGTCGAGGATGTCCCTCCAGCCGATGTTGCCCTTGCGGGCGAGCACGATGCTCTCGCCCATCATCGCGGCGGACACCGCGATCATCAGGTTGACCGCGAGCTTCGCGTACCGCGCCTCCTCGCCCTCTCCCAGATATTTTTGGGCGCGCGTGAACGCCCGGACCACCGGCAACGCCGCTTCGTGCGCCGAGCGCGGGCCGGACACGAAGCAGGTGAGGTTCCCGGTATGCGCGATCGAGGCGTTGCCCGATACCGGCAGGCGCAGGTAGTCGATGCCGCGCGCTTCGGCCGCCGCCCCCACCTCGGAGGATACCTCCGGGCTCACGGTGCTCGTCTCGACGAGGATCGCGCCGGAGCGCATCCCCTCGAGCAGGCTCGCGGGGCCGAGGGCCACGGCGCGGAGGGCTCGGTCGTCCGGTAGCGAGACGAAGACGATATCGCGCCCGGCGACCGAGGCGAACCCCGACCCGGCCTTCACGCCCCCCGCGACCGCCTCCGAAATGCGGCCCTGATCCCGGTCGTAGCCGGCGATGTCGAAGCCCGCCGCGGCGATCCGGGCCGAAATCGGCAACCCCATCTTGCCGAGACCGATCCACCCGATTGACGCTGCCGGTTTCATCTCGTCCTCCTCACGCCGCCTGCCGGCGGATCTTGAGCTCCTCGACGATACGATGGCCGGACGCCGACAGCGCGGCGAGCTTCGCCTCGAGGCCGGTCGCGTCAAGGCGACCATCGCGCTTGCGGAAGCGCCCCGCGATCATCACCGCCTCGATGTCGCCGCGGCCGACCTGAAAGACCACCGTCGAGATCGGGTCGTGCACGGGCCTCAGATGCAGGGCGCGGGCGTCGATCAGGACCAGGTCAGCCTGCTTGCCCGGGGCGAGCGAGCCCACGCGGGCCTCCATGCCGAGCATCCGGGCGCCCTCGATGGTGACCCAAGCCAGGGCCTCGGCCACCGGGACCGTGGAGGTCGAGGGGATTGCCCCGGTCTCCGAGCGGCTGCGTGCGTTGTCGAGCGCGCGCTGCTGCCCGAGCGCGACGCGACCGGCGGTCAGCATGTCGCCGGCGACGACCGATTCCAGGTCGATCCCCAGCGACGGCGCGGCGCCGAGGGCGCGAAGCCGACCCGTGATCGGGTAGCCATGGCCCTGCGTCATCTCGTTCTCCGCGGCGACGGTGAACGAGGCGCCGAGGCCGACGAGCCTGGCGAGCAGATCATCCGGCAGGTCGTTGCCGTGGACGATGTTGACGCGCGGACCGACGAGTCCCTCCTCGATGAGGACCTCCCAGCCGCCGGGCGACCTGGCCGGCCCGCCGCCCTGATGCATGGAGGCGACCAGGCCGAGGTCGCGCGCCAGCCGGAAGTCGGCGAGCGCGACAGGCAGGGTCGAGTAGTGCGGGCCGAGAATGGCCAAGCCGAGCGTAAGCAGGCCGTCGTCGGAGCCGAAGCGACCGCGCCGAAGGCGCTCGACCTCGGCCACGGGATGCGGGACCTCGGAGAAATGGGGCTGGCCTGGCTTGGCGTCGGGTTTGGGCGAGCCATGGAAGAACGCCCCGCGGATGCCGCTCGCGGCCAGGGCCTCGACCGCGGCGTCGGTGTGGTCCGGCGTCGGGTTGTTGTGGCACCAGTCGACCAGGGTGGTCGTGCCGGCGTCGATCTGCCCGAGCGCACCGACCAGTGTCGCGATGCCCACGTCCTCGGGACGAAAGCAGGTCGCCAAGCCCGCATGGACCCAGCGGAAGTATTCAAGCAGCGTCCAGTCGGCGGCGAGCCCGCGCAAACCCGTCTGCCAGGTATGGAGGTGGGCGTTGACCAGGCCGGGTATCGCGATGCGGCCAGCTGCGTCGACCCGCTCGGCCTCCGGCGCGTCGATCCGCGGGGCGATCTCGGCGATCCTCTCGCCGACGACGAGGATGTCGCCCGTCGGCAGGACGCCCTGTCGATCCATCGTGACGACGGTCGCGCCCGCGATGAGGGTGTGCCGGGTCACGGTCAGGCCGCCTTCGCGGTCGGGGCGGCCACTGGCGGGTCGCCCGCATACGCCCGGGCCAACAGGTCGCGGACGGCGTCGCGCTCGATCGGGCGCGGGTTCCAATACGGCTTCTCGACCGCGATGTCGGCGGCGCGCTCGACGCCGTCGCCTGGCATCCCGATCTCCGACAGCGCCCGTGCCACGCCGAGCCGAGCGACGAGGTCGTAAAGGCCCTGCGCGGCGTCGCTCGCGCCCAGCGCCCGACGGATCGCCGACATGGCTTCCGGCGCCGCCTCCGCATTGTAGGCTAGCGCGTGCGGCAGCACGATCGTGTGGGTCTCCGCGTGGGGAAGGTCGAAGGAGCCGCCGAGCGTATGGCAAAGCTTGTGATGCAGCGCCATGCCGACCGAGCCGAGGCAGTAGCCGCAGAGCCAGGCACCGTAGAGCGCGGCACTCCGAGCCTCGACGTCCCGAGGGTTCGCCACGATCGCGGGCAGCGCCGTCGCGAGCGAACGGATGCCTTCCTCCGCCATCAGCGAGACGATCGGGTTCCTATCCTTTGCGTAGAGCGCCTCTGCGGCGTGGGCGATCGCGTTGACGCCGGACGTGGCGGAAAGCGCGGGCGGCAAGGTCAAGGTGAGGTCGACGTCGTAGATCACTGTCTCCGGAAGGACGTCGAGCGTACGCACCGTCGTCTTCGTGCCCCCCTGCGTCTCTCCGAGGATCGGGGTCATCTCCGAACCCGCATAGGTGGTCGGCACGCAAAGCTGCTTGACGCCGGTCCGAAGCGCCAGAGCCTTGCCAAGGCCGGTCGTGGACCCGCCGCCCAGCGACACCACGAGGTCGGCGCCGCTCGTGGTCAAGACCGCGAGCGCGTCCTCCGTGACATGGGTCGGGGTGTGCATAGTCGCGCCGGAGTAAACGCCGGCGAAGAGCCCACCCAGCATCTCGCCCACGCGTCGCCCCTCGGATTCTTGCTGCGGCGTCGTGAGGACGAGTGCACGCCGTGCGCCGAGCCGCTCGGCCTCGGCGACGAGCTGCGCCAGCGTCCCGCTTCCGAACACCACGCGGACGGGCAACGCATCGTAGACGAAGGAGCCGTTCATGGTTTCATCTCTCCAGTTCTTATAGCGGTCGCGGTCCGCCCTTAGGTCTCGCCGCTCCTGGCTGGCATCGGCGTCCTTGCCGGCCTCACTCCGCCGCGTCGGCGCGGACGGCCGTCGCGCGGGCCTCGTCGGCTTCCTCGACGGTATAGTCGACTTGGTGCCTCGCGATGCGAAGGTCGCCCAGTTCCTGGCGGACCCGGAGATGCTCCGGATGCGTCGCGTAGGATTTAAGATCGGCCATGTTCGCGAACTCCGTCACGAGGACGACGTCGCAGGCGTAGTCGACGTCGCTCTCGTCGACGCCGACCTCGACGTGGTTCAAGCCCTCGATCAGTCCCCGCAGGCCCTCGAAGGCGGTCTTCACCTTGCGGCGGGCCGCCGCGCGTTCTTCGGGGGTCTCTCCACGAAGACGCCACATGACGATGTGCTTGACCGGCCGCGACATGACGTTTCCTCGGAGCGAAGTTGTCTCGTTCTTGTAGAGATTTTTAACTTGCGCATTTCGGAATTGAACGCCTCATTTTGCAACTCTCTATCCCGAATATCGGAAAAATCATGGACCGCCTGACCCAGCTGGAAGTCTTTGTGCGGACGGCCGAAATGAACAGCCTCTCCAAGGCAGCCGAGGCGCTCGGCATGTCCAACACGGCCGCGAGCCGCCACCTTGCCGCGCTTGAGGACAGGCTCGCCGCGAGGCTGATCGAGCGCAATACGCGTCGGCTTTGGCTGACGGAGGCCGGGCAGGAGTTCCTCCAGCGCTGCGGAGCGATCCTGAACGAGCTTGGCGAGGCCGAAGACGCCGTGAGTGAACGCACCCTCTCTCCCAAGGGGCTCCTGCGGGTGACCAGTTCGCTCTCGTTCGCGACGACGTATATCGCGCCCATGCTGCCCGCCTTGCGGGCAGCATATCCGAAGCTCGACGTGCAGATCACGGCGGCAAACCGGTATCTCGACTTCATCGAGGCCGGCATCGACATCGCCATCAGGACTCGGGAGCAGGAGCCGGATTCCAACATCGTCGTCCGAAAGATCGGTCGCACGCGCCGCGTACTCGCCGCCTCGCCCGACTACTTCGCGAAACGCGGCGTCCCCGCTTCGCCGGCCGCGCTGAAGGATCACGACATGCTCGTCTACAACCTGGCCAACGAGCCCTTCTCGCTCCGCCTTCGGCGCGGGACCGTCACGCAAACCGTGCGGATCGGCGGCGCCCTCGACAGCAACGACGGGCAGGTCATCCGCCAGGCCGCCCTGGCGGGGCTCGGCATCCTCATCCAGCCGCTTTACATTGTTCATGGCGACATCCTCGGGGGACGTTTGGTGCCCGTGCTGCGGGACTGGGAACTCCCGGCGCTGACCATGAACATCGCGTTCCAGAACCGCGTGAGGCTGCCCGCCAAGATCCGCGTGTTCTCCGACTTTTTACTCGATTACGTCCGTCGCACGTCCCACCCGGAGATCTGGATCGACCGGGGCGACTGACGCGGGCAGCGCCGTGGCGGACTGGCGTCGAGGCCGAGGCCACGTCCAGTGAAAGCAACCCAGTATTTCCCTCAGGACGATAGACCGCCTCCGCTCGTCTCGATCGTCGCGAGGCGGACGCCTGCCTGCAGAAGCGCCATGTCGATGAAGCGAGCCAACGCTCGTCGGAGCCGCGGGTCAGGAGCGCCGCCGGGAGCAAGTGGCCCGCCGCCGTGGATACTGGGTGCTCGCCGTCCGATGGCCGCACGCGGACCGCGCTGAGATACTCGGTCGGACGCCCGCTTCGGCTCGCCCACACGCAGCTGCCGGTGACCTTCACGCGAAGCAGCCCCACCGTCGACTCCGAAGTTACGTTCGCTCCGTCGCGGTGATACATCAGACAGGCCGAAGGTCAGCGGGCCCCAGCTCCGGCTTCTCGCGGCACTGCCAGTCAGACCGCCCGAAACCAGACCTTGGCAGAGTCTGGAATGGGCCACAATACGTCCACTGCTCGTCAGGGCGAAACGCGCCATAAGCGGAACTTGAGCACCAGCCCGAAAGCGGACGTAGGCAATCGGGCTGGTGGGCTTCTGTCCGGGCACCGCGGTGCGAGCTCGCAAGGATCAACAAGGTACGCGGTTTGAGCTGATTTGATCAGAGAACTCGTGTCTTATGGCGATCGTTCGAGGTTGCCACGGCGGCGACGCTGCAATCATAAGAAGCGATGTTCAAGTTCTTCGATTCACTTGTTGATTCGACAGCATCCGCCCCGGGCGAGCCTCCCAACGGACTCTTATCGTTCTATTGGCACTTCGTGCGCCAGGCGAAGGGCCTGTTCGCTGCGCTGTTCCTGGTCGGCTTTACGCTCGCCGTGATCGAGGCGGTGGTGCCCTACCTGATCGGCCGCCTCGTCTCCGTGCTGTCATCGGTCGCGCGCGAGCAGGTTTTCGACGCTGCTGGCCAGTTGCTTCTGATCATGGCGGCGATTGTGCTCGTGGTCCGGCCGTTCGGCACCATCCTGTTCCGCCTGCTCGTGAACCACTCGATTGCAGTCTCTTTCACGACACTGATCCACTGGCAGAACTACCGGCACGTCGCCCGTCAGCCGCTCGCCTTCTTCCAGGACGACTTCGCCGGACGGCTCGCTAACCGGGTGATGCAGACAGCCCGGCCGCTGCGAGAAAGCATCGTCGCCTTCGTTCGAGCGGTCTGGCAGATACTCGTCTTCGGCGCGACCGCGATCGGCCTTCTCGGCACGCAGGACATTCGCCTGGCGACGCCGATGATCGTCTGGTTCCTGTTCTACGGCGGAATCCTCGCCTACACGCTACCGAAGGTGCGGGACAGATCCCGCGAGACCTCCGATACGCGCTCGGCGATCTCCGGGAAGATCGTCGACACGTTCACCAACATGATGACGATCAAGCTGTTCGGTCGCCGGACCGATGATGACGCCTATATCCGCGATGGTTTCCTTCGCTTCCAGGCCGCCTTCGCACGGCAGCAGCAGCTTAATACCGTCTATGTGTTTTGTCTGATCTGCCTCAACGCGATCTTGCTAGTCACGACGGGTGGCATCGGCGTCTGGCTATTCTCCGAGGGACGCATCGATGCGGGGACGCTGACGACCGCGCTTCTCCTCACCACCCAGATCATCGCCATGTCGGGCTGGGTGGCGTTCGAGATCGCCGGAATTTTCGAGAATGTCGGAATCGTGCAGGAGGGCATGAAAACGATCGCGCAGCCGCTCAGCCAGCTCGACAGGCCGGGTGCGCTTCCGCTCGCGGCCCCGCACGGCGAGATTCGGTTCGAGAATCTGCATTTCCACTACACCACCCCGCACCGCGTAGTGGACGGACTGTCTTTGACCGTTGGCGCTGGTGAAAAGGTCGGCCTCGTTGGGCGCTCGGGCGCGGGCAAGTCGACACTGATCAACTTGTTGCTGCGCTTCTATGAGCCACAATCGGGCCGCATCCTGATCGACGGGCGGGACATCGCTGATGTCACCGAGGAATCGCTTCGCGCCCAAATCTCAGTGGTGGCCCAAGATTCTTCGCTTCTCCATCGCTCAATCGGCGAGAACATCCTTTATGCCCGTCAGCAAGCCGACGAAGGCATGATGCGCGATGCCGCTCGGAAGGCGCAGGCAGATGCCTTCATCGATAAGCTCGTGGACGGTAAGGGACGCAAGGGCTTCGAAGCCTTCGTTGGCGAGCGTGGCGTCAAGCTATCTGGCGGGCAGCGCCAACGCATCGCGATCGCCCGGGTGATCCTGAAGGACGCCCCTATCCTCCTGCTCGACGAGGCGACCTCGTCCCTCGACTCGCAGGTCGAAGCCGCGATACAGGAAGCGCTCTCGGAACTGATGCGTGGCAAGACAGTCATCGCCATCGCCCATCGGCTTTCCACGCTTCAGCTAATGGATCGCCTGGTGGTGATGGACGCCGGCCGCATCGTCGAGCAAGGCACCCATGCGGACCTGCTCGCAATCGGCGGACTATATGCCGATCTCTGGGCGCACCAGTCTGGTGGCTTTATTGTGCCACAGCGCCCTCAGGGTTCCCGGAAGCTGTAAATGTCCCTGCGGCATCGCGTGCGCCAGAGCGGCGGGCTACCTTGGCGGATCGAGCGCCACGCCCGCCTGAGTTAGCCCGCTGGCGCCGTTGCCGATGGTTAAAAATGGCACGGCGGGTAGCCGCCGTGCCATGCGTCATAGGTCCGTTTGCTCCGAAAGGAGAAGCGCGTCGTCAACCTCGATGCCGAGGTAGCGGACAGTGCTTTCCAGCTTCGTATGGCCGAGAAGAAGCTGACAGGCGCGCAAGTTGCCGGTGCGCTTATAGATCAGCGCGACCTTCGTCCGGCGGAGGCTGTGAGTTCCATAGAGCGCAGGATCAAGCCCAATCAGAGCCACCCAACCATCGAGAAGGCGGCCGTACTGGCGGCACCGAGATGCGCCATGAGCTGCCGTTATCTCGGCTCCGGAAACAGGACATTCCGCTCCTAGGCAGAATTGCTCCTCTGGCCCACCATCTGAACATGCGCTCGCGGACATCTGGATCACGGCATTTTCGCGTGACTAGTTCGGCAAGAACGCTGTTTGAAGCGCGCGCCCGATTGCTGCGATCACTTCGTCGACGCCAAGCCGCTCCCAAGCGGCGAACATGCAGGAGACGCAACGTGACGACGCCGAGCGCAGCCATTGAAAAGCAAGCCGCCTATCTGGACGTTCCGTGGGAGGACGGCTACGGCTACGCCCAGGCGATCAAGGTCGGGAACACGATCCGGGTGTCAGGCCAGCTGAGCCACGACGAACAGGGCAAGCTGATCGCGCCTGCCTCGCTAGACGAAAACGGCCGCCCCTCCGACTTCTCGACGATGGAGGCGCAGATGCGCGCCACCTACGCCAATGCGGCCAAGCTGCTGGCGCAGTTCGGGGCCAGTCTCGACAACGTGGTCGAAGAAACCCTCTTCGTGCTGGACGTCGATGCGGCTTTCGCCGTCGCGTCAAAGGTTCGCGGCGAAGCCTACGACGTTGCTCGCCCGAAGGTCGCCAGCAACCTGATCGGCGTATCGCGCCTGGCTTTTCCGGAGCAGATCATCGAGATCACCTTCACCGCGATACTCCCGGAAACCTGAGCGAGCGCCAGAGATGGTCCGGCGCGGCGCCCTGGCCGGAGGCGGCGCCGAGCCGACCCTCGACGAGATCGCGGCTCTGACCGATGGCTTCGGCGCAATGGGTCATGAACGCGTAGACGCGCCCCGACCGGCGAATATCGGGATGGGTCAGGAGCCACAGGTCGTCGTTGAGCACCGGTTCGATCGGGCCAACGCGCTGGAGGTCGGGTGATAGGTCGCCCAGCATGCAAGGCAGGTAGCCCACACCCATGCCTGCGGCGATGGCCGCCGCGGCTCCAGCCACCGAGTCGGTGCGATAGCCGATGGCGTCTTGCGACACGCGCGCTGCGACCAGTTCGGCGGCCTTCAGGCCAGACAGCTTGCCTCCGTAGGACACCCATTGCCAGCCAGGCCCCATGCGACCGGCGGCGGGCTCGGAGCATGTCCCATAGGGCGCCCAGGCGATCATGGAGACCTTCCGCCCGAACAGGTTCTCGGGCGGTCGCTCGGTTGCGCGGATGGCGATGTCGGCCTCGCCGCGAGCTAGGTTCAAGGCGCCGTTGCCGACGTTGACTTCGACCCGGACTGCAGGGTTCCGCGCCTTGAACGAAGCGATCATCGGCGTCAGGAAATAGAGTAGGATCGAGTCGCTGGTCGTGATGCGCAAGTCACCGGCGTGACCCTGCGCGTGGCCGGACACCCGCCGGGCGACACCGACCACGTCCAATTCCACACGCTCGGCCAGGGCCGCCACCTCCTCGCCCTGCGCCGTGGCGATATAGCCAGCCCGGCGGCGGTCGAAGAGCGCGACTCCGAGAACTTCCTCGACCTTAGCCAGTCGACGCGTGATCGTCGTGACGTTGATGCCAAGCATCTGGGCCGCCGCCGCCAGCGCGCCCGTCCGAGCGACGGCTTGGACGACACGAAGGTCATCCCAGGAAAGCTTGCTAATCGGGTCGCTCATGCCGGTTTCGATTCAATTTCGACGTCTGAATGGGCATTGCCCAGGGCCGTATGGTCGAGATGCCTCGGGAAATCACGACCTATTTTGCGAGATCGGTCGGAATGCTCTTGAGAGGAGCGGCGGCGGGTCTTTCGGCATCTCAAAGTGCGGCCTGTACTTGAGCGCTCCCCAGTCTGCTTGATTGCATAGCGCCACAAGCTGACTCTCGGCACTTGCCCAAAAGATGACGTATCGCGGTGGCTGCGCGCGATCTGGGAGCGGGAGTGCGCGGCCCTTCACATACGGTGCCGGAGAGG
>NZ_JBXAND010000017.1:0-52259 GCF_058801345.1 Allobosea sp. GW822-FHT03F07
GGGACGACAACTTCCTCGCATCAGTCCAGCTCGCTTCAATCCGCATCTGGTTGCGAAGTTATGAGTCGGTCACCTAGACACCCGGGTCCTCGATCAGCGCCAAGCGGCCGGCTGCGAGCTTGGCGAAGGCGATGGTCAGGGCCTTGCGCCGCGCCGGTGCCAACGGATGGCGCGGAGCCTCGCGGATCAGCGCGCCGCCATAGGCGTCGGCGACGATCAATCCGACATCCTCGGGCAGGATCTCCTGCGGGAACTCGGGCGCGACGGCGAAGAGGAAACCGTCGCAATAATCGCGGTAATCCGGCCATTTGCCGTCGACGCGATAGTCTTCGATCCCCGACTTGACCTCGACCACTAGCAATTCGCCGGACGGCGCGAGGGCGACGATGTCGCCGCGCCGGCCATTGGCGAAGGTCATCTCCTTGACGATCGCATAGCCGCGCTCGCGCAGATGCCGCCCGGCGCCGCGGCAGACGGCACGGGTGATGTCGGGCCGCGCGGGCGGCGGATTGAGGACGGAATCGGGCAAGGGCATGCCGCATGTTCTCTCTTTGTCCGCGTCAAGGCAAGGATGTGTCGCCGATGGGTGAAAACGGGCTCTCCACTTGAGTTTTGAAACGGATTCACCGATCAGGTTGACTCAACCTGATCGGATCCGGCTCTAGGGAGTTCGCAATCACGTTCTGGTCCCCGCCCGCCTTGGAAATCGCTCTCGCCCCCATCCTGACCCTGCTCGTCTCGGCTGTCGTCTCGGCGGCGCTCTGCGTGCTGCTGCGCCCGCTGCTGGTCCGCTATGCGCTGGCTCGGCCCAATGCCCGCTCGAGCCATCGCGTGCCGACGCCGCAAGGCGGTGGCATCGCCGTTCTGGCCGGCGCCTTCCTCGCTCAGGGGCTGGCTTTGCAGCTCCTGCCGCCGTTGCCGGCTGCCGACAGCGGCGCTTTCGTCATGGCGGCGGCCCTTGTGCTGGCTGTGGTCGGTGCCTGGGACGACATCCGGCCGCTTTCGGCCGGGATGCGGCTTGGCCTGCAGGCGCTCTGTGTCGCGGTGGTGATCGTTTACGCCGCGCCGGATGTGCGGCTGTTTCCGGATCTGATGCCGCTGGCCGTCGAACGTTGCCTCGCGCTGCTCGCGGGCATCTGGTTCGTCAACCTGACGAATTTCATGGATGGGATCGACTGGATCACCGTCGTCGGCTTTCTGCCGCTGGCCGGTGCCCTTGCGCTCGCCGGCAATCTGGGGCTGATCGACCCGGCGACGGGGCTGTTGGCGGCCGCCCTGTGCGGCGGGCTGATCGGGTTTGCACCCTTCAACAAGCCGACGGCACGGCTGTTCCTGGGGGATGTGGGCTCGCTGCCGATCGGGCTCGTCACGGCCTATCTGCTCTACCGGCTCGCGGGCTCAGATGCGCTGGCGGCGGCGCTGATCCTGCCCCTCTACCACGTCATGGACGCCACGATCACGCTGCTGCGCCGGCTGGCGCGCCGCGAGAAGGTCTGGGAGGCGCATCGCTCGCACTTCTACCAGCAGGCGACGACGAACGGGCATAGCGTCTTGAGTATTGTCACACAGATCGCGCTGCTCAACCTCGCGTTGATCGGGTTGGCGGCAGCAAGCATCCTGATCCGCTCCTCGCTGGCGCAATGGGCTTGCCTTGCTGCTGCGATCCTCCTGACCGGACTGCTGCTGCGGCGCTTCTCGCGGCCGGCCCCCATCGCATGAACGGCGAGCGGGTCCTCGTCACGGGCGCCGGCGGCTTCGTCGGGCCGCATGTCGTCGCCGCGCTGAGGACGGCCGGCTACCGCGTGCGTGTCACGCAGCGCTCTCCGGCACCGGCCCCTGCCGGGATCGAAACGGTCGTGACCGGTGACCTCGCTTCGCCGGTCGACTGGAACCGGGCGCTCCAAGACGTCCAGCATGTCGTCCATCTCGCCGGCCTTGCCCATGCCGGCCCAGGCCTCGACGAAGAGCTCTATCGGCGCGTCAACACGCAGGCGACGCTGGAGCTGGCCGAGGCGGCCTATCGCGCCGGCGTCTCGCGTTTCGTCTGCATCTCCTCGATCAAGGCGCAGACCGGCGCCTTCGACGGGCCGCCCTTGCGCGAGGACGACGCGCCCGCGCCCGACGACGCCTATGGCCGCTCGAAACTGGCCGCGGAGCAGGGCCTGGCCCGGCTCGATTTCGACTGGGTCGCGCTGCGGCCGGTCCTGGTCTACGGGCCGGGCGTGAAGGCCAATATGGCGGCGCTGCTGAAGCTCGCGCGTCTGCCCGTTCCCTTGCCTCTCGGTGGGTTGACCGCACCACGCTCGCTGCTAGCGGTCGAGAACCTGGCCGATGCCGTGCTGTTTGCGCTGACGCCGGCCTGCCCGGCGCGCCGCGTCTTCACCGTCGCCGATCCGGAGCCGATCAGCATCGCCGCTATCCTGACGGCGCTGCGGGCCGGCATGGGGCGCGGGCCGGGCCTGATCGCCGTGCCGCCCGGCTTTTTGCGGCTGGCGGCACGCGTCGTTGGGCAGGAGGGCGCCTTCGTCAAGCTGAGCGGCAGCCTCGTCGCGCTGCCGGAGGGGCTGCTCAGGGCAGGCTGGCGGCCGCCGCTGGCGACGCAGATTGCTCTCGAGCGCCTGGCGGCGGCGCCTGGCGCTGGCTGAAATCGGGGATCGCCTCGTCGAGCACGGCGTCGGCGGCGGTGCGATCATCGGCCTTCAGCGCCGCCTCCAGCCGTGCGAGCCAGGCCTGCAGTCGGGCGCGGTTGGCGAAGACGGGCTTGGCCGCCATCACGCCGTCGAGGCCGGTCTCGGCCATCGGCTCGTCATGGGCGAAGAGGATTTCGTTCAGGCGCTCGCCCGGCCGGACGCCGGTGACGGCGATCTCGATGTCCTCGCCGGGTTCGAAACCGGCGAGACGGATCATCCGCTCGGCGAGGTCCATGATCTTGACTGGTTGGCCCATCTTGAGGACGTAGACGGCGGCCCGCTCGGCCTCGGGCCCGTCCGAGCGGGCATGCGAGGCTGCCGTCAGGACGAGGTCGCAGGCCTCTCGGATCGTCATGAAGTAGCGGATCATGTCCGGGCTGGTGACGGTCAGCGGCCCGCCGCGCGCGATCTGCGCCTTGAATTTCGGCACCACCGAGCCGACCGAGCCGAGCACATTGCCGAAGCGCACGGCGACCAGGCGCATCCCGGCCGCGGCCGCGACGAATTCGGCGTCGCGCGACTGGGCGTACATCTCTGCAAAGCGCTTGGTCGCGCCCAGCATTGAGACGGGCTCGATCGCCTTGTCGGTCGAGATCAGCACGAAGATCTTGGCATTGGCGGCGATCGCGGCATCGGTGACGTTGACCGAGCCGAAGATGTTGGTCTTGACGCCCTCGCTCCAGTCCGCCTCGAGATAGGGCACATGCTTCAGCGCGGCGGCGTGGATCACGATGTCGGGCCGGAATTCCGCGAAGAGCGGCGCGATCCGGGCCCGATCGCGCACATCCGCCAGCGCGCCGGAGACGACTGTGTCGTGGCCATGGACCGAGAGTTGCTCCGTGATCTGGAACAGGGCCGGCTCGGAACTCTCGACGACCAGGAGTTCGGCTGCGCCGAAGGCGGCGCAACGCAGGCAGATCTCCGAGCCGATCGAGCCGCCGCCGCCGGTGACGATGACGCGCTTGCCCCTCAGGAAGGTGCCGAGCCGTTCGCGGTCGATCTTGACGGTCGAGCGCACCAGCAGATCCTCGATCTCCAGCGGCGCAATTTCGGTGTCGCGAACACCCTCGCCGAGCGTCTCGATGCGTGAGATCGGCAGGGAGAGCTTGCGCGTGCGGGCGAGCCATTTATCGGGCTCCGCCTCCGGCAGGAGCGCGCTCGGCGTCGCGACGATGCGGCGGAAGCCCTCGCCGCGTTCGGCTGCGTCGCCCGCGATACGCTCGATATCCGAGAGCAGGCCAAGGACGGGCACGCCCCGGATCGATTGCCCGAGATCGTCGGCGCGGGGCGACAGGATGCCCTCGGGCCTGAGCTTGCGCATGGTGCCGGCCTCCATGGCGCGGATCACCATTTCGACCTCGAAGCCGCGCCCGAGCAGCAGGGCGGGCAGGGAAGCCTCGCGCGCCGCATGCCGGCGGGTGCGCGAAAACTTGAAATAGCGATAGGCGAGGCGCGGGCCCCCGAGCAGCGAGATTTGGACCAGCCAGTAGAGCGCGATGGTGATCTTGCCGAAATAGAAGGCGCCGTAGAAATTCGGCGCGACGAGCACATAGTCGACGACGAGCAGCGTCAGCGTCAGGATCGAGACCGCCTTGACGATGTTCGACAGGTCCGGCAGCGACGCGAACCGCCACTTTGAGCGGTAAAGCGAGAAGAACCAGTAGACGAGACCTGCATAGGCCACGAAAAAGGGGAGGAAACGCGGCAGGTAGCGCAGATGCTCGTCGAGCTGCCAGCCCTCGAACCGCACGACGAAGACGAGCCAGATCGCGAGCGCCGTGACCACGAGATCGTGGACGATGACGGCGAGTTTCTTGAAACTCTGCTTGAAGAGGCTGGCCATGACAGGCGGGGTATCCCGCTCCCTCAGCGGCTTGTCAACGCGGCCGCGGCGACAGGCGACTCGACAGGCCGGTCAGGCGCCGAGCTTCGGCTGTTCCAGCGCGGTCATGATGAAGTCGATCAACTCCTCTGCCGAGGGACCGGGAATCCGCTCGCACTGGGCCATCAGCAGCGGATGCTGGAAACGGAGCATCGCCGTGCGGATGCATTGCGTGGCGGCCATCGGATCGAGCGCGCGGAACTCGCCATTGGCGACGCCCTCGGCGACGACGCGGGCGAGCAGGGCGTCGAAGCGCTCGATATGGCCGAGGATCGCGTCCCAGCTTTCCTCCATCGCGGCGCAGACCATCTCCTGCATGCGCTGCTGGTCGGCGAAGCGCGCCTGATTGACCCTGTGCACGGTCAGCAGCATCTCGCGCAGCCGGCTCTTGGCGGGCCGGGATTCCGCGATGATGATCGACAGCGATTCCTCGAGCTCGCCCTTGAAGCGGGCGAGAACCGCCTCGTTGATCGACTTCTTGGAATCGAAGAAGCGATAGACGTTCGCCGGGCTCATGCGCAGCGACTTGGCAATGTCGGCAACAGTCGTCTTCTGGTAGCCGATGTCGCGGAAGAAGCGCTCGGCGGTATCGACGATGCTCTGCCTCGTATCGCGCTCGGGAAGACTCACGGCTCTTGCCTATTTTGCTGGGCCTGCGGCTGTCGGCGGGAATTGATCGCTATGACGAATTTCATCATTCGTCAACATCATGGCGAATAAGGCGTTTCAACAGGATGTCCTGCCATGTCCCGTCATGCCTTGATCTGGATCAGATCGGGGCCGAGGCTTTGAGGCATTCAACGCGCGGCGCGCCGGCCATGTTCCGCCTCCGGTGGGAGGTCACCCGTGCGTCGAGCGCCCGCGTGCCAGCGCCAGGATCGCCTCGATATCGAGATGAGCCTGCAGATGGGCGGCGAGCCGGTCCAGCGTCGCCTCGACATCGCCTTCATAGGATAGGCTCGATGGCAGACGCGAACCCGCGACAGCCCCGAGACAGGCGGCCCGCACCGTGTCCGCCGAGAAGACGCCGTGCAGATAGCTGCCGATCACCCGGCCGTCGCCACTCGCGGCGCCCTCCGCCCGCTCGCCGACCCTGAACGGCGCGCGCGCCGTGTCGGCGCCCTCCGTCCGGCCGAGATGGATCTCGTAGGCGCGGCCCGCCGATGCGCTCGTCGCATGGACGAAATCGACCTCGCGGACCGTCTTGGTCCCCTCCAGCACGGTCTCGACGTCGAGCAGCCCGAGGCCTTCGGCCTCGCCGGCCGGGCCTTCCAGCCCGAGCGGATCGCGGACCACCCGTCCGAGCATCTGGTAGCCGCCGCAGAGGCCCAGGATATGTCCACCGCGCCGGCGATGGGCGAAGATATCGATGTCCCAGCCCTGGGCGCGCAAGGCGGCGAGATCACGCAAGGTCGTCTTCGAACCGGCCAGGATGACGAGGTCGGCATCCCCCGGCAGCGCCTGCCCCGGCCTGACCATAGCGAGGTCGACGTCATTCTCCAGCTTGAGTGGGTCGAGATCGTCGAAATTGGCGATGCCGGGCAGGACGGGAACCGCGATCTTCAGCCGCGCGCCCGGCTTCCGGCCAGAGCGAATGTCGAGCCCGTCCTCCGCCGGCAGGCGCGATGCGTCCGAAAACCAGGGCACGACGCCGAGGCAGGGCCAGCCCGTTGCCTGGCGGATCGTTTCGACACCGTCGGCAAAGAGGGCGACCTCGCCGCGGAAGCGATTGACGGCGAACGCGCGGATAATGCCGCGGTCCGCCTCGTCCAGCACGGCATGGGTGCCGACGAGGCTGGCGATGACGCCGCCCCGGTCGATGTCTCCGACCAGGATCGCCGGCACGCCGACGGCGCGGGCGAAGCCGAGATTGGCGATGTCGCGGGCCCGCAGATTGGTCTCGGCCGGCGAGCCCGCGCCCTCGACGATCACCAGGTCGGCGTCGGCCGACAGCCGCTCGAAGCTCTCCAGAACCCTCGGCAGGAAGTCGCCGCGCCGTGCGAAGTCGCCCGAGGCGAGATGCCCGGCGACCTGTCCCTGAAGGATGATCTGACTGCCGGAGTCGCTTTCCGGCTTCAGCAGCACCGGGTTCATGTCGACATGCGGCGGGATGCGCGCGGCGCGCGCCTGCAGCGCCTGCGCCCGGCCGATTTCGCCGGCGGCGGTGGCGGCGGCATTGTTCGACATGTTTTGCGGCTTGAACGGCCTGACCTTCAGCCCGCTATCGGCGAAGAGCCGGCACAGGCCCGCGACGATCAGCGACTTGCCGACATTGGAGCCGGTGCCGAGAATCATGATTGCGGGGGTGCGGGACGTGGCCATGCGCCTGCTTAGGCGCCGGGCATCCGGCGAGCAACGGGCAACGCAGCGGCGGCAAGAGAGCAGGGATGGGGAGGAGGGTCACCGGTTCACGCCAATCCCCGCTACGCCAAAGGGGCGAAGTCGCAGCGGGAGCCCGTCGTGAACCGGCCGACTCACTAGATACTGACCAGTGATGAATGTCAATAATCATCACTTCGTATTTGATTGGGCAAATGCAGCGCGCTGATCAGCTTCCGACGGCGTGCGTCCGGGGGCTCGCCATGCTAAACGCGCCGCCTGTTTTCGAGCCGCAGGCGACCGACCGCGATGAATCCGATTTTTTCTGCCCTTCCGACCAGTGTCTTTGAAGTCATGTCGCAACTCGCGCGCGAGACGGGCGCCGTTAATCTCGGCCAGGGCTTTCCGGACGATCCGGGCCCGCTCGACGTCCGTCAGAAGGCGGCCGACGCGGTCGTGAACGGCTGGAACCAGTATCCGCCGATGATGGGCCTGCCCGAGCTGCGCCAGGCCACGGCGGCGCATTACAAGCGCTGGCAGGGCCTCGATCTCGATCCCGACAGCGAGATCATGGTGACATCGGGTGCGACCGAGGCGATCGCGGGCGCACTGATGGCGCTCGTCTCTCCCGGCGACGAGGTCGTACTGTTCGAGCCGATGTACGACGCCTATGTCCCGCTGGTGCGCCGCGCCGGCGGCATTCCGAAATTCGTCACGCTGACGCCGCCGTATTTCGGACTGAGTGAGGAGGCCCTGGCCAAGGCCTTCTCGCCGAAGACCAGGGTCGTGCTGTTCAACAATCCGCTGAACCCGACCGCGACGATCTTCAGCCCGGCCGATCTCGACCTTCTCGCCGATTTCTGTGTCCGCCATGACGCGGTCGCGATCTGCGACGAGGTCTGGGAGCATGTCGTCTTCGACGGCCGCCGGCATGTCCCGGTGCTGGGGCGACCCGGCATGCGCGAGCGCACGGTCAAGATTTCCTCGGCCGGCAAGATCTTCTCACTCACGGGTTGGAAGGTCGGACTGGTGATGGCGGCGCCCGCGCTGATGAAGGTGCTGGCCAAGGCGCACCAGTACATCACCTTCACGACGCCGCCGAACCTGCAAGCAGCAGTCGCCTATGGGCTCGGCAAGGACGACAGCTATTTCGAGGGGATGCGAGCCGATTTCCAGCGCTCGCGCGATCGTTTCGCCTCCGGCCTGGTCGGCCTCGGCTTCGATGTGCTGCCGAGCGTCGGGACCTATTTCCTCAATGTCGACATCACCTCACTGGGAGAAAGCGACGATGTCGATTTCTGCAAGCGGCTCGTAATGGAGACCGGGGTCGCGGCGATTCCGGTCAGCGCCTTCTACGCCGAGGGCGCGGTCAGCAGTGTCGTCCGCTTCTGTTTCGCCAAGCGCGACGCCACGCTCGATGCGGCACTGGAGCGACTCGCGAGTCGCCGCCCGCGCTGAAGCACTGCTTACCCCGCGAGCAGCCGGGTCGCCTGCTCGCCGGCGGCGACGAGCCGCTTCTGCAGCTCCACGGCGATCGGGCTGCGCTCCGCCGCTCGCCGGGCCGTGTCCGCCGCCGTGACCAGCTGTGCCAAAGCGCGCTGCGCCAGAGCCTTGTCCTTGCTACGCTCTGCGAGCCGGAGCATCGCCTCCGCCTGATTGCCGAGCGTCTGCGCCCAGAGCAGGGGTACGCTCTCGCGCCGGCGCTCTTCGAGGGCGGCGGCGAAGGCGACGATCGCCTCCTCCAGCACGACCGGCTCGCTATAGCGGTTGCCCATGGCGGCGAGCACGCCACCCATCTGGTCCTGGAGTTCGGCCCAGCGCAGCGGGTCGCGGGCGCGATCGACCGTCTTCGCGACACGGTTGAGGCCGTTGAAGGCGCGCTCCAGCAAGGCGAGGTCGTTCCGGCGTCCGCCGAGCGCCGCCCGGGCGCGCGAGATCAGATGCTCGGCCTGGAGCCAGCGCGCCTCGTCGGTGCCGCGATCCCAAACGGCGAACACCGTGGCGAATGCGGCGATCGCATCCTCGAGCAGCCCATCATCGGCGCGCGCCAGCCCGAGGGTCACAGCGAGCCGCCCGAAACGCAGCTTCAGCGCCTGCCAGAGTTGGGGCGCCTCGTCGCGGCGCAGATCCTCCAGCCCGGCTTCGCAATGAGCGAGCGCCTCGGCGCGCAGGTCCGCCATCCCGGTGATGTCCGCTATGCCTTCCAACGCGGCGGCCAGAGCTTCCTGGGTGCCGGCGAAGGCAACCGTATCCGCCACGCTGTCGAGGCCCTGGAGCAGGCGGCGCAGCGCGGCCATGGCGGCGTCATAGCCTTCGCGCCCGCCGAAATCCTCGCTGATCCGCGCCAGCGTCCTGGCCTGGTCGAGCGCGGCCGCCCGGCTGCGCTCGATATCGGCGAGGCCGATCAGGGCAGAGGCCTCGCCATAGCGCGCGGCAGCCTCGCGATAGGCCTCGGACGTCGTGCGCAGGAAGCTGAGCGCCCCTCGGTCGGCGCGATTCTCGCCAATCAGCAGCCGGCGCTCGAGCGGCAGCGCCGGGAGGTCGGTGGATCCGCCGATCGCATGCAGTTCCGCCTGAGCCAGCGCCTTGTCGGCATCGGCGAGACGGCCTTCGGCAATTGCAGTGGCAGCCGCGCTGCGAAGCCCGCGGATTGTCGCGTCGTCGAGTGGCATCGCAAGACGTGTGGTCAAGGCGAGGAGATCGAGCGCCTTGCGGTCGAGCAGGGCCTCGCCGGGTGCGGCTGCGCCGGGACGGCGCAGCCAATCGGCGATCATGGCCGCCAGAGCCACCGGCGGCAGGCCGTGGCGCCCCGCGACCCGCGCGATGAGAGCCGCAATATCGTCCGGCTGCTTCACGAGATGACCGTTCCCCTACCCCGCCGATTGAACAGTTCTTATGCGTAGGCCCGTCAAGATCACCCGGCCGGGACAGGATGGCAGTGTGTCACACCGGCGCGACACACTGCGCGTCGCTTACTTGGCCCCGCTCACTTGGCGGCGATAACCGCGATCTCGACCGTGAACTGCGGGGCGGCGAGCTTGGCCTCGACCGTGGCGCGGCCCGGCGTCTGCCCGGCGATGACCCACTTGTCCCAGACGCCGTTCATTTCGGCGAAGGTCGACATGTCGGACAGCCAGATATTGACCATCAGAAGCTTGCTCTTGTCGGTGCCGGCTTCGGCCAGAAGCCCGTCGATGATGCCAAGGATCTCGGCGGTCTGCTCGGCGACGCTCTTGCCTGCGGCCTTGTCCGCGACTTGGCCGGCCAGATAAACGGTATCGCCATGGACGACGGCCTTGGACATGCGCGGACCGACGCCGATGCGCTGAATGCTCATGATCTAATCTCCTGCAAAAGGGCGCTAGCTGGTAGCCCGTGCCGCGACCTTTCGCAAACGCAAAGACAAGCGATCAGGCCATCGCCGTCCAGCCTGCCCAAAGCGCCGCGTAGCGTGCGGCCTTCCCGATGAACACCAGCAGAACGAAGCGGCCGAGCGGATAATTCAGCGTACCGGCGACGAAGGTCAACGGATCGCCGGCGATCGGCAGCCAGGCGAAGAGCAGCGAGGGCCAGCCGAAGCGCGCGAACCAGCTCTGCGCTTGGTCGAGCCGGTGCGGATCAGGACGCAGGCGCTGCGGCAGCTTCTCGACACCATGCAGTGCGATCAGCCGCCCCAGCCACCAGTTCACCACCGATCCCGCCGTGTTGGCGAGACATGCCACCAGGAATAACGCCAACGGATCGACCGTTCGCGCGGCGAGCAGCCCGACGAAGACAGCCTCGGACTGGGCCGGCAGCAGTGTAGCCGCGACGAAGGCCGCGCCCGCCATGCCGGCGAGCGACCAGAACGCCTCCATCAGAGCGGCATATCGTCTAAAGCCGCCGCAGCGCGACCTGCTGGATGCGATGGCTCGCGCCCTTGGTCAGGATCAGGCTGGCGCGCTGGCGGGTCGGCAGGATGTTCTCCTGCAGGTTCGGCAGGTTGATGCCGGTCCACAGGCTCTCAGCGATCGAAAGCGCCTCCTCCTCGCCGATCTCGGCATATTTGCGGAAGAAGGAGCGCGGATCGCGGAAGGCCGTCTGGCGCAGCGTCATGAAGCGGTTGACGTACCAGCGATGCAAATCGTTCTCGTCGGCGTCGAGATAGACCGAGAAGTCGAAGTAATCCGAGACGAAGGGGATGACCGTGCCGTCCTTGGGCATACGGCTCGGCTGGAGAACATTGAGCCCCTCCAGAATCAGGATGTCCGGCCGTTCGACCGTCACCGTTTCACCCGGCACCACGTCGTAGACGAGATGCGAATAGACCGGTGCGGTCACCTGCGGCTTGCCGGCCTTGACGTCCGAGAGGAAGCGCAGGATCGCAGCCCCGTCATAGCTTTCGGGGAAGCCCTTGCGCTGCATCAGCCCGCGCCGCTCCAATTCGGCATTGGGCAGCAGGAAGCCGTCGGTGGTGACGAGCTCGACCTTGGGCGTGTTCGGCCAGCGCGACAACAGCGCCTTGAGCACGCGCGCCGTGGTCGACTTGCCGACGGCGACCGAGCCGGCGACGCCGATGATGTAGGGAACCTTGACCTCGGCCTCGGCCAGTAGGAAGCGCTGCGTCGCCTTGAACAGCCCCTGCGTCGCCGCGACATAGAGTGAAAGCAGGCGCGACAGCGGCAGGTAGATCGCCACGATCTCGTCGAGCGAGATCGGGTCGTTGATCGATTGCAGCTTGGTCAGATCGTCGACCGACAGGGTCAGCGGCGTATCGGCGCGCAGATGCGCCCACTCGTCGCGCGAGAACGAGCGATAGGGAGAGCCGAGCTCGGGATCATGCGGGGCGGGGATCACACGCTGGTCCATGAGACGACCCGCATTCCAGGCTTCGAGGTTCAACGCAGCACTAGCCTCGATCTCAACGGGGCCGTGCGGCCTTCTCCGCCAGACCGGAGCGCACGGTACGGGCCTCAAGCTGGCTCAAGACGTCTTGCAATGCAACATTTCGCGCCCTGAGTACAACCAAGAGATGATAGAGCACATCCGCGCTTTCGGCGATCAACTCGTCGCGATCCCCCTTCACCGCGGCAATGACGGCCTCGACCGCCTCCTCGCCGAACTTCTTGGCGCAGCGCTCTGGCCCGGCGGCCAGCAGCTTCGCCGTCCAGGATTCGTCGGGGGAAGCGGCTGCGCGCTCGGCGATGCGCGCTTCGAGATCGGACAGGGTGAAGGTCATGACAAACCCTTGTCATTCCGGGGCGCGCTGCAGGCGCGAGCCCGGAACCCACGACTTGGTGAGACAGCCGATACCCAGTTGCGAGCAGCTCGCCCGATCGTGGGTGCCGGGTTCTTCGCTATGCGAAGCCCCGGAATGACAGTCCGAAGGAGCCTCGTCACGTCTCAATCCAGCCGCATCGCGAGGCCGGCCTGCGCCATATGCGCCTTGGCCTGCCCGATCGTGTAGGTGCCGAAATGGAAGATCGAGGCGGCGAGCACGGCCGAGGCGTGGCCCTGCTTCACGCCGTTGACGAGATCGTCGAGATCGCCGACGCCGCCCGAGGCGATCACCGGGACCGTGACTGCGTCCGCGATCGCAGCGGTGAGCCCCAGATCATAGCCGACCTTGGTGCCGTCGCGGTCCATCGAGGTGACCAGCAACTCGCCCGCGCCGAGCGAGACGACCTCGCGCGCGAAGGCGACGGCCTCGAGCCCGGTGGCGTTGCGGCCGCCATGGGTGAAGATCTCCCAGCGCCCGGGCGCGACCTGCTTGGCGTCGATGGCGACGACGATACACTGGTCGCCGAACTTCTCGGCGGCCTCCTTGACGAATTGCCGGTTGGTCACGGCGGCCGTATTGATCGAGACCTTGTCGGCGCCCGCCAGCAAGAGGGCTCGGATGTCCTCGACCTTGCGCACGCCGCCGCCGACCGTCAGCGGCATGAAGCAGGCCTCGGCAGTGCGGGTCACGACGTCGAACAGGATGCCGCGATCTTCATGGCTCGCCGTGATGTCGAGGAAGCACAGTTCGTCGGCGCCGGCGGCGTCATAGGCCTTGGCGGCCTCGACCGGGTCGCCGGCATCGACGAGATCGAGGAACTTCACGCCCTTGACGACACGGCCGTCCTTGACGTCGAGGCAGGGAATGATGCGGGTCTTCAGGGTCATGACGGGGATCGATCGAAGCTGTCGGGCGAATGGCGGCGCTACTCTTAGAACATTGCTGGCGAAAGCGGAATGCGCGGCCCGGATCGTTGCCGGCAGGCCCATTCCTTGCTTTGCTGCCGGCACGTCTTCCTGAAGCCCGAGGCCGCCATGTCGATCTTCTCCCGTCTCTGCGCCACCAAGTCCCTTTTGCTGCGCGCCAGCGCGACTGTGCTCTTCGCGGGTCTCTCCCATGCCGTCCTGGCGCAGGCGTCGCAGAGCGCGCTCGACGCGATCCCGAGCCGCGGCGCCCTGCAGGTCTGCACGACCGGCGACTACAAGCCGTTCACGCTGGCGAAGGATGGCAGCTATGAAGGCATCGACATCGAATTGGCGAAGTCGCTCGCCAAGGCGCTCGGCGTCGAGGCGAAATTCGTTCAGACCAAATGGTCCGACCTGCTGACCGATATGGGCTCCGGCAAATGCGACGTCGCGATGGGAGGCATCTCCGTGACCCTCGATCGGCAGAAGAAGGTGTTCTTCTCCGCGCCCTATCTGGTCAACGGAAAGGCTCCGATCGTGCGCTGCGCCGACAAGGCGAAGTTCCAGACCGTCGCCGACATCGACAAGCCGGAGACCCGCGTCGTGGTCAATCCCGGCGGCACCAATGAGCGCTTCGTGCGGGCCAACTTCAAGAAGGCCGATATCCGCGTCTATCCCGACAACGTCACGATCTTCGACGAGATTCTGGCCGGTCGCGCCGATCTGATGATCTCGGAATCGATCGAGACCAAGGTGCAGGAGAAGGCGAGGCCCGGCCTTTGCGCGGTCAATCCCGACGAGCCGCTGCAATATGGCGAGATGGGCTACATGCTTCCGCGCGGCGACGCGACCTTCAAGGCCTTCGTCGACCAGTGGCTTCACCTTGCCAAGGCGAGCGGCGAATTCGCGACGATCTACGGCCAGTTCGTGAAGTGAGGCCGCTCTTGGCTGAGCGTTGCCGGCGGGCTCAGTAGCCCGCGGCACGTCGGAGCAGATCGATCCCGACGATCGTCAGGATCGTTTTGATCGCCACCAGGAACCAACGCTCGGGCAGGCGCTCCAGCAACCTTGTCCCGAGCATCGTCCCGGCGAAGCCCGAGACGATCATCGCCGCGATCAGCGGCAGCCAGTCGGCGAAGGCGAAGCCGAGCGCGCCGAAGGCGAAGACCTTGAGCAGGTGCTGGACCATGGTGCAGGCCGCGTGCGTCGCGATGAGCTGGCGCTTATCGAGGCCGAGCGGCAACAGCAGCGCCTGAACGAAGGGGCCGGTGGCGCCGACGAACATGGTGATGATGGTCGAAAGACCGCCGCCGATGACGAGGCCGCTCGAGGCGAGGCCGGGAATGCGGGGCTTCGGCAGCCAGGCCATGACGAGGATGAAGGCGCCGAGCAGACCGAGCAGCATGCGCTCGGGCAATTCAATCACGAGGAAGGCGCCGATCAGGACGCCGACGACCGAGCCGGCCGTGAAGCGCGCGACCAGCGGCCAGACGGCATGGGCCCGCTGCACGAAGGTGCGCCCCACATTGGAGCCGACCTGCACCAGCCCATGCACGGCGATGATGACCGAGGGCGGCACGGTGCCGGCCAGCGCCCCCAGCATCGCCACCCCGCCGCCGATGCCGAAGGCGGCGGTAAAGGCCGAGGTCAGGAAGCTGACGGCGATCAGCAGCAGGGCGATGGCTGGCGCGACGCCGGCCGGCAGGAGCGTATCGAGCATGTGTCCGGGGAGCCGTGCTGGCGAAGAGAGGCTGTTTCCTGCTGCTACACCCGGCGCGGCCGTCGGCAAAGACCGGTCGCCGCATGCCCGGAAACCACATTTCGCCTTGGCGCTTTACAAGCGCCCGCCGCGGGCGTTTCCTGAAAGGAACGGCGGCGGCCGCGGGCCTGACAACGCCACATCGTTCAACAGTTGCGTCTTTGCGGAGTGGTGTGATGCGTCGCGTGCTCGGCCTGCTGGCCGCCCTTGTCCTGTCGCTTGTCGGTGCGGCTTCAGCCCAGGCCGGCGTCGACGTCCGCGTCAACATCGCCACCCAGCGCATCCAGGTCACGACGACCGATGGCGAGGCCTATAATTGGGCGATCTCCTCCGGCCGCCAGGGTTACCGCACCCCCAATGGCGTCTATCGCCCGACGCGGCTGGAGAAGAGCTGGTACTCGCGCAAATATGGCGGCGCGATGCCCAATGCCGTGTTCTTCCGCGGCGGCTACGCCATCCACGGCACGACCGCGGTCGGCGCCCTTGGTCGGCCCGCATCGCATGGCTGCATCCGCCTGCATCCGAGCAATGCCGCCAAGCTCTTCGCGCTGGTCAAGAAGCACGGCGCCGGCCAGACCCGGATCGCGCTGAATGGGGCCGTGTCCGACAATCTCTCGCAATTCGCCAAATCGTCGAGTGGCGCCAAGGCCAAGATCGCGAAGGCCAAGGCCAAGCAGGACACGATGGTCGCCCAGCAGCGCAGGGCCCCGAACTGGGATGCGGCGCGCGAGCAGATCCTGCTGCGCCCGGCCCTGCCGGCCGGAGCCTATGGCTACCAGCCCTATAATCTGCAGCGCTATTACGAGCCTGGCCCGCGCTGGCGCTGAGGCCGGGTGCCGTCCTGCTCCGGCGTGGCCCGAGCATCGCCTGCAAGTTCTCGCTAGATCGCCTCTGGCGCGATTCTCAGCCAGCCTGACAGCGTCTCGCCCAGTTCGAGCCGCGTCAGCGGCGCGGCCTCTCGCGCGGCCTTTTCGCTCGGCGATCCTATGGCATGGCTTTGCGGTTCGACGCAGAGGAAATCCGCTCCGGCCGGCGCCCAGACAACTGGACAGCGCAGCGTCTCGCTGGCGCTCAGCGTGATCGCGAGGCTGGCCGAGGGCGTCTCGATCCGCGCCGTGCCGTCCCAGCCGAGGAAGCTCCAGGCCGTCTCGCTGCCGGTGGCGAAGACCGGCTTGTCGGCATAAGGCCCGCCTCCGGCAAGCCTTTCGGACCCCGTCGCGCGGTAGGCGTCGCCAAGAACGAGCGCGCCGCTGGCGGTCATACCGAGCCGCGTATCGGCTGCGCAGGGAAACCAGGGATGATGGCCGAAGCCATAAGGCAGGGCCCGGTCCGCCTCATTGGTGATCGCGAGTGCGACGGTCATGCCGGCCTCGTCGAGGCGGATCTCCTGTCTGACCCGGTAGCGATAGGGGTCCGGACCTGCGGTGCGGCGATGTTCCAGCGCCACATGACCCTCGGTCTGACCGAGTATGTCCCAGGCTGACTGCCAGCCGAAGCCGTGGATGTTGCCGCCCCCGTTCGGATTGTTGTTCGGGACGAGGAAGCGCGCCACGCCGTCATCGACGATGCCGTCGAAGGCGCGGTTGGCGAAGGGCGCCATCGCCCAGCTTCCCATCTTGTTCGGCGCGGCGGTCGAGGGCACGGCGCCATCGGGGGAATGCAGCAGCTTGTGCAGGCGCCCATCCGGCCCGCGCCACTCCAGCGCGGCAACGACGCCGCCGGCTTCCGGATGGATGCGTGCGCGCAGGTTTCCCGCCTGGAGTTCGAGCATATGGCCTTGTCCTTCAGGTGATCAGCGGGCGCAGCATCGTCTGCAGCGCGCGCAGGCGCGGCAGGAACTGCTCGACCATCTCCTGGGCCGAGCTGCGCTGGACCTGGCCGGAGATGTTGAAGGCGGCGATGACCTCGCCGCGCGCATTGAACAGCGGCACGGCCAGCGAGATCAGGCCGAGTTCGAGTTCCTGGTCGACGATGGAGTGGCCTTGCTCGCGAACCTTTGCAAGAATTTCGGCCAGCTGAGCCGGATCGGTGACCGTATATGGCGTCAGGGCCCTCGGCTTGCCGGCGAGGATTCGCGCCTGAGCATCCGCGGGATCGCGCCAGGCCAGCAGCACGCGGCCCATCGAGGTGCAGAAGGCCGGCAGGCGGGTGCCGACGGAGAGGCCGACCGACATGATCCGCCTCTGTGCCGAACGCGCGATGTAGACGATCTCATGCCCATCGAGCAGCGAGGCCGAGGAGGATTCGTGGGTTTCCTCGGAAAGCCGTTCGAGGAAGGGCTGCACCAGTTGCGGCAGGGCGGTAGAGGCGAGCCAGGCATGGCCCAGCCGCAGCACGCGCGGCGTCAGGCGGAAGAACTTGCCGTCGAACTCGGCATAGCCGATCCGGGTGAGCGTCAGCAGACAGCGACGGGCTGCGGCGCGAGAGAGGTCCGTCGCGCGGGCGACGTCGGCGATGGTGAGCCTGTCATGAGCTGCGTCGAAGCATTCGATCACCGCCAGCCCCTTCTCGAGGGCCGCCATGTGGTCGCGGTCGGGCGCTTCGCCTGCCATCCTTGACCGCCTGCTCCCCGCGGCATAAAGTTCGATTATCAGAACATTGTGCGATAAACGCACATATTGAGGAGATGTCAAGGTGGCGGAATTCGTCTCCCTGGCCCAGGGGATCGAGGCGGTGGTGAGCGATGGCTGCTCCGTCGCCATGGAGGGCTTCACCCATCTGATCCCGCATGCGGCGGGACATGAAACGATCAGGCAGGGCAAGCGTCGCCTGACGCTGATCCGGATGACGCCCGACCTGATCTACGATCAGCTGATCGGCACCGGCTGCGCTGAAAAGCTGATCTTTTCCTGGGGCGGCAATCCCGGCGTCGGCTCGCTGCACCGCTTCCGCGACGCGGTCGAGAATGGCTGGCCGCACCGGCTCGAGATCGAGGAGCACAGCCACGCCGCCATGGCCAATGCCTATGAGGCCGGCGCGGCTAACCTGCCTTTTGCTGTGTTCCGGGGCTACAAGGGCGTCGATCTGCCGAGCGTCAATCCGCAGATCCGCTCCGTCACCTGCCCCTATACCGGCGAGGTCCTGGCGACGGTGCCGGCGATCCGGCCGGATGCCGCCATCATCCACGCCTTGAAGGCCGATCGCGAGGGCAATGTCCTGCTCGAGGGCATCGTCGGCGTGCAGAAGGAGGCGGTGCTGGCCGCGAAGCGCTCACTCGTCACGGTCGAGGAGATCGTCGACGACTTCGGCCCGCGTAACGCCAATGCCGTCATCCTGCCGTCCTGGGCCGTCACCGCGATCGCCCATGTCCCCGGCGGCGCCTATCCGTCCTATGCGCATGGGTACTACAAGCGCGCCAACGATTTCTATATCGCCTGGGACAAGATCGCCCGCGAGCGCGATACGTTCTTGTCCTGGATCAAGGAAAACGTGCTCGACAAGGGGCCTGATGCCTTCGCGCGCTACGCGCTGTCGCAGAGGGAGGCAGCCTGATGACCGCGACCCCGACCGAAATGATGACGATCGCGGCGGCGCGCCTGCTGACCAATACCGATGTCTGCTTCGTCGGCATCGGCGCGCCCTCGGCCGCGTGCAACCTGGCGCGGCTGACCCACGCCCCCAGGATCACGCTGATCTACGAGTCCGGCACGCTTTCGACGCGTCCGAGCGTGCTGCCGCTTTCGATTGGCGATGGTGAGCTTTGCGATACTGCGCTGACCACGGTCGCGGTGCCCGAGATGTTCCGCTACTGGCTGCAGGGCGGGCGCATCACCATCGGCTTCCTCGGCGGTGCCCAGATCGACCGCTTCGCCAATCTCAACACCACGGTCGTCGGGCCCTACGATCAGCCGAAGGTTCGCTTGCCCGGCGGCGGCGGCGCTCCCGAGATCGCCAGCAATTGCGGCCAGATCTTCATCACCATGGCGATGGGCACGCGCGCCTTCGTCGAGAAGTTGCCTTTCGTCACCTCTTTCGGCCATGGCGCCGGCAAGGGCGACCGGGCCGCGCTCGGCCTGAAGACGAAGGGGCCGACCAAGGTCATGACCGATCTGTGCGTGATGGAGCCGGATCCGGAGACAGCCGAACTCACGGTCGTCTCGCTGCACCCCGGCGTCACGCCCGAGCAGGTCCAGGCAGGATGCGCCTGGCCGCTGCGCTTCGCGGCCGATCTGGCCGAGACGCCTGCGGCCACCGCTGAGGAGCTTTCCATCCTGCGCGATCTCCACGCCCGCACCAGGCAAGCCCACGGAGTGGCCGCATGAGCCTGATCTATTCCCGCGACAGCCTGAAGTCGCATCCGCTGAATGCGTCGCCCGATTATGGCTCCACGATCAAGCGGGCCCCCGCGAAGCCGCTGATCCTGCTGCCGCATACGCTGTCGGAGACGACCGGCCCGGTCTTCGGCCATGCCGCGGTGACGGCCGGTGATTCCGACCTGACGCGCCAGCATCCGGGCGAGCCTCTTGGCGAGCGCATCATCGTCACGGGCCGCGTCCTGGACGAGGACGGACGGCCGGTGCCGCATACGCTGATCGAGATCTGGCAGGCCAATGCCGGCGGCCGTTATGTCCATGTCCGCGACCAGCATCCCGCCCCGCTCGATCCGAACTTCACCGGGGCGGGCCGGGCGATGACCGATGCCGAAGGCCGCTATCGCTTCGTCACGATCAAGCCCGGCGCCTATCCCTGGCGCAACCACCACAATGCCTGGCGGCCGGCCCATATCCATTTCTCGCTGTTCGGGCCGAGCTTCCTGTCGCGTGTGATCACGCAGATGTATTTCCCGGGCGATCCGCTGTTCAGATACGATCCGATCTTCCAGTCGATCACCGACGCGCATGTGCGCGAGCGCCTGATCTCGCGCTTTGACCTGGCGACGACCGAACCCGAATGGGCGCTGGGCTATCAGTTCGACATCGTTCTGCGCGGCCGCAACGCGACGCCGGTGGAGGAGCCTCATGACCACTGAGCCGCAAGCGCCTCTCGGCATCACACCCTCGCAGACCATCGGCCCCTTCTTCGCCTATGCGCTGACACCTCGCGCCTATGGCGGCACCGGACTCGCGACCGAGCAGGTCGCCACCGATGGCGTGGCGGGAGAGCGCATCCGCATCGAGGGCATCGTCTATGACGGCGACGGCGTGGTCGTCGGCGACGCCATGCTAGAGATCTGGCAGGCCGATGCGCAGGGCCGTTTCAACGCCTCGGGCAATGCCGGCTTCACCGGCTTCGGCCGCGCCGAGACCACGGCCGAGGGCGGCTTTCATTTCGATACGATACGCCCGGGGGCGCTGCCGGGGCCGGATGGCCGCACGCAGGCGCCGCATCTCTCGGTTTCGGTCTTCGCGCGCGGGCTGCTGGTCAGGCTCGCCACGCGGATCTATTTCGAAGGCGAGCCGGGCAATGCGGACGACCCCGTGCTGGCGCTCGTTCCCGCCGATCGGCGCGACACGCTGATCGCGAAGCGGGCGGGGCAGGGCATCTTCCGCTTCGACATTCGCCTGCAGGGCGAAGGCGAGACGGTCTTCTTCGAGGCGTGAGCAACGAAATCCGCGATGCCCGGGCTTGACCCGGGCATCGCCCGCAGATGAGTCTCGCGGCCCGCTTCGCTCCGCCCGGGAATGACGAAGCATCTCGCCGGAGCTTCGCCCATGCCCAAACTCCTGATCGCGCTGGACTGGGGCACGACACGCGCCCGTGCTTTCCTGATTTCCGGGGCGGGCGAGGTGCTGGAGCGCCGCAGCGCCGATCAGGGCATCCAGTCGGTCCCGCCCGGCGGCTTTCCGGCCGCTTTCGAGGCGATTGCCGGCGATCTGCGCAAGTCCGCGCCCGAGGCGGACATCGTGCTCGCCGGGATGGTCGGCAGCCGCAATGGCTGGATCGAGGCGCATTATGTCGCCTGCCCGGCCTCGCCCGACGAGATCGCCGCTGCCGGCATGAAGGTCACGCTCGCCGATGGTTCGCCCGCGACCATCCTGCCCGGCCTCTCCTGCGACGAGGGCGCTTTCGACGTCATGCGCGGCGAGGAGACGCTGATCGTGGGCTTGGGTCTCGACGACGGCATCGCCTGCCTGCCCGGCACCCATTCGAAATGGGCCTTGATCAAGGGCGGCCGGATCACCCGCTTTGCCAGCTTCATGACCGGCGAGATCTACGGCTTGCTGCGGCAGCACTCGATTCTCTCTCGGCTCGCGGAGGAGCCCACCGCCGAGGACGCTGCTCGCGGTGCCGCCGAGGGCCTTGCCGCCTCCGCCCGCCCCGGCGGGCTGCTCAACACGGTCTTCGCATCCCGGTCGGAGGTGCTGGCGGGGCGGATGCCAGGTGGTGCCGTCGGACCCTATCTCTCCGCCTTGCTGGTCGGGCACGAGATCGCCGGCGCGCAGGCGCTTCTTGGGTGGAGCGGCGTCGTTCATCTCGTCGCCGACGGCGTTCTCGCCGAAAGCTATGGCGCGGCGCTGGCGTCCCTCGGCATCGAGGTCAGGATGACGACGCCGGAGGCCGCCTTCGTCG
Organism: Allobosea sp. GW822-FHT03F07; assembly: GCF_058801345.1. NCBI lineage: Bacteria > Pseudomonadati > Pseudomonadota > Alphaproteobacteria > Hyphomicrobiales > Alloboseaceae > Allobosea > Allobosea sp. GW822-FHT03F07. Next base: position 21,326 of record NZ_JBXAND010000017.1, read on the forward strand.
CCGGCGTTCGCCGTCTTTCGGAGCGCGTTTCGGCATGATCGTCGTCTTCGGCTCGCTCAATGTCGATCTGGTAACGCCGGTCGAACGCCTGCCCGGAGCAGGCGAGACCGTGATCGGTCCAGGCTATGCGCTTCACGCCGGCGGCAAAGGGGCGAATCAGGCGCTTGCAGCCTGCCGCGCGGGAGCCGAGGTCGTGCTCGTCGGCGCGGTCGGCCGCGATGCCTTTGCGGACATCGCTTTGTCGCTGCTCGTCACGGATGGCGTGGACCTTTCCCATGTCGCGCGGGCCGAGGCGCCGACGGGTGCGGCCTTCATCGCCGTCGATGCTGCCGGCTCGAACCAGATCGTCGTCGCAGCGGGCGCCAACGCCCTGGCACGGGCGGATGCGTTGGCCGGCATGGCGCTCGGCGAGGGCGACATCCTGCTGCTGCAGCGCGAGGTGCCGGAACCCGAATGCCGGATGGCGTCGCGTTTGATGAAGCAGGCCGGCGGTCGCGTCGTGCTCAACCTTGCCCCGGCCGGGCCACCCGACGAGGAACTGCTCGCTTGCATCGATATACTCGTCGTGAACGAGCACGAAGCTCTGGTGCTGGCGGAGTCGCTCGGCTGGCCGGAGCGTGAGCCCGACGACATCGCCCGGCGCTGCGATGCCGAGCGCGGCATCGCCTGCATCGTCACGCTGGGGGCCGAAGGCGTTGTCGGCTGGCATGGCGGGGTCCGTCGCCGGCTCGCTGCGCCCGCCGTGACCGTCGTCGACACGGTCGCGGCCGGGGACAGTTTCACGGGAGCCTTCGCCGCCGCGCTGTCGGCCGGCTTCGGCTTCTCCGGCGCGCTCCAGCGCGGTCTGGCGGCGGGCTCGCTCGCCTGTACGGTCGCTGGCGCACAGCCCAGCGTGCCGCGGCGCGAGGCGATCGAGGCTTTGGTCGGGCAATCCTTCATCTAGGGCCTCTCGCGATCCCCGGCCGTCGAATGCGGCAAGCCGATGTTAAGCCTGTTCTCTTGCAGCCGCCGGCAGCGCCCGGATACCGGCCAATCCAAGGATCGCTCTTCACGCTTCCGCAGGGACTGGAGCGGCATCCTTGCCGCAAGGTCAGTGAGGGAGACATGCTGGCGATGGCCCAAAGGCCGATCATCTGGGCGCTCGGTATCGCGGCGATCGCATCGTTGGGCGGGGTCGGCTACGGCTCGAAGCTCGCCGGGTTCGTCGGTATGGATGAGGCGCCGAGTGCAGCGTCCGTCACTGCTACGGGTCGACCCACCCCGGCCCGCGCCGCCGAGGCGCAGCCTGCCGAAGTGCGGCCGAGCGAGCCTCCGACGCTCACCATCGCCGCCGACTACCGCGGCCATTACGTCGTTCATCCCTCGATCGACAATTTCCGGATCCAAATGCTGGTCGATACCGGGGCGAGCCTTGTCGCGTTGACGGCGAAGGATGCTCGGGCGCTCGGCATCCAGCTTTCCTCGGCGGACTACAAGATGGCGCTCAGCACGGCCAACGGCACGGTCAGGGGCGCGCGCGTCAATTTGCGCGAGGTCCGGCTCGGCTCGATTCTCGTCCGCAATGTCGAGGCCGTCGTCCTGCCTGAAGGTGCACTCTCCATGAGCCTGCTCGGCACCTCCTTCCTCGGCAAGCTCAAGGGCTACGAAGTCCAGACCGGCCGCATGGTCCTTCGCGGCTGAACACGCCGCTGGGGATGCCTCTTTTGTCTTCGCTGCGCGATCGCTATGCGGAGTCGCGCTGTTCTTCCGCCATGGATGACCCGATGTTCCCCAAGCCGCTGCCAGAGCTATTTCCCAACACCTTCGCCTACGAGTCCCTGCCGATGGTGAAGCCGACCGGCTTCCGGGAATATGATGCGCGCTGGTTCTTCGGCCAGGAGCTCAACCTGATGGGCGTCCAGGCGGTCGGCATGGGACTCGGCACGCTGATCCGGCGCATGGGCATCAAGCCCGAGATCGTCACCGGGCATGATTTCCGCGGCTATTCCTCCTCCATCAAGATGGCGCTGGTCACCGGCCTGATGGCGGCGGGCTGCAAGGTCCACGATATCGGGCTGGCGATGTCGCCGATGGCCTATTTCGCCCAGTTCGAGCTCGACGTGCCCTGCGTCGCGATGGTCACCGCCTCCCACAACGACAATGGCTGGACCGGGATCAAGATGGGCGCGCAGCGGCCCGTCACCTTCGGCCCGGAGGAGATGAGCGCGCTCAAGGAGATCGTGCTCGCCGGCGAATTCGATCTCGTCGGCGGCGGCTCCTATATCTTCGTGCCCGATTTCCCGGCGGTCTATATCAAGGACCTGACCGACCGGCCGAAGATCACGCGCAAGCTCAAGGTTATCGCCGCCTGCGGCAACGGCACGGCGGGGGCCTTCGCGCCGCAGATCCTGGAGGCGCTCGGCTGCGAGGTCATCCCCATGGATGCCGAGCTCGACCACACCTTCCCGCGCTACAACCCGAACCCCGAAGACATGAAGATGCTTCACGCCATGGCCGACGCCGTGAAGGAGCACGGCGCCGATGTCGCGCTCGGCTTCGACGGCGATGGCGACCGTTGCGGCGTCGTCGACAACCATGGCGAGGAGATCTTCGCCGACAAGATCGGGGTCATGCTGGCCCGCGATCTCGGCAAGCTGCATCCGGGCGCGCAGTTCGTCGTGGACGTGAAATCGACGGGCCTTTTCGACACGGACCCGGAACTGCAGGCTCTCGGCGTCAAGACCGACTACTGGAAGACCGGTCACTCCTATATCAAGCGGCGCGTGCGCGATCTGAACGCGCTCGCCGGCTTCGAGAAGTCCGGCCATTTCTTCTTCAACGCGCCGGTCGGCCGCGGCTATGACGACGGCGTCGTGACCGCGATCGCCGTCATCGACATGCTCGATCGCAACCCCGGCAAGTCGATGGCCGAACTCTATGCCGCCGTGCCGAAGACCTGGGGCACGCCGACCATGGCGGCGAAATGCGCCGACGAGATCAAGTATCAGGTCAGCGAGCGTTTCACCGGAGCGATCGAGGCGCTCCAGGCCAGCGGAGGCCTGATCGCCGGTCAGCCCATCCGTGACGTCATCACGGTCAATGGCGTACGCGTCGTCAATGCCGACGGCACCTGGGGTCTGGTCAGGGCCTCCTCCAACAAGCCGGAACTCGTCGTGGTCTGTGAGAGCCCGGTTTCGGAGGCGCGGATGCGTGAGATGTTCGCCGCCATCGACGGTTTGCTGCGCCGAAACCCCGAAGTCGGCGCCTACAATCAGACCATCTGACAGGGCAAATCCTGCTGAACCGGCAGAGCTTGTTGAAACGTCCGAGCGGGCCCGGGCGTTCTCAACTGAAGCCCGGGCACATCGATACGCTGGAACGCTCGACCTGCTCGATGCTGGCGGATCCGCCGGCCTTGCCGAGGCGCGGGCGCATATAGATCGGATCGCCGCCGATCGTGATCGCGCCGCCCTTGATGATCCAGCCGACGACGGGCGTGAAGTCGTAGCTCGCCTGCGCCATCATGATCGAGCTGTTGGGAATGCGTACATCCGCCGGCAGCGAAACGGTCGTTCCGCGGGCGAGCTTGGTCGAATTGCGCTGCTCGCTCCAGCAGACCTTGGCGACGCCGGCGCTGTCGATGACGATATGATGGACCGACATCTTCGGCGCCACTTGCGTGTACGGCATCATCACGGTCTGCGCGGCGTCGAAGATGTTGCTCATCTCGGTGTTGGAAATCGTGCTTGCCTGGGCCGTCAGGTCTGCCAGCGCTCGCGTCAGCTGCGTAACCTTGCGGTCGATCATGACGCCCTGGCCGGTCTCGACGATGCCGAAATAGATCGCCAGCATCGCCGGCAGGATCATCGCGAACTCGACGGCCGCGACGCCGCGCGTGTTACTGCACAGTCGCCGGACCAGGCGGCGCAGGACCGCCCGGTTGCGGCTCGGTGAGAAGGCACGCGTCATCATGAACCTCATGTCGCGGGCGCGTTGAACGGCTCGGCTCGGAACGCCATCGTGGCGACGATCCCGCGCCGGCCGGAGCCGATATTGACGAGGCTGGCGCTCCAGGCGGTAAAATAAAGCGGATATTCGAGTACGGCGCGTACCACGACGATTTGCTGCGGCTGAGGGGCATTGTAGCCGAACCCGGTCGTGTTCAGGCCCCCGGCCGTGATCGGATTGCTACCATCGACGCCGGCTTTGGCGCCGGCGAAGGAAGAATATGTCCGAACGTCGATGACGAGCTTCGAGCAATCGACGAGCGCCGGCGAGTTGGCGCAGACGTCATTGCGGAACGCGACGGTATTGGCTGCGCTGCTCCCGGTGTACCGCGTCAGCGCTTCGCCGGTCAGCAGTCGGCGCGACGTCTGCGAAACCGCCTCTTCGAGAACCTGGCTGGTCCAGAACAGCATCGCCGTCTCGAGGATGGCGGCGAGCAGCATGAAGAATGGGATCGAGATGAAGGCGAATTCGACGGCCGTCGCGCCTTCCTGCGCGCGTCTGAATCGCGACAGCAGCCGAAGCCGCGCGGGGAGTGCGCGGGGCGTGCTGGCCACCGTCCCGTCTGCAACATCCATCGGAGAGGGATCAGTCATGCAGTCTGGGGTCCGGTTGTCGCTTCGCAGGTCCATGCCGCTGGGCGTCGAGCCGGCTCTCACCTTGGCTGTCGTCGGGCACGGCATCGGTCCCGATGACGGCTTGAGTCATAGTGCCAAACAATTTCCGATCCGTTAGGGGCTCACCGGATCCGGTCGAGGGGCCGTTAGGCGATGATTTACCTTGCAAGGCTGCGCTTCAGCGCTTCGTGGCGCCCAATGCGTTGGCGCTGCGGGTCGTGGCCTGGGAGCCGACCTCGCCGAAATACTTCTGGGCGTCGCCGAGTTGCGCGGAGGGTTGGCAGACCGGGGTGCAGGAATAGCTTTCCCGTTCGAGTCCGCGCTGCACTGTCAGGACGGAGTCGGAATCCGCGCCCACGCGTACGAGAGATTCCGCGAGCAGCGCGCCGCCCGCGTCGAGCGCGATCAGGTTGGTGACGCCGAAGCTCTTGCCGGTCACCACCATGACGCCGTTCTTCTGGACGGCCACATCCGCGATGGCTGGGTTGCCGACAATCACGGTCTGCGCCTTTTCCGGCAGCCGGACGACCTTGGCATGGTCGACCATGACGATGACGCTGTCGATCTTGGTCGCCTGCGGCGCGGCACCGGCCGGCATCGGGCTCGCGGCCAGGATCAGTGCGCATGCCACCGCGGCAAGCGCCGCTTCCGTCCAGGACGAGCGTGGGCCGGCGAGCCGTGCCGCGGCCGAGAGAGTGGACATGGCGATGCCTCAAGATTTCCGACATCGGCAGGAAAGCGCAAAATGATGAATCAAATCCTAATCTGATCGCGCCGATGGGTTTGAGCGTGGCTCGCAAGCGGTGACGCAGAGACAGGTTTCGATCGCAGGACGCTGGCCGGACGTCCAGTCGCTATGAAGTAACGGATCAATTGTGAGATTAGGTGCTAAAAATATTGAGATTTACTTTTACTGAAACTCGTGTTTTGTGATTTCTGCTTTAGATGATGATGTAAATTTGACGTTAACCATCGAATCGATGTCTGCGAGATCGAATGAATTCTTTGATCGCCTTAACTGATCGGCAAGGGGGGCGTTGTAACGTGCATTTGTCGCTGACCGAAGCCGCTTCAGAGCAAAGGCAGCCGTCAAACCGTGGTTCAAAAGGAGTTTCACATGACCAAGATGTTCGCTCGCTTCGCCAAGGATGAATCCGGCGCGACCGCCATCGAATACGGCCTGATCGCCGCCCTGATCGCCGTCGCTTGTATCACCATCTGGACGACCGTCGGCAACAGCCTCATCGCCCGGTTCACCGAGATCAACACTGCCCTCCAGTGAGATTTCGGTGCCAGACGCCGCAGGCGCGCCGCACCTTGCCAACGAAACGCCCCGGTTAGTCCGGGGCGTTTTGATTCCAGTGACGCGCTCTGCACACCGGAATCTTCCATTTGCGGTAAGGCTTTGGTGAGGCGCCTGCGCGAGGATCACCCATCACGCCGCAATCCCCAAGGGGCTGTCCATGTCGCTTCCGCTGATTGCCCTGCTCGTCGTCTTTCCGGCTGCCATGGCCTATGCGGCGGCAAGCGACCTCGTCTCGATGACGATCTCCAACCGGCTCTGCCTCGTCCTGCTCGCGACATTCGTGGTCTGCGCCGCGACCCTTGGCCTCGGCTGGGTTCAACTCGGCTGGCATCTCGCAGCGGGCGGTCTTGTGCTCGTGATCTGCTTCGGCATGTTCGCAGCAGGTTGGATCGGCGGCGGAGACGCCAAGTTGGCGGCTGTGACGGCTCTCTGGTTCGGCTTCGATCAGCTCATGCCCTATCTGACATTGGCCGCGCTCGGCGGCGGCGTTCTGACTTTCGTCCTGCTCAAGCTGCGCTCCGGGCCATTGCCTGCCGTGGCGACCGGCTGGTCCTGGGCGCGCCGCCTGCATTCGCCGAAGGAGGGTGTGCCATATGGCATTGCGCTCGCTTTCGCCGCCCTGCTCGTCCTGCCCGACAGCGCGCTCTGGCGCGCCGCAATGGGGCTCTGATCGCGGGACGACAAGGTCTCGGACCGCCTCGGACGCAAAAAAAAAGATACGTCCGATTAACCATAAGTTGACGATTCCGGCAGCACGATCCTCGTCGAGAGCCAACTCGGTTTGGCTGAGGGTCAGTCGCAATGAGTCCCGCCCGCATCATCATTCTCCTGGTTGCGCTGGTAGCCGGTGTCGGCGCGGCCATGCTGATCAGCAGGCCTTCAAAGGCCCCCGCGCCGGTCGCGCGGATCGAGGCGGCACCGACGGTGCCGGTTCTGGTGGCCGCCGCCGACCTCCCGGTCGGCAACGTCGTCGCCGCGGCCGACCTTCGCTGGCTCGACTGGCCGCTGGCCAGCGTGCCCGCTGGCGTGGTCCGCAAGGACGAGGCGGCGCAGGCCGAGCAGGAACTCACCGGCCAAGTCGTCCGCTACGGCATGCTCGCCTCCGAGCCGATCAGGCGCGAAAAGCTGATCAAGACCGATGGGACGGGCTTCCTGTCGGCGGTGCTGCCATCGGGCATGCGCGCCGTCGCGATCTCGACCGACAGCCGCGGCGCCAATACGGCCGGCGGTTTCATCCTGCCGAATGACCGCGTCGACGTGATCGTGACTGTGAAGGGCCCCGCCGTCGAGGGCGAGGGCGATGCGTTCCTGAGCGAGACGATCCTGCGGAACCTGCGCGTGCTGGCGATCGGCCAGAACGTCCAGGAGCGCAACGGCGAGAAGGTCGTGATCGGCGAGACCGCGACGCTTGAAGTCGAACCGGGCCAGGCCGAGACGCTGTTCCGGGCCCAGAAGATGGGCACGCTGTCGCTCTCGCTGCGCAGCCTCAAGGATGCGGGGCAGGTCGCGGCGGGCCCCACGGCCGAAGGGGCCATGACGATCGTCAAATACGGCGTCACCATGAGGAGTGCGAACCAGTGAGCCGGGAACGTCTCGTCCTCTGCGCCATTCTCGCTTTGGCCCTGTCGGGCCCCGCAGCGGCCCAGACCAGCGCTCCGGCCCCGGTCCTGAACGTCGGCACCAGCGAGCACGCCATCGCCCGCAAGCTCGACCTCTCGATCGGCCGCTCGCTGATCGTCGAGCTGCCGCGCGACGCCAAGGAGGTCTTCGTCGCCAACCCGAAGGTCGCCAATGCGGTCGTCCGCTCGGCCCGCAAGCTCTTCATCATCGGCATCGCCGACGGCTCGACCTCGATGTTCGTCATCGACGGCGAGGGCCGCCAGATCACAGCGCTGGAGATCGAGGTCGGGCGTGACCTGAACGTGCTGCGCCAGACGCTGCGGACCGCAATGCCCAAGGCCCAGATCGAGGTCAAGCCGGCCGGTAACTCGATCCTCCTCGTCGGCAACGTCGCCAACGCTTCCGAGGCGACCCAGGCCGTCGACATCGCCAACGCCTTCGTTGGCGTGTCGTCTGGCCTGTTCACCTCGAGCAAGGGCGCAGTCATCAATTCGCTGACGATCCGCGGTCGCGACCAGGTCATGGTCAAGGTCGTGGTCTCCGAGGTTTCGCGCAAGGCGATCAAGCAGCTCGGCATCAATTCGACCGGCGAATGGAAGCTCGGCAATTTCTCGATCACGCCCACGATCGATAACCCGCTGCCTTTGCAGCCGCAGGCGCTGTCCGCGACCGCGATCACCGCCGGCATCGGCAATTCCACCAACTTCACGCTTCGCGCACTCGAACGCGCGGGCCTGTCCCGCGTGCTCGCCGAGCCGACCGTCACCGCGATCTCGGGCGAGAGCGCCAAGTTCACTGCGGGTGGCGAGGTTCCCGTCCCCAGCGGCTATTCCTGCGACGGCACCGGCCTCTGCACGCTCGGCATCCAGTATCGTCCGATCGGTGTCGCGCTGAATTTCACGCCCATCGTGCTGTCCGACAACAAGATCAGCATGCGTATCGCCACCGAGGTGACGGAACTCGACTTCGAGAATCAGCTGCGCCTCAGCGACACCCGCAACAGCAGCCAGCAGGTCGTCAACGCCCCGGCCTTCCGCGTCCGCAAGTCGGACACGACGGTCGAATTGCCTTCGGGCGGAACCCTGGCGACCGCCGGCCTGATCCAGCGCGTCTCCAAATCCTCGCTGAACGGTTTTCCGGGCCTGATGAACCTGCCGATCATCGGCGTGCTCTTCCGCTCGCGCGACTATCAGCGCGAGGAGACCGAGCTGATGATCACGGCGACGCCCTATATCGCCAAGCCGATGGAGCCCAACCAGGTCCAGCGACCCGATGACGGCTTCGTCGATGCCCATGACGCGCAGGCTATCCTGCTCGGGCGCCTGAACAAGATCTACGGAACCAGCGGCGGGCCGGTACCGCAGGCCTACAAGGGCCGCGTCGGCTTCATCGCCGACTGATGGCCGGGGCTTTGACGCAAGGGATGGCGAGACCATGATCGCTCGATCGAAGCAGAAGACTCAGGTCCGGCCCGCGGGCCTCGGTATCGCCCTTGTCGCGGCGGCGCTGCTCGGTGCCTGCGCGCAGAAGCGGGACCTCGCCGAGTCCGGTGTGCCGGTCGATGTGCGCGAGCGCCACCCGATCGTGCTGCGCGACGCGCCGCGATCGCTGGATGTCTTCGTCGGCCGTTCGGGTGGCGGCCTCGACGCCCGCCAATCGGAGGATGTCGCGGATTTCGCCAGGGAATACCGTCGTTCCGGCAAGGGCGGCCTGGTTGCCCAGGTGCCCACGGGAGCGCGGCGCGAAATGGCCGCGCACGACACCCTCAACGGCATCCGCTCGGCCCTGGCGCGCGGCGGGGTCTCGAGTCATGCGCTGTCGGTCAGGACCTATCCCGTCGCCGATCCGAACCTTGCCTCGCCGATCCGCCTGACCTTCGCCTCGCTGCAGGCGAGCGTGCCGCATGATTGCGGGCAATGGCCGGCCGACACCGGCGTGTCGAGCTTCAAGGACGACATGTCGAACGAGCCATACTGGAATTTCGGCTGCTCCAGCCAGGCGACTCTGGCGGCCCAGGTCGCCGATCCGATCGATCTCGTCCGCTCGCGCAGCGAGGGCCGGCCCGACATCGCCAAGCGCATGGGCGCCATCGCCAAGATCCGCGACGGCAAGGATCCCTCGACCCAGTATCGGCAGGAAACCCCGCAGATCAACTCGACCGTCGGAGGCCGATGATGAGCGCCGGGCAGGACTTCGAGACCCGACCCGGCGATGCGGCGGCCGAGGACGTCGTCGCGCCGCTCCCGCGCATTACCTTGCAGGCCTTCTGCGAGACGCCGGCCGTTGCCGCTACCATGCAGGCCGCCATCGCCGACCGGCGCATGGAAAAGGCGCATGCGCGCGTCCAGATGGGCGGCCCTGCCGCGGCCGTCGAGGCGTTCCGCGCCGCCCCGACGCCCAACATCATCGTGCTAGAGACGGTTTCCGATCCGGCCAGCCTGATCGCCCATCTCGACATGCTCTCCGAGAGCTGCGACCCCGGCACCAAGGTCGTCGTCATCGGACATGTCAACGACGTCCAGCTCTACCGCGACCTGATCCGCCGCGGCGTCAGCGAATATCTGATCGCGCCGCTGAGCACCCTCGACGTGCTGCGCACGCTCTCGGAGCTCTATGTCGCGCCTGGCGCCCGCAATCTCGGCCGCATCATCGCGGTGATGGGCGCCAAGGGTGGCGTCGGTGCCTCGACCGTCGCGCACAACGTCGCCTGGGCGATCGCGCGCAATCTCGATGCCTCCACCGTGATCGTCGATCTCGACATCGCCTACGGCACGGCCGGGCTCGACTTCAATCAGGATCCGCCGCAGGGCATCGCCGAGGCCGTCTTCGCGCCCGAGCGTCTCGATGCCAACATGCTCGATCGGCTGCTCTCCCGCTGCAGCGACAATCTGGCCCTGCTGGCGGCACCCGCCGTGCTCGATCGCACTCTGGACCTGCCGGAGGACGCTTTCGAGCAGCTCTTCGACCTGTTGCGCGCCACCGTGCCCTGCGTCGTCCTTGATGTGCCGCATGTCTGGAGCGGCTGGGTCCGGCGTGTCCTGATCAATGCCGACGAGATTGTCGTGGTCGCGGAGCCGGAGCTCGCTTCGCTCCGGAATGCCAAGAACCTGATCGACCTCGCTCGCGCGAACCGACCCAACGACTCGGGGGCGAGGCTGGTGCTGAACCAGGTCGGCATGCCCAAGCGCCCGGAAATCGATGCAGCCGAATTCTCCAAGGCGCTGGGCGTCGACGTGCTGACATCGATTCCCTTCGACGCGCAGCTCTTCGGCACGGCCGCGAACAACGGGCAGATGATCGCCGAGGTGCAGGCCAGCGGCAAGGTCGCCGAGGCCTTCGTGCAGATCGCGAGCAGCCTCACCGGCCGTGGCGAGGCCAAGCGCGGCAAGCGCAGTCTGTTCGAACCGCTCGTCGCCAAGCTGCGCCGCAAGGCTTGAGTGATGCCGCGCCTCCGGACCAGGGTCGGGCTATGGAATACGCCGCCGCGTTAGCGGGCTCGGAAGAGGGTTGAGATGTTCGGAAAGCGATCCCCAGGCGGAGCAGTCGCGCCGGCCCTGGCACTGAAGACGCCAGCCGCTGCCAGTCCTTCGGCGCGTCAGCCGGAGCCGCAGGCGCTCGCGACCGAAACCCGTCGCGCTCCACCGCCAGCTGCGCCCGAGCAGCATCGCTCGGACGAATACTACCAGATGAAGAGCATGATCTTCGGTGCTCTCATCGAAGCGATCGATCTGTCGCAACTCGCCAAGCTCGACGGTGAGTCGGCGCGCGAGGAAATCCGCGACATCATCAACGAGATCATCTCGCTGAAGAACGTGGTGCTCTCCATCGCCGAGCAGGAGGAACTGCTCGACGACATCTGCAACGACGTGCTCGGCTACGGGCCGCTTGAGCCGTTGCTCGCCCGCGACGACATCGCCGACATCATGGTCAATGGCGCGACCCGGACCTTTATCGAAACCGGCGGCAAGATCACGCTGACGAACATCCGCTTCCGCGACAACGCGCAGCTGATGAACATCTGCCAGCGGATCGTGAGCCAGGTCGGCCGCCGCGTCGACGAGAGTTCGCCGATCTGCGACGCGCGCCTCGCCGACGGCTCGCGCGTCAACGTCATCGCGCCGCCTCTGGCGATTGACGGCCCCGCGCTCACCATCCGCAAGTTCAAGAAAGACAAGCTGACGCTCGACCAGCTCGTCAAGTTCGGCGCGATCTCGCCGCCGGGCGCTGAGATCCTGAAGATCATCGGGCGGGTCCGCTGCAACATCGTCATTTCCGGCGGCACGGGCTCCGGCAAGACCACGCTGCTCAACTGCCTGACCAACTACATCGACCTCGACGAGCGCGTCATCACCTGCGAGGACGCGGCCGAACTTCAGCTTCAGCAACCCCATGTCGTGCGTCTCGAAACCCGCCCGCCCAATCTCGAGGGCACTGGCGCGGTCACCATGCGCGATCTCGTGAAGAACTGCCTGCGTATGCGCCCTGAGCGCATCATCGTGGGCGAGGTGCGCGGACCAGAGGCCTTCGACCTGTTGCAGGCGATGAACACGGGCCATGACGGCTCGATGGGCACGCTCCATGCCAACACCCCGCGCGAGTGCCTCAGCCGTATCGAATCGATGATCACGATGGGCGGCTTCTCGCTGCCCTCGAAGACATTGCGCGAAATGATCTGTTCCTCGATCGACGTGATCATCCAGGCGCAGCGCCTGCGCGATGGTTCGCGCCGCATCACCCACATCACCGAAGTGATGGGCATGGAAGGCGACGTCATCATCACCCAGGACATCGTCAATTACGACATCCTCGGCGAGGACGCCAACGGCAAGCTGATCGGCCGCCATCGCGCGAGCGGCATCGGCCGGCCGCGCTTCTGGGAGCGCGCGCGTTATTACGGGGAAGAGCAGCGGCTCGCCGCCGCGATCGACGAGCTCGAGCAGGGCGAAGCCAATGCGGCATGACGACGTCGGCAAGCCGGAGCGCCGGCCATGGATCTGAGTTTCGTCGCGGTCATCGTTCTGGCGACGCTGGCTGCGGGCGGCGTCACCTATGCGCTGTTCTATCCGATGCTGAGCGGCCAAGCCCGCGCCGAGAAGCGCCGCAAGGAGTTCGCAGCTCCCGTCGCCGTCCGCGGCCTTGACCGCGAGGCGCAGGCGAGAGCCAAGCGCGGCCAGATCGCCCAGAGCCTGAAGGACATCGAGAATCGCGAGAACGCGCGCAACAAGCTGACGCTGGAACAGCGCATCTCGCAGGCCGGCTTGAACTGGGACCGCAAGAAATTCTACATCGTCAGTGCGGTGATGTCCGTCGGCACCGGCCTCGTCCTGCTCACGTTGAGCGGCAGCCCGGTCGTCGGTTTGGTCGGCCTGTTCATCGGTGCCTTCGGCATGCCGCTGTGGTTCCTGCAGCACTGCCGGAACCGCCGGCTCAAGAGGTTCGGCAACGAGTTTCCCAATGCGATCGATGTCATCACCCGGGGCATCAAGGCCGGCCTGCCGCTGAACGACTGCATTCGCATCGTCGCGACCGAGGCGGCCGAGCCTGTGAGGACCGAGTTTCGTCTGATCATCGAGAGCCAGACGCTCGGCCTGCCGTTGAGCGATGCCGTCGCCAAGCTCTATGAGCGCATGCCCTGCGCGGAATCGAACTTCTTCGGGATCGTGCTGGCGATCCAGCAGAAGACCGGCGGCAATCTTTCGGAGACGCTCGGGAATCTTTCGAAGGTCATCCGCGAACGCCGCAAGATGCGCGACAAGATCAACGCGGTCTCGATGGAAGCCAAGGCCTCGGCGGCCATCATCGCCTGTATGCCGCCGGCCGTGGCGGGAATGGTTTATTTGACGAGTCCTCGCTACATTGAACTGCTGTGGATCACCCAGGCGGGCAAGTTCGCGCTTGTCGGCTGCGCCGTCTGGATGCTGATCGGCGTCTTGATCATGCGCAAGATGATCAACTTCAACATCTGAGGCGGCATCGATGATTTCCCTGATCGCGGAAAAGGCTGTCGACAGTCAGTTCATGTTGGCGCTGTTCGTCGCGATCGCCGCCGCGGCGACGGTGCTCACCATCGCGATCCCGCTGACGGAAGGCTCGAATCTTCAGAAGCGGATGAAGAATGTCGCGACCGAGCGTGAGAAGATCCGTGCGCGCGAGCGCGACCGGCTGCACCGCCAGAGCGACCGGGTCTCGCTGCGCCAGGAGCCGAAGGAGTACATGCGGCGTATCGTCCATCAGTTCAAGCTGGGCGACTGGCTCGGCACCGAAACGGCCAAGAAGCAGCTCGCCATGGCCGGCTATCGCGGACAGCAGGCGGAGGTCACCTTCCTGTTCTTCCGCCTGGTGATGCCGGTCGGCCTGTTTCTGTTCACTCTCTTCTATGTCTTCGTCGTCAATGACTTCGGCAAGTCGGTCCTGATCAGGATCGCGATGGCGATCGGCGGCGCCTATCTCGGCATCAAGGCGCCAGAACTCTTCCTCTCGAACCAGATTGCCAAGCGCCAGGCTTCGATGCGGACGGCGTTTCCCGACGCCCTCGACCTGCTGCTGATCTGCGTTGAATCCGGCATGTCGATCGAGCATGCCTTTCGCAAGGTTTCGACCGAGATCGGCGGTCAGTCCGTGCCGCTGGCCGAGGAGTTCGCGCTCTGTACGGCCGAGTTGTCCTATCTCTCGGAACGTCGCCAGGCCTACGAGAATCTGACCGCTCGAACCGGACTCGAAGGCGTCAAATCGGTTTCGACCGCTCTGATCCAGGCCGAGCGCTACGGTACGCCGGTCGGCACGGCGCTGCGGACGCTTGCGCAGGAAAGCCGCGACCAGCGCATGATGGAGGCGGAGAAGAAGGCAGCCGCCCTGCCGCCGAAGCTGACGGTGCCGATGATCCTTTTTTTCCTGCCGGTTCTGTTCATCGTCATCATGATGCCGGCGGTGATCCAGGTCATGAAGCTGCAGTGAAAAGGCTGCGGCGCCGTTGTCGGATCTCATTGTCGGATCTCATTCCCGATGAGACTGTCTCGCTCCCGATGAGACTGAGGTTGGCTCGAATCTCACAGAAATGAGACCGATATGCAGCCAGCGCATATCAAAAAATTATGGATTTACAATGCGTTACCGAGATTGACGTCAATTCGATACCATGTGACACGGTCAAAAAATAACGATTCTAGGCCAATTCTCGCGCGATAAATTCGCGAGTTTTCAGTACCATCCGAATGAGATTTTTGAGGGCGTAGCCGCTCATTTTAGGCCGTCAGACTGCTAATGGCCCCTAGCAGACGTTGGGAACGTCCGATTCCGGGCTCGACAACGGGAGGTCTAACACCGCGTCCGTTCGATTGCCCTTGGTTCTGAGCGCGTTCAGCAAGACCGCACGAGCGACTGAAGAATCCGCAGTGCCGATATGAAGATCATCGTTCAAAAGCGATACGTCGCGCATTCAACGCGAACCCTACGGCCGTTTGCGCGCATTTGCCCGTGCCGGATCAGCCTTCCAATCGTCGACGGATAGCGTCGGCAGGTCGAAATAGTCCCGCGTCGTCGCGTAGCCCTGCCCGCCCATGCGGCCGACGGCGTCGAGCGCAACGGGATCGATATAGAGTTTGGCGAGGTCGATCGTATCGGCCCGGAAATGCGCGTAGACGACCTCGCCCAGGATGATCTCGCGCGAATTGCCGATGCCGAGCGTGGTGTGGTGGCGGCATTCGAAGGCGGCCGGGGCCTGGCTGATCCAGGGACAGGGGACCTTGACGCCGGGCATCGCGGTCAGGCCCGCCTGCGCCAATTCGTCGATGCCGGGCTCGAATGGCACGGCGCAGACATTCATGCCCTCGACCAGCGCGTCCGAGACGATGTTGACGGTGAAGGCCAACATCTCGCGGACATTGCGACCGGTGTCCTTCTGCGCACCGGTCGGGCGATATTCGACCCCGAGCGCAAGGACAGCAGGATCAGCCGAGAGGCAGTTGAAGAAGCTGAACGGCGCGGCATTGACGATGCCGGCCTTGTCGACCGTGGTGACGAGCGCGATCGGGCGCGGTACCACCGCTCCGATCAGCAGCTTGTAGCGCTCGCGCGGCGTCAGCCTGGCGAAATCGAAGGTGACGATGTCACCGGCGGGCGAGGCTGTTGCTGTCGCGTCGGTCACGATCGATCTTTCGCTGATGGCGCGGGGCGCACGACCGCGCCGATGTCGCGTGTCAGGCCGGAACGCGGTGCGTCGCCAGCGGCGTATGGCAGCTCAGATTCTCGAAGCCGTCTCGCGTGACGACATAGAAGTCGCCGAGATTGGCCCCGGCCGAGAGTGGCTCCAGCCATTGCGCATGCAGCACGAAGACCATGCCCTCTTCCAGCCGGTCGTAGTTGTGGGAGGCGAGGTTGAAGGCGTTGCCGGCCCCGGCCATGCCGACCGCATGGCCGATATTGGGATTATGGGGCCCATGCGTTGCCGGATAGACATGCATCAGCTTGCGACCCTGCGCCTCCCAGTCCGGGGCGCTGACCTGCTGGCGCTTGATCAGGCGCGGGCCGCCATCCTCGGCTGTGCTCCAGTTGTAGGGCATGGTGCGGGTTTCCGGCGAGGTCAGCATGCCCTTCTCGATCATCGGCTCAAAGGCGGCGTTGTTGATGTCGCGCATCAGGGCGCCAGGACGGATCAGCTTTTCGGCGCGCTTCACGCCCTCCTCGCAGGCCGACAGCACGAGCTCCTGCCGGGCGGTGATGTCGCCGAAGGCGATCATGCGGGAGGTCTGGGCGTTGTAGCCGCGGAAGGTCACGTTGGAGATGTAGAGATTGGCGATGTCGCCGGCCCGCATGACGTGGCCATAGGGCTTGCCGCAATGGGTGCCGAAGGCGTTGGCGCCGATTTGGTAGCCATCGGCGGATTCACCGCCGCGCGCGAGCTGCGCATAGGTGAAGGCCGCGAAGATCTCGTGATCGGTCACGCCCGGTTTGGCGACGTGATAGGCCGCCTGGATGCCGACATCGATCAGCTGGCAGGCGGCCCGGAACATGCCGACCTCGCGCGGCGAACGCACCCGCTGCATCCGGTCGATGATGGCGCTTTCGTCGGAGAAGGCAGCGCCCGGGATCAGCTCCTTCAGCACGCCGAAGAACTCTCCCGAGCGGCTGTCGCCCATCCAGCCGATCTGCGGGCGGGCGGGAACGATGTCCGCCAGCAACTTGGCGCAGGCTTCCGCCGTCTTGACCACGGACGAGCCTGGCCTGTCGGCATATTCGCGCCCGATCGCGCCGATCTGCCAGATGTCCTCGACCAGGACGGGCTCGCCGCCGGGGGGAAGGATGACCGCCTGGGTGAAGAAGGAGAGCAGCGTCAGCGGCTTGTCCTCGTCCATCGGGACGATCAGCACTCCCTCGCGCATCCAGTCGCAGAGATAGCGCAGATAGGCGTTGGAGGTGTGGAACCAGCCGATCATGTCGGTGTGGACGATCAGCACGTCATGCCCGGCCACGACGCATTCGCGGCGCACCTTGCGCAGGCGTTCCTCGAACTCCTCGAGCGGCAGCGGCAACGGCGCGTCGAATTGGAAATCGGGTTCGAAATCGGCCAGCAGGGCTTCGATGCGGCGGCCAGCGGGCGGCATTGATGTCACGAGAGTGATCCTTGCGAGAGATGGGGATTCAAACGAAGGGCTAGGCTTGGCGCTTGGGCTCGAGTGCCCGCCAGGAAACGATCAGGCACAGCAGCACCGCCCCGATCAGCACGCCTGAGATCGCCGCGACCCGGACGTCGAGCGATTCCTCGATCATCTGGAACATCCGCAGCGGCAGCACCGTGGTGCGCGCATCGGCGAGGAAGAGCGTCACCGAGACGTTGTCGAGCGACTGCATGAAGACGAGGAACATGCCCGCCAGGATCCCCGGCAGCATCAGCGGCAGGGTCACGCGCAGGAATGTCCGGAATGGCCCGACCCCGAGCAGGGCCGAGGCCTCCTCCAGGCTCGGGTCCAACCGCTGCGTGATCGCGGCGCAGGAGCGGTACATCAGCGGGCCGAAGACGACGATATGGCCGAAGACGACGAGGCCGAAAGAGGGGCTGAGGCCCACGCGGCCCGAGGCGATCAGCGCCGCCAGGCCATAGACGAGGCTCGGCAGCACGAGCGGCGCGAGCATCAGCGGCTCGACCGCCGCCGACGCCGCGGGCTTGAGGCGCGTAACGCCGTAGGCGGCCGGCGCCGCGACCAGCACCGCGCCGAGGACCGTCAGGACGGCGATTTGCACGGAGTGAAGGATCGCCGTATGGATCGGGGCCGACTGTGCCGGGTCGAGCAAGGCGCTGTACCAGCGTAGCGACAGCCCGTCGGGTGGAAATTTCAGCGTCTGCCCGGCGGTGAACGACATCGCCAGGCCGACCGCCACGGGCGCGATCATGAAGGTGATGGCGAGGCCGCCGAGGCCGTAGACGAAGAGCCGGTAGGCCCAGTCGGAGGGGCGATGTCCGTCAAGCATGGCCGGCGAGCCTCGGATGGCGAGAGGCGGCCGTCATCGCCAACATCACGAGGCTGGTCGCGGCCAGCAGCACGAAGGCGGCTGCGGCAGCCGACGGCCAATTGAACAGCACGCCGACCTCGCGATAGACGAACTGCGGCAGGTAGATCAGCCGCGCGCCGCCGATGACGGACTGCGTGACGTAGGATGTGGTTGCCCCCGCAAAGACCAGCACCCAGCCGGCGAGGATGCCGGGCGCCATCATCGGCAGCAGGATCGTCGATAGAACGCGCCAAGGGCCGGCCCCGAGCGTGGCCGCGGCGGCCGCCAGGCTGCCGTCGCTGCGGGTCATCACCGCGATCACCGGCAGCACGAGCAGCGGCAGCTCGATCTGGGCGAGCACGACGACGAGCGCGGTTTCGTTGAAGAGCAGGCTCCGGGGGGCCGGAAAGAAGCCCAGCTCGACCATCGCCTGGCTGACCGGGCCGAGCCGCCCGAGGATGACGATCCAGGCGAAGGTGCGCACGACGTTGCTGGTCAGCATCGGCAGCAACGTCAGGAAGATGATGACGCGGCGCAGCTTTGGGCCGGCATGCCAGTAGAGTAGCACGATCGGCAGGGCGATCAGCGTCGTCAGCGCGACCACCTTCGCGCCGAGCCCCAGCGTATCGACGAGGACGCTGAGGATGAATGGGTCGGCGAACAGGCGGCGATAGTTCTCCAGCGTCGGCGCGCCGGCCGTATCGACGAGGCTGAAGACCCCGAGCAAAGCGAGTGGCACGAGGAAGCCTGCCAGCGACAACGCCAGCATGGGCAGAAGGAATGGCATTGCGTTGCGGTTCATCCTGCGCTCGCCCTTCGTTGCCTAGCCTTCGCTCACTTGCGGACGCGGTCGAACTCGGCCGTCCAGGCGGCGCGCTTGGCGTTGATCTTCGCCCAGTCGGGATAGACCAGCGTCTTCATCTGCTCGTCCGAGACGAAGGCCTTGATACCGGGCGGCAGCGGCACATCGGTGTTGGTCGGGATCATCTCTGTCGGCGGCAAAGCGAGCTTGGACTGGGCATCCGCCGAGATCGCCGCGTCCATGTACTGGTAGACGCCCTCGGGATTGGCGGCGCCCTTGGCGAGATGGATCGTCACCGGAACGCTGGGCGAGCCGCTGGCGGGATGCACGAATTCGCAGGGCACGCCGAGCGACTTGAGACGCGCGACATTGCCGGTGCTGGCCATGAAGACGCCGATCTCGCCCTGCTGGAACATCGTCATCTGCTGGCTGCCATTGTTGGCGATCGCGCCGATCTTCGGCAGATGCGAGGCGAGCAGTTTGAAGACGGGGGTCATGTCGTCCTCGCCGCCGCCATAGAGCTTGGCGATCTCGACCCAGGCCATGGTCGCGGTGTTTGAGCCGAAGCCGATCCAGGCGACCTTGCCGTCATAGGCCTTGTTCTCGAACAGGTCCTTGTAGCCGGCGGGCTTGGGCACCAGGCTCGGGTTGTAGGCGATGCCGTTGATCTCGACGGTGACGTTGGGCCCGTATTCGGTGCGGGCAGCCGCGTCGAGCTTGGACCAGTTCTTCAGCTTCGACGGGTCGATCTTCTCGATCAGCCCGCGCGATGCCGCTTCCGCGGTCTGGCCGGGCGACATCAGGAGTGCGTCAAAGGGCGGCTTCGACGGGTTGGCAAGCAGCTTGGCGAGTTGGTCCTGGGCAAGCGCCGGCGCGACGACCAGCTCCGTGCCCTGTGCCTTGACGAGCGGCGCGACGACCCTGCGATAGGCGTCCTCCCAGGCGTTGGGAAACGAAGCGGCGACGACGGAGCCCGCGGCGCGAGCGGACTGCGGCGACATCAGGCCCAGGCCTGCGAGGCTGGCGAGGGCGCCGGTGAACTGGCGGCGGCTGAGCGGATGGCTGGTCATGGCGGCGATCCTTCCGATGAGGGTCAGGGAGCGGGGAACAGGCGGCAGCGATCGAGAGCGAAGGTCACGAAGACGTCCTCCGGCAGGTCGTCGGTCGACGAGCCGGGCACGCGGTTTTCCGCAGCGCGGACGGGGTGCGTTCCGGCGACCAGAAGGTCGTGCATCATCAGCGGCCCCTGCGGAACGGAGAGCAGCCGCTTTGCGGGCAGTGCTCCGGCGGACGGGCCGGCCTGGAGCATCACATGTTCGGGCCTGACCGCGAGGACGACAGGCGAACCCGGCACGAACCCAACAGGAGCGGGCATTGGGAGCATGGCGCCCGAACTCAGCCGCAGGCCCGCGCCGTTTGCATCCGCCTCGACCTTGGCCTCCAGCAGCGATGCATGGCCGACGAAGCCGTTGACGAAGAGGCTCGCAGGCGAATCGTAGAGTTCGGCCGGTCGGCCTGACTGCTCGACGCGGCCGCGATTCATCACGATCAGCCTGTCAGCGACCGACTGGGCCTCGTCCTGGTCGTGCGTGACGATGATCGCGGTGATGCCGAGGCTGCGCTGGAGCCGGACGAACTCGAACTGGAGATCGGCGCGCAGGCCGCGATCGAGCGCCGCGAAGGGCTCGTCGAGCAGCATGATCGCCGGGCTCGGCGCCAGAGCGCGCGCAACCGCGACGCGCTGCTGCTGGCCCCCCGACATCTGCCGCGGCAGGCGGTCCGCAAAGGCTGTGAGCCGCACCAGCCTGAGCAGCTCGTCGACACGCTCGCGGCGCTCCGCGCGCGGAAGGCGCGACAGGCCGTAGGCGACATTATCCGCGACGGTGAGATGCGGGAACAGCGCATAGTTCTGGAAGACCATGCCGACGCTGCGCTCGCGCGCAGGGATCTCGGTGACGTCGCGCTCGCCGATTCGCACGGAGCCGGCGTTAGGGCGCAGCAGCCCGGCGATGACGCGCAGCATGGTCGACTTGCCGCAGCCGCTTGGACCCAGGATCGCGGCGATCGTGCCGGCCGGAACCTCGAAGCCGACATCCTCGATGGCGGCCGCCCCGGCATAGGCGTGGCTCACTCCGGTCACGGAGAGGCGCTGGCCAAGACGTGGCGCGGAAAGCTCCGGGTTCATTTCAGCCGCCATCGACATGCTGCACCATCCGGGCGTTCGAGAGCGAATGCTTCGGCCGCCAACGACGCCGCCAGCGCTCGCCTCTCTACGATTGATGGGAAACGTCTGGCAAAGCGCATGCCAAGCGCCAACGGTGCGCTTTGATGATGACACTAAGGCATTGATATATTATATATATTTTTGATTTCAATCTCGATTTTATAAAAGAATCTATTTTCGCTTTCATAATTGAAACCAAAACTGTTTGCACAAACTTCAACGCACTGCCCTTAGAATAGGCTGTATCCGAAAGGCGGTAGCGGCTATCGGTATCGGCACAAAAAACGGCAGCCGGAATACCCAATGAACGAGCGTGTCAGCGACATATCCGGGGACGACGTCGTCGTACGCATTTGCGACACGCTCTCGGAAGCGATCGCCGAGGGCGCGCTCCGCCCGGGCATGAAGCTACCCGAGGACGTCATCGGCGCGCATTTCGGCGTCAGCCGTACCGTCGTTCGCGGCGCGATCGCGGTCCTCCAGCGCGACCATATCGTCGAACGCAAGCGCAATCGCGGCGCCTTCGTCGCGGAGCCCGGGATCGAGGAAGCGCGCGCCCTGCTGGAAGCCCGTCGCAGCCTCGAACTGCTCATGCTGGAGCGCGTCTGCGAGCGCGCTACGCCGGACCGCATTGCCGCCCTCGAGGAACTCACGATCGAGGAGGAGCGCATTCACGCCGCTCCCGACGCCGCTGCGAAGTCCAGGCTTGCGGGCCGCTTCCACGTCGAATTGGCGCGGCTCAGCGGTAATCCGGTGATGCTCGAACTTCTGGAAAAGGTTCTCGCCAGGATTTCGCTTGTCGATGCCCTATACCGACGGAAAAATGGCGATCAGTGCGGCGCCGACCATCACCGCCAGATCATCGGAGCCGTTGCGCGCGGCGACAAGCTGGGCGCGATCGCGCTCATGAGCGAGCATCTCGACGATCTCGAAAGCCGGCTCGTGCTCGACGAGGCTCAGGGCGAAAGCCATAACTTGACGGCCGTGCTGGAGCGGTTCTCGGCGCGCGCCTGATCAGGACAAATGGGTCGATTTGCTGACTAGCTACGCCCCGGTGGTAAATCCGAGCGAACGCGAATGTCGGGCTTTGGGTGGTGCCCCTATGTCAGGAGTTGGCGCTCCACAGAACCGACTGCGGGCCAAACGGACGCTGCTCCCATCCCGTTCGAGTGCCTGGGACCCGGCAAGGTGATGCTTCAGCCCATGGTCTTATGGTTCTCTGGTTTTCCATATCTCGCGATTAACCCAAGCTTCCGGCGAAGCGCTCGGCGAATTTCTTTTTCCGGAATGCCTCGACGACGCATTCCACGAAGACACGGGTCTTGGCCGGCAACAGGGTGCGGGAGGCGTAGTAAAGTGAGATCGCGCCGGCATCGGCATACCAACGCGGCAGCAGCCGGATCAGTGCACCGCTTTCGAGATCGGGCAGGACGTCGGGCACCGCCAGCATCGCGACGCCGAGGCCAAGCCGGGCCGCCTCGCGCATCGCCATGGGATCGTTGACGACGAGACTTTCCGGCTGAATTGCCGTCATCTCGGTGCCGGCAGCATCACGCATAGCCCAGTGGCGAATCCGGCCGGAATTGAGCGAGCGCATGACGATCCCGTCGACTTGGCCGAGACCAGCTGGGTCCACTGGCGCCATCCGCCCCACCATATAGGCGGGGGAAGCGACAGCGACGATGTGTGCCGGAGCGAGGGCACGCGCGATGATGCCCGGCGCGAGGTCGAAGCCGCCGCCGATCGCCGCGTCGTAGCCCTCGGCGACGAGGTCGACCTGGCGGTTCTCGAAATGCCATTCGGGGCGCAGGCGGGGATAGCGCGCCAGGAAATCCGGCAACAATGGCAGGATATGCGTCGTGCCGAAGGTGGGGCTCAGGCTCACCTTAAGCGTGCCGGCAGGTTCTGCGGCGCCGGAGGCGGCTTCGGCAATGGCGGCCTGCAAGGCTTCGAGATTGCCGCCGATCGCTTGTCGAAAACGCTCCCCCTCTTCCGTCAAGGTCAGCTTGCGCGTCGAGCGCTGGAACAGGCGCACACCCAGATTGCGCTCCAGCATCGCGACGTTGCGGCTGACGGCGGCGGGCGTCAGGGACAGCCGGCGCGCAGCTTCCGAGAAGCTGCCGAGCTCGGCGCTGCGCGCGAAGCTCTCAAGGTTGGCGAGTGTCTCCATCTCGTCTTTCAAGAGATGATTGAAAATCAATCAAACCAATACCGCCTAATCACTCCGGAATAAACCCGCCATCTTCGCTCCATCGAAACCGACCGGAGTGAAGACCATGACGTCTCCGACCCTTGCCGCTTCTTTCGGCCGCCGTACGGCCATTGCCGGGCTCGTCAGCGCGCTCCTGCCGCTACCCGCGGCGGCAGGGAACGGAAACCGCGAGGAGGCGAACAAGGCGGTGATCCGCCGCCTGCTCGACGAGGTGCAACGCGACGGCGATTTCGCGGTGTTCGAGCAGCTCTTCGCCGCGGATTATGTCGACCACACGCCCTTCGGCGGTTTCCGTCCGGACCGCGACGGCACCCGCGAGATTTATAGGACGTTCCGCGAGGCTTTCCCGGACTGGCGGGCGGAGGTCCATCTCCAGGTCGCCGAAGGCGATCTCGTCTCGACCTACAAGACCTATCACGGCACGCATTGCGGCGCCTTCCTCGGCATTGCGCCGACCGGCCGTGCCACCCGCTTCGCGGTGATGGATGTGATGCGCATCCGGGATGGCCGCATCACCGACCATTGGACCGTCGCGGACGGTGCCGGGCTTCTCGCGCAGCTTCAGGGCTGAGTTGCGCCTCTTCCATCAACCAGCCGGTCGGCGCGACCGCCGGCTACCCAGGCCCAAGTCAAGAAAGGACCAGATCATGTCGTATTCTCTTCCCCTCAAAGGCAAGGCCGCCCTCGTCACCGGCGGCTCGCGCTCCATCGGCGCGGCAATCGCCCGTAGGCTGGCCGCCGACGGCGCCGCCGTCGCTATCACCTACAGCGCCTCGCCGGACAGGGCGCGTCAGGTTGTCGCTGAGATCGAGGCGGACGGTGGCAAGGCGCTTGCCATCGAGGCCGACGCCGGCAAGCCGGAGGCCGTGCGCGCCGCGGTGGCCCAGACGATCCAGGCATTCGGCGGGCTCGACATCCTCGTCAACAATGCCGGCCTCGGCCTGGGAGGCCCCATCGAGGAGATCCCGTTCGAGACCTATGAGCGGATGATCGCGGTCAACGTCACCGGCGTCTTCGTCGCGACGCAGGAAGCGGCGCGGCATATGAAGGCGGGCGGACGCATCATCCAGATCGGCTCGTCGATGACGCGCTACGCCGCCTTCCCGACCGCTTCGCTCTACACCCTGACAAAGGGCGCGATCACCGGCTTCAACCGCTCGCTGGTGCGAGACCTCGGACCGAAGGGCATCACGGTGAATACCGTGCATCCCGGCCCGACCGACACCGAGATGAACCCGGCGGACGGGCCGGTCGCCGCGATTGTCGGCCCCGGCATGGCGATCGGCCGCTATGGCCAGCCGCATGAGATCGCGAGCGTCGTCGCCTTCCTCGCAAGCCCGGAGGCGGCCTTCGTCACCGGCGCCGACATCGTCGCCGATGGCGGGCTCACCGCCTGACGTCCGACCAGACCTACATCAAAGGAGAAATCCAATGCCCAGCATCGGCATCATCGGCGCCGGCCAGATCGGCCAGGCCTTCGCCACCGCGCTCGCCCGCAACGGCATCGCGGCCACTCTGTCCAACAGCCGCGGCCCGGAAAGCCTGAAGGAGATCGTTGCCGCCATCGGCCCGACCATCGAGGCGAGCACCCGCGAGGACGCGGCGTCGAAGGACATCGTCCTCGTCGCGGTGAACTGGTCGAAGCTGCCAGCGGCACTCGGGGGGCTGCCTGACTTCGGCGGGCGCATTGTCATCGATGCGAACAATCCGATCGAGGCCCCGCTGTTCAAGCCGGCCGAACTCAACGGGCGTGCCTCCTCGGAGGTCTTCGTCGGGCTCGTGCCGGGGGCTCGGGTGGTGAAGGCCTTCAACCATCTCCAGCCGCCGCTTCTCGCCGGCAACCCCGGGGCGGAAGGCGGCCGGCGCGTGCTGTTCTATTCGGGCGACGACGCGCAGGCCAAGGCGGAGATCGGCGGGCTGATCGACCTGCTAGGTTTCTTCGGGATTGACCTCGGGCCGCTCGCCATCGGCGCCCGCCTCGTCCAGTTTCCCGGTGGTCCGCTCCCGGCACTCAATCTCGTGCGGTTTGCTTGAACATCCGCCAATGGTGCAACAAGAAGCGCGGTGAAATCGCCGCGCTTACTGTCCGCTTGCGGGCAGCCTCCCGATGTCCGGACCTGGCGCGTCTCGCCCGGACCTCTGTTCCGCGCTTCCGGGCGCAACGCAGCGGGTGCATCGAACGGAACGGACTGGGAAAGGATATGTGCCTCACCGCCATGCAGTGATTGCTGAAGCGCGGTCAGCGCGCTTCAGCATATATGGGTTAAAAGGCTTGGCTTACAGCCGGTACTGCCGTCGTATGAGATCGGCAGCTCGCTCGCCAACGATGGCGCAAGGAGCCTGGGTGTTGCCGGTGGTGACACGCGGCATCACCGAGCCATCGGCGATCCGCAGGCCGGCGATCCCATGCACCGCGAGCTTGGCATTGACCACCGACATGTCATCCGAGCCCATTTTCGCGGTGCCGCTCTGATGCCAGTAGGTCACCGCAGCATCTCGGATGAAGGCATCGTCGACCTGACGACCAGTTCCAGGGATACGTTCGGTGCTGACCAGCGGCTTAAATGCGTCGCTGCTGCCGATCTCGCGGCAAAGCTTTACACAAGCCCGAGCCGCTTCCAGGTCGCGCGGATCCGACAGCATGTTGGCGTCGACGACAGGCCTCTCGCTCGGATCGGCAGACTTGAGGCGTATCCGACCACGACTGTAGGGCTGGGCGAGCCCCGCAAACATCGTCCAGCCATGGTTAGGCACCCCTAGAAGAGCCGTCCGCTCACTCGGAACCGGGAACTCCACCTGGCAGAAGAGCAGATCCGGCGCGGTCAGGTCGGGCCGGCTCTTCCAGTAGAGGGTCGCTTCGCTGCCACTGTTGCGTGGCGCAATCGGCTTCCGGTACTCCCATGTGCAGCCGAACGAGACGTGATCCTGCAGATTGCGGCCGACACCAGGGAGGTGCTGGACGACGGGAATGCCGAGCCAAGCCAGTTCGTCACGATCGCCGACGCCAGACAGCATGAGCAACTGGGGCGTGCTGATCGCGCCCGTCGAGATCACGATCTCGGTGCTTGCCTTGATCGACGAGATCGAGCCTGCTCTTTCGATCTCCACACCGATTGCGCGGCGCCTGTCGAACAGCACACGCCGAACGACCGTCTCGGTCAGGATCGTGATGTTGGGACGATCGGCGATCGGCAAGACATAGGCCCGGTATAGGGAGTGTCGTCTTCCCTCGCGAACCAGCATATCGGCATAGGCAACCCCGCCGACGCCTTCCATCATCTCACCGTTGGGATGATCGAAACGAGGGATGCCGAGGCCTTCCGCTGCTTCCAGCAGAGCGCCGGCGATGGGGCTCGGATCTTTCGCCGCCTGAACCCATACCGGCCCGCTCGTGCCGCGATATTTGGGATCCGGCCGACCCTGCCAGTTCTCGATCCGACGATAGATGTCGAGAACCGAGTTGTAGTTCCAGCCGGCATCGCCCGTTTCGGCCGCGAAGTGATCCCAGTCGCTGCGATGGCCGCGGGCCCAGACCATGACGTTCACGCTGGATCCGCCGCCAAGGCCCTTGCCCATCGACATGGAAAGCGCCCGGCCGTCGAGATGAGGATTCGGCTCCGCCTGAAACCCCCAGTCGCGGTTCGAGCCGAGATTGGTGGGCCACAGAGAAGGGTTGAGCACGGACTCAGCCTCGTCATCCGGTCCGGCCTCGATCAGCAGAACGCTGCAGGCTGGGTTGTCGGCGAGGCGACGCGCGATCACGGATCCTGCCGAGCCGGCTCCGCAGATGATGAAGTCGTATGTCGATTGCAGATTGGCTTTGCGCTCCGCCTGGTTTTCGCGCGCGCGTCGTTCGAGGCCCCCGGCATCGCCGGGGGCGTGATTGTCAGTCATCTTTCGGTCTCTCTGATTTGCAGGGGCTGCCCCAAGAGCAGCAAGGACAGCTGGCGGGTTATTTCGCCGCGGCGGCGGCCTGCTTGGCGGCCTGGTCGATCACGTCGGCGACGACCGTGGCCTGCGTGATGAAGAGCGCATGACTGGCCGAAACCTTCGTGACCTTGGCGCCGATGCGCTTGGCCATATGGTCCAGCATGGCCTGATCGAAGGCCTTGTCCTCGCTGGCGATCAAGGCCCAGCTCGGCTTGGTGCGCCAGGCGGCGGCTTTCAGCTTGGTCCCGAAGGCCGAAAGATTGATCGGCACCTGCGAGTCCCGCATGAAGGCGACATCGGCGTCGCTGGCGTCGTGGGCGAAGCCGGCCTTGAACTTGTCGCGATCCACGAAGGCGAAGCCGTCCTGCGCCTTGTCGAGGACGAACTCGGTCGCAGGCGCGAAGCCCTCATATTGCTGGGCCGTCGTCTCGCCGGCGTCGGGAGAGAGGGCCGAGACGTAGACAAGGCCGCTGACCTTCGGATCCACGCCGGCTTCGGTGATCACTGTGCCGCCCCAGGAATGGCCGACCAGGATGGTCGGGCCGTCCTGCCGGTCGAGAGCCCGCTTGGTGGCGGCGACGTCGTCCTCGAGCGAGGTCAGCGGGTTCTGGACGATCGTCACGCGATAGCCGCGAGCCGTGAGCAGGTCGTAGACGCCTCGCCATCCCGAGCCATCGGCGAAAGCGCCGTGGACGAGGACGACATTCCTGGCCGCGGCAGGCTGGGCGGACTTCGGTGTCTGGGCCAGGGCGGCTTGCGAAACGGAGCCGA
Organism: Allobosea sp. GW822-FHT03F07; assembly: GCF_058801345.1. Lineage (NCBI taxonomy): Bacteria > Pseudomonadati > Pseudomonadota > Alphaproteobacteria > Hyphomicrobiales > Alloboseaceae > Allobosea > Allobosea sp. GW822-FHT03F07. The sequence goes on from NZ_JBXAND010000017.1 coordinate 49,277, forward strand.
GGGCGGCTGCGGCGACGAGAGCGTTGCGAAACGGCTTGATCATGAACCTGCTCCTTCATTTGATATTGAGATAACTGTTATTGCGATAATTAACTTGGGAGATGAGCTGGATCTTGTCAATCGTGTTTGTTATCGCGATATATGTTTCGACGATCACGGCTGCGTGAGCGGCGACGGAGAGCCGATGATGACGAAGAAGGCCCCAGGCCCCCCGGTGCCGTTGGAAGACCAGCTCTGTTTCTCGATCTATTCCGCCGAGATGGCGATCCAGCGGACCTACAAGCCTTATCTCGATGCACTCGGACTGACCTATCCGCAGTATCTCGTGCTCAATGTGCTCTGGCGCGACGATGCCCAGACCGTGGGAGGCATCGCTCAGCGGCTTGCGCTCGAACCCAGCACGCTGACGCCGCTGCTGAAGCGCATGGACGCGGCCGGCCTGGTGCGAAGGGCCCGCAATCCCGAGGATGAGCGCCAGGTGATCGTCGCCCTGACGCCCGAGGGCGATCACCTGCGCTTCAGGGCAGGCTGCGTGAACGACAGCCTGCTCACGGCGTCCGGGCAATCTCCCGGCAGCCTTGCGGAGCTCAACCGCCTGGTCCTGCAGCTGCGCGACGCGATCTATGCTCACACCGCTGCCACAGACGCCGCGGAACCTGCGCCCGCGTCCAGAGCCAAGTCGAGCGGTCGCGAACTCGCCTAGACAGTGGGGACAGTCCCGCCGTCGATGACATATTCGGTCCCCGTGATGCTACCTGCGCGATCCGAGGAGACGAAGGCGATCAGGCTTGCGACTTCCTCGGGCTCGGCCGGCCGACCGATCGGAATGCCGCCGAGCGCAGCCATGATCATCTGCTTGGCAGCCTCGACATCGACGCCTTGGTCGCCGGAAAGACGCTCGGCGAAAGCGATCGACCCCTCCGTCGCAATCCATCCCGGAGAGACGCGGACGACCCTGACCCCTTTCGGCGAGACCAGCTTGGACAGGCTTTTACTATAGGAGGAGAGCGCGGCCTTTGCAGCGGCATAGCCGATCGTCGATTCAGGCAAGGGCATGACGCGCTGGATGGAGGTAACGTGCACCACGGCGCCGCTGCCTTGAGCCGTCATCCCCGGCACCAGCTCGCGATCGAGGCGAACGGCCGGCATCAGATTGAGGTCGAGCTCTTTGCGCCACGCCTCATCGGAAAGGGCCTCATAGCCGCCTGCAGGAGCCGACGACCCACCCAGCATGTGAACGATGATGTCGACGCCGCCGAGGCGCTCTCGAACGGCCTGAGCCAACCGCGCACAGCCCTCTCGCGTCGTAAGATCGGCGCCGACGAACATCTCCGCCGGCAGGTCATTAGGTTTCGACCTGGCGTTGCTCAGGACCTTGGCGCCCAGCTCGCGGAAGAGCTTGACGGTCGCGGCACCTGCGCCACGTGTGCCGGACGTCACGAGCGCCCGCTTGCCTTCGAGACTGATGAACGGGTTCACAGGGTGATCTCCAGTTCGCCGATCTTATCGCCTTCCAGGCGAAAGAAGTAACGCAGGTCGATCGGGCTGCCCGGGAAATTACCTTCGACCTTGCAGGTCACAACGGTGCGGCCTCGTTCATCGGCGACTGCAATCGGCGTCGACGTTGCGGTGTATTTTTTCGAGTAATCAACCTTCCACTGACGGATCGCGTCCCGGCCGGTGTGGACATGGTTCTCATCCCGAACAGTAGCGTTGTCCGAAAAGCAATCGGCCATCACTTGAGGGTTTGGATCGAGGTCAGCGGTGAAGTACCGTGCGATTGGCGAATGTAGTTCCAGAGACATTGTTGTCATCCTCAGCGTTGAATTCTGCGGACCTGACCACCGGCTGATCTGTTCAGATCTTGCCTCAGCGGCTGCTCCTACGGCCTTTCACTTAGCGTTGGACAGCTCGATCGATAATCGGGATAAAGCGGGATGAAACGTTTCGAAATCCGGGACAATGATCGGCCATAACCTCATTGAGCTCGATGCCGTCATGGCGGTCGCGCGGCGGAAATCGTTCCGGGCAGCGGCGGTGGAACTGCAGATCTCGACGACGGCGCTGAGCAATCTCATCGCGAAGTTCGAGAGGCAGCTCGGCATCCGCCTCTTCAACCGCACGACGCGGAGCGTCTCCCTCACCGATGCCGGGCGAAACTTCGTCGAACAGATCGGGCCCGCTCTCGTCGAGATCCACAGCGCCATGGACAGCGCGATGTCACAGCAAGAGGTGCCGTCCGGGACGATCAGGATCAATGCCTTCCCAACCGCGGCGCGGGAGATTCTGGAGCCGGTGATCCTGGAATATCTGCGTCGCTATCCGCAGGTTCATATCGACCTCGTGACGGAAGGTCGTCTGCTCGATATCGTTGCCGATGGCTTCGATCTCGGCGTCCGGAGCGCCGACTTCGTGCCCAGCGACATGATCGCTGTTCCGCTCGGCCACGCCCGAACCTATGTCGTGGTCGCGTCGCCAATCTATCTTGAGAAGCATGGTCGACCGCGAGTTCCGCTCGACCTGCTCAATCATGCCTGCATTCGCATCCGGCTGCCCGATGGCGGAATCTACAAATGGCACTTCGAGAAAGACGGCCAACCGGTCCAGGTTGATGTCAAAGGGCCAATCACCCTCGATGAGGCAAGCCTCTCGCGGACGGCCGTCCTCCGAGGGACCGGCTTGGGGCTCTTCATGGAGTCGGATGTTCGTGAGGAGATCGAGACGGGTCGCCTGGTCAAAGTCCTCGACGACTGGATGAAGCCGGTCGCGCCGCTGTGCCTCTACTATCCTGGTCGGAAGAACCCGTCTGCCGCGTTCAAGGAATTCATCAGCCTCGCGCGCGAGTTCACCTCGGCTTTGAATGCCGATCGGAGGTGACGCACCTGCCGGATCGCGTCGCGATGAAAGTCCGCTTCTCTATCGCGGTTTAAGTCAAGAGGCGGCACCGATCGACCGCCGGTTGTGCCAGCGGGGACGACGGCAG
>NZ_JBXAND010000018.1:0-52061 GCF_058801345.1 Allobosea sp. GW822-FHT03F07
GGCGCGAGCACCGGCGACAACGCCGAAGCACAACGAGAAGGCTCCGAGAACGAGGCCGGCTTGAACCAGGCGGCGAATTGCGGGGCGGGCCATCGTGCTCTCCGTGCAGTAAAATACAGCGATTACAATAGCTTGTGAGTGTCATTCCAGCAATCTTCAGCGAATAGGACGCAATGCCAAAGTCGGGTAGACAAAGAGAATTTCGTTCCATGTCGGCCCATCCACCACTGGTCCGATCGCGATCCTCGCCTGCCTCGAAGCCGCCGCGATATGTGCGATCGGCTCATGCCGAGCGGGCCGCCTGATGCGGTCTACCCACCCGAGCCATGGGGTGGAAACACAAGCCACAGGCCTGCGAGAAGCAGGACGACAATACGAAACACGAAATCAAACCACCATTCGCCCGTGGTCCTGGGGCGGTCGGAACCCGGGTCGTTCATGTCGTCACCGAAAAACGGCGTGAAGCAGGATGGTGGCCATCCTCGCGCGACGGTAGCCAATGACCACGGAAGGTCGATGCCGACCCGCCGCCCTTCTGCGGCCTCGCTAGCCGTTTCAAGGGAGCACTCCGACGCGGCGCCCGAACTTCAGGGTTGCCGTCGCACCCGTGATGATCGTCGCTGCAAAGACCCAACCTGAAGCCGCTCCCGCCGAAATGCCGGAGAGCAGCGTGCCGACCGTGCAGCCAAGCGCGATCACCGTCCCCCAGCCCAGCAGCGCTCCGCCGATCAGTCCGCGCACAACATGTCTGGCATCCGGCCGCCGTGGCTTGAACTCGCCGGCCGCCAATGCCGAGGCGAAGGCCGCCAGTACGATCCCTGCGATGAACAGGCCGTTGGGAGTCAGCAGTGCGTCCCGGACAATGGTGGCGCAGCCGCGGAAGCTATCGAGGCCTTCCAGCCGCGAAGGCAGGATGCCGAGGCCCGTCGCTAGTTGCCGTGAGCGCGAGCCAATTTCGGCGGTGACGCCGAGTGGAGACAGCCTCAGATAGGCCGCAACGCCGATAAGACCGACGAAGATTCCGCCGAGCCAGGCCGGCCAGCGCCGCGTGAAGATGACCGCCAACGGATCCACCGCCTCGGTCGATACTGGCGACGGTGTCTTGACTCCGGTCTTCAGCAGCAACCAGGCAATTGTCGCCAGCACCACCAGGCTCGCGACCAAAGCCCCGCCATAACCGAGATGGCGCGGTAGCCAGAGCACGGGTGCATCCGAGATCGTCCAGAGATAGAGCTCGTTCCAGCTCAGGAAGCCGAGGATGAAGCCGGCGACCGCGCCCATCAGCGCGAAAGGCGATGTCGGCGAGCCTTCGCCGAGGCGATAGAGATGGGCGCTGAGGCAGGAGCCCGAAATGGCCATACCCGCGCCGAAGGCGAGACCCGCGAACACGAGCGCGAGGCTCACGGGTCCGATATGCGCGGTCGGTGGCAGGCGCGTGCCAGAGGGCTCCGGCAGCCAGGCGCCATAGATCAGCGTGTAGCCGACGATCCCGACCGCGAGCGCTGTCAGAATGCCGAGCAGCCCGCGCGGATCGCGCCTGTCGAGCCAGTCGGTCCAGATGCAGAAGAAGCAGAAGCGCGAGCGCTGCAATACGAAGCCGAAGGCCGCGCCCAGGATGAGCGAGAGCTGCAACTGCGTTGCCGGTTCGCCATGAACGCCGACGAGATGGATAGCGGCGGCAAGCACGAGCGCCACCACAACGGCGACGACGATGCGCAAGGGCGGAAGCGCCACAGACGAAGCAGCCGCATCGGATGTGTCCGATGCGGCGGCTGCTTCGCGCGCCCGATGATAGTCGAGCGCGCCAGTGTCGTCGGAAATGCTCATGATCCTGACAGGGTATTGGCTTACTTGCCGCCCCAGACCGTACCGGCCGGGTTGTTGATCGGCAGGCCGACCACGTTCCCGTATTCGGTCCAGGAGCCGTCATAGTTGGCGACCTGGTAGCCCAGCACGCGCGACAGGATGAACCAGGTGTGGCTCGAGCGCTCGCCGATGCGGCAGGTGGTGATCACCGGCTTGGAGCCGTCGATGCCGACATTGGCGTAGAGCTTCTTCAGCTCTTCCGGTGACTTCAGGGTGCCGTCGGCCTGGTTGACGGCCTGCGCCCAGGGCACGTTCACCGAGCCGGGAATATGGCCGGCGCGGAGCGCGAGTTCCTGGAAGCCGGCCGGCGCGATGATCTTGCCGGAGAATTCGTCGACCGAGCGGATGTCGAGGATGCGCGCGTCCGATTTCTTCTCGACCGTCGCCACGACATCGGTCAGGCGGGCGCGCAGCTTGCGGTTGGGCTCAGGCGCAGTGAAGTTCGACGCCTTGGCCGCCTGCGGGTTGGTCGAGACCGGGCGCTTCTCCAGCTCCCACTTCTTGCGGCCGCCATCGAGCAACTTCACGTTGTCGCGCAGACCGTAGATGTCGAACACCCAGGCTCCCCACGCCGCGAACCAGTTGTTGCTGTCCCCGTAGAGAACGACGGTCACGTCCTTGTCGACGCCGAGCTTGCGGGCCAGCGCCTGGAATTTCTCGGGCTTGGCGATGTCGCGCTCGACGGTGTCGACGAGGTCGGTGTGCCAGACCACGTTCTGCGCGCCCTGGATATGGCCCCGCTCGAACAGGCCCGGCTCGACGCTGACCTCGACGATCCTGACCTTCGGGTTGTCCAGGTTCTTTTCGAGCCAGTCGGTCGAGACCAGCGCATCCGACTGGGCGAAGGCCGTGCCGGTAAGAGTAACGGAGGCTGCAAGCACTGCGACGCTGCGGCGCAGGAAGGTGAGGGCGGGCATGAACAGGCTCCGGTTCGTCGGACGCTCCCGGAAATGGGGGCGTGCGAATTGACGTAAGGGAGCAAGATCATTTCGCTGGGGGCCGCCTTAAGGAAGCCGCATAGGATTTTTTTGTTCACGAGCGCTGGGAAAGAATGCAGTCGCACGACTTCAGTGTCGGGGAAGGAATTCTGCCGGCATCGATCCGGGATGCGCGCTATCGCGCCGGCGAACCCATCCGGCGCGTGGGTTGACGAGGCTGCGTATGGCTCGTGCGACGCATCGGCTCGTGCCGGCGCAGCTCAATCCCGCGGCAGATGCGATCGGATGATGGTCAGCATCCGCTCGGCCGGTGTGTTCGGCGGAAAGAAGCCGAGATAGCGGCCTTCGGTGTCGAGCAGATAGATGTAGGCGCTGTGGTCGACAGTGTAGTCGCCGACGCCGGTCTCGACCTTCCGGTAGAAGACCTTGTAGGCGTCCGCGGCCTGCCGGATCGCCTCGGTGCTACCCGTCAGCCCGATCAGGCGCGGATGAAACAGCGGGACATACTCCGCCAGATGCGACGGCGTATCCCGCTCCGGGTCCAGCGTGACAAAGACCGGCTGGATGATCTCGCCGGCAGCTCCAAGCTGGTCGAGGGTGCGGCTGATCTCCACCAGGTCGGTAGGGCAGATGTCGGGGCAGTAGGTGAATCCGAAATAGACCAGCATCATCTTGCCGCGGAAATCCGTATCGCTGCGCGTCTTGCCGTTCTGGTCGGTCAAGGCGAAGGGTCCCCCGACCGGCTCGCGGTTCCACATCAGCACGTCCATCAGCTCCGAAGCCGAGCGCCGCGCCGGCTCCTGCGCCCGGACCAGCCCCGAGCCGACCACCCCGAACAGCAGCGCGAAGGCCAGCGCTAGCGCCAGATGCCACAGCGTGAGGGGCGAAGAGGGGCGGCTGCGTGTGCGCATCTCAGGACGAGAAGACGATACGACTGCCGGTCGTGGGCACGATGACGTTCTCGGGCAGTTGCGCCTGCGCTTCGAGGGCGAAGTTGAGCCCGCTGCAATGCATAGGGATGACGACGTCAGGCTTGAGCTTGCCGACCTCGGCGACGACCTGCTGGAGATACTCCTTCGGCGCCGGTCCGAGATGGAAGCCGCCGACGATGGCATGTACCTTCTCGACGCCCGACACCTCTTGGGCCTGCCGCACTGAATTGACGATACCGACATGGCCGCAGGAGCTGATGACGACGAGACCCTTGCCCTTGATGTTGAAGCAGGTGGCGTGCTCGTGGACATGCTCGTCCGGGATCGGCTTGCCGGCGAGTTCGGCGGCGCTGTAGTGGCCGGCGTCGCAGCCAAGCCCGTCCTTGATACCGCGCTCGACGAAAGTGTTGGGCAGGATACGCTCGATCGAGCGGCGCTGGATCTGGCCGGTGGTGAAGGCGTGGCCTGCGACGACGGTGGGCGTCTCGCAGAGCACGGTCGTCACCTTCTGCGCGACGAGGTCCCGCCGGTCGAGCTGGCCGAAATCGGTGAACTGGCCCTGCACCGCGGCGGGGCTGACGCGATGGCAGAAATTGTCCTCGCCGCCGGCATAGAGCTTGAGATCCGGCGCGAGCGCTCCGCGGTACTTCGCGAGGAAGCCGTTCAGCCCGCCGTAATGGTCGTGATGGCCATGGCTGACGATCAGCGCGTCGACCTTGGTCGGATCGACCTTGAGGATGCCGATGTTGTTCAGCAGCGCATCGGGGCTGTAGCCGAAATCGAGCAGGATGGTGCGCGCATCTGCGCCCTGCTGGGATTCGAGGAAGAGCGACAGGCCCCACTGGTTGTGCAGGACCTGGCGATAGTCGGCGCCGCGACCCGACCCCGGTGGGATATGCTGCACGCCCTGAACCGTGCTGGGCTTGAGGAACTGGTCATGTGCGGAGTCAATCAGCACGCGTAGCGACAGCCGGTCGATGGTCGGCACCTCGATCGGCGCGGCGCTTGCAATTTCCACGCAGGCGAAGGTCCCGGTGGCACTCGCCGCGAAAGCGGCAGAGGCTTTCAAGAACGAACGGCGTTCGATCCCGTTTGACATGTCGGGGCTCCCCAGCGTGCACCAAGCGGTGACTTCACCGCAATCTCGATGCTAGCCGCTCGCCGAGAGGGAGAGTTTTCTTAGTTCGCCCTCGGCTTGGCAGGTTTCTCCAAGTCGTCGTGATGCCTTGGATAGAAAGCGTCTCAGGACAGGCGCTGTTGATGTCGGGCGATCCGATCGTCGATCGGAGCGTGTGGGACGCTTTACCCTCCGGCCCGCGCGATGAAGACGGCTAGTGGGAATTGTGCGCGCAATCGCCGGCATGGCCGGCGCGAAACCAGTTCATATGCGCCATTGCACTTAGGGAGAACGATTTTCGCAATTCTTCCGTATATTAAAAAGGACGTTTGTTTGACTTAAAGAACGATCTTCTCGCAGACTCGGACAGGTTTCGGCGCGGCTTTGACCGCCAGCGGCTGGGACGGTGATGCGAGGAGGCGTGCAATGTTTGCGGGGTTCGATCTGTTCGGACGGCTTGGCGGTAGCCGCCGTCAGATGCTGGGGGCGTCTCTGGTGCTGCCCGTGCTTGGCTTGCTTTCGATCCGCGCCCACGCGCAGCCGGCGCTTCCAAAGGCTATCCCAGTCGGCACGAAGCTCGTCGTCGCCGACCAGAACGAGGCCCTGCAGACCTTGATCCAGGCGTCGGGCGAGCAGGCGAAGCTCTCCAGCACGGTGACCTACGCGAATTTTCTCGGTGGCCCGGCCATCCTCGAGGCCTTCCGGGCGGGGGCGCTCGACCTTGCGACGGTGGGCAATACGCCGCCGATCCAAGCGCATGCGGCCGGCGAGCGCATTCCGATCGTCGCGGCACGGACCTCCTCGGAAACGGACTACTTCCTCGCCGTTCGGCCGGGCCTCAAGATCAACAGCCTTGAAGAACTGCGCGGCAAGAGCATCGCCTATGGCGAGGGTACGGGCCGCCAGCCCTTCGTGCTCAACGCGCTGAAGCTCGCGGGGCTGACGCGCAAGGACGTGAAGCTCGTGCCGCTGCGCGCGGCCGATTTTCCCGATGCCGTCCGGTCTGGCCAGGTCGACGTCGCCGCGCTGAACGAGCCGCACTATTCGCGCTATCTGGCCGATTTTGCCGATCGCGGCGCCAGCGCCCTGCCAAAGGCGCAGAACGACCGGCTGCCGAAGAGCCTGACCTACCTCTACGCCAGCCAAAAGGCGCTCGACGATCCGGCGAAGGCCGCCGCCATCCGCGAGTTCGTCCTCGCCTGGATCGACGCCAGCCGCTGGTCGCAGGCGAACCCGGACGCCTGGGTCGATGCCTATTACGTCAAGCGCCAGAAACTGAAGCCCGCCGACGCGCGCAGGATCGTCGAATCCGAAGGGCGCTACGATTTTCCCTCTCTGTCGAGCCTGATCCCGGTCCAGCAGGCGCTGATCGACGTCATCCACGCGGCTGGCGACCTGCCCAGGCACCTCGATGCCCGCGCGGAGTTCGACCTGCGTTTCGATGACGTGATCGCTGGAAAGACCAACTGAAACCAGCGGATCGGGCTCCTTCATGACCCTCTACGATTTTGCTCTGGAAGCTCACGCGCATGAGCAGCTTTCCAAGCGTCCAGCTGTCGCCGTCGCGCCCAGCCAACGCCATGTGCCTGCGCTTGCACCCCGGCGCCTGCCTCCCGGCGCGATCCTGTTCGGCCCCGTGGCTTTCGTTGCGCTCTGGGAACTGGCCTCCGCCGTCGGCTGGATTTCGCCGAGGTTCCTCGCGGCGCCTTCGACGGCGCTGATCACTGGCTTCGAACTGCTGAGTTCGGGCACGCTCGCCGATCATTTCCTGGCATCGGCACAGCGGGCCTATCTGGGGCTCGGCATCGGTGTGGCGCTTGGGCTCGTTCTGGCGCTCGCCTCCGGTCTCAGCCGGGTCGGCGAGGCCTCGATCGACGGGCTGGTCCAGATCAAGCGCGCGGTCCCGACCCTGGCATTGATCCCGCTCGCCATCCTCTGGCTCGGCATTGGCGAGACGATGAAGGTCGCCTTGATCGCGTCGAGCGTGCTGGTACCCGTCTACATCAACACCCATGCAGCATTGCGCGGCATCGACATCCGCCATGTCGAGCTTGCCCGCAGCGTCGGCCTGACACGAGGCGCATTCCTTCGCGAGGTCGCGTTGCCGGGCGCTCTGCCTGGCTTCTTCACCGGCCTCAGGCTCGCCGTCACGACCTGCTGGACCGCACTCGTGGTGCTGGAGCAGATCAATACGAGCGAGGGCATCGGCTATCTGATGAACCGGGCCCGCGACTACGGCCAGACCGACATCATCGTCGTCGGCCTTGCGATCTATGCGGTGCTGGGGCTCGGCTCAGACTTCGCGGTCCGCGTCTGGGAGCGCAAGGCGCTGTCCTATCGCAAGGCGATGGCGTCATGACGCTTGCCCTCCATCCCTATCGTCCGGAGGGCCAGGCGCTCGCGCCGGCGGTTCGGCTGCGCGACGTGACCCGGAGCTTTTCCGGCCGCCGCGTGCTCGCCGAGGTCTCGCTCGACTTCGCACCCGGCGAATTCGTGGCGCTGATCGGCAAGAGCGGTTCGGGCAAGAGCACGCTGCTGCGCGCCATGGCCGGCCTCGACGACGGCGTCGAGGGGGAGGGCACGATCGACGTGCCGGCAGACCGCTCGGTGTTGTTCCAGGATTCGCGCCTGCTGCCCTGGAAGAACGTGCTGCAGAACGTCGTGTTCGGGTTGCGTTCGCCCGAGGCAGACGAACGCGGCCGCGCCGCGCTCGCAGACGTCGGACTGGCGGGCCGTGAGGGCACCTGGCCCAACACGCTCTCGGGCGGCGAGCAACAGCGCGTGGCGCTGGCGCGCTCGTTGGTCAGGGAACCGCGCCTGCTGCTGGCCGACGAACCCTTCGGCGCGCTCGACGCGCTGACGCGCATCCGGATGCACGAATTGCTGTTCCGGCTGATCAGGGATCGCCAGCCGACCGTGCTGCTCGTCACTCATGATGTCGATGAGGCGATCAAGCTCGCCGACCGCGTGCTGGTCATGGACGAGGGCCGCATCATCGTCGACCGCCCCGTGGCGCTCGCCCATCCGCGCGGCAAGGACGCCCGTTTCGACGCCCTGCGCGCCGAACTTCTGGCGTCGCTCGGCGTCGCCGACGCGATCTGATTTCATGTCTCGGGAAGGTCATCGCCATGACGCGTGAACTGCATCTCAACCTCTTCATCAACGGCCGTGGCCATCACGAGGCGGCCTGGCGCCACGACGGCTCGACGCGGCGCGCGCTGACCGATCTGCGCTACTATCAAGAGCTTGCGCTGGCTGCCGAGGCGGCGAAGCTGGATTCGATCTTCTTCGCCGATCATGTCGTACTGGGCGAGGATCTGGACCATTCGGCGCGTGGCGAGCTGGAGCCGCTGACGCTGCTCGGCGCGCTCGCGGCGCTGACCGACCGCATCGGCCTGATTGCGACGGCCTCGACCACCTATAGCGAGCCCTACAATCTCGCCCGGCAATTCGCCTCGCTCGATCATCTCAGCGGTGGGCGCGTCGGCTGGAATATCGTCACCTCCTGGGCGCCGGCCGCCGCCGCCAATTTCGGCCAGGACCGGCAGGCAGGGATCGACCAGCGCTATGCGCGCGCCAACGAGTTCGTCGAGGTGGTCTCGAAGCTCTGGGACAGCTGGGCGCGCGATGCCATCGTCGACGATAGGGCCGGCGGCGCCTACGCCCGCACCGATCGCATCGGCCGTGCCGACCATCGCGGGCCCTTCTTCAAGGTCGCGGGCCCATTGAACATTCCGCGCTCGCCGCAAGGCCGTCCGGTGTTCGTCCAGGCCGGCGCCTCGACCGACGGCCGCGCCTTCGCCGCCCGGTACGCCGAGGCGATCTTCACCGCGCATCTCCAGAAGGAGAGCGCGATCGCCTTCTATGCGGACATCAAGACCCAGGCGCAGGCCTTGGGCCGGAGGCCCGATCAGGTCGTCATCCTGCCGGGCATCAGCGCCGCGATTGGCTCGACCGAACGGGAGGCGCAGCGTGTCTGGGACGAACTGAACGCGTTGTCTCATCCGAGCGTCGGTCTTGCGCGGCTGTCCAACCGCTTCGGCGGGCATGATTTCTCGCATCTGAAGCTCGATCAAGTGCTCTCGGTCGACGACTTTCCCGATCCCTCGCTGGTGGAGGCTTCGCGTAGCCGGTCGCAGTCGATCACCGCCCTCGTCGCCCGGGAGCGCCCGACCCTGCGCGGGCTGCTCCACAGCCTGGCCGGTGCGCGCGGTCACTTCACCGCCACCGGAACGCCCGAACAGATCGCCACCGTGATCGAGGACTGGTTCGTCTCGGGGGCGGCCGACGGCTTCAACGTGATGCCGCCGATTCTGCCGACGCAGTTCGAGCTCTTCACCAGCGAAGTCGTGCCCTTGCTGCGCAAGCGAGGGTTGTTCCGCAGCGAGTATCGCGACGGCACGCTGCGCGACCGGCTCGGGCTCGATCCCGTGCCGAGCCGCTTCGATCCTGCCGAGCCGCTTCAGCGCAGGGCCTGACGGCCCGACACCTGAACACAACGGATGAACTACTGCCACGTCTCGGGTTGCTTCAGCCGCGAGCGGCTCGGTGGCAGGTCGTTGAAGCGGCCCCAGGCGCGGCGCAGTTGCCGAGGCGAGGCGAAGCCGGCGCGTTCGGCCACCGCCTCGATGTCGAGGCGCGACCCTGCCAGAAGCTCGCGGGCGAGCGCGACCCGCATCAGATTGACATAGGCCGTGACGCTCATGCCCGCATGGGCATTGAACAGCCGCGAGAGATGGCGCGGGCTCGTCGCCGACGCGTCTGCGAGGGTCTCGACGGACCAGCTGCGCGCCGGATCGGCCGTGACCGCATCCTGGGCGCGGTGAACGGCGGGGTGGATGTGATTGCGCCCCTCGAGCCAGGGCGAAAGCTGCGGATCGGAGCCCGCACGGCGGAGATAGACGACCAGGTAGCGCGCCACGGCAAGCGCGCAGCCAGGCCCGGCCATCTGCGCGACGATGTGCAGCATCAGGTCGATGCCGGCCGTGATGCCGGCACTGGTCAGGCGGTCGCCGTCCTCGACGAAGAGCCGATTCTCGCGAATGCGCGCCTTCGGCGCCAGCCGCGCCAGTGCGGCGACGCAGCCATGATGGGTGGTGCAGTCGTGATCGTCGAGAAGGCCGGCGCGCGCGGCCAGCAGGGCTCCCGAGCAGATCGACACCAGCTTGATGCCGGGACGGATTGCGCGCGCCAGCCAGGCGACGATCGCAGCCTCGTCGCGCTCATCGGCGCCCTGGCTTTCTGCGGGCGGCCCCATCGGCTCGTCGGCGCTGCCCGCGATCACGACGAGCGCGCCTCGCGGCAGGCTTTCGGGCAAGGGCGCGATCTCGGCCAGCGCCAGTCCGATCGAACTGGCGACGGCCGCGCTCGGCCCGACATAGGTTACGACGAAGCGCACGGCCTGTTGTTCGAGATTGGCCTTGCGCAGAACCTCGATCGGGCCGGCGGCGTCGAGCAGCAGCACGCGTGGCGGCACCACGACATAGACCGGCAGCACCGTCTGCTGGTCCTGCTGCGCCTGGGTCATGCGGCGATGGCCTGCGAGGGTTGCGCGAGCGCCTCTGCGACGGTCGTGATCCGCGCGAAACGACCGGCTAGAACAAGCTCCGTCCGCGCCCTGATCTCGGCTGCGCTCCAGGTGCGGCCGGCCGAATCCGTCATCGGAAAGGTCAAGGTCGCCTCGCCGACATAGTCGACGGCGTAACCCAGATCCGAGGCGTGCCGTGTCGTCGTCTCGCAGCACTGCTCGGTACGGATGCCGGAGATGATTAGCCGCCTGATGCCGTTGCGCGTCAACCAGACGTCGAGCCCGCTGCCGACGAGTGCGCTGTGGCGGCGTTTCCTGAACACCGCATCCGGCGTGATGGCGAGCGGCTCGAGCGGCCTGACGAGCCCGGAGCTCTCCGCGAACGGGCCGCTATCCTCGACATGGAAGATCTGAATGATCGCGATGCCGGCGGCCTTGGCGCCCTCAATCAGCGCCCGCTGCTTGGCAAGGAAGACGGGGACATCGGCCTCCGAGAAGTAGGGGCGATGGCGAAACGATTCCTGCACGTCGATGACGATGAGCGCGGTGTCGGAAATGGACATGGATGGTCTCCAGCGGGTGACTATGGAGACAGTCTAGGGCTTGCGATCAAGGGCGAAATGCCTGTGCCGGACCAAGAGCGGACATATCGCGCCATGAGCCGGGAGGATACACGAGCAGCAACGGCTCCCGACGGCTCCCGCTCGCTATCGTGACGGCCGGGCAGGTCGGAAGGGATGAAGCTACAGGCCTCCCGTGCCAAGACTGTTGGCGGATCAGGGCTGATACTCCGGTTCACCAAGTGACAGCATGAGCCGGTTCGCCCAGTTGAAGAACGAGGCGGAATGGATGAGGTCGGCGATCGCGAGGTCGTCCAGGCCGAGGCCGCGCAGCTTGGCGACATGCTGGGGACCGAAGGCGATGGGCGTCGCCGTCAGTGCAACGGATGCCTCGACGATGGCGTTCCAGAGCGGGTCGAGATCGGCGCCAACGCCCTCGTCGAGCATCCGCGGCACGTGTTCTCCGCGTGTTTCGTCGATGGGCGCTGCGTCCGGATCCTGCCGGGCTCTGTTCGACGAACTGCCCAAGGCGCAATGGCTGCTCGCTGATCGTGGCTATGATGCCGACTGGTTCCGCGACGCCTTGCGGGAAAAAGGGCATCAAACCGTGCTCGGAAATCCCGGGCGAAGCCTGTCAAATACGACAAGCGCCGCTACAAACGCCGTAACCGCATCGAGATCATGTTCGGCCGCCTCAAGGACTGGCGACGCGTTGCCACCCGCTACAATCGATGCCCAACCGCCTTCTTTTCCGCCATCGCCCTCGCGCTGCCACCGTCATCTTCTGGCTCTGATCCGTGAGTCCTGCCCCTAAGCTGGCTGCGTACCCCGTCGAGAGAGGAAGGCGTCACTCGACTAGGGGGCACCACACTGCGCATTCATGAGAATCGCTCATGAGAGTAAGCGTGCTTCACAAACTAATCCAGCAGCTAGGCAGACCTTATCTTGAGACCCGATCGGGTGCGATCGACCCTTAGGGAAATGAGCCCGCACCGCGAACCCAACCGGGAGACCGAGCATGACTTCTCACAGCGTGACATCTTGCCCTGAGACCGATGAGGACCGGGCCACCGTGCAGCATGTCATTGATCGCCGCGACGTGCTCAAGCTGACAGGCGCGGGCATGGCTGCGCTGGGCGCGATGCCGTTCGCAACGTCTCTTGCCACAGCGCAGGACATGTCCAACGGCGCCGCGAACTTTCACACCAGCGATAAGGTGCAGCTCCAGAAAGTCACCTTCCGTAATCAGTACCGCATGAACGTGGCGGGCAATCTCTTCGTCCCGAAAAACGCGGCCCCTAACGGGCGCTATCCGGCGATCGTGGTCGGACACCCAATGGGAGCCGTGAAGGAACAAAGCGCCAACCTGTACGCCACCAAGATGGCGGAACAGGGCTTTGTAGCCATGGCGATTGACCTGCCGTTTTGGGGCGGCAGCGAAGGGGAGCCTCGCAATCTCGTTTCGCCGGATCATTATGCGGAGGCCTTCAGCGCTGCGGTCGATTTCCTCGGAACCCGCACCTTCGTCGAGCGCGAGCGCATCGGTGCGATCGGCATCTGCGGCAGTGGCAGCTTCGTCATCAGCGCGGCCAAGATCGACCCGCGCCTCAAGGCCATAGCAACCGTGAGCATGTATGACATGGGCGCGGCCAATCGTGATGCGCTCAACAAGTCGCTGACGGTCGAGCAGCGGAAGGCGATCATCTCCGCCGCCGCTCAGAGGCGCTACGCCGAGTTCGAGGGAGCGCCGACGGAAGTTACCGGCGGTACGGATATCGAACTCACCGCGACGACCCATCCCATTCAGCGCGAGTTCTACGATTTCTATCGCACGTCCCGCGGCAAGGTCACGCCGGCGGGCGCGACTGACCAGACGACCACGAAGCCGACGCTGACCAGCAACACCCGGTTCATGAACTTCTATCCGTTTAACGATATCGAGACGATCTCGCCGCGTCCGATGCTGTTCATCACCGGCGATCAAGCGCACTCGCGAGAATTCAGCGAGGACGCCTACCGCCGAGCCGCCGAACCGAAGGAACTGGTCTGGGTGAAGGGCGCCGGCCACGTCGATCTCTACGACCGGGTGAACCTGATTCCATTCGACAAGCTCAATGCGTTTTTCAACCAGCATCTAACGGCGTGATCGGCCCAGCGTCTCGCGCTAAATTCGTGCCCCTGACCTAGGAAAGGGTTCCGAGTGGCTCGTGAGAACATCAACGACATCATGGCATTCCTGGCCGTCGCGCGGGAGCGGAGCTTCACCCGCGCGGCCGCCAGGATGGGAGTCTCGCAGTCGGCTCTGAGCCATACGATTCGGGGGCTCGAGGCACGGCTCGGCGTCCGCCTGTTGACACGAACGACCCGAGCCGTTTCGCCAACCGACGCCGGCGAGCGGTTACTACACGGCGTGGGGCCGCATTTCGACGAGATCGAAGCGCAAATCGATGCCCTCAACGCGCTCCGGGACAAGCCCGCTGGGACCATCCGTATCGTCGCCGCCGACTACGCGATCAAGCATGTCCTCTGGCCGAAGCTGCGGACCTTCCTGCCTCGCTATCCCGACATTAAGGTCGAGCTCATCCTCGACAACGGACTAACAGACATCGTCACCGAGCGGTACGACGGCGGCGTGCGCATGGGCGAACATCTCGCCAAAGACATGATCTCGGCTCGTATCGGCCCTGACTTCTGCCTAGCCGTTGTCGGCGCTCCGTCTTACTTCGCCGCTCACGGACAACCAGAGCATCCCAAGGACCTGCTCGGGCACACCTGCATCAATTTCAGACTAACCGGCTCTGGTGGTCTTTACGCCTGGGAGTTCGAGGAGAACGCCCGGGAGATCAAGATCCGCGTTGACGGCCAACTTGCCTTCAATAATACCTACGATATGTTGGACGCTACGCTCGATGGTTTTGGGTTGTCTTACATTCCGGAGGAAATCGTTTCACCTTACCTCGCCGATGGCCGGTTGAGGCGCGTTCTGCAGCCGTTCTCGCCTTACTGGGACGGCTATCACCTCTACTATCCGAGCCGGCGTCAATCCTCGCCCGCCTTCGTCGCTCTCGTCGATGCTCTTCGCCACCGGGCGTGAGTTGGAGTTCAACGTACGACATCGGGTTATAAGCGCTCTCCGACCCGGTTGGCATGCCTTCTGGGCCGGCGCTGCGCAATACATGGCTTCATTTCCTAGATTCGAACACGCCTTTGGCAACCGTCATGGCGCCGAAGGCATGAGGCAAGCCTGCGTAGAAGCCGCTATGCGAGATGATCTCGCCGATCTCCGCGCGTGTAAGGCCGTTGTTCATGCCGATGTTCATATGCGAGCCGAGTTGCGCCGACTGTCCGTTGGCAAGGAGTGAGCTGATGGTAACCAAGCTGCGATCGCGAGGGGCGAGATCGGGCCTCAGCCAGAGGTCGCGGAACAGGAAGTCGGTTGTGTCCTTCACCAGCCCGGGAGAGATCGTGCCGAAGTTCTCGTCGACGAACTTAACGCGTGCGGCCTCGGCGGCCTCGTTCAGCGGCAGAGGGTTGGGCGTAGCAGACGGCACCTGGTCGGCCCCGATCTTGCGGCTGGCGAAGGCCTGCTTGACGAAGGGAACGGCCGCGGTGGCGTTCGCCCACCCTGAATAGAATGCCAAGTGCGTGATCATCTCCGAAATCTCGGCCGGCTTCACGCCGTTCTCCAGCGCAAAATTGATATGAAATGGAAGTTCGACCGTCTGGCCGCGTCCGATCATGATCGAGAGCGTCACGAGGCTGCGGTCGCGCGGCGTCAGGCCCGGACGTTTCCAGACCGTGCCGAGCAAGCCCTGCTGCGTGTAACGAGACAGGGCGGGCGAGACGGATTCGAGATCGGCGAGCGTCGGTATATAGGTCTGCCCTTGAGCGAGACCGGGAGTCGACATTCCGAGCGCCAAGAGCGTGGCGGCAACGAACTTCATGGGTGGCTCCTTGTTCGACTGAATTGGCAGTGGAGATTAGTGAGCAGTGAAGCTGACGGTTACTTGGCGTACTGCTCGTCGGTGACCTTTTCTAACCAGTCGACGTTCTTACCCTCGGCGACTTCGGTGATGGCGGTGTGGCTCATCGCGGTGGTTGCGGTCGCGCCGTGCCAGTGCTTAACGCCCGGTGGGCACCAGACAACGTCGCCCGGCCTGATCTCGCGCCTCTCGCCGCCCCAATGCTGCGTCCAGCCCACGCCGGACGTAACGATGAGGACCTGGCCAGCCGGATGCGTGTGCCAAGCCGAACGGGAGCCGGGCTCGAAGGTGACATGGCCGACCGTGACGCGGCTTGCCTTATCGGCGAACTGCATGTCGATGCGGACTGGCCCGGTAAAGGTCGCCTCGGGCCCCTTTATTGAGGGACGAGAGCCGTTCGGGAAGATGCGGCTTTCCTCGGCAGCGGCGGGACCGGCCAATGCCGCCATGAGTGCGCCGGCCGGTGCGGAGATGCTGGTTTTCATGACTGTCCTCATTTCGACAACGGGTCCTCGCTCTCACGGCAACAGACCGCCTTGCGGCGATGGCGACGTGGGCGAATTCAATTGGCTCGAAAGGAGGATAGGGAGGGCAGGCCGCCGGAATTAGTGGCCGTCGGGCGCTATGGCCTATCAATCTCGCTCATGAATGCAGCGACCGGCCGCTGCTCACGCACGATAGCGGAGGGCATCTACTAAAAGCCCGAAAGCCGGCGAGGCTTGGCGGCGACTAGGGTAGTAGATGTGATAGCCCGGCCATGGCGGGCACCAGTCCTCGAGGACCGACACAAGCCGTCCTGCGGCGATATGCTCCGCTGCGATGGGCTCCGGCATATGCCCAAAGCCAAACCCCGCCAAAACGCCCTGCAGGACCTGGTAGATCGTGTTGAACACTAATTGACCGTCGACGCGGACACGTAGCTCCTGATCGCCTTTTTCGAACTCCCAGGCATACAAGCCGCCATGGGTCGGCAGCCTAAGGTTCACGCAGCGATGTGCCACGAGGTCGTTGGGGACCTGTGGCTTGGCTCGACCCTGGAGGTAATCACGCGAGGCGACGGCGACGAAGCGGAAGTCGGGACCGATCCGAACGGAGATCATGTCCTTGGCGACCTGATCGCCCATCCGCACGCCGGCGTCATATCGGTCGGCGACTATGTCGGCGAGACCGTAGTTCTCTACGAGTTCGACGTTGATGTCGGGGTATTCGCGGAGAAACGGCATGATGCGTGGCCAGAGCACATGCTGGATCGCGAAATCGGTCGCGGTGATGCGGATGGTACCAGCGGGCTTGTCGCGGAAATCACTCAGGCTCTCGATCTCGCTTTCAAGTTCGGCGAGCCGTGGTGCCAAACGTTCGAGCAAGCGTTCGCCAGCCTCGGTGGGCGATACGCTGCGTGTGGTCCGGGTCAGGAGACGGACGCCGAGCCGTTGTTCGAGATTGCGAACGGTGTGGCTCAACGCTGATTGTGAAACGCCGAGCTGAGCGGCCGCACGCGTAAAACTGCATTCGCGTGCGACAACGAGGAAAGCCAGCAGGTCGTTGATGTTCTGCCGGAGCATGGCACCCGTGGTTGAATGCATCGATTGATGAACCCGATCAATAAGCGAGTGCATCTCTCGGCGCATAATCACGGACGCGTCATACGGCGACACGGCTGCCTGGGGGGCGGCATTCCGCGTGACGTCATCATCGCCATGCGGTTGCCCGGCTCGATCCCGGTCTATGGTGTGCCCCCTCTCAAGGCAACTTCTCGACGGAATGGCGTAGCCAGACCATGCCGCCTTCGAGAACTTCGCAGGACGTGAGGCGGAGCGACTGGCCGGCGCCAGGCTTCTCTCCATCCGGCCCATGCCATGCCACGATCGTGTCCATGCTCGCTGCGCCATCGACCGCCGGATAAATCAGCGTGCTGAACTCGTCGATAAGGCCAGCCTTCAGAAAGGCTCCGTTGATCACGCCGCCACCTTCCAACATCAGCGTCTTCGCACTGAAGAGCTCGGCGATCATCGCTAGCGCCCCGGCGAGATCGTCGCCTTTCGGGCCCGCGAACAGGTAGGACACACCGTCCTCGCGAAGCTCTGCCAGATAGGCGTCACTTACCTGCGTCCCCAAGACTGCGACGATATGGTCGCCACCGATATTGTCCTTGCCGTAGTGCACGCGGCCGGCTGGATCGATGGCGATGGCGAGGTTTCGACCGCCGCGTTCACCGAGATGCGGCTCGCGCGGAACGCTCGTCACATCGACGATTTCACGCGCCGCACCTTTTGACATTTCCGCCATGGTCTTCCGACCGACGATCCAGCCATCTGCGCCAAAACTGTCGTGGACGCGCTCGTAATGTCCCCGAATGACGTCCAGAGCGACGCCGGATGGCAGCGCCGTGAAGCGGCTTGGATGGAGCTTGCCGTCGATCGACGTGCCCATATGGCAGATGATGAAAGGCTTCATGAGAGTTCTCGTGAGCAGGATGGGCCAGTACGGCTTTCAAGGCGGGAAACGGGACCGCCACACATTGGTGCGGCAGATCGCGGGACGCCTGCCGATTTGCGGCGCACCTTAGAACGCGTCGGAACAATCGATTAGCTCCACGGCGCGACATGCCGATATCACCGCCGCTCATTAGTCGAACGCGACACGACGCGCAGGTCGATCTGGGATATATGAATTCGGCTCAATAACTCATCAAACGGGAGGCGCCTAATCCGCGGGCGTCATTCAGACTATGTCAGGCCGTCCGCACGCAACCACTTTGCGATGTCGGGCAGAACATATCTGGAGCTGGTGATGACCATCAGAGCTTTCGGCAGCTATGCCGGGCACAAGCCCCTCGAACCCATGTCGATTACGCGTCGGGAGCCCGGTCCGAACGACGTTAAGATCGACATCGCCTATTGCGGCATTTGCCATTCGGACCTGCACCAAGTCCGGGCCGAATGGGCTGGGACGATCTTTCCCTGCGTGCCAGGGCACGAAATCGTCGGGCGCGTTTCGGCGGTCGGAGCCGATGTCGCAAACTTCAGGACGGGCGACCTCGTCGGCATCGGCTGCATCGTGGATAGTTGCCGTCATTGCTTTGAATGCGACGACGGTCTTGAGAACTATTGCGACCACATGGTCGGGACCTACAATGGCCTTACGCTGGACGCGCCCGGTCACACGCTCGGCGGCTACTCGCAGGAGATCGTCGTCCATCAACGCTACGTGCTCCGCATCCGGCACGCCGAGGAGCAGTTGGCCGCGGTCGCCCCGTTGCTCTGCGCCGGCATCACGACTTATTCGCCGCTAAAGCACTGGGGAGCCGGCCCGGGAAAGAAGGTCGGCATCGTCGGCATTGGCGGGCTCGGGCACATGGGCATCAAGATCGCGCATGCCTTGGGCGCTCAAGTCGTCGCCTTCACGACGTCGGAATCGAAGCGCGAGGATGCGAAGGCGCTGGGCGCGGACGAGGTTGTCGTCTCCAGGAACGCGGCCGAGATGGCCGCGCATGCCAAGAGCTTCGACCTAATCGTCAACACCGTTGCCGCCCCGCATGATCTCGACGCCTTTACCACTCTGCTCAAGCGCGACGGCACGCTGACGCTTGTCGGCGCGCCGGCATCGCCGCATCCATCCTCGAACGTGATGAACCTGATCATGAAGCGGCGCGCCATCGCCGGTTCGATGATCGGCGGCATCCCGGAGACCCAGGAGATGCTCGACTTCTGTGCCGAGCACGGGATTGTCTCCGACATCGAGCTGATCCGCGCCGACCAGATCAACGATGCCTATGAGCGCATGCTCAAGAGCGATGTGAAATATCGTTTTGTGATCGATAACGCGACCTTGCCGTGAACCGATTGGCGCGGGACGTCGCGCAGGCGGGGGCGCTCTCCCTCGAGGCCCCGGGCGAGCATCGGCCAATCGTACGCGCCCGGACGCTGTCGGGAGTTCACGCTGGGCGATTTAGCGATCTAGCTCATGACCGCTAGCAATGGGCAGCGATTATCAGGCTCGCTCTTTCGAGACAGAATAAGTTGCAGTTGTGGCCGTGCACGAGATGTCGCGCGCAGCCCGCTGACACGTCCTGACGACTGCATGGAGGCGGCGGACACCTATGAAGATCACCATCAATGGCGGCGTCGTCGACGTCACCTCTGATCCCGACACGCCCCTGCTGTGGGTCATCCGGGACGAACTCGGACTTACTGGAACGAAATACGGCTGCGGCCTCGCTCAGTGTGGCGCCTGCTCCGTACTGGTCGATGGGCAGGTCATGCGATCCTGCGTCACGCCGATCGAGAGCGTGGCAGACCGCCAAATCACGACCATCGAGGCGATTGAAGCTGACGAGGTCGGCAAGCGGGTGGTGTCCGCCTGGGTCGAGCATCAGGTTGCCCAGTGCGGCTACTGCCAATCCGGGCAGGTCATCGCCGCGACCGCGCTGCTCAAGCAAGCGCCGGCCCCCTCAGACGAGGACATCGCCGCCGCGATGATTAATCTGTGCCGGTGCGGAACGTACAATGCCATCAAGACGGCGGTAAACGACCTTGCCGGGCGCAAGGAGGCAAAGCTGTGAACGATCTCAGCCACACCTTCCTCGCCACAGGTGACATGCCCGATGGCGCCCCCGCAAATGTCTCACGGCGCGGTTTCCTGCTGTCTTCGCTCGGCCTGACAGCAGGCGGACTCGTTCTCGGCCTCGGCGTTCCGGTCCGCCCCGCCAAGGCTCAGCAAGCCGCAGCGGCCGCTCCAGGCACGCGCGTGCCCGCATTTCTAGAAATCCGCCCCGACAACAGCGTCCGGCTGTTCAGCCCCTTCGTGGAGGGCGGCCAGGGAATCTTCACCGCGATGGCTCAGATCGTTGGTGAGGAGCTGGACGTGGCACCGTCCTCCTTCGTCGTCCAGAACGCGCCGGCCGGCCGCGACTTCCAGATCATTCTCAACGGCATGCGCATTACCGGCGGCAGCATGTCGGTGCGCCTCAGCTACGACACCATGCGACGTCTTGGCGCGTCCGCGCGTCACATGATCCTGCAAGCGGCCGCAGCCCGCCTCGGCGTACCGGTCGGTGAACTGACCACGGAACCAGGGCGCGTTCTCCATGCGGCGTCTGGCCGCTCGCTGGCCTATGGTGAGGTTGCGAGCGAGGCGATGGATCTCCCGATCCCCGCGCCAGACCAGGTCAAGCTCAAAGACCGCAGTGCTTTCCGCTGGATCGGCAAGTCCGTCCCGCGCCTCGACGTCTACGACAAGTCGGTCGGTAAGGCTGTCTACTCCATCGACACGAAGGTCGAGGGCATGCTCCACGCCGCGGTCCAGCATGCGCCACGGCTGGGCCAGAGCGTCGGCTCGATCCGCAATGAAGGTCAGGTCAAGGCGATGGCGGGGGTCCACTCCGTCCATCGACTGCCTGGGGCGGTCGCGGTGGTGGCAGAACGGTGGTGGACCGCCAGGCGTGCTGCCGAGGCGCTTCAGGTCGATTGGCGTGAGGCCGGTTCGGAGCCGGTTATGCCAGGTGCTCGCACCATGCCGGCGGATTTCTCGTCCGCGTCTTTTAGCGATCGTCTGGCGAATGACACCGGGAAGGGCAAGGAGGCCGAAGCGGCGGGTAACGTCGAGCGGGCGCTCGCTTCAGCTGGAAAGGTGGTGTCCGCCACCTACAGGTCTCAGTATGTCAGTCACGCCCAACTGGAGCCGCCTTCGGCACTCGCGCGCTTCAACCCCGACGGAAGCCTCGAACTCTGGATGCCGAACCAGGCGCCGGAAATGTTCCAAGCCGACATCGCCAAGCGTACTGGCCTCGAACTGTCACAGGTCAAGGTTCACAGCCCGTTGCTCGGTGGCTTCTTCGGACGTCATTTCCTCTACGCGGCCGCAAGCCCATTCCCGCAGGCCATCCAACTGGCCAAGGAGGTCGGCCGCCCGATCAAGGTGATCTGGAGCCGCGAGGAGGAATTCCTGCGAGATCCGCTGAGACCGATGGCGGCAGTACGCTTCCGAGGCGCCGTTGACGCCAGCGGCATGCCGGTGGCACTGGAAGCGATCACCGTGACCGAAGGCCCGACGGAGGGCATCTCCGGACACAACCCCGCCAAGATCGACCCGACAGCGGTCGAAGGCCTTTCGGGCAAGGCCTATGCGATCCCGAACCACCGCATCGCGCAGGTCTACGTCCAGAACCCAACCATGCTCGCCTATTGGCGCTCGGTCGGGAACTCGATGAACGACTTTTTCTATGAGAGCTTCCTCGACGAGCTCGCCGATAGCGCTGGCCAGGATCCTTACGAAATGCGCCTCAAGCTGCTCCGGGATAACCAGCGTCTGACGACTTTGCTCAAGGCGGCCGCGGATCTTTCGGGAGGCTGGAAGCGAGGACCGTTCACCGCAGCCGATGGAACCCGTCGAGCGCGCGGTGTCGCCATGGCTTCGCCCTTTGGCAGTCATACGGCGGCGATCGCGGAGGTATCGATCCGCGCAGGTCAGGTCGTCGTGCATGACGTCTGGCAGGCAATCGACCCCGGAAGCATCGTCAATCCGGCTATTATTGAAGCGCAACTCAACTCTGCGACTGCGCTAGGGCTATCCCAGGTCCTCCTCGAGGAGACGGTCTACGAGAAGGGCCAGCCTGTCGCACGCAATTACGACATGTACCCCATCCTTCCGCCCGACCGGATGCCCCGCGTGCATTCGCGTATCGTAGAGAGTGGCGAGAAGATGGGCGGCATTGGCGAGCCAGGCCTGCCTGCCGTGCCGCCGGCGGTCGCTAACGCCGTGTCGACGCTCACCAATCAGCGCGTCCGGCGGATGCCGCTCTCGCATTACACCTTCGCTTGACCAAACGAAGGCATGATCGCTGAGCCTGCTGGCGCACCCGGTGATTTTCCGGTGGGTGCGCCATCGGCGTCCGCTCCGGTTCCGGGGACGTTCGCCGGCCGCCGACATCAGCCCGTCAAAATCCCCACGCGGTGGACCTGTCCGTGAAGAAAGCTCTTCTCTTCATCTTGCTGGTCTGCGTTGCGAGCGCCGCCGGACTGGCGTGGTTTGTCACGCGCATCCCGTCCTCACCCTTTGAGGGGTTGGCCGCGCTCCCCACTTCTTCCCCTGAACTGATCCGTCGCGGAGAGTACGTGGCGCGGCAGGCGGACTGCGTCGCTTGCCACAGCATCCCGGATGGCAAGCCATTCGCGGGTGGCCTGGAAATGGGAACGCCGCTCGGCTCCATTTTCGCTACGAACATCACGCCGGATCGGCGCACGGGCATCGGCTCCTATTCGCTGGCCGATTTTGATCGAGCCACGCGACACGGCGTAGCTCCGGGTGGTCGACGGCTCTACCCGGCGATGCCCTATCCGTCCTACGTCAAGATGAACGACGAGGACATCCGCGCCCTCTACGCCTTCTTCATGAATGGCGTCCCAGCGGTGGAACAGCTCAACCGTGAATCCGGCATAAAATGGCCGCTGAACATGCGCTGGCCGCTGGCACTATGGAATGCTGTTTTCACCGAGAGCGGCGTCTATTCGCCGAAACCCGATCGGGACGAACAGTGGAACAACGGTGCCTACCTCGTTCAGGCGGCCGGACATTGCGGCAGTTGCCACACTCCACGCGGCCTGGCGATGAACGAGAAGGCGCTAGACGAGAAGAGCCCGCTTTATCTTTCCGGCGCGCTGCTCGACGGTTGGTATGCGCCGAGCCTACGGCAAGACCACAACACCGGTCTGGGCCGCTGGAGCGAGGACGACATTTTTGGCTTCCTGAAGAATGGCCGTAACAGACATGCGGTGGTCTTCGGCTCTATGACCGAGGCCTACAACAACTCCCTGCAATTCCTGACCGACGCCGATCTTCGGGCAATGAGCGTCTATCTGAAATCGTTGCCCGGTGACCCCAGTCGTGACGGGGCGCCATGGCAGTACGTTGGCACTCCGATGGATCGCAGCCGGCCCGGCGCCCAGACCTACGCAGCCAAGTGCGCTTTCTGTCACGGTCAGGACGGCCGCGGGCAGAACCAGTGGATTCCGCCTTTGGCCGGGGCTGCCTCCTCTCTCGCTACCGAGAACGCATCCCAGATCAACGTGACTCTCAACGGCGCGTTGCGGGTGATCACGGCTGGCGTCCCGGACGCCTACCGCATGCCGCCTTATCGCTCGCAGCTGTCCGACCGCGAGATCGCGGACGTCCTGACCTACATCCGCTCCTCTTGGGGAAATCGCGGAGGAGCGATCAGTGTGGATGACGTGAGGGCGCTACGCGCCAATACCGATCCGGCGAGCAGTAATCCGATCGTCCTTCAGATGCGATGAATATTGCCTGACGTGGGAAACGCGCTCGTCAAAACGGCAATCCCCTACGCATAGCAATCTATCCCTGCCATCGCGCTTCGGTGCTCCAGACAACTTGCGCCCGCCACGTGCGGGGCGCCACTGCGGGATAAGCCTCGTAACCGCCTCAGTCGACAACTCTGACACCCACCCCTTTAAATACCGGGCTGTTGGTGCAGCTCAGCGCTCGCTGCTGGCGACGCGATGCAGCGCTTCCCTGGCAGCCCAGTAGCGCGCACGATTCAGGGGGGACGGCGATCCAGCATCAAGGTCCTGTCTTCGATGACAGCTTTGCTGACGTAGATCGGCCGCACCGAAGTGGCCACCTCACCGTTCGGCCGAGGCGTTGTCAAAGCGCCACGGTGCGCCTGCACCGTGGGTGAGCCGACTCTGCCAATGCGCCGGATCAAAAGCTGTGGGTCATGCCGCCGTCGCACGCGATCGTCTGACCCGTGATGAATCCCGATGCAGGGCTCGACAGGAACATCGCGAGCCCGACCAGATCCGGAGGCACCATGCCGCGCGGAATGCACTGCTCCTGCATCTGTGCGACGCGCCGCTCGGGAGTCGTATGAACCGCGCGCTCCACCTCGGTCGCGACCGCACCAGGGCGAATGCAATTTACGGTGATGCCGTGCGGTCCCAACTCGCGCGCCATCGCATTAGTCATGCCGATGATGGCGGACTTTGAAGCAACGTAGTGCAGGTAGTTCGGCACGCCCTTTTTTACGGCATTAGACGATATCGTGATGATGCGGCCCCATTTCGTAGCTTTCATCATCGGCAGCACCGCGCGAACGCTTAGGAACGTACCGGTCACGTTCACATGGAGGACCTTGTTCCACTCATCGAGCGGTAACTCGTCAAACGGACACTTCGTCAGAGTGGCAAAGATAGCTGCATTGTTGATCAGCACGTCGATTTTGCCATAGCGGGCGACGATGGCAGCTACCATGGCATCCAGCGATGAGGGATCCCCGATGTCTACGCGAAGCGCGTAGGCCCGACCGCCTGCGCCCTCGATTTCGCCTTGAACGCTTTTCGCTGCGTCGAGATTGAGGTCTGCGACGATCGCGATCGCCCCCGCCGCGGCGAACTGCCGGGCGAACTCGCGTCCGATACCTTGCCCGCCACCGGTAATCACCACGACGCGGTTCTTGACCGACAGGTCGCGCGCTTCCGATGGAACACCGGAATCCTGCGGGGCATAAATGGAGGTCTGAACTGTCATGGTGCCTCAATCCTTTTCCGCGCCAAGATGCCACGACGTGCTTGGGCATTCATCTATTTGCCGCCTGACTTGGGCCCCGGGTATAATCTTGCGTTATGCTCGGTTCTGAGAGGCCCTTTTCCATTGTTGCGCTTCTGAAAAGGCTGCTGCCAAATTTTACGTTGCACCTCCGTCTACAACTGCGCGCTTGGCGTAAGCGGTAGGGTGCGACGTATGGATTCAATCCGATTGGCAGGACACCATGACCCCACCGACCACCGGAATCGTGCTTTCCTATCCTGCCCTCGACGGCATGCGCTATCCGCGCATTGAGGAGGCATATGGGATAGTCACTGCCGCGGATGAGCACGCGGTGCTCACGCTTCCCGAGGACGTCAGGCGGAAGGTTCGGGTTTTCATGACCAGTGCCACTCGTGGCTGCTCCCTGGCCATGGCGGATGCGATGCCAAATCTTGGATTTGTCGTCTCGCAGGGTGCGGGCAAGGACAGGTTCGATCTCGATGGCCTCGCGGCGCGCGGTGTTCGGGTGCGCAACATCGGCGAAGGATTGACCGAGGATGTCGCGGACCTTGCCATGGCGTTGACGCAGATGCTGGCGCGCGACCTGCGGAACGCAGATCACTTTGCGCGGAGCGGCCAATGGCAGAAGGGCCGGTTCGGTCCAGGGGAGAGCCTCGTCGGCAAGACGATGGCTATCGCGGGTCTGAGCGGCCGGATTGGGCAGGCTATCGCACGCCGTGCGCGAGCCTCCCGGATGACCATCGCGACATTGCGACGGCCCTCCACCGAAGGGTTAGACGCCACGCTGTATGACGGCTTCCTCGAACTTGCCCGCGCAAGCGACGTGCTGGTCTTGGCCGTGCCCGGGGGCGGCGCGTTGCGTCATGCCATCGGTACAGCGGAGCTTGCGGCGCTTGGGCCAAAAGGATTGCTTGTCAACGTCGGCCGCGGCGATCTCGTGGACACGGATGCGCTCATCGATGCATTGGAACGCAAGACGATCGCAGGCGCGGCTCTCGATGTCGTCGAAGGCGAGCCCAAAATCCCTGAACGCCTCGCGGGTTTGTCGAATGTCATTCTGACACCCCATATCGGCGGCGCGACTCTGGGTGCGCGAGAGCGGGGAGCCGGTATCGCGGAGGACGAGGTGCTCTCCTTCCTGGCCCAATAGGGAAGCGGCGTTTCGACACCGCCTCGCCACTGATCTCGGCCGGCGGTTCCGGCGGCTGGGGGGCAGCTTGAGTTTGAGGTTGCATCGGCCGTCCTGCCCCGCCCGCCGGCAGGCAAACCGGACGCCGAAGTTGACGTCGTATCATCGGAGCCGCGCCTCGACGATGCGACGGGAGGTACTCCCCCCTCTACGCGCTTCCCAATTGGCAGGGGCCGAGCCTTACGGTCTTTCTCGGCGGCGGCCGCGTCTCAGATCGAGTCCAATGCGGCCTAGCACATCTTTCGAATGAAAGCGCTCGATCGCAAGATCGTGCTCTTGCGGCCGTCGGTGCCAGCGGACACCGGGCGGTCATCGCCTCGCTCATCGGAGGAGGCGTCTCTCCTGGATCGCCGGGACCAATCAGGTTTCGATGTAGACAGTTTTGCTGTGAGGGGAGGTGTCGAGGTTGTGGCGCCTGCGCTTCGAGCAATACTCGCTCTGCTTGGTGCCGCCGAAGCCGACGAGCGGACCGATCAGCCCGTAGCAATTCACCCAAACTACGCCGCTATGTCAGTTCCGGAAGCTTGTACGCCTCTTCCTCGAAGCCGTAGACCGATTTGATCTGCAGATACTCTTCCAAGCCGAACCGGCCCATTGAGCGTCCGATGCCCGACTGTTTGTACCCGCCCATCGGTGTGTGCGAGTTGGTGGCGGCGCCGTTGAAGCTGATCCGCCCGGCCTTTAGGCCGCGGCAGAATTCCTGCCCCTTGCCGCGGTCGGTCCCGAAGACATAGCCGCCGAGGCCGTAGACGCTGTCATTGGCGATTTCGAGCGCCTCGTCTTCCGTTCTGTAGGGGATGACGGCGAGTACAGGCCCGAAGATCTCTTCGCGTGCAACCGTCATGTCGGGAGAGACACCGGCGAAGACAGTCGGCTTGACGAAAAAGCCCTGGGTCAACCCGTCCGGCCTGCCAACGCCGCCGCAGGCAAGTTCCCCCCCTTCCTTGATACCGATGGCGATGTGCCGCTGGATGCTCTCGAACTGGGATTGATTGACCACCGGTCCCATAGTGGTGGCCGGATTGCGCGGATCACCGAGACGATATTTCCCAGCTTCGTCCACGAGGTAGGAAACGGCCTCGGCCATCTGGCTCTCGTGAACCAGCATGCGGCTCGGCGCGTGACAGGATTGACCAGTGTTGAAGAAGCAGCGCTGGATGTTCCAGCGCGCCGCCTGCTCGACATTGGCGTCCCGCAGAATGATGTTGGCGGACTTCCCCCCGAGTTCCAATGAAACCCGCTTGATCGTGTGCGACGCCGCCTCGCCGACTTTTGCGCCCGCCGCGGTCGAACCGGTAAAGGAGATCATGTCGACCTCAGGATGGCTCGACATCGCTGCCCCGACCACACTGCCGCGGCCCAACACCAGGTTGAACACTCCGGCAGGCACCCCGGCTTCCTCGAAAACCTCGGCCAGAACGATACCACTGACCGGCGACGCATCCGACGGCTTTAAGATCATCGTGCAACCGGCGGCGATGCCATAGATCGCCTTGATGACGGAGGTCTGGATCGGCCAGTTCCAGGGCGAGATCAGGGCGCAAACGCCAATGGGTTCTCGTCGAATGATCGTGTCGGCGAGTTGCGTCTCAAAGCGATAGTTTTCGAGGAGATCGCGCGCGACTTTCATATGGCCGACGGGACCGGTGACCTGTGCCCGCGACGAAACGGGTATGCCGACCTCCTGTGCGATAAGGTCGGCGAATTCATCCAGTCGTTTCTCGTAGGCCGCGATGATGCGATCGATCAGCGCTACGCGCTCGCCGACCGATGTCCTCGAGAAGGCTTCGAATGCCCTGCGCGCAGCCCTTGCCGCCAAATCGACATCTGCTGCCGTGCCACCGTTCACCACGGTAGCAAACGGGCGCTCGGTGAAGGGATCAACGAGCTCTTTCTGTCCCTGGGATCCGGGCGGACACCAAGCGCCGTCGATAAAATGATGCCTATAGTGCTTCATGGATATGTGTCCGATTGCGTCTAGCGGAAAGCCTTGGCAGCGGCCGTAGCGCCGCTCATCAAGAAGGCTGTGTCGCTGCCCGCTGACATGAATCGCGCGCCCAAGCCGATCAACGTCTTCACGATGTCTGGCCGCGAGGTAAGGCCGCCGATGCCTAGATGCTTGCCTTTGGCTCTGCAGGCCTTGGCGACATGCTCATAAGCTTCGCGGATGCTCGGATGGTCATAATCGCCCGGGACGCCGTAAGCGCCGCACAGGTCATTCGTGCCGAGGAAGAGCATGTCGAGCCCCTCCACCGAGGCGATATCTTCGGCGTTCTCCACCGCCTTGGCGGATTCGATCATGCTGACGACCAAGGTCGCGTCGTTCATCCTTCGCATCGTTTCCTTCGCTGGGCTGCTTCGGAAGAGCGTGGCGTGGTTCATGCCCAGCAGCGACCTGTTACCGATTGGTGCGAATTTGGCGGCCTCGACCACAGCCTCGATTTCGGCACGCCCCTCGATGTGAGGAACGATAATCCCTTGAGCGCCGATCGAAAGCGTCCGGCTGATCTCGGCCTGGTCGAGCCCTGGTAAGCGAACCAGCGGCGTAACGCCAAGCGCGGTGCTGGTGAGGCAAATCTGGCTAATGGTCTCAGCCGAAAAGCTGCAATGCTCAAGGTCTATGTAGAGGCTGTCGAAGCCTGCGCTCTTGGCGACGGCGGCTATCTCGGTCCCGCGCATGATGCGGACCACCATGCCAATTGCGAGCTCGCCGGCATCCATCTTGGCTTTCATCGTGTTCTTCAAAGGCACGTCGATCTCGGTCATCTGGAGCGCCATCTCGTGTCTCTAGGATCCGGCCGAGGCATGCGCGATCGAGCGAGGTCAGGCCGTTCATCCAGCTGTGCAATCAAACATTGGCCTAGAGCAAGGCGCCGGCCAGCAGAGTCAGTTGCGGCCATAACTCTGAATTATATCCGCCTCTCGGGCGGGGTTCCGATCCCACCATTTCTCAGCATAACTCATCTCCAACCAAACAACTCGCACCCTAGAGAGGAGCCGAAGACATGCGGATTACTGAAATCGCGAACGTGGAAGGCGGCAGCGTCGGCACCATGCGCGACGGCAAGCTCGACCAGAAGTTCCTCCTGACGGGCGAAGACAATTCGCCGAACAATTACCTGCTCAACGTCGGCCTGACCGGTGGCGGCGGATGGGGCACGCCGCGCCATCGCCACAACTTTGATCAGATCCGCTTCGTGCTGAAGGGCAGCTATCCTGTTTCGCCACACAAAGTGATGAAGGAAGGCTCGATCGCCTACTTCCCCGAGAGCGTCCACTACGGCCCGCAGGATCGCCCCGAAGGCCTCGAAATGATGGTGATTCAGTTCGGCGGCGCCAGCGGGCAGGGGTTCCTCAGTTCCACGATGCGTGAAGCCGCCAACGAGGCCTTGAAGTCCAAGGGCGAATTCAAGAACGGCATCTTCACTTGGGTCGACGAAAAGGGCCAGAAGCACAACCAGGACGGTTCTGCTGCCTGTTTCGAGGAGGCGACCGGCAAGAAGCTCGCTTTCTCCCCGCCTCGATACGACGATGTCGTGATGATGGACCCTGACGCGTATGAGTGGATTGGCACGGGCGCGCCCGGCGTCTACTCAAAGCTCCTTGGAACCTTCACTGAGCGTAACACGCAGATTGGTGTCCTGAAGATCGAGAAGGATGCCACCCACAACACGGGCACACGCTCGCAAATCGAGGTGCTGTTTCTGAGCAAGGGCAGCATCACCGTCAACGGCAAGACCTATGGCGAGAAGTCGGCCATCGAGCTTCTGCCGACGGACAAGCCGATCGACATCAAGGCCAACGAAGAAGCGCATTTCTTGCGCGTGACGCTGCCGAAGTTCTGATGTCAAAGCCGCCGCGCGGTTCTCGCGCGCCGGCTTTGACTATCTCAATCGACCGTCGATCGCTATGAGGACATGAAGACTATGGGCGTCGATCAGACCGGCGCCAATGTGAGCTAAGCTTTCAACCGAGATCACCGCGGGAGGTCTTTTGGCCTCGCGCATCCGTGCCCTCGAGGCTTGCTCGCGCGTGACCTGCATTCGGGTCGCAGTACACGCTACCACGGGGGCTCGGGGCCTAATCCGTTACGCCTTGGTGCTTACCCCCCACGGGCCGCCCGTCTCAAGCGGCTATGAGCAGCACATCCAAATGCTCAGTCGGCGAGGTGTTCGAAACCGTGTACCCGCCCGGAGACAGGGAAGCTACGTCTCCAGCTGTGAACATTTGCTCGGAGCCGGTCACCGGTTGGATCAGGCCCTGTCCCCGCTTCACAATAATAGTGTGCGTGGTTTCGAGTTGGTGTCGGCTGGCCGCTTCTTTTGGGCCAATCCTAACTGCAATGCCGCGCAAAGTGCTCTGAAGACCGCGCACCCTCTCATCTCCTTTCGTTGCCATTTTCGGGTATATAGAGAGACGGAAGGCGCGCGATTAGCCGCAAGGCGCCGAATGCGATTGTGAAACCTGCTCATAAATCGCGTGCGGGGCATTGTGGGTTTCGCGCCGCGAATAAGGTGATTCCACAGGCGGAGGCTGCGAGCAGATCGTAATTGCTTACGATTTGCACCAGGTCCTGCGACAAAGGTCGGCAGCGGCCCCGGTGTAAGAGGCCGCGTAGATCAGCGGAAAAATGCCAGTCCGTTGATCGGGCGATACTCCATGCACCAGGCACGTATGCTGCCGGTCAAAGTTAGAACTTGAGCCACCCCCGCCAGCGCGCTTGCTACCAGAAACGGAACAACTGCTCCGGCCCCTAGCGAAACCAGGACGCCTGCGACGGCCAAGGCAAAAGCCGCCATTCCCGCACGCTGGGCGCCGGCTGGCGAAAATCGTCCTGTGATTGGACCTCCCAGGGCGCTTGGCGCCATCATTGAAGAAAACACCGCGGCCGAAATGAGTGCGTTGGTCGATCCTAGCCCATCAGTCGCCATTGCTGGGCCGAATGCCTGGTAGAAGCCACCTAGACGAAACGCCGCGCCGTCGGGATGTAGGTGATGTCCATCGCCCAGACCTGGTTGGGACGCGTAGATAGGGGAAGATCAGCCCTGGCGCCGGCTTCGAGGTGTTCGGCCGGCGATAGAGCGCCTCGATCCCCATGCGCTTCATCAGCGTGGCGACGTGAAGACGTCCAGCCCTATGGCCATCGGCCCTGAGAAGCCCCTGCAACATGCGGCTACCCGCGAAGGGATATTCCAGATGCAGCGCGTCGATCGCGCATCAAAGCCAGATCGGCGGCCAGAACCGCTCGGGGCAAATAGTAGACGCTGCCCCGGCTGATCCCGACCACCTTCGCCTGCCGGATCAGTGGCAGATCATGCGCGCGGTCGATCATCGCTTGGCGCTCAGAAGGCCGGCCTTGCCGAGCGTGCCGGACAAAAAATCGTTTTCCAGCGCCAGCTCCCCGATCTTCGCATGCAGCGTCGTCACGTCGATCAGGGGCGCGGTGGCTTCCGACTTCGCATCCGACCCGAAGGCGCCAGCAGCTCCCTCAAGAAGCTGGCTGCGCCACTGCGTGATCTGGTTGGGGTGGATGTCGAACTGCTGCGCCAGGTCGGCCAGCGTCTTCTCGCCCTTGATCGCAGCCAGCGCGACCTTCGCCTTGAAAGCCGGGCTGTGGTTCCGGTGAACGCGTCTCGTCATACCCGCTCCTGTTCACGGCAATCATGCCGCGTTCAGACCGAAAATCCACCTACGCGCGTTGTCCAGATTTCCCGAGCCAGCTCTCTCTGCCAAGCGCCGCCAGAGATTGGTCCGGCGGGTCAGAGCCCACCCAAAGCCATGTATTTCAGTTCGAGATACTCATCGATGCCGTGACGGCTGCCTTCCCGTCCGAGCCCGCTTTCTTTGACGCCGCCAAAGGGCACCTCAGCGGTTGAGATCAGCCCCTCATTGATGCCAATGATCCCGAACTCCAACTGTTCGGCAACGCGGAAAATGCGTCCGACATCCCTGGCGTAGAAATAGCTTGCCAGCCCGAACGGAGTGTCATTTGCAAGCTTGATAGCCTCACTCTCCTCGTTAAACCGGAAGAGAGGGGCAACCGGACCGAAGGTCTCTTCCTGAAAGACCAAGGCATTCTGCGGCACGTTCGCCAACACAGTCGGCTGGAAGAAATTACCTCCGAGCGAGTGCCGCGAGCCGCCCAGGACAATCGTGGCGCCCTTCGAGACGGCATCCGCGATGTGTTCTTCGACCTTCCGCACTGCGCCTTGATTGATGAGAGGACCTTGGCTCACTCCGGGCTGTGTGCCGTCGCCCACCTCAAGCTTTGCTACCGCCGCGGTGAGCTTTTTCACGAATGCGTCGTAGATGCCGTCCTGGACCAGGATCCTATTGGCACAAACACAGGTCTGGCCCGAATTCCGGTACTTGGACATCATGACGCCCTTAACGGCCTCGTCCAGGTCCGCATCGTCAAAGACGATAAAGGGGGCATTGCCGCCAAGCTCCATCGAGGTCTTCTTTATGGTTGTGGCGCATTGCTGCAGAAGCGTGCGGCCCACCTCCGTCGACCCCGTGAACGAAAGTTTCCTAACGATTGGATTGCTCGTCAGCTCGCCACCGGTAACGCCCGCCGGACCGGTAATGACGTTGCAAACTCCCGCAGGCATGCCCGCACGCTCAGCGAGAACGGCAATGGCCAACGCCGAATACGGCGTCTGACTTGCAGGGCGCACCACGCCCGTGCAACCCGCAGCCCAGGCGGGGCCGGCTTTGCGAGTGATCATTGCCGCGGGGAAATTCCATGGAGTGATGGCCGCAAAAACGCCGATCGGCTCCTTCGTGACGAGCACGCGGCGACTATGGACATGAGGCGGAATCGTCTCTCCATAGATGCGCCGCGCTTCCTCGGCGAACCATTCAAAAAAGCCCGCAGCGTACGCGATCTCGCCTTTGGCCTCGGCAAGCGGTTTGCCCTGCTCCGCCGTTAGAATTGTGGCGAGGTCGTCCGCATTCTCCAGCATCAGGTCGGACAGCTTGCGGAGGATTTTGCCTCGCTCGCTGGCGAGCATGGCGCGCCATTTGGGAAATGCGGCCTCCGCGGCTTCGATGGCACGCCGCGTCTCTGCGGCGCCCATCGCCGGAACGGTTCCGATCTGCTGGCCGGTTGCGGGGTTCACGACGCGGGTCAGGCCTAAATCGTCGGCGCCGACCCATTCCCCGTTGATGTAGTTCAAGCTGCGAAGCAGCGATGGATCACGGAGAGAAGGGCGGGATGGGGTGCCGACGGCTTCGTTATCGGTGGAATCAGCCTTGGCAATCCGCATGCCAAACTCCCAGTCAAAAAGAGATAGACGGCCAGACAATTTCGGCCTCGCTTGTAGTCAGCCTAAGGGTCTGTTCCTTTCCTTCAAGTCCCTCAGTCTCGTGCATATAAAATTTGGTTATATGCCTCCCGGCGACCGACAATAGTTATAAGTAGCAGCCTAGAATATTTGCGGTCGATTTGGCCTTTATAGCTCAATTGCCATTGAATATTTGGGATCGAATTTCGCTGGTTTCTCGAATTTTCTCTTCTTCGACTTTTATATAAATGGCCTGCCCGAATATTGCTTCGGCGTTGAAGCCTTCGCGATCTAGCCATCCCGAGTTTGCAGCGCTGGGTGGCCGATAACACATGGTTATACCGTCAGATGCGTCGTCCGCCGCCTGCAGCGTGCGATAACGTTGAGCTAAGGGGGGATATAGTCTAGATATTATCGGGTCCGCTGAGCGGCTGACTGGTCGTTCGATCTCAAGGCTGTCTTAATCGATTGCCTTTCTTTCATGCGAGTTGAGGCGAGGCGATTGTCTACTGCTAGATCTCAATTGAGGGATAGCAAGAAAAAATAGCCGAAAACGGCTTATGTGGGAGGATTATATATGGACCCGAGGAAACTTATCTATCTGGCCTCGATCGTCGAACACGGTAGTTTCAAGAAGGCGGCAAAGAGCTTGGAAATTTCGCAGCCCGCATTGTCGACTTCGATGGATCGACTTGAGCAAAGCGTCGGGTGCAAGCTGTTGGATCGAAGCCCTGTCGGAGTCGCGCCGACACCGATGGGGGAGTTGCTGTATGCTCATGCACGGCTGATCCGTGATGAGGTCCAGCTAGCTTCGGCTCGCGTATGTGGCCGCGATATTAGAGGCGACAATGTCGTCGCAGTCGGAACGCTGCCGAGTCTGATGGCTGCAATCATGCCCCAGGCGATCTGCCAATGGCGGAAAGCCAATCCGGACCCGTCCTTGCGGATCACCGAGAAAATCCAGCTTGAGTTGATCCTAAGTCTCATCCGCGGTGATCTGGATTTCATTATTGCAGCAACGGAGAACTACGGATTCATCGAGGGACTGAAGCAGAGAGTGCTGTTCCGCGATCGCCTCTATGTCATCGCCAACCCCGATCACCCGGCGCATGAGATTCAGGGGGTTTCGTTCGCCAATCTGACGGAATTTCCGTGGGTGATTCAAATGGTTGGACGCCATCGGACTTTGCTCGAAAAGGCGATGAGCGCGGAAGGTGTTGAGGTGCCGGAACGCTTGACGGAATGTGGCTCGGTCACATGCATTAAAACACTCGTTGCCGGGACTGATAGCCTGGCCATGCTGCCAGCATCGGCGATCGCGAGCGATGTTAGGGCGGGCCATCTCAAATGCCTCGATATTCATGGCCCGCTCTTGCACCGCGACATTGCAGTAATTTTTCGGGACCAGATCCCGATTTCGGATGCAGGCAGAGCGCTGGTCGATGAAGTCACGGCGGTTGGCCTGTCCGTCGGCTCGTCGGGAAACGAGGACGAGCTCGTCGGGCGCGACATCGCGGCGTGACGCAGCCACGCCGGCGATGGCCTGCAGATCCGACGCGGGCTCGATCGGCGTTGCCGAGACGGCCAAAACCTCTCCTTCGGCGCTTGCCTGGCTAGATTTTTGATCCCGGGCTTTGATGGAGCAATCTCGGCGCCTGAATCGAGGGATGCGCTATGGGGCAGGTTCACCACGGGAGCGCCGCGACGACAGCGGCGTTCCGTCGAGCGGTACAGGTCGACTGACTTCACGCCGCCGTCGCCGCGGCTTGGCCAGAGGACGAGGCAGGTGCGGCGGGGCCGTTCGACACCCGCGGCCACGGGTCCTCGGAATGCGACGTCAGTGGGAGGGGATGCAGGCCGTGCTGCCGCCGTCGACCGGGACGACGGCCCCCGTCATGAAGCTCGCGTCGTCGCTCAGGAGGAAGACGATGGCCGCCGCGATCTCCTCGGGATCGGCTTCGCGCCCGATCGGATGGCTCGCGCGAATGCGCTTCACAGCCTCCGGATCCTTGAACATGTAGGCGGTGAACGAGGTGCGGGTCATCCCCGGCGCGACCGCGTTGACCCTGATCTTGTGAGGCGCGAGCTCGACGCACATGGTCCGCGTCATCCCCGATACGGCGAATTTCGACGCGACATAGCTGAGCCGATTGGGTACGCCCATCAGCCCGGCTCCGGAGGAGATGTTGACGATAGAGCGGGTCGCCTTCTCCTCGGCATAGGGGGCGGCCATGGCCAGCCGGGCGAAGGCCTGGCACATGTTCACGGTCCCCTCGACATTAACCGCCATGACGCGGCGCCAGTCTTCGCTTTCGACGTCGAGCACATTGCCCACGCCGCGGATGCCGGCGCAGTTGACGAGGCCGTGCAGCCCGCCGAAGCGCTGCCAGGCCCGCTCAGCGAAGCTTGCCACCGCACCACGGTCGGTCACATCGAGGGATTCCGCGTGGCTGCCCGCGGCTTCGGGGGCGCCTGCGAGGACGCCCTCGATCGCCTCGCGGTTCAGATCCGCGGCGGCGACCGCGCAGCCCTCGGCGAGTAGCCGCTGAACGACGGCGGCGCCAATCCCGCTGCCGGCCCCGGTGACGAGGATCGCCTTGCCCTCCAAGCCCCTCATGATGGCTCTTCCTGTCGCTGATGTGTCTGGGCCGATCGGACGTCCGGCGCGCGTGCGGTCGTCTCAGCCGTCGAGCTTGATGCCGAGACTCCTGATCAGCGGATGCCATATCTGCTGATCGTCCTTCCATTGCCGCACGAAATTCGCGGTGTCGCTCGCCGGCATGTCGAGGCCGAGTTCGGCATAGCGCGTCTTCACCTGCGGCTGGGCCAGCGCATAGGCCAGTGCTTCGCTGAGCTTAGCGACCACGTCGTCGGGCGTCTGCTTGGGCACGATCAGGCCCTGCCAGGCGCCGGCGCTGAAGCCCGCGATCCCGCTTTCGACGAAGGTCGGGACGTCGGGCAGAGGCGCGAGGCGCTGTGCCGCGAAGGTCGCAAGCGCTCGGAGCTTGCCGCCCTTGATGAGTTCGGCGGCACTGCCGTAGTCGACGACGACGAAGGGGACCGCGCCGCCAATCACGTCGTTGAGCGCCGGTGCCATGCCGCGATAGGGGATGTGGCTCAGCTTGATCTTGGCGGCGACGCCGAGCCGCTCCATGGCGAGGTGCAGCGGGCTGCCGATGCCGGGGCTGGCGAACGTCACCGGGTCTTTGGCCGCCCGACCCTGGTCGAGGAAGTCGGCTGCGCTGCGAACGGGACTGTCCTGTCGCACGGCCAGGACGATGTTGATTCCGGCATAGAGGCCGACCGGCTTGAAGTCTCGGTCGGGATCGTATTGCAGGCTGCGGTAGGCCACCGGGTTGATGACGAGCGTCCCGTTGTCGGCGCCCATCATCGTGTAGCCGTCGGCCGGCGCCTGTGCGAGGACGGTGGCGGCGAGCGCGCTGCCCGCGCCGGGCCGGTTGTCGACGACGACCGGCTGTCCCAGCCTAGCCGAGACATGCTGGCCAAGAAGCCGCGCGAGGGTATCCGTCGCTCCGCCCGGCGGATATCCCACGATCCAGCGGATCGGCTTGTCGGGATAGGCAGCCCAGGCAGCTGTGGGCATCAGGCTCGCAGCCAGGCCGGCCGCTAAGGCCTGTCGCCGGGTCAGAGGATTCGATTGCATGGTCGGTTCTCCCCAAGGACGGCGGTTGGCCCCGCCGATATATCGCTCGTGATCCGAAGGTGATGGGCGTCGGTCGATCGTGTTCTACATGACGCCCGCAAGCTTCGCCGTTCGCGATGACGTCGCCTTGTCTAAAAGGCGACCCGATGTGACGGAAGGGAGCGCTCCAGCTGGCTATAGGACGATGTTATAGCGTGCCGACCATGAGGCGGGCCGGTGGCGCGCCGCGCGGGTCGTCTCGGCCTATACGTTTGCGCGCGGCCCATACAACCGTCTGCCCAGCGGAAGGCCGGGCGGCGGCGCGTTACGATCTCGGGAGGAGCCCCAATGCCGTATGTCATCACATTCGTCGACGATCCTGGCGTGACCGAAAGGAAGCGAGAGGTCCGTCCGGCGCATCTCGAATACGTCATCGCCAATGCCGAGCGCATCATTGCCAGCGGCGGGTTCTTCCCCGACGACGACGACTTCCCCAATGGCGGGCTCATCATCCTCGACGTAGAAACCCGTGCCGAGGCCGAGCAATACATCACTAGCGACCCGTTTTACGGCGCTGGGATCTTCAGCACTTACACGATCCGGCGTTGGAAGAAGGCGATCTTCGACCATCGGCGCGTCGGAATCTGACGGCACGGCCCTTCGAGATTGTCGACGGCTCGCCCTCGGAGTCGCCGACAGTCTCACCGCCGATCGCAAAGCGCCGCTCCGCCGCCCCCGATCTAAGAAAACCGAGGCTCCCGAGCAGCGCCCCCGCCCACAGGCGCTTACCTTTGGATGGATACCAGCGATCGGGCACGGTCGCGGGTGTCTTTCGTCTCGAAGATTATCCAGAGACAAAAGCGACTTTCCAAGCGAAGACCAAGTTCGGCGCGCTGGCGACCTACGCTTTTCGACGGCTTCTCCGAGCAGCGAGTAGAACTCGGGAATGCCTATAACGTAGTATTATAGGTCATTTGTCGCGCGTCTGGTGAGCGTTGCCGGCTCGGCCTAGAACCATCGGGAGAACGCACCAACAACAGACGTTCACCTGGGGAGAAACGACGATGGTCAATCGTAGAGAATTCGTGACTGGAGCTGCCGGTCTCGCAGGCGCAGCCCTGCTGGGAAATGGCCCTGCGAAGGCCCAATCGAACTGGCCGGCCCGGCCGATCAGAATCGTCGTCGCCAATCCGCCCGGCGGCGACGACGACGCTCTTACCCGTTTCATCGCGACGGTCATTTCCGAGGATCTCGGACAGCCGGTCGTGGTCGAGAACCGCGGCGGCGGCGCGACCACCGTCGGGGGCACCTTCGTCGCCCAGTCCGCGCCGGACGGCCATACGCTTCTCTGCGTGCACATGGCTAGCATCATCCAGACGGTGCTGCGCGACAAGCTCGCCTACAATGTCAAGAGCTTCGTCCCGATCATCGGCATCGGCGGCTATCCGATGGCGCTCGTGGTCTCGCCGAAATCGGGTATCAAGACGCTCGACGACCTGAAGGCTGCGGGCAACAAGGGCGACGGTGTCACCTTCGCCAGCGGAGGCGCCGGCACGCTCGGCCATCTGACGGCCGTCCGCTTCCTCAAGGCGGCCCAGGCGCGCGGCGTCCACGTCGGCTACAAGAACAATCCAGAGGGCTTGCAGGCGCTCGCCGGCGGCTTCACCGACATGATGTTCCCTTCAGCGCGCGAGGCCGCGAACCTCAGCAAGGACGGGCTCGTCCGGGTGATCGCGGTGACTGCCAAGGAGCGCGTGAGCAATCTGCCGGATACCCCGACGATGACCGAGCTCGGGCTCCCGCAGATCGATGCGCGCCTCTGGTACAGCTATGTCGCGCCCGCCGGCACGCCGACCGAGGTCGTGACCCGGCTCGGCGACGTGATCGAGAAGACGGTTCGTTCGCCTGCGATGGCCGAGCGCTTCGGGCCCGCCTCCTTCCAGGCCGATCCTCTGCGGGGGCAGGCGCTCGTCGACTTCATCGACACGACCGCGGCCCGCTTCCGCGACCTCATCGTCGAGAACAACGTCAAGTTCACCGACTGAGGCCGCCTCCGGTCTTCCGGACGGAGCGATCCGTCACTGCAGCGGCGCGAGGCGGATCGCGCACGTCGCAGAAGGGCACGCTTGTAATCCGCTAGAGCATTTTCGAGCGAAGTGGACACCAGTTCGCGTGAAGAAGTTCGATGAAACAATAGGTTAGAGCATATCCGCGATGCGAAGCAACCCGGAACTGCTCTAACCGCCACATCGCCGCAGAGGCGTCCAGGACGAGGTCACGAATGCAACAGCACGGCCACTTCATCGCCGGAACCTTCGTCGACCCCGCTGGCGGGGAATGGCTCGACAGCACCGATCCATTCTCGGGGCGTGTCTGGGCCCGAATCGCGCGCGGCGACGCGCGCGACGTCGATCTGGCCGTGAAGGCGGCGCGGGAGGCGATGACGACCGGGCCCTGGAGTCGGTTCACCGCCTCACAGCGGGGCGGCGCTATGCGCCGGCTGGCCGACATCATCGCTGAGAACCGCGATCTCCTCGCGCGGACCGAAGTGACCGACAACGGTAAGCTTCTGGCCGAGATGCGGGGCCAGATCGACGGCCTGATCGCCTATTGGCATTACTTCGCCGGCCTCGCCGACAAGATCCAAGGCAACACCATGCAGATCGAGAAGGCCGACATGGTCGCCTTCACCACGCGCGAACCCATCGGCGTCGTCGCCGCCCTCACCGCGTGGAACTCCCCGCTCGGCTTCCTCACGATGAAATGCGCGCCGGCGCTCGCCGCCGGCTGCTCCGCGGTGGTCAAGCCCTCGGAATTCGCCTCCGTCAGCACGCTCAAATTCGCCGAACTGACCCGTCTGGCGGGGCTTCCGGACGGCGTCTTCAACGTCGTGACCGGCCTCGGCCAGGAAGCCGGCGCCGCTCTCGTCGAGCATCCCGACATCGCGCTCGTGTCGTTCACGGGCTCGGATGAAACCGGCGCCCGGATTTACGCCAAGGCGGCCGCGGGCCTGAAGCGGGTCGCGCTGGAACTCGGCGGCAAGTCGCCCAACATCGTGTTCGAGGATGCCGATCTCGAACTGGCCGCCGCCGGGGTCGTCTCGGGAATCTTCGGAGCCGCGGGACAAATGTGTACCGCCGGATCGCGGCTGCTGGTCCAGTCCTCCATTCGCGAGCGCTTCGTCGCGGCGGTGCTCGACCGCGCTCGCCAGATCAGACTCGGCGATCCCATGGATCCCGAGACGAATGTCGGCCCGATCGCGACCGCTCCCCAGCTCGAAAAGGTGCTGCGCTACATCGACGTCGCGCGCGAGGACGGCGCGACCTGTCTTCTCGGCGGGCGCAGGGCAACGGGAGAGGGGCTCGGAGCCGGACAGTTCGTCGAGCCAACCGTCTTCGACGGAGTCACTCCGGACATGCGGATCGCGCGCGAGGAGGTCTTCGGCCCGATCCTCTCGATCCTCGATTTCGAGACCGAGGCCGATGCGATCCGGATCGCCAACGACGCGGCGTTCGGGCTCGTCGCCGGAGTATGGACGACGAATGTCTCGCGCGCGATGCGAATGACCAAGGCCCTCGAGGTCGGGACGGTTTGGGTCAATACCTACCGAACTTATAGCTACATGGTGCCCTTCGGCGGGGTGAAGCGCTCCGGTCTCGGTCGGGAGAGCGGGATCGAGACGCTCAATGAATACCTCGAGACCAAGAGCGTCTTCATTTCAACAGCGGACCGCATTCCCGACAACGTCTTCGTCATGCGCTGAGCGCGTGAACAGGAAGGAGCAGTTGGGCTGAGCAACGGAGAAGGGAATGGCCAACCTAGAAGGACGACGTATCGTCGTAACGGGCGCCGCTTCGGGCATCGGGGCCCGGACGTCGCAGATCCTGGCGGAAAACGGCGCCTCGCTAACGCTCGTGGACCGCGACCGGGACCGGGTCGTCGCGGCGGCGCGGGAGCTCGGCGCACATGCCTGCCCGGTCGACGTCACCGACGAAGCGGCCGTGCTCGCCGGCATTGCGACGGCAGCGGTCGCGATGGGCGGCGTCGATGGTCTCGTCAACGCGGCGGGCATTATGGCGACGGGTCCCGTAGAGGAGACGCCTGCCGAGATCTTCCGCCGCGTCGTGGAGATCAACCTGACAGGGATCTACATCGTCACCCGGGCTTGCCTGTCGCATCTGCGCCAGAGCGAAGGCGCGAGCGTCGTCCATGTCGCCTCCGCCCAGGGGCTTCTGCCGAATGCGCCCGGCCACACGGCCTACGCGGCTTCGAAGGGCGGCGTCGTCAACCTGTCACGTGCGATGGCCGCGGAATTCGCGCCGCAGATCCGGGTCAATTGCGTCTGCCCCGGAATGGTCGATACGCCGATGGCCGATGGGCATCGCGGCAATGTCGGCAACTATGCGCTCCGGCGGATCGCCGATCCGGCCGAGATCGCAAGGGCAATCCTGTTTCTGCTCTCGGCCGACGCATCCTACGTCACGGGGGCCAC
The DNA here is from genome assembly GCF_058801345.1 of Allobosea sp. GW822-FHT03F07. Classification (NCBI taxonomy): domain Bacteria; kingdom Pseudomonadati; phylum Pseudomonadota; class Alphaproteobacteria; order Hyphomicrobiales; family Alloboseaceae; genus Allobosea; species Allobosea sp. GW822-FHT03F07. The sequence continues at coordinate 41,095 of NZ_JBXAND010000018.1, forward strand.
GCTCGCCGTCGATGGCGGCCGATCCTTTCACTAGAGGCCGGGCTTCATCGAACCGGCGACGGAGGCTTAGATGGCTGTCAGAACGGTGTCCCGCGACATCAATGTCCGCGAGATCAGTCTCGGCTTGATTCTGCTCGCGATCGCGCTTGGCGGGCTCTACCTCAACGCCGAATACGAGACCGGCACCGCCAGCCGCATGGGTCCAGGCTATCTGCCCATGCTGGTCTTCGGGCTCATCGGCGCTTTCGGGTTCGGTATGCTGGTGACCGCGCTCCGGAGTGGGCGCGATCCCCTCGACGGGTTCGCATGGCGTGAGATGGCGCTGGTACTGGGCGGGCTCACCGCCTTCGGAGCCTTTCTCGGCACGCTGGGGCTTGGAGCATCGCTCGTGCTTCTGATTGTGATCAGCAGTCTCGCCGACAGGACGCAGACGCTGCGCGGCACGATCGGCATGGTGATCGTGCTCGTGAGCATGTGCTGGTTGATCTTCGATCGAGGGCTGAAAATGGGCATTCCCTTCCTGCCGCCTGTCCTCGGCTTCAACTGAGCGCACGCTAATGATCGACAATCTGCTCCTCGGCTTTTCAGTCGCGCTCACGCTGAAGAATCTCAGCTTCGCCTTCTTTGGCTGCCTGCTCGGCACGGCGATCGGCGTCCTGCCCGGCATCGGGCCTCTCGCCACCATTGCTCTGCTGCTGCCCATCACCGTCGGCCTCGACCCGACCACCGCGATCATCATGCTCGCGGGGATCTACTATGGGGCACAGTATGGCGGCTCGACTTCGGCCATACTGCTGAATCTGCCGGGCGAGATCACCGCAGTCGTCACCACCCTCGAAGGCAATAAGATGGCCCTGCAGGGCCGAGCGGGACCCGCCTTGGCGATCGCGGCGATCGGCTCCTTCTTCGGCGGGACGGTCGCGACGCTGATCGTCGCCGCGTCCGGACCGCTCCTGACAGCGCTCGCCCTTTCCTTCGGGCCGGCGGAATACTTCTCGCTGATCCTGCTCGGGCTCATCATCACGACCGTCCTCGCTCAAGGAAACATACTGAAGCCGCTCGCTATGATCGCGCTGGGAGTCGCGCTCGGTCTTGTCGGGACAGACGTGCAGAGCGGCCAGGTACGCTTCACCTTCGGCTTTAGCCAGCTCTTCGAGGGCATCAGCTTCGTCGCGCTGGCTATGGGTTTGTTCGGCATCTCCGACATCATCCGTGACCTTGAGAAGCCGGAGCAGCGACAGACCGTCGCCGCCAGGGTCGGCAGCCTCATGCTGACCCGCGAGGATGTCAGGCGCAGCACCCCTTCGGTCCTGCGCGGCACGGCGGTCGGGACGGTCCTCGGGATCCTGCCCGGCGGCGGCCTCGCCCTCTCGACCTTCGCCTCCTACCTGCTGGAGAGAAAGGTCTCGAAGCATCGGCACGAATTCGGCAAAGGCGCGATTGAGGGCGTTGCCGGGCCGGAGAGCGCCAACAACGCCGCCTCGCAGACCTCGTTCATCCCGATGCTGACTCTCGGCATCCCCGCCAACGCCGTCATGGCGCTGATGGCGGGCGCGCTAATGATCCAGGGCATCCAGCCGGGTCCGCGCATGGTCGAGACCCAGCCTCAGCTCTTCTGGGGGCTGATCGCTTCGATGTGGATCGGCAACCTGATGCTGCTGATCATCAACCTGCCGCTGATCGGCTTGTGGGTCTCGCTGCTGCGCGTACCCTACCGCTTTTTGTATCCATCGATCCTCGTCTTCTGTGCGATTGGTGCCTATTCGGTGAACAACACCGTATTCGACATCTACCAGACGGTTCTCTTCGGCTTCGTGGGCTACGTTCTCATCAAGCTGCGCTGCGAGCCGGCGCCGCTGCTGATCGGTTTCGTGCTCGGGCCGATGCTGGAGGAATATCTGCGTCGCGCGCTCGTCCTGTCGCGCGGCAGTCCGATGATCCTGATCGAGCGGCCGGTCAGCGCCGTCCTGCTGGGCATCGGTGCCATGGCACTGCTCGCGATGCTGATGCCGCAGATCCGCCGCCGCAAGGACGAAGCTCTGGCCGAATAGCGGGCGGGTACCCGAGACCAGGAGGCGACCGGCAGGAGCCGGGCTGCCGCACAATGCGCAGGCCGCATTGCGGATTTCATCACGACTCCTCGCCGTCGGTCGGCTCGGAATTGGCGACTGCCGGCGTCGCCGATGGCGACTCGATCCACGACGCGCCTTCGCCCGCTGGAAAGAGAGAGCGGGACGCTTCCGCCGGCTCGGCGACGGATAGGTCGATCTCCGGGCGGTATTCTCGAAGCTCCCGCAGTACGACTTCGAGGGCTGGCTGGTGCTCGAATGGGAATGTGCGCCGTCCTCAGGCGACCACATCATACGCGTCACCGACAGCACCTTCGACGCCTTCGCCTGCGGCGGCGATCAGGGCCTAGCGCGGCGGATGCTCGGTCTCGATTGGGCCTGAGCCCGGGCCTCAGCCGCTACGCCCGGAGCTCGCGAGATGACCGAGCATGGTCCCGGCATCGGACACATCGAGCCCGACGCCTTGCTCATCGCCGAAGCCGGGCTCGGCGAAGATCTTCTCGATCCGACGGTCGCGGACGAGCATGGAGTAGCGCCAGCTGCGCAGGCCCATACCGTGCTTGTAGCGCTGAGTGAGCATGCCCATCAGCCGCGTGAACTCGCCATTGCCGTCGGGCAGCATCTTAACGTGCTGGATCTCCCGGCTGCGCGCGAACTGGAACATTACGAAGGCGTCGTTGACCGACAGGCAATAGATCTCGTCGACACCGGCCGCTCGGAATTCCTCGAAGCGCTGTTCGTAGCCGGGAAGGTGGCTATCCGAACAAGCCGGCGTGAAGGCACCGGGAAGGGCGAAGAGCACGATCGTCTTGCCGGCGAAGAGTTCTTCGGTCGTAACGTCCTTCCACTCGAACGGATTCGGCCCCCCGAGCGCGTCGTTCCGCACTCGCATGTGGAAGACAATGTCTGGAACGGTCTGCGGCATAAAAGGCTCCCCCCGGTTGGGAGAGCGGCCCGCAGGCCGCCCTCGGCGATCAGGCACGCGTCGTTGTCTTGGCCTGGAGAAGGCCCAGAGGTTCGACGCCTCGATGTTGCGCGCCAACGCGTACTGCTCAGCGATTTTGCCCCCGATCTCGGCGAAGGAGAGGATCAGCGCGAGGACCGCGATCAGCAGCGCGACGCGCTTATTGGCTAACGATCTGCTTTCACCATTCAAGGCTGCCCTTCTCGTGCATATAAAGGTTTCTTATAGGGTGCCGATCCCAGGTATGACGCTTGCCGACAGCCAGTTTCTGTTTCGTTGTCTATGATTGTGACGATTCTGGTCGTGACTAGCTGCAAAGCCATGGTATCGGCAGGACTCGCATGCACCTTACATGCGAGGCGGCGCCCAGGGCACGATTGCTCTTCAGGGCACTCCTCACTGGTCGGGCATTGTCGCAGCCTTCGAGAGAAGTTCGGCTAACGGCGGACCGGAGCAGTCGGCGTTCGTCATGCCGGCCGATTCGCGAATTGCCCCGGCTCAATGCCCGTTGATCGCCGCGATAAAGCAGCGCCACCCAATCCACACCTTTGCCGGTCGCGGGGTGTGGTCGGACACGAGACAAATCGAGCAAATCTCGGGGAACTACGATCACCAGACGATCGTGCGGGTTAGGGCTCTGGCCGTTTCGGCATCCTCGATTTTCCCAGCCGCGTCGAGATCCGACGACTATCCCTCGCAGTCATCAAGGTCATCATTCCCAATCCGCCGGGGGGCTCGGCGACGCCATCGCTGGGGTTTTCGCTGAAAGGGCGGCCACGTCGATAGGCAAGCAATTTGCCTTCGAGTGCCGAGCGGGCGCAAGGCGGCTCGTCACGCGTTCTAACTGCGTGATCGAAGCCGCTGCGTCGAACTCGGCGCGAAGCCAGCTGTCATGGTCCTGGAGCTTGAAGCCCACAAAACTCATGAGGCGGCCTCATAATCGCATGCCATCCGTCTCGGGTAGTTGCTGCTAATCCGCGTGCGTATATTCCGGCTCAATCGATCGGCACGGCGTCCAATCGGCGGCTTACCTAGTTTAACCAGGTCCTCCCGTCGATGACAGTCGGGCCGTCGCGGGAAGCCATTTCCCCACCGCCATTCCAATCCTAACGGCATGAACCATGCCGCCCGTAGGCGGCCGACCGCTTGCGCCGACATCCGAGGTCAAGGTCCCGATGCAGTCAAACGTCCCCGCTTCGAGCGATATCGATACGAACAGTGCAGCCGCTTGGGGAGGGGTCTTCGCGCTATCGCTCGGCGCATTTGCCCTGATCGCCTCGGAGTTCATGCCGGTCAGCTTGTTGACGCCCATCGCTACCGACCTTCAGATTACAGAAGGGCAGGCGGGACAGGCGATCTCGGTGTCGGGCGCGTTCGCCGTTCTGACAAGCCTTTTCATTTCCGCTCTTGCCGGCGGGCTTGATCGCAAGGTGCTGCTGCTTGCGCTGACCGCGGTGATGATCGTCTCCGGCACGATCGTCGCGTTTGCGCCAAACTACGAGATCTTCATGGTCGGCCGGGCCTTCATCGGCGTCGTTATCGGCGGCTTCTGGTCGATGTCCGCCGCGACTGCCATGCGGCTCGTTCCCAAGAACCAGGTACCCAAGGCGCTATCGATCCTGAATGGCGGCAACGCGTTGGCCACTGTCGTCGCCGCTCCCCTCGGCAGCTTTCTGGGCGGTTTCATTGGCTGGCGAGGGGCGTTCTTCTTCGTAGTGCCGATCGGTGTAATCGTGTTCGTCTGGCAACTGGTCAGCTTGCCTTCGATGAAGGCTACATCCCGCACAAGCGCGGCAGGCGTATTCAAAGTGCTCGGGCGCCCGGTCGTCGCATTAGGAATGGCCGCCGTCAGCATTTTTTTCATGGGTCAGTTCGCGCTGTTCACCTATCTGCGCCCGTTCCTGGAAACGGTGGCGCATGTGGATGTCTCCACGCTGTCGCTGCTGCTTCTAACGATGGGCGTGACCGGCTTCATCGGCACCTCGCTGATTGGCCGGTTCGTTAACGAGGGGCTCTACCGCACGCTGATCATCATCCCGCTCCTGATGGCACTCATCGCTTCGACGCTCATCCTGGTGGGCGGCGGTGTTGCTGTCATCGCGGTGCTGCTGGGGCTCTGGGGCTTGTTCGCCACTTCGGCCCCTGTCGGCTGGTGGACCTGGGTGGCGCGGACGCTGCCGGACAATGCCGAGGCGGGCGGCGGCTTGATGGTCGCCGTAGTCCAGCTTGCCATCACTTTCGGAGCGGTCGTCGGAGGGGTTCTGTTCGACACCAGCGGCTATGTCGCGACCTTCGGCACCAGCGCAGTTCTGTTGCTCATCGCAGCGCTGTTGGCGGTCCTGACCGCACGGCGGGTCCAGCCTGCTCCCAAGGCGGCGTGATCCAGGTGAATTGGACGCGCAAATGATTGAATGTCATCGGCAGCGAACAGGGAGACACCAAGTGACCGAGAGATCCATAATTCCCCGCCATCGACGACGACTATTGGCACCATTCAACCGATTTTGCTGTGTGCGAGCCTTTATCGCGCTGAGCCTGCTTTGCGCGCCATTGGTGCTCGCGGAAAATGTAGCGGCTCAAACTGGATCGCCTGGCTTGGCGATTGCTCAACAGCAGGACTCTCGCATGTGGATGACCGTCGGCGAACGCCGCTTCGCCATCACCTTGGCTGACACGGAAGCCGCTCGCGCCTTCGCAGCCATGTTGCCGCTGACCCTCGATATGCCTGACCTCAACGGCAACGAGAAGCACGTCGACTTGCCGAAGTCCCTTCCGACGAACCAAATCCGGCCGGGAACGATCCGCAACGGTGACCTGATGCTATATGGCTCGAGGACGCTCGTCCTGTTCTACCTGACCTTCGAATCGTCATACTCCTACACGCCTCTCGGACGTGTGGACGATCCTACAGCTCTGGCGCAGGTGCTCGGTACCGGATCGGCGCGTATCGCATTCTCGAAGAACTAGGGCCTCGGCCCTCGCGAGTGAACCGCAATATCGGCGGCGTTCGCACCTCACGATAGAACCGTGCGAGCCTGGCGCAGAGATCACCGAATGCTCGGATGGAGCGAGCTATGTCCACTGTGCAGGGGAGTGCCGGCCACAAGGCCCGTGTCTTCATAACCGGTTCGGCCGACGGGCTCGGCCATCGCGCGGCCAAGTCGCTCCTCGCCGAGGGGCACCACGTGGTCGTCCATGTCCTCTCAGAATCCCGAATCTCAGCCTGAACGGAACTCCTAGACCACGGCGCAGTCGCTACTGTAGGCGACTTGGCGGACCCCGCGCAGATCCGGGATCTTGCCAGGCAGGTCAACGCCATCGGCCAGATGGATGCGGTCATTCACAACGCCGGCGTCGTTTCCGATTCGCGGTTGCTCGTTGTCAACGTCATCGCTCCGTATTTGCTCACCTGCCTGATCCGGCGTCCGAAGCGCCTCATCTACCTGAGCAGCAGCATGCACAGAGGCGGAGAGACCGATTTAAGCGCGATCGACTGGTCAGGACGAACCTCGACGAGGAGCTATTCGGACAGCAAGTTGTTTGTCACAACCCTAGCCGCGGCAGTGGCCCGCCAATGGCCAGACATCTTGAGTAATGCCGTCGATCCGGGATGGGTGCCGACAAGGATGGGTGGCCCTGGCGCTCCCGATGATCTGAGCTTGGGACATCTGACCCAGGAGTGGCTGGCCGTCAGCAACGAGCCAGAAGCACTGATCAGCGGCGGATACTGGCACCATCAGCGACGCCAGCAACCCCATCTGGCCGTCAACGATCCCCAGTTCCAGGACCTTCTCCTCGCCGAGCTCGGGAGCGCCACGGGCACAATAATGGCGTGATAGCCCTGCTCGAAGAGCGGGAGCCTTCCGGCCAACCGCCCTTAAGTGCCTGAGGTCCCCGGTGACGGCCTGTAGCCCGCGGACTAGCTGGCCGCCAACGCATTCTGGCGCGTGCCGTCATTAGAAGTGGACTCCAGAACCAACGGCTCGAAGCTGCGAGGGGTATAACCAAGATCAATATCCCGCCAGGGCCGGGCGTTGACCGCAGTGGCCTCCAATCAGAACAATCAAAGAAAAGAATTGGGAGGAACAGAAGCGCCAGCTCCGGCAGCATGGACGCAGTGCGAACACGGAGCGTGACGGTGGCCGATCCGATTTAAGCGACGGGTTTCTCAGTCGAGGGCGCTCGCTGTCGTTCGAGGCTGAGGCGCCGCCCTGCTGGCCGAAGGGCGCTCGCGGCTTCTGAAGCAGGCTGCCTTCCATGGAAATTGAGAGTCCCTGTCAGATGACCGCGGTAACAGATTCAACGACAAAAAAGCCTTCGGGAGGAATCAATGATAACGAGAAGAACATTCGGATCAGGCGCTCTGGCAGCCTTGGGATCTGCTATAATTTCACCGGGTTCGCGAGCAGATGACTACCCCTCGCAGCACATCAAAGTCATCATTCCGAACCCTCCCGGTGGTCCCGGTGATGTGATCGCGCGGGTTTTTGCTGAAAGGGCGACCAGTTCGGTCGGAAAGCAGTTCGTTTTCGAGTATCGAGCGGGCGCAAGCACAACGATTGGTGTTCAGGCGGCCAACTTGTCCGCACCGGATGGATACACCATCCTGGGGTTCCCTTCTTCCGGCCTTGGGGTGACGCTGCTACGGAGAAAGCTGCCTTATAACCTGGAGACCGATTTCCAGCCTATCATCGGGCTGGGCAATGTACCCTTGGCGCTCATAGTCCGCTCCAGCCTTGGCCTCAAATCCGTTGCCGACTTCGAAGCTGCCTTGAAGAAGGGCGGATTGTTTTATGGATCGGGCGGCTTAGGCACGATCGGGCATCTGACAGGCGCTTTGATGGTCAGTAAGGTCAAGGGATCCGCCACCCACATCCCTTACAAAGGAAACCCGGATGTCCTTCAGGGCATCATGGGCGGCACTTGCGATTTCACCTTCTCCTCGGTCGCAGACGCGGCAGCTATGGTGGGCAGCCCGCTGCTCCAGGTAATGGCGGTGACTTCTGACAATCGCTTCCCGGGGTTGCCGAACGTCCCCACAATGGCAGAGTCGGGTTATCCGGAGATCAATGCGAAGCTTTGGTATGCGTTTCTAGCTCCGGCTAAAGTGCCGGCTGATCGCATCCAAAAGCTGTATGATGGGTTTGCCAATGTCGCGAAAGACCCAGCGGTGCAGGCACAACTGGCCAATCTTGGTTTCATCATTGAGCCTCTGGATGGTGAATCACTGAAGCGCTCCATGCAGGCCGAAGCCGCCAGATGGCGCCAGGTCATTGAGGAAAATAAGATCGCTCCGATCGACTGATACATTCGGTGGACCGGCCGCGCGCACCACGGAGCAACCGGCGGTTGACCTCATCCCAGCTGCGCTCGCAAGGCATCGATTTGAGCTGACCGCCACCTGATGAAAAATGAGCATCAGTGACGAAGCGTTGAGGTGGAGCGAGATCCTGCTCCGATAGCTCGGTGTTATCGCTGCCGTTCGGCTCCGCTAGTCGGACGGCGAGCAACTTGGCTAAACTGATCAGCATCAAATGCATGTCGATAGCTGGACTTCGAAAGCTCAGGCATTTGATCGCACCAGAAGGATCGACAACGACATGAGCGATATGATTGTCGGAAAGCCCGGATATGGAGGTGCCGCGCGAGAGGGCTGCCCTTTTAGCAATGTGACTCAAAGGCTTCGTCAGGCTGGTCTGAGGCCGACCCGCCAGCGTGTTTCTCTTGGGTGGATGCTTTTTGCCAAAGGCCAGCGTCACGTCAGTGCGGAGATCTTGTACGAAGAGGCAATGAAGGAGCGGATCCCGGTCTCGCTTGCGACGATCTACAACACACTGCGTCAGTTCACCGAAGCGGGCCTGCTTCGCGAGATGACCTTGGACGGGACCAAGGCATATTTCGATACGGCGGACCACAACCACCATCATTTCGTTGTCGAGAACGAAGGGCGAGTGATCGATATCCCGGCGGAAGAGATCGAGCTCGCCAAGATGCCCGTGCCACCTGAGGGGTACCAAATCTCCCACGTCGATATCGTGGTTCGATTGCGCAAGATCGGCTAGCACTTCCTCCGCAGCGTTCCCACGCTGTCTCCAAACTGGCCGCCCTTTGGGCGGCCGTTTTTGCGATGAGCGCTCGCACGGTGAAGGTGCCGCTGCTCAGCCCCTGACATTGCCCCCTGGAGCTGCCCGATACGGCAATCATTGACCGGCCGTGGACGTATTGGCTGCGCTCGTCGAAAAGCCGGAGCTTCGGGGTTGCTGAGCAAGGCCGAGAGCCGCCTGCTGTACAGGCCGTGGCGTCATGTGCGGCGTTCGTCGGCCCCTTCGGGCGTTTTTGCCGTCGCAGTCGAGCGGAGTGCTCAGAGCAGCTTCGATCGGGGTGATGTGGGCCAGGAACTCGTCGATGCCCTCGCTGGCGAAACCGCAGATCATGAAGCGCTCGACCGGCCGCCGAACAGCTGCGAATATCGTGCATGCTCCAGATCAGACTAGGCTGTATCGCCGAGATATGCCATGCGTGTGGGCGCGTCGTCGGTCAACTTGGACAACCGCGCTCGCCAATTCATGAACTACACTTCTAGGTTCATGTGATTTGCCCCCGATAATCCCGCGCATCGCGTCATGGTAGCCTGCTCTCTGGAAGATGGGGTGGGTCCGCAGCGCCGCGGCCCGTCCCGCGACAGATCCATTAAAGCGGGAAGAAGAATGACCGAAACCGTATCGCTTAGCCGCCGACACATGATCCTCAGCGCTGCCGGACTGGCGGCGACACCTGTGACGTCGATTGTTATGGCTCTGCCTGCGGTCGCGCATCACGGGTGGCCGGGCTTCAACACCGATCGCCTCCTTTACATCGCGGGATCGGTCTCCTCGGACGGTGTCTGGGGTAACCCGCACTCGCTCTTCGAGGTGGCGTTGGATAGCAGCCTGCCGGCCCGCACTCCCAAGCTGGCGCTTCCTGAGCAATTGCAGGGTCCAGAAGACAGTATCCGGGTCAATGCCGCTCCCTCGTACAAGGGGCGCCACAAGGGATTGGAGATCATCATCGCACCTCCTGCCTGGTCGGGCAGGTGGGGTTTGGGCCGCGCGCTGAAGATCGGGGAGCGCTTCCAGGCCGTGGGCTACATCAACAGGACCGATGATCACCTGTTTCGCCCAGTCGTCTTCTGGTACGGGCCCGACGCGGTGCCGGTAAATCAGGTGCTCGGTAACACGCTGCCGGTACGCGCGCCGCTGCCGAAATAGTCTCGCGGATGGATCACTGTACCGTCCTCGTGCCGCACGGCATTCAGCGGAGTATTCTTCTTTTGCTCAATTCGTTATTGGAGATGCTCCAGGCCTCCGCGCTCGGCGAGGCTGTTCGGAGCGCCGAGTACCTTTATCCGGTGCTCGAAGCCACTCACATCCTAGGGATCGCTATCCTCGTCGGCCCGGCTTTCACCTTCGATCTCCGCTTGCTGGGAGCGGGAAAGCGCGTGGTTTCTGTGACCACAGTCGCGCGCTATCTGCTTCCCGTCTCGCACATCGGCATGGCCCTCGCCGTTGCCACGGGCATCGCACTCCTCAGCGCGCAAGCTACAGTGGTCGCTGGTACTGGAGCCGCGCCTTGGAAGTTCGGCCTATTGCTCATAGCTTGCCTCAACGTGCCAGTGTTTCACCTGGGCATCTATCGCCGCGTTGATGAGTGGACGGATGTCGCTGTAACTCCGGTCACCGCCCGCATCGCGGCCGGGGTGTCGCTGATCGCATGGACAGGGGTAATATTCGCCGGCCGGCTGCTCGCGTACACCTGAATTCGAAGCTCCGAGCCTCGATTCGCGTACAGCTGTAGAAAGGCACGCAGTTTGACCCCCGATTGGAGTGCGCCCCTGCGGGCAGACAGGATCAGGCTGCGGATTTGACCGTGAGCCGGGCGTGTTGATCCTCGAACTG
>NZ_JBXAND010000019.1:0-49453 GCF_058801345.1 Allobosea sp. GW822-FHT03F07
ATGGCCGCGCCCGATGCGCGCAAGCGGCGCCGCCAGAGCGCCCTCGACACCGTCCTTCGCATGCTCTGCCGCTGACCGCATGTCGTTGCGGGCTCAACCGGGCCCGACCATGCCGGCCATGGCCTGGATCGCGAGTTCGTAGCCGGCCGCGCCGAAGCCGATCAGGATGCCCGTGGCGGTCCGGGAGATCAGCGAGTTGTGGTAGATGCTCTCGCGGGCATGCACGTTGGAGATGTGCAGCTCGATCTTGGGTCCATCGAACATCTTCAGCGAGTCGAGCAGCGCGACCGAGGTGAAGGTGTAGCCGGCCGGGTTGATGATGATCCCGCAAGCCTCGCTCCGGGCGTGATGCACGCTTTCGATCAGCTCGCCTTCGAAGTTCGTCTGACGGAAATCGACCTTAAAGCCCAGCTCTGTCGCCTTGGCCTCGCAACGTTCCTGAATCTGGGCAAGCGTTATGGTGCCATAGATCGCAGGCTCCCGCTGGCCCAGCAGATTCAAATTCGGTCCGTTCAGGACAAAGATGCGCTTGCTCATGCCGGCGTTCCCTCAAATGCGCGCTCTCTGCCCGGCCGCCTCGCATCATCGGGACCGGTTCGGTGGAGCGCTGACGCGAGCGTATCGCCGAAGAAGTCAAAATCAACTGATATTTTAGAAATCATACGATCATATTAAATTCGTTCGACGCGCATCCTCGCGCTGGAATTGTGAATGACGTTCTCCTACGATCGCGCCATGGCAGAAGCGGCAACGAGCATGGCAGGCGACGATTCCGCGCCTGTTTCGACGGGCGAACAGGCCTATGAGCGCATTCGTACGGACATCGTTTTCGGGCAGTTGCGACCAGGGCAACGCCTCAAACTCGAGCAGCTTCGGCTGGCTTATGCCGTCGGCATCGGCACATTGCGCGAAATCTTGAGCCGGTTGGCGCCGGAAGGGCTGGTGATTGCCGAGGGGCAGCGCGGCTTTCAGGTCGCGCCGTGCTCGGCCGACGACCTGAGGGAGATCGCGGCGCTACGCCTGCTGATGGAAAACCACGCGCTGGCTCAATCTTTCCAGGCCGGGGACATGGAGTGGGAAGGGCGCGTGGTTGCGGCCCATTACAAGCTGGCCCGGATGGAGGCTGGTCTGCTGGCGGGTGACACGTCGCAAACGCAGCAGTGGAAGCGTTACGATTGGGAGTTTCATCAGGCCTTGGTCTCGGCCTGTGGTTCCAAGGCGCTGCTGGAATTGCATTCGCGGCTCTATGACCGCTATCTCCGCTACCAGATGGTTTTCGGGATTTTTCGCGGCGCGATTGCAGCCGACGAGCACAAATTGTTGCTGGCCTGCGCGCTGAAGCGTGATGTTGCCGAGGCACAAAGCGTCCTGGGCCGGCACATTCAGGGTTGCGTCGACTTCGCGTTGGAGAACCAGTTGCTGCGCGCGCCGTGATCAATCCGGACTGGAGTTCCGCGGGCCTCCAACTGCGGCGGTGCAGTATCCGCTACGCCGAGCGCTGGCCGAGGCCGGCAGCGACATCCATCGACGTCCGTGGCGACCATCCGAAGCCGGGGCGTTCGCGACGCCGATCCGGGTCGACCGTTCAACAATCGTCGGCTGCTGAAACCCATACGCAACATCCCGCCGGCCGAAGGCGAGGAACGGACGACGCTCCGCCCGACCAGCGGCGAATGGCAGCGTGACTTAAGCCCGATGGCCTCCGGACAAGCCGTGGACGGTCCAGTGTCCACGAAACCGGCTGCACGCCAAAACACCCTGCGCAAAGCAGTGAAGCCCTCACGAGCATCCAAAATGGCCCGCATCTTGGTCAAGAGACCGATCACAATTTCCGCAAACTGAATAAATAATATTCAAAGCGCCACGCACGAATCTAGATTTGAACAATCAAACTCTGCAAAGTATCCAAAAAAATTAGATAGACTACTCACGCTGCCGGATAAATATATATATATTCGCGAAGTTGGCGGCAAACGCGAAATGATGGATCGGTTTCATGCTCGACGTTCGTTGGCTCCAGGACCTGATCGTCATCGCGGAAACACGCAATTTCACCCGCGCATCGCAGATTCGCCATGTCACCCAATCAGGCCTCAGCCGGCGCATTCAGTCGCTTGAGCACTGGGTCGGAAGCCCGGTCATCGACCGCAGCAAATCCCCGCTGGACCTCACCGAAGCCGGCCGCACCCTGCTCGAAGCGGCGCAGGGCGTTCTTGCCCAACTGAACAGCGCTCGCCGTACCGTTCAGGAGAATCGCGACGCGAAATTGCGATCGATCAGCTTTGCCGCGCCGCATATCCTGTCGGTGACGTTTTTTCCCGAATGGCTGCAGCACGTGCAATCGATGCTGGGGCCGACGCGCCTGTCCATCACGTCGGATAATTTGCCGGGCTGCTGCGCCGCCCTGGATGATGGGCGCGTCGATCTGGTGATCTGTCTGATGGATGCCGAGGGAGGCATCCTGGCAGGCGCCAACCGCCGCCTCGCCATCGACGGCAAGGCATCGATCGTCGTGGGCCGCGAACGCCTGATACCGCTCAGCGCACCAGGCCCGGGCGGAAAGCCGCTGCACGATCTCCGATCGCCTGCGCATGCATCCGTCTCCTATCTCGAATACAGTCGGGAGTGTTCGCTTGGCTGGGCCGTCGACCGGAAATTGGCGGGGCGTGCGGGGCTGCCGCGCCTGACCAACCTCTATGAGAATTCGCTGGCCGACGGCCTGCGAAGCATGGCGCTCTCCGGTCTCGGCGTCGCCTGGCTGCCGCTGACGGTGACCCATAACGACATCCTGCGCGGGCGGCTCGTCAGGGCCGGTGGCGAGGATCTGATCATCGATCTCGATGTCAGGCTCTACCGGCCGGCCCGCGAACTCGATCGCAAGGCAGAAGAGTTGTGGACAAGGCTGAGTGCCGGCCCGAGCGGCGAGCGCGACCTTCCCGACCTATCGACCACATTGCGCTCTCTCCGTGAAGGAGCCGGGGACTGAGCGAAGCCTTCGCCTGTCCAAGGCATGACCGTCAGAGTCGCCGCTTCCGCACAGGGCCGCACCGTGAAACAGCGCAGTCCGGGACGCCCGGCAATCGATGCGCAACGCCCATAGGCTGCTCGCGCCCTGAAAAGCGGGCGGGCCGTCCGCCGTCCTCCGATGCCGCTCGGCACAATCGACGAAGAGACGCTGCGGCGCGGTCTTCGTTGCGGCCTGACGGGGGCGCCGTCGCCTCCCCGAGCGACCGAGGTTCTCGCCATCTTTCTGGAATTACAAGTGAAAGCCGCCCCTTGGCGCTCTCATCGCCGATCCGATGCCGTGATGCGCAATCCGCATGACGAAATCCCGGATCGGAATTGGACGGCCCATTTTGCGCCGCAATAATTAACATCTTCGCAGCCGCAGCAAAGGGGCCGGGGATGGTGAATCGGCGGGGCTTCCTGCGCTCTGATGGAACGGTCAACCGCCTGCCCTTTGTCGGCTTGGACTCGCCCTAGGACGCCGCCGGCGTCGCGAGCCGCCTGAACAGCGCTGCTGGACAGATTGACATTCGTTGAAGGTAACAGCGGGTGCGCAGTAGATCTGCGCAGCGATTCATTGTGTCAAAATAACAAGAAAAGGTATTCGCAAACTGAACATCAACTGGAGATGGGGCATGACAAAGAGCATAATACTCGGGTGCTGCTCGACGGGGGCAAAATATACGCCACTTAATCATAAAAAAACAGGAAATGCGATCATAGACCGTATCTGCAATGGCGATGATATCGCGATTACAACAGAGGACATTGCTCGCGAAGTCGAGCAGCTCACTGCGATCGGCTGCCGTTATTATCACTACCACGGCCGAGATCCGCTGACGCGTGAACAGACGACGGACAACGAGATTTATCGCGAAATCAGCCGGCTCGTCCAAAGCCAGTCGCCCCAAATGCTGATCAGCTTCGGCGCCAGCCGGAACGGGCGGCAGGTCATGAATCGCATCGGCACCTATGGCGAATGGGAACGGGTCAGCCATGCCGCCCTTCCGCTCGAATGCGGCGGCGCGCATTTCATCACGCTCCAGGCCGCCATCGAATTGCAGATCATCTGCGACCTGGAAAACAAGCTCGGCGTAGCGCTGACGCGGGATTTCATCGACAGCGACGCCTTCCTTGAGGCGGTTGACGGATACCACCCGTCTTCTCTGCTGGAAGATGTGAAGATGGAGACGAATTCGACGGCGAACGGCAACAATTACGGCCGCTCTTCGCCCGCGATTCAGCTGGATGTCTACGGCCAGTCGATCGCCGCCCGCAGGAAGCTGCATCTGCTCGACGAGGTCGAATGGGTTCAGCTGATCCGCAGCTATGCGATGACCCGGATGGCCATTCGCCACAGCGATCTCTGCCTGGCCGGCTCCGATCAGCTCAACATCACGCTCTTGTTCGGCTTTTCCCCCAAATTGCCGTTTCCCGAAAGTTACGCGGAGTTCCGCTCCGTCGTCTCGATGGCGAAGTCCCTCGAACGCGACAGCCCCAACGGCCCCCGCCGGCGACGCGTCTCGATTACGGTCGGCGCGGCGGTGCTTCCACAGCATGCGGCCCGCGAGGTCCGCCCGCTCGATGTCGGGCCCGATGCGGGCATCCCGGTCGACGCCATGCGGCGTCTCGTCGCCTATGCCGCGCAGGAAGACAGCGAGGTCGATGTGGTCCGCGTGGGGATGGAAGACACGCCATACCTTCCCGACGACAGCGGAAACGTCCGCCCGACCAACAATGTCGAACTGTGCCAGGTAGCGTCGGATGTCCTCGGTCGAAACGGCGCCCTGCTGCTGGCGGATCCATCCTCCATGACCGAACGGCACCTTCCCTTCCTGCAAACCGCAGCCTGATTTGCGCCGGATGCTTCTCCTGTCCGCCCCTTCGATTGCCGAGACCGGCTCTCGGCATCGTCGGCGGCCAGGCGAAGTCTTCTTGAGGAATTGAGGCCTTCGTGTCGTCGACGCTGTCCATTCTCGCTCCCATTTTCGGTCTCCTTGCGGTCGGCTTTGCCGCCGCAAGGGCAGACCTGCTGAGTCCGGAGGGGGTCAAGGGCATCGTCAAACTCGTATCCTGCATCGAAATCCCCGCCCTGCTGTTTCGCGCCCTGGCAACCAATGGCGGCGGCGCGGGCGAGCGCCTCGACATTGCCGTCGTCTATTTCGTCGCTTGCGCCGTCCTGCTGGCTGCCGGATTCCTCCTGGCCCGCCTTGCGCTCCGATTGGATGTGGCGGAGTGTGGTGTCTTCGGCATGGGGGCCGTCTACTCGAACTCATCCCTGCTCGGCATACCGATCGCCCAAGCCCTGCTGGGGCATCAGGGCATCGTGCTTTTGACGAAGATCATCGCATTTCATTCGCTGATCCTCATTCCGGCCTCGACCTTGCTCGTCGCATTTGGTGTCGGCGCGAATCGCGATCGGGCCTGGCGCATATTCGCCACCGCCCTGGGGAATCCGATGGTGCTTGGCCTGATCGCCGGTGTGCTCTGGATGCAGACGGGCCTCGCCTTGCCAGCGATCCTGGACCGGATGACCGGCACCCTGTCCGATGCGGCGTCGCCGACCGCCCTGATCGCCCTGGGCGCGACGGCCGCACGCGTCACGCTACCGCGGACATTCGGCGCGCCTCTGCTGTCGGCAGGCCTCAAGCTCGTCATCCATCCCCTTCTCGTCTGGCTGGTCGCCCATTCTCTGGATCTGCCGCGCGAGGCCACTCTGATCGCCACGGTCACCGCAGCCCTGCCCCCGGGCGTCAATGTCTATCTGATGGCGACGCATTTCGACCGCTACGCCGACGACACGGCCCGGGCCTTCGCGCTGGCGACGGCCTTGTCGGCCTTCAGCATCACCTTCGTCATTCAAGTGCTCAACTAGCCCGCTGCAGCCGGGCGCATGACAGCCGGAAACGGAAGCAGGAACGACAGATGAAACCGACAATTGCGATCATTGCGGCAGGTGCAATGGGAAGCGCCATCGCCCAACGGCTATCCCGGCACGGCGTCACCGTCCTGACCTCGCTCGCGGGACGCAGCCCTGCAAGCCGGGCGCGCGCGGAAGCTGCGGGCATGCGGCATGCCGAAGACGAAGAGATCGTCGGACAGGCGAGGCTCATCCTGTCGATCGTTCCGCCGGCGGAGGCCAAGGCCCTGGCGGAGCGCTTCGCGAGGTTGCTCGGCGAAACGGATCACCGCCCCGTTTTCGTCGATTGCAATGCGGTCGGCGTCACCACCGTCACGGATATCGGCCAGACGATCGAAGCTGCCGGGGGCCAATGCGTCGATGGCGCCATCATCGGCTTTCCCCCCAAGGGGGACGACCCGGGCCCGACCTTCTATTTCTCCGGCGCCGCCGCCGGAGAACTGGCGGAACTGGGGGATTACGGCCTTCACGTCCAGATCATCGACGGGCCTGTGGGCGCGGCGTCGGCGCTGAAACTTTCCTATGCCGGTATCACCAAGGGACTGGTCGCGATCGCGGCCGCCATGGTGCTGGCAGCGGAACGCGCCGGCGCCGGGCCGGCGTTGAAGGCGGAGCTCGCCGCCAGCCAGCCCCAACTCCTGGCGCGCTTCACCAAGACCCTGCCGGACATGTATCCAAAGGCCTATCGCTGGGTGGAGGAGATGCACGCCATCTCCGACTTCATCGGCGCGACCTATCCGGAAGCCAAGTTCTTCGAGGGCGCGGCCGGGCTTTACGCGCGTCTTGCCGCTGATGTCGCGGGCGCCAAGACGGAGTGCGGACAGATCGACGCGTTCTTCGGATCGAGCTCCCCGGCCTCTTAGATCATCGGCCCGAAAATCGCATTCCACTTTTCGGGCCGATGCTCTAGCCGCAGGAAGAACGCCCGAGCGAAAGGCCCATTCCGATCCTGCATTGAACGGGACGGCGTCGCCGAGCCGCATGCCGCCAAGCCGCTTGCCGCCGAGCCGCTTGCCGCCGAGCCGCTTGCCGCCGAGCCGACACAGAACAGCCCGAGCCAAGCGGCTCGGGCTGTTCTGGCAGCGGAAGCCCCGCGGCCATCCAAACCCCGCCTCGTCCTGTCAGCGTTCAGGCGAGCAACGAAGCGCTCTGTCCATGCGCTGTCATGCGGGAAACGGTCAAAACGCCGCGGACGCGGCAGACGAGACTACCACGACACCTGCGGGAGGCCTTCCAGTTCTGGTCGCACTCAAAACTCCGCCCAACCGCCCGCGCCATTGGCCGCCTTCCGCGGCGCATGCAGAGACGGCGCAGGCGCTGCGGGGCTAGCGCCGCGATCCGCGAAAGCTGCGGCCGCTAGCGTCTGGAGGAGTCTCGGCTCGTGAACGGACGCAGCCGCGAGTTGATGCTGTACGCCGGCGCCAGCCCGGGTTCGGAACGTGGCCACGAGGCTGTTGAGCTTCTGAATCTGGCCGTTGAGGGCCGTTGCGGAGGCGGCGCTTTCTTCGGAAAGCGCGGCGTTCTGCTGGGTCATCTCGTCCATATGCGCGACGGCCTGGCTCATTTCGTCGATGCCATTGGCCTGCTCGGAGGCGGCTGTCGCAACCTCGGAGATGGTGCTCGAGACCCGCTGGGAGGCGATCATGATCTTCTCGAGCACCTCGCCGGCCGAGCGCACCAGCTTGACGCCCTGCGTGACTTCGTTTCCGGACGCATGGATCAGCGTGGAAATGTCCTTCGCGGCGTCCGAGGAGCGCTGCGCCAGGGTGCGCACCTCGGAGGCCACCACCGCGAAACCCTTGCCGGCGTCGCCGGCGCGGGCCGCCTCGACCGCGGCGTTCAGCGCGAGCAGGTTGGTCTGGAAAGCAATCTCGTCGATCACCGAGATGATCGCCGAGATCTTGCCCGAGGCCTGATCGATCCGCTCCATGGCTTCGATCGCGTTCTTGACAATGCTGCCTCCGGTTTCGGCAACCTCCTTGGCTTCGTCAGCCAGCATGACCGACTGACGCGAGGATTGCGCGCTGGCCTTCACCGAGGCTGCGAGCTCTTCGGTCGTCGCGGCCGTTTCCTCCAGCGAGGAGGCCTGGTTCTCGGTACGCTGCGACAGATCATTGGCGCCGGCATTGATCTCCTGTGCCGAGTGCGCGACCTCCTTGGCGGTCGTCTGGATCGTGGTGACCGTCTCGGCGAGCCTGGCGATCGTCTCGTTGATGGCGTTCTTCAGCTCGCCCAAGCGGCCCGCATAGTCATTGGCGACGCTCAGTGTCAGATCGCCTTCGGCAAGGGCGCTGAGCACTGACGAGAATTCTGTCGTGGCGTTGTCGATACCGGCGTTGATCTCGTTGATGCCGGCCACCAGCTTCTGCATCTCGGGATCGCTTGCCTGCGCCTTGATGCGGACCGAGAAATCTCCCAGCAATGTCGCCTGGACGACGCTCCCGACCTCCTCGACGACCGCCGTCATGGCGTCGGCCCGGCGCTGTTTCTCGGCCAGGTTGGAGCGCTCCTCCGCCTCCAGCGCCTGCACGCGCAAGGCGTTGTCCTTGAACACCTGCACGGCCGCCGCCATGGCTCCGATCTCGTCGCGGTTGGCGGTGTGGGGCACCTGCGCCGCGAGATTGCCGCTCGCGAGCGCACCCATCGCCGTCGTGATATTGTTCAGCGGTCGCGATACGCGACGATTGACGAGCACGCAGGAGCCAATGCCGATCAGCAGAGCAATACCGCCGAGGATAAACGCGAGAACTCGTGCTTGCAGCAGTGTATTTTCGACTTCAACTGCGCTATTCTTGGCGCTGTTGTTATGATGCTCTACGCTTTGATCGAGCGTTTTGATCATGTCGTTATAGACTGTTACAGCTGAAGAAAAGAACTGCGTAACGATCTCGTTGCTATTTTTGCTATCGGCCTGAGCAACAAGTTTCGATTGTGAATCGTTATATGTATTCCATAGCTCAAGAAATTTCTTGAATAGATCGTTATTCCCATCTGAGATCGGCAATTCCCTGTATTTCGCCAAGGTTGCGTTGATCAAAGCCAGCTGGTCCGCTGCGAGCTTGTCGACGTTCTTGCGTTGCTCCGGGTTCGTCGTCAAAATCTGACGGATGCCGATCAGCCGATAACGCGACATCGCGAATTTGATGTCGGCGATGACTTTCATGGACGGCATCTCGACCTCAGCGAGCTTGCGTTCCGCGGCGGCTATCGAACTCAGATTGAGCAGACCGGTGGAGCCCTGAACGGCGATGCAGGCGACAAGCACCAGAAAAATGCCGAGAAGAAGTGTCTTAAGATTCAGTTTCGACATGGAACTGTCCTTGATTGGCGAGGTCGAAGCAGTGAAATGCGATGGAAACAGGTGTCCGCAGGGTCCGGCCATTGACGTCCGTACCCAAAGCCCGAGCGGCCGTCGTCCTATGATGTCGGCGGCCTCCCGCCCGACCTCGCCTGCAGGGGCCTGATCTCAGAAGCGCCGACAGCCAGGCTGGTGCTTGCTTGGTCGGGGGCTGCGATCTGAACGGTCGCGCTCGGTGCCTGGGACATCCTCGGCGACAGGGCCCGCTGGCCGGAGAAACAGGGCAGCAAGAGGCAAACACCCCCAATCACAATATCCTTGAGAAAGATCGTCATGCGGTCTTCCAACTGTGCAAGCTGATACGGAGATCGAATGTTCGCCGCTGAACCGAAGCGGGAAATGCCTGGGTCGCTGCAATGCACAATTGTCTTCTGCGGCGCATTGAAATGTGGTTAACGCAAGCGAATTTCGTTTAATTTTTCGGACGTCACGGCGCCGCGCCCTTCGCCCATGGCGAGCGGCTTCGAAGCCGGGCATGGCGAGGCCGTCCGACGTCACGCGGATCTCGATGCGATCTGTCGAGAACCGATGATGGCGACGCGGTGGTGGTAGGGCTCACGCAGGCCGTCGGCTCGCACCTGCCGCGGTAGGGTCCTCTTCGGGCCTCATCGCTGATCGACACGCACCATCTGCAGGAAATTGACGACGGCGGGGTCGTCCGCGTCGCGGCGGTAAACGACCTCGGTACCGATCTGGATCGTATTGCCCGAGATGGGCCGGTAGACCACGTGTTCGCCGACGCTGATCGAACTGACCGACGATGGCACGATGGCCACGCCCAGTCCGGCGCCGACCAGGCTGATGAGAGAAAATCCGCTGCGCGCCTCATGTGCGACGCGCGGTGCAAAGCCGAGCGTCAGCTGGACCAATGAGCGATCCTGCTCGACGTCCGACCCGACATAGAGGATGAAGGGTTCGTCGGCGAGCGCCTCGCGCGGAATCCGGCTGCGCCGCGCCAGGGGATGGTCAACCGGGAGCGCGACCCGCAGCGGCCATTCCATCAGGCGGATCGCATCGAGTTCCCCGGGCAGCTTCCAGGCAGCGCTTCCGATAAAGCTGGCGAGGAAGCCGATCTGGATTCGGCCCTCCAGCAACTGGGCGATCTGGGTGCTCGGATGCAGCTCGTGCAGGCCGAGCTCGACGTCTGGAATCCGCCGCCGGTACTCCCGCAGGGTTTTTGACAGCACCCCAGAATAGGAAACGTCGGCGGAGTAGCCGATTTCAATGCGGCCGATCTCGCCGCGCCCCGCCCGGCGGGCCACGATGGCGGCATGCTGCGCCTGTTCGAGCGTGCGGCGGGCCTCCTTGAGGAACAGCCGGCCAGCCTCCGTCAGGGTCACCACCCGGTTCGTCCGGTTGAGGAGTTGGACCCCCAACGTCTCCTCCAGCGCCTTGATCTGAATGCTGAGGGCCGGCTGCGCGATGTGGAGGCGCTCGGCGGCCCGACCAAAGTGCAATTCTTCGGCCGTTGCGACGAAGTACCGGAGATGGCGCAGGTCCATTGATCTAATCCTCAGATCATATCCTTGAAGTCACCCTTCTCCCCTCCGCAATGGCAGACGATCGCGACCAATGCGGTTGGGCGCCGGGCGTTATCAGATATCGAGATTGATATCATTCTTCAATCGTATCTTCTGCAATAATATATTGGAGCAGGATTTATCGCTCATCTATCAGCGCTTCCGAGATGGCGGGTCGGATGGACGATCAATCGATTGATGGCGTCGACCACGTTCAACCGGACTGCGAAACGCGCGCCTGTTTTCGCAATGTCTGCCGCATTTTCACGTGGAGACGATGATGGAAGATGAAACAATGACCCGCACGCCAGCCGATTTGCATCGGCCGATCGTAGCGTCGCGGCGAAACACTTCTCGGCCTCCTTTCGATTGCATCGCTCTACTCCTTCAGGGCGGCGGGGCGCTCGGATCCTACCAGGCGGGCGTCTACGAGGCGCTGTCGGGGGCCGGGCTCCATCCCGACTGGGTCGCGGGCATTTCGATCGGCGCCATCAACGCCGCGATCATCGCGGGCAATGCGCCCGACGAACGCGTCACGCAACTCAGGGCCTTCTGGGAGGGGATCAGTGCCAATCCGCTCCTCGATTGGACGCTGTCCCATGACGCGTTCATCCCGAGGGGCGATGTGGCGCGCGGCCTTTTCAATCAGCTCAGCGCAAACCTGGCGCTCTTTGGCGGTGCGGCCGGATTCTTCGGGCCTCGGCTACACATTCCCTGGCTGCAGCCGGCCGGCACGGCGGCGGCAACCAGTTACTATGACACGAAATTCCTCAAATCGACGCTGGAGCAGACCGTCGATTTCGAGCGCATCAACTCCGGCGAGATGCGTTTCAGCGTCGGCGCGGTCAATGTGCGCACTGGCAACTTCGTCTATTTCGACAACACGACCCATGTCATCCGGCCTGAGCACGTGATGGCGAGCGGCGCCCTGCCGCCCGGCTTCGCGCCCGTCGAGATCGATGGCGAGTTCTACTGGGACGGCGGTCTCATCTCAAACACCCCGCTGCAATGGGTCGTCGAGAGCGTTCCGCGCCAAGACATGCTCGCCTTCCAGGTAGACTTGTGGAATGCGCAAGGTGATCTCCCGCGCAACCTAGCCGAGGTCGCTACACGGCAAAAGGAGATTCAATACTCCAGCCGGACCCGCGACAACACCAACCAGTTCAAACGCCAGCAGCACCTGCGTTCGGCGCTGGGAAGCCTTCTGTCGAAGTTGCCTCGTGATCTTCGCGAGACCGACGAAGTCAAGCTTCTGAGCGGAGAGGCCGATCAGAAGGTCTATAATCTCGTGCACCTGATCTATCGCGCGCAGGGCTATGAGGGGCACTCCAAGGATTACGAGTTCTCACGCCTCACCATGAGGGACCACTGGCGCGCCGGCCATCAGGACGCGACCAGAACATTGCGCCATCCCGAAGTGCTGGAGCGGCCGACGACGCCCGACGGCGTGTCGACCTTCGATCTCGCCCAGCACGGGCGCGAGTAATCGCTTCTCCTCGCACAGGAAAGAACAAGACCATGAGAGAGTACGAGGTGCGCGAGCGCGCCTTCTCGATGCCGTTGACGAGTCCGGCCTTCGCGCCCGGCCCCTACCGTTTCGTGAACCGCGAATATCTCATCATCACCTACCGAACCGACCCGGCCCGGCTCAGAGCCCTTGTTCCGGAACCGCTTGAAATCGACGAGCGCCGGCCGCTGGTCAAATACGAGTTCATCCGCATGCCGGATTCGACCGGCTTCGGCGACTATACGGAATCGGGCCAGGTCATCCCCGTCACTTTCCGGGGACGCGCGGGCGCCTATTCGCATTGCATGTTCCTGAACGACGGGCCGCCCGTCGCCGGCGGACGCGAGCTCTGGGGCTTTCCGAAGAAGCTCGCGAGCCCCTCGTTGCGAACCGAGGTCGACACGCTGGTCGGCACGCTCGACTACGGCCCCATCCGTATCGCCACCGGCAGCATGGGCTACAAGCACAGACCAGCGGATCGCGCCGCCGTCCTTGCTTCGCTGCAGGAGCCGAATTTTCTCCTCAAGATCATTCCTCATGTCGATGGCACGCCGCGGATCTGCGAACTCGTCGAGTATCGCCTTGAGGATGTCGGCCTGAAAGGCGCCTGGACAGGCCCGGCTGCGCTCGACCTCACCTCACATGCGCTGGCGCCGCTCGCGGAACTGCCGGTGCTGGAGGTCGTCTCAGCCGTTCACCTCGTCGCGGACCTGACGCTGGGCCTCGGCAAGGTCGTGCATGACTATCTCGCAACGCCGCAGCGTCAGACCGTGAAAGGAAAGGCCTATGAATACGCCCATGCAAAATGACGCTCTAAACCGTCACCTTCGCCGTCACCTCCCTCTCGAAAACAAGGTGGCCGTGATCACCGGGGCCGCGAGCGGCATCGGAAAGGAGATCGCGATCAGCTTCGCCCGCGAGGGCGCCAGGGTGGTTATCGCCGATCTTGACCGCGACGCGGCCGAGGCTACGGCCCGCGACATCGATCCTCGTGCAAGACGCGCCCTTGGGGTCGCCATGGATGTCAGCAGCGAGGAGCAGGTCGAGGCAGGCATGTCGCGCGTGATCGAGCATTTCGGACGCGTCGACGTGCTGCTCAGCAATGCCGGCATTCAGATCGTCGCGCCCCTCGTCGACTTCGAATTTGCCAAGTGGAAAAAGCTGATGAGCGTCCATCTGGACGGAGCCTTTCTGACGACGCGCGCCGCCCTACGGCAGATGTACCGACAGAGCAGCGGCAGCATCATCTACATCGGCTCGGTGCACTCCAAGGAGGCCTCTCCGCTGAAGGCGCCCTACGTCACCGCGAAGCACGGCCTCATCGGCCTCGCCAAGGTCGTGGCCAGGGAGGGGGGCGCGCATGGCGTCCGTTCCAATGTGATCTGCCCCGGCTTCGTGCGCACGCCGCTGGTCGAGAAGCAGATCCCGGAGCAGGCGCGCGCACTCGGCATCTCCGAGGAGGAGGTCGTCCGGACGCTCATGCTGAAGGAGACGGTCGACGGCGAGTTCACGACGGTCGCTGACGTGGCCGAGACCGCCGTGTTCCTCGCCGCCTTCCCGTCGAACGCCCTCACCGGCCAGTCGATCGTCGTCAGCCACGGCTGGTCCATGCAGTAGTCGTTCGCTGCCGGATCCAAGCGGCCGGGTCCGAGAGGTCCCGGCTGCTTTGCCATGTCTGCCCCAGGAAGAACCGGCGGAGCCGTGTCGGCGGAGACCATCCGCATTGCTGGGACCGCTTCAGCAATGCGCGCGAGTGCCGGCGGCAACGCCGGACGAAGCCGGTCGTCTGGCGACCGACGCTGTCTTGATGATTGATATTTTCTAGCAATCATAACGCTAATAACAATATATTGGACCGCATCGAACTCCACGACTATTCCACCCCATCAGCTTAGGCTCGCGACAGGAAAAGGGGCGTGCGATGGGATACAGTCGTCGATGGCGGAAATCGGTCTGCTGCACGGCAATGCTTGCCGTGTCGGGCCTCACCGCCTGCCAGGAACAGACCGGCGGCCCGGAGAACCCGCCGACCGCCGTGCAGGTCGAAGCGGCGGCGCTGGCCGACTACGCGCCGGCCATTCGGCTGACCGGTGAGATCCGGGCGCGGGTCGAGAGCGACCTGTCCTTTCGAGTCGCCGGCCGCATCGCCGAGCGCCTGGTCAATGTCGGCGACCGCGTGGCGGCCGACCAGGTCCTGGCCAGGCTCGATCCGCAGCAGCAGCGCGCGACGGTCACTGCCGCTGAGGCCGCCGTCGCATCCGCCGAGGCTGTGCTGCGCCAGGCAACCTCCAGCTATGAGCGCCAGAAGGCGTTGCTCGCCCGAGGCTTCACGACCCAGCGCGAACACGATCAGGCCCAGGAAGGCTACCGCACGGCCGACGCCGCCCTCGTTGACGCAAGAGCTCTGCTCGGCACGACCCGCGACCGGCTGTCCGACACGGTGCTGCGAGCGGGGGTTGCCGGCGTGATCACGGCGCGCCATGCCGAGACCGGGCAGGTCGTGCAGGCGGCGCAGACCGTGTTCTCGATCGCGCAGGACGGGCCGCGCGATGCGGTGTTCAATCTCAACGAGTCGATCTTCAGTCGCGAACTCGCTGATCCCGCCATCGCGCTGACGCTGGTGTCCGACCCGGCCGTGAAGGCAGCGGGTACCGTGCGCGAGGTCTCGCCGACCGTGGACAAGGCCACGGGAACGGTCAGGGCCAAGGTCGGCCTGGCGCAGTCGCCGGCGGCGATGACGCTCGGTGCCTCCGTCATCGGCGAGGGCCGGCTCGAGCCCCGCAAGTTCGTGGTGGTGCCTTGGAGCGCGCTGTCCAGCAGAAGCGGTCAACCGGCCGTCTGGGCTGTCGATCCCCGGACGAAGGCTGTGTCGCTGAAGCCGATCACCATCGAAGGTTACGAGAGCGGGAAGGTTTTCGTGCGGGAGGGGCTCCAGCCCGGCGAGATGGTCGCGGCCGGCGGGGCGCAGTTCCTGCGGCCCAACCAGGTTGTGGCGGTCGCCAAGGGAGCAGCCCAATGAAACCCATCCTGATATCCCTGACCGTCCTGGGGGCAGGCGCTCTGTTCGCGAGCTGCAAGGAAGGGGAGCACGCCAAGACGCCGTCCCCCCGGCCCGTTCTCTCCGTGGTCGCGACCTCCCAGTCGGCGCGTAGCCTGGGCTTCGCCGGAACCATCGAGCCTCGCTACACCTCCGACATCGGCTTCCAGGTGCTTGGGCGCATCGTCAGCCGCGACGTCGATGTCGGCGACGTCGTCAAGAAGGGTGATCGCCTGGCCAGGCTCGACCCCGTCACCTATGAGCTGGCCGTGCGGTCGGCCCAGGCTGACCTGGCCAGCGCCACCGCCCGTCTCGAAAACGCCGCCGCGACAGAAGCTCGGCAGCGCAAGCTGCTCCTGCAGGACATCTCAAATCAGGCACAGTTCGACGCCGCTACGCAGGTGCACGAGTCTGCAATGGCCGGCGTCACCCGCGCCAAGGCGGAGCTCGAAAAGGCCGAGGAGCAGCTCAGCTACACGGAGTTGCGGGCTGACTTCGACGGCGTCGTCACCATTGTTGCGGCGGAACTCGGACAGGTGGTCCAGCCGGGCCAGAGCGTCGTCTCCGTGGCCCGCCCCGAGATCCGCGAGGCGGTGATCGACCTGCCCGAGAGCATCGGGCGGGACCTCAAGCCGCAAACCCGCTTTGACATCGCCCTGCAAGTCGACCCGTCGGTTCAAGCTGCCGGATCGGTGCGAGAGATCGCCCCGCAAGCAGATCCCGCCACCCGCACGCGGCGGGTCCGGATCACGCTCGACACCCCGGCGAACAGCTTTCGCTTGGGCACGACGATCACCGCAACGATGACGACGCAGGTCCCCCCGGACATCGAGCTCCCGGCCACCGCCCTGTTGGAGCGGAACGGCAAGACCATGGTCTGGGTCGTCGATCCGGCCACCTGGACGGTGTCGACCCGGGATGTGACGATTGCCGCGGGAGAGCGATCCTTTGTTCGGGTCCTCGACGGACTCGCCGCCGGCTCGCGCGTCGTCGTCGCCGGCGTGAACAGCCTGACCCCTGGCCAATCAGTCAAACTCCCAGACGGGGTATTCCAATGACCAACCGCTTCAACCTATCCGATTGGGCGCTCGAACATCGTTCGCTCGTCTGGTACTTCATGATCGTCTCGGCCATCGCAGGCATCCTCGCCTATGTCAGTCTGGGGCGTGAGGAAGATCCGTCGTTCACCATCAAGACGATGGTGATCGCCGCCCAATGGCCTGGCGCTACGGTCGAGGACACCGCCCGTCAGGTCAGCGACCGCATCGAGAAGAAGCTCGAAGAGCTCGACTCGCTCGACTACACCCGCAGCCAGACCACGGCTGGCCAGAGCGTCATCTATGTCAACCTGAAGGACACGGTCAAAAGCCGCGATGTGCCGGGCGTCTGGGTGAAAGTCCGCAATCTGGTCAACGACATCAAGCGGGAGCTGCCGCAGGGTGTCGTGGGTCCCGTCTTCAACGACGATTTCGGCGACGTCTTCGGCAATGTCTACGCGTTCACGGCGGACGGCCTGACGCAGCGGCAGCTGCGCGACTATGTCGAGGACGTGCGGGCCAAGGTTCTCACGGTCCCTAATGTCGGCAAGGTCAACCTGATCGGCGCCCAGGACGAGGTGATCTTCCTCGAGTTCTCGACGCGCGAAATGGCGGCCCTCGGTGTCAGCCAGCAGGAGGTCGTCCAGACGCTCCGGGCCCAGAACGCGATCGCGCCATCTGGTGTCATCGAGGCCGGCCCTGAGCGCATCAGTGTCCGGGTGACCGGGCAGTTCACGTCGGAGGAGAGCCTGCGCGGCCTCAATCTGCGCGTGAACGACCGCTTCTTCCGCCTCAGCGACATTGCCACCATCAGCCGTGGCCATGTCGACCCGCCGCAGGCGCTGTTCCGGTTCAAGGGCGAGCCGGCGATCGGGCTTGCCATCGGCATGAAGACCGGCGCCAACCTGCTTGCGTTCGGCGAGGCGTTGCACGAGCAGATGCGCAAGATCACCGGCGAGTTGCCGATCGGCGTCGGCGTGCATCTCGTGGCCGATCAGCCCGTCGTGGTCGAGGAGGCGGTCGGCGGCTTCACCAAGGCGCTGTTCGAGGCCGTGGCGATCGTGCTGGTGGTCAGTTTCATCAGCCTCGGCATGCGGGCCGGCCTGGTGGTCGCGCTCTCCATCCCGCTCGTGCTCGCCATGACCTTCGTGGTGATGCAGTACACCGGAATCTCGCTCCAGCGCATCTCGCTCGGCGCCCTGATCATCGCGCTTGGCCTGCTGGTCGACGACGCCATGATCGCCGTCGAGATGATGGTGGCGCGCCTCGAGGCCGGCGACACGCTGAAGAAGGCTGCGACCGCCGTCTACACCTCCACCGCGTTCCCGATGCTCACCGGCACGCTCGTCACCGTCGCGAGCTTCATCCCGGTCGGCCTCAACAGCAGCAATGCGGGCGAGTACACCTTCACGCTGTTCGTGGTGATCGCAGCCTCGCTGTTGCTGTCCTGGATCGTCGCTGTGCTGTTCGCGCCCCTGCTCGGCGTGACGCTGCTGCCGAAGACGATGAAGAAGCATCACGACAAGCCGAGCCGCCTCATGACGGCGTTCTCGCACCTCCTCGTCGGTGTCATGCGCTGGCGCTGGCTGACCATTGGCGTGACGGTGGCGATGTTCGGCGTCTCGCTCTACGGCATGAAGTTCGTCGAGCAGCAGTTCTTCCCGTCCTCGGACCGCAACGAGGTTCTCGTCGACTTCACCCTGCCGCAGAACGCCTCGATCACCGAGACGAAGGCGCAGATGGACCGCTTCGAGGCCAAGCTCGCGGGCGATCCCGATGTCGATCACTGGTCGTCCTATGTCGGCCAGGGCGCCGTGCGCTTCATCCTGTCCTTCGACCCGCAGCCGTCGAATCCCAATTACGGCCAGATGGTCATCGTGACCAAGAGCATCGCGGCCCGCGAGCGCCTCAGGGGCAAGATCAAGACCTGGAGCCGGGAGGAGTTTGCCGGCGTCGATGTCTACACCGACCTGCTGGCGCTGGGGCCGCCGGCCGGGCGCCCGGTCCAGTACCGGCTCAGCGGGCCCGACATCCAAAAGGTCAGGGAATTGGCCCAGCAACTCGCTGCCATCGTCGGCGAGCATCCCCGGGTCAGAGATCTCGGGTTCAACTGGAACGAGCCCGCGCGGGTGGTGAAGGTCGACGTGCTCCAGGACAAGGCCCGCCAGCTCGGTGTGACCTCGCAGGATATCGCCGGCGCGCTCAACGGCGTGGTGGGCGGCACGAGCATCACCCAGGTGCGCGACGCGATCTATCTCGTCGATGTGCTGAGCCGGGCCGGCGCCGCCGAGCGGGGAGCGATCGAGACGCTGCAGAACCTGCAATTGCCGGGCAAGAACGGCCAGTCCGTGCCGTTGGCGGCGGTCGCGACCTTCCGCTACGAGCTCGAACAGCCGGTGATCTGGCGCCGCAGCCGCCAGCCGACCATCACGGTCCGGGGCAGCATCGTCGATGCCACCCAGCCGGCGACGATCGCCCAGCAGCTCGAACCCAAGGTGCAGGAGTTCGTTCGGGCGCTTCCGGCCGGGTACGGGGTCGTCGTGGCGGGCCCCGTGGAGGAGAGCGCCAAATCCCAGGGGCCGATCGCGGCCGTGGTTCCGCTCATGCTGTTCCTGATGGCGACCATCCTGATGATCCAGATGCAAAGCTTCTCGCGGCTGTTCCTGGTGGTCGCCGCGGCCCCGCTCGGGCTGATCGGCGTCGTGGCGGCCATGCTCCCGGGCGGGGCTCCCATGGGCTTCGTGGCCATCCTGGGCGTGTTGGCGCTTGTCGGCATCCTCATCCGCAACTCGGTGATCCTGGTCGTGCAGATCGAGGACCTCCGGCGCGAGGGCTGGGGCGCGTGGGAGGCCGTGGTCGAGGCCACGATGCACCGGACGCGGCCGATCCTGCTGACGGCGGCCGCGGCGAGTCTGGCGCTGATCCCGATCGCGTTCGAAGTCTTCTGGGGACCCATGGCCTTCGCCATGATGGGCGGCATCATCGTCGGCACGCTGCTGACCCTGCTGTTCCTGCCGGCGCTCTATGTGGCCTGGTTCCGCATCGAGGCGCCCTCGCAGCCTGCGCCGGAACCGCTGCTCGCCGAGCCGATGCATGAACCGGCGTAGAGCGCGGCCGCAGCGATTGCTTGGCGCGCAGGCTCGGAACCTTGGCTGCATCCGATCCTGTCATGCCGAGCATCGCCCCGGCCGCGGTGCCCCCCTGCGGCCGGGGCCCATTCCTTGGCCTCCGAAAAGGACAAAATGCCCATGCCTAACGACAACGAGCGCCGCCATGATCTCAGGAATTCGCTCACGAGACGGCACATTGTGGAGGCCGCGCGCCAGGTGTTTCTCCTGAATGGCTTCAGGGGCACCAGCATCGAACAGATTGCGGCGGAAGCCACCGTCTCGAAGCGGTCGCTCCACCACCATTTCGGCAGCAAGGAAGCCCTGTTCAGATCGCTGGTAACGGAGGAAGCACAGAGGATCGCGGCGGCCTTGCCATCGCTCGATTGGGACGAGCCAGACCCCTGTTCGGCCATGCGACAAATCGGGGGCGCCGTGCTCGAAACCCTGAACCATCCGACCACCGTCACCACCCTCCGTCTGATCATCGGTGCACTCGGCAGCTTTCCACGATTGGGCGAGGAGTTCCTGCGGGCCAGCCTCGGCCCGACCATGGAACAGATGGCGAGCTATCTCGATCTCCATGCGGCGTCCGGCACCGTCCGGATCGACAACAGCCGTGCCGCGGCAGAGGAGTTTGCGCGGCAGTGCCTTGCGCATGTCATCGAACGCCTTCTGGTGCCCGGACAGGCGTTCCTGACGGACGCGGATTGCACGGCCGTGGTCGGGGATATTCTCCGCAACTGCAGCGTCCGCTGGCAGCACGACCTCACCCGACAGGGCATGGCCGGTCCGATCCGCCCCGACGAGCGGCAAGCGTGATGATCACCTCGCTGCTGCACGCCATGACCATCCTGATCGCAGGCTGCACGGCCTGCCTCACCTTCGCACGCAAGCCGGACGCGCCATTTCGGACGAGTGGCTTGCCGACGCGCCCTTATTCTGGACAACCATCATGGACTTCAACCCGCAGTGGATCACCCTGGTCGTGGCCTGCACGGCGATGATCGCCTCGATCGCCGGTCCCTTCGTCAACACGCGGATCGCCACGTTCCGGTTCAAGGCCGACGTGCTGTCGGTCAACCGCCAGAAATGGATCGAGACGATGCGCGACCTGGTGGCGAGCCTGAACTCGCAGTTCCTGACCGTGGCAGCGATCCGCCAGACCGTGGAGGAACCGACCAGCATCGTCATCGCCCGGGATCCCGAGCTGTTCAGGCGCGTGGAGAGCCTGCTGCGGACGGTGTCCAAGATCGAACTCATGCTCAACCCGCTGGAACAGGACCATCAGCAGCTCAATGCCCTGATGAGGGAGGGGGTCGACCGGCTTCGCGCCCCGCCGCCGGAACTGGATATCGAGGACCGCATCGAGGTCATCAGCCGCGACATCACCCAGGCCACGCAAGCGATCCTCAAGCGGGAATGGCTCCGGGTCAAACGCGGCGAATGAAGGCCGGTGACGGCGATAAGCGAATGTCGCCGTCCCTAACGGTGCCGTATTGGCGCTCGGATCATGGAATCGGCGCAGCGTTGACCAGCGACACGATCCAATCTCGTCTGCTCAAGACATTCTATTGAGACTTGCCGGCCACGCAGGGCGCGATCGCCCTCTCGCCTTCGGCCGCTTCGAGCCAGCGTTTTAAACCATGAAGCTCGGCTTCGTCCTTCCGATGCCTTCTCGACAAGCTCACGTCGCTGGAACTGCGTAAGGCGGCGCCGGATCTCCGCTTCACGGGGCAGGTTAAATCGGACGGCGCTCAGGTAGCGCTTTGCCAGCAGTACCTGCGGCCTTTCGCTTCGGCGGCGACGCGAGGGTCGTGGCCGCGCCGGCGCAGGTGGAAGGGTGGTACTGGGCTTTGATCAGGTCCAGTTCCGAAGGATAAGCCGTCATCGGAAATTGACGAGGCTCGCGGCGCCTTTGACCGATTGGGCCGCCCCTGCCGCGACGATCCCGATCTGGTCGCCGGTGCCGATCTTGCCGTCTGCGATCACCTGCCCGGCCACGAGCCGCTCGCCGAGCAGCCGCACGACCTCGGGGCGCTCCGCGAACTTGCCGTGGTTGAGAGGATCGCCGCTCTTGAGCGCCGTCAGATCCAGGACTGTCACGCCGGCCTTTTCAAGCTCGGACCTGTACGGCTCGGCGGCCGGATTGATCTGGCCGAGCCGGTCGACAGCGCCGCCGATGAGGCGCGAGATATCGAGGGCCTTGTCGTCCTGCGATACGAACAATGTGAGCTGTGGACGCTGCGACCCGAGTTCCAGCCACTGCTTGCGGAAAACCTGAACATCGATATCCGGCGACGCCAGAATGACGTTCCTGATCGACGGCGCGACACGACCGTCGCGCATCGCCATTTGGCGCAGTGCCTCGACAACGAGCCAGCTTCCCATCGAGTGGGCCATGATCGTGACTTCGCCGACGAGGGGGTCCCGCGCGGCTTGCCGCAGAACCTCCTCGAGCTGCGTCCGGGAATAGTTCGTGCTTTCCCTGTCATAGGCGTAATCGAGGACATTGCCCCGAGAAGGCCAGGTGAACAGGATCGGTGCGACGTCGGTGCGGGAATCGTGCACGATCTGGGCGAAACGATAGACCGCATCCTCGTAGCGATTGTTGAACCCGTGCACGAAGATCAGGACGCGGCGGCTGCGCGGCAGATGCTGCTTCACCCATCCGCGGATCTCGCCGGGACTGGACAAGGCCTTGACCCTCGTTGTCGCGAAGTCAGTCGCGGGATTCGGAGGCAATTGCTTCGGCCACTGGACCTGTCCGACCTGACGGTTTTCCGGAGGGGGAATCGAAACCGTGAGCTCGGTGGACTGCAACGTCTCCCCGCGCTCTCCTGAAAACAGGACCGCCCGATCTGGGCTTGGCGCCCGCGTGGTCGCGACGAGAAGATTGACCCGCGACGTATGTGGAACCGTTACCTCGACCGGCGTCAGGACGCCTTTGGGCAGGCCCGCACACCCCATCAAACCCACGCAGAGTGGAAGAACGGCGATGAGAAGTAGCGGTTGGGGCAGGATGTGACGTCGTCTCAACCCGCTGGAAACCTTGGTCATGGCTCTTCACTTGCCTGCTTCGAGCGATCCGACAACGCAACCGTTGCGAACCGCAGGGCGCTCAGGATGCGCAGGTCCTGACGGACATTCGGACGGCAAAAGAACGCTCGTCGAAAAGGCCTCTCAGGTCCAATATATTGTTTTGTATCTAGTGATATTGGAGCCATATCAATAGACACAGTCGACGCTGCGCTCAGGGCGTAGCGCCCGGTACCGGCTTTTCCTCCAGGCATGTTCGGCGGAAGCGGCCCAGCTGACCGTGGGCGTCCACGATATCGAGACCCGGCAGCGAGTTTGCGCGCGACTGAGCTGCACCGGCAACGTCTTTGTGCAGGACCAAGGCAAGCGCGCCAGAGCCGCGTGATGATGTCGGTTCTGGCGCATAGGGCATCAGCCGATGCCAGACAAAGCCACCGTCCGAGGCAGATTCCCAGTTTGAGGTTGGCACGGCCCTCGAAACGCGACCGGATTTCCACACCCGTTGCGAGATAGGTCGAGCCTTCCGGACTCAACGGGATGTATTTGAACGGTTCCGTCCAACGAGCCGTCCGCCTGGCTGACCAGAGTTCACAACAGCCTCTAGAGCAGCGAGATGATCGTCTCCACGGCACCATGCCCCTCGATTAGGACGCTTCGGCGTCGAATCGGTGTGCCGTAGAGCGCCGTGAGGTTGTCCTCGCTCATCACCGTTTCGGCCGGTCCCTGGCGCTGGTCCTCCGGCCCCATCAGCAGCAGGGCCTCGTCGGCGATCTCCAGTGCGTGTGTCGGCAGATGCGTGCTGAACAGGATCGCGTGCTGCCCGGCATTGCGCAGCTGCCGCAGCACCGCGACGAGGCGGCTCTGATTGGCGAGGTCCAGCGCCGATGCCGGCTCGTCGAGCACGAGGGCAGGCGAGCCGGTGGCCAGCGCGCGCGCCAGCAGCACGAGCTGGCGCTCGCCGCCCGAGAGCCTGTCGAGCCGCTGCTCGGCGAAGGCCCCGGCGCCGATCCGCTCCAGCGCCTCCTGGGCGATATCGTAGTCGGCACGGCGTGGCGTCCCGAACAGGCCGAGATCGCGGGCGCGGCCCATCACGACGATGTCGAGGGCGCGATAGGGCAGCGGCGCGATGACCTGCGGCACATAGGCGACCAGAGGCGGCGCGGAGCGGTGGCCTTCATGCAGTGCCTCGAGCCCCGTCACCGCCTTGATCAGGGTGGTCTTGCCGCGGCCGTTGGGCCCGAGCACGGCGAGGCAGCGCCCGGCGGCGAGCGAGAGGTCGAGCCCGCGGAAGATCCAGCGCTTCCCGCGCCTGATGCCGGCTCCGCGCAGCGCGATCAAGCCGACAACTCCTGCCGTTGGCGATGGCGCAGCAGCAGCGCGAAGACCGGGGCGCCGACGATGGCGGTCAGGACGCCGAGCGGAATCTCCGCCGTGCTCATCGTGCGCGCGATCGTGTCGACGAGCAGCAGATAGGAACCGCCGAGCAGGGCCGAGGCCGGGATCAGCAGGCGATGGTCCTCGCCCGACACCATCCGCGCCGCATGCGGCACGACGAGCCCGACCCAGCCGATGACGCCGGCGAACGCCACGACCGTTGCCTCCATCAGAGCGACGGTGAGAAAGACGAGCCAGCGATCGCGCTCGACCGGCAGGCCGAGCGCGCGCGCATCATCCTCGCCCAACGACAGCACGTTGATGCGGAAGCGCAGCGCGATCAGCAGGGCGAGCCCCGCCGCCAGCGTCGGAGCCGCGGCGGCGACGTGCCGCCAGGTCGATGCGGCGAAGCTGCCCATCAGCCAGAACACGATCGCCGGCAGGGAGGAATCCGGTTCCGCGACGAACTGCACGAGGCTGACGAGCGCGCTGAACAGGGCGGCGACGATCACGCCGGTCAGCACCACCGTGACCGTGCCCGAACGGCCGTCGACGCGGGCGATGACGCCGACCATCAGCAGGGCGGCGCAGCCGGCCAGGAAAGCTGAGCCGATCAGGACCGCGCCCGAGAGGCCGAGCAGGATCGCGACCGCGCCACCGAAGGAGGCACCGGATGAAACGCCGAGGATATGGGGGGAGACGAGCGGATTGCGCAGCACGCCTTGCAGCGCCGCTCCGGCTGCCGCGAGCGCGGCCCCGCACATTGCGGCCAGCAGCACGCGCGGCAGGCGCACCAGCAGGACGATGCGCTCCTGAAGCTCGCTCCAGGATGGCTCGACCGGCAGGATCCGCGACGCAACAATGCCGAGAGCGGTGCCAGGCGGGATGGCGAGCCGGCCGGCACAGAGCGAGGCCAGCATGGCAAGCGCGAGCAGCCCCGCAAGCGCCGCAAGGACGAGTGCTGCCTCGCGATGGCGCGGCCGTGATAAGGCGACCGCCGAGGTCATGGCCGGGCGAGGCGCTCATAGCTGCGGGACGCGCCATTCACGCCGATCCGCAAGACCTGGTCGAGATCGGCTTCGCTGGCCTCGAAGCCGTAGAGGTCGCGCAGTCCGCTGCGCAGCTCGGCACGCAGGTCGATGCGGGGATCGGCATCGTGGATGAGCGTTGCCAGCCAGAGCCAGAGAAACGGGTTCTCCTGGGTTGCCGGCTCCCAGCGATAGGCGCCGGTCGGGATCTTGTAGACCCGCTTGTCCTTCGCTGCCTTGGTCCCGGAGAGGATAGGGTCGTTGAAGATCGTTTGCGGCGTCAGGTCGGGCACGGCGCTGTTGAGCACGATGACGTCGGGATCCCAGATCATCATCTGTTCGGCCGAGGCTGTCTTGGAGCCGGTCAGCCCTTCGGCGGCGCTGCGTCCGCCGGCGAGCGCGATCGCGTGGCCCACGATGCTGTCCTCGCCGGTGGCAACGAAGCGGCCGGCCGATCGCGAGAGGAACAGCACGCGCGGCGCGCGCGTCTTGGCGGCCGTCTGGCGCAGCGGCGCGAGGCGCTCCGCCACCGCGCTGCGCCAGTCGAGGATCGCCTTGGCGCGCTCGTCCCTTGCGATCGCCGCGCCCAGCATGGCGATGTTGCGGCGGCTGACTTCTTCGTCGCCATAGATGATCAGCGCGGTGGTGAGGCCGGCATTGAGCAGGGGCCCGATGATATCGGCGCCGCGCTCGCCGCGCTGCAGGACGAGATCTGGCTTTGCCGCAGCTATCGCCTCGACATTCGGCATGAAGGCGGCGCCGCCCGAGAGCATGAATCCCGTGTCGACATGCTCGACGCCGGGAAAGATGCGCGCGAGCAGGCTCTCTCTCGCGATCGTGCGGACGATCGGATGCATGCCGATGAGCCGGCCTGGCGAGCGGTCGAGCGCCATCAGCGTCGGCGCGGCCGGGATCGGCAGCGAGACGATGCGCGCCGCTGGCGCCGGCAGCGCGACCTGGCGGCCGGCGAGATCCGCGAAGGTAACGGCATCGGCAGCCGCCGGTTGCGCCGCCGCCAGGACGGCCAGAAGCGCGCCTGAGAAAACGCCGCGCATCAAAAGCCCAGCCGCGCTGTGACGAGCGCCTGGAAGGGTTCACCGACGGCGACGTTGAGATTGTTGACCGCCGACGGATAGTAGACCTTGTCGAACAGGTTCTTGACGTTGAGCTGCAGGCTCAGCGGATTGCCGTCGAGCTTCGTATCATAGGCGACAAAGAGATCGGCGACCGCATATTCCGGCAGGTAGAACGAATTGGCGGCATCGCCGGGGCGTTCGCCGACATAGCGGACGCCGCCGCCGGCGCGCAGCTTACCGGGTCCGAACTGGCCGAAATCATAGCTCACGAACAGAGCTCCGCTGTTGCGCGCGACATTGGGCAGGCTCGATCCGGGCGCCAGCGTCGGATCGTCGGAGACCTTGAGGTCCGTATAGGCGTAGTTGGCGATGACGCTGAGCTGCGAGGTAAGGTTGCCGGCGACCTCGATCTCGGCGCCGCGCGAGCGCACCCGCCCGGCGGTGCGGGCTATGGTCGTGCCGCCGACCGTCTCGGTATAGAGCACGTTGCGCTTGTCGATGTCGAAGACCGCCGCCGTCGCGGTCAGGCCGAAGGGCAGCTCGGCCTTGGCGCCGACCTCGTAGGATTTGCCCTCCTCCGGCGGCAGCGCGCCGATCGCCTGCGCGATCTGGGAGTTCGGCTTGAATGACTCGGTATAGCTCGCATAGATCGAAATCGCCGGCGTGAGCTTGTAGAGAATGCCCGCGCGCGGGATGACCTTGTTGCCGCTGATGTCGGTGTTGGCCGAGAAGGGGCGTCCGCGCCCGGCGAACTGGTCGAAGGCCTGGAGGCGGGCGCCGCCGACGAAGCTCAGGCGGTCGGTGAGCCAGAGCGTGTCCTGCACATAGACGGAGGCCGTCTCGAGCCGCTCGGTCTGGTCGCTGTCCGTGGCGATGACATTGTAGCTGCGCGGCAGCAGGCCGTGCACCGGCCGGTAGATGTTGAAGCTGGTCGAGGTCGGGCCGCGGATCAGATCGGTTCGGATCACCTTGCTGTAGTCATAGGACGCGCCGATCAGGAACTCGTTGGTCAAGCCGAATAGGTTGTGCCGGCCAGTCAGGTCGACGCGCAGCGCGTGGACGTCGAGGTTGGAATCCTGGGTCGCGTCGGCGCGCCGGGTCAGCGCGCCGGTCGTGCGGTTATAGGCGGTGACACGCGCCTGATTGTCGCCATACCAATTGTGGCTGTAGGCGTAATGGGCCTTCAGCGACCAATCGGCATTGAAGCGGTGGTCGATCTCGATTCCGGCGATCTGGTTCTCGCCCTCGGTGACGTTGTAACGCTCGTCGAAGCGCCGCTTCGCGGGAACGCGAACGGCGCGTCCGGTCGCCGGGTCGAAGATCGTGCCGCGATCGAACGGGACCTTGTACTGCGAATAGAGCGCATAGGCGCGGATCGTCGTGTCGGGGCCGAAATAGCTCAGCGACGGCGCGA
Source organism: Allobosea sp. GW822-FHT03F07 (assembly GCF_058801345.1). Taxonomy (NCBI): domain Bacteria; kingdom Pseudomonadati; phylum Pseudomonadota; class Alphaproteobacteria; order Hyphomicrobiales; family Alloboseaceae; genus Allobosea; species Allobosea sp. GW822-FHT03F07. The sequence continues at coordinate 27,424 of NZ_JBXAND010000019.1, forward strand.
TCATGCGCGTCCGGTTGATGCCGTATTCACGCCAGTAATCGGCGGTCTGCAGATCGCCGATCAGGCGATAGGCGAAGCCGCTCTGACCGATCGGACCGGTGACGTCGATCGTCGTGCCGCCGCCGTTCTTGCCGCCGCCATAGCTGCTGGCGCGCGTCTCGATCGAGCCCTTCTGGGTGAACTCCGGCTTCTTGGTGACGACATTGACCAAGCCGCCCGGATCGAGGATGCCGAAGAGCAGCGTCGCTGGGCCTTTCAGCACCTCGACACGCTCGGCTGTGGCGTCGAAGGCCCGGGGCAGGGCGACGCGCAGGCCGTCGCGCATGATCGAGCCGTCCCGGTTGTCGCCGAAACCGCGCTTGACGAAGGCGTCCTGCGTGCCGCCGAGCGTGTTGGTCTGGATGACGCCGGCGACATTGCTGAGCGCATCGTCCAGGCTGCGCGCCGCCTGGTCGCGCAACACCTGCTGTGGCACCACACTGACCGATTGCGGGATGTCGATCAGCGGCTTGTCGGCTCCGCCCGCGATCGACGAGCGCAGGGGCTGGTAACCGCGGGTCGCACCGTCGCCCTGTACGCTGATCTCGTCGAGCACGATGGCGTCCGGCGTTGCCGGAGCTTGCGCTGCTGCGGTCAGCGGCCAAGCCCAGGCAAGCGAGACCATAGCGCAAAGCGGGTGGCGAAGGATGGGCATCGAAATTCTCGTGGAATTGGAAACGGCGATCAGCCGGCGGCGGAATCGAGTTAACGAAATTTCTGATGCAGCGCAATATTGGTTGGGTTTATTTTAATTATAGTTACTCTAATGTGCAATAATTATGCGTGCCGAGTTAAAGTAATAATGCATATATAAATAGATTTATTATACTTAAGGTCATCTGGTCTCAATACCTGCTTTCGATACGGCAGATTCATCCAGATTTCAGATCGCGAGGACAGCTGGCGCTTTGCCGAACAGTTGCAGGGCAATGGCCTCCCGATCAACGCCGCGCGTAAGCTGGGAGCCCGTATCGCGACATTCACGGCCGCGCTCGTCCGCGTCAGCTGATCCGGGATCGTCGCCATTGCTGCTGTAGATGGTGCGAGAGACGCGGACGTCTCGGCAGAGCAGCGGCAGATTGTGACCGAGCGATTTGAAGGGCATCGCCAACCCCGCCCCATTCAGCTGGGCGAGGGGGGAGGCTTGGCCGGGGAGCCAGGAAGTCGGGCTCATCTGGGGTTCGCCTCAGCCGTTGAGCCGGCGATGCCGCGCTGACGGCTGTGTCGGCAACGACTCATTGGGCTGCGCGTGTCGACGTCGGACCGATGCACGGGATGACATCGGGCTGCCGAATGGAACGCGGGCGGCTCGCATTGTCCGCCCGCATCCCTGGAGCTTCTGTTTCAATTCTTCTTGGGCGGTGTCGCAGGCCAGGACTTGATCAGCGTATCGTAGTCTATCGTCTCGCCTTTGGGCTTCTCGTTGGCGAGCTTGGGCTGCGGCGCGATGTTGCCATCCGCCTTCGATTTTGCGAACCAGGCTTCCGCGGTCTGCTTCGGGTTCAGCTTCGGGCCGCAATCGCCCTGCACGCCGGAGCGTTCGAGCCGTTCGAGCACCGAATCCTGCGCCGCCGCGAGCGAATCCATGGCTGCTTGTGCGGTCTTGGCGCCCGAGGAGGCGTCGCCGATATTCTGCCACCAGAGCTGAGCGAGGCGCGGGTAGTCAGGAACGTTGCTGCCGGTGGGCGTCCACTGCACGCGCGCCGGCGAACGGTAGAACTCGATCAGGCCGCCGAGCTTCGGTGCCCGCTCGGTGAAGCTCTTGTCCCAGATGTCGCTCTCGCGGATGAAGGTCAGGCCGACATGGCTCTTCTTCAGGCTGACCGACTTGGAGACGATGAACTGCATGTAAAGCCAGGCTGCCTTGCGCTTCTCCAGCGGGGTCGAGTTGAGCAGGGTCAGCGAGCCTGCATCCTGGTAGCCGAGCTTCATGCCGTCCTTCCAGTAGGAGCCCTTGGGTGATGGTGCCATGCGCCATTTCGGGGTGCCGTCGGCATTCACGACCGGCAGGCCGGGCTTGACCATGTCGGCGGTGAAGGCGGTGTACCAGAACATCTGCTGGGCGATGGCGCCCTGTGCCGGCACCGGCCCGGACTCGGAGAAAGTCATGCCACGCGCCTGTGGCGGCGCGTATTTGTTGAGCCAATCGACATATTTCTGCACCGCGTAGACCGAGGCGGGGCCATTGGTGTCGCCACCGCGCTCGACCGAGGAGCCGACCGGCCGGCAGCCCTCCATGCGGATGCCCCATTCATCGACGGGCTTGCCGTTCGGGATACCCTTGTCGCCATTGCCGGCCATCGAGAGCCAGGCATCGGTGAAACGCCAGCCGAGCGAGGGATCCTTCTTGCCGTAGTCCATATGACCATAGACCCGGACGCCATCGATCTCCTTGATGTCGTTTGAGAAGAATTCGGCGATATCCTCATAGGCCGACCAGTTGACCGGCACGCCAAGCTCGTAGCCGTACTTGGCCTTGAATTTCTCCTTGAGGTCCGGGCGCGTGAACCAGTCGTAGCGGAACCAGTAAAGGTTCGCGAATTGCTGGTCGGGCAGCTGGTAGAGCTTGCCGTCCGGTGCGGTGCCGAAGGATTTGCCAATGAAGTCGTCGACGTCGAGCGTCGGGTTGGTGACATCCTTGCCTGGTCCCGCCATCCAGTCGGTCAGGTTCACCGTCTGCTTGTAGCGAAAATGCGTGCCGATCAGGTCGGAATCGTTGATCCAGCCATCATAGACATTGCGGCCCGATTGCATCTGCGTCTGCAGCTTCTCGACCACGTCGCCTTCCTGGATCAGGTCGTGCTTGAGCTTGATGCCGGTGATCTCGCTGAAGGCCCTGGCCAGCGTGCGGGCTTCGTATTCATGCGTGGTGATGGTCTCGGAGACGATATTGACCTCCATGCCGGCAAATGGTTTCGCGGCATTGATGAACCACTCCATTTCCTTGAGTTGCGCATCCTTGGCCAGCGTCGAAGGCTGGAATTCATTGTCGATCCAGCGTCGCGCCGCGTCGATGTCGGCGAGGGCGGGCACGGCGCTTAGCAATGAGCTGAGCGCGGTAGCGGCTAGCATCTGCTTTCTCATCGTTTCCTCCACTGGATGATTGTTCTTGCGAGCCTTGTCGGCTTCTTGTTGCGAAGGCGGTGGTCGTCCGAGAGCAGCCTCCGTGGGTGGTTAGACGAAGCGGAAAACCGCCGCGGCATAGAGAAGCGAAAGGCCGGACGCCCACCAAAGATCAGCCGCCGTGAGGCCGAGCCAGGCAAGGTGGATGAAGGCCGAGCCGAGCAGGCTCAGGAAGAGCCGGTCGCCGCGCGTCGTCGGGATACCGAGCACGCCGACGCGTTCGAGTTCGGGCCGCCAGACCGCCAGCGCCGTCATCAGGGCGAGCAGGCCGAAGAGTCCGGCGAAGAACAGTCCAGTTTGCGGTGTCCAGGCCATCCATGCCAGATCGATCGAGGCAAAGTCGGGCATCAAACCCTCCCCAGGGCAAAGCCCTTGGCGATGTAGTTGCGGACGAACCAGATCACGAGCGCTCCGGGGATCAGCGTCAGCACCCCGGCCGCGGCGAGCAATCCCCAGTCCATGCCTGCGGCCGAGACCGTGCGCGTCATCGTGGCGGCGATCGGCTTGGCGTTGACCGTGGTCAGGGTGCGCGCAAGCAAGAGCTCGACCCAGGAAAACATGAAGCAGAAGAAGGCGGTGACGCCGATGCCGTTGGCGATGATCGGGGTGAAGATCTTCACGAAGAAGCGCGGGAAGGAATAGCCGTCGAGATAGGCGGTCTCGTCGATCTCGCGCGGCACGCCGGACATGAAGCCTTCGAGGATCCAGACCGCGAGCGGCACATTGAACAGGCAATGGGCCAACGCAACCGCAAGTGGCGTATCGAACAGGCCGATCGCCGAATAGAGGTTGAAGAAGGGCAGGGCGAAGATCGCCGGAGGCGCCATCCGGTTCGAGAGCAGCCAGAAGAACAGGTGCTTGTCGCCGAGGAAGCGGTAGCGCGAGAAGGCATAGGCTGCCGGCAGCGCCAGCGTGATCGAGATCACCGTGTTCATGACCACATAGGTCAGCGAGTTGATGTAGCCGGAGTACCAGGACGGATCGGTGAAGATCGTCCGGTAGTTCTCGAACGTGATCTCGCGCGGCCAGAGCGTCATGCCGGAATTGATCTCGGCATTGGTCTTCAGGCTCATCACGATGAGCCAATAGATCGGCAGGGTCAGGAAGATCAGGTAAAGGCCGAGCGTCAGCGCGCCGCCATTGAAGCGGAAAGCCGAACGCGCCTTTGGCGTCGCCTTGGCGGCGGCGAGCGCGGCGGTCGAACCGAGGCTGTCCGTTGTCATCGCCGCCCTCACGCATCCGCCGGCGGGCGCCGACGCTCGACATCGAGATTGGTCATCACCGTGTAGAAGACCCAGCACACGGCGAGGATGATCAGGTTGTAGACGATCGACATCGCCGCGGCCTTGCCGAGATCGAACTGGCCGAGCGCGAGCTTCACCAATTCGATCGAGAGGAAGGTCGTCGAATTGCCCGGTCCGCCGCCGGTGACGACGAAGGGCTCGGTGTAGATCATGAACGAGTCCATGAAGCGCAGCAGCACGGCGATGATCAGCACGCGCCGCATCTTCGGGAGCTGGATGTAGCGGAACACCGCCCAGCGGCTGGCGCCATCGATACGCGCGGCCTGGTAGTAGGCGTCCGGGATCGATTTCAAGCCGGCATAGCAGAGCAGCGCCACCAGCGAGGTCCAGTGCCAGACATCCATCACGATGATGGTGATCCAGGCGGCAAGCGGATCGGCGACATAGTTGTAGTCGATGCCGAGCCGGTTGACCGTGTAGCCGAGCAGCCCGATATCGCCGCGCGCGAAGACCTGCCAGATCGTGCCGACCACGTTCCATGGCACGAGCAGTGGCATCGCCATCAGCACCAGCGTCGCGGCCACCTTCCAGCCCTCGCGCGGCATGGCGAGAGCGACCGCAATGCCCAGCGGCACCTCGATCGCGAGGATGATCGCGGAGAACAGGAGGTTGCGCCAAAAGGAATCGCGCACGCGACCGCCAAGATCGCTCGACGGGTCGAGCAACTCCTTGAACCAGCCGGTGCCGTTCCAGAAGAACTGGTTGTTGCCGAACGTGTCCTGCACCGAATAGTTCACCACCGTCATCAGCGGGATCACCGCCGAGAAGGCGACGATGGCAAGCACCGGCAGGACAAGGAACCAGGCGCGATTGTCATAGGGCTTGTCCATCACGCTTTTCCCTCCAGCCGTTCGCCATCGGCATAGACATGGATATGATCGGGCTGAAGGATGAGCCCCGCGGTCTCGCCGATGTCGCCGAGCCCGTCGGGCACACCGGCGGCAACCGCATGTTCTCGCAGGCGCAGGCGCGCCAGCCGGGAGCGGCCGAGATCGTCGATACGCTCGACCGTGACAGGCACCCCCTCGCCGGGGCGAGCGAGCGTCGCGAATTCGGGCCTGATCCCGATCTCGATCCGCTTGCCTGATGGAACGTCGTAGCTCTGTGGCAACTCGATCATCGCTCCTGCGACATGAGCGCGGTTGCCCGCGACAGAGGCGGGAATCACGTTCATGCCCGGTGAGCCGATAAAATAGCCGACGAAGGTATGGGCCGGCTTCTCGAACAATTCGTCCGGCCGCCCGGCCTGCACGACCCTGCCATCATGCATCACAACCACGGTGTCGGCGAAGGTCAGCGCCTCGGTCTGGTCATGCGTCACATAGATCATGGTGACGTCGAGCGCTCTGTGAAGCGCCTTGAGCTTGGAACGCAGCTCCCACTTCAGTTGCGGGTCGATGACGGTCAAGGGCTCGTCGAAGAGGATGGCTGCAACATCGGGGCGCACGAGGCCGCGGCCGAGCGAGATCTTCTGCTTGGCGTCGGCCGTTAGACCTCTCGCCTTGCGGTTGAGCTCGCCGGTCAGTTCCAGAAGCGTTGCGATCTCGCGCACGCGGCCATCGACGGCTCCGGCGTCCATGCCGCGATTGCGCAGTGGGAAGGCGAGATTCTCGTAGACGGTCATCGTGTCGTAGACGACCGGGAATTGAAACACTTGGGCGATGTTGCGTTCTTCCGTTGGCAGATGCGCGACATCCCGGCCATCGAACAGCACGCGGCCATGCGATGGGACGAGAAGACCCGAGATGATGTTGAGCAACGTCGTCTTGCCGCAGCCCGAGGGGCCCAGCAAGGCGTAGGCGCCGCCCTGACGCCATGTCAGCGTCATCGGCTTCAGAGCGAAGTCGGCGGGCGCCGAAGCGCCCCGCTTGTAGGAATGGGCGAGATCGGAAAGCTCGATGCGCGCCATCTCGTGTCTCCTCAAGCGGCCGAGAGGAAGGCCGGGGCGTAAGCGAGCCCCCCATCGGGGTCGAAGACGAAGACCGTGGCCGGCTCGACATGGACAGTGATCGACGCGCCCGGCTCCAGCTCGTGCACGCCGGGGGCGAGCGCCACCCAGCGCAAACCATTGCACTCGACATGGACGAAGCTTTCCGAGCCGGTGATCTCGGCCACCGTCACCATGCCTTCGAAGCGCAGGCTCGATCCGGTTCCAGCTTGCAGCGCCAGATGATGTGCGCGGAAGCCGAGTTGATAATCGCCATCCGCCAGACCGGTGAGCGCTCCGGTCGCGGCGGCGCTGTCGCCGCCGGGCAGGAGGATGTCAGCGCCTCTCTTGGTGACGGGCAGGATGTTGAGCGGCGGGTCGGAGAAGATGCGCGCCGTGATCAGGTCCCGCGGCCGGCGATAGACCTCTGCGCTCGTCCCGTACTGCGTCACCCGGCCCTGCCAGAGCGTGGCGGTATGGTCGCCCAGCAGCAGCGCTTCCTGCGGTTCGGTCGTGGCGTAGACGACTGTCGCGTTCGACATGCGGACGATCTTCGGCAGCTCCTCGCGCAGTTCCTCGCGCAGCTTGTAGTCGAGGTTGGCCAGCGGCTCGTCGAGCAGGACAAGATCGGCGCCCTTGATCAGCGCGCGAGCCATGGCGGTGCGCTGCTGCTGCCCGCCGGAGAGGTTGAGAGGCGTCCGCTCGAGGAAGGGGTCGAGCTGCATCAGGCGAGCCATTGCTCGCACCTTGCTCTCGATCTCCGCCTTGGGCAGCCCTTTGACCCTGAGCGGCGAGGCGATGTTCTCGAAAACGCTGAGGTTCGGGTAGTTGATGAATTGCTGGTAGACCATCGCGACCGAGCGCTCGCGCACGGCCAGGCCGGTCACATCCCGCTCTCGGCCGCCCTCATCGACCAGGATGCGCCCCGATGTCGGTCTGTCGAGGCCGGCCATCAGCCGCATCAGCGAGGTCTTTCCCGCCAGCGTCGCGCCGAGCAGCACGGTCATCGTTCCCGGTGGAAGCCGCAGCGTCGTCTCGTGAATATGCGTCTGCGCTCCGACGTCGCGACGCACCTTGTCGAGAACAAGACCCACTCCAGCCTCCTTCAAGCCCTCCGGGTTACCGGAGTGTGAACGATCTCATGCATCAGTGCGTCGAGCATTTCCCGCTGTTCGTCCGACCGGCGCGGACCCGCGTTCGTCCAGCGCTCTTGGTTCGCCCGTTGCCCCGTTTGCCGGGAGATGGCTGGCTCGCATGCGCAGGGTCGGTGCCGAACACCGGCCCGGATTCGACCTTCTCTCGACACCAGCCTGCATGTCACGAGCCCTCGTGTCACGGGTGCGCAGTAGTCGGGTGGCGGTTGCGCGCAAGCCAAGAATAGCGCCAATCAGTCTTGTCCACGAGGGCTTCGAGATCGGTTGCCGCAAAAACATCTTTCGCAATGGGCGCCAGGCCATCACGATCGATGAAAGCCAGCCGGGCGGGACTCGACGATAACGACCGCCAGCGCCGCATCCCTCGCATCTGGGCACGGATATCGATCCGCGGGCCGTTGCTCGCGGCCCGCTCCGGCGATTGGTCAGGCCGTGCGGTCGAACTGGCCGAGGAGCGTTGGGGACGAAACGCGTTCGCGACGCGCAGACGCGCCGGTCACCGGTCGAGGACTGTCCGTGGGTGAAGGAGCGCTGCGGCACGACGAGTTGCAGATCGTCCTTGGCGCGCGTCATCGCGACATAGTGCAGCTGGCGCTCCTCCTCGACCGCCTCGTTGGCGCCGACGTCCAGATCCGGGGGGATGCAGCCATCGACGACATGCATCACGATACAAGAGGAGCCAAGCCAATGCCGAAAATGCCGTCCGAAATGAAAAGTTTCAGAACTTGGTCCGGTCTACGGTGGATAGTGGCCAACCGGGTTCGTCGGGGCTGCCTGACAATGGCAAGACCCGAGGCAAATCGGCGCGAAACCACCCCATCGACTTACCCGACCGAATCTGCGGGCAGTAAAAATAGGGGCTAAGTTATTGATTGTTATGGCGCGCCATTCAGGATAAAACTGCGAACACTTATGTGATTGATATAGCGATATAATCTCAAGCCAACTCTCGGAGCCGTTTACGACGATCATCTTTCTTTAAAGGCCTTTCCGATCTGATCCCTTAGCGGCTTGACGATGAACTCAAGGGGGGACCGGTCTTCCGTCGTCATGAACACATCGGCCTGCATGCCTGCGACGACGCGTAGCGGCGTGACACGGGCCAACTCGGCTGGAGCCACTGCAACCCGGATCGTGTAGAAGACCGCGCCGGTCTGCTGATCGCGACTGGTATCGGCCGAGATGCGCTCCACGGTTCCGACGAGCTCGGGAGTGGTGCGCTGGTTGAAGGCGTGGAGTTTGACCTGGGCTCTTTGACCAAGCGCGACCTGGTCGATGTCGGGCGGATTGATCCTGGTCTCCAGTTGCAGGCCGTCTTCCACCGGGACGATGAGCATGGCCGGCTCGGCCGGCGTGATGACGCCCCCGACGGTGTGCACTGCGAGCTGGTGGACGAAGCCTGCCATCGGCGCGCGAATATCGATGCGCTTGAGCTGATCCTCGGCCGCGATGCGTCGCTCGACCAACTCTCCGCTCTTGCTCTGGATTTCGCGGAGCTCCTTCATCACCTCTTCGCGCAAAGCGTCGTCGACCTGGATGGCCTGAAGCTCGGTCTCGGCGATCTTGCCTTCGGCCTGCGCGATGGCGGCGACCAACTGGCCCTTTTGACCTTCGAGGCCGGCAGCCTCCCGCTCCAAGGCCACTTTCCGTGAAAGCGAAACGAGGTCTTTCCCGTGCAGATATCGAACGCTGACGAGTTCCTGCTCGATCAGCGTCGCCTGATGATCGCGCGCGCCCTGTTGAGATCGCAGGCCGCCGATCTCGTCGCGGAGCTGGCCAACCCGCTTGGCAAGCTGCGCCTTCTGACCGTCGCGGGCCGTGCGGCGGGCGACGAAGAGGTGTTGTTCGGCCAGGACGAGTTCTGCAATGGCCGGGTCGCCGAGCCGGTGGGCGAGTTCGGGGGCAACGCTCACGACAGCCTTCGTGTCACGCTCGGCCTCGAGCCGAGCCTTCCGGGCGGCGAACTCGTCGAGCTGCTTGGTGACAACCTGGAGATTGGCCCGGGTGAGGGTATCGTCCAGCCGGATCAGGATCTCGTCCTGCGCGACCCGCTGCCCTTCGCGCACCTTCAATTCGCCGACGATGCCGCCGGTCGCGTGCTGAACCTTCTTGACGTTGCCTTCAATGACGAACTGGCCGGAGGCGACAACTGCGCCCGACAGGGTTGTCGTGACCGCCCAGACGCCGATCGTCCCGGAAAACAGCAGCACACTGGCGCCGCCGATAAGCGCCAACCGGCGCAGAGCGCTTCGAAACTCGTGCTGATCGTCCTGGTCGCTCTTCATGGCATCATCGCCTGGCGCTGGATGGTCGGCAAGCCGCCCTGCTTCATCACTTTCTGCAGAACCTCCGCTTTCGGTCCGAAGGCCTGGACGCGTCCCTCGGCCATCATCGCAACCTGGTCGACGCCGGCAATCGCGGTCTGCCGATGGGTGATGACGACGACGATGCCGCCGCGCTCGCGCACGCTTCGGATCGCCCGCGTGAGAGCCTCATCACCATCATGGTCAAGATTGGAGTTCGGCTCGTCGAGCACGACCAGAAACGGATCGCCGTAGAGTGCCCTGGCCAATCCGATCCGTTGGCGTTGGCCGCCCGATAGAGCAGAGCCGCCCTCGCCGATCGGGGTGTCATAGCCCTGTTCAAGCTTGACGATCAGATCATGCGCGCCAGCGGCCATCGCTGCGGCAACGATGGCCTCATCGGTTGCCGCATCGTCGAAGCGGGCAATGTTTGCCGCGACCGTGCCTTCGAAGAGCTCGATGTCCTGAGGCAGATAGCCGACATGTCGGCCGAGGTCGCCGGGCGCCCATTGATCGAGGGCGGCCCCATCCAGTCTGACATCGCCTTTCAACGGGCACCAGACGCCGACCAGAGCCCGCGCCAGCGTCGATTTGCCCGATGCGCTGGGACCGATGACACCCAAGCCCTGTCCGGCTTCCAAGCGCAGGGAGATGCCCTGCAGAATGGGAGACTGCCGACCGGGCGCCGCTACCAGCAGATTGTTGACACTGATCTCGCGCTGGGGCGCTGGCAGAACCGTGCGCTCGCGAACGGCGAACGCAGGTGAATCGAGGACCTGTTTCAGTCGCGCAAAACCCTGGCGGGCGGCGGTGAAGCCCTTCCAGTTCGCAACCGCCGTCTCGATCGGGGCCAACGCCCGCGAGGTCATGATCGAGGCTGCGATCATGGCGCCGCCGGATAATTCGCCGAGAATGACGAGATAGGCGCCGAGCCCCAAAACGGCCGATTGAAGGATCATCCGGAAGACCTTGGCGAAGGCGCCGATGCCGCTGGTGGAATCGGACGCGATGAGCCAGTCACGCACATAGCGCAGATTGGCTTTCCGCCATTTGGCCTGAAACGCCGGCGCCATTCCCATCGCGCTCAAGGCCTCGGCGTTGCGACGGCTGGCATCCGCGATCGCCTGACGCGCCCCGCCGCTGGCCATCTGGGCCGTGTTCGCATCAATGCTGCGGCGCTCGGTCAGGAAGGTCAGGAACAGGATGATGACGCCGCCGCTGACGGCAAGCCATCCTAACCAGGGATGCAGCAGGAAGCAGCCGGCGAAGAACAGTGGCATCCAAGGCATGTCGAAGAGCGCGGTCGGTCCCAACGACGACAGGAAGCCGCGAATGGCATCCAGGTCGCGGATCGGCTGCTGAGCCTGATCGGCACGCATACCCAGCAAGGGCAGCTTCTGCGCGGCGGCAAAGGCCGTCGGCGAGACCTGCTCGTCGAACCGTGCGCCGATGCGCGCGAGCATCCGGACCCGGACGGCATCGAGAACGCCCTGAAGGCAGTAGGCTGCCAGCAAGAGCAGCGATATTCCGATCAAAGTTGGCACGCTGCGCGAACTCAGCACCCGATCGTAAACCTGAAGCATGTAGAACGAGCCGGCCAGCATCAGGACGTTGATGACGCCCGAAAACACGCCGACAGTCAGGAAGGCACTCCAGCAGTTGGCCAGCGCCGTCGAGACGACGGAGGCACTCTTGGCAGGCGTAGCAGCACGCTTCACAACGATTCCTCAGCGCATCAAGCGCATTCGCAAGGCCGCTGGCGCGGACAGGGTCCGCGCCAGCATGGGATCGAGACGGGCTATCGCTTACACGAACCTGAAATCGTCGGCGTGGAGGTTGCTCATCGTGACGTTCTTCAACGTGATGGTGTTGTTGGCATCGTAGCTGATCAACGTATCGGCGCCGACCTGGCTGGCCGCCGCCAGCACCGCCGTGAGGCCTGCAAAGACCGCGTCATCGAACTCGATCACGTCATCCGTTGCGGAGCCCGCAACGAAGTCGGTGATTGTGTCCATGCCGAATCCAGAAGCGAAGACGAATGCATCATTTCCAGAACCTCCGGTAATCCCGTCATTGCCAGATCCGCCCGACAGTTCATCGTTACCCTCATCGCCCTGCAAATTATCCTCGCCCTCACCGCCGATGATAAGGTCATTGCCGCCCCCGCCGGAAACGAACTCATTGGAGCTGTTTCCTACATACCGATCACTGAGTCCCGAGAGGGCGAAGCGTTCTATATTGACGAACGAATCTCCGAATGCAGCACCAGCGCTGTTAGAGGCCGTAACGCGATCTACCGTGATTGCCGATGTCGCATCACTGTAACTGACGACATCCCAACCAAGACCGCCGTCGAGTTGATCACTCCCATCGCCACCGAAGAGCGTATCATCGCCCTCACCCGCCAGGATCGTATCATTGCCTGCTCCTGCAAATACGTACTCACCATCTGCAGAACCTACAAACATGTCGCTATGATCTGTCAAATCGAAGCGTTCGATTGATATAAACGTATCCCCAAGAGCCTCTCCCGTATTATTTGAAGAGGTAATGCGATCCAGGACAATACCAGCCGTCGCGGTGCCGTAGGATGCCGAGTCAAAGCCGCTCCCGCCATTGAGAACATCGGCCCCAATGCCGCCAGTTAGGTAGTCGTTGTCCTCGCCTCCAGCGAGAGTATCGTTTCCACCAGCGCCAACAAGATCATCCGCGCCTGCACCGCCGTCTACAACGTCGGAGTTATCGTCACCGGTATACCGATCGTTGAAATTGGTGAGTTCGAAACGTTCAATCGAAGCGAACGCATCGTAAGCGGCGTCTCCCGCATTGTTGATCGGCGTCGCTCGATCCACAATCACGCCACCTAGAGCGTTGATATAGCGCGCTGTATCCGTGCCAGCGCCCCCGTCTAGATAGTCACCTCCCGCCCCCCCATCCAAAATGTCGTCACCATCGTCTCCGACCAGTCCGTCGTCCCCGCCAGCGCCCGACAATACATCATTGCCACTGCCTCCGGAGACGCTGTCCGAGCCGCTGTCCCCCACGTATTGATCAGAATGCCCGCTGAGCACGAAGCGCTCGATACCGGCAAAGATATCACCTTCGGCCTCGCCCCCGTTTGATGACGGCGCGGTGCGATTGATCGCAATGGCGGCAATTGCCCCATCATAGCTCGCAACGTCCCAACCTGCCCCGCCATTGAGCGCATCGGCGCCCTCTCCGCCTGTAAGCCAATCATCGCCATCGCCCGTCACGATGTCGTCGTCTCCGGCTCCTCCAGAGACGAAGTCCGACGTCGAAACGCCAACGTACCGATCATTGAAGTCAGTTAGCACAAACCGTTCAATACTCGAATAGACATCGCCAATAGCGTCGCCTGCGTTATTTTCCGATGCGACGCGATCAACCACAATTGAGCTTAACGAGGTCGCGAAATAAGCCACATCCCAGCCCGCTCCGCCATCGAGTACGTCAGCCCCCGCCCCACCTACGAGCCAGTCGTCACCCTCGCCCGCCGCCAGTGTATCCGAGCCCTCTTCGCCATACAGACTATCGTTCCCATTATCGCCATTGAGGATATCGTTGCCTTCGCCGCCATAGAAAGTATCGCTGCCGCTGTTACCGATGAAGTGGTCGATACCATTGGTGCCTGAGAGATAGCCTCCCTCCGGGGAGGCATAAATAATGTTAGGTTCGGGATCTCCTCCGATAAACTCAAAGTCATCAGCGTGCAGATCCCCGATCTGCACACCGACCAAAGTCAGCGTGTTTCCGCCAGCGTCCGTGACGACTGCGTTCTCTCCGACCTGGCTCGCCGCGGCGATCACCGCAGCGAAGTTGGCAAAGACGGCCCTGTCAACGCGAATGATGTCGTCCGTGCCAGCACCAGCAGCAAAATCCAGGACGGAATCGGCGCCGCTATTCAGACCCAACACAAACGTGTCGTGGCCCGCGTCACCGACGAGCGTGTCGTTGCCCTCTTCCCCGTAGAGCGTATCGTCGCCGGCGCCGCCGAAGAGTTTGTCGTTGCCGAACCCGGCTGAAAGCTCATCGTTGCCGGCAAAGCCGTAGAGTACGTCGTTTCCACCGGCGCCATTGATGGTATCGTCAGTGCCGAACCCAGCGATGACATCGTCACCGGCGGTCCCGGCCGGAATGGTCTTGGGAACAGCGGCAAAGATATCCGCGCGATCCCACACGGTTGCATCCGCGAACGTGATCTGACCAAGGCCTGTCACTTCCGACGCATCAGTATGGTGGTTCGTGACGCGGATGGTCTGCCCGCTGGCCACGACCGTGATGAGCAGATCGAGACCCGAGAAGGCAAACTGCAAGTCGGTCGCATTGAGATCGGTCAGTTGCAGCGCGACCGGCGATTGGCTCTCGATAACGTCGTTGCCGTCGCCCGCTGCGTAGACAACGACATCACCACTGCCAACCAGACGAATGCGGTCGTTCCCTGTGCCGCCAGTGATGGTGTCGTTGAATCCGGTCGCGTTGATCAGGTCGTCGCCGGAGCTGGTTTGATTTGCGACAACGATTGCCGCTACTGCCGCAGCTGAGATCGACGTCCCGTTCGCAAATTGGAACAGTTCGATTCCTTCGCCGGGCCGAAGCTGATTAGAGATCGCAACACTTCCACCCCCGTTCGCCAGAACCACCCTGGCGTTATCCGCTCCCTGCGCTTCGAAAGCCACGTTCGAGAGGTCGATGCCGGGTCCAAACACTAGGACATCCTGCTCCGTCAGGTAGGCGTCGTCGAAGAAAATGTCCGGATCATCTGAAACAAAGTCGTGCCCATCACCGATCGCGAACTGGTAGATGTCGCCGCCATTTCCGCCGGACAACGTGTCGTCACCGAGATTACCTGTCAGCGTGTCGTTACCGCCACCTGCGTCGAGAACATTGTCGGCTGCGCTACCGATCAAAGTGTCGCTGCCCCCGCTATAGGCCGCCGACACATTTTCGATGCCAGTTAGCGTGTCGGATCCAATGTCGGCACCCGTTGCGGTCCCGCTCTGTAGATTGACCACGATCGGTGAGGCGATATCGAAATAGTCGAGCGTGTCGCCGGCACCATCGCCACCATTGATGATGTCGTCGCCATCGGATGTTTCGGCGACGAAGGTATCGTTGCCGGCGCCGCCGTTCAACGTATCGGATCCAGCTCCACCGGTGATCCGATCATCACCTGTTTCACCGTTGATGATGTCAGCCCCGCCGAAGCCGTTCATGAAGTTATCTGCGTAATCGCCGGTCAGCGTTTCGGCTGCCTCCGTCCCAAGAACGCTATCCGTCGGAACATAGAAGCCTGCCGCCAGTTCGATCGCCGCGCGATCCAGGAGGCTGCCATCTGCAAACTCGATCTGCGACAGGCCGACCGGCACACCCATACCGTAGAGAACATCCAGGAACTGCCCCGCGACACGAATTTTGTCGCCGGTTGCATTGACGGTAATGATCAGATCGGCTCTCCGGTCGGACATCACCGCATCGCTTGCGAACGAGAACGTCACATCCGCCAGGTTGAGGTCGGTCAGCACCAGCGTGTTGATGTCGGACTCGGACGCAAACTCGTCGATAATGTCGCCGCCATCGCCAGAGGCGTAGTAGTAGGTGTCGGATCCAGCGCCACCCGTCAGTTCATCATCGCCTGTGCCACCGGCCAAAGCGTCATCGCCAGCACCGCCATCCAGGAAATCGACACCACCTTCGCCCTCGAGCGTGTCGCTACCGCTCAAGCCATACAGGGTATCGTCATCGTCCGAGCCGATAAGATGATCGTCTCCAGGCTGAGAGCTCGTGGCAACGAGCCGCAGCATCTGCCGTTGTTGCCCACCTTCCGACTCCGTGCCGATCTGAGTCGTATCTGGGACAGGGATTGCGACACGTTCGTACGTGTCCAGTTCGGACGCGAGCGTGTTCTTCGGTACGTTATCGAGTCCAAGCATCCCAGCTCGAAAATTCTCAATGATTACTGTAACGTCAGGCGCACCCTTTGAACCGACATCGCGGAATGTCAACTCAAGACTTCCGCCGCTGAATTTGGCAATGTAGTCAGGCCAAAATGCTTCATTATCTTGCCCGGGAACTCTTATTGACCAATGCTGCTGGACGCTCTGATAAAGAAAATCCGGGCCACCATAGACGCCGGTTTCGATTACAATCGCCCAATCACTATAGTTTGCATTATAGATTTCATTCCCATTCTGGTCATTTAACCCGTGCAGCGGACTCTCCTGCTTTCGGCTCAATACATCGCTCGCGCGAATGACTAGCTTATCATAGATTTCCGCGTCCTTGATCGTGACCGTGCCCATCCCCCTTTCAATCACGAAAATGTCGTAACCCTCACCACCCGTATAAACGGAATTTCCCCGAGCTCCGACCAATACATCTTCACCAGACCCGCCATTCAGCTCATCATCACCCGCGCCGCCAAAGAGTTTATCCTCACCGACTCCGCCATAAAGCAAGTCGTTCCCTTTTCCGCCATACAATTCATCCTTATCAAGGTCCCCTAAAAGCGCGTCATTGCCATCATTTCCGTACAATTTGTCATCACCAACTCCGCCGACAAGGATATCATTATTATCTCGACCCTTTATTTCATCCTTTCCGTTAGAGCCAAATATGAAGTCCTCCTTCGAAGAGCCCATTATCTTGTCATCGCCGTCTCCGGAACCAAAAAATGTGTGCTTATCGGGATTCTCGCTCGAAGGTAAATCCGGGACATTTCCCTCATACTTATCGTTTTTCGTAGAGAAAACGAGTGTATCGATCATTTTCCAAGTATCATTGCCCCAAAGCTTCTGTCCAATGCCCTTAGCTTCGGAGATTGAGCTGCTTCCAGCGTTCACGATCAAATTTTCGAAGAGCCCGTCGCGACCTATAATTTGGCCACTGAAATTATGAGTTCCAGCTGCCTTCCAGAATTCATTTGAAAGATCGACCGTGAGACGATTCTCGGAACTATCGACTGAAATTACCCCGGACTTTTTTGCAGCTGTTTCGTCGTCTTTCAGCGCCATGAAGCCGGCGAACTGGACAGAAATTTCCGTTAGGTATTCGAGGGATAGATCTAAAGTCGATCCCAGATTGCTACCGAACTGATTCTTGAGGGTTCCTAGTTCCTCAACATCATCGAAAAGTGCTCGAATTCCGGTATCGCCGAAGGGGCGCTCCCCCTCGTCGATGGCCGAGTAGGCGATCATCGTTTTCATTTTGTCGGCCGCCGCGTAGCGGCCATCCGTGCCAGCGGGCGGAATTCCCGCAGCTAGGGCGATCTCTTCGTTAGTGAGCGCTCGCCAAAAATCGGTTGAAACCAATTTCCAATGGCGCGGGCCAAGGGTCATTTCGTTGCCGAATTTCGCGATGATGAGCGCCGCCTGGGAGTGAGTTTCGAAGTTCGCAACTCCCATTTGGTTTGCGCCAGGATCAATTCCGATTGTGAGGGTTTGCTGGCTGGAGCGGAGTGGGGTTAGGAAGTCGCCAGTCATATATTCAGCAGTCAGCCTCGACCTATCAATAGGCGCTGGGTTCGCGTTCCCATAGTAAAAATCGCGCGCTGCCAGATCGTCAACATAGTTCGGGATAATCTGTGCTTGACCATTTGCGTCCGTGTAGGTGAAATCATACATTCGGGTCGCATTGTACAAATTATTTGCAGCGAGTTCAAACGGCATATTGTCAAATAGTGTGCCTTTGAGACCGTAGACAGATCCAACAAATCCAGCGAGGCCTCCTCCGAGGGAGTGGCCGGTTACCGCGATCTCCTTGCCAGCAGAACGCGCCTTGACATCGTTATAGAATTCGACCGCATTGCGCGATTGCGCAGTGTCGTACGAACCAAACGCGATCCCGAATCCCGGCAAGTCCCCCCAATTTCCTGGTATACTATCAGTTCCTCGATATGAAATAACGACGCTATCACCCCAAGTATATGAAGAAGCGTAGAATGAATTTGATTGAGCGTTTGACGGCAGTCCCTGCGAGCTAATCGTAGCCACTCCGAGATTGTTGCCTACCAACCCGGCGCTTGATCCCGGAGAACTTAATCCTGAATTGTATCCCCTGTTATAGACATCCATCGCAAGGATGGCGTGAAACAGCTTGATGTTGCCGGTCGAGATCGACATCGCTAGAATCCTTGTTGATAGAAGTGGCTGCGACCCAGACCTATTCCGGGCCCCCCGGTGCCGATCTGCGCCGCCAATGCTCGGTCAAAAAATTCGATAGATTCCTTCGAATATAGCCATGCTATCTGGGAGGTAATGTTGTTCGCGTAGAGGGGCTCGCTCACAAAATGCCAACTTTGCGGCCAAAATGGACCCAAAACATAGGCCGGCCCCGAAATAACACGTATAATTTCGATAGTTGCTTGCTCAAGGCTCCACCCGTCGCCGAATAGATTCTTGAAATTATTAACGATTTTATGTGGGCGCTTATAGAATACGACTCTAGCGGAACTGGGGTCGTTTACATCATCGAAAGTTACAATTTCCGGCAGTATATCGAATGGAACAACTGCCTTTGCTCCGATAGGAAGACGCGCGACTTTCTGATCGATCGTCTCGCCAAGCCGAACTTCTTCTGCTCCTAGTGATATATTGAACGCGACCCGCGGAAGTTCCGTTGAGGGCGTCAAGATTATAATAGGTTTGCTAAGTGCGGTTTTGAGGAAAATGGCGTCGCCCCAAATCTTTGGCCCTCCACTAGTGACGATCGGCTTTCCTCCCGGAGCGGCCGTTACTATTACTGTTGACCCTCGCATAGGTCCGTGGGGCGTGGAGAAGGTAAAGGTGATCCGATAAGCAGATTTAAGAATAGGACCCGCCCAAAGACGCACCACGGCGAAGCCAATGAGCATAGAGCAAAATATTATGATAGCGAATTTCTTCATGTCTCTACATGTTCTATATTTTAACAGCGGAAAGCGTATGGAATCTCACGCTTTCTCCTGCATTGGCACATGAAGTCGTCTTAATTTGAACATAACGCCTCACGCCCTGCAGATGAGTCTGAAAAGCCTTACTTGGACGCTGCCGGATTTTCGGATAATCAGTCGGCCTTAAGCGCGACCAGACGGTCTCGCAGATCTCGTTATCGGAGAAAGTGACCTCGATCTCGCCATTGTCTGCCCGCCTCGCTCAACCTATGAGGGAGGATAGGCCGAAGGTCGGGAGGCGTGCAACGGAATTTTTCCGTGCAGCGAGATTATTTGTATATGCAAAATGATTGATCTATTTGTGTTATTTAAATTAGAATAATACTCGTGAGCTGGCTCGGAAAGTCAGAACATCAGATATGAGTGGATTTCGGCCCGTTCGCGGCATGGTTGCCGTGAACGGGAGCGAATATAGAGCCGGCTCGGAAAAACTGGACAGGTCAGATAAGAGCACCGAAACTGTTCAAACAAACTGAGCCAGCTCTAGTGGATTGATTGGGACAAAAGAGTCCGGGTTGGGATTCCGCGCGGCGCGGCGTCGTGCGAGTCTGCGGGATGCGTACTGGCGTTGTCGTCCATCTGAGCCCGACAGATCGTAAGCGACTGCGGTCGATCGTTGACGACCGCAACAGCCTGCAGAAGCATGTTTGGCGCGCGCGGATCGTGCTGGCCACGGCCGATGGCATGGGCACAGTGGAGATCATGCGGACGGCGGGGGTCAGCAAGACCGCTGTCTGGCGCTGGCAGGCGCGGTTCATGGACGGACGCGTCGAGGGCTTGCTGCGCGACAAGACCCGACCGCCCGGTACGCCCCGCCTGCCGCTGGCTGTGGCCGAACGGGTCGTGGCCCTGACGCTCTGCGATCCTCCTGGCGAGGCGACGCACTGGACCGGGCGGCTGATGGCCAAGGTGGCGGGCGTTGGCCTGACCTCGGTTCAGCGCATTTGGAAGGCTCATGGCCTGGCGCCCCACCGCATCCGTGCCTTCAAGCTTTCCAACGATCCGAAGTTCGCCGCCAAGGTCCGCGACATCATCGGTCTCTATGTCGATCCTCCCGCCCATGCCGTGGTGCTCAGCGTCGATGAGAAGTCGCAGATCCAGGCCCTGGATCGCACCCAGCCGGGCCTGCCCCTGAAGAAGGGGCGCGCCGGGACCATGACCCACGACTACAAGCGCCACGGCACGACCACCTTGTTCGCGGCCTTCAACATCCTGGAGGGTAATGTCATCGGCCGCTGCATGCAGCGCCACCGGCATCAGGAGTTCATCCGGTTCCTCAACGCCGTCGAGCGCGAGGTCCCGGCTGGCAAGACGGTTCACGCCATCCTCGACAATTACGCCACCCACAAGCACCCCAAGGTGATCGAATGGCTGGGCCGACATCCCCGCTGGACGTTCCACTTCACGCCCACCTCCGCCAGCCGGCTCAACGCCGTCGAGGGTTACATGGCAGAGAAGCGCGCCGGCATGACGCGGTGGGATAAATTCATACGAGCGTTGCTCGCCAAAAAACGTATGAAGGCGGCAGCATGAGCCGCCGGCCTTCAAAATCTATCTCCTGCCGTATCAAGGTCGCCGCACCGCTCACCACACGCAGAGCTCTTCGCCTTTTGTGGCCTACCTGAAGGCGAAGGGGCGTCAGAAACCCGTCTCGTTCGCGCTCTCGAACTAGCCAACGACATCTATAGCGCGCTCGACCGAAAGGGGCATCGTGTTCTGATCGCGCCGCCTGATCAGGAGATGAATCGCATCCATATTGAAGAGCGCGAGGCTCCCAGGAAGGACAGAAAATACGGACGTTACCAGTTTGGGAGCATCTGGTCGCCACGTCGACCGACGATCACCTATATGGGCCCCATTCCGATCGGCCTTGCCCTGACCGAGATGACCGAGCGAGCCACGCTTCGCTATTTGGGCGGAAAATATGTCCGCGAAGATAGCAAGCTCGTTCAGTCAGCCAAACCATGGCAACTCACCCACTCCTGGACCACCGAGCAGGATCTTCCTTGCGGGCGCTTTCGCTTCATTGCCTATTCTCCTCTGGCAGGCGTCGAGTGGACCGCGAGTTGGCAAGAGACGCAGACGAGTTCGATGAGCTCGATGGTCTCGGCGATTGTCCAAAAACTAGAAAGCGTCGAGGGCGAACTTCGGACCCTGATGAAAGCCGCCGAGGAAGCGGCTGCCCGGCGGCGGCGGGAGTTGGAGGAAGCGCAAGAACGCTATCGCCGCGAAGAGGATCAGAGGCACATCGCGCAAGCGTTGGCGGAGAGCAAGAAGCAACTCGCGGACATCATGGAAAAATGGGCGGCGGCTACGGCCGTCGAGCGCTTCTTTTTGGAGGCGCAGAGCCGTATCGATGAGGCGGAGGGCGAACGTCGCGCCCACCTCAATGAGCGTCTCGCGCTGGCCAGGTCGATGGTTGGCGCACTGGATCCACTGGCCTTCCTGGCAGAGTGGCTGGCGCCGGAGGAGCGCTACAAGTCCAAATACGACCAAAGCGAATAGCCGGCCCGCTGCCTTCAACGGCATGAGGCACCAGTCGGCGGGAAAGAAGACCCGCCCATGTACCACCCGCTGTATCCATTTTCCCGAACTCCGCTGCCTTCCGCTTCCGTGCGCCACGATCACGTTGCATCTATGTCCGAGCATTGGCGTGAGCGACCGTTCGGCGACCATCCCGGGAGTGATCCAGATCGCACGGGAGTATCGAACGGCAAGGGCTCACGCTCATACTTCTTGTGCAATCGGCGTCACTGGCCCGGCCAGCATGCGCCAAAGGAGGTGGCGATGACCGAAGGCAAATTTCTAACTCCTGAAGAGGTGTCTGAGCGCTACCGAGGTGGCATCTCGGTAGGCACGCTTCGAAATTGGCGAGCCATGAGGATCGGGCCTACCTTCGTGAAAATCGGGAAGGCCGTCCTTTATCCAATTAGCGAACTTGACACTTGGGACGAGCAGAACACAGTGACGTGCCGGGCTCCAAGCTGGGTCACTCAGCAGGTAGGTGATGGCGCGTGATTATCACGTGGGGGCACTCCAAACATGCCCCTATTACCGGCCCTTAAACTCGATCACTTTCACATTTTCTGTTTATTATCAACACTCTATTGAAGTGGATCGATTGGTGCACAATGATCCCGTTCGATACCCGTCGGGTGTCCGGCGTCAGCGCTCTTGAGACCATTTAGGGGTTTTCGGGAAGGGAGGATTTCTGGATCATCGCAGCCATTATG
>NZ_JBXAND010000020.1:0-39369 GCF_058801345.1 Allobosea sp. GW822-FHT03F07
GCCTTCGTGCAGGCCAAGGCGGCCGCGCCCCGCACGCCTGCCGCCGCGCCTGCCCCGCGCGCGCCGGTCAAAAAGGTCGCCAACGGCCGCGCTGGCGATGCCGGATGGGAAGAGTTCTGAGCGGCGCGGCCTGAAGAGAGACTGATCGGGGCCTGGACTGCTCGGCGGTTCAGGCCCCGATCATGTCGAGGCCCGCACCGCGGAGCCTGGCCGCATCGCGTAGCGGAGGCGCGCCGAAGAGGCGGCGATATTCCCGGCTGAACTGCGAGGGGCTCTCATAGCCGACGCGGAAGCCAGCGGAGGCGGCATCGAGCGCCGCACCGAGGATCAGGCGCCGGGCCTCCTGCAGGCGCAACTGCTTCTGGTATTGCAGGGGGCTCATCGCCGTCACCGCCTTGAAATGCTGGTGCAGGGCGGAGGGGCTCATGCGAGCCTCCTGCGCCAAGGCCTCGACACTGAAGGCCTTGTCGTAATTGCGCTTTATCCAGCCGATCGCGCGGTTGATCTGCTGCAGCCGGCTCTCGCCGGTGGCGATCTGACGCAAGCGCGCCGCCTGCTCGCCCGTCATCAGGCGATAGAGGATCTCGCGCTCGGCCAAGGGCGCCAGCATGGCGATGTCGCGCGGTGTCTCCAGCAGCCGGACGAGCCTCAGAGCGGCGTCCAGCAGTTCCGGCGCCACCGGACTCAGCGTCAGGCCGGACCCCACGCCGCCCGTGTCGGCAGCGCCGACGCCGGCTTCCAGCATGATCGCGCCGAGCATGACGGGGTCGAGGTCGAGCCGGATGCAGAGATAGGGCTGCTCCTCGGTCGCCTCGACGACCTGGCCGATGACCGGCAGGTCGACGGAGACCACCAGATACTGGCTGCGATCGTAATGATAGACCGTGTCCCCCAGCATCACCTGCTTGCGGCCCTGCACGACGATGCAAAGCGCCGGCTCATGCAGGGCGTGCAACGGCTCCGTCGGCCGGCCGGAGCGGATCAGCACCAGCCGCGGGATCGCGGTCTGGTGAATGCCGTCGCTCGCACAGAGCCTGCCGATCAACGCCGCCAGTTCCTCGACCTGCCGCATCGCACGCCTCCAGCATTGCTCGATCCGCGGTTATCCGCGCCGCCTGGGCTTTCATACAATGATCAGGGCCTTCGAAGCGATCGGAAAGCAACCGTCCTGGAGGATCGGGCAATCCTTGCGCTGCATTGGTCTACCGCTCCGAGCGCTCGCCACGGCATTACTTTCTCACGCCGGAACGCCAGACGCGGCCGGCAGCCGAGAGCAACCACAGGAGAGCATCATGTCTGGAATACAGGGCAAGGTCGTCGCCATCACCGGGGCGAGCAGCGGCATCGGCGAGGCCACGGCGCGCTTGCTGGCGGCGCGAGGCGCCGATGTCGTGATCGGAGCCCGCCGCGTCGACCGCCTCGAAACGCTCGCCGCTAAGATTTCGGCCACCGGCGGCTCGGTTCGGCTGAAGCCTGTCGATGTCGCCGATGCCGGCGATGTCGAGGATTTCCTCAGCTACGCCGAAGCCGCTTTCGGGCGCGTCGACGTCGTCGTCAACAATGCCGGGCTGATGCCGCTCTCACGACTCGAAGCCGGCAAGATCGACGAATGGGACCGGATGATCGACGTCAACATCCGCGGCGTGCTGCACGGAATCAAGGCGGGGCTCCCGATCATGAAGCGGCAGGGCTCCGGCCAGTTCGTCAACATCTCCTCGATCGGCGGACATCAGGTCTATCCGACCGCGGCCGTCTATTGCGCGACGAAATTTGCGGTGCTCGCGATCTCCGAGGGCTTGCGCCAGGAGCATGAAGACATACGTGTCACCGTGATCTCACCCGGCGTCACCCGGTCCGAGCTCGCCTCCACCATCACCGACCCCGGCGCCCAGGCTGCCATGGCCGAGTTCCGTCAGATCGCGATCGAGCCCGACGCGATCGCGCGCGCCATCGCCTTCTCGATTGAGCAGCCCGGCGAGGTGGACGTCAGCGAGATCATCGTGCGGCCGACGGCCAGCCCCTATTGAACCTGCTGCCCGCGTCGCGCGACAGCCGGTTCTCGAATGTCCGACCCCGGAAGGCCGGGGTCGATGACCGATGATCGATTGGAGACCCGACCATGCCCCTCGCACAGATGCTTCACTCTCTGGGCAGCTTCGCCGCCCAACTGGTTCCTTCGTCGCGCCCTGCCCGCTCGCTCGAGATTGCGGCGTTCGACGAAGCCGACGCCTTCGAGCGCGCCGCACTCGGCCGCTGGGCGACCGATGACGGCGCGATCGTTCTCGAGCTGCGGCCGGACGGTCGCTACAACAAGGCCAAGCAGACGGTGCCCGCCTGGCATCACGGCCGCTACCTGGTCGATCGCTCGCAGCTCTATTTCGAGAGCGACAGCGGCCACCTCGCCAAGGGCGAGATGCGGCGCGGCGTGCTCAGCATCGGCGAGATGCAGTTCCGCCGCGCGCGCAGCACGCCTGAGATCAGTATCCAAGCGTGAAGCGGCGGCGGCTATGGGCGGGCTTCTCCAGCTCGTCCACCAGTGCGATCGCATAATCCTCGGCCGAAATCCGGCTTTCGCCCTTGCCGTCGACGAGAAGCTGGTCGAGGCCGAGGCGGAACGTGCCGGTGCGCTCGCCCGGCGCGATCACGGCGGAGGGCGACAGGAAGGTCCAGTCGAGGACCTTCTCCTGCTTGAGCAGATCGAGATAGACGCCGCCCTTCCTGGCCTCTTCGAGATAGATCGCAGGGAACTCCGGCGTGTCGAACAGCTTCACGCCAGGGGCCACTTCGAGGCTGCCAGCGCCGCCGACGACGAGATAGCGCTTGACGCCGGACTGCTTCACAGCGCCGAGCAGCGCCTGCGCATCGCTCGCCAGATAATGCACGGAGCTGATCACCGCCTCGTGGCCGGCGAGAAGCGCCGCCAGCCCGTCCTTGTCGAAGATGTCGCCCTTCACGGCCTTCACCCCCGGAAGAGCCGGCACCTTCTCAGGGTTGCGGACGATCGCGGTGACGGTATGGCCGCGCGAGACGAGTTCAGCGAGGATGCGCGAGCCGATGAAGCCGGTGGCGCCGATGAGTGCGATGGTCATGACAGGGGTCCTTTCTTCTGGTAACCAACGGATACCAACGATCCAATGGAACCCACATGGCCCGCGCCGTGCCGCCCGTAAAGAAGGCACTTTCGCGAGACATGGTCACTTCGGGGAAACTGCCATGCTGCAACGACCCGACCCTTTCAGCGCGCAATGCCCGACGCGGCAGGTGCTCGACCGCATCGGCGACAAATGGGCCGTGCTGATCCTGATCGTGCTCGACCGCGAGACGCTGCGCTTCAACGAGCTGCGCCGTCGCATCGAGAGCATCTCGCAGAAGATGCTGTCTCAAACGCTAAAGAGCCTCGAGCGCGATGGTCTGGTGCGGCGCGAGGTCTTCGCCACCGTGCCGGTGACGGTCGAGTATTCGCTGACGGAGCTGGGACGAACGCTGGCGCAGACGGTGCAGGCTCTGACTGTGTGGGCCGAAACGCATATCGGCGCGGTGCAGGAGGCGCAGCGGCGCTATGACCGCGGGGAAACGCTCCAGCCCTGAGGCGGAAGCTCAGGCTTTGCCCGTCAGGGGCTTGGCGCCGTCGAAGAAGCCTGCCCAAATATCCGCAGGCGCGCCGCCATCGCGAATGGCCTCGGCCTTGAAGGCATCGGGTGCGGTTTTCGCGAGAGCCTCCCAATCAATCGGCATGGCGACAGGAGCGCCCGGACGGGCGCGGGTCGAGTAGGGCGCGATAGCCGTCGAACCCCGGCCATTGCGCAGATAGTCGATGAAGATCTTGCCCTTGCGGGCCTTCTTCGACAGCGTCGCGGTGTAGAGCGCCGGCTCCGCCTGCGCCATCGCCTGGGCAAAGTCGCGCGCGAAGCCCTTGACGCGATCCCAGCCCGCCCGTGGCTTCAGCGGCGCGACGACATGGTAGCCCTTGCCGCCGGAGGTCTTGAGCAGGCTCTCGAAGCCCAGTTCGTGGAGGCGGTCGCGCACCGCAAGGGCCCCGTCACGGACACGTTCGAGCGGGACGCCGGGGTCGGGATCAAGATCGAAGATGATCTGGTCGGGGGTCTCGACCGCATCGATCGTAGCCCCCCAAAGGTGGATCTCGACCGTACCAAGCTGCACGAGGGCCGCCAGCCCGTTGAAGTCGTGGATGTAGAGCAATTCCTCGCCATCCTTGTCCTTCATCCGCAGCACGGCCTCGTGCATGCCCGGCATGGCATGCTTCTGGAAGAAGGAATGGCCCTCGATACCGTTGGGTGCCCGCACGAGGCTGAGCGGGCGGTTCACGACATGCGGACGCATCAACGGCCAGACCGTCGCATAGTAGTCGAGCAGGCCCTGCTTGGTCAGGCCGATATCGGGCCAGAGCGGCTTGCCGGGGCTGGAGAGCTTGACCGTCGTCTCTGCACGCGGGCCGGGTTTGGCGGTCTTTCGCGGTGTCGTCGCCGCACGTGGGCTCGTGGAATTCGCCTTCTTGCCCGTTCCCCTAGGCCGCTCGGCGACAACCTCATCTGCCGACTTGTCCTCGCGCAAGCCGATGAAGCTCGCATGGCGCAGCGTCTTCGACTGGGTCCAGGCGCGGAACTCGATCTCCGCGACCAGCTCGGGCTCGACCCAGACGATGCCGCGCTCGCGCCCGGCTGCCCCTTCGAAGGGCGAGGTCTCGCTCCTGATCACGTCGAGGCGCGTCTTGAGGGCGGCAGCCGATTTGCGGGTAAAGCCCGTGCCGACGCGGCCAGCCGGCTTCAAAGCGCCATCCTCGTAATAGCCGGCGACGATCGAGCCGAGCTCGCGGCCGGAGCCCCTGGACGGCACATAGCCGGCGATGACGAACTCCTGACGCTGGGTGCATTTGGACTTGATCCAGTCGCGGCCGCGCCCGCTGCGATAGGGCGCATCGGCGCGCTTGGAGATCACGCCCTCCAGCCCCATGCGGCAGGCATGGCGCAGCATGGTCTGGCCGGGCTCGACGAAATGCTCGCTGTAGCGCAGCGGGCCGGCCTCGTCGGCTGAGGTCCGAAGCAGGTCTTCCAGCCTCTCCTTGCGGGCCAGCAGCGGATCGCCGCGCAGATCCTCGCCGTCGAGATGGAGGAGATCGAAGGCGAAGAAAACGAGATGATCCGTCGCGCCTTTCGACAGCGCCTCCTGGAGCGCGCCGAAGGAAGAGATCCCGCTTTCCCCGAGCGCCACGACCTCGCCGTCGATCAGCGCGCTCTCGCATGGCAAGGCCGCCAGCGCCTCCGCCAGCCCCTTGCCGAAGCGCTCGGTCCAGTCGAGCCCCGACCGGGTCAGCAGCGTGGCCTTGCCGCCCTCGATGCGCGCCTGCAGCCGGTAGCCGTCGAACTTGACCTCGTGCAGCCAGTTCTCGCCGGCCGGCGGCTTGTCCTGAAGGGTCGCGAGGCAAGGTTCGACGAAGCGCGGGAAGGCGTCGCCATCCGCCTTCGGCCGGCGCGTTCGCTTCGCACTGGCTGGGCGGCCCGGCTTGCCGTCCGGCCGTTGCGTCCTCGTCCAAACCTTGGGCTTGGCCGCATTGCCGCTGCCGATCTCCTCGACGCTCAGGCCTGAGACGACCGAGTTCGGCGCGGTTTCGAGGATGTCGTTGTCGCGCCGCGCCGCCGCATCATCGACCTTGATCAGGAGCCAGTTGTCGCGCTTTTCGCCGCGGCGCGGCTTCAGCCGCACGAGATGCCATTGGCCCGCGAGCTTGTGGCCTTGCAGGATGAAGGAGAGATGGCCCTTCTCCATCCCGAAGGCCGGGTCGCCTTCCGGCAGCCACCGCCCCTCGTCCCAGATGATCACGGAGCCCGCGCCATACTGACCCGCGGGAATCGTGCCCTCGAAGCCGCCATATTCGAGCGGATGATCCTCGACATGGACGGCCAGACGCTTCTCGTCGGGATCAAGGCTCGGGCCCCGCGTCACCGCCCAGGACCAGAGCACGCCGTCATGTTCGAGCCGGAGATCGTAGTGCAGGCGCCTCGCGGCGTGCTTGTGAACGACGAAGGCGCCGCCCTGCGCGGCGGCGCCCTTCTTCTTGCGTGCGGCGCCGCCTTTGGGCTCCTTGGTCAGGGTGAAATCGCGCTTGGCGCGATAGAGGTCCAGCGTCGCCATCGCGCTCTCCTCCTCAGGCGGATTTGCGCGCCTTGGCGGGTGGCTTCTTCGCACCGGCCTTTGCGGGCGCGGCCTTTTTCTTTGTCGCGGGCCTGCCGCGAGCAGCCTCGTCCTCATCCCGGGCAAGGCTCTTCTTCAGGGCGTCGAACAGGTTCACGACATTGGCCGGGCGCTCGGCCGACTGCACGACGGGCGGCTTCCTGCCCTTCTGCTTGGCCTGGATCAGGTCGAGCAGGGCGGCCTCGTAGCGGTCCTCGAAGCCCGAGGGATCGAACTCGGCCTGCTTCCTGTCGATGATATGGGTCGCGAGCTCGATCAGTTCCGGATCGATCTTCGGCCTGGCCATGCCTGCGAAGATCTCCTCGGGTTTGCGCACCGTCTTGTCGTAGCGCAGCGTCGTCAGCAGCAGCCCCTTGTCGAAGGGCTCGATCATCACCGGGCGTTCGCGGCGATAGAGCACGATCCGGGCGATGCCGGCCTTCTTCTGGCGCGCCATGGCCTCGCGGATCACGGCGAAGGCCTCTTCCGAGACGTCGTCCGAGGGCGTGACGTAATAGGGCGTATCGAAATAGATCTGCGGAATGTCGGCGCGATCGACGAACTGCTCGATCGAGAGCGTGTGCGAGGAGTCGATCTGCACCGCGTCGATTTCGTCCTCCTCGATGAGCAGGTATTCGTCATCGCCGATCTCGTAGCCCTTGACCTCGTCGTCATCGCCGACCGGCTTGCCGGTGACGCCGTCGACATATTGGCGCCGGACGGTGTTGCCGGTCTTGCGGTTGATGACGCGGAACGAGACCTTCTCGCTGTGGTCGGTCGCGCCGGTCAGCTCGACGGCGCAGGAGACGAGCGAGAGCTTGAGATAGCCCTTCCAGGCGGGGCGGGGCGCCATCAGGCAGCCCTCATATGTCGGAACTGCCGGCTCGATGCGAGCGCGTCGGCGCGGGCGAGATCCTCCTGCGATGCAGCGGGGATCGGGTCCTCCAGGACGGCAAGCAACACGTCCCGGTCGAGCTGGCCGTTCCTGATCACATGCGCGACCGCTTCCCGGGTCTCGCGTTCCGCCCGCAGCTGCGCCGCCAGCGCGAGAATAAGGCGATCCTTGTCCGAATTTCGCATGACGCAACACCTGCGGTTCGACCGATGAGACCAGAACGGATGCCCGCGCGAGAGGTTCCGTCGAGGCCGCTGGCCTTTCCGCCGATTTCGTGTATACCCCCGCCATCCGGCCTCAAAGCCGGCTGCGCGCCCCCTCCTCGATGAGGCGGATCGCGGGCTTCGGACCCTGCTGGACGACATCCCGGCCTGGCCCGCCAGATCAACCCCAATATAAGGATCACACGATGTCGATCACGGCCGAGCGCAAGACCGCGCTCCTGAACGAGTATGCCACCAAGCCGAACGACACCGGCTCGCCGGAAGTCCAGGTCGCGATCCTGACGGAGCGCATCAACAACCTGACCGGCCACTTCAAGTCGCACACCAAGGACAACCATTCGCGTCGCGGCCTTCTCAAGATGGTCTCGCAGCGCCGTTCGCTGCTCGACTACCTGAAGAGCAAGAGCGAGCCGCGCTACCGCACGCTGATCGAGAAGCTCGGCATCCGCCGCTGATCGACGCCTGACGCTGAACGCCCGGTGCGACATCGCTCCGGGCGCTTCGATTAAGGGGCCTGCCGCAATGGTGCGGCATCGATCCCGCTACAACGCGACGGCCGCATGGGCGGCCTGCCGCAGGACCCGCCGGGCGATCTCTTCGTCCATGGCAGGATCGCCAAGCGCTCGGGCTCGCATTCGCAGAACCGAGGGTTTCGCCGTCTTGTCCATGGGCAAGGGACGCCGGACGGGCCGCATCCGATCCGAAAGACAATCTCATGTTCGATGTACAGACCGAAGAACTGATCTGGGGCGGGCGCAAGCTCGTGCTCGAAACCGGCAAGATCGCCCGCCAGGCCGACGCCGCGGTGCTTGCCACCTATGGCGAGACCGTCGTGCTCGCGACCGTGGTTTCCGCCAAGTCGCCCAAGCCCGGGATCGATTTCTTCCCGCTGACCGTGAACTACCAGGAAAAGACCTTCGCGGCCGGCCGCATTCCCGGCGGCTATTTCAAGCGCGAGGGACGCCCGACCGAGAAGGAGACGCTGGTCTCGCGCCTGATCGACCGGCCGATCCGCCCGCTCTTCGTCGAAGGCTACCGCAACGAGACGCAGGTCGTCTGCACCGTGCTGCAGCATGATCTCGAGAACGACCCCGACATCGTCGCGATGGTCGCCGCCTCCGCCGCCCTGACCCTGTCGGGCGTGCCGTTCACCGGCCCGGTCGGCGCCGCGCGCGTCGGCTATTTCGACGGCGCCTATAAGCTCAACCCGCTGGTCGACGAGATCAAGGATTCGGCGCTCGACCTCGTCGTCGCCGGTACGCCCGACGCCGTGTTGATGGTGGAATCGGAAGCCAAGCAGCTCTCCGAGGAGATCATGCTCGGCGCCGTTATGTTTGGCCACAAGCACTTCCAGCCGGTCATCGACGCGATCATCCGCCTGGCCGAAAAGGCCGCCAAGGAACCGCGCGACTACGTTCCGGCCGACAACTCGGTCGTGCTCGACGCCGTGCTGAAGCTGGTCGATGCGGATCTGCGCGCCGCGTACAAGATCACCACCAAGGCCGAGCGCTACAAGGCGCTGGACGCCGCCAAGGCCAAGCTCGCCGAGCTGGTCTCGGACGAGCCGAACGGCACGACGACCTTCACCAAGGAGCAGGTCGCCGGCCAGTTCAAGGAGGCCCAGGCCAAGGTCGTGCGCTGGACCATCCTCGACGACGGCGTGCGCATCGACGGCCGCGACCTCAAGACGGTCCGCAAGATCGTCTCGGAAGCCGGCATCCTGCCCCGCACCCATGGCTCGGCGCTGTTCACCCGCGGCGAGACGCAGGCGCTGGTCGTGACCACGCTCGGCACCGGCGACGACGAGCAGTTCATCGACTCGCTGGAAGGCACCTACAAGGAAACCTTCCTGCTGCACTACAATTTCCCTCCCTATTCGGTGGGTGAAGCCGGCCGCATGGGTTCGCCCGGCCGCCGCGAGATCGGTCATGGCAAGCTCGCCTGGCGTGCTATCCGGCCGATGCTGCCAGCGAAGGCGGAGTTCCCCTACACGATCCGCGTCGTCTCGGAGATCACCGAGTCGAACGGCTCCTCCTCGATGGCCACCGTCTGCGGCACCTCACTCGCCCTGATGGATGCCGGCGTGCCGCTGAAGGCGCCGGTCGCGGGCATCGCGATGGGCCTGATCCTGGAAGGAGAGCGCTTCGCCGTGCTCTCCGACATCCTGGGTGACGAGGACCATCTCGGCGACATGGACTTCAAGGTCGCCGGCACCGCCGAGGGCATCACCTCGCTGCAGATGGACATCAAGATCGCCGGCATCACCGAGGAGATCATGAAGGTCGCCCTCGACCAGGCCAAGGGCGGTCGCGACCACATCCTCGGCGAGATGGCCAAGGCGCTGTCGGCGTCGCGCGGCCAGCTCGGCGAGTATGCCCCGCGCATCGAGACGATGAAGATCCCGGTCGACAAGATCCGCGAAGTCATCGGCTCCGGCGGCAAGGTCATCCGCGAGATCGTCGAGAAGACCGGCGCGAAGGTCAACATCGAGGACGACGGCACGATCAAGATCGCCTCGGCCGACGGCAAGTCGATCGAAGCCGCGATCAAGTGGATCAAGTCGATCGTCTCGGAAGCCGAGCCGGGCATGATCTATGACGGCACGGTCGTGAAGATCATGGAGTTCGGCGCCTTCGTGAACTTCTTCGGCGCCAAGGACGGTCTCGTCCACATCTCCGAGCTCGCCGCCCAGCGCGTCCAGAAGGTCTCGGACGTCGTCAAGGAAGGCGACAAGGTCAAGGTCAAGTTCCTCGGCCAGGACGATCGCGGCAAGATCCGCCTCTCGATGAAGGTCGTCGACCAGGAGACCGGCGAGGACCTGACCGAGAAGCTCAAAGCCGCCCGCGACGCGGAGAAGTCCCGCGAGAAGCAGCAGGCCGAGTAAGCCACCGCCTCACGCGATTCACGTGAAACCGGAAGCCCCGCATCGGACGATGCGGGGCTTCTTTCGTTGAAGGAGAACACGGAGGCTAGATTCGCGCGAAGACTGACAGATCGCCGTCTTTGTAATCCGATTGCAGATCGGTGGCTCGCCGTTATCGACGCTGTCAGATAGTCTAGACTTTTCTCGCGCTATCGGGAGTCTCCATGTCCGCCCACGCCATCACGTCGATCGAGCAACTCGCCGCGCTCTATCCCAACCCGGTCGCGCCCGCGTCGATCCATAAGGAGATCGACCATCTCGACGCGAACTATGCCGCGCTGATCGCCGCCTCGCCGTTTTTCGTGCTCGCGACCAACGGTCCGGAGGGCCTGGATTGTTCGCCGCGTGGGGATCTGCCGGGGTTCGTTACGGTCCGGGACACGAAAACGCTCCTGATTCCCGACCGAAAAGGCAATAACCGACTGGATTCGTTGAAGAATATCCTGTTCGATCCGAGAATCGGAATGCTCTTCATGGTGCCCGGTTACGGCGAGACCCTGCGCGTCAACGGCGTCGCCTCCCTTTCCAACGACCCTGAGTTGTGCGGGCGCTTCGAGATGGCCGGAAAGCTCCCAGCCTGCGTCATCGTGGTCACGGTGGAGAGCGTCTACTTCCAGTGCTCGCGCGCGGTCGTGCGGGCCGACCTCTGGAACCCGTCGAAGCATGTCGCGAGGGGCAGCGTGCCGAGCGCCGGCCAGATCCTGCGCGACATCACGGCACGGAACGCGGCCGTCGAGACCTTCGACGGCGAGGCCTATGACAAGGCGCTGCCGGAACGGGTCAGGGCGACGCTGTATTGAGAGGCGCGCTTCCCTTGGGGGGAGATGGTGGATCGGCGAAGCCGAGACGGATGAGGGAAGAACCTCGGCCGAAAACAAGAAAGGGCCGCATGCGCGACCCTTCCGTCATCCATCTGCTGCGCAGACACCTTCTCCCCCAAGGGGAGAATGATGGGCTCACAGCAGCCCTTCGTTGCCCGCCAGCACCTTCAGGTTCACATCCGGCCGCGCTCCGACATGGCTGATGATCTCGGCCGCCGCGAGCGCGCCCAGGCGCAGGGAGTCGCGGACCTCGCGGCCCGAGGTCAGGCCGAAGAGGAAGCCGGCGGCGAAGAGGTCGCCGGCGCCGGTGGCGTCGACCACGCGCTCAACGGGGAAGACCGGCTCCTCGACGATGCCGTCCGGCGTCACCGCCAGCGCGCCCTTCTCCGAGCGGGTGACGACGGCGAGGATGTTCTCCGAGCGCAGCCAGGACAGGGCCGTGTCGAAATCGCCGGTCTCGTAGAGGCTCTTCAGCTCGTGCTCGTTGGCGAAGACGATATCGACCATGCGGTTGCGGATCAGGCCGACGAACTCGTCGCGGTAGCGGTCGACGCAGAAGGAATCCGACAGGGTGATGGCGACCTTGCCGCCGGCCTTGTGAGCGATCTCGGAGGCCTTGCGGAAGGCGTCCTTGGCCGCCGGCGGATCCCAGAGATAGCCCTCGAGATAGATGATGTCGGCGTTCTCGATCGCCTTGGCATCGACATCGGCGACGCCGAGGCCCTGGCAGGCGCCGAGATAGGTGTTCATGGTGCGCTCGCCATCGGGCGTGACGATGATGAAGGAGCGGGCCGTCGCCGCCCCGTCGGTGGCCGCCGGCGTATCGAAGGCGACGCCGAGCGAGGTGAGGTCATGCCGGTAGAGCCGCCCGAGCTCGTCGGCCTTGACCTTGCCGATGAAGGCGCCCTTGCCGCCGAAGGAGGCGAGGCCGGCAATGGTGTTGGCGGCCGAGCCGCCCGAGATCACCTTGCCCGGACCCATCGCCGAATAGAGCGATTCCGCGCGCCCCTCGTCGATCAGCGCCATCGCGCCTTTGGTCAGGCCGTGCTTCGCCAGAAAATCCTCTTCGGCGGAAGCGATGACGTCGACGATGGCATTGCCGAGGGCGAGGACGTCGGTGCGCGTGCTGGTCATGGGGAGCCCGATGCTGTGGGAACGAGGATGACGGGAGAAGACTGTGAAGGAATGGCGGGGCGTGTCGCATCCATGCGCGCAGGGGTCAAGCGAACACGGTCAAACGGGCTCGTCCGGCCGCGTCCGCCGCGCCGCCGCTTCGTCCAGCACAGCGGCGAGGCGCTTCAGATCCTCGCCCTCCAATTCGCCGATCTCGCGGGCGAGGCGATTGGCCAGCAACGTCGCTTCCGGATCGAGACCGGCCGTGTCGACGGTGACGCGCGGATGCGAGAGATCGGCCAGGCGCACCAGTTCGTCGGCCTCGTCCCAGATCACGCCGAGGACATGGATGACGCCCTGGATCAGGGTGAAGGTCGGGCGGCCGCGCTTGCCGTGCTCCAGCGCCGAGAGATAGGCCGGCGTGACGCCCAGAACCGCCGCCATCTGCGCCAACGTCATGCCGCGCCTTTCGCGATGGTCGCGCACGCGCTGGCCGAAGGGCGTCACGGTCCGGCCTCACGGACACGGCGCAGCCTGACATAAAGCGCGCCAGAGCCGCCATGACGTGCTTGCGCCTCCTCGAAACCGACGACCAGTGGCCGCAGATCCGGCAGCCGCAGCCAGTGCGGCACGACACGCCGCAGAACGCCGCGCTCGTCGCCGAACAGCGAGGTTCCGGCGGCGCCCTTGCCGGTGACGACGAGGGCGAGCCTGGTGCCGCGCCCCTGCTCGCGGCGCAGGAAGGCACGCAGCGCCAGATGCGCCTCGTCCTGGCGCATGCCGTGGAGGTCGATGATTGCCTCGACGCCGAGCTGGCCGCGCCGGAGCTGCGTGCGCAGGCGCTGCTCCAAAGGTGCGAGAGGCGGCGGGGACGGGGCAGCCTTCGACAGCTTCACTGCCGCAGCGAACTTGGCGGGCTGCGGCGCCTCCGGCACCGCTACGGCCTCGGCCAGCGGTTCCGGCTCGACCGGTGCCCGCCCCGGCAGCGGCGTCACCGAGCGCGCAACCTGACGCCAGAGCGCGAGATCGGCCTCCGACAATGTCCTGCCCCGCCGCGAGCGCATCGCTATCGACCGGACGGTTTCGGCCAAAGGACGACGAAATCGACGGGGTGGCGGATCAGCCCGGCGCGATGGCCGGCCTTCGCACCCGAACCGACGAAGAGATCGAGGCGGGCCGGGCCAAGAATCGCCGAGCCAGTGTCTTGCGCGATCATCAGTCGCGCCAACCGTTCCGTTCCGCCGGCATCGTCCGGCACGGTCGCGTCGATCCAGACCGGGAGCCCGTAAGGCCAGACGTTGCGATCGATCGCGATGCTGCGCAGCGGCGTCAGCGGCAGGCCCGCGCCCCCGATCGGGCCGGAATGCGCAGGAAGATCGTCGCGACGGGCGAAGAAGACGAAGGAGCGGTTCAGCCTGATCAGGTCACGGGCGAAGCCTGCATCCGCCTTCAGGCGCGCGATCAGACGATCCATCGTCATCTCGGCGGGAGGGATGCCCTCGCGCTCGCTGAGGACACGGCCGAGCGAGGTATAGGCATGGCCGTTACGGCCGGAATAGACGAGTCGCGTCACCGAGCCATCGGGAAGGCGGATGCGACCGGAGCCCTGCACCTGCAGGACGAAGCGATCGACGGGATCGCGCATCCAGAGAATTTCGAGGTTGCGACCGTCGAGGACGCCGGTCTCGATCGCGGTGCGGTCTGGAAAGGGCTCGAGCCCCTTGGTCGTGCGGCGTGCCGCAGAAAGCGCCGCGTCCAGGCCGGGCCAGTCATCGCCCGGCATCCGCGTCACCAGCTCGGGCGGGCGGCCATAGAGCGGCGTCGGATAACGCTCGGAGCGGGTCAGCGAGCCCTCGAATTCGGGCTCGAAATAGCCGGTCATGAAGCCTGCCGCGCCGGCGGACGGGCGGATCCGCCAGAACGAGAAATGCCGCTCGAAAAAAACCCTCGCCGCCGCGCGTCCGACCGGCCCGGCCGAGGACAGGCGGCGGGCATGCTCGCAGATCGCGGCGAGCGCAGCGGGGACGGCGACGGAGGCTCTCAGCGGCGGCTCGGCCTGGCAGCCGCGCGCGAAGATGGTGAAGGCGGCGCGATGGTCGTCATCGGCCCAGCCGTCGACCCTGGCGGGCGCCAGGGATTCGGCGCTGGCCCCGGGGGGCAAAGGCGGGGGAGAGGCAGCCATCGCGCTCACGGGCGCCCAGCAAGCTGCGAGCAGCGCCAGTCCGACACCGGCGCCACGGATCACGCGGCGGATTCGGTGGCGACCAGGAGCCAGTTGGGGTCGCGGCTGCCGAGCTGGCGCGAGAAGGTCCAGATGTCGTTGACCTCGGAAACCGCGTCGGCGCTGCCGTCGACGACCGTTCCCTGCGCGTCACGGGTCACGCTGATGAGCTGAGAGACGAAGGCGATGGTAACCTGCGCCGTCTTGCCCTTGACGTCGACGCCGGTGATCTCGGCCTTGTCGATCGAGACGAAATTGGACTCCGCCTTCTCGCCGCGCTTCTCGCGATCGGTAATCGCATGCTCGAAGCCCTCATAGACCTCCTTGGCGAGGAGGCTCTTGAGTATCTTGCGGTCGCCGCGGGCGAAGGCGGTGACGATGGTCTCATAGGCCGCCTTGGCGCCGCCGAGGAAATCGCGCGGATCGAAGCCGGGCTCCTGCCGGACGATCGCGTCGATGCCGGCGATGATCGGCGAGTCCGCGGGGGCGATGTCCTTCCAACGGTCAGCGGCCGGCGGCGCGCCCGCGGCAGGATCATTGGCGGCGCCCGGCAGGCGGATGACATTGTCGCGCTTGGCATCGGCGGGGGCTGCCTGGTCGGGCCGCAGCGGCGGCGTCTCGCGACGCGAGAACGGATCGGCCGGCGGCTGCTCGTTGCCGGTCTTCTGGCCGAGCACGGAGCGCAGCTTCCAGGCGACGAAAACGGCCAGAGCCAGGAAGACCAGAGTCGTCACGTCGAAGGAATTTTGCATCGAAAACTGACCCGAAGCTCCAGTCGCGGCATTACGTCAGCGGTTCCCGCAGGGAGCACTGCCATGCGTCATATGGTAAGCTAGGCTCGTAACATCCACCCCCCTGCTTGTGAAGGCGGCTTCTTGTGCCGCGTTGTCGTCCATGATAGCCGACGCCCGCGTCGAACCGGAGAGCGGAGCGCAGTCCCGAATGCCTTAGACCGGCGCGGGATTTCCCGAGACAGCCTGCCAGAAGCGATGGGACCGATGGCCAACGAACTCCCCAACGGCAACGGTGCCGGCGATGCTGCACCGAGCATGAGCGCCCTGATCCAGTATACAAAGGACTTCTCCTTCGAGAACCCGAAGGCGCCGCGCGGTCTCGGCCAGCAACAGACCCAGGAAGGCCCGCAGATGTCGCTGCAGGTCAACGTGTCGAGCAATGCGCTCGGCGACAACGACTACGAGACCGTGCTGCAGCTCGAGGGCAAGGCCGAGATCAATGGCGAGACGCTGTTCGCCTTCGATCTGAGCTATGGCGGCGTGTTCCGCCTGCTCAATGTTCCGCAGGAGCATGTCCACCCGGTGCTGGTAATCGACTGCGCCCGGCTGCTCTTTCCCTTCGCCCGGCAGATCATCGCCGAGGCCGTGCAAAACGGCGGCTTCCCGCCCTTCTATGTGCCACCGATCGACTTCGCGGCGCTGTTCCAGCAGCGCATGCAGGAATTCCAGGCCCAGCAGGGCGCGCCGCAGGCCTGAGCCGCCTGCGACAATCCGACCGATCCAAAAGGGCCCTTCGGGGCCCTTTTTCATGCCCACGACAGCGCCGTTCTTCTCGCCTTGCCCTTGTGATCGGCAGATGGGCTCTCCATGTCGACCAAGATCAACAGGCGGACGGCCACAAGGCCGCCCGCCATTTTCATGATGTTGGAGGACCGATGGACTACCTTATGACGCTTGCCGCCGACCCCGCAGTCTGGGCTGCGCTCGGCGCATTGATCGCCATGGAGGTCGTGCTCGGCATCGACAACCTGATCTTCATCTCGATCCTGACCAACAAGCTGCCCGAGCATCAGCGCTCGCGCGGCCGCAGGATCGGCATCGGACTGGCGCTGATCCTTCGACTCGCCTTGCTCGGCACCGTCGCGATCATCGTCCAGCTCACCGCGCCGATCTTCTCGGTCTTCGGCAAGGCCTTTTCCTGGCGCGATCTGATCCTGATCGGCGGCGGCCTCTTCCTGGTCTGGAAGGCGACGACCGAGATCCACCACAAGGTCGATGTGAATCACGGTCCGGACGTCTTCGACGGCGGCCGGGCCGCCGCCGTCACCTTCGGCGGCGTGATCTTCCAGATCCTGCTGCTCGACCTGGTGTTCTCGATCGACTCGATCATCACGGCCGTCGGCATGACCGACCACATTCCCGTGATGGTCATCGCTGTCGTCGTCGCAGTTCTGGTGATGCTGCTCGCGGCCGATCCGCTGGCGCATTTCATCGAGCGGAATCCGACCATCGTGATGCTGGCGCTCGGCTTCCTGCTGATGATCGGCGGCACGCTGATCGGCGAAGGCTTCGGCGCGCATGTGCCCAAGGGCTACATCTACGCTGCGATGGCGTTCTCGGCGGTGATCGAGGGGCTGAACATGCTGTCACGACGCGCGTCGCAGAAACGGGGCGAGTAGCCCCGGCTCAGCCTTCCTCGGCGATGCCGAGATAGCCGCGCCAGAGCTGGGCCTTGCCCAGCGAGCGGATGAAGGCCTCATGGGCCGCGGTTGCAGCTTCGTCCAGCCGCGGCGCCAGAGGCCGCAGCCTTTGCGGACGTTCGACGACGATGCCGGCGAGGCCACCGCGGCCGGCATCGGTGGAACCGAGCACGAGCGAGGCCTGCTTCCCGCCGATGAGCTCGATATAGACCTCGGCCAGGATCTCGGAATCGAGCAGGGCGCCGTGCTTGGTGCGGCGGCTGTTGTCGATGCCGTAGCGCGCGCAGAGGGCGTCCAGGCTGTTCGAGGCGCCGGGATGCTTGCGGCGTGCCATCGAGAGCGTGTCGACCACGAAATTCTGCTCGATCGGCGGCAAGCCGAGCCGCTTGAACTCCATGTTGATGAAGCCGACGTCAAAGGCGGCGTTGTGGATCACCAGCTTCGCGCCGGCGATGAACTCCGCGAAGTCCTGCGCGACGGCGGCGAAGACCGGTTTGTCGGACAGGAACGCTTCCGACAGGCCGTGGACGTTGAAGGCCTCGACCGGCATCGAGCGCTCGGGGTTGATGTAGACGTGGAAGGTGCGACCGGTCGGGCAGTGATTGACCAGCTCGACGCAGCCGATCTCGACGATGCGGTCGCCGTTATTGGCTTCGACGCCCGTGGTCTCGGTGTCCAGAACGATCTCACGCATGCTCTTCCGCCGCCTTCCGCGAACCCCTGCCCGGCCGGCCGGCGAGCACGCTCAGGATAGAACCGACCTGCCGGCGCGCGGCCAGCACGCCCCGGGAGGTGTCCACAATGAAATGGGCGCGACGGCGCTTCTCGGCGTCCGGCATCTGGCGGGCGAGGATCGCGGCGAGCTTCTCTTCCGTCATCTCCGGCCGGGCGAGAACGCGCCGGCGCTGCACCTCGGCCGGCGCGCTGACGACGAGCACGGCATCGCAGCGACCTTCGGCTCCCGTCTCCAGCAGCAGCGGCACGTCGAGCACCGCGAGCCCTGCGCCCGCATCCCGGCAGCGGCGCAGGAAGGCCTCCTCCTCCGCGCGCACCAGCGGATGGATGATGGCCTCCAGGTGGCGCAGCGCTTCGGGCTTGCCGAGCACCGCCGCGGACAGGCTCGGCCGGTCGACCACGCCGTTGACGACGACGCCCGGGAAGGCCTCGCCGATCGGTCGGACGGCCCCCCCGCGATAGAGACCATGCACGGAGGCATCGGCATCATGGACCGGGATGCCGCGCTCCCGGAACAGGCCGGAGGTCGTGGACTTGCCCATGCCGATCGAACCCGTGAGGCCGAGGATGAAGGTCATCGCGTGAAGGCCCGTGTCAGCCGGACAATCGGCTAGCTTTGTCGAATCAGTCCTTGAGAATATCGGCTTCCAGCCTGGCCCGCAGCGCCGGTGTGACGGCAGGTGTCACGCCGAACCAACGCGCGAAGCCTGGAACCGCCTGATGCAGCAGCATGCCGAGCCCATCTACCGACACGCCTCCGCGACGTTCGGCATCGACGAGCAGCGGCGTCGTCAGCGGCACATAGACGATGTCGTCGACGATCGTGCCGGGGCGCAGAAGCGTCAGGTCGAGATCGAGCGGCGGCTGGCCGTGCATGCCGAGCGCGGTGGTATTGACGATCAAATCCGCCTGTCCGACGAGGGCGTTGCGTTGCGCCCAATCCGCTGCCTCCAGCGGAGCGCCGAGCGCAGCCGCAAGGCCGTCGGCCCGCGCGCGGTTGCGATTGACCAAGATGATCCGGTCGACGCCGCGCGCCTTGAGCCCGAAGGCAATGCCCCGCGCGGCGCCGCCGGCGCCCAGCAAGAGCACCGTGCGAACGCGCTCGTCCCAGCCAGGCGCCTTGTCATCGAGATGGGCCAGGAAGCCGGAGACATCGGTATTGTCGCCGCAGATGCGGGCGCCCTCGCGCCAGAGCGTGTTGACGGCGCCGATCGCGCGTGCAGCTTCGCTGACCTCGTCGATCAGTGGCAGCATCGCTTCCTTGTGCGGTACGGTCACGTTGCCGCCGGCGAATTCGCCGGCACGCAGGCGCTCGACGAAGGCCGGAAGATCGCCCGGAGCGACATCAATGCGTTCATAGCTGCCGGCGAGCCGATGTTCCGCAAGCCAGGTTCCGTGCATGAGCGGCGAGCGCGAATGAGCGACGGGATGGCCGATGATGAAGCAGCGGGGAGGCATGGTCAGTCCGTTAAATTCAGCGGGCGAGAACACCGAGATCGCGCAGGCCCGCGAGTACGGCGAAAAGCGGCAGGCCGAGAATGGTGAAATGGTCACCCTCGATAATCTCGAAAAGCTGGGCGCCCATACCCTCAATCTGATAGCCGCCGACACTGGACAGAGCGGTTTTTCCAACCGCGTCGAGATAGCTGATGATGAAGTCCGGCGACATATCGCGCATGGTGAGGCGCGCGACGGAGATGCCGTCGACGACGGGCGCGCCATCCTTGGCCAGGACGAAGGCGCTGTGCAGCTCATGGGTTCGGCCGGCCAAAGCGGCGAGTTGGTCGGCGGCTGCCATCACTGTCTCGGGCTTGTGGAAAGCTTCGCCGTCGCAGATCAGGGTTTGGTCGGCGCCGAGCACGAGACGGCCTGGATTCGCCTGCGAGACGACCAGGGCCTTGGCGCAGGCGAGCGCTGCCGCCACGGCGTCGCGCGGAGAGC
The DNA here is from genome assembly GCF_058801345.1 of Allobosea sp. GW822-FHT03F07. NCBI lineage: Bacteria > Pseudomonadati > Pseudomonadota > Alphaproteobacteria > Hyphomicrobiales > Alloboseaceae > Allobosea > Allobosea sp. GW822-FHT03F07. The sequence goes on from NZ_JBXAND010000020.1 coordinate 19,497, forward strand.
CCGCGGCCACGAGCGGTGCCTCGATGGCGCGCTCGTCGATGTCCGGCCGCGCGACCTGCACCGGGATGCCGGCCGACACCAGCATATCGCGCCGTGTCAGACTGCCTGAAGCCAGCAGCAGGGGCTCGGCAGCGAGCCAGAGCGTCGATGCCTTTTTCATGTCGCGATGAACTTCATGCGGTGGTCGCGCAGGAGATCGAGGATCGAGGCCGCCGTCTCCTCGATCGAGCGCCGGGTGACATCGATCACCGGCCAGCCTTTTCGGGCGCAAAGTCTGCGCGACTGCGCCACCTCGTCGGCCACGGAGGCCGGATCGACGTAAGGTGTCTCGTCGTCAGCCCTGAGTGACAGCAGCCGGTTCTGGCGGATCTGGACGATGCGATCGGCGCTGGCGACGAGGCCGACGATCAGCGGCTTCTTGATGTGCTCAAGTTCGGCCGGCAACGGTACGTTCGGAACCAATGGGATGTTGGCGGTCTTGATGCCGCGATTGGCGAGATAGATCGAGGTCGGGGTCTTCGAGGTCCGGCTGATGCCGACGAGGATGATGTCGGCGCTTTCGAGATCGCCGCCAAGTTGGCCGTCATCATGCAGCAACGTGTAGTTCATCGCGTCGATGCGTCGGAAATATTCGGCGTTGAGAACGTGCTGCGCGCCAGGCCGAGGCGCAGAGGCCTGACCGAGATAGGACTGGAACAGTGCCAGCACCGGGTTGAGCACCGAAAGACAGGGGCAGCCGAGCTCACGGCAGAAATTCTCCAGGCGCTGCGACCATTCCGGCTCGACCAACGTATACAGCACGACGCCCGGCGAGGCCTCGATCTCGGCGAGCACGCGGGCGAGCTGCGCCTCCGAGCGGACGAGCGGATAGACATGCTCGATCGCCGAGACGCTCTCATATTGCGCGGCCGCGGCACGGCTCACCGCAATCAGGGTCTCGCCGGTCGCGTCCGAGACGAGGTGGAGGTGGAAGTAATTGCGGGCCACGGTGGCTCCCGGGTCGGTGCGGCGTCAGCCACCTCTAGCCCGCCGGGCCGCCAAAGCAAATTCGCCGGTTGTCGAGAATGCCGGTCGTCGTTCAGGCGATGCTGGCGAGAGGGTCGCCGGTCCGCGAAGCCTGGGGAGGACTGGGGACAAAGGGGCGGGTTCGGGAGCCGGCGCGACGCCTCTGTATAACCTTAAGATTTCGTCAACAGGCCGGACCCTGTGGGGCGGGCCAGGAGTGTTTCACGTGAATCATTTTGGCGGGTGACTCCGCCAGGCCGGATTCCGATGGGTTAATAAACCGTTAACGGGTCCCCTTGCCTTGTCGCGGCGCTCGCGTCGGCGACCTGCGTCCTGTGGACCCGTTGTGGACAAAGCTGCGCCGGGCTATCTGCCCCCATCCAAGAGTCAAAGAAGAAGATTCTCTCTCAAGAATCATATTTAAGAGAGATCGGGATGGAGGACCGATGAGCACCGCGACACAGGACGAGCCGGCCTTTCTGCGTGTGCTCTCAGGCGAAACCCTGAAGACTCCTCCGATCTGGATGATGCGTCAGGCAGGGCGCTATCTGCCGGAGTATCGCGAGCTTCGCGCCAAGGCCGGCAGCTTCCTTGCGCTCTGCTACAATCCCGAATGGGCTGCCGAGGTGACCTTGCAGCCGATCCGACGCTTCGGCTTCGATGCGGCGATCCTGTTCTCCGATATCCTCGTCGTACCGCAGGCACTCGGACAGAAGCTCTGGTTCGTGGAGGGCGAAGGTCCGCGGCTCGAACCCGTCGCCGACGCGAAGAGGCTTGGCGAGATACACGAGCACGCCGACGCCAACCTGCTGGCGCCGGTCATCGAGACCGTCCGGCGCGTTCGGGCATCCCTGCCCAAGGAGACGGCCTTCATCGGGTTCTGCGGTGCACCCTGGACGGTCGCGACCTATATGGTGGCCGGACGCGGTACGCCCGATCAAGGGCCCGCCAAAGCCCTGTTCACGAGCGACCCGGCGCTATTCCAAGAGATCATTGACCGGATCGTCGAGGCCTCGATTGATTATCTCTGCGCGCAGATCGATGCCGGCGTCGATGCGGTCCAGATTTTCGATAGTTGGGCGGGGTCGCTGGGGCCGGAGGATTTCGAGCGCTGGTGTATCACTCCGACAAAGGTGATTGTCGAAGGCGTGCGCGTCCGCCATCCCAAGGCGCGGATCATCGGCTTTCCACGCGGTGCCGGTCGGCTCGTGCCGGGTTATGTGCAGGCAACCGGTGTCAATGCCGTCGGGCTAGAGTCGGATATGGACCGTAGCTTCGCACGCGACGAGATCCAGTCGCTCGTGCCGGTCCAGGGTAATCTCGATCCGCTCGTGCTGCGCGCTGGCGGCCCCGAGCTCGAGCGCGAGGTCGCGGCCGTGCGTTCGGCGTTTGGCGGTGGTCCTTTCGTGTTCAATCTCGGCCACGGCATCTTGCCGGATACGCCAATCGCGCATGTCGAGCGGCTGCTGGCCGCGGTGCGGTCGTAAGAGATGGGCAGGATTGGAACCATGGAGCGGCGGCGCGATGTATGAATGGATCAAGGCCTTCCACGTCCTGGCGGCGATCTCCTGGATGGCCGGCATGCTCTATCTGCCGCGATTGATGGTCTACCACGCCGAATCGGCGGTCGGCTCGATCCAATCTGAGACCTTCAAGATCATGGAGCGCCGGCTCCTGAAGGGGATCATCAACCCCGCGATGATCCTCACCTGGGTACTCGGGCTCTATCTCGCCTGGGCGGCATTCGGCTTCAAGGGCGGCTGGCTGCACGGCAAGATCCTGCTGGTCGTGATCCTTTCGGGTATCCATGGCTATCTGGTGGGTCGCGTTCGCGACTTCGCCAATGACCGCAATACGAAGTCGGCCCGCTTCTACCGGATCATCAACGAGGTGCCGGCGGTCCTGATGGTCGGCATCGTCATTCTGGTGGTCGTCAAGCCGTTCTGAGGATCTCGCGTTTCCCGCTTGAGCGGTGCGACGATTCCGGCTATCAGGAGCATGCGCTTCTCCAGCGTTCTCCCTGTTGTCGATGGTTCGTGAGCCGACTGCCGTAGCAGCCGCTCGTGGCGCGCAACTTCCGCGCCGTCCGTCCGGGCCTGTCGATCATTCCATTACCGTCCTGGTCTCGGCCGTTCGTGCCGCGACATTTACGATCCGGGTGCCCCATGCGGGAAATCAAACTCCAAGACCTCAAGGTCAAATCGCCGACCGAACTGCTCGCTTTTTCCGAGGGGCTCGAGGTCGAGAACGCCAGCACGATGCGCAAGCAGGAGCTGATGTTCGCGATCCTGAAGCAGCTCGCGGCGAAGGAAACCGAGATTCTCGGTGAAGGCGTGGTCGAGGTCCTGCCCGATGGCTTCGGCTTCCTGCGCTCGCCGGATTCGAACTATCTGCCCGGCCCCGACGATATCTATGTCTCGCCGACGCAAATTCGGAAATTCGGCCTGCGCACTGGTGATACGGTCGAAGGTCCGATCCGGGGACCCAAGGATGGCGAGCGCTATTTCGCGCTGCTCAAGGTCAACACGATCAACTTCGAGGATCCCGAGCGGATCAAGCACAAGATCAATTTCGACAACCTGACACCGCTCTATCCCGACGAGCGCCTGCGCATGGAAGTCGCCGAGCCGGTCAAGAAGGATTTCTCGGCCCGCGTCATCGATATCGTCGCGCCGATCGGCAAGGGCCAGCGCGCGCTGATCGTCGCGCCGCCGCGCACCGGCAAGACCGTGCTGCTGCAGAACATCGCGCAGTCGATCACGACCAACCATCCGGAATGCTACCTTATCGTGCTGCTGATCGACGAGCGGCCCGAGGAAGTCACGGACATGCAGCGCTCGGTGAAGGGCGAGGTCGTGTCCTCGACCTTCGACGAGCCGGCGACGCGCCATGTCCAGGTGGCGGAGATGGTGATCGAGAAGGCCAAGCGCTTGGTCGAGCATGGCCGCGACGTCGTCATCCTGCTCGATTCGATCACGCGTCTCGGGCGCGCTTACAACACGGTGGTGCCGTCCTCCGGCAAGGTGCTGACCGGCGGTGTCGACGCCAATGCGCTGCAGCGGCCGAAGCGCTTCTTCGGCGCGGCTCGCAATATCGAGGAAGGCGGTTCGCTGACGATCGTCGCAACCGCGCTGATCGATACGGGCAGCCGCATGGACGAAGTCATCTTCGAAGAGTTCAAGGGCACCGGCAACTCGGAGATCATTCTCGACCGTAAGGTTTCGGACAAGCGCATCTTCCCGGCGATCGACATCCTCAAGTCGGGCACCCGCAAGGAAGAGCTCATCACGCCGAAGGATGTGCTGGCCAAGACCTATGTGCTGCGCCGCATCCTCAACCCGATGGGACCGCAGGACGCGATCGAGTTCCTGATGGACAAGCTCCGCCAGACCAAGCAGAACGCGGACTTCTTCGACTCGATGAACACGTGACGGTGGCGTCAAAGCGCGACGCGTTCCGGCGATGCGATCTGAACATCGATTCGCAGGCGTGACGAACTGCGTATGTCCTGGGGGTGCCGGGCTCGGCCTTCCCTGGGAGATCAGACCCGTCGCGCCGTGTCGTACCGACCCATGCCGTTCCGCTGGGTCGATGCAACCGGCTCGCGTCGTAGGTGATCCATCATCCGCAGGCTTTCCAACTGCGAGTTGAGGTATGGCCGGGCCTGACCCTCATTCCACGATCGTAGCGCTGTCATCGGGACCTGGCCGCGCCGGCGTCGCCGTCGTCAGGGTGTCGGGCCCTCGCGTCCGATTCGTGCTCGAAACGATTGCTGGAGCTGTCCCGGAGCCGCGCCACGCTACGCTCCGCCGGCTACGCGACGGTCTTGGCGAAGTCATCGACAGCGCACTCGTGCTGTATTTTTCGGGGCCCGCGAGCTTTACCGGCGAAGACGTCGCCGAGCTTCATGTCCATGGCTCGCGTGCCGTGCTGACACGACTGCTGGCGGTGCTCTGCGCCCTGCCCGATGTGCGTCTGGCGGAGCCCGGCGAATTCACGCGCCGTGCCTTCGAGGCTGGCAAGCTCGACCTCGCCGCGGTCGAAGGCTTGGCCGACCTGATCGATTCGGAGACGGAATGGCAGCGCCGTCAGGCGCTCCGCCAGATGGAGGGCGCGCTCGGGGACGCTGTCGTGCGCTGGCGTCAGCGTCTCGTAGAGGTCATGGCATTGCTGGCGGCCGAGATTGATTTCTCCGATGAAGGCGATGTCTCTGGTCCCCTGGCGGAGCAAGGACTGGCTGGCGCTGCCGCGGTGTTGGCGGAATTGCGGTCTGCGCTCGGAAGCTTCGATATGGGCGAGCGCGTGCGCGAGGGTTTTGTGGTCGTTCTCGCCGGCCCGCCCAATGCCGGCAAGTCGAGCCTGTTGAATGCCTTGGCCCGCCGCGACGTTGCCATCGTTTCGCCGGTGGCGGGGACGACGCGGGATGCGATCGAGGTCAGGCTGGACCTGTCAGGTCTGCCGGTCGTGCTGATCGATACGGCGGGATTGCGGGATAGCGTCGATGCAATCGAAGCCGAGGGGGTTCGTCGGGCGCGCGCGCTGGTCGAGCGTGCCGATCTGGTCCTGAGTCTCAGAGCGATCGATTCGGAGCCGGATCGAATCCATCGCGATGCCGTGTCGTTGGCCATCGCGACCAAGGCGGATCTCGCAGGGTCGACGATTCCTGGCGAATTGCCGATCTCGGTCGCGACTGGCGAAGGCCTTGATGCCTTGCTGACGACGATCGTCGAGCGGCTGGTGGCCCTGTCCGCGCCGGAGCCGGCCTTGCTCACTCGCGAGCGCCATCGCGCCGCTGTGAGCGAGGCAATCCGGGCGCTGGAGCGGGCCGTCATAGCAGCGCATGGTCAGGCCGAACTCCTGGCGGAAGATATTCGTCTTGCGGTTATCGCGCTCGAGCGGCTGATGGGCCGGGTCGATGTCGAGGATGTCCTGGACCAGCTCTTCGCCGGGTTCTGCATCGGCAAATGAGGCCTCTTGCGTTGCCGGCGTACGACCTCCGACCGCCGCCAATCCGATAATCATTGACCCATGGGACAGGCTTCGTTAGCGATCGGCCATGTCCAGTGAACCTGTCGAGACCCGTTACGATGTGATCGTCGTGGGCGGCGGCCATGCCGGCGTCGAGGCCGCGGCGGCTGCGGCGCGCTACGGAGCGCGAACCGCTCTGATCACGCACCGGATCGAGACGATCGGCGTGATGTCGTGCAACCCTGCGATCGGCGGGCTGGGCAAGGGCCATCTCGTGCGCGAGATCGACGCGCTCGACGGCGTCATGGCGCGGGCGGCGGACCGGGCCGGCATCCAGTTCCGGATGCTGAACCGCCGCAAGGGCTCGGCGGTGCGGGGCCCACGCGCCCAGGCCGATCGCAAGCTTTATCGCCAGGCCGTGCAGGATCTGCTGGCCGAGCAGGCGAATCTCGACATCGTTGCGGGCGAAGTCTTCGACCTGGACATCGCCGATGGCTGCGTTGCGGCCGTGTTGATGGCCGATGGGCGTCGATTCGCGACCGGAACGGTCGTATTGACCACGGGCACATTTCTACGGGGTCTCATCCACATCGGCGAGGCCAAGATTCCGGCGGGGCGGGTCGACGAGGCGCCGTCGCTGGGTCTGTCGGCGACGCTGGAGCGCCATGGCTTTCCGCTGGGGCGGCTCAAGACAGGCACGCCGCCGCGGCTCGAAGGCCGCACCATCGATTGGGCGGCGCTGGAGATGCAGGCCGGCGACGATCCGCCCGAGCCGTTCTCCGCCCTGACGGCGGCGATCACCACGCCGCAGATCTCCTGTGGCATCACCCGGACCACATTGGCGACGCATGATCTGATCCGCGCCAATCTGCACAGGGCGCCGATGTTCTCCGGCCAGATCGAGGGGCGCGGCCCACGCTATTGTCCATCGATCGAAGACAAAGTCGGGCGTTTCGGCGATCGCGACGGGCATCAGATCTTCCTGGAACCCGAGGGGTTGGATGACGACACCGTCTATCCGAACGGGATTTCGACCTCGCTGCCGGAAGATGTGCAGCTCGGATTGCTGGCGACGATCCCTGGGTTGGAGCGCGCCACGATGCTGCGGCCGGGCTATGCGATCGAATACGACTTTGTCGATCCGCGCTCCTTGCGTAACACGCTGGAGACCCGCGCCGTCGCCGGGCTGTTTCTTGCCGGGCAGATCAACGGTACCACCGGATATGAGGAAGCCGGCGCTCAGGGCTTGTTCGCTGGCCTGAACGCCGCGCGAAGGGCCGGAGGGGCCGAGCCGGTCGTGCTCGAGCGGACCTCTTCCTATATCGGCGTGCTCGTCGACGATCTCGTGACGCGGGGCGTTACGGAGCCGTATCGAATGTTCACTTCGCGGGCCGAGTTTCGCCTGTCGCTGCGGGTGGACAATGCCGATGAGCGTTTGACGATGCTCGGATCCTCGCTAGGGATCGTCGGATCGCGGCGGCAGGCGGTTTTCTCAGAACGAAGCGCTGCGATCGAAAGCCTGCGGGCGCGGCTCCAAGCGCTTTGGGTGACGCCGCAACAGGCCGAGCACGTTGGTCTTCAGCTCAACCGCGACGGCGTGCGGCGAAACGCCTACCAGATTCTGTCCTATCCCGATGTCGGTTTCGAGCGCCTGACGGCTATTTGGCCCGATCTCGCTAACTACGCGCCAGCGATCGCGTCGCGGGTCACGGCAGATGCCGTCTATGCGGTCTATCTGGACAGGCAGTCGGCGGAGATCGCTGCCTATCAGCGCGATCAGGCGCTGAAGGTTCCGGATGATCTCGACCTCGATGCCATTTCCGGATTGTCGAACGAGCTCAAGGCCAAACTCCTCAGCGAGCGGCCGGCCGATCTGGCGCAGGCCGGGCGGATCGAGGGCATGACGCCTGCGGCCTTGACTTTGCTGGCGGCGCATGCGCGACGCAGCCGTCAATCTCGCGCCACTCAGCCTGCGGCCTGACTTCATGACTGTTGATAATGCCGACCGCGAGCGCGCTTTGCGCTTGACGCCTGTTTCACGTGAAACAGAGGAGCGCCTGAGCCTGTTGGTGTCGGAGTTGGCCCGCTGGCAGACTGCAAAGAATCTCGTGTCATCGACGACACTTGGCGATGTCTGGACGCGCCATATCGCCGATTCGCTTCAGATCCACGCATTGGCGCCCGAGGCGCCGCGATGGCTCGATCTGGGCTCCGGCGGTGGTTTTCCGGGATTGGTGATCGGCATCTGCTTGGCGGAAAAGCCCAGTGGACATATCCATCTCGTCGAAAGCAACAGCCGCAAATGCGCTTTCCTTCGCCATGCGGCCCGTTTGACCGGCGCTCCCGTGACGGTTCACGCCGCCCGGATCGAGGATGTCGTCGATGATTTCGTCGGCCAGGTCGATGTCGTTACCGCGCGCGCGCTCGCGCCGCTGCCGCAGCTTCTCGAATGGTGTAAAGAGCTGTTGAGAACAGGGACGCTCGGACTCTTTCCCAAGGGACAACATCTAGATACGGAATTGACGGAGTCATCCAGATATTGGAAGATTCAGGCATCAACGGTTTCCTCCGTCACGGATGGCGCCGCCCGGATCCTGATGGTTCGCGCGGCCGAGAAACGGGCCGATCAATGACCGATCTTACGCCTATTCCCACGCCGCGCCGCCCGCGCGTGCTGGCCCTCGCGAATCAGAAGGGTGGCGTCGGCAAGACGACGACCGCGATCAATCTCGGCACCGCGCTCGCCGCTATCGGCGAGAAGGTGCTGATCGTCGATCTGGATCCGCAGGGCAACGCCTCGACCGGGCTCGGCGTCGATCGCCGGAGTCGCAAGTCGTCCACCTATGACGTGCTCTGTGGTGATGTGGGCTTGGGGCAGGCGCTGCAAGAGACGGCTGTTCCGGGCTTGTTCCTGGCCCCATCGACGCTCGATCTTCTCGGCGTCGAACTCGAGATCGCGGCTTCCAAGGATCGAACGCATCGGCTGAAGAACGCGATCGATGAGCTGGTCTTCGACCAGCGTTGCTCCGATCTGACCTATGTGCTGATCGATTGCCCGCCCTCACTCAGTCTCATCACGATCAATGCGATGACCGCGGCCGACGCCGTGCTGGTGCCGCTGCAATGCGAGTTCTTCGCGCTGGAAGGCTTGAGTCAATTGCTCAAGACGGTCGAGCAGGTGCGGGCCGGACTCAATCCGCGCCTGATCATCCAGGGCGTGGTGCTGACCATGTACGACCCGCGCAACAATCTCTCCGGCCAGGTGATGGCCGATGTGCGCGAATTCCTTGGCGACAAGGTCTATGAGACCGTGATTCCGCGCAATGTCCGGGTCTCCGAGGCGCCGTCCTATGGCAAGCCGGCCTTGCTCTACGATCTGCGCTGCTCGGGTTCGCAGGCCTATCTGAAGCTGGCTTCCGAAGTGATCCGTCGCGAGCGCACGCTGCGCGCGGCGGCCTGACTCCTATTTTCGCGTAGAGGTTGACGAGGATGGCAATGGCCGAAGAACAGGGGCGTTCACGCCTGGGCCGGGGCCTGGCAGCGCTGATCGGCGATGTCGGCGAGGAAATTGGCGCGCTCGAACGGGCTCGTGGCCAGCGTCGCGTGCCCGTCGAGTTCCTGCGGCCGAGCGCGCGCAATCCCCGCCGCAACTTCGTCGAGGACGACCTCGAGGAGTTGACGGCTTCGGTGCGCGAGCGCGGCATCCTTCAGCCGATCATCGTTCGACAGATCGTCGGCATGCTCGACGCCTATGAGATCATCGCCGGCGAACGGCGCTGGCGGGCGGCACAACGTGCCGGTCTGCATGACGTGCCGGTGATCCTGGTCGAGGCCGATGATCGCGAAGCGCTCGAGATCGCGATCGTCGAGAACGTCCAGCGGACCGATCTCAACGCGATCGAAGAGGCTGCCGGCTATGAGCGGCTGATCGCCGAGTTCAACTACACCCAGAACGACCTCGCCCGGGTGATCGGCAAGAGCCGCAGCCATGTCGCCAATACGCTACGGCTGTCAAAGCTGCCCGAGTCCGTTCGCCAGATGGTCAGCGAAGGGGCCGTGTCAGCCGGCCATGCGCGGGCGTTGCTATCCGTTTCGGATCCGGAACTGATGGCGCGCAAGATCGTCGATGAGGGCCTCAGCGTCCGTGACATCGAGCGGATCGTGCAGGGGGAATCGCGCGGCGAGAGCAAAGGCATCACCGCGAAGCCGAAGCCTGACAAGGATCCCGATACGCGGGCGGTCGAAAAGGCGCTCGAGGAGGCGCTGGGGCTGTCCGTCTCGATCGCGCATCGCGCGAATGGCGGGGGCGAAATGAAGATCAGCTACAAGACGCTCGAGCAGCTCGACGCGCTCTGCCGCCGCTTGAAAGATTGAGTTCAGTCGCCACGCGATCCGGCGCGGCCCATCCTCGCAAGCGTCCAGAGGACCCGCGTCGCGCCGGCCTTGCCCAGTTCTCCGTCGCGCCTAGCGGCCAGCGTCGCATTGCCGAGCAAATTCACGGCTTCCATGAGCTTCGCACTCGTCCAGACGGCAAGGGCGGCTTCTGTGGCTGCAATGCGCGGATAGGGCAGCCGCATCGTCGCCACCATGTCGCGGGCGCTGCGGCCAGCATCTATTCCCTGTCGAGCCTTCAGAAGCGAGAGCGCGTGCCGCAGGACGGTTCCGAGCATCACGCCAGGGTCCAGCCCCTCGCCGGCGAGCTTGGCCTGGGCGAGGTCGAGGGCCGGGAGCTTTCCCGAGAACACTGCATCGACCAGCATGGCCTGCTCGCGTTGGGCGGTGTCGCCGACAATGGCGTCGACATGAGCAATGCCGATCGTCGTTTCGGTCCCGACATAAAGCAGCAGCTTCTCGACCTCGCGGCGCGACGTCTGCCGGTCGCCACCGAGCAGCCCGGCGAGATGATCGCGCGTCGCCCGGTCGATGCTCTTGCCCGCACTGCGAACCATTTCGTCGATGATGCCGCCGAGATCGCGCGCGGCGTCTCCATAGCAGGGCACGGCCAGCGCCGTGCGGGCGCGCTCACAGGCCGTCCGAAGCGGGTTGCTGCGCTGGAGATCGCCGGCCTCGACGATAACGATGGCATCCTTCGAGGGCGTTGCCAGCAAAGGCTCGACGGCGGCCAGTAAAGCCTTCGACGTCGGCGAGACCCGAATCGCCCGCCGCCCGCCGAACAGACCGATCGTATTGGCCTCATCGACGAGTTTGAGCGGATCGGAGGCGATATCGTCGCCGCTCATGCGGACGAGCTGGAAAGCATCCTCAGCGTCATCGACATTGGCCCGCGCCAAGGCTGCCGCGCGCTCCGAAACCAGGCCGGCATCGGGCCCGTAGAACAGGACGAGCCGGTAGGCCGGATCGAGCCTTGCCAGCGCGCGGTCGGCTTCATGCGCCTTGAGGGCGACCATGGGATATTTCCGCGCGGTCAGCCGGCGACGAGGTCGGCGGCCATCTGCCCGCGAATCAGGGTGGCCAGGTTCTTTGCGGCGCGGATCTGGGCGTCGCGGGCCGCTCGTACCGTCGCGAAGCGCTGGGAGGATCGCTCATAGGGTGCCCGAACGATATTAATGCCCTTGGAAACGACCTTGCCGGAGGCAATTTCTGTCACGGTCCAATTCGCCGTCGCCACGAGAACCGCAGAATCGGCCCGGCCATTCTGGTAGTCGACCGTCACGACCTCGACGGATTCCGCGATGCTGGTGTTGAACTTCAGCCGCTTGGCGCGATCGGGCTCGCCGCCGCCGTCGAGCTCGAAGACGAGTTCGTTGCGCAGATAATGGCCGATCAGCCCCTTGATTTCGGGAACTTCGACCTCCTTCATCGCATCCTTGATGCTGCCGCCGGTGACGCTGCGGGTGTTTTCGGCATAGAGCGGCTGAAAGCAGCCACCAGCCAGCGCAGCGGCGCCGAGCGCGGCTGCCAGCATCGCGCGGCGGCTCGGGTGTGAGGCTTCGCGCTTGGCGGCTTCAGACGACGACATTCACGATTCTCCCGGGCACGACGATGATCTTCCGGATCTCGCGGCCGTCAAGCGCCTTGGTGACAATCTCGGATGCCCTGACCAGGGCCTCGACAGCCACCGTATCCGCATCGGCCGGCACCGTCACCTCCGCGCGCTTCTTGCCGTTGACCTGCACCGGCAGGACGATGCTGTCGTCCTTGAGCAGGGCAGCCTCGGCTTGCGGCCAGGCGGCCTCGCCGACCAGACCCTCCTGGCCGAGTGCCTGCCAGCATTCCTCGGCGAGATGCGGCATCATCGGCGCAACGAGTTGGGTTACGATCACGCCGGCTTCATGCAGCGCAAAAGCGATATCCGGAGCCAAGGCCGCCTCCTCGGCCGCCGCATCGAGCGCCTTACCGATGGCGTTGGTCAGCGTGTAGACATGGGCGATGCAACGGTTGAAGCCGAGGCGCTCGATATCGTTGCCGACAGCGTCCAGGGCGCGGTGGGCGGCTTTGCGCAGGCTTTCCGCGGCCTCGCCGAAGCTCGCCGGCCGAGGCGCCTCGTTGCCGGTCCGCTCGGCGATCTCGCCGAGCAGGCGCCAGAGACGCTGCACGAAGCGCGCCGCGCCCTGCACGCCCTCGTCCGTCCAGATCACGTCGCGGTCGGGCGGGGAGTCCGACAGCATGAACCAGCGGGCGGTGTCGGCGCCGTAGGAAGCGATGATGTCGTCGGGATCGACGACGTTCTTCTTGGACTTCGACATCTTCTCGATCGCACCGATCTCGATCGGCGCGCCGGTGTCGACCTGGAAGCCCTTGCGCTCGGCGCCGGTGCCCTCGATGCGGACATCGCCGGGCTCGACCCAGTTTCCGGCAGCATCGCGATAGGTCTCGTGGACCACCATGCCCTGCGTGAACATGCCGTCGAAGGGCTCTTCCAGCCCGGCATGGCCGGTCGCCTTCATGGCGCGGGTGAAGAAGCGGGAATAGAGCAGGTGCAGGATCGCGTGCTCGACGCCGCCGATATACTGGTCGACCGGCAGGAAGCGGTCGACGACCGGACGGTCGGTCGGGCTCTCGGTCCGCCACGGATCGGTGAAGCGGGCGAAATACCAGGACGAATCGACGAAGGTGTCCATCGTGTCGGTTTCGCGCCGCGCAGCCCCGCCGCATTGCGGGCAGGCGACATGCTTCCAGCTCGGATGATGGTCGAGCGGGTTGCCGGGCTTGTCGAAGGAGACATCGTCGGGCAGCTTCACCGGCAGATCGGCGTCGGGGACAGGCAGCGTGCCGCAATCGGAGCAGTGGATCACCGGGATCGGGCAGCCCCAATAGCGCTGGCGCGAAACACCCCAGTCGCGCAGGCGGAAATTGACCTTGCGGGCCCCGACCGGGCGATTGCCGCGCGTCTCGCCTTCCAGCCGGCGGGCGACCTCTTCTTTCGCCTCCGGAATGGTCATGCCGTCGAGGAAGCGCGAATTGATCATGCGGCCATCGTCGACATAGGCCGTGTCGGTGATGACGAAGCTCGCGGGATCGACGCCTTCGGGGGCGACGACGGGCGTGTTGCCGAGGCCGTATTTGTTGACGAAGTCGAGGTCGCGCTGGTCATGCGCCGGACAGCCGAAGATCGCGCCCGTGCCGTATTCCATCAGGATGAAATTGGCGACGTAGACCGGCAAAGTCCATGACGGATCAAAGGGATGTGCGACGCGCAGGCCGGTGTCGAAGCCGAGTTTCTCGGCCTTGTCGATATTCTCCTGCGCCGTGCCGGTGCGCTTGCATTCCTCGATGAAGGCCTGCAGGGCAGGATTCTTCGTGGCGGCGGCCTTGGCGAGCGGGTGATCGGGGGCGATGCCGAGGAACCTGGCGCCGAACAGCGTGTCGGGCCGAGTTGTGTAAACCTCGATCTCGGCCTGCCCGAAGGCGTTCGATTCGAGAGCGAAACGAATCAGCAGCCCTTCGGAGCGGCCGATCCAGTTCTTCTGCATCAGGCGGACTTTGTCGGGCCAGCGGGTCAGGCCCTCCAGCGCGTCATGCAGTTCCTGACCATAGGCCGTGATCTTGAAGAACCATTGCGTCAGCTCGCGGATCTCGACCGGGGCGCCCGAACGCCAGCCCTTACCGTCTATGACCTGCTCGTTCGCCAGCACGGTCTCGTCGACCGGATCCCAGTTGACCTTGGCGGTCTTGCGGTCGACGAGACCGGCCTTGAGGAAGTCCAGGAACATCTTCTGCTGGTGGCGATAATAGGAGGGGTCGCAGGTTGCGAGCTCGCGGCTCCAGTCGAGCGACAGGCCCATGGACTGCAATTGCGCGCGCATCGCCGCGATGTTTGCATAGGTCCATTCGCGCGGATGGACGCCCTTCTGCTTGGCCGCGTTCTCGGCCGGCAGGCCGAAGGCGTCCCAGCCCATCGGATGCAGCACCGCGAAACCCTTGGCGCGCTTGTAGCGCGCGACGACGTCGCCCATCGCATAGTTGCGGACATGGCCCATATGGATGCGCCCCGACGGATAGGGGAACATCTCGAGGACGTAATAGCTCGGCCGCGGGTCGTCGTTCCTCGTCTCGAAGAGCTTCCGCTCCTGCCAGACGGCACGCCATTTCGGCTCGGATTCCTTGGGATTGTAGCGTTCGACGGCCATGGTGACGGGCTATTCTTGCATGATCGGAGGTGCCGAGGCGAGATCACTGATCTCGCCCAAGAGTTCAACGCATGATGTTGTCCGAAAACCGGTTCCCACTTTTCGGCATCATGCTCTAGGACACCATTGAGGCGACGCGGTCAACGCCGCGCCGAGCATGAGAGGGCATCAGATGAGCGATACGGTTACGCGACTCGCCGCGACCAGGGCTGCGATCGCGCGCGCGGCGCGGGATTTCGAGCGCGAGCCCGAATCGGTGACGCTGATCGCCGTCTCCAAGACGATGCCGGCCGAAGCCATCCTGCCGGCGCTGGAAGCGGGCCAGCGCGTCTTCGGTGAGAACTACGTCCAGGAGGCCAAGGCGAAGTGGCCCGGGCTGAAGGAGCGCTTTCCGGACGCGGAACTGCACATGATCGGGCCGCTCCAGTCCAACAAGGCTAAGGAGGCGGTCGAGCTGTTCGACGCGATCCATTCGCTGGATCGCGAGAGCCTGGCCAAGGAGCTGGCGCGCGAGATCGGTCGCAGCGGCAAGGCACCGAGGCTGTTCGTTCAGGTCAACACCGGCGATGAGCCGCAGAAGGGCGGCGTCAGCCCAAGCGAGGTCGACGCCTTCCTCGACCTCTGCCGCACGCATCACGGTCTGGTGATCGAGGGGCTGATGTGCATTCCACCGGCAGAGGATCCGCCCTCGCCGCATTTCGCGTTGCTGGCGAAGATCGCCGCTCGCCATGGCCTGCGCGGCCTGTCGATGGGGATGAGCGCAGATTACGAGGCGGCGATCCAGCTTGGCGCGACGCATGTGCGCGTCGGCAGCGCGATCTTCGGCGCGCGGGGCTAGTACGGCGTCATGCTCGGGTCGTCGCTTCGTTCCGCCCGGGCATGCCGAGCTTACGGCTTCAGCGGCTCGCCGACATCGATGCGGTTGCCGTCTGGATCCTCGAAGACGAAGGCCCGCAGGCCGTAATCCTTGTCGCGCAGGCCCTTGATGATGCGCAGCCCGCGCGCCCGGATGATCGCGTGAACGGCGTCGATATCCTCAACCATCATATGCGCGACATTGAAGGGTGCGGGCTTGTGTCCGGGCTGGAGCGTCAGATGCAGTTCGGCATCGTCTCGCTTCAGGATCATGAAGCCGACGGGCGTTCCGTTCTGGAAGGTCTTGGTGAAGCCCAGCGCATTTGCATAGAAGTCGTGGGCGCGGGCCATCTCTGCGACGGGAAGCATCGCCGCGATCCGCCCGAAGCGGATGCCGGTGGAAACCGTATCAGTCATCGCAAGTCTCGAATTAGGGCGGCGGCGACGGCGCAGGACGGTGCCTGCGAGGCCGGCGGGCCGATCCGGAGGAATGGTCGAGACGGTGCTCGGCGCCATCCTAATCCAGCTTCCTCTATCTGACCAGAATCCTGCAGTTTCGCGCCAGCCGGGGCAGCACCTTCGCGAAGACATGGCCTTCGACCGCGACGCAGCCGGCGGTGGGGGTAAAGCCCGGGCGCGCCAGATGCCAGAAGATCGCGCTGCCACGGCCGCGGATGACCGGGGCGTCGTTCCAGCCGAGCTCGACGATGACGTCGTAGAGGTGATCCTCGCGTGTCAGGCGCTCCTCGGCTTCGCCGGGCGGCCGGTCGATCATGCGGTTGTAACGCCGGTCGCCGGCATCGTCGCACCAGGCGTCGCGCGGCGCGATGGCGCGCAGCGGCAGCAGGGTGCGGGGAAGACCGATCCTGTCCGCCCGGTAGAGCACGCTGCGCAGCGGCAGAGAGGCGCGCGGCGTGTGGCCATCGCCCTCACGTTTCGTGGTCGCGATCCCGGAGCGGCCCAGCGCGCAGGGAAAGGCGGCGCCTCCGGCGACCAGGAAGCCCTTGCTGCGGTCGCGGACGGAGGCGAAGACGCGCAGCGTCGTCAGATTGCGGGGACGTCCAGGGCGCGGGCAAAGCGCCCGCGGATCACGGTTTCTCACGGGAATTCCATTGGGCGTGACTTGCGGTCGCGATTCAGCGGGCTCATGGTGTCGTGTCACTTCTCGCGCGAACGATGCTTCATGCCCGCCGTCCATCATATCCTTCTGGTCGATGACGACCAGACCCTGCGTGATGCGCTCGCGGAGCAGCTTGCCCTCTATGAGGAGTTCAAGCTGTCGACGGCCGGAACCGCGACCGCGGCCGTCAAAGCCGTGCAGGCCGAGCGGATCGATCTCGCGATCATGGATGTCGGCCTGCCCGACATGGATGGGCGCGAGGCGGTCAAGCTGATGCGGAAGAACGGCTTCAAGAGCCCCGTGATCATGCTGACTGGGCAGGGCTCGGACGCCGACACCGTGCTCGGGCTGGAAGCCGGCGCGAACGACTATGTCGTCAAGCCGTTCAAGTTCGCCGTGCTGCTGGCGCGCATCCGGGCGCATCTGCGGCAGTATGAGGCGAGCGAGGACGCGGTCTTTCAGGTCGGACCCTATACCTTTCATCCCGGCTCGAAGCTGCTCGTCAGCGAGAAGGGCTCCAAGACCAAGCTGACCGAGAAGGAGACGGCGATCCTGCGCTTTCTCTATCGCGCAGGGCGCAAGCCGATCGCGCGCGAGGTGCTGCTGCAGGAGGTCTGGGGCTATAACAGCCAGGTCACCACGCATACGCTGGAAACTCATATCTACCGGCTGCGCCAGAAGATCGAGCCCGATCCGGGCAATGCCCGGCTGCTGGTGACGGACGCCGGCGGCTACCGGCTGAATCCCTAAGCCCTATGGCGCTCGACGACGACATCGCCCTGCTGGCCCGGCAGCCCCTGCTGAGCCTGATGGAACGCGATGCGCTGAGGCTCGTCGCCTTCGCCGCGGAAAGCCGCATCCTGCGCGCCGGGGATGTGCTGTTCCGCGTCGGCGAGCCGTCGGATGGTGCCGTGCTGATCATTTCGGGAGCGGTGGCGCTCACCAGCCGGGAGGATGGCGGGCCGGCCGAAGAGATCGTCGGGGCCGGCGCATTGATGGGCGAGATGGCCCTGTTCACATCGGTTGCCCGGCCGGTCACGGCGATAGCGCGCGAACCCACGCAAGTGATGCGGCTGTCGCGCAGTGTGATGCGCCGCGTCCTGGCCGAATCGCCCGCTTCGGCGGAGGCCGTGGCGGCGGCGATCAGCGAGAGGCTGCGCGGCTTCGTCGGCCAGTTGAGCGCGGTCCAAGACGCGCTGACCGCGATCGACCGCGGCTAGGCATCCGCTTCTCGCGTCATGATCGGGCTTGTCCCGACCATCTACGTCTTCACTGGTCGAGGACTGTGTTCAAGCGTTGATGCTCGCTGCGTGGGCGAGCATGACGCCAACCTCAAAGCTCCAACGTCACTGTCACCGGCACGTGGTCGGAAGGGCGTTCCCAGCCGCGGGCCTCACGCAGGAAGGTGACGTCGCGCAGCGTCGGCTTGAGGGCGTCCGACAGCCAGATGTGGTCGAGCCGGCGGCCGCGATTCGAGGCTTCCCAATCGGCGGCGCGATAGCTCCACCAGCTGTATAGCTTCTCGGGCTCGGGGCGCAGCGCACGCGCCGCGTCGGTCCAGCCGAGCTCGGAGCGCAGCTTCTCCAGCGTCGTGGTCTCGATCGGTGTGTGGCTGACGACGTCGAGGAGCTGCTTGTGGCTCCAGACATCGTGCTCGTAGGGGGCGATGTTGAGGTCGCCGAGCAGGATGGCCGGCCGGTCGGTCGGCCGCCTGGCGATGCCCCAGACGCCGATCTCGTCGAGGAAGGCGAGCTTGTGGGCGAACTTGTCGTTCTTCGCGGGGTCGGGAATGTCGCCGCCGGCGGGAATGTAGAAATTGTGGATCGCGACTCCGGCCGCAGCGCCTGCGGCCTTGTCGAGCGTCACCGTCATGTGGCGGGCATCGTTACGGCCGCACATCGCCATAGCGTCCTGTTCGCTGAAGGGCAGCTTCGAGACGATCGCGACGCCGTTATAGCCCTTCTGGCCAATGAAGGCCTGATGGATATAGCCGGCCTTCTCGAAGGCCTTGCCCGGAAACTGCTCGTTGGGCGTCTTGGTTTCCTGAAGGCAGAGGATGTCGGGCGCATGGGTCGCCAGGAAATCGGTGACCATGCCGATCCGAAGCCTGACCGAGTTGATGTTCCAGCTTGTGACGGTGAGTTGCACTGAGACGTTCCGGCGAGAAGGGTGCCGGAAACTGGTTCGCCGGGGCCAAAAAGGCAAGCCGCTTCAAGCGCTTTTCGGCGAATCGTTCAGAGTTTGCGCTGGTAATCGATCACGAAGTTCTTGGCGTCGGGCCGGCGCTGGGTGTCTAGGTTGTAGAGCGAGACGGCGGTCTCGTAACCCTGCGGATCGACTACCACCCATTGCTTGAGGACATTCGCGGTCAGATCGAATTTGAGGGCGATCTTCGATGTGCCGCCAAGGGTGGAGCGGTCCTCGAGGCGCAGCGTGAGAACGTCGCCATCGACGGCTGCGCCGGTGATCGTGCCTTCGCGCGCCAGATCCATGCGCTCGCGCACCAGGAACTTCAGCGGCGTCTGGCCAAGCGAATAGATGTCCTGCGTCGCAAGCCGCTTGTCGCGCACGGCAACGGAGGTGCCGTCCGCAATCACCTCGATGGTCGCGGGCGGCTCGTATTCGAACCGCATCTTGCCCGGACGCTGAATGTAGATTCGGCCTTCGAGGCGGCGGCCATCCGCCGCATGCTGGATGAAATTGCCCTGCAGTGAGACGAAGCTGTTGAGATAGGCGTTGAGCCGCTCGATCGCCTCCTCGCGGGTCGCCGGAGCCGTCGTCTTGGCCCGGGCGGGCGTGGGAGCAGGGCGGGTCGCGTCCGTCGCAGTGACGGCAGCCGCGTTGCCTGCGGTTGCCGGTTGCACGGCGGAGGCCTCTGCAAGGCGCGGCAGGCCGAGATTGGCCGGGCGCATCGGCGGCAGCGGCAAGGCGCGCGCGACAGCGGGCTTTGCGGCAGCGGGTTTCGACGGCTGAATCTGCATTGGCTGCGCCGCCAGCGGTGCAGCAAGGGCGACGCAGCCCAACAGCGTCAACATGGCAGCCTTGACCCGAAGGGTCGGGGTCGATGTCATGAGCAGGCCCGCTCCATTGATATGCCGCTTCGATCCGCGACCGGACCGGAAACACGGTTCGCGCCCGGCCCGCCGCCATCATGGCTCGCGGATGCTCAACGCGTCGGATACCGCAGAGGTTGCAGCATCCTGATGGCAATTTGAGGACCGCATGTCGTAACCGCAAGGCCAGGCATGCCGCTCGCTCCTCACTCCTCGTCTTCGCGCGCTCTTCCGGTCTCGACGAGGATCTCGCGCTTGCCGGCGTGGTTGGCGGGGCCGAC
>NZ_JBXAND010000021.1:0-22527 GCF_058801345.1 Allobosea sp. GW822-FHT03F07
TAGCCTTAAACCAAGATGAGCCAGAGCCTCCGTTCCTGAGAAACGAAAACGGTCTCAAATCATCTGACGACGGACACCCGTCGGGCATTCTTGAGCCCATAGACTCACAGAATGTCACGAAAACAGATACTTATCGACGCACATTGACCCTCCGCGAAGGGTGTTGGTTTATCAGTGCCATCGCATTAAAGGCTGAGGCAAAACTGCCCAACTCCACTTGGTCCGTACGCGTTTAGAGGGTGTAATGGTGCATCGACCAACCCAAATCGGCGCGCCCGGCGAGATTGCCTGCGACAATGTCGCGAACGACTTGCGAGAGTTGATCGGCATGGACGCCGGCCAGATCGTCGGTGGTTAGCAGCATCGCTTCATGTCCGGCGGCGGCATAAGCACGCCGACGCTCGCGCCAATCGCGAGCATAGTCTTGTCGGTCAAGCATGCCTAGGTGCTCCCAATAGTAGGTTCGGCCTCCCGACTGGATGACGAAGTCGGGGTGCACCGTAACAATCCGCTCGCCGAACGGCAGATCGAGCGCCGACTCGTAGCCAAAGCTCAATGTGCCCGCGTCGCGGGCGACGACCAGCGCCTGATAGATCATGTATTCGATCTTGGAGCGAACCTTGACGCCGTGCTCCGGCTCGAACAGCCGTGCGGCGTCGAACGGGTGGGCAAAAACCGAGGAGTTGCGCTGCGCGAGCACCGAACGATCGCGCGCCACTGCCAGCGGATTGGCTCGTTCACACTTCTCAACGAGCAGCGTAAGGCGCGTCTTCGACCGCGTCATCGCGGTGTAAATCAGTTCGCGTGACAGCAGTGCCCGGCGCTCGGGCACCACGACCAGGACTTCCTCGAACTCGCTGCCCTGTGCCTTATGGACGGTCAACCCGTAGGCAAGTTCGAAATCCTCGGCATCCATCCGGCTCCAGTCGAACCACCACTCGCTCTCGGCGAAGAACGCCTTCCAGCCCTTGCGGCTTCCACACAGGACCCCGACCGATCCGTTTGAAAGTCGCAACTCGCGCTGCTTGGTTTCCTTGCTCCAGTCATAGTGATTGCGGATGCGGACGATCTTGTCCGAGTGGACGAACCCATCTTTCTGCTGCCAGGCGTCCTCCTTGGCGTCGGCACGATAGGTGTCGCGCATAAAGTGACTGAGTCCGAGCGCTCCGGTCGGGCCGCCCCGATACGGCGAGAGCAACTGCACCCGGTCCAGTCCCAATGCCGCCGCATCATTACCAGGAACATGACCCTTGTCGTAGAGCCTCAGGAGCAAGTTGAACGCTTCCTGTGGCGAGCGATCGCGGTGATCGGGCACAGCAGCATCGAGCGTGGTGGTCACGAAATCGGCGACATGGCCCTGCAATTCGGCGGCGTCGCCGAAATAGCGGACGTCGAGATAGTCGCTGACCTTGCCGCCTTCGCGCAGCTTGGCATAGAGCTCGTCTTGATAGCGGTTTTTGCCCGCAAAGAGGTGCGCCGCCTCGAGTACGGTTGTATCGTGTCGCTGCCGGCAGTTCGCAGTAAGGCGGATGGTGTTGGCTGTCTGGTGATCAGGTTCACTGCGCAGATAGCTGATCACGTCGTGGAACGGCTTGCCGCAGCCGATCGGAGGCAACTGGTTCTCATCGCCGACGAGAATTACGCGCAATGTCGACGCCGGCTGATGCACTTCGATCGCGCGGAACAGCAAGGCAAGGTGATACAAGTTCACCATCGACATTTCGTCCACGACGAGGTTGTCGAATTGCTCGAAGCGTTGGGCCCTCGCCATACCTTTCAAGTCGGCGCCATCGCTGAGATAATCGCCTAGCCCCGAACGCCAGATCCAGCGATCGATCGTCTCCGCCTGCCATGTCGCATCGTCCGGTGCCTCGGCGTTGAGACGTAGCGCTGCCTTCCCCGTAGGCGCCAGCACCACGGTGCGCTCGTTCGCCGCGTCGAAGCGCCGGAGCAGCTGGGCGATCGCCTGGCTCTTGCCCGAACCGGGCCGGCCGGTCGCGCAGTAGAAGCGCTGCGTCATTGCGCTGGTCATCATTTGCCTGCGCTCGGCACCGAAGGACTCAGTGTCGAACCCGTCAATCTCGGCGGCGAGCGCAACGGACTCGGCGGCGACATAGGCGGCGATCCAGCCAAGGTCCCGCTTGAGGACCGGAAGCTTGAGCCGTTCGCTGACAAAGCGCGTGACGATCTGCTCGGCATGCCAGGCAGGCTTGAGATAAAAGAAGTGAGTGCCGTCGACGTTCTCAACCTGCATCCGCTCGCGGAAATGGGCGAAGTGCTCGTCCGACACAAACTGCGCCTCGCCGACGTTGAGCTTGTCGCGATAGAAGAGCGGATGACGCGCGGCGTGCTCGACCAACGTCGCAGTTGATACGAAGCTGTGCCCCTGCGACTTGGCGGCGGCCAGAGCTTCATGGGCGAAGGCGCGGAGCCGTTCGGGCCCGGCGACCGTGAGATCATGAAGATCGTCGCGGCGTTCGAGGTGCCGATGGTCCGGAAACATGCCGATATCGATGACAGCATAATCGATCGCCGCATCGCTGCGCTGTTCGCGGTCGAGATCCTCGCGTTCCTCGATCGCATGACGGGTTACCGGGACATAGCTTTCGGCAAGCACATAAGGGTTGGCGGCGATGTCGCCAGATGACAACGCGAGGCCGCCAAAGGCATGGGGTCCATCATCCTCGGGAAACAGAACTCGACCAACCTGGCGCGGCGTAAGCGTGAACAGCGCCAGTTTGCGGAGCAGCGGCTTGAGGCTCTTGTTGTCGCGATAGCCGGCCCGCGCATCGCGCACAGTTCCTTTGTGCGCTGCCAAGGCCAATGGCACGGGATCCTTGGATTCGAGTAGCGCTATCGCTGCGTCGAGCAAGTCCTCGCCGGCATCGAGCGAACCGCGCAGCGCACCGGCAAGTTCTGCACCGCGGCTGCCTTCGATCTGATATTCGCCTTCCGCCAGGTCGGCGAGCACATTGAGGACCGATCCAAGGCCTGGATAGAGGCCGCGATCGACCCAGGCTTCTGCTATGTAGTCCTCGATCCGATCGAGCATCGCGTCAACATCTGCGATGCCATGATCCTGTGCCCGCGCCAGCGCGCGCTTGATTTTGTAGAGCAGTGCGAGCGCGTGGTCGTCGTTCACCTGCTCGGAAACATATTTGAAGTTCGGTAGCAGCGCTGGCTCGTCGATTAGTACGCGGATCTCGTCGAGCTTGGCTTCGTCATCCGGGTTATCTGCGATGTGCTTCAGATAGGCATGATAGGGAAGCAAGACGCCATCGGTTGCGCCTTGATGGCGCAGCTGCAACGCCCAATTGCCAACCGGGAAGTTCTTCATCTGTGGCTTTGAGCCACGAATTTCGGCGAGCTCATCAGCGTCGAACGAGAAGTCACCGCTCGTCACGAAATCGGCGAGACGGGCACACCCGACAAGCGCATATTTATAGTCGTCGGCAGAAACCGGATTGTCATAATTCAAGTAAAAGAAGATCAGTGAGCGACCGCGGCTCAGCCTGCCCGCGAAGCGGTTGATCCGAGCACCGAGATCGGGAAAGTAGTTGCCGTGCCGGTCGTGAGACGCGTGCGTCATCGCGAGGCGGAACGGCCAAGTGTAGAGCGAATTGGGGGGCAGAGTTTCCTTGATCTGCTTCTCGTCGCGATAGCGCGGGAAAGGATGGCGGTGCAGGACTTTCGTCGGCTCAGGCGCGAAAGCGGATGACGTCCAGAAGCAGGGTGGCTGATAATCGGGCAGGTCGGCATCGATTGTCGCACAAGGCCGCTCGCACTCGACTCGCTTCTCGCGCGCAAGCCGCTCTGAAAGAAGCGAGTGGCTACCCGTGCAATAGCTGTTGGCTACTGGATCGTCGCAGACCCTACCGTCCCAGCCGCGATCGTGCCAAGCCATGCGCGCCGTGATGTGCCAAGTCATTGGTTCTCCCGTAGCCTGCCTTATTCACCCCGATCTTCTAGGCGAGGAACCGCTCTTCGCGATGCCAGCGTAGCGCGTCTGCGTCGGGTAGATGATCGGATCGCTTCGGCAAACCGAGTTCCTGGCCTGCCAGCGCGTAGTAGTGTCGCCCGTTCTGAAAATCTTCGCGAAGCCGCGGGCTGACGACAACACGATGTTCAGCGTCAACGGTGACGTAACCGCGGTCGAACAGCTTGTGGATGTCGCTACGAAGCAAGATCCCGTTGCTGACCTCGTGGTCGCCGCCAGCCCCGTACGCCTTGATATGCGCGCCGTCTAATCACTCACCTGCCTGGATCATATCTACGTGTTACCTTCGACCTTCCAGTTAATTCCACGACCTGCGTCATCCGACACTCCCTTTCCGAACGTTCCATTTGCAACTGTGGCGACATCAAGAGCATCCAAATAGCCGACACGGGCACCTCCGCCCGGCGTTATTAATGTAACTGTCGTGCCTTCAATTTTGAAAGGGCCGCGATTGGTATTGACGACGTGGGTCGCGTTGTTAGCTTCTTGTTTTTTTCACTGGCCAGTATTGGTGTTGAGCTCTAAGCCGGCGTATTTGACGGAATAAAATCTTGATACGATTAATGTAATGTGCCGTCCCATCGCTTTCCTCCTGCCTCGTGACTTGCTAGCGGCTGCAATAGCCGTTCCTCCGCCGGCTGTCCGATCGACCGTGGGTGCACGCTTCCGCAAGGATCCGATATCACCCCGGTCGGGTGAACAGGCCGCTCTTCTTCACGTCCTCCCAGGTGGGCCTATAGAAAACGGGTTTGACGGCTTTTGCTGCCCCGTTCTTAGAGGTGATGAAGGCGATAAGTTTGCTCTGCCAGCTTTGCCAGAGCGCGTCGGCGCCCTGATAGATCACATCCTCGCCGAAGCCGAGGCAGATGCCGGTCGCGCGGTCGGCCGCCCGAACATAGAATTGATAGGCGCCGCCGCCGGCATCCCGATAGCCGAATTCCCGGTTGCCCGAAACCGGATGCTCGCCGGGACACGCCAAGCCGATCTTCACGGGACTGAAGGTCCACCGGTTGCTCGTGGCAACGCTGGTGACAACCGCTCCTTCTTCCCACAGCGGGCCCTTGGGAATTTTGAAGACCATGATCGCGCCTAACGGCGCATCACCAACTGCGCCCCACTTCGCACTATCCTTGTCGCTTATACCGGCGACCGTCGATAGCTTGTGATCGAAAAAGTCGTTAAGCTGCTGCCGCATAAATTCGAACAGCTTGGCGGCGGTGTAGCCTGACGGCAGACGGGTTATGTCCACGGTATAGCGGTCGAAATTTATCTTTTCCGCGGGCGCGTCCTCGATCTTTTGAATGTTAAATTTCACCTCGGGCAGGGCTGCCGCCTTGCGCGCGGTCGTAAGCGCTGCGGCATCGGGGACTAGATTCAAGAGATCCTTCCATGCCGCCCAAGCGGCCGGCGCTTGCCCGAACGAAGACGGGATGCCGAGAATAGGCGTGCTCGCGACGCCCGCCAAAAAGCTTCGGCGGGATATCAGAGGCGTAGCACGCGTCCGTTTCTCACCCATCTCCATCTCCCGTTAGTTGATCTTCACGAGGCCATTGCTGTGAATCAGGGGATGCCGCTCGCAGCCTCAAATTTGAGCGCTTCTGCGCCGATCGATACAGAATACAGTCCTCCGCGGACAGAGTCTGGTACTGGCTGCCGAACTGCAGAGCGTCGCCATTTATATGTAAGCGTTTCCCCCCGTTTCCATCGTCATCGCCGAAAGCCGGATATCGAGTCTTGTCACCCCTTCGTCTCGTAGGCCCTTCACCGCCCTATTGTGTTCTGCGAGTTTCCTTTTTCTGCGTAGCGTTTATTTATTTTCTTCTCGTCACCAGGGAGGGTTGGCGAATGCGTTCATAACGCCGACGGTCGAGTAACGACCTCATCAATGTCAAACTGCACTGCAACGTATCGTTGCATTTTTCTGTGGACAGCCATCGCGGTACGAGTACGCTCTCTTTCGCAGAGCTGATGCGGTGACCCTTCAAGCCGTCGTTGGGGGCTCGTTGATGCGACGCGCTGGGGGCGTTTGCATGGGTTCCGAGTCTGGTAGTGCCGGCCAAGATCAGCCCGCAGAGCAGGATGTTGCCAGCAAAGCCGTGTTTCGGCCAACGCGGCGTTCCGTTTTTGTCGGCGCGACGGCGCTTGCCGTCGCCAATTCTGCCAGGGCGCAGCATGCCCCCTCAGCAAACTTTCATCTCGATTTCCTCAACAAGTCGCGCCGGCAGACTGTTGTCCTGACGGATGTGAGCGCCGAGCAGGACGAGGCTGTTCGTAAGAGCGGAGCATCAGCCGATCCGAAATTTCTCTTGTCGTGGGATCGCCGGGAGTTCGGTCCCGATGCGTCGTTCAAAATCGACAGGGAATCGAACGAGTTCTTCCCAGACAGGAAGCTGGATCCGCGCAATGCGAAACCGAACGATCCGCAAGAAGTCGCGATCTGGCTGCCGACCAAATGGACCTTGACGGTCAATCGGGCGTCTTTTCCGGGCGCGGAGCGATCGGAGTTCAATGCGACGTTCATTTTTGCGCGCAAGACAGTGTTCGATTCGTGGACGATCTCCGGAGAGATGGGTGCGTGGTGGAGCGGGGGCCGCCGTGTCGTCGCAACGATAGAAGAAGGAATTCCTCTCCTCGACTTTCTACATTCCGATGAGCTGTCGCGTCTGCCATTCAAGGTTGGCCACGGTGAGTCGAACACCCTCCTCAAGGCTCTTTTCGGCGAGCGGATCGAGGCACACGTACCGTTGACCCTCGGCATGGACCGCCATCTTGGATGGTCCGTCGAGGCTGACGTGCGGCCGCCGCTGCGGCGGGTGGCGCAGCCGGTCAAGCGCGTCGGGCGTTTTTTCATTCTCGACATCCCGCTCGAGTTCGGTGGCGTCAAGCTGACGCGTATCAGGAGCGACGTGCGCGGCGCCGATCAACTTCCCGCGGGCGCCGCAAGCGCACCGGGAGCCGTCGCGGCCGAGCAGGCACCCGCTGGGGCGGCCGCCGAGCAGAAGCAAAAGCAACCGGGCGCGAAGCCGCCCGAGGCCAAACCATCGGATGCCAAACAGACGGAGGCCAAGCCGCCGGGTGGTCCGGCAGCGAACGGGTCGTCTTCAAAATCCGAGAAGCAAAGGCTGTTCGACTCCGAGGTCATTTATGGACGCCCTACCAGGCGGACAGCCAGAGACGCGGATGGCCTCTACGGCGAGATCTACGCCATCAGCGGCTTCACGACGCCTAATCGCGATCGCGGAGATCCAGAGAACGCGTTGATGAACTGGAGCTTCGATTTCGCCAGGAAATCCGACCTTTCTGGAGAAGTGGCCGCTGTCATCGCGATTGACCGGGAGGCGGTTGCAACCGACGAGCACAATGCCGCCAGCCCAGCCCCACGCCTGGAAGCCGCGATCCGGCACTGGGGCTATATCGACCACACGGTTGCCGGCTGCGTCCTGGTGCCGCGCAACGAGATGTCGAGCATCGGACAGTTGCGCGTGCGATCGGGTGCCGACAGCGACGAGCCCGGCGAGGGGCCGTTCGAATTCGCGGGGTTTGAAATTGTCAGGCAACGCAGGCCAAAGAAGGACCCGAAGAAGGACACGGTCGTCACACGGTTGTCGGTTCAACCCGTCGCTAAGGAAACGCTCGTCAGTCTGCAAATCGGCGGAATGAGCCTTGCCGCTCTGCCTGCCGTCAGCGCCAAGCCCGGAGCTCCGCCGCAGGTACCGCCGATCATCGTAACGGCGACCGAGAAGATCGGTGTGCCGGACAAGGAACGCCGGACATTGTTGGACTTCAGCGGGCGTCTCGCGCTCAGCAGCGCCGCCATCAAGCTTCCCGAGCGGATCGTGCCGGCCGACGAAGACCAATCGGCGCACCCGATCGACGGAACGCACATCACGCGGCTCAGCTTCCATGATGCGGATGCAGCGCTCTACCTGCCCGCGCTCGGCCCTGCGCCGGTCACGTCGGCCGATGCGGTCATCCCGCTCGGGCCATCGTCAAAAACAGCCAACGCGATTTTCGATCTCGGCCGCGCTCATCTCACGGTTCTACGCGCCGCCGATCTGCTGTCACTGAAGTTCCGCTTCTCGGGAATGGAACTGGTTGCTCCGTGGCCGCCGGCGCGCGGCAAGGCGGCAGAACTCTTGCCGCGCGGTGGGCGCTCACCGGGCCGGCCATTCGCCGCGGCGCCTGGCGCGGCGTCGAAGCCGCGCGACGAGCGTCCGTTGCTCGTCGTGGAATTTCCTCCGCAGCACGTCGTCGAGCGCGCCTACTTCAGGCAAATCCCAGCGACGCCGCATCTGCCCGAACTGAAGGGAAAGGCGGTTCAGGGATGCACGGAAGACGAAAGTAAGGCGTTGGTTGCCGATTTGAAGCAGGCTCTGGCCGCGCCGAAGCGGTGGACCTCGGCGCCGCTCTCGGATGAGCAAAAAAAGCTTGCGGAGCGCTGGAAGGATTGGGCCACGCAGTTGCTGCAAAAGTGCGGAGTCCAAAGGCCGGAAAATGGCAATGAGACCTCGCGTGAACAGCGCATCACCATGCGCGGCGAGATCCGGCGGCTCGCGGTCTGGCCGGAGCAACTGCTGTTCAACAATCCGGGAGACTCCGAGAAGAAGCCGGAAGAGCTCGCAAAGAAAAAGAAGGGCAAGGATTTCGATGCCCTGTTCCGGCTTCGCACCGAAGGTTTGCCGGAAGAGCAGCGCCTCTACGTCGGCGCGGAGTTTCTCGATCCTGACGCGCGGCGCGTTGCGAACGACGTGATGCGCGAGCTCAAGGCGGAGGAAGACGTGGCGCTGCCGGGCCTGCCTGCCCAGGCGCCCCGGTGGCCCACAGTCAGGGAGATTCCCGAAGGCGACTGGGTGGCCCTGTTCAAGCAGTTCGGCAAGTCGGGCGATACGATTCCGCCCGGCAAGCCACAAGATCAAGAACGCTGGCCCGATCTTGCGACCTCGAACAAAGCCGACGCAACGCTTCTCTCCGAGTTGGGACTTGCGCGCGAGCGGCGAAGCCGGGAATTCGCCGATTTCCGCTCCCGCTATCGCCGAATTCTGCAAGATCAAAAGTATGCAAAGGCGTTGGGGAAACATCCCGAGTATCTCGGTCCCACGTGGCTGGACGATGTCCTCAAGGCGCTGAACGAGGATCTTCGGAAATCCCTCGAGTCCGACCTGACAAAGCAGCATCCGGGATCCGACGACGAACCGTTCGACCCGATCGTGCCGGCGCGCCTGTCTGGGCCTAGCCGCATTGCGTTTCGTGTCGATTGTGAAGACTTTGAATCCGACCGCCTTGGCGGCCGCATCCCTTTCACGCTCGAGGGGCTGACGAACTGGGGCGGCATGGACATGGCTGTTGTCCGGCGCGCCGAGCGGCTGATGGAACCGCTGCAAGGCACGCGGCTGCCGGCGCGCTGGAGCAGGCGTGCGCTCAACGACGACGATGCGATCCTTCGTTTCCAAGGGTTCACGCCGAACGACCGCTGGGGCCACAGGCGCGACGATCGTCGGCGCGCTCCCGCGACCGCCGCCGTCACGCCGACCCAGCGGCTGGCCGAGGTCCTTGCGTCCTCGTCGGACGAGCCGGACCCCTTCCAGACTGCCATCGAGCTTCCTTTCAGACTTTTTCTGTCACCCGCACAGGACGCGACCTGGATCACATCGGCCCCGCGCGTTCGCCGTGACGCGGGCTTCGCCGACAATGTCGACCTGTTTCGCGAGCTGTGGACCGCGCGACTGGCGGGACGGAACGAGTCGGCTGGGGTGCGCGCGGTGTGGTCGAAGGACTATCGGCCCGAAGCGCTGCTCTCGACCGATAAGCCCGGAGCACCGCCGATGGGCGCGCATGCGCCGTGGGCTCTGCCGCGCGCGTATGGCCTGCGCCGGCCGCTCGAGGACTCGATCGAGCAATTCCGTACCGGCCTTGAGGCGTTCGATCGGCACGAACTGGTGATTCTGACATCCGTCTGGGCATTGCCGGTGCTCGGGCGGCGCGCGCCGAACGGCGATCTGGCTCCCGAGGCCGACCAGATCGAACCGCCGGAAGCGTTTCGTCTTCAGGGCCTGCTTCCGGAACTGGAAAAAGACGGCACCAAGGACGGCGGCAAAGAAGTCGACATGACGGCGATCTATCGCCCGAAGCCGATCTCCGTCACCGAGCTTTCACTTAGTGCGCTTGGCGGCAACCTGGACATCGATGCAGGCTTCCAGCCTCCGGCCTCGGCACGCGCCAAGAGCACAAAACTCAATCTCTTCGACGCCCTCTCGGTCGAGCGCTGGCGGCAGCGCACCGTGCTCGGCCGCGATATCCTTGTCGAGGTCGTCTACAAGGGATTTCTGTTCCCGCTCGGGCACCGCGCGAGTCTCGTCAAGCTGACGGAGCGGCGGTTTGAACCCTCGTACGTCAAGGAGGAGAAAAATGGGCGACGCGTCTACGGATCGCCTGTTGCAATCCTCGTGCAGCGGCTTTTCCTGCGCGTCGGAAATCCCGACAAGCGCTTCCAGGCCGAAGGCCAACCCAATCGCGGGTCGCGCTGGCCGTGCGAACGCGTCAAGATCCTGACGCGGCAGACGCCTGACCTCGTCGACGCGCGCAACGATCTTGAAACGGAAGTGAAACCGTTCGAGGTCACCGCGCGCGGCAAGATCGTCCTGAGCTCGAATGGCTCGACAACTGGCCTGTGCATGTGGCCACGCACCTCCGCACGTTCCGGCACCGAGGTCTGGTTCGAGATGCAGATCGGGGACGAAGCCGTTCCGGTCCGACTGCCGCTGATCTTCGTGGACAACATCGCGGCCAACGATGAAGGGACGATGGCGGCGCTCGTTGATTACTACAACAACAAGATCGAGCCCAAGCTCGGTATCTCGCCAACGCGCAAGCTGCTGCGCAACGAGCAGCCGGTCGTGATGGCGCCGGAGTTCAAGGCCGGGGATACGACATTCGAAACGCAGTGGTGGGACGTCGCAGCCGAGGGCCGCGAGCGGGCCCTTCCATCCGAGACCAACAAGGTTCTCAATCTCAACAACACGCTTTATCGGCGCGACTCGTTCATGGAAGGGCAGGATCAGCCGCCGTTCTATCCGCTTGTCGAGCGCGCCAGATGCCGCCTCAAGTCAGTCGAGCGCTTCACCGGCCGATCCCCTTTGTGGGCGGAGGTAACGTTCGACGGCGGATACGCCGCTGACGGATTTGTCGATATCGAGAACGCAAAGGCTCCGCGTGAGGAGCAGTCGGAAATCTATCTCCGCGTTCTCGACGGCGAGGACAAAGATACCGTCAAGCTGGATTTCGAAGGTCGTGGCGACATGTCTGGCGGGGTGGCGCGGCCGACGATGGACATCGTCGCGATCTCGCGCAGCCTCGGCCCGATCAACGGCGGAACGAAGGGCGCACCGTCCCCATCACAGCCAATCGACACCCCCTCGACCGCGTCCGGCTCCGCCGCGCTGCCGATTCTCGATCGCGTCAACCGGTTCAAGGACTCCATCAACATCGTGCCGAAAGGCAAATTCCTCGGCATCATGGAGCTGAAGGATCTGGTGGAGAAGTTCCTCGGAGTGAAGCTGCACCCGAAGCTCACCGAGGTGATCGAGTACGGTGCGGCGTCATTCGTGGGCGATGCGGGGAATGCTGTCGCGGGCGCCGCCCGCGACGTTCGCTCGGCATTGATCAAGTCGATTATCGTTCCGGCGCTGGATGCGGTTGTGGAGGTGCGGAAGGCCTGGGAGAAGCTGGCCAAGCAGCGGCTTGACCTGAACGAAGCGCCCACGCTTGAGCAGGTTTACCCTCAGGTCGGAACCGATATCAAAGCGCTTGAAGACCTGCTGACCAAGGTTCAGAGGCCGGACGTCTCCGATGCAGAATTCTTCAGTCTACTGTCCGCCATCCACGAGGCCGCGCGGCGATTAATCCGAACAATCGAGATGATCGCACGCGATCCGATCGCGGCGGCATCCGGTGCTCAGCTTGAGGTGTTTAAGAAGTTACTTGGGCCGATTGGCGACGTCCGCCGCTCGATCGAGGCCCTCCAGCAGCTTCAGAAGCTGCCTGACGAGTTGCCGACGGCCATGTTGGCCGTGATGAAGAGCGCGATTCTGGAGAACGTTCTGCGTTTAGCCAACTTGTCCAACGATGACGACAGTCGTACGCGCGTCGATAGGGTGGTCTCCAAGCATGTGCCTACCCTGATCATTCCCGACATCAGGAACCTCGCGCAGACTCCCCTGCTAATCGCTGCCGAGATCAAGACCGAGGCCGCCGGCCTGCCGCAGCCGGCGCGCGGACAACTCATCAGGGTCGCCGAGGGCTTCGAAGCGGCGGCGAAGAAACTCGAGCCGCTGCAGAAGGCCGCGGAAAAAGCGCGATCAGACCTCGCCGCGCTCGAGAAGGCGGCCGACGAGGCGGCTGAAAAACTCGTGGCCGAGCTGCGCGCAGCGGCAGAGGCAGCCGAGCGTCGCGTTATCGAACGTACCATCGAAATCCTCCTTTCGCATGCGACCGCAAGGGTGGTTCGTCTGGCCGCGGACGCACAAGCGATCTGGGGGACACTGCCGCGACCGCCGTTGACGCAGGAAAAGATCGGGAAGTTTCTCGACGCTGTAGCGCACGCAACGGACATCTTGGCAATCGTTGGTCAGAGCAAGCTCGCGGCCTCGGTCATGGCGGGTACTCTGGAAGCCTGCAAGGCAATCAAAAAGGTGTTGCAGGCGGGCGCCTCCGCGCTGTTGCCCGCGCTCGGCGACGTCGAGATCAAATCCGGATGTGTGGTTACGAGCGGAGGCTCCTCAAAGCTTGCCCCGGACTGCGATGCGTCCGAGATCATACAGGACATTTATAAGGCAGCCGAAAGTGCTCGGGATGCCTTGGCGAAGGTCTCGGTTGGCGAGGCCGCGAGGTTCGAGGCGGCGGTCGCAGAAGCCCTGGCGGCCGCAAGGGATCTTCATGCCAAAGCTCAGACCTTTGCGGCCGAAGTTGCGAAGCTGCCGGATGCGGCTTGCGTGCGGCCGCCCCGGAATTTGAATTCCGAACTGCAGGACATCGTCGCGCAGGCTCGCCTGCTTGCGTCGGCGATCGAAGCAGCCGCCAAGATGGTCAAGGAGATCTTCGACGGACCGGCACTCAAGAACATGGGGGAAAAAGCTGCTCAGGATGCAGCAGCGGCCCTGCTTGATTATCTCGTCGCGGCGCTCGAGAAGTTTCCGAAGTTAACCCTCGCCGGGAAAGCTACGACCGATGCGGCCTTTGGCGCGTTCGCGCAAGCTCTGACCGAGCTCGCAAAGGCGATCAGTACGGTATTGCCGAGAACTGCAAGGTCGCTTGAGCGACTGGCGGCGGAGCAACTTTCAAATCAAGCCATTCAAAATCGTCAAAAAGCGTTGAATGACGCAGCGGCCAGGCTGAAGGAGGCCGTCAGCCAGTTCAAGTCCACGCGCAGATTCGAAACCGATGCCATCAACCGCGCCGTCGCATTGGGCGGCCGCGAGCTAGTGCTGACAATCGAAACGGGCTTTGATCGCGTCGAGCGGGCGTTTTCCGGCGACGTATACGATTTCCTCGCCCCGGCTATTGAAGGAGTCGAGAGGGAGCTGGATGAGTTGGTGAATGCAGCGGCACGACCCGCCGGCAGCATCCTGGCGCTTCTGAATACGTTCTACGGTCAGCTCATTGAACAGCGGCAGAAGCTACAGCAATTCATTACAGAGGCGCCGCCGGTGGTCGCGAAAGTCTTCGATGCCCTCGCGCGCGAAATCGGCGCGGGGCAGACGCGGGCCGACCTGTTCGACGTGTATGCGCCAAGCGACCGGGACAGAAAGTCCGAGCGCATCGCACACGAAGCGAAGCTGGTTTCGGCTGCCAACGCGAACTGGAGCTCGAGCCATACAGTTGCGATGCTGGCCCTCGGCGAACTGGGGGAGGCCTGGCGGCCACCGGCACTTGTCGAACTGTTTCGCCGCTTTGCCGGCCTCCAGAGCTCCTTCCTCCGCGTCGTCGTGGTCGAAGCGCTCGACCTGCGCGCGATGCGGCTCGAGCTCGACCGCATCGTCCGCGAACTGGTGCCGACGCGGGCGACGCTCAGCTACGACCTGTCGACGCCGGTGCGCGAGTTCGGTCTGCCCGGCATCGGCAAGGTATTCCTGCCGGTCAAGGGAACGCGCCTCGACATCCGCATGCGCGCGAGCACCGATCTGCTCAAGCCGGAAACTCCGCAAGCGCGTGTCGACGGCCACATTGGGCCATTCGGCATTCAACTGTTTGGAGACTTCGACGTCGTCCTGCTGAACTTCCGCGGCCTCGATTTCCGTGCCGGTGGAGGGCGTCCGGCCGGATTCGACGTGCGCTTCGGCGACTTCGTCATTGGCAGCAAGGCCAAATTCCTCAAGCAGCTTGAGCCGTATGTTTCGCCGAAAGCCGGTTTGCCGCCGGTGCGCCCGATGCGCGACAAGCCCGGCATCGAGGCAACCTATGGCGTCAATCTCGGCTCGTTCGGCGTCGGAACGCTGAGCTTCTCCAACGTCACGCTGAATGCCGGCGCGCGCCTGCCATTCGGCGCCACCGACGAAGCCGAGTTCATCGTGTCGATCGGCCGCTCTGACGCGCCGTTCCTGATCTCCTCGACGATCTTCGGCGGCGGCGGCTATCTCGCCCTGCTGGCGAACGGCAAAGGCTTCATTGGTCTTGAAACGTCGTTCGACTACGGCGGCGTCTTCACTTTCGGATTCGGCCCGCTGAGCGGCACCGGCCAGATCACGCTCGGCGTCTACTTCCGCGCCGCGCGCGGCGAGGGCGCTCGCCTCGGCGTGAATTTCATGGCCCGCGGCGCGGCCAACATCGCGTGCTTCAGCTTCTCGACTTCGCTGTTCGTGCGGCTGACCTACGCCAACGGCAAGATGGACGGCCAGGCGACCTATACGTTCAGCTTCTCGATCGGCATCGATGACATCGAGTTCAGGGTCGACGTCTACGTCGATCAAGGCGGCAGTGCAGGCCAGGGTTCGCCGACCGCGTTCCTTGATCTTCCGGGTATGCCACAGACGCGGTTCGCCGATTTGCGCTCACAACTGATCACCGCCGAGTTCGCCCAGCTCGGCGGCGCGGCGCCGCCGGCGAAATCGACGCCGACATTGCGGGTCCTCACGAAGTCCCAGAAGGCGGACTGGTCGGGCTACCAGTTGCTGTTCGACACAACGCTCGATCCCTTGGTCAAACTTTGAGTGAACGATCATGAGTGTCAATCAGTCTTCGGATTCCGCGGAGTTCATGGTCGGTGTCGGTGTCCGCATTGTTCCGGCCGGTGTGACCGACGACGGTGCTTATGTGCGCGCCAGCGTGATTTTGTCGCCGATCGCTGAGACGAACGCCGCCGCAGCCTGCGGCGTGAAAATCGACATCCGCGAATGGCCCGCGCAGATCGAAAGCATGCTCCGGAACACCGACGACATGGACCTGCGAGCGGATGATGGCACACAG
This sequence comes from Allobosea sp. GW822-FHT03F07, assembly GCF_058801345.1. Classification (NCBI taxonomy): domain Bacteria; kingdom Pseudomonadati; phylum Pseudomonadota; class Alphaproteobacteria; order Hyphomicrobiales; family Alloboseaceae; genus Allobosea; species Allobosea sp. GW822-FHT03F07. Next base: position 15,455 of record NZ_JBXAND010000021.1, read on the forward strand.
AGCGATCTCAAGGTGACCTTCAGCCCTGTCAAGGCGGGCGCGTTGCCTGCACCCGCGCCTGGCAGACAGCTTAACGCCTTTCGGGCGATGTTTCATCGCCGCGCTGACCGGGCAAGCGACCTGAAAACTTGGCGGGGGAAGCGCGACGCCGACGTCGAGGCGATCGGAAAACTGTGGGTCAAGCTTGTCGCGCCCGATGGCCCCAAGGACTGGAAAGCCATAATCGCGGCGCTGAAGGCCGCCGGTGCCAAGACAAGTCTTGCATCGCAGAAGCTCATGCAGGGGGGCGCCACGACGCCCGACATCCGTGGCATCGGCAGGGGCCACTCCGCTCTGCTGCTAGCGCTCGAACGCGGGCGCAGCCTGCTGGCGCGCGTCAAGCTGCATCGCGAACCGGAACTCTGCGATGACCGCACGACCGAGTGCGACCTCGCGTCACCGCTCGCGCAGCGATCCTATCTCACGCCGGCGGAACGGGATGCTGCGCTCCTGAAGGGTCAGGCAAATCTGGCGGAAGCCGAGAAGGCGGCTCGCGCAGAGTACGAGACACGAACCGATGACAAGAAGAAGATCAGGGATGAAGAATTGGCCAAGGCCGAGCGCGAGGCGAAATTCGTTGCACGATCCTATCTGACGCCCGAAGAGCGCTCGAAAGTTGCGCCCGACCAGCTTGAGGCGGCAGAGAGGGCGGCACGTGAGGCGTATGAAGGGCTTACCTCCGAACAAAAGCAGGCGAGGGATCAGGAGCTGTCCATCAAAGAGCGCGAGGCGCAGGACAAGCTCGGGCGGCAGGAGCGAAAGGAGACGGCCGAGAAGCGGCGCGGGGAAGTCAATTCGAATTACCAGAACACGCGAAAAGCCGCAAAGGATGTTCTGAAAACAGCCTACACAGGTCTCCTGCGATGCTCGACGAGCGATAGTGTCGGTGAATGCTTCGCCAAGGTCACCGCGGAAAGCGCGGAGGAACTCGCCGAGGCGATCGAAGGAAGCGTCGACCGCCACAAGGACGCTGTTCATGCAGACGATGTCCTCGATGACGACGAGGAAAAGAGCGAGAAGAAGCGGAATCTCAAAAGGGATTACGAGGCCTACAAGACCGCAAGTGCCGCACCGCTGCGCTTGGTGGGATTGCAAAGTCAGCCGAGCCTTGCGCGGCTGTTCAATCTCGTCGTCGACGTGCTGATTCCATTCAATGAATTTCGGGCAGACGCGCTAAGGGCGGACCCCTTCGTCGAGCGCCGCGGCGTCGTCGGAACGTCGCGGTTCGGGTTTCTCACCGCTGCTCTGGAATCCCGTGGCGCGAGCCGGCGCGTCTGGACCGCCACCAAGGTGCGCCTGGCCGACGAGGGCGTCGTCGACCACCCGGATGTCTGGTCGTGCACGCGCGTGGAAATGGACCTCTTCGCAATCCTTTCCGAAAGCCCAACCGAACTGCGCGACCGGGACGACTTGATTGCCAACGGGGCGCTGTCGCAAATCGACGGTGTCGTTCACATCGCGGCATCGCGCAAGAACAAGGACGACAAGGGCAAGGACATAACGGAGCCGCGCTTCGATATCATTTCGCTGGATGCCGCCCAGGCTGTCGAGAACCGCCAGACGTCCAGAACGATCGCGCCGCGCGCCGCGCCGCCGGTCATCACCTTGCGTACCGCCGGTCTCGCGCTGGTCGACCGGTGGCGGGAGACATCGGCGCTTCTCCAGGCGCTCCGTAGCATCTCGCGCGGAGACGATCTCGCGAATCCGGTGGTCGATGCCGAGGACCTGACGGTCGGCTACCGCATGGAAGTGGCGGTCAAGGGCAAGAACGAGCTCAAGGACGATGTTCTGCAGTGGCGTTCGCTCTGCCATCGCTGGATCAAGTTCGATGACGTAAATGACGACTCGATCAACGTCAGGGTCGAGCAGATACTCGATCGGGTCATTCCGGATGCGGCCGAACGGCTCGACTTCGATTCGGCCATAGCGGTCATGCCGGCAAAAATTCAGCCAACGGATAACGGGAATGCCGCTGTCGCGCACGTCGACGACACGGTCGGGCACTGGATGGGTCCGCCCATCGGCGTCGACACGAACAGCAAGGAAATCAACCTGGAATCGGAGGCGAACGCTCATGCGTTGCGGCTCGGCGCCGCATATAGCCTGTCTCCGATCAAGCTGAATTCTGCACCTCGCGGGATCAAGACCCAGATTCCGCGCCTGGTGTTTGGCGGCGGTTATTTCTTCGGGCTTACGCCGCGTCTGCAGGGCGGCGTCATCCGCCCTTTCCGAAAAGACTCGTCGTACAGGCCGCCGTCGCGAGAGAATGCTGAGGTGACAGACGCCGAACGGCACTTCGCGGTCCTGCCTTCGCCTACCGCCGGACCGCGCCGCTTCTTGCGGCACGAGCGCATCGAGGGGCCGGTTGTCGCCACGCCGAGGGTTGTGCTGGAGCGCGTCTACGATGGCGTCGTGGATGGATTGAGAGAGACCGCAAAGACGATCGTCGTGCGGTCCGAAGCTCAGGACGACGAGAACAAGACCTATCGGCACTACGACAAAGATAAGGATGGGAAGGTCATCAGTTCGTCGGTGCGGGTCATCTTCCCGCCGTCGGTCTCGGCGGAGTTCGCGGACCGGCACGGCGCGTTCGTGGCTAAGCCGAAGGCCCGGGGCATGCCCGAGGTCACGCTCGCCAATTTTCGCGATCGCGAAAAAGGGGCCTGGAAGGGGCCGGAAGACGGCCTGGCGAAAATCGACTACGACGAGATTTCCGGGGGGTTTCCGACCTATGGATATTCCGCGACCAATCGCGGCCGCATAGAGGCCCCCGACAGTCCGCTGGTCAGGCCGACCGGCGACGCGGTCCTGCGTCCGCGCGTGTCCGGTTCGCCGATGCGAATGGATCCCTACTATCCGGATCCTGCCGCGAGCTACATGGTGATCTCGCTCCGCGATCTTGCCGGCCGCATGCCGGAAGACCCGCCGCTGATCGTGCCGGTGCGCGCCCAGCGGGACGTCTATCCGGAGGTTCGTCCGATCGCCATCGAGGTGGTAGCGAAGCTGTCGCGAAGCGGCCAGGCGCCGTCTCACGCACGCATTCTTGGCCTCAAGACCAAGAGCGGTTATCTGCGCGGCGCGCAAGGGCTCGGCAAGGATATTCAGCTCGAGGATTTCAAAATTTCCGCCAACGACAAGAACGACAGGAACGGCGAGATCATCGCGTCGCGCGTCGAGGTGGCGCTGGAGCCGGGCGAAAGCTTCGAGATCGACGTCTGGTGCCTGCCGGCCAGCGCGAAGCAACTGGCGACCTGGTTCGACGCCGTCGAGTCCGCGGCCCTGGTTGCCTCGGTCGACCACGCGACCGGGCAGGGGTGCATGGATTGCTCGGAGTTCGAGACCAAACTGAAGGGCCTCAAGCTGGATCAGCTTTCCGGCTTCGTCCGCAAGCTCGGCCTTTCGCGGACGGCGGCAAACATGCCGATCTGCGGGCCGGCCGACCGCAAAGTGCCGCTCGGGGTGCTGCTGTGCATCGCCGACGCGGCGTACAAGCTGCTGCAAAATCGTCCGACGCCGGAGTTGGCGGCACGCACGACGCTGGTGGCAACGCATGCCATCCCGCAGGCGCACACGAAGCCGGTCGCCAAACTTACGCTGCACCGCGCCGCGCCGCTAATTCCGACAGCTCCACAAAAGCCCGACGACCCCAAGCAGAATGTCGTGGTCGAAGGCGACGTGATCGTCGACCGGCCCACGACCGGGTTCATCGAGATACTGGCGGAAGGAGCCTCGCTGGTATCCAACGCATTCGATGACGACCAGCGCCGCCGCCGGACGCCCGACGAGGTGGCTCGCGGCATCTGGCCAAAGAGCCCGGTTACGGATGAATTCATGCAGCCGCAGAGCGTCTATGGATTCAAAGTTGAATCCGACGACAAAGTTGAGCTCATCTCCGAGCAGGCGACGCTGCTGCGGATCGATGAGGATATCGGCGACCTGAAAGGGCCCTTCGAGGCGGTTCGCGACCTTAAGAAGCTGCAAGACGGGGCTGCGCCGGCTGGCAAAGCTGGCAACGTTGTTCTCATCAACCCGCCGTTCACGTTGTCCGATAGTCGCGCCCGCATTCTCAAGCTATGGGCGATCGCTGGATCACGAACGGCTCACTTCTTCCGCGATCCGAAAGGCGACATCGCTCACGATGCGATGGCGTCGCGCAAGAGCGAGCCGCCACAGACCCTCATCGTGCCGGCCGCCAAGGCCCCCGCGAAGATAGCGCCGCTGACCATCCTGCCGGCCTTCAAGATCGAAAAGGATGCCCACAAGCCGCTTACTATCGAGCGCAAGGTGCGCCTGCGCATCCGCATGCAGCGTCCCTGGTTCAGTTCGGGTGAAGGCGAAAGGTTGGGAGTCATCCTCTGGCCACCGGACATCCTGAAGGGCCGCGTCAGTCCGGGGAGCGGAAGCGCGGTGCGCGACTACGATGTGGGCATTGGCGAGAAGGCCGACATCGCAATGACCGGATTCAAAGACGAGGATCTTGGGCCGGGTGGCGCGTTCGTCACCCGCTGGGGTCTCGATCCAACCAAGGGCGGCGCAACCATCGGCTGGCTGACGCCATCCACGGCGTTTCCGGATTTTCGCAGCGCGGCGACCGACCCCATGACCGGAACGCAGGTGCTGTCGAAGTACGACCCGGTGTATGTGCCGCGTGCGTCCGTACCGATCCCGGTCGAGGATGAGAGCGGCAAGAAGAGCCGGGTGAATCTCGAAGCTTCGCTTCTCACATTTGTTCCGCGTTTCGATATCGATCACGAAACCTGGTATTGCGACATCGAGATTCTAGCGGCCGCTGCTCCGGAGCCCTTCATCCGGCTTGGTCTTGTTCGTTATCAGCCCTACGCGCCGGCGGAACTCAGGGTGTCCGAGCCGACCGTCGAATGGGCGCAGATCCCGCAGCAGCGCAGCGTCTCCGTGACGGTCGATTCCCGGAAGGTCACGGTCAACGTCAAGGGCACGGGTACGCTTTACAGTGCGTCGCCCACCACCGGCTATGACCCGATGCGCGTCGAGTCCTGGACGCAGCGGCCAGTGATGAAGATCTCGGTGATGCGGCAGCGTCCCGACGGTGTGGACGAGATCGCGGAACTGGACAAGACCTCGGTTCCGCGTGGGCTCAAAACGCGCGCTGAATATGCCTGGATCCCTTGTAATCAGAAGGAATGGGAGGAAGCGCTTGCGCTTCAAAGCAATGGCGTCCTGCGCGAACATTGTGCGGTCCGCCCCGAGCATCCGCATGACGGCGCGCCATTGTCTTGGTGCGCGAGGTTCATCCTGAATGATACGCCTTTCAAACCAAAGAAGGCCGGCACGGTCTATTCCGTCGTTGTTGAGGAAGTGCAACCGATGTTGCCTGCGGCTTATGCCGAGGAGCCAATCGAGAACGTCGAGCATGCGGCAAAGGTGAAACAAGCAGTCGTTTGCTCTGGGCCTCGGTTTGCCGCCGTCGTTCCGATCGTAGCCGAAGGACAGGAAGCGAGATCGCGCGAGCCGACCACGCCACCCAAATCGACTCCGGCCCGACCGAACCGGTATCGTTCTAAACCAACGCCGGCGCGCGTGTCGCCACAAGCCAGCGTGGGGACCCCTCGACCCTCACCTCGGGACTAACCCGAAGAGCGCGGCACTTATCGAATGGGCAGAATCGCGATGACGGCTTTCATCAATCGTGACGCGATCGCTTCGGTCGAGCCCATTTCCGAACATACAGCACGCTTGAGCTGCGGCAGTCTTTGCCAGACAAAACAAGTCCCGAAAGTAAGGTGAGGTAAAACGATGAATCGCAAATGGCTGCAGATCATTGGCGCCTCATTGGCGCAGGTTTCAATTTGGTTCGCCGATGAGGCGTCGGCGTACAAACTGCTCGAGCGGGATTGGCGATACCAAGCCAATCCGATGGAGGCATCGATTGTCGTTTGTACGACGGCCGCGCCAGCTGGCGCGGCGGAGGTAATCAAGGATGCGGCGAGGAAATGGAACTACGCCAAGTTTCGCTTCACCTTCGGTCCGGACAGCTGCCCGAATGACTCTGCGGCCAGCTACGTGGAGTTCACCACGCTCGCTGATCCAGGAAAGACTGCTGATACGCACACACCGAACGTAGATGATACCAATCGGATGAAGAAATGTGTGGTCCGGTTCAATGTGGCAAAGAGCTGGTATGTCGGCTCAGGAACACCATCCGCAACGCAGAATGACCTCTCCAGTGTTGCACTCCATGAGTTCGGCCACTGTGTTGGCCTGGACGATGTATCAGGTTCAGATGCCGTCATGAGAATGCTCCTGCCGCCCGGACAGAAAATGCGTGAACTCAAGGCCGACGACATCGCCGGCCGTAACAAAATTTACGGCAATCCATAGATTGAGTTTTATCCCGGCCCATGCAGCTAAAGCGGGCGTGGAGGCAACAGGCTCGATCTGCTGGCGCACATCTTTGGTTACGAGCGGCATCCGGCATTTGCGAATGGGACTTGAGGAATAGATAAATGTCCGGCCTGGAGTTGCCCCGTTTCCGTGGACGGTTCACGGCTATGGCGGATCAGCCAAGTCGGCGTCATCCCCAGATGCACAGGTGTAGAAAAACAGACTGAAACCTTTCCGCAGCAAATCGTAACGCTTCGGATTGTTACGGTCTGTTGCGCATTGCTCTGCCCCCGATCGCGACCGGGGGCATTTCGGCATTTCGGCATTTTCTCGACATGCGACCGCCCAATCAACGCTCCACGGTAGAAAATCGCGTTTGCTTGGGATGAGCGGGAGCCACGGCTTTCGCTGCTCAGTTTCCTTGCGCCGGTCTTCACAAATGGAGAGCGGAATGAGGAAAGCGAAGCAGACATCGACCAAATTGGATCAGGAGCCAGAGAGTGCCGAGAATCGGGATTGGGCAGATATCGATCCCGCCTTCTTTGAAGAAAAGTACCTGCCCTATCTCGATGGTATCGACTTATCCGATGAGCAAAAAGTGTCCGTCGTCAGATGATTTGAGACCGTTTTCGTTTCTCAGGAACGGAGGCTCTGGCTCATCTTGGTTTAAGGCT
>NZ_JBXAND010000022.1:0-21242 GCF_058801345.1 Allobosea sp. GW822-FHT03F07
ATAATGGCTGCGATGATCCAGAAATCCTCCCTTCCCGAAAACCCCTAAATGGTCTCAAGAGCGCTGACGCCGGACACTGATGAGGTCGCAGCGCAGCGCCTCCATAAGATGGCGATGAACAACGGCGGCGAAAACCTCGAACCGTAGTCGCATAACCGTGGAGTTCACGCAGACGACTTTCTTGGTTCCTCCGATCAACTGCCGCTGTCGATCACGTCCTCGATCGATGCAAGGGGTACGACATCCCGGATCGTCAGAGCGAGTTCGTCGTCCAAGGTGACGAACGCGTCCGCTTGCAGCCGGGTCAAGGCGATGTATTCGGCCTGATAGGTGTCGTGCCAATTCAACTGGCTGGCGATATCCCAGGCAGCCCGTTGCAAGACGCGATCCCCGAGCAGTCGGATGTTGAGCGACCGGAGATAGTTCAATTGACGGCGTGCCTCGTCGCGTCCGAACTCGCTCCGTCTCACCGCGGCATACAGAGCCGCTAGTACCTGGGAACGAAGAAGCGTTGGCGCGAGCAGGCTATGTTGCGAAGGGATGGCGACAGACCGCTGCGCCAGTCGCAAAACGACATCGTGGCCGACGACATACCGTGTCATTGCGCCCTCGACATTGGGTTACCGCGACAAGCTAGCCCGCGCCGGTTGCGCCTGACGCAGCATCGGCGTCAGGACCGGCGAGGATCCGATCTGGATGGTGCCGAGAATCTCGAAGCCGTGCCGCTGATAGAGCGGAATGTTCTTTGGGTTTGACGATTCGAGATAGGCCGCGACGCCCTCTAGGTCGCATCGTTCGAGCGCGTGGCGCATCAAAGCGGTGCCGACTCCCTGTCCCTGCCGTGCGGGGTCGGTGCCGATCAACGGCAGGTACCAGTGCGGGACCGTCGGATGATAGCGGCCCATGGCTTCGAAGACCGCATCGACCTCGGACAGGATCGCCAGATCGGCGTTCGTCCGAATGAGGCGTTCGAGTGTCTCCATATCAGGCTCCACGCCGGGCGGCAGCCAAAGCGCCGCGCCGGCGAAGTCCCCGCTCACATAAGCGCTCTCATGATCGTAGGCGGCGGCACCGAACGCGCGGATCAGGTCGGGCATTACGGCGAGATAGGTTTTCGCATCGCGTAAGGACCAACGCGCCATCGGATCGGTTGCAAAAGCGAGGCTGATAACGGCCGAAACAGCCTGCGCCTCATCGTGCAAAGCGGCACGGATTGCTTCGGAGGTCATCAACGGCCCCGGCTGTTGCAGTCAGCTCGACCATACGACAGGTGAGCCCGACCGCGCCATCGTCCTCTGTGCCCGACTGGCTGAACTCTTCAACGGCAGACCTTGAATGTCGCGCACAGGCATCCATATACCATCCACACGGATGGGCATGGGATGGCCATGAGGATTGTCGAAAGCGAAAAGCTCACGATCAATGTTGGCTTCGTCGATCTTGGCAGGATCGATCTGCTCGTTCGGGACGGATTCTATTCGAACCGATCCGACTTTATCCGGACCGCCATTCGCAATCAGCTCGTGACCCATGCCGACGTCGCGACCAACGCGACGAGCCGCCTCTCGCTCGAACTCGGCTTGCGGACCTTCACCCGTTCCGATCTCGAAGCCGTGGCAGCGGCAGGCGAGCGACTGGACATTCGCGTCCTCGGCCTGGCGGTCATCGCTGACGACGTCACGCCCGACCTGGCCCGCGAGACGATCGCCTCGCTCACGGTCCTTGGCGCACTCCATGCCTCTCCTGAGGTCAAGGCCGCGCTGGCGGACCGCCTATCCTAACCCGCAAGGACGAGACGATGACTGTTCGCATCCAGGATGCCGTCGCCGATGCTATGGCGCGCCTCAAGACGTCCGACGTTGCCGGAGCCAGCAGCGCGATCCGCGACGCATTAACCGGCGGTGGCTTTGCTCGCTCCAACTCTCGAGGCGGGGCATCCGGAAATCGTTTCGGCGAACATGCCGAACGAGGGCTGGGCAATGTGCTGAACCTGCTGAAGGCACAACGCAGTGCATTCTCCACTCCAATGGCCCGGCCCAACCGGGCCCCCGCCCAGAACAACCCCCGCTTCACCTGGCGAACGCAGAATACGGCGGAGGGAAGCATGAACTACAAGCTCTACGTCCCGGAGCATCGCCATCCCAAACCCGCTCTCGTCGTTATGCTGCACGGCTGCAAGCAGGATCCGGACGACTTCGCGCGCGGAACGCAAATGAACCGCCTAGCCGAGGAATTCGGCCTGATCGTCGCCTATCCCCATCAACCGCGGACCGCCAACGCCCAGGGATGCTGGAACTGGTTCGATCGCCGCCACCAGTCCGCGGGGGCCGGCGAACCCGCGATACTGGCGGCTTTGGCTCGGACGCTGTCGCGCGAGTTCGGCATCGTCCCAGAGCGCGTCTTCGCTGCCGGTCTGTCCGCCGGAGCGGCGATGGCGGACGTCCTTGCCGAGACGCATCCTAAGGTGTTCTCCAGAGTCGGTCTTCACTCCGGCGTGCCATATCTCGCGGCCCATGACGTGATATCGGCCTACGCCGCAATGAAAGGCGATGGGAAAGGAGGGCGGCGAAGCAGCAATGCGCAAGTCAGCCGGAAGCTGATCATTCACGGAACGGCCGACACCACCGTCCATCCGTCGAACGCCGAAGAGATCTTCGAGAGGATGCGGGGGCGTCATCCCGGATCGTCGATCATCCTCAACGATGAGACGAGCGCGGGACGGAAGACCAGCCGCCAGGTCCTGATCGACGGTGCGGGCGAAACGCTGGCCGAGCACCTACTCATCGAAGGCGCCGGTCATGCCTGGTGCCGCGGCGATTCCAGCGGAAGCTACACCGATCCACTCGGTCCCGATGCCTCCCGGGAGATGGTGACATTCTTCCTCAGGGACTAGACTAGGTCCTCGCCGTCATGGTCGGTCGACGAGCTGAAATATCGCTTGGACACAGCAGGTTGTCGCGTGTCGGCCGAGAGAACCTCGAGGCAGTGCAGCGCCACTAGCAGACATTGATCCGCTGCCCGAAAGCGGACATTTCCGAGTGGGCCGATCCAGGCTGGGGCGTCTCAAATTGGAGTCATGACACATCATTCGCGAAGAGCCGGTCGGGCTTCCTCCCAGAACTCGACCACATCATCGAGAACGGGCGCTCGCCAACTCATAGCGCGCGCGAGCGACGCCGCCGTTCCGGCGTGACCGAGGCCCGGATAGATCTTGAGCGTCGCGGAAGGCGCACCGGCGCGGCGTAACGCAGCGGCGAGCCGCTCGCTGTTGCGGGGCAGGACGGTGGTGTCGGCGGCGCCGGTCGCGAGCAGGATCGGCGGCACGTCCTTGCGTGCGAAATGGATCGGCTGCGTCCGTTCCAGCTTGGGCGCAGAGCCGAATGCCGCTTTGGTCACGTCGATATCCAGAGGCAAAAAGTCATAGGGACCCGAAAGGCCTACCGCCGAGCGAATGACATCGGGGGACAGGCCGGCGCGCGCGAGATAGCTCCAGTCCAGCGTCAGCATCATTGCGTTGTAGGCACCCGCCGAGTGCCCCATGAGGTGAATCCTGCGCGGATCACCGCCGTAACGCGCGACGTTGTCACGGACGAAGCGAAGCGCCGCGGCGCCATCCTCGATGAAGACCGGGAACCTTACCTCCGGCACGAGCCGGTAGTCGGCGATCACGGTGACGAAGCCACGACTGGCCAGGGCGTCGCCGACGAAGGCATAGCTCTCCTTGGCCCCGTTGGCCCATGAGCCGCCATAGATGAAGAAGACGACCGGCTTTCCCGATCTGCCGCCGGGCGGAACATAGATATCCATCGTCTGACGGGGATGGCGGCCATAGGCGACGTCGCGGGCGCCTTCGTTCAGCGCGCCTGGCCGTAGCGCGGCGCAACCGGCGAGGGCCATGCTGGAAAGCGCCGCCATGACAGCGCGCCTGGAAATCGAGATCGTCATAGGCGCCTTTGCGTTGCTGGCCTTTGCGAATGTACGTCGAACAAGGCGCGCTGGATCGTCGGGCGGTGCAAGCTGCTCGGCAAGGTAATCCGGATGGGCGCGCGCTGCGTATCTGCAGGTACCAAGTCCTGGAGGTCGTCATGCGCTTCGTCGCCGGCTACGTCGCCTTTCTCGTCGCCTTCGGCATCTGCGATGCAGTCTGGCTCGGTACGATGACGACCAGGCTCTATCGTCCGGCGCTCGGCGACCTGATAGTCGAACAGGTGCGCTATGTGCCGGCGGCTCTGTTCTATTTCGGCTTTCCGCTCGGCGTGCTGCATTTCGCGGTGATGCCCGCCTTGCGCGAGGGCAACGCCGGTGCGGCGCTCGTCAACGGAGCCCTGATCGGCCTGCTCGCCTATGCCACCTACGATCTGACGAATTACGCAACGCTTCGACCGTGGACGCTGACGATCACGCTCGCCGACATCGTCTACGGCACGGTGGTGGTCAGCTTCTGCAGCTGGATTGCGTACGAGGCCGTGCGGCGCGCGGGCAGCTGGGGCTGGCTCTGATCGCCAGCCGCGGCCCGCGCGCCGTCAGACGGGCCGGAGCCGATAGTGATTGACGCCCCAGGCTTCACCGCCCGAGTGCCCGAAAAGCCCGCTCGTAGCCAGGAAGAACAGGCGCCAGCGCCGGCGCCATAAAGGCGCGTCCTCGCCATAGACCGCGCGCAGGATCGGTTCGAGCGACGGCAGGTTGCGGTCGAAATTCGCCAGCCAATCCTCCGCGGTACGGCGATAATGGTCGCCGCCCCAGCGCCATTCTTCTTCCACTGCGAAGAGATCGGGGAACTGGTGCGCCAGAGCTGCGCTCGGCATGATCCCGCCGGTGAAGAAGTGCTGGGCGATCCAGTCGGCACTCTCGCCGACATCGAAGCGGTAACAACCCTGTACATGGGCGAAGACGTGGATGAACAGGCGCCCGTCCGGCTGCAGCCAGCCATGGACGCGCCCGAGCAGCGCGCGCCAGTTGGCCATGTGTTCGAACATCTCGACCGAGACGACGCGGTCGAAGCGCTCCTCGATGGCGAAGTCGTTCATGTCGGCGGTGATCACGCGTAGATTGCCGAAGCCGCGTTCGCGCGCGAGCGCTTCGATAATGGCGCGCTGCGAGGCCGAGTTCGAGACCGAGACGATCCGTGCCTGCGGGTAGGCTTCCGCCATCCACAGCGAGAGCGAGCCCCAGCCGCAGCCGAGCTCGAGGATCTCCTGCCCGTCGGCGAGGCCGGCATGCTCGGCAGTCAGCGCCAGCGCCGCATTCTCGGCCGTTGCGAGACTGTCGGCCGGGTCGGCGTAATAGCAGCAGGAGTATTTCTGCTTCGGCCCAAGGACCTCCTCGAAAAATGCTGCCGGCACTTCGTAATGCTGGGCATTGGCGGCATCTGTGTGCAGCGCGATCGGGTGATCAGCCATCTCCCGCGCGAAGCTAGCCGCATTGCCTGGCTGGGTTGCGAGCGTGCGCTCCGTTCGTCCCACCAGCGATGCGATGACCATGCGGCTGATCGCATCGGGCACCGGCAAAGCCTCGCCCCAGCTCGAAAGCCTCTGCATGATCGTCATGGCCCGGCTCCTTGTGGCGGCAGCGGGATGAAGGCGCTGGTCCGCACCTGATAGTCGTGATAGGCCGCTCCGTGCTTGGCGAGCATGTGCTCCTCCAGCGGCGGAATGCCGGAGACGCGGACGAGAAGCAGGGTGATCGCGGCGGGCGCGAGCCAGGCGAGCCAGCCTTGCGGGTAAGCGATGGCGGAAGCGATCACGCCATAGGCACACCAGAGCACGGCTTCGAAGAAGTAATTGGGATGCCGCGAGAACGCCCAGAGACCGGTATCGCAGACGCCGCCTCGTCCGGAGCGGGCGAAGGCGCGAAGCTGCCGGTCGGCGATTGCGCCTCCGGCGATGCCGACAAGGAAGATCGCCAGGCCGAGCGCATCCTGCGCCTGGCCCAGCGCCGCCGGATTATGAGCCGCCAGGACGATGCCGATGGCGAGGGGGATGCTCGCGAGCGCCTGCAATTGCAGCAGCCGGGCCATCTTTGCAGGCGCCTGCGGGCCCCAGTCGCGCTTCATCCGCGCATAGCGCGGGTCGTCGGCGATACCCTTGGTACGGCCCGCTATGTGCAGGCCGAGGCGCAGCGCCCAAGCCACGACGAGCGCAGCGACGAAGAGGCGGCGGCCAAGCGGCCCGTCGCCGAACGGTAGGAGTGCGCCCGCGGCACCGGTCACGCCGAGACCGAACGTCCAGACGACGTCGATCCAGCCGGAGTTGCCGGTGCGGCGCTCGATCCGGGTCGCGAACTGCATGGTCGCCGACATCGCGACCGCGATGAACAGCAGCGCCGCGGCGAAGGAGGCCAGGGTCACAGCCGCACCAGCGGTTGCAGCAGCCGGCCGAGCCAGCCCTGGAACAGGACGTTGCCGGTCATGGCGACGAGGCAGGTGCAGCCCTCGATGGGGTCGACACGCGGCGTGTGATGGTGCTCCGCGTCAGCCTCGTCGAAATCGCCGGCGGCATAACGGCCATATTCGTGCTCATAGGCGCCGGACAGGATGGTCGTCCATTCGAAGCCGGTGTGCCTGTGGTGCGGCAGCGCGATCCCGGGACCGGCCCGCAGCATGAAGACCCGCGCCTGTGCTCCAGGCACCTCGATGCGCCGCATCGCGACCCGGATGCCGATCGGCCGCCAGGGCCCGAAGGCGTAGGGACGCAATACATTCGGCATGTCCTGCTCGGCCGGTGGAAGGGCGACGATCGGATTGTCCGCCGGCTTTTGCCCGGATGGATCCGGAGCACCTCTCGCCATCGCAACCGGCTCGATGCGGTCGAGCATGGCGCCCTGGATCGCCTGGGCCTCCTGCACGAGGTGCCGGCTTTCGCTGTTCAGCTCGACATGGGCAGCCACAGCCAGCGCCAGCCCCTCGTCGAGGTGCCCGCCGGCAAAGGCGGCAAGGGTCTCGTCAGATGGGCGATGGACCGTGCTCATCGCAGATCCTCCAGCTTGCCGCGCAGATGCGAAAGCGCCAGGCGCAGCCGCGACTTCACCGTGCCGAGCGGAATCGCCAGGCGTTTCGCCACGTCCTGATGGCTGAACTCCTCCAGGAAGGCGAGCTCGACGACGCGGTACTGGTCGGCGGACAATCCGGTCATCGCTGCCCTGATCCGCGCATCGCGCTCGGCTCCCGAGATGGTCTCGTCAGGCTGTTCAGGTCCGTCTTCATCGAGAATCTCATAAACTTGCGAGAGCCGTGACCGCGCTTCGCGCCGGGCGATGTCGATGCGCCGGTTGCGCGCGATCGTGGCGATCCAGGTCGAGGCGTTCGCCTTGGCAGGATCGAACAGGGCGGCCTTTCGCCAGACCGTGAGCAGCGTCTCCTGCGCGATTTCCTCGGCCAGTTCCGCAGAGGTCCCGCCACGCATCAGCAATCCCTTCACGCGCGGCGCGAAATGGTCGAACAGCTCGGCGAACGCGTCCCGGTCGCCCGAGCGCGCGATCGCGGCAATCAAGGCATTGGCGTCGAACAAAGCGAAGAACCGACCTCCCGGCGCTGCGGCTGACGCCTCGCGCATATCTTCGACGGTCAGGGTGAACGCGGCAACCATGGCGAAGATACGGTGGCACCGCGGCGACGGATCACTGCGCGGGCCTGTCGGCTAGTCGGCCGACTTCCAGCCGACATCGCGGCAGACCAGGCGACCGAGGATACAACCGCGCGTGGTGAGTTCGCCCGGAGCGGTTTTGATGGTCATCGAATAGGACCAGTCCCGCTTGGGATCATAGGCGGTGCCGGAGAAGGAGCCGTCAGCTTGGCGCGACAGGGTCATGATCAGCTTGTCGCCGGCTGCCTCGCCGTTGCTGGTGTCGCTGATCCAGAGATTGGTCGCGCAGATCTTGTCGCCGCACGGAGCGATGCGAACGCGGGCGTTGCCGTCGTCGCGCAGCCAAGTGCCGTCGAGCGTGGTCGAAGCCGCACTCGCGGCCGATGGGGACGCCACGATCAGGGCGAGCAGAAGACGTCTCATGCGATGTCCTTTCCGCAAGTTACGTCTCTTCTACGCTCGCTGTTCGGTTCCGGTTTCCCCGTCTGGCGCGATGTCCGGGCGTCGCTGGGCGAAAAGCCAGCCTATCAGCGCCGTCAGCGACGCCGCGCTCAGGAAGTTCAGGCGCTGCAGGGCGAGATATTCCTGCGGCGTGTAGAGATGCAGCGGAGCCATGACGGCATCGACGGGGAAGAGATAGGCCGCGAAGCTCAGCGCCATGCACCCGGCGGCATAGATGCGCTCGTCGCGGCGAAAGAGCAGCGCCGACAGCATCAGACAGGGGAACAGGAAGGCTTCGACGCCTGAGGCGTTGCCGAAGGCAAAGCGGCAGAGCAGCGTGTTGCCGATCCCGGCGCAGAGCAAAAGGCAGCGCCCGAGCCTGGAATTGCTGCGCATCGCGCGCGGCACCAGCGCGAACAGCGGCGTCGAGAGGAAGGTCAGAAAGGCTGGCGAGATCACCGGCGACACGGCCCAATAAAGATAGAGCGGGTAGAAGGGCTGGTTCGAGACGATCACCAACGCCACGGTGTTGGCGATGGCTTCCCGCGGCCGCGGATGGGCGACATAGGCACCTAGTGCCGCGAACAGACGCTTCAACCGCTTGGCGGGCATTGCCGGACCTTTGTTTGCCTCGTTCTGCTTTACGCGCGGCACGAGCGATCGGCTCACATAGCAGCGGCATTTCCGGGACCGGGCGACAAATCCAAAGAGCAGCCCCCCGCGTATAGCCTTCCGAAAAGCAAGGAATGGCCATGCCGCAGGCTCACGCACACCCGAAGAAAATCGCCGTCATCGGCGCCGGCATCGCCGGGTTGTCGGCGGGGTGGCTGCTGGGACAGGCGCATGACGTCGTGCTGATCGAGGCCGAGCCGAGGCTAGGCGGCCATGCCAACACTGTGCTGGTGCCGGGAGAGGGTGGCGCAGAAACGCCGGTCGATACAGGCTTCATCGTCTACAACGAGAAGACCTATCCGAACTTCGTGGCCCTGCTCGACCATCTCGGCGTCGCGACGCAGCCGACCGAAATGTCCTTCGCCGTCTCGCTCGACGATGGGCGCCTCGAATACAGCGGCACCGGCCTGTCCGGCCTGTTCGCGCAGCCTGGCAATCTCGCCAACCCGCGCTTCTGGGCCATGCTCCGGGGCCTCGTCCGCTTCTACCGCGACGCCACTCGCGACGCCCTGACAGGAAGCGCCGCGGCGATGACGCTCGGCGAATATCTGGCTGCCGGCGGCTATGGCGCCGCGTTTCGGGACGATCACCTCCTGCCGATGGCGGCGGCGATCTGGTCGGCTCCCTGCTCGGAGATCCTGTCCTATCCTGCCCAGGCCTTCCTCCGCTTCCATCATAATCACGGCCTGCTGCAACTGACCGACCGC
Organism: Allobosea sp. GW822-FHT03F07; assembly: GCF_058801345.1. Lineage (NCBI taxonomy): Bacteria > Pseudomonadati > Pseudomonadota > Alphaproteobacteria > Hyphomicrobiales > Alloboseaceae > Allobosea > Allobosea sp. GW822-FHT03F07. The sequence goes on from NZ_JBXAND010000022.1 coordinate 9,401, forward strand.
CCGCTCTGGCGCACCGTCACTGGCGGCAGCGCGGTCTATGTCGAGCGGCTGCGCAGCCGGTTTCGCGGCGGCGTCCGGCTCGGCACGCCGGCGCGGCAGGTCAGGCGCTCGCCGAACGAGGTGCTGGTTGCGGGCGACGGCTGGAGCGAGCGCTTCGACCAGGTCGTCTTCGCTACCCATGCCGACCAGACGCTGGCGATGCTGGCTGATCCCGACCCGCTCGAAGCGGCCGCGCTGGGCGCCTTTCGTTACAGCCGGAATCGCGCCCTGCTGCATGGCGACGAGGCCTTGATGCCGCGTCGCCGCCGCGCCTGGGCGAGCTGGAACCATCTCGGCGAGCGCGCCCGGCCGGATGCCGCCTGCGCGGTCACCTATTGGATGAACCTCCTGCAGGATCTGCCCAGGCAGCGGCCATTCTTCGTCACGCTCAACCCGCCCGAGACGCTGCGCGCCGAGACCATCCTGCGGGAAGAGGTCTACGAGCATCCGATCTTCGACCGGGCCGCGCTCGCAGCCCAGGAGCATCTGTGGGCGCTGCAGGGTGCGAGGCGAAGCTGGTTCTGCGGCGCCTATTTCGGCTCGGGTTTTCACGAGGACGGGCTGCAGTCGGGGCTCGCCGTCGCCGAGGCGCTCGGCGACGTCCGGCGTCCCTGGAACGTAATCGACGAATCCGGCCGGATCCCGCTCCCAGCTCGGCGCGAGCTGGCGGCATGACGCGCAGCACGACCTGGCATTCCGCGCTCTATGTCGGCCGCGTCCGCCACAGCCGGTTCCGGCCGAAGCCGCATGCGCTGGCCTATCGCGTCTTCTGGATGCTGCTCGATCTCGACGAGATCGAAGCCCTGGCCCAGCGATCGCGCCTGTTCTCCCGCAACCGCTTCAACCTCTACGCCTTCCGGGATGCCGACTACGGCGACCGCAGCGGCAGGCCGTTGAAGGACCAGGTTGCGGAAGCGCTGGCGGCGGCGGGCATCGGCTGGGATGACGGCGCAGTGCGGCTGCTGACCATGCCGCGCATCCTCGGCTACGCCTTCAATCCGGTCAGCATCTACTTCTGCTATGGCCGGGATGGCGGCCTGCGGGCCACTGTCTACGAGGTACACAACACCTTCGGCGAGATCCACAGTTATGTCGCACCGGTCGGCGGGCAGGCGCGTCCCGTGCGGCAGGAGGCGGAAAAGCGCTTCCATGTCTCGCCCTTCATGAGCCTTGCCATGCGCTACGCCTTTCAGGTCGAGCCGCCTGGCGAGCGCGTCGCGGTCGTGATCGACGGGCATGACGCCGAGGGCAGGCTGATCGCCGCCTCCCTCAGCGGCGAACGCCGCACGCTCGACGACCCGGCGCTGCTGCGCCTGCTGGCGACCCACCCGCTGCTGACCTTGAAGGTCACCGCCGCCATCCACTGGCACGCGCTGCGTCTGCTGGCGAAGCGCATGCGCTGGTGGACGCATCCTGCTCCGCCCGAGCATCGGTTCAGCACCGGCCGGGCGGCTCCTCTTCCGAAGGAATCGACGCAGCCATGAGGCTTCCCGACACCGAACGCCAGGCATCGATGGCCGACTCGTCGCTCTCGCTGCGGGGCGGCATCGGCCTCTCCCGCTGGTTCCTGCGACGGCTGCTCTCGCAGATCGTCGTCGGCAGGCTGAGCATCGTCACCCCCGAAGGCGAGCAGCTTTGGAGTGGGTCCGCCGGTCCCGGCCCGCAGGCGGCGATCGTCCTGAAGAACTGGCGCACCATGCGTCGGCTGATGCTCGACGGCGATATCGGCCTGGCCGAGGCCTACCGCGACGGCGATTTCACGACGCCCGACCTGACGGCGCTGATCGAACTCGGGGCGCGTAACGATGCGACGCTCCGCCGGCTCGTCTCCGGCACCTGGCCGGCGCGCCTGCTCAATCGGCTGCGGCACTCGCGCAACGCCAACAGCCGGGCCGGCAGTCGCCGCAACATCACCGCCCATTACGACCTCGGCAACGACTTCTACCGGTACTGGCTTGACGCAGGCATGACCTACTCGTCCGCCCTCTACGAGGCACCGACGGACACGCTCGAGGCCGCGCAGGATCGCAAGCTCGACAGGATCGTCGGGATGCTCGCGCTCTCGGGCGGCGAGCGGGTTCTCGATATCGGCTGCGGCTGGGGCGCCCTGGCCGAGCGCCTGGCCCGCGAGGGCTGCCTTGTCACGGCGATCACACTTTCCCCGGCGCAGCTCGACTACGCGCAAAGGCGGATCGCCGAAGCCGGGCTGGCGGACCGGGTCGATCTTCGCCTGCAGGATTATCGCGACGTTGTCAGCCAGTTTGATCGCATCGTCTCGATCGAGATGATCGAGGCGGTGGGACGCGACTACTGGCCGACCTATTTTGCCGCCTTGAGCCGCTCGCTGACGGCCCGTGGTCATGCGGTGCTGCAGGCGATCACCATCGACGACGCTCTGTTCGAGCCCTACCAGCAAAGTACGGACTTCATCCAGCGCTTCATCTTCCCCGGGGGCTGTCTGCCTTCGGTTCCCGCACTGGTCGGCGCGGCGCAGGCGGCGGGGCTCGTCGAGATCGAGCGCGTCGGGTTCGGCTCGAGCTACGCCTGGACCTTGAAGCAGTGGCGCGGGCGCTTCTTGGAGAACTGGCCGCAGATCGCTCCGCAAGGCTTCGACGAGCAGTTCCGCAAGCTATGGGAATTCTATCTATGCTATTGTGAGGCCGGTTTCCGGGCGGGCACGATCGACGTCAGTCTGATCGCCCTTGGCGGGCGACGGTAGAATTCTGAAGTGCTTGACTTCTTGTGCTTGGCGCTAACTGCGGCTCGGCTACGAGGCGCTGAGGCGAACTGCCGGAAAGAGGACCTTGCCTGGGTCAGTTAAGGGCCACAATACGTCCACTGCTCGTCAGGGCGAAACGCGCCAGAAGCTGTCCTTCGCCCTCTGCCCCGAAGCGGACATCTGGCATAATTGGCATCCGGCTTCGATTAAATCCGAAGCTCCCGGGTAGTCCGCCTCGTTGCAGACGGCGTCGACTCTTCAGTCGGATCCTCCGGCTACAATAGGCGGCCGATCCAACGATTTTCGCGAGAGGCGCTGCAGACGTCAGGCCACCGCCGCCTGGGGCTTCAGTTCATCGACTCGCGGAATGCGACCTTCGAACCAGTACGCGGCGGCGGCTCGCGACATCGCAGCTCCGTCATGACCGACTCCAGGCACGGTGATCAGCGACCAGTTGCAGGGAAGGCCGCGCCGCGCCGCTTCCGCTCTGGCGAAGTCGAGCATGAAATGCGCCCGGGCATAGCGCATCGGCCCCTGCCCCAGCGCCTCCGCTTGCGCCGGCAAGCTGGGATCGCTGGTGACGATGTCCTGGTCGCCGGCGAAGATCACCATCGGCCAGGCCAGCCAGCGCGCGAGCTCCGCCTCGCCGAAACTGAGCCCGCCGAGTCCTTCCGGAAAACGCCGCTCCAGCGTCGGCAGCGTGTACCAGCCGGAATTGGCGGCGAAGGCGACCTCGTAGGGCGTTTCGGCCTGTGTCGCCAGCAGACGGTGGACGAACTGGCCGCCGGCGGAATGGCCGAACAGCTTGACCTTGTCGCGTGTTGTCACGCCAGCCTTGCGCAGCGCCGTCAGCACACGGACGGGGATAGCATAGAGCCAGTCTCCGGAGGCGGCGATCCCGCCGCCTTCGCCGACGACGAGGCCGTTATTGTAGCCTTCGGCCTTGGGAAAGTGCGCGTTGCCGAACGTCGGGGCGACGATCAAGAGGTTGTGCTTCTCGGCAGCGTCGATCCAGAAGTCGCGATAGTCGTCGCCATTACGCAGCATGCCGTGCTGGACGAAGACGAGTTCGTCCTCCGGGCGATGCCGCGCCGGACGGTAGAAATTGACCTCCAGCGGCCGCTCCGGATGGCGGGCGTCGACGAAGGGCAGGGTGCTGCGGCCTTGCGGCGGATCGAGAACGAGCGTGGTCATGCGGCCTTCGGTATCTTGTGCAGGTGGCAGGCGGCGCTGCGGCCGGGCGCGATTTCCGTGAGCTCCGGGCGGACCTCGCGGCAGACCGCCATGACGTGCTCGCAGCGCGGGTGGAAGGGGCAGCCGGAAGGCGGCGACAGCGGCGAGGGCAATTCGCCCTTGAGCGGCTGGAAGCTGCTCTTGCGCCGTGCCGCCGACGGGATCGCCTTGATCAAAGCGGCGCTATAGGGATGCGCCGGCTCGGCGAAGATCGCGGTCGCGCTGCCGATCTCTACGGTACGGCCGAGATACATGATCGCGACGCGGTCGCTGATATGGCGGACGAGGCCGAGGTCATGACTGACGAAGAGATAAGTCAGGCCGTGCCGCTCGCGCACATCCATGAACAGGTTGATCACCTGCGCCTGGATCGAGACGTCGAGCGCCGAGACCGGCTCGTCGCAGACGAGGAAATCGGGCTTCACCGCCAGCGCGCGGGCGATGCCGATGCGCTGGCGCTGGCCGCCGGAGAACTGGTGCGGGTAGCGCTCGCGATAAGCCAGGTCGAGTCCGACCTCGCTCAGCGCCCGGTCGACAGCGCCGTCGATCTCGGCCTTCGGCACCAGCTTGTGGACCGAAAGCGCCTCGCCGACGATGCGGCTCACCCGCATGCGCGGGTCGAGCGAGGCATAGGGGTCCTGGAAGATCATCTGCACCTTCAGCAGATAATCGAGCCGGTCCTTGCCCTTCAGCGCCGCGGCTGAGCGACCCTTGTAGACGACCTCGCCCTCGGTCGGCGGCAGGATGCCGGTGGCGATGCGTGCCAGGGTCGACTTGCCGCAGCCGGATTCGCCGACGAGGCCGAGCACCTCGCCCTTGCGGACGCTGAGATTGACGCCGTCAACCGCCTTCAGCGTCGAGGGCGGCGCATGCTTGCCGATCGCGGTCAGGATACGCTCGGCCATGTTGGCCTTGCCGCGGAAATATTTGCGGACGCCGCGCAGCTCGAACAGGGTCTCGCTCATGCCGCCACCTGATCCGGCACGGGGTTGTGGCAGCGCAAGGTGCGGCCGTCATGGGCCTGCGGCTGCGGATCGCTCTCGGCGCAGACCGGCAAGGCCCGCTCGCAGCGCGGCCGGAAAGGGCAACCGGAGGGCCGCGAGTCGATGCGCGGCGCCATGCCGTCGATCTGGCGCAGGCGCTCGCCCGGCTCGACCATGGTGGCGGAGGAGTTGAGCAGGCCGAGCGTATAGGGATGGCGCGGCCGGTCGAGTACGATCTCGACATCGCCGATCTCGACGATGCGGCCGGCATACATCACGGCCACCCGGTCGGCGAGTTCGGCGACGACGGCGAGATCATGAGTGATCCAGATCACCGCGGCGCCGCTCTCGCGCGAAAGCTTCTGCACCTCGTAGAGGATCTGCGCCTGGATGGTGACGTCGAGCGCGGTGGTCGGCTCGTCGGCGATGATCAGGTCGGGATCGTTCAGGAGGGCCGTCGCGATCGCGACGCGCTGGCGCATGCCGCCGGAGAATTCGTGCGGGTACTGCTTCAGGCGCGCCTCCGGCGAGGAGATGCCGACACGCGTCAGCGCCTTGGCAGCCTTTTCGAGCGCCTCCTGCCGGCTGCAGGCGCGATGCTCGAGGATCGCCTCGCTCATCTGCTCGCCGATGCTGAGCACCGGGTTCAGCGTCATCAGCGGATCCTGGAAGATCATCGCGATCCGGTCGCCGCGCAATTGGCGCAGGCGCTCCTGCGACGCGGCGCGCAGATCGTCGCCGTCGAACAGGACTTCGCCGGCGACGACCTCGCCCGGCGGATCGATCAATTGCACCAGCGAGAAGCCGGTCACCGACTTGCCCGAGCCGGATTCGCCTACGAGGCCGAGCACCTCGCCCTTGGCGACGCTGAAATCGACGCCGTCGACCGCCGGCCAGGCGCCGTCCTGCGCATGGAACACGGTCTTGAGGCCGCGCACGGAAAGGAGATGGGTCTCGCTCATGCGCGCACGTTGAAGCTGCGGCGCAGGCGATCGCCGACGAGATTGAGCGACATGATCAGGAGCACGAGCGCGATGCCGGGGAAGACGGCGATCCAGTATTCGCCGGAGAGCAGGAACTCGAAGCCGTTGGCGATGAGCAGGCCGAGCGAGGGCTGCGTCACCGGCACGCCGACGCCGAGGAAGGAGAGCGTCGCTTCCAGCGTGATCGCCGAGGCGATGCTGATGCTGGCTACGACGAGCACTGAACCGACCGAGTTCGGCAGGAGATGCGCCAGCATGATGTGGCGGGTCGGCAGGCCGAAATTGACGGCCGCCTCGATGTATTCCTTGCGCCGCTCGACCAGCGCCGCCGCCCGCATCAGGCGGGCATATTGCGCCCATTGCACCAGCACGATGGCGAGGATGACCTTGTCGACGCCGCGCCCGATCGAGGCGAGCAGCACCAGCGCGACCAGGATCGAGGGGAAGCCGAGCATGAAGTCGACGACGCGCATGATGACGGCGTCGACCACGCCGCCGAACTGCGCCGCGGCGAGCCCGGCGAGGATGCCGATCGAGAGCGCGCCGATGGTCGAGGCCAGGCCGACGAGCAGGCTGGTGCGCAGCCCGTAGAGGATGGCACTCACCATGTCGCGGCCCTGCGCGTCGCTGCCGAGCCAGAAGGTGAAGCCGCTCATGCCCTGCTCGCCCGGCGCCAGGCGGTTGTCCATCACGCTGAGCGAGCCGAGGTCATGCGGGTTCTGCGGCGTGATGAATGGAGCCAGCAGAGCGAGCGCCACCATGATCCCCAGCAGGATCGCGGCGCCGCGCGTGGTCGGGCGATTGCGCAGATGGCGCAGCACGTTTTCGCGCAAGGGCGTGTCGGCCTTGATGGGGCCGGCGAGGCGCGGAGTGTCGAGGCTCATGCCTGTTCTCCGGCAAGCTTCACCCGCGGGTCGAGTGCGGCATAGAGCACGTCGACCAGGAAGTTGACGGTGACGAAGAGCAGCGTCGCCAGGAGGACGTAGGCGACGACCACCGGCCGGTCGAGCTGGTAGACCGAGTCGATCAGCAGCTTGCCCATGCCGGGCCAGGCGAAGACGGTCTCGGTGATCGTGGAGAAGGCGACGAGGCTGCCGAACTCGACGCCGACCACGGTGACCACCGGGATCAGGATGTTGCGCAGGATGTGCCGGTTGACGATGCGCTTGGGGCGCACGCCCTTGGCGCGGGCGTATTTGACGTAGTCGAGGGTCATCGTCTCGGTGGTGCCGGCGGCGACGAGCCGGATGATCAGGGCAAGGTTCGGGATCGCGAGGTTGAGCGCGGGCAGGGCGATGTGCTGCAGCCCGTCGAGCGTCAGCAGGCTGGTCTGGACACCGAGAACCGAGACCGTCTCGCCGCGGCCCGCGGTCGGCAGCCAGCCGAGCCAGACGGCGAAGAGCAGGATCAGCATCATGCCCTTCCAGAAGCTCGGCAGCGAAAAGCCGAGCACGGTGCTGGCCATGACGATCCGGGCGCTCCGGCTGTCGGGGTTCAGGCCCGCCCTCAGCCCGAGCGGGATGGCGGCGGCGAGCGCCAGCGTCATCGCCAGCAGCACCAGTTCGAAGGTCGCCGGCAGCCGCGCCAGGATCAGCTGCAGCGCCGGGACGCCATGCACGAAGGAGCGGCCGAGATCGCCCTTCAGCGCATTGGCCATGAAGGTCAGGTATTGCTGCCAGACCGGCAGATCGAGGCCGAGGCGACGGATCAACGCCTCGCGCTCGGCCGCACTGGCCGAGGGCGAGACCAGGAGCTCGATCGGGTCTCCGATGCCATAGACGGCAAGGAAGACCACGATCGAGACCGCGAGCAGCACGAGCAGGCTCTGGATCAGCCGCTGCAGGACGAAGGCGGTCATGCGCCGAACCTCGGTGAGGTGATCGCCGGCTTACTTCGCCGGCTTCACCGACATGGCGAGCATGAACTGGTCGGCGCGGCCGGTGACTGCGAGCTCGGCCTTGTGAGCCCAGATGCCGCTTTCGAAATGGAGGGGGATGAAGGCGCCGTCGTCAAGGACCAGCTTCATCGCCTGCTGCAGCAGTTCGGCGCGCTTCTTGTCGTCGAGCGTCGAGACCGCGGCGCGGATCACCTTGTCGAACTCGTCGTTCTTGTAGCCGCCATAGTTCGAGCCGCCGAGGGTCTTGGCCTCGTTCGGGGTCGGCGGCCACTGGCGCAGGAAGGAGGCGGCCTCGCCGGTCGCCGAGCCCCAGCCGCCGATCGCGACGCTGAATTCCTTCTTGGCGCGGCGCGGGAAGTAGATCGCGCGCGTCATCGCGTCGACTTCGGTCTTGATGCCGATCTGGGTCAGGTATTGCGCGACCGCCTGGGTGATCTGGCTGTCGTTGATGTAGCGGTCGTTCGTCGACGACAGCGTCAGCTGGAAGCCGTTCGGATAACCCGCTTCGGCCAGCAGCTTCTTGGCGGCGGCGGGATCGTAAGCGAGCTTGGGCGGGTTTGGCAGCGTGCCGAACATCCCGGTCGGAAGATACTGGTAGGCCGGCTCGGCCGCGCCATCCATGATGCGCTTGACGATCGCCTCGCGGTCGATGGCGAGCGACATCGCCTTGCGCACGCGGGCGTCCTTCAGCGGATTCTTGCCATCGGGCGCCTTGACGAAGGGGCTCTCGTCGCGGGCGACGTCGAGTTGGAAATAGACCACGCGGGTCGAGGGCGTGATGACCGAGCCGAAGCGCTTGTCGCTCTTGATCCGGCCAAGGTCGCGGGCCGCTGGGTTCTCGATCACGTCGTAGTCGCCGGCGAGCAGGCCGGCGAGGCGCGGGCCGGCATTGGTCACCGGCAGGAATCGCACGGTTGCCCAGGGCTCGGCCGCCCCCCAATAGCTCGGGTTGCGCTCCAGCTCGATCGCTGAGCCGCGGACATAGGATTTCAACTTGTAGGGACCGGTTCCGATCGCCATCGAGCCGTCGTTGAAATTGTTGACCGCCGGCCAGGCGCCGGTGACGCCGCAGTTCTTCTCGATATCGTAGCTGATGGCGCCGTGCTGCACGATCGAGGCGGAGAGGATCGGCAGCCCCGAGAGCAGGGTCGGCAGCAGCGGCTCCGGCTCCTTGGTCTCGATCACCAGCGTGCCGGCATCCGGCGTCTCGACCTTGGCGAAATTGCCGGTGATGTCGGCGAAGGAATCGGAGACCTTGGTCTCGTTCTTCAGCGTGCGGCAGAAGGTGAAGACCACGTCCTGCGCGCCGAAGGGCTGGCCGTTGGTGAACTTGACGCCCTGGCGCAGCTTGAAGGTCCAGCGGTTCTTGCCGTCATTCTCCCACGAGGTGGCGAGGCCGGGCTGGAGCGCCTGCTTCTCGTCCTGGCGCACGAGACTGTCGAAGATGTGCTGGGCGAGAGCGTTGTTGGGGGTGAGGTCGTGATAATGCGGGTCGACCGCGGTCGGCTCGGAGGCTAGCGCGATGCGCAGGGTCTGCGCCATGGCAGGAACGCTGAGCACACTCGCGCTGAGCATGCTGGCGCCGAGCAGAAGGGTGATGAATGCGCGCTGACGCATCGGTCGGTCTCCGTTCCCGTAGCTGATGGTTTTGACAGCTTTATTTTCACGCGGTAGCAAACATGAAAATGATCCGACGTCAATCACCGGGAGAGCCATGTCACGCGCCCTGAAGCCGACGACGGATCTCGCCAATCGCATCGCCCGGATCTACCCCTCGCTGAGCGAGGGCCATCGCAAGGCGGCCGATTTCGTGCTGCAGAGCCCGCTCGATTCGGCGACGGTGACGATCGAGGGCTTGGCCGAGAAGAGCGGCACCTCGACCGCGACCGTGACCCGCTTCGTCCGGGCGCTGGGCTACCGCAATTATGGCGATTTCCGCGCGGCGCTGTCGACGGCGCTCAAAGTCGCGCTCGCGCCGGTCGAGGGGCTCGCCGATGCGCGTGCCGCTGCCGGCTCGGTCTTCGCCACCATGGCGACGACGTTGAAGGGCGAGGCCGCCAATCTCGACGAGGCGATCGCGACGCTGGAGGAGGAGACGGTCAACCGCGCCATCGGCCTGATGCTGAAGGCGCGCCGGATCTTCATCGTCGGCTCCGGCGCCAGCCACTATGTCGGGGCCTTCCTCGAGGATGGGCTGGCGCTCTACCTCGACGCCGAGGTCGTCTTCGCCTCCTCGCGCGGCGGGCCCGAGCGCGCCGTCCGCCATATGCTCTCGGCCAGTCCGCAGGACGTGGTCATCGCGATCTCGCTGCCGCGTTACTCGCGCGCGACGCTGGAGCTCGCCAAGTTCGCCAAGAAACGCGGCGCGATCCTGGTCGCCCTGACCGACGGGCCATCATCGCCGCTTGTGCCGCTGGCCGACATGACCTTCTTCGCCCCGGCCCGCAACAGCTTCCTGCCGAACTCTCCGACCGCGGCTTTCGCCGTGGCCGACGCGCTGATCACCACGCTGGCGCGCGAGCGCCCAGACGCGGTCGAGGCGCTGAAGGGGCTGAGCGAGAGCCTGCTCTGGACCTTCCACTACTAGCTTGAGGCCGACGCCTGCCATTGGTCCAACCTTCCCTCGGCGCCACAATCGCGCGCAGAAAGAGTCATGAGCGTTCCCTCGATCAGGGTGTGGGCCCGCTAATCGCGGCATAGAGCTGCAATCGAGTTCACACTATGCCTCCATTCTCACCAGCCTGCGTCTTCGATCGCTCCGTTTCCCCGATCCACTCGCAACCGTTGCGGTTGCCGCCGATGCGGTTGATTTTGATCGCTAAGGCGGCAGTAGGAGCGATCCTTGGCGCGGGCGGTTTGATGCTGGGCTTCTCGAGCTCTCGCGCTGCCGCATTCGCGGAAGACGCCTTCCCTCTGCATCTTTCGTTTGAGCACGCGAAGCGCCTGTCGACGATATCCGCTCTTCAGATTTCGCGAGTCTGCACTTTCAGCCGCTGAAAATAACGCGGCGGAAGCGGTACAACGCGATACCGAAAAAGATGCTCCCAATAGCGGTCGTCGCAACGATCTCGGGCCAGACGATGGAAGCATCGGCGCCTCGGTAAAGCACATTCTGGGCAAAAACGACGAAGTGCGGCGTAGGGCTGATGACCAGCATGATGTACTTCAGCCAGATTGGCATGCTTTCCAGCGGTGTCGTGCTGCCGGAAAGAAGCATCATCACCAGCAACACCGGGATCGACAGGAGGCATAACTGGGCCATAGTGGAAGCGATGGTGCCGAGAGCGATGCCAAGCGCTGCGACCGTGAACACATAGAAGCACGAGCCGGCTAAAAATAGCAGGATCGATCCCGTAATCGGTACCTGCAGCCACCACTGCACCACAAGCAGCAGTGACAGTCCCGCGGCAGCCACGATGACAATGCCGTTCGCTAAGATCTTCGACAGCATGATCTCGATAGGTACGACCGGCATCACGAGCAGGTGCTCGACCGTACCCTGCTCGCGCTCGCGAATGAGCGCCGCGCCAGAGAGCATAACGGTGATCATGGTTAGGTTACTGATGATCTGCATCACCGAGGTGAACCAGCTCGATTTCAGATTTGAATTGAACTTCACCTGAGTGACGATCTTGATCGGAAGGTTGGTGAACCCTTCACGTGAACCGCCCCGGGTTTCCCGGAGGCCATTTCGTTTGAGTCACGCCGCCATAGCTGGCTCGTCCAGCATCGCGTAATAGCGTTCCTCGGCCTCGGCCGGCGGGATGTTGCCGATAGGCTCCAGCAGCCGGCGATTGTTGAACCAGTCGACCCAGGCCAGCGTGGCGAACTCGACGGCCTCGAAGCTCCGCCAAGGTCCGCGCCGGTGGATCAGCTCCGCCTTGTAGAGGCCGTTGATCGTCTCGGCGAGAGCGTTATGGGATGGACGCCTCCCGCTCCGCGCCCTTCATTGGGGGCTTTTGTTGAGCAGGAGGTCGGGACATGCAGA
>NZ_JBXAND010000023.1:0-17417 GCF_058801345.1 Allobosea sp. GW822-FHT03F07
AGCCTTAAACCAAGATGAGCCAGAGCCTCCGTTCCTGAGAAACGAAAACGGTCTCAAATCATCTGACGACGGACACCGTGGACATCGCGATTAGGTGTTTCATGAAGTGGAGGTGGCGTATGCCGCGAAGACGATTTGGGCGTGAATTCAAGGTCGAGGCGGTTCGGCCGGTCAGGGACCGCCGGTGAGCGCGGCGCAGGCGGCTGAGCGATATGGCTCGTCACCGACGCGCTTGTCATGGCGATCTGGCCTCGCGGCAAGCCCGGTACGACGACCGGTTGAATCCGCCCATACACCAGCCAGCATTTCGGGGAGCTATTGGCTGAGAACGGCGTCAGCTGTTCCATGAGCCGATCCGGCAATGCCTGGGACAATGCAGCATGGAGAGCTTAGTCGCTTCGAGGCCCTTCGGGTCCTCTCGCTGAAAACCGAACGCATCGGGGGGCAAGGTCTACCGGACCCGCACGCTGCCAGGGCGAACGTGTTCGACGATATCGCGCGGTTCGACAACACGGTCCGCAGGCGCTCGACCATCGGCCGTCTCAGCCCTGTGTTCGAAAAGAAGGCCGCACTTCGCCGCCAAGGCTTTGCGACGCGCCGCTCGACTCCGTGGTGTCGATCCCGATGCCGGCGGCGGTCCGTTTACTGATGGTGGCCGATGTCATCGTTGAGCATGCATACGACCTCGGTCCGGTTTGTCGCACGTAACTTCTTCATGATGTTGCGCATATGCACCTTTACCGTGCTTTCCTTCAGATCAAGCTCATAGGCGATAAGCTTGTTGGCCTTGCCCTGTCGAAGAGCGCTCAATACAGCCTGCTGCCTGCTGGTGAACTTAGATTGTTGAGATGCCTGCTCTGTAGCGTCGATCGCACTTGATGAATCAACGGCCCGTCTATGTCGGTTGAGGATGGCGCTTGCCGGGAGATATGTCCCGCCGACGCGAACGAGGCGCATTGCCTCCAACGCAACGTCCAAAGACGCACTTGTTGGAATGTAACCCTGAGCGCCACTCCCGATGACGTCGATGATGGTCTCCGGATCCTCGACATCCGAAATCACGATCACCGGGATATCGCGGGCTCCTTGTTTGATGGTGGAGATGGCATTAACCATCGCGCCGCCTGCGACAAGGCGACCATGACAACAATAGAGAAGCAAGGAAGTATGCTGGTCTTCCTGATGGGCGTGCTGCCATTGTTCGTAGCTTGCGAACGTCAGTACATTGATGTCAGGCGCCAAGGCACGAAGAGCTCGAGCCAGGCACTCTCCGTGCAATGATCGATGCTCGATTAAGCTGATCGTCATCGCCGGATGCGAAAATTCATCGACATGTGGAGATCGCGTATTCTGTTGAGGCAGAATCGTACCACGACTCTTGTAGTTGAAGACCGTATGCATCACGCACCTCCACGCCATTGAACGGACCTGATACGCACGTCGGAAGGACTAACCACCAACCTTCCGACCCATGCAACTTTAGGCAAGCGAGGTATGGAGTTCAGGTCACCACACTAACGAAATTTTAGCAATATCAAATACAAGATGAAACATTCGACTTTTGACGACCCTTAACCATGATCGCCACGATATGAGCTGGCGTGACGCCCCATAATCTTGCCTATGCTTTAAGCTGCGCTGCACAAAATGCGATACAATTTCGCGCTAATTATCCGGATATCTGGCGCGCAGATATGCAGTCATCACAAATTTGTTGCAGCTACACCAATCTCTGAATTGGTCTCGCTTGCTCCCGAGTGCGCTGCAACATCCGCCAATATGGGTAACCATCACACTCTTTTGAATAACCCAAGGCGCGCTTGACGACGGAGGCCCCGTCGAAAAGGCAGAATTTCTGTCGCCGACAGCACTCCATCAGCGTCATGTCCACGTTTTGGTCAGACGCCTACATCAAGCCAATTCATCTACCCTTACGTCAGATGCGGCGCGCCAAGGCGCGAACGGCGCTCCATAGCAGGCGCCACACCAGCTCCTCGGATGCCTACCTCTAACGGATAATTTGACATAAATCTCACCCAACCGGCAAAATGAAGCAATAAACCTACAATACTTCGTATTGAATGCGATACATAGCGCAATGAAATTGAATATATTCAATTTGTGATTGCGCTCTCTCGGTCTTTTAATTGACAAATCACGCGCTGATCTGGAGGCTGCCTTGAAATCCAAGAACATCGTCGTGTCGACCATTGGAACTTGCCGCGTCTCCGACCCTATGACGGCAGCAACCGCAGTTCGGAATCTGACCAAGAACACGGCGAACATCTATGGTTTCACTCACACTTCCAAGGAATGCATTCAGCAGCTCAACTTCATATCCGGGATAGACATTCCAAAAGAGCTGGGCCTTTACCTCTCGCCCGAAGGGACAATCGCTCCCAAGGCAAATCGCCGCCGCACGGATATGTATCTTGTCGAGATTTCATCGACAAAGGAGATCGTATTCCGTCAATGGTACCTGCAGATCAATTATTTCGAGCGCTCATTCCAGGGCCGGCGGCAACTCTACGATGCGTTCTTCAAGCTGAAGGACGAGCGAGATTCATCGAAGCGTCTGTCGTATCTTGAGACGATCGACGGCTTTTCCGATACGTCCGGCATAGAACGAGAGATTCTGGCGACGGGCTACGTTCATCAGACGACGCGGGACGAGCTGGAAGCCGACATGGCACTTCTGAACGCTCGACTCGACGCGCCTGTGGTCTTTGTCAGCCACATCAATGTACCCAGCGCGGCTGGTACGCTGATCCCGGCCCGTGCGCAGCTTTGCGATTGGATCGGCGACATCTGTTTGAAGAACGGTTATGTCTATTTCGACCCCACGCCGCATGTCCAGATCTATGGCGTGAGTTCCGCGCTCGCCGAGCAGGGGCTCGATCTCAATCATTACACGCCAGAGTTCAAGCAGCATCTGGGCGCGCTCATTTTCGACACTTACTGCGTGCCTCCCCTGTCCTCGGACGATGCGCCCACAAAGGCCGAACCCGCCACCGAGCAGCCCCTTTTCGCACTCGCCGACAGCGGCATCGCGATAGCTCCTCAGGCTCGCCAGCACGCGCCCACCCTGTCGGCAGACGTCCAGGCCACGATCGCAGACGCCAAGCGCCGGATCGCGGAAGGAGATCTCGATGAGGCGGAAGTCATCCTGCGCGGGCTGATGCTGGAAGATAACGGCTCGGCCGTCCTTCATACGATGATCGGGAGCATAGCCTTCCAACGCGGCGATACGTCGTCGGCGGCAGCCGAGCTGCAGCAGGCCATCCAACTCGATCCATCGGCGATCGAGCCGAGGTTGATACTCGTGAGGATTGCCCTTCGCATGGGCAAGCTGAGCGAGGCCTGCAGCATTGCCGTCGGTTTGGCGGCGCAGGCTCCTGACAACCTTCGCGTCCTCATGGTGGCAGCGAAGGCAATGATGAAGGCGAAGCGCTTCAGCGAAGCCACCGTCTTCTGGCGGAGGGTCGCGAGTTTGCGTCCCGAGCTGACCCTCCCGGTGATCGAGGAGGGACGGTGCCAACTCAAGTCGCGCAATTATGAGGCTGCCCTGGCAGCTGCCGACCGGGTTCTCGCTCAGGAGCCCAACGAGCCGACGGCCCTCGTCATCAAGTCCGAATCCTTGCAGCGCCTGAAGCGGATGAGTGAGCTGGCCGACGTGTCAATCAAGCTTGCGGCGATCGATCCCGCCGCTGCAATGGCGGCCGTGCCCGCACTGATCTCGACGTTTCATCCGGAAGAAGCGGCCAAGGTCATCGCTGTTGCGCAGCGCTCGGGCGAGGGGCACATCGAGACCGTGATGAAGGCCGGCCTTGTGCGCACGCTGGAGAGCCGAGCCAAGGTTGCCGACGAGCGCGGCGACAAGCGCGCTTCGGCCGCAGCGTGGAAGGCGGTGCTGCTGATCGAGCCGGAGAACCAGCGGGCAGCGGCAAGACTGCGGCGGTTGGTGAATCCATTCGTCGCCAAGGCGCGGGCCCACGCCGACGCGGGCGAAACGTCGGAAGCCGTTGCCGCTTACCGCGCTGCACTCGATCTGCACGACGACAATGTGCGTGCGCTGCGCGAACTCGCAACCGTCCATGAGAAGGCCGGGCAATGGCTCCTCGCCAGCGATTGCTGGTCGCGTCTGGCCGGCCTCGTCGAGGGCAGTGCCCAGGCAAGCCATCTGATGCGTGCAGGGCGCAGCGCCGCCCGCGCCGAGCATTACGATCTCGCCGTCGAGCTCTACGGACGCGTCGAGCGAGACGAGCAATTGGGCAAGACGATCGAATCGGTGATCCGCAAGCTGGTCAAATCCATGCGTGACGATTTCGAGGCCGAAGAGGTCGACGAAGCCGCCCGCAAGGCGCGCGTCGTCTTGCAGATCGACCCCGAGCGAGAAGCTGCGCAAAGAGTGTTGCACAAGGTTGCCTCCAGCTATGTCCGCCAGCTCCGGGAGGCCATCACGGCCGACGATGTGACGCGGCAGGAGGCGATCAGTTGCAAGATGCTGGTCGCGGCCCCTGGCCGGACACTCGGCCTCAAGACGCTCGCAAGGCTCTACCGCAAGTCCAATCGATATCGCGACAGCATCCCCATCTACGAGCGGCTGACTGAAATCGAGCCGAACGAGAGCAGCCACTGGATCAAGCTGGCACGATCCTGTCGGGCCGTGAGGATGTATGACCGCGGCGTGCCCGCAGCCCTCAGGGCGCTCGAGATGAAGCCGGCCGACCCTACGACCTTCAGTCTCCTCAGCGACATGCTGAACCGACAAGCCGCCAACTGATGGCGCGCATTCTGCCGTCGGAGAAATGGTGATGAGCGGATTTGCTGGGCTCGCGCTCGAAGACCGGCGGAAGGCTTCGTCGCGGGTCTTGGCCGAGAACGAAGCCGTACCGCTGATGCTGGGCGCGTTGTGCGATGCGGCGGTGGTAGCCGACACGCCTGTCGGCGCGGTCCTGCTGCATTGCGACCGGGCTTCGGCTCATGACGCAAAGCGCCGTGCTCCGGCCATTCTCGGCTCGGTGAGACATCTGAGGATTCTGTTCGACGGCCGGATCGACAACCGCCGCGATCTGATCGCGGCACTCGCCCCCGGACTTCGGTTCGCTTCTGCGCTGTCCGACGGTGACATTCTGCGTCTCGCCTACGCCAAATGGGGAGAGGATGCGCCGGCCAGGCTGCATGGCCCCTTCGCGTTCGCGATCTACGACGAGAATGCCGCGACCCTATTTTGCGCGCGCGACAGGTTCGGGCAGAAGCAGTTCGTATATGGGCGCAACGCCGACGGCTTCGTGTTCGCGACCCATACGGCCGCGCTGCTGGCCTGGCGTGGAATGAGCCGGTCGGTCGATCTCGACGTGCTCGCCCATTATCTGTCCTTCGGCTTTGCGCTGGCTGACAAGTCGCTTCTGCACAATGCGGTGAATCTGCGCCCCGGCAACTGGCTTCTGCTGGACCGCCACGGAGAGGTCCGAACACGACGCTATTGGCGCCTCGCGCCCGTCGACCAGGCAACGGCGCGTGGCTCTCGCGCCGATCTCGAGCATGAGTTCCGGCAAAGGCTTCAGGATGCCGTAAGCCGCAACATCCTCGCCGAGAAGCGCGTGGGGCTGCTGCACGGTGGTGATCTCGCTTCGGCAATTCTCGCACGTATCCTGACGAAGGACGGCTCCTCCTCGCCAGAAACCTTTGCCGTATGCTTCGGCGCGCAGTGCGACCTCGGCCTGAAGGAAACGCCCCCGCCTGGCGGACGCCACCACGAACTCGTGATAGACGAGAGGAACATCTCCGCCGGGCTCGCGCCGCTCACCCTCGCGAGCGGTGTCCCGCTTGCGGGTCTTTCCACCTTCGCCTGGGACGCGGTGGCGCGGCGCGCTTCGCCACATACCGGAACGATCTTCGCTGCGACGGCGGGCGATGAGATTGCCCTGGCGCATCCGCGCTACCGGCGTTTCGGTGCATCGTTGGCGGAATGGCGTGCAGCAGGCTCCGCTCTGCCCTCGGCACCGTTCGCGCGCGATCTCTATCATCATGTTGCCGGCCTGATGAGTGAAGAAGAGCGCGCCGGCCTTGTCGGGCCCGGCATGGCCCACACCCTGATATTTTCTCCCGTTGACGAACTGGGCGCCTCGCTGGAAACCGCAGGCGACGACGAGGCCATGGACCTGGCGGCACGTATCGACGTCGCCAATCTTCCCGCCCGCAGCTTCATGGGAGCAAACGCGGCCTTCACGGCAAATGAAGCCAGCCTCATCCTCCCGTTCGTCGACCACGAGTTCGCGGACTGGTGCGCGTCGCTGCCGCAGCATCTCAGGGCGGCCCGCCGTTACCGGGGTGTCGACCACCCCGGCCTTCTCCAGACGAGCTTTCCCGAGGTCGAGGCTCCGCCCCGAATGCAGGCTACCCGGGATGAACGGGCGACGTTGAACGCCTGGCTTGCGACCGGGCTGTCCGAATTCATGGGCGATACGTTCGCAAGCACGGCATTCCGCTCGCGCGGGCTGTTCAGCATCGGGGCCATCGAGGGGATGCTTGATTCCCACCTCGGCGCGAAGCGGCAGCACGGCCAATGGCTGTGGTCTCTGCTCTGCATCGAGGCGTGGTTTGCCAATGTCGTCGATACGCCCTCGCCGGACCCGAAGCAGGCCAAGGCGATCATGCAGCCCGCGCTGGCCGACGCCATTCCGGAGATGGCGTGATGACCGCCCGCCCGTCCGCCGCGCGGCTTCGCTCCGCCTCCAGCAACGCCGATCGGCTTCTGGCCGGCGGGCGGATGCTTCTCAAACAGGATCGCGGTCCGGAGGCAGTTCCGCTGCTGGAGCTCAGCCTGTCCGGCGCGCGCGATCCAGAGGCCGTCAAGCCGTTCCTCGCCCTCGCTCTGGACGCCTCGGGCGAAAAGCACCGGGCACGCCTGCTCTGGCTGGACGTCGCCAGGCAATCCGATGCCATGGGGCTTCAGCGACACAAGGTCCTGCGTCGTCTCGGCCGTGCGGCGATGAACGCAGGCCGCCTCGAAGAGGCCGTCTCGCTGTTCAGGCGGCATCTGGAACTCGTGCCCCGCGATGCCGATGCATCTGACAGGCTGCTCCAAGTCAGCCTGGCTCTTTGCCAGGCCGAGCAGCAACTCGATCTCTATGGCCAACATGTGCGGAGATACGGCGAGACATCTGCGACCCTGATCGCCCTTGCGACGCTCGTTCACCATCCCTGGTCTCCCGAGGCGGCCGCTGCAGCCCTGAAGCGTGCCGAAACGCTCGCCGGCAGCTCCCATCTCGACGCGGCGCAATTGGCGCGCGCCTATGAGAAGATCGGCCGACCCGCTCGCGCACTCGAATTGCTCCAGCTGCCGGCCTATCGCGAGTCCACATCGCGGCAGATCGTGAAGATGCAGGCGAAGCTGCTGCAGGCAACTGGGGCGGAGAAGTCGGCTGTCTTGGCACCGATCGAGCGGCTGATCGCGGCAGAACCCGGGGTCGCCGGCCATCGGGCGATGCAGGGGCGCTGGCTCAGCGCCTTTGGCGACTGGGCGAATGCGGCTGCGGCCTATGAGCAGGCGATAGCGCTCGATCCCGACATTGCCGCGCATTGGACCGGTGCGATCGTCGCGATGAGCAACCTCGAGCGCGACGAGGTCATCGACGATCTGGTGATGCGCGCGAATGTCTGGTTCCGCAAAAAAGGCACGGCCGGCCAGCTCGACCTGGCTACGATCGAACTGGCGGCCGAGCGCTTCGAGGAGGCTGCGATCGCCGCAGAAAGGGCGCTCGGCAACGCCGCCACGGCGCGGCCTGCACGCGAGCGGCTCGTCGAGGCCCGCATGAGTTCGGGAGCCTATCTGCGGAGTTGGTCTCATCTCGCCGCGGCGCTGGACGAGGGACGAGCCTCCCCATTCATCAAGCGCATGG
Source organism: Allobosea sp. GW822-FHT03F07 (assembly GCF_058801345.1). Lineage (NCBI taxonomy): Bacteria > Pseudomonadati > Pseudomonadota > Alphaproteobacteria > Hyphomicrobiales > Alloboseaceae > Allobosea > Allobosea sp. GW822-FHT03F07. The sequence goes on from NZ_JBXAND010000023.1 coordinate 7,905, forward strand.
CGGCGCGCTGCGCGACCGCGCTGCGCCTCGCCCCGACGACCGAACAGAGTCAGGTCTCGGTCTTTCCGGATGCGCTCTTCACCCGCGCTCTCCTGAACCCGCCGAGCCGCCCTATCCTGCCGGCAAGCGACACCGTCATGCTCGTCACCTCTTCCCTGGCCGCTGGCGGGGCAGAACGGCAAGTGGCTCTGACTGCGGCAGGCATTTCGCTGGCCCGGGGCGGCACGGCGCGAACGGTGCTGGTGGGGCTTGACCTCACGCGCGAACGCGGCCGAGCCGTGATGCGCAGCCTTGCCGAGACCGACAGGCTGGTGATCGACGATCTCGCCAGGATCGACGACAATGCGTTGTTCCGGACGATGATGGCGAGCGATCCGTCCGTCAGGGAGAGCCTGCGTCTGATCGCGGCCTTCCCGCGGACCTTGTCCAAGGACATCCTGAAACTCTACGACTGCTTCCGCCGGCATCGCCCCAGTCTGGTCCATCTGTGGCAGGATGGCGTCATTTCGACGGGTTCGGTCGCTGCCGTGCTGGCAGGTGTGCCGAAGATCGTCTGCTCGATGCGAAACGTGGTCGCCACCGAAGGCGATCGCCGCCGCTACCGGAGCTATCTGGCCACGATGTACCGTGGCCTGGCGGCGCGATCCGATGTGGTCTTCACCGCAAACTCGGCGGCGGGCGCGCATGACTACGAAAAATGGCTGGGCATGCAGCGCGGCACCATCAAGGTGCTGCGGAACGGCGTCGATGTCGCCTCCGTGCGTGCCCGCACGTCGATCGAGGCCCGTCGGAGCGTGCGCGAGCGTCTGGATCTGCCGGCCGACGCTCTTCTGGTGGGCGGTGTGTTCCGGCTCGCCCCGGCAAAGCGACCGCTGCTTTGGCTTGACGTCGTCGCGCGCGCTGCTGCTGCCGACAGCCGTGTCAGGGGGGTGGTGGTCGGTGACGGCGCCATGCGCGACGAAATCCAGCGCGCGATCGATGCCCGCGGTCTGAGCGGTCGCATCACGCTCGCGGGGCGCCAGAGTCCGGTCGAGCCATGGATCTCCGCCATGGACGTCCTGCTCCTGGCCTCCGAGGTCGAGGGGCTGCCTAACGTCCTGCTCGAGGCGGAATCGCTCGGCGTGCCGGTGGTCACGACCGACGCCGGTGGTTCCAGCGAGGCGGTCCTGCACGATCTCATCGGAATGCTCGTTCAGGACGATTCGGCCGAGAATCTGGCGGCCGCCGTCACCAGGATCATCAAGTCGGACGCAATCCGGCACCGCGCGAGGGTGGGCGCACCAGCATTCGTCGAACAACGTTTCGGCCTGACACGGATGCTGACTGAAACGGTTGCCACTTACGGCACCACCGATCCCCAACACATCACGAGGGTCCAATGAAAGTCGCAGTTATCGGCTCTGGATATGTCGGGCTCGTCTCGGGCGCTTGCTTCGCGGATTTCGGGCATTTCGTCTGCTGCGTCGACCTGAATGCAGCGAAGATCGAGGCCCTGAACCAGGGACAGATCCCGATCTTCGAACCCGGGCTGGCGGAACTCGTCGCAAAAAACATGCGCGAGGAACGGCTCACCTTCTCGACCAATATCGCCGACGCGGTGCGCGGCGCGGAGGCGGTGTTGATCGCCGTCGGGACACCGTCGCGGCGGGGCGACGGCCATGCCGATCTCAGCTACGTTTTCCAGGCAGCGCGCGACATCGCGGGGGCGATCTCCGACTATACCGTCGTGATCACCAAGTCGACGGTGCCGGTCGGAACCGGTGACAATGTCGAGCACCTGATGCGCCAGGTGGCTCCCGATGCCGAGTTCTCGGTCGTGTCCAATCCGGAATTTCTCCGTGAGGGAGCGGCCATCGACGATTTCAAGCGGCCGGACCGCATTGTGATCGGTGTGGAGGACAGCCGCTCGGAAGCCGTCATGAGGGAGCTCTACCGGCCGCTGTACCTGAACCAGGCTCCCATCCTGTTCACGTCGCGCTGCACCGCTGAACTGACGAAATACGCGGCCAACGCGTTTCTGGCGACCAAGATCTCCTTCATCAACGAGATCGCCGACCTGTGCGAAGAGGTTGGAGCCGACGTGCAGGACGTTGCGCGCGGCATCGGGCTCGACAATCGCATCGGCAGCAAATTCTTGCATGCGGGCCCGGGATATGGCGGGTCCTGCTTCCCCAAGGACACGCTCGCGCTGATCAAGACCGCACAGGACTACGGGACGCCCATGCGGATCGTGGAAACGGTGGCTGCGGTGAACGACCAGCGCAAGCGCGCGATGGGTCGCAAGATCATCAGCGCCTGCGGGGGCTCCGTGCGCGGCAAGACGATCGCGATACTCGGCCTCACCTTCAAGCCCAACACCGACGACATGCGCGATTCGCCCGCCATCGCGATCATCACCGCCCTGCAGGATGCCGGCGCCCACGTCCGCGCCTTCGATCCGGAAGGCACGGAGCAGGCGAAAATGGTGCTCAGTGATGTCGAGTACGCGGCAGGCCCCTATGAATGTGTCGACGGTGCCGATGCGCTGGCGATCGTGACGGAATGGAACGCGTTCCGGGCGCTCGACCTCGGGCGCATCAAGGCGCTGTTGCGCGAGCCTGTGCTGGTCGACCTGCGCAATATCTACAGCGCCGAGGAGATCATCCGCCACGGCTTCCGCTATCGTGGTGTCGGTGTGCGAAACCTGCGACCTGCGCAACCGATCCGGGCCGCGACCGCGGATACCGAGCTGGTCGCCGCAGATGCATAGCCTTTGGCCCCCGGATCACGACACGGCCATTGCTTCGCGAGGTCGAGAGCCGATGCCGGCTCTCGCATCGCAGGCGCGTGATCCGGGTGGCAGGTCCGTCGTGCGGCAGCGCTTTGCGCTGCTGCTCCAGGGCCCCGTGGGCGGCTTCTTCACGGCGCTGAAAAGAGGTCTCGAGAGACAGGGCTGGCGCGTGCTGAAGGTCAACTTCAACGCCGGCGACCGGCTATTCGCGGGAGGGGCTGGCTGTGTGCCTCATCGCGGCGACGAGCGGAGCTTTTCCAACTGGCTGACCAGGCTGTGCAGCAGCGATCGCCCCGATCTGATCACGCTATTCGGCGACAGTCGGCCGCTGCATCGCATTGCCACGCGTGTCGCAACGCTCTGGAACATTCCAGTCTGGTCGTTCGAGGAGGGCTATGTCAGGCCGGGCTATGTCACGCTGGAACGCGGCGGGAACAATCAACATTCGCCGTTGCCGCGGTCTCCGGAAGCCTATCGCGCGGTGGCAGCGACGGCGAGCGTGAGTCCGGTCAGGACCTCGAGCCATTTCGTTCCGATGGCGCTTCGCGCCATCGCCTACAGCGCGGCTCTGGTCATCGGGAGGCGCGCCTTCCCTGCCTACCGGCATCACCGGGAACGGTCGGCTGCCGGAGAGGCCTTGGCGTGGAGCCGCAGCCTGTTCCGCAAGCTTCGGCGACTCCGACGCACCCGCATCGACACGCAGCGGATACTGTCTGAGTGGGCCGGCGGATATTACCTCGTCGCCTGCCAGGTGCCCGACGACCTGCAGGTCGTCCATCACGGACGTGGCTGGACAGTCGAGCGGCTCATTCGGGAAACCGTGGCGTCCTTCGCGCGCGCTGCACCGGCCGGAACACTCCTCGTGGTCAAGGCGCACCCGCTGGCACGCGGACATCTCGATCATGCCGGGGTCGTGCGCGCCGCCGCCATCGCCAGCGGCTGCGGGGACCGCGTCATTCTGATCGACAGCGGCCCGATGGCACCCCTCGCCAGGCAATGCCTGGCCATGGTGACCATCAACAGCACCTCGGGGCTCGCCGCTCTTGGCCATGGCCGGCCCGTCGTCGCGCTTGGCGACAGCTTCTATGTCATCCCGGGACTGGCTCGCCAGATCGCCGGAGCCTCGCTGGATTCCATCTGGTCCGGCATGGAGCCGCCTGACCCGGCATTATGGGCGAGCTTCAGGGCCCACATGGTCCGGACATCGCTGATGCCGGGCGACTTCTATTTGAGCGCGACCTGGCCCGCGCTGGTCCGCAGCGCCGTGGCCCGATTGTCGGGCTTGCAGACCGACGAAGCGAGCGTCGATGCGAACCCCTCAAGTGCCCAAGTGCAGGACGGCGATCTTCGGTCCGCCGCCCGCGCCTCGCCGGCGCTTGCCCGTTCGCAGACCTGCGCGCCCCTCACGGCAGGGCAAGGTGCGCTCCCGGCCCGCCCCCGTTTCATCGATGCCAGCGATCTCGTCTCAAGCCAATGAGCGCACCGAGGATCAAGCGATGACCGAACTTCTCAAGGTGGCCACGCTCGGCAGCTGCCGGATCGCAAATCCGATGCAGGGGGCGAGCGCAGCCGGGCGCATCAGCCTTGCAAATTTCGATGTCGGCTATCTCCACACCACGAGCGAGGTGCTCCAGGTTCTCGACTGGCTCGACGGCGAGGGTGTCGAGCCGGCGCTGCACGGGCTTCTGCCATTTCCGCGCGGAGCAGGCGTGCCCTCCAGGCCAGAAGTCGACGTGTTCATCATCGAGATTTCGTCGCTCAAGAAGGTGATCGTCGGCGACTGGGTCCTGCAGCTCAACTATTTTACCGAACGGTTCAGGGGCGACGAAAATCTGCTCAAGACGTTCCAGGAGACCATCCGCGCCGATCAGCGCGATCGCCGCGCAATCTTACTCGGCGCACAGCCCGGATTTGCCGATCTCGACGTCGGGAGCCGCAGGGTCCTGGTCGATTCCTATGTCGAGACGGTCTCGCGCGAGGAGCTCGAGCGGGACATGCTCGAGATATGCCAGCGCTTGGCCACCCCGGTCCTGTTTGTCACGCACTGCAATATCCCGGGCCAGCATGGCCAGATACTGCGCGACCGCGAACGCATCAGTTCGTGGATGGCCGAGATGAGCGAGACGCTCGGCTTCTGCGTCTACGATCCCACAGCGGACATTGTGTCTTTCGGCATCGAACGGGCGATGAGCGATGAAGGAAGGGGATTGGCCCATTTCACCGAGGCATTCCAGGAGACGTTGGCGCAACGGCTTATCGCCGAGGCGCTCGGAGCGATCTCGCGCTACCCCACCCGCAACTGGCCGGCGGTCGGAAATGCGCGGTCGACACCGCGACGCATTGGCCCGAATGCGGCTTGTGGCAGCATACGCACCTTGGCGCCCGAGCTGCTGCAGAAGGGCGATCTCCCTGCGGCCGCGGCAGCGGCGCGGGCCGCCATAGCCGCCTCCCCTCCTTGCGCCAATGCCATGGTGGTGCTGGCGCAGACCGCGTTCCGGGCGGGGAACTCCGCCGATGCACTCGACTACGCTCTCATGGCACGCGATATCGATCCGGCCAATTCCGCTGCCCTGGTGGTCGCGGCGAAGGTCAGGACGCGACAGAAGCAGTTCGAGAAAGCCGCCGAGGACTGGCTCGATGTCGCCAAGCTGCGTCCCAGGTCGGCCTGGCCGTTGGTGGAGGCCGGCCGCTGCGAACTCCGAGCCAAGCGGCCGGAGGTCGCGCTCGAACTTGCGGGCGAAGCGCTTCGACACGAACCGGCCGACTCGCTCGCACTCGCGATCAAGGCCGAGGCCTTGCTGCGGCTGGGCCGTTACGCCAACATCCCGGAGGTCGGGGAGGAGCTGGCGCAGACCGCCCCTGAAGCGGCCCTTTCGATTATCCGCTTCATGCTGTCGTCGAAGCACTATTCCGGTCTGGCGCGCATTGCCCGCGCGTTGTCGCGCTCGGAGCTTGGCGTCTCCGAGGGCTTGCGCAACGAAATCGTCGATCAACTCAAGGCCGCAGTCGAAACCGTCTGCAACCAGAAGGACTGGCCGGCCGCGGGCGAGTTGCTGCGCGCCGTGATCGCCTTCGACAATGGGGACGCAGGCGCCATCCGGATGCTGAACCGCCTGACCATGGACTGGGTCACCCTAGCCCGCACGGCCGTCGGGGCCGGCGACCACGTCGGCGCATGCGAGAGCTATGACGTGGCCCTGGCGGTCGATCCTTGCCACCTTCGGGCTTTGCGCGAGGCGGCTTCGGCCGCTGAGAAAATGGGGTCGTGGGAGCGCGCGGCGGACCTCTGGGCCCGGACAAGCAACATGGCTTCGAGCGACGTCGCCGATCTCGTCAGGGCGGCGCGCGCCGCCGAGATGGCGGGCCAGAGCGAACGCGCATTGCTGACTCAGCACAGATTGTTGCAGGCGGACCCGGCGAACGCCAAGGCTTCGTCGTCGTTCGCATCGAATGTCCGGAAGCTGTCCAAGCGTGCGAGGCAGCTCGAGCAGGGGCAGGACGCCGCGGAGGCCACGCGGCTGGCCAGCAGTGTCCTGACGGTCAGCCCTGACAACGATCTCTGCCGGCGGATCGTGCGCAAGGCTGAAGCGCTGTTGGCATCGGATCTGCGCCGCGCCAAGGCGAGCGGGCGTAGCGCGGATGAGGAAGCGCTGGCGCGTCGTCTTTTGACGATCGCACCCCACCGTCCCGAGGCCCTGCGAACATTGTCCCAGATGGAATTCGCGCAAGGGCGTCTCAACGACGCCGCCACGCTTCTTCGGCGATTGGTGGCAGCCCAGTCCGACGTGCCTGCACACTGGGTCAAGCTCGGTCGCTGTCTGAAGCTGCTGAAGCGCTTCAATGAAGCTCGGGATGCCGCGCTGAAAGCGTTGACGCTCGATCCTGGCAGTCCTGCCGCCCGGAAGATCCTGGCGGATGTCGAGACCCACCTGGCATGACCCGGGGCCGATGGACATCATGATGCCCGCGACTGGACCCATCACGCGGCTCGCATTCTCGCTGCTGAAGCAGCGTCACGAACCCGCGGCGATCATCCTCCAAGCGCTTGGCTGGCGGAACCCGACGCATCTCGTGCATTGCGGACTGCACCATACGGCGCTCAGCCTGGGTCCAGTGCCATCCGATCCGCGGGCCCTCTGTGCGGCACTAGAGGCGCAAGCGGCCTTGGCTCAAGGCGAGGGAGCCTTCGCGCTCGCCCAAGACATGGCGCGGTGGCCGGCGGATCTGAAGGCTCGCGCCGCGATCGCGCTGGCGCGACTTGGAGTCTCGGTGGCCACGGATGTTGCAGGAACGCTCCCGGACAATCTGCGCCTGGCGACGGCGCTGGCCATCGGCGAAATGCCCCCGGGCCCCATTCCTGAGCCCCTCGATGGCGATTCAGCTTTCCTGACCGCGGCCATCAGCGCCGGCAGGGGAGATCATCGTGCAGCCAGACGCGCCTGCAATGCCGGCTTCGCCGCTTTCGGCCTGCGTCCGATAGTTGACGAAGAATCAAGCGCACCGCTGGGGCTCGAAAGCTTCCTGGCGGCACAGAGCGCGCTTACATTCGAGGGACCGCTCGTCAGCGTCATCGTCGCCGCCCGCGATGCGGCGGCGACGGTGGCTCCAGCCATCCAATCGCTGCTCAGGCAATCTTGGCAGAACCTGGAGGTCGTGCTCGTCGATGATTGTTCGACGGATGACACCATTGCCTGCGCCCGCGAAGCAGCCGGCTGCGATCCGCGCTTGACGATCGCAAGGCTGGCTGCCCCTTCCGGCCCCTATGCCGCTCGCAATATCGGCATGCGCATGGCCAGGGGCGCCTTCATCAGCTTCAGCGATTCGGATGATGTCGCCCACGCCGACCGCATCGCGCTGCAAGTGGCGCCGCTGCTCGACGGCGGAAAAAGCGCCAGCGTGTCACGGCTGGTTCGTCTCGACGAATACGGCCGCCCCGTCGCCCCACGCGTCTGGCCATTTGTCAGGCTCAACGTCTCATCGCTGGTTCTGTCGGCATCGCTGGCAAAGGTTGCCGGCCCGTTTCACGAAAACATCCTCGGCGCGGATGGAGAGTATCTGGCGCGCCTGTCGCTGGTCGCGGGCACGGCGTCGATCGCCTGGCTGCCCTTTCCGGTCACCATCGCTTCCCAGCGGCACAACTCGCTGACGGGAGCCGCTCGCACCGGCCTGTCGACGCCGGAGGGTGCGGGGCGGCGCACCGCTCATGTGGAAGACTGGGTTCGGGACCATGCGCGTCAGCTGGCCGCCGCGAGCCGTCGGAACTCGCTTCTGAGCCTTCCGATGGGCCCGCCGCCGCTCAGCTCGCTGTCGCTCGGCTTCCTCGACGCCGAGCAATACCGTCGCAAGGCGATCTGGACGTGAGGTGGTGATGAGCGCTGTGAACTTTCCCGCGGGCATGGCGTCCGAACGAATGGCGTCGGATGTGTTCGGCAAGCGCGCCGAGAGCGCGGACGTCATCGCTTTTCGCGCGATCCTGGAGAGCTTCGGATCCCGCGACGACGACCGACCGGAGGCATGTCCGGCGCCTGTCGCGCTACCAAATTTAGCTGTGTCGGATCCGGTTGCGGCGAATGCGGAGTTACTAGCTGAGAACGGCAGGCTCCACGACGAGATCGCACGGCTGCTTTCCGCCCAGCGAAGCGCCGCCAGGGACATATTCGAAGCCCGCGCCCTGCTCGCGGAGGCCGAGACGCAAAAGAACAAAATTCGGGCGACGATTTCGTTCAGGCTCGGCAAGGCGATGATCGAGGCCGGCCAGAGCTGGCGCGGCGCCATTCGCTTTCCGCAGATCGCGTTGGCTCTGGCCCGCGAGGCCAGGCAACGTCGATATGCTGCCCTGCGCGCTCCGGCCCGGGAGATTGCGCCGAAGCCGGCGCGTCAGCTCCAGATCATTGAGCACGCCCTCGCCATCTTTCGGGAAAGAGGCATCCAGGAGGCCACGGCCTGGGCAAAGGCACGCAGATTGGAAAAGCCGATGCTGGGGCGGGTGCTCGTCGACATCGCCAGCGCGGCCCGGTCCAGCGATCCGGTGATGGCCGCAGCGCTTGCCGTCGAGGCGATCGAATTGGATCGAGCACAATACCGCGTCACGCACCTCGCCTTTACGATGGCAGATGACGGGCGGCTCGCCGAGGCGGCAACGATCATCGAGGCTGCCAAGGGCGCCGGCGTGATCTGGCCCGCAACCGAAAGGCGAAAAATCGACCGGCTGCTTGGCCGAGCCGCCGAACTCTGCGTCATCCCGCGACAGAAGCGTCTCAAGGAACGACGCCAGAGTTCGGCGCGGCGTCCACTTGCCTTCTTGTCCGGCGGGATCGCATATCTGGCCCGCTTGGGCAGGCAGCTGAGCCTCCACGCGTCGGCTGCTGTGGGACAGCGGGTCGGTAAGGTCCACGCCTACGTCTCGAACGCCCCCAGCCCTTCAGACAGTCACCCCGGTCCAAGCCCGGTACGGAAGGCAGGGTAGGCTGATGAGACGTATGGAGAATGCGCCGTCCGGGTTCCTGCTGAGCCCATCCGAAATCCATTCCGAAGTGGCTCTGACTTCGCCGGCGCAGCGCTTCATCGACCGCGTCTCAGCCCGCTCGGTGGTGATCGGCGTGATCGGGCTGGGCTATGTCGGCATGCCGCTGGCGCTGGCGGCGCTGCGCCGGGGCATTCGCGTGATCGGCTTCGACATCGACCAGGCCCGCGTCGAGCAGATCAATGCCGGGCGCGAGACGATCAAGCACATCCCGATGGAC
>NZ_JBXAND010000024.1:0-15492 GCF_058801345.1 Allobosea sp. GW822-FHT03F07
GGACGACAACTTCCTCGCATCAGTCCAGCTCGCTTCAATCCGCATCTGGTTGCGAAGTTATGAGTCGGTCACCTAGAAGAGGCGAGGCCCGATGCCTTTGCCGAGATGAGCCGCTCCGCAGCGGGGCGAGCGGGTTCCGCCGGGTCTAGCGCTCGGGCTCGGCCTCAGTTCCATGACCGGATAGCGTAGGTGTCAACCGTATCGGGATTTCCATCGACGAAAGACTGGCAGACTCGCTTCAGACTGAAGAGCTTCTGCACGCTGTAATCAGGGTGCTCTCCATCCAGCTTGAGGTCTGTATCGACCATCAGCACTCTTTTTTCACCGCCAATGTTCATGACGACGATGCTCACCGCTTTGGCGTTCGCGTGAACGATCATGGCATTGGTTCAGAGCGGCAGTTCTGATTGCAGAACTCATGATCGCAGTCCAATCCATGGCGCGCAACCGGTTGGGATCGCTCCCTGGGTTCTAGCGCTCGGTCGCCGCGTCTACGTCCACGCTCTCCAGCCGCCTCACCGTCTCTTCCAAACTCTCTGCCACGCCGAGCATGTAGTCCCTGCCGAAGCCGATGATCGTGTCCGGCGGCTGGCCCTTGAAGGTGTAGACGACCGTGACGAGGGCCGGATTGACATAGACCGGCTTGCCGTCGGCCGGCGAGGTGAACTTGCAGAGCTTGGGCATGGGCCCCTCGCGAATCGTTGCAGGACAGGCGCTATATGGCGGAAGGGCGGAGCCGATCCAAATGCGGTCAGCGTGGCCGATCCCTCAGGAAGCGATCAGCGATGACGGAAGACAGTGAGCCCGAACCTGCCCCTCCCGTGCCCGCGCCGCTCCAGATCTACCTGGTCAGGCACGGCCAGACGGAATGGTCGCTGTCGGGGCAGCATACCGGCCGCGCGGACATCCCGCTGACACCCCATGGCGAAGGCGAAGCGCGGGCGCTCCGGGCGTCCTTTCGCGACCTGACGTTTTCGCATGTGCTGACCAGCCCGCGCCAGCGCGCCCGCCAGACCGCGATGCTGGCCGGGCTCGGTGCGCAGGCTACGGTCGAAGCCGAGCTCGCCGAGTGGGATTACGGCGACTATGAAGGGTTGCGCTCCGTCGAGATCCGCGCGGCTCGGCCCGGCTGGGATATCCTCCGCGACGGCTGCCCCAACGGCGAATCGCCGGCGCAGGTCGCTGCGCGCGCCGACCGGATGGTCGCGCTTCTATCGACGCTAGCGGGCAATGTCGCCGTGTTCTCGCATGGCCATTTCGGCCGCGGCCTCGCCGCGCGCTGGATCGGGCTCGACATCGGTGCGGTGCGGCACCTGCTGCTCGGCACCGCATGCTACGGCGTGCTCGGCCACGACCCCGGCCACCCGGAGAACCGCGTCATCGCGCAGTGGAACATCGCCGCCACCTGATCGCGACCAGCGGCCGGAATTGTTCCCGATGTCCAAGCGCCGCGCTTCATAGTAAATCCACAATCCGATGGATTTTGCTGCGCTGCTCACGAGCCTCGCCGATCACACTCCCCTGCTGCTGACGGCGCTCCATGTCGCCACGGCCGGGACGGTGACGATCCATGCCCTGCTGCAGAAGCGCGACGTTCCCGCCGCCATCGGCTGGATCGGCCTGGCCTGGCTCTCGCCCTTCTTCGGGCCGATTCTTTATTTCGGATTCGGAATCAACCGGGTGCAGCGCCGCGCGCGGCGCCTGCGTGGCGTCGACGACAGCGGAGCGACAAGATCGAAACGCGCAGTCGCTCGCACCGGGCCGACCAGCAGCCTCCAGACCGCAGTCGGCCGGATCACCAGCGCGCCGACCGAGCCCGGCACGGTCGCAGCTGTGCTGGACTGCGGCGACGAGGCCTATCCGCGCATGCTGGCAGCGATCGAGGCCGCGACGTCGAGCGTCGTGCTCTCGACCTTCATCTTCCGGATCGACGCACTGGGCCTGCAGTTCATCGAGGCGCTCGCTCGCGCGCATCGCCGCGGCGTGGCGGTGCGGGTCCTCATCGACGGTTTCGGCGGCGGCTTCCTGCATTCGCGCGCCTATCACCGGCTGCGCCGCGAGGGCGTCCCTGCGGCGCGCTTCCTCCACTCGCTGCTACCCTGGAAGATGCCGCTGCTCGATCTGCGGCTGCACAAGAAGATCCTCCTCATCGACGGGCAGACCGCCTTTCTCGGCGGGCTCAACATCGGCGCCGAGAACGTGCTGGCCTTGCAGCCGAGCGAGCCCGTTCGCGACGTCCATTTCTTGATCGAGGGGCCGGTCGTGAGGCAGGTGATGGAGAGCTTCCAGGACGACTGGGCCTTCGCGACCGGCGAGGCGCTGGAAAGCTCGCTCTGGTTTCCAGCGATCCATAGCAGCGGCCGTGCGCCGGCCAGGGTGATCTCTTCCGGCCCCGACCAGAGCGTCGACCAGCTGATGCTGGCGCTGCTGTCCGCCATCAACACGGCTTCGTCGTCCTTGCGGATCGCGACGCCCTATTTCCTGCCCGACCAGCAGGTGATCACGGCGCTGCAGTTGGCAGCGCTGCGAGGCGTCGGCGTCCATCTCGTGATACCCGCCAAGAACAACCACAGGCTGATGGGATGGGCCATGCAGGCGCATATCCGCCCTCTGCTCAAGGCAGGCTGCCAGATCTGGCGTTCGCCGGCCCCCTTCGACCACTCCAAGCTGGTGACGATCGACGATGCCTGGAGCCTGATCGGCAGTGCGAACTGGGATGCGCGAAGCCTGCGGCTGAACTTCGAGATCACCATGGAGTTCTATGACCGCGACCTCGCCCAGCGGATCGCCGGCCTCATCGACAGCAAGCGGAGCCGTCCCGTCACGCTGGAGGACATCGACGCGCGCTGGGGAATCGTGAAAATTCGTGATGCGGCGGCCCGGCTGCTCATGCCTTATCTCTGATGTCGATCAGCGAGGTCCGGTGAAGGTCGCATCCTACAACATCCACAAATGCCGCGGCACGGATCGGCGTGTGCGGCCTGATCGAATCGTCTCCGTCCTGGCCGAGATCGGCGCCGATCTGGTGGCGCTGCAGGAGGTCGACCGCCGCTTCGGCCAGCGCACGGGGCTGCTCGATCCCGCAGCGATCCTGCGCGAGACCGGCCTGCACCTGCTGGTCCAGTCCGATGTCGTCGACGGCCATGGCTGGCACGGCAATGCCCTGCTCGTGCGTGGCGAGCCGCTCTCCTACCGACGCTTCCGTCTCAAGCTGCCGGGGATCGAGCCGCGTGGGGCGGTCGTCGCTGAACTCGACCTCGGCGAAGGCAAGTTCCGCGTGATCGCGGCGCATCTCGGCCTGCTGCGGCGCTCGCGCATCGACCAGGCCACCGCACTGCTGCATGCCTTCCTCGAACTCGTGCCGATGCCGACCATCCTGCTCGGCGATTTCAACGAATGGCGGCGCAGCCGTCGCTCGGCGCTCGACGTGCTCGTCCCGCATTTCGCCGACATCAAGCACCCGCCGAGCTTTCCTTCGCGCCGGCCGATACTGCCGCTGGACCGCATCCTGGCGTGGCCGGACGGACTGATCTCGGACCTCTGCGTGCATGACACGCCCTTGTCCCGCAAGGCATCGGACCACCTGCCCCTCACCGCCCGCATCGACGTTTCGCGCTGGCGGCTCGGTATAGAGAACGCGGCCTGAGACGCTCGCGCTAACTGCTCGTCTTGCCGGCCGGGGCCGCCTGCCGGGCGAAGCGAGCCTCGACGGCGGTGATATAGGCGTCGCGGGACGGGCCGAGGTGCTGGCGGCAGAGCGCCACGAGCCGGGCGCGGTCTCCGGCCGCGAGCGCATCAACCATGGCGGCATGCTCGTCGCGAGCGAGCCGTAGATGCTCGGGGCTCGCGGCCGTGATCGAGCGCGCGCCATGGACCTTCTGCGCCAGCCCCTGGATCAGCTCGACGAGATGGGGATTGCCGCAGGCGCGAAACAGCGTCTCGTGGAACAGCATGTTGGCACGGAAGGCGGCGCGGGCATCGCCGCTCTCGACGGCCGCGGCATGCTGCTGCTGGACGGCGCACAATTGCCCGAGAACCTCGATCGAGGCCGGCAGCGGAATCTGCTCGGCGGCCAGCGTCTCCAGCGCCTCGCGCACCGAATAGATCTGCCGGACTTCGAGCGGGTCGAGCAGCTTCACCACCGCCCCCCGGTTGGGGATACGCTCGACCAGCCCGACACGCTCCAGATCGGCCAGCGCCTCGCGCACGACATGGCGCTTCACGGCGAGGCGCTCAGCCAGTTCCTCCTCGACCAGACGCTCGCGCGGCAGGAGCCAGCCGAGGACGATCTCCTCCTCCAGCATGGCCGCAACATTGCGCACGCGTTCGGTGGTCTGGGCCTTGAGGGCGGTCGCGCTCATGCCAGTTTATAACCCTTCGACATAATTGTTGACAATCCTGGCAACAGACATATTCCTAGCCCCATGAGCACGTCCGACAACGATACCCCATCCCTGAAGCCTGCGGCACGCGGCATGCGCCGCAATCTCGCGACCTATGGCGATCCGGGCTTCTCGCTGTTCCTGCGCAAGGCCTTCATCAAGGCCGCCGGCTTCTCGGACGACGCGCTCGACCGGCCTATCATCGGCATCACCAACACCTTCAGCGACTTCAACCCCTGCCATGGCAATGTGCCGCGCCTGATCGAGGCGGTGAAGCGCGGCGTGATGCTGGCGGGCGGCCTGCCGATGGAGTTCCCGACGATCTCCATCCACGAATCCTTCGCCAACCCGACCTCGATGTTCCTGCGCAACCTGATGGCGATCGACACCGAGGAGATGATCCGGGCCCAGCCCTGCGATTCCGTCGTACTGATTGGCGGCTGCGACAAGACCGTTCCGGCCCAGCTCATGGGCGCGGTCAGCGCCGACGTGCCGGCGATCCAGCTCATTACCGGCCCGATGCTCGTCGGCCACCACAAGGGCGAGGTGCTCGGCGCCTGCACCGACTGCCGCCGGCTCTGGGGACAGCACCGCGCCGGCCAGATCGACGAGGCCGAGATCGAGGTGCTGAGCGGCCGGCTCGCGCCGACGCAGGGCACCTGCATGGTGATGGGCACCGCGAGCACGATGGGTTGCCTCGTCGAGGCGCTCGGCATTGCCCTGCCCGGCTCGGGCACGATTCCCGCCACCCATGCCGACCGCATCCGTGCAGCGGAAGCCAGCGGACGCGAGGCCGTGCGGCTCGCCAAGGGCGGGCCGAAGCCGAGTGAGATCCTGACCGAAACCGCGTTCCGGAACGCATTGACCGTCCTGCAGGCGATCGGCGGCTCGACGAACGGCCTCGTCCATCTCGCCGCGATCGCGCGCCGCGCCGGCCTGGCGATCGATCTGGAGGAGTTCGACGCCATCGGCCGCAAGGTGCCGGTGCTGATCGACCTCAAGCCCTCGGGCGACCACTACATGGAGCACTTCCATTGGGCCGGCGGCGTGCCCAAACTCATGAAGGAGCTCGGCGACCATCTCGACCGCTCGGCCCCGACGATCGACGGCCGCACGATCGGCGAGGTCGCAGATGCGGCCGAGGACGTACCCAACCAGAGCATCATCCGCTCCGCCGCAAGCCCGGTGAAGCCGACCGGCGGCATGGCCGTGCTGCGCGGCAACCTCGCGCCGGGCGGCGCCGTCATCAAGCATTCGGCCGCCTCGCCTGCCCTTTTGAAGCATACCGGGCGCGCAGTCGTCTTCGCCTCGGTCGAGGACATGGTCCGCCGCATGGACGATCCCGACCTCGACGTGAAGGCGGATGACGTGCTCGTGCTGACCAATGCCGGCCCCAAGGGCGCACCCGGCATGCCGGAGGCCGGCTATATCCCGATCCCGAAGAAGCTGGCGCAGGCCGGCGTCAAGGACATGGTCCGGATTTCCGACGCCCGCATGAGCGGCACCGCCTTCGGCACGATCGTGCTGCACATCACGCCGGAATCCGCGGTAGGCGGCCCGCTCGGACTGGTGCGCAACGGCGACATGATCCGGCTCGATGTCGAGTCCCGCGAGATCGCGCTCCTCGTCGACGACGCCGAGCTGGAGCGACGCAAGGGCGAATGGCAGCCGCCGGCGCATCTGGCCGAGGAATCGCGCGGCTATCGCCACCTCTATCTCACCACGGTCCTGCAGGCCGACGAGGGCTGCGACTTCGACTTCTGCTGATCGGCCAGCCTGGCCCAAGCCTTTCCGACGAGACTGGAGCCAACCAGTCCGCGCGCCCACCTCTGGAGGATTTCCCATGCTCGACCGTCGCCATCTCATCGGCGCGCTCGCCGGCCTTTCGCTGGCCGGCCTTTCGTTCTCCTTGCCAGTCACCGCTTTCGCCCAGGCCTATCCGCAGAAGCCGATCACGCTGGTCGTGCCCTATGCGCCGGGCGGCGCGACGGACATCATCGGCCGCGTCGTCGCCGAGGAGATGTCGAACGGGCTCGGCCAGCGGGTCGTGGTCGAGAACCGGGCGGGTGCCGGCGGCAGCGTCGGAGCGGCTGCGGCCGCGCGCGCCCAGCCCGACGGCTACACCCTGCTGCTCGGCGCCCTGACCAGCCATTCGATCAATATGAGCCTGCAGGCCAAGCCCGGTTTCGACCTGAAGAAGGATCTCGTCCCGGTCGGGCTTGCCGGCAATGTCGGGTTGGCGCTCGTCGTGCACCCGTCGGTGCCGGCCAAGACGGTTCCGGAGCTGATCGCGCTGATCAAGGCCAATCCGGAAGCCTATTCCTACGCGTCGTCCGGCCAGGGTTCGCCGCAGCATCTCTCGGGCGAATTGTTCAACCTCAAGGCCGGCACGAAGATGCCGGTGGTGCCCTATCGCGGCTCCGGCCCGGCGATGACCGACATGGTCGCGGGCCAGGTCAAGATCATGTTCGACACGATTCCCGCCGTGCTCCAGCATGTGAAGGGCGGTTCGCTGAAGGCGATCGCCACCACCGGCACGGAAGCCTCGCCCTTCATGCCGGAGACGCCGACGGCGATCTCCCAGGGGCTCGCCGGATTCGAGGTCTCGTCCTGGTTCGGTCTGCTCGCGCCGACCGGCACGCCGCAGCCGGTTCTGGACAAGCTCAACACGGAGCTTAACAAGGCGCTCCAGAGCCCGAAGCTGAAGGAGGCGCTCGCGCTGCAGGGCGTCGTCCCGAAGCCGAGCACGCCCGCCGAGGCCGCGGCAAGGATCGACAGCGAGATCGCGAAATGGGGCGACCTGATCAAGACGAGCGGCATCAAGGCCGAGTGACGGGACCGGGCCTCTCTTCATGATTGACACTATCCAGCAGCTCGCCATCGTCGGCGCCGGCATGATCGGCGCCAGTTGGGCGGCTCTCGCCAGCGCGCATGGCGTCGGCGTCTGCGCTTACGATCCCAATCCCGAAGCCGAGGCGCGTTTTCTCTCCTCTGTCGAGCGGGCGCGGGCACAACTGACCGAGCTGGGACTGACGGGAACGGGCGCAGTCCGCTTCTCCACCGACCTTGCCCTGGCGCTGAAGGGGGCCAGCTTCGTCCAGGAGAACGGGCCGGAAAACGAGGCGGTGAAGCGCAAGCTCCTAGCCGAGATCGATAGCCTCCTCCCGCCAGACGCGATCATAGCCAGTTCGACCTCGGCGCTGGTCCGCAGCGCCATCGTCGCCGATTGCGCGCGGCCGGAGCGGATCGTCGTGGCGCACCCGTTCAACCCGCCGCATCTGGTGCCGCTGGTCGAGATCGTCGGGGCCGATCCTGAGGTCGTGGCGCGCGCCGCCGCCTTCTATCGCGCACTCGGCCGGCGCCCCGTCGTGCTCAACCGCGAGATGCCCGGGCATATCGCCAACCGGCTGGCCTCGGCGCTCTATCGCGAGGCGGTGCATCTGGTCGAGCAAGGCGTCGCCAGCGTCGCCGACATCGATGCCGCGCTCTGCAACGGGCCCGGCCTGCGCTGGGCCCTGATGGGGCCGCACATGACCTATCATCTCGGCGGCGGCGAAGGCGGCATCGCCGGCTACCTCGCCCATCTCGGGCCGAGCCAGGTGCGGCGCTGGCAATCGCTCGGCGATCCGTCGCTCGACGCCGATGTCCAAGCGAAGATCGTCGCCGGCGTCGCGGACGAGGCCGACGGTCGCTCGATCGCCGAGCTGGAGGCGCGCCGCGACGAAGGCTTGCTCGCTCTCCTGAAGGCGCGCACGCTGGTCAGCGACTGACAGGACTTGCCCATGACCGACACGATCGAACCGGCCCCGCGCATCGCGCTCATCCACGCGCTTGAGGAATCCGTGCTGCCGGCGCGGACGGCCTTCGCCTCGGACTGGCCGCAGGCCAAGGCCTTCGACCTGCTCGACACCTCGCTGGCGACCGACCTCGCCGCGCGCGGCAGCCTCGACCAGGCGATGACCGAGCGCTTCCTGACGCTCGGGCGCTATGCGGCGGCGACCGAGGGCACTGCGGGGCCGGCCAGAGCGATCCTCTTCACCTGCTCGGCCTTCGGCCCGGCCATCGACGCAGTCAAACGCGCCTTGCCGATCCCGGTGCTGCGCCCGAACGAATCCGCCTTCTCCGAGGCGTTGGCGCTCGGCGGCAGGATCGGGCTGATCGTCACCTTCGCGCCTTCCCTACCCTCGCTGACGCAAGAGCTGAACGAAATGGCGAGCAAGCCGGTCGACGTCACCGGCATCGTGGTGGACGGCGCGCTCGCCGCGCTCAAGGCCGGCGATGGCGCAACCCATGACCGGCTGGCGGCCGAAGCCGCCGCAAAGCTGAAGGACGTCGATACGCTGATCCTTGGTCAGTTCTCGCTCGCCCGCGCCAGACCAGCGATCGAGGCGGCCACGGGGCTGCGCGTCGTCACGACGCCGGAAGCCGCGATCCGGGGCCTGAAGCACGCGTTGCGGACACAAGCCGCTTAAGGGCACTCAGCTTTCGCGACTGCACCAATCCTGCCCATAGGCCTGCGCAACGCCGTCGGGCGTCGCATAGCCCCGGCGCAGATCATCCGCGATCCTGCTGATCGGGCGCTCCTGCGGTGGGCCGAAGCCGGCGCCGCCGGCCTCGCGCAGCGTCAGGCTGTCACCGGGCGCGAGTTCGTGGCGCCCCTGTGGCGAGATCGTCTCGCCGTTGACCAGATGCTCGCGACAGGCGCCCGGTTGCCCGCCGGCGAAGCCCTGCGCCGGGAACTGCGTCCGGTTGGCCATGGAGAAGACGCTGACCGGGAAGGCGCTGTAATTGCGCAGCACAATCTCCTGGCCGGGCCCGCCGCGATAGGCGCCCGCGCCGCCGGAATCCGGGCGCAGGGCCTTGCGCTCGACGACGAGCCCGCTTTCCGGCTCGAACAGCTCCGCCGACATGCCGCCCATATTGGAGGAGCCCGGCGTCGTCGGCTGGCCGTCGAGATCGCTCAGCGCACCGAAGCCGCCCGCGGCGCAAAAGGTCGTGCTCATGCCCGAGCCATCCGGCCGGCGGCCCTGCAAGGTGATGAAGTCGATGAGACCGCTGCCCGCCATCACGCGCTGCGGTACGACATCGGCGAGCGCCCCGAAGATCAGCGGCGGAATGAAATGGCCGATGACATGCCGCCCGGCCGAAGGCGCCGGCGGCTGCGCGTTGAGCAGGCAGCCGACGGGCGCGCTGATCGAGATCGGCACCGTCGCGCCATCATTGTTGGGCAGCTTCGGCGCAGTGATGCATTTCAGCGTGTAGAGCGCCATCGAACGCGTATAGGGCATTGGAACATTGATGCCGGCGGCGACGCAGGGGCCGGTTCCGGCGAAGTCGATCGCCACCTCGCTGCCACGCTTGTCGATCCGGCAGACGAGCTTTCGCACGTCGCCGAAAGCCTCGACCTTGACCTCGTTGCCGTAGACGCCGTCGGGAATCTCGGCGAGGGCGGCCCTGACGGCGGCTTCGGTCTGATCGATGATGGACACCGCGATCTCGTCGACATCGGCCAGCCCCGCCTCGGCCAGGAATTCGCCGAGCTGACGGTCGACCACTTCGAGGCAGCTCACGCTCGCCATGATGTCGCCGAGCACCTGCTCGGGGACGCGGACATTGAGATTGATCAGCTCGATCAGCGTCTCATCGCGCACGCCGGCGGCAAAGAGCTTCCAGATCGGCAGCCGCAGGCCCTCGTGATAGATTTCGGTCGCGGCGGCCGAGAAGCCCATGCCGCCGATATCGGGCAGATGGGTGATGCTCATGGCATAGGCGACGATGCGTCCGCCCCGGAAGATCGGTTTCATCAGGGCAAGGTCGAACATGTGGCCCGTGCCGATGACTGGATCGTTCGAGGCCACGACATCACCCGGCGCCAGAGTCTGCGGCGGGAACCTCTTCAGCATATGCGCCATGGTCACGGGCGCCGTACCGATGAAAACCGGGATGCATTTGCGGCTCTGCGCGATCAGCCGGCCGCGCGTATCGAAGATCATCACCGAGAGATCGAAGCCCTCGCGCACCAGCATCGAGAAGGAGGTGCGGATCAGCGCCGCCGCGCCCTCATCGGTGATCGAGACCAGCCGGTCCCAGGCGATGGCGAGATCGATCGCATCGAGGCTGCGCCGGAGCATAGTGGTCGTCATGGGGTCGCGATCTCCGCAACGAGGCTCATATCGCCGGCGACAGTGGCGCGATCGTCGGCGTCGAGCAGCGTCGTCGATTCCGCTTCTTCGATCAGGGCCGGGCCGGCCACCACCATCCCCGGCCGCAGCCGCGAGCGGGCATAGACCTGGCAATCGACCAGCCCACCAGCAGCCGGGAAATAGGCTGGCCGCGAGCCGATCTGCACCTCGCCGCTCGCCTCCGCCGCCGGGCTGGTCGAGAAATGTCGCGGCGCGGCCGCGCTCGCCTCGACCTTCAAGCCGACGATCTCGATCGGCTCGGCGAGATTGGCATGGAAGATCTCGCGATAGCGTTCGGTGAAGCGCGTCCGCAGCGCTTCGCGGGCGTTCTCGCAAGCGTCGGGAAGCTCGACCTCGATGTCGTAGTGCTGGCCGCGATAGCGCATGTCGAAGCGGCGGTGCCAATGGATCGCGTCGGAGGCACCGAGGGGGGCCGCCGCCTCGGCGTCGAGATCGTCGATCAGCGCCCGCAATTCGTTCTCCTCGACGGCGTCGAGTTCACGTCGGAAGGCCCTCACCGTCTCGAAGGCTTGTGCGCCGGACAGCATGCCGAAAGCCGACATCACCCCGGCGCCGCGCGGGAAGATCACACGTGGGACCCGCAGCTTGCGGGCGATGCGTGCCGCATGGAGCGGCCCGCCGCCGCCGAAAGCCACCATGGCGCAGCCGCGATAGTCGAAGCCGCGCTCGGTGGCATGCATGCGGAAAGCCCGCGCGATGTCCTCATTGGCCATGTCATGCGCTCCCCATGCGGCCCGCATGGCATCGACGCCGAGCGGCGCGCCGATCTGCTCGCGATAGGCCGCCCGGGCGGCATCGAGATCGAGCCTCATCGTGCCGCCGAGGAAGCTGTCCGGATGGAGATAGCCCAGCAGCAGATTTGCGTCGGTCAGGGTCGCGGTCGTGCCACCCCGACCATAGGAGACCGGCCCGGGCTCGGCGCCGGCGCTGCGCGGCCCGACACGAAGCCGGCCTAGCGCATCCGGCGCGACGAGGCTGCCGCCGCCGGTGCCGATCTCGGTCATGTCGAGGACAGGGATCTGCAGCGGCAGCCCGCTACCGCTGCGATATTCATAGGCATGCGCCGCCTCGAATGAGTAGGCGCGGAAGGGCCTGCCCTTGCGCACGAGCGCGCCCTTGGCGGTCGTGCCGCCGAGATCGAAAGACAAAAGGTCGCCCCCGGCCACGTCCGTGCCGATCCGTGCCGCAACGAGCACGCCGGCGGCTGGCCCGGATTCCAACAGTTTCACAGGGTAGCGCCTGGCCATGTCGAGGCCCATCAGGCCGCCGCTCGACGCCATGATCCAGAGGCGCCCCCGGAATCCGCCCTCGGCCAGCCCCGTTTCGAGCCGGGAAAGATAGCGGTCGACCAACGGCTGCGAATAGGCGTTGGCGCAGGTCGTGGTCCAGCGTTCGAACTCGCGCGGATAGGGGAAGACATCGGCTGAATGGCTGATGTGGAGCGAAGGATAAAGCGCCTGTGCGATCTCGCGGGCGCGGCGCTCGTGACGATCGTCGACATGCGCATGGAGGAAGCAGATCGCCAGCGCCTCGATCCGTTCATCTTCGACCAGACGCCGCGTCTGCGCAGCGACGGCTTCCTCGTCCAACGGCAAAAGGGCCGAGCCGTCATGTTTCAGGCGCTCAGGGATTTCGGCCCGAAGGGCGCGTTCGACGATCGGCTCGGCGTAGCGGAGCCTGAGGTCGAACAGGTCGTAACGCTGCTCGCGCCCGATATCAAAAAGGTCCCGGAAGCCCTCGGTCACGAGCATGCCGGTGCGGTCGCCGCGACGCTCGATCAGGGCGTTGGTGACCAACGTCGTGCCATGAACGATCTCGACGAGGTCAGACAGGGCGCAGCCCGCGGCCCAGCAGATCGCAAGAGTGCCTTCGAGCACGGCCTGCGAGGGATCGCGCGGCGTCGTCAGTTGCTTGTGGACGCCGACGCGCCGCCCGGCGGCATCCACCAGCGCGAAGTCGGTGAAGGTGCCGCCGATGTCGATACCGAGCCGCAGGCCGCTGCGCGAGGCGGCATCGAGGCCGTCACGCATGAGGAGCCGCCAGCGCTGCCCGCGACAGGCGCAGGAACCCGACATCGTGCCGCGTCGTGCCGTCGCCGCTGGCGAGATCGGCGACGATCTCCCCGATCACGCTGCAGAACTTGTAGCCATGCCCCGAGCAGGGCGAGACGAGCACGACCTGGGGATGGGCGGGATGGTGGTCGAGGATGAAATGCTCGTCGGGCGTGTTGGTGAACATGCAGCTCCGCAGCGCCATGGTCGCGCCGCTGCCCTCCGGGAAATAGCGCTGGCTGAACTCCCGCAGGATGCGTTCGTCCTCGGCATCCGGCTCGCGCCTGACCTCGTCGGCGCGGCTGGTCTCGCCGCGATGGTGGTAACGGCCGAACTTGAAGCCAGGCACCTCGTAGATCGGAAAGCCGTAATAGCGGCCTTCCTCGACCTGGAGATTGAACACCGGGAAGCGGTCGCGCGCGAAGAGGTCCGGCCGCTGCGGCTGCAGCCAGGCGAGCACCTGCCGCTCGGGCACTGCGACCGGACGCAGCGAGGGCTCGAGATCGCCCATCCAGGCGCCGGCCGCCAGCACCAGCCGCGCCGCCTCGTAGCGACCGCGATCGGTCGTCACGACGACGCCGTCGCCATTTGGCTTGGCCTCCCAGCCGAGCACGGCCTCGCGGGCATGGATGTCCGCGCCATGCTCCTGGGCGGCGCGGACATGCGCCACGATCGCGCGCTCGCTGGCGATCAAGCCGCCACGCGCCTGGAATACCGCACGATGCGACGACGGCAGGCGATAGCCCGGCCAGCGCGCATTGACCTCGTCGCCGGTCAGCACCTCATGGGGCAAATCGTGCAGGCGGGCGGAGTTCAGCGCGCCCTGGAAGAGCTGATCGTCCTCGGGGCTGGCGTCGATCGAGCCGGTGATGACGAGCAGCTCCTCGCCGGTCGCCTGCTCGATCTCGTCCCAGAGTTCGTAGGCGCGATGCAGCAGCGGGACATAGGCCGGGTCCTCATAATAGGGCAGGCGGATGATCCGGCTGACGCCGTGCGACGAGCCCATATTATGGGGGATGTCGAAGCGCTCGAGGCCGAGAACCTTGAGGCCACGGCGCGCCAGATGCCAGGCGGTGGCGCTTCCCATGCCCCCGATGCCGACGATGATCACGTCATAGGCCATTCTCGATACGTCCCACGCATTTTCTTCGCTGCCGGCATATCGGCCCACGGTGCCAATCTACGCAATAATGCGGCCAGCGCATCACCCTCCAGCGACATGGGGCGGCATGCCAGGCGCAGTTCCGTTCCCTAGACCGGCAGCCGAGCCGATGATGCGCCCTAACCGCTTTGCAACAGTTCCCAATAAAACGCCCGCTGTTCTTGACGCGGTCATACCGCGCGAGCAGGCTTCGCGAGGGTTAGCGTCACGGGTGCTTGGGGCCGGTCATGTTGTTTGCGTTCGGTTCGTCCAGCAGCCTGCCCCCATCGTCGCGTTCCGGTGAATCGAAGCCTTACCGCTCGCCCCGAAATCTCGCCCGCACCGCGTTTCTGCCTGCAGCGCTGATCGCTATCGGCCTCGCCGGCTGCGCGGGCGATGTTCGTGGTGTTCTGGCGCCGGTCCCCCATGGCGCACCGGGCACCAGCAAGGTCACCATGCTGGTCGCCACCACGCGCTCGGCCGATCCGGACGCGGGCGTGCTGTTCTCGGGCGAGCGCGGCGCCCCCGCCTTCGCCGAGATCACCGTGTCGCTGCCGCCGGCCGACAAGCGCAAGGTCGGCGAGGTGCAATGGCCGAGCCGCCTGCCCGGCGATCCCGCCACCGACTTCGTGACGCTCAAGGTCGACAGGCTCGACCGGCCCACGGTGCTGGCTCGGCTGCACAGCGCGGTGTCCAAGGTGCCCAAGCGCCGCGTCATGGTTTTCGTGCACGGCTTCAACAACCGCTTCGAGGATGCGGTCTACCGCTTCGCCCAGATCGTCCATGATTCCGGCGCGCCGACGGTGCCGGTGCTGTTCACCTGGCCCTCGCAGGGCTCGCTGTTCGGCTATGGCTATGACCGCGAGAGCGCCAACTACTCGCGCCATGCCCTCGAGAACCTGCTTCAGGCGCTGTCGAAGGACCCGGCCGTGGGCGAGGTCTCGATCCTCGCCCACTCCATGGGCAATTGGGTGACGCTGGAGGCGCTGCGGCAGATGTCGATCCGCAACCGCCAGATCCCGCCCAAGATCGCCAATGTGATGCTGGCCTCGCCCGATGTCGATATCGACGTGTTCTGGACGCAGATCCAGGAGATGGAAGGAAGGCGGCCGAACTTCACCCTGTTCGTCTCGACCGATGACCGCGCGCTGGCTGTCTCGCGCCGGGTCTGGGGCAGCACGGCGAGGCTGGGCGCGATCGACCCGGACGCGGAGCCCTACAAGAGCAAGCTCGAGGCCGCAAAGATCACCGTGCTCAATCTGAGCAAATTGCGCACCGGGGACAAGCTGAACCACGGCAAGTTCGCGGAAAGCCCGGAGGTCGTACAGCTGATCGGGACGAGGCTGGTCGAAGGCCAGCCGATCACGGATTCCCGCGTCGGTGTCGGCGAGCGCCTGATGCAGGCGACCGGCAGCGCGGCGGCGGCTGTCGGCACGGCGGCGGGGCTGGCGGTCGCGGCTCCGATCGCCGTGATCGATCCTAATACGCGGCGCAACTTCCACGAAAAAGTCGGTGAGGTCGGCCGCTCGATCCAGGATGTCGGCGAGACGACCGGCAATGCCATCCGCGCGCCGGCGGAGGCGGTCTCCCCGCCTTCGCTGTAAGCAGGGCAGCAACAGCAGCGGACGGCCGAGGCGCCCTCACTCCTCGTCTTCGCGCGCTCTTCCGGTCTCGACGAGGATCTCGCGCTTGCCGGCGTGGTTGGCGGGGCCGAC
>NZ_JBXAND010000025.1:0-15288 GCF_058801345.1 Allobosea sp. GW822-FHT03F07
AAATCTGGCCCCCGCAACCAAATTGACCGAACGCCGATTCTCGGCACCAAAAGCCGCCCTCCAAAGGGCGGCTTTTTGTTGTCGGCACCCGTCGCGATATCGCCGATCAGCTCGATTTCGTAGCCTCCCTCGACTGGGTGGATGAGGACCGTCTCAATCAGCGATCGAAGAATGCCCAGCGCCCCCGTGCGCGTCTCCTCATCCGCCAAGGCCTCGCGCAGGGCTTCGACCTTCCCACGATACAAGCCGGCCAGATTAGGGTGCATCCGAACCGGCGGCTCAGGATCCAAAGGTGGCCTGTGCGGCGAGCGTATCGCGCTCGGCTTCGAGCAGGCCAAGCCGGGTCGCGACACTCGTGGACTTTATGCCTTCCGCGAGCGCGGAGACCAGCCGCCTCGCGGACGCTTAAGCGTCGGGCCAGCTGCAATTCGGGTTGAATTGTCGTCACTGTTTGCCTCCGCAATTTCGCGCGCAGGACAGCTGTGATGCCCCAGCCATTCTCGGGCCGCTGCCCGAGCCAGAAGGCGAGCAAGGGAGCGAACGGAATCGGCGATTTTCGCCCCGTCTCCGCCCTCACAAGCTTGCTTGGAAAGCTTGTCCTGCATGCCGTCCACCGGACGGCAGGGCGGGACAAATCAGCAGCGTAGAGACTCCAACGAAATTTTTCGGGTGGGCTAGGTCTCGACCAATGTGACCCGAACAGCATGCTCTTCGCGAGCGGCCCGTAAAAGGGTGGCATCCGAAACGGCATTCTTGCCCAGCACGTGTTCGCATGCATCGCGGCAGAATGTGATGAAGCGGCCCCTGTATAAGCCGTCAGCCGAAGCGCTCATGGCGATGGGCTCAAAATAGTCTTCGAAAATGTCAGCTAGGCGGCTGACGATGGCGCACACGCGATTATCGGTCTCCGGGCCACCCCCTTGTCTTGGATCGAGCTGCAACTCGCGACGCATCGCCAAGTGATCGCCGAATCCTTGATTGACGATCGTCAGGCGCTCCATGATGTCAGCGAAGCTTAAGTTGAAACCAGCCGCTGAAGCCATGGCCGTTGCGCCAGCGGCTGCTTTGCCCTGGTCGTCGAGTGCGGCATGAGTCCTGACCAGACGGTTGACGAGCTGCGTGTCAGTCAGTGTTGGCGTGGGCGTAGAAGCTCTGTCGGCGCAAGCGGAGCGTGATGCCTCTTCTCAGCAGGCCATGGCGCTAATGCGTGACGGCCAGCATGTCCTCGACTTCATGCCAGCGCGTGAGCAGGTCGGCCCGTGCGCCGCTGGTGCGGATACGACCTCGCTCCAGCACAACGGCGGCGTCGGCGATCTCCAGGGCCAGCTTGGCGTGCTGCTCCACCACGATCATCGCCATGTTCTGCTCGCGGAGTCGGACAAGAACCGCCAGCAGCATATCGACGATGACCGGTGCGAGACCTTCGAACGGCTCGTCCAGAAGCAGGCAGGTGGGCGAGCTCATCAACGCGCGGCCGATGGCGAGCATCTGCTGTTCGCCACCCGACAATTGCCCGCCGCCATTGCGCCGACGCTCCGCCAGCCGCGGAAACAGCTCGTACACGGCATCGACCGTCCAGTCGCCGCCCAGGTCGGCGACGCGCAGATTCTCGTCGACCGTGAGCGTGGCAAAGATCTGGCGCTCCTGGGGAACGAAACCGAGCCCCTCGCGGCAGCGCCGGCTTGCCGGATCGCCCGTGATGGCACGTCCCCCCAGCCTGATCGCACCGGCCTGCAGTCGCAGGCGCCCGGCGATGGCCCTCATCAGCGTGGTCTTGCCGGCGCCGTTTCGGCCGAGCAAGGCGAGCCCGCTGCCGGCGGGCACCACGAAGCTGACACCCTCGACGATTTGGGTCGGACCGTAGCCGGTGGCAACGTCGACGAGTTCCAGGATGGGCTCCATCAGGCGCGTTCCCCGAGATAGGCCGCCCGCACGCGGGGATTGGTGCGGATCGCGTCGGGCGCACCGCGGGCGATCACGGCTCCCTCCGCCAGCACAGTGATCTCCCGGGCGAAGCGGAAAACCAGCGGCATGTCATGTTCGACCAGCAGGACGGCGACGTCTGCGGGCAATTCGTCCAGAACGTCGAGGATCATCGAATGGTCCCCCGCCGGCAGGCCTGCAGCCGGTTCGTCGAGCAGAAGCACGCTGGGTTTCAGCGCCATGGCGACGGCGAGTTCGACGAGGCGCTGCTGCCCATAAGCTAGCGCGCTGACGGGTACGGCGGCGACATGGCCGAGCCGCATCCGCACGCCGATCGTCTGCGCCTCGTCGATGACATGGCTCTTGAAACCTCGGCGGCTGCGCAGGGAAAGCCCGTCGCCCTCCCGCTCGGCAACGGCGAGCGCGATATTCTCCAGCGCCGTGAAGGACGTGAACAGGTTGGTGACCTGGAAGTTGCGCACGAGGCCAAGACGCGTCCGGCTGTGGCTGGCCAGGCCGGTGACGTCGCGCCCGTCGAGAACGATCTGCCCCTCGACCGGTTTGAGCCGTCCGGTGACGAGATTGATCAACGTGGTTTTGCCCGCGCCATTGGGGCCGATCAGCGCATGACGACCGCCGCGCTCGACGGACAGCGAAACGTCGTTCGTGACCGTCAGGCCGCCGAAACGCATGGTCAGATTGCGGAGTGCGAGCGCCGTCATCGCCCAGTCCTCGCGGCGATGCGCTCGAACAGGCGCACTAGCCCTCCCGGCGCGAACAAGACCAGGGACATGATGATGAGGCCAAGCCAGAGCTGCCAGAGAACGGGACTGTCCTTGGCGAGATAATCCTGGGCGACGAGATAGACCACGGGCCCGATCAGCGCGCCGTAGAGCCGGCCCGAGCCGCCCAGGGCAAGCATTACGAGAATGCCGGCCGAGAGTTCGAAGCCGATGTCCTTCAGTCCGACAAACTGGTTGATCTCCGCTTGGAGGGCTCCGGCGAGACCGGCAAGGCCGCAGGAAAGCGAGAACACGAGCACGAGTCTCGGCAGGACGGGGACGCCGATCGCTGCGGCGCGGTCGGAATTGTCGCGGATCGCCATGATCGACTGGCCAAAGGGTGAATGGATCAGCCAGCGCACTGCCAGCCAGACCAGCAGAAAGACCAAGGCTGCATAGAAATAGGCGGTGCGCCCCATCAGATCGAACTCGAAGATGCCGAGGAGCGGCCAGGTGGAAACGCCCAGCAGGCCGTCGACGCCGCCTGTCAGCCCGGTCGCCTTGTTGGCGATCTCCGCCAGCAGGAACACGGTGCAGAGCGTCAGCATGAGCAGGGTGAAACGGGCCGTCCGCAGGACGATCGCACCGATCGTCGCCCCGGCGAGCGCGGCTGAGGCCGCGCCGATCGCGAGCCCGGTCAGCGGCTCGCCCCAGCCTCGCTGCGAGGCGATGCCCGCCGCGTAGGCCCCGATCCCGAAAAAGGCGGCATGGCCGAGCGTGACGATGCCAGCATAACCGACGAGGAGGTCGAGCGAGATCGCGAAGATGACGGCGATCAGGATCTGCGAGCCCAGCGCGTAGTAATCGCTGCCGAGGAGCGGCACGACGGCCAAAGCGAGAACAGGGATCGTCTCGGCGGCCTTGAACCGATGCTTGCGCGCCAATATGTCGGCGAAGGCCTGTGGAGGCGGCATTGCTGCGTTCATCGGCTCACACCCGTCCAAACAGGCCGCGCGGCCGCAGCAGCAGCAGCAGAAACACACCGAGATAGAGGATGATCGTGCCAAAGGCCGGTACGAAGTACGCCGACAATGTCTGCACGAGCCCGACCAGGAGAGCCGCGATGAAGGAGCCGCGCAACGTGCCGAGCCCCGCTACTGCGACGACGATCTGCATGTAAACCAGCACGTCGAAACCATAGGCCGGGTTGAGCCCGAACACGTCGGAACCGAGGATGCCGCCGAGCGCGCCGAGCGCACCGCCGAAGGCGAAGGTCGCGGTGAAGATCGTCGATGTCCGCAGGCCGATCGATTCCGCCATGCCGCGGTTCTCGACCGCCGCCCTGATCATCGCGCCGAAGCGGGTCCGTTCCAGCGCCAGGAGAATGCCAACCGCCGTCAGCGCGCCGATGCCGATGACCACGACCTTATAGGCGTAGAAGCCGAAGTTGCCGATCTGTATGTTCTGCGTCAGCGCCGGCGGCAGCGCCATCGGCAGCATCAGCGGCCCAAACAGCAACCGCGCCAGGGCGCCGGCGACGAAGATCAACCCGATGCTGAACAGCACCTGGTCGAGTTCGGTGCGGGCGTAGAGCCGTGCATAGAGGAGCCGTTCCATCACGGCCGCCAGCACGGCAACGACGAGCGGACCGAGGATCAGCATCGCTCCCCAGTGCACGCCGTAGCTCCGGATCGCCACGGCGGCGAGGTATCCCCCCGCCATGGCGAAGACGCCATGAGCGAGGTTGACGAAGCCCATGAGCCCCAGCGTCACCGACAGGCCGACGGAGATGAGATAGAGGACGCTGGCATAAGCGAGCGCCTGAAAGGCGATGTCGACGGCGAGCCCCATGGCGATCTCCCGAAATGACGCCGTTAAACGGGATTCATGCGCTTCCAGGGATCGCTCACGCTGGGAAGCGTGACGAATTCGACATTGCCGAGCTCGCCGCCGATCTCCTTGACCTCGCGGATATAGATGTTCTGGACGATGTCGCGCGTCGTCGGATCGATGCTGATCGGCCCGCGCGGGCTCTCGCTGCGGAAGCTGCTCAACGTCGTCATCGCGGCGGCGGCATCGGCCTTGCCGGCGGTCGCGGCGATCGCAGCGCAAATCACGGCCAAGCCGTCATAGGCGCCGACCGCCATGTAGTTCGGCCGCACCGTCTGGAAGCCATAGGCTTGCCTCCAGGCCTCCACGAAGGCGCGATTGGCCGGGCGGTCGCCGACGAGGCTGTACTGGCCAGCGGTAATCACGCCGAGCGCGCTCTTGCCGATGTTGGGCAGTTCCTCCTCGCTTGTCAGGTCGCCGGGCCCAATCAGCTGAATTCCGGCTTCACGCAAGCCCGACTCGGCGTAGGCTTTCATGAAGCTCGAGGCCTGCACGCCGCCCGGGTGAAAGGCGAAGATCACATCGGGTTTTGCTTCCTTGGCGCGCAGCAGGAACGGTACGAAATTGGGGCTCTGGATCGGCATGCGGACCGCATCGACGATCTCGCCCCCTTTGCCGGTAAAGCCCTTGGTGAACGCGGCTTCAGCATCATGGCCCGGCGCGAAATCGGTGACGAGCACGTAAGCGCGCTTGTAGCCTTTGCCCGCCGCCCACTGCCCGAGCGGCAGGTTGATCTGCCAATGGGTGAAGGCGGTGCGAACGAACCAGTTCGACAGCCGCGTGGTGTTGGCGCCGGAGGCATTGAACAGAATGCAGGGCGTCTTGGCCTGATTCAGCAGCGGGCCGACCGCGTTGGCATTTGGCGTCCACTGGAACCCGCCGAGATACTGCACCTTTTCGCGCGTAACGAGTTCCTGGACGAGACGCTTGGCCGCATCCGGATTGGCGCCGCCATCGTCGCGGATCACCAGCTCGACTGGTTGGTTGCCCAGAACCTTCCGGCCCTCGGTGGCGAGGTACAGCTTCGCGGCATTGGCCATGATCTCGCCGCTCGAGGCGAAGGGGCCCGACATGGTCAGGATCAGCCCCACCTTCACCGGTTCGGCAGCCAACCCTCGCGAGACATAGGCCATCGCCGGTGCAGCCGAGAGCAGCTTGAGCGCCGTGCGGCGGGAATAGCGGATCGAGTTCATGGTTTTT
This sequence comes from Allobosea sp. GW822-FHT03F07, assembly GCF_058801345.1. Lineage (NCBI taxonomy): Bacteria > Pseudomonadati > Pseudomonadota > Alphaproteobacteria > Hyphomicrobiales > Alloboseaceae > Allobosea > Allobosea sp. GW822-FHT03F07. Next base: position 5,736 of record NZ_JBXAND010000025.1, read on the forward strand.
CCTCCCTCGTCGTTGCGATACCGCCCGGGATCGTTGCCGAGGCGGATGGGTCTTGTCGGCGTGAGCGGGTGTCAGGCAGCCCTTTCCGTGCTCGTCTGTTGGAGACCGGGGCTCGGCACGGCAGCGTCACGCAACGTTGCCGCGAGCAGGCGCTCGACCTCCTTTGCGGCCGGCCCGGCATCGCCGAGCGGGATCGCGGCGGCGACGTAGTGATCCGGGCGCAGCAAGAGCGCACAGTCCGGATGCGACTCCATTGCGGTCCGCAAGGCCTCGTCGGTCTCGACGACGATGTCGACGCCCGCATCAGCGGCCGGTTGAGAACCGGCCGGCATGACGGCGATCCGCGCGGCGCCGAGCCTGTCCCAGATCGGCTGGAGCAGTCGGGGCAGATCCTTCTCGGGCGCCGAGGACCGCCAGACCAGTGTGAAGCGATTGCCGAGGACTTCGTCGAGGAGCACGACGCGCCCATCGCCGGTACGGACACGCGGCTGCGGAAGCAGGCGCCCGACCAGCGATCGTCGCGCGTCGCCCGATGGGATCAGGAAGCCGGAGTGGAAACGTGGCGGCGGCTTGTACTTCATCTGTGCGATGTAATCGCGCGCCGGTGGCCACACATTGAGCGCCAGGAAAGCGGCCTGGGTCAAAAAACCATGCAGGCGGCTTTTCGGCGACATCACCCGGCCCATGCGCAGCGCAAGCTGAATCATCTGCCATGTGTGGTCCTTGCGCTCTTGCTCATAGGTATCGAGCAACCCGGCTCCAACCCGGCCGGTCAGAACCGCAGCAAGTTTCCAGGAGAGGTTGTGCGCGTCGCGGATGCCGCTGTTCATGCCTTGCCCGGCGAAGGGCGGGGTCAGATGCGCGGCATCGCCGGCAAGGAAGACCCGGCCGAACGACCAGCGCGGCGCCACCCGCGCATGAAAGCGATAGACGACTTTGCGGCGCAGCGTGGCGTCGGGATCAGCGCCGTGATCGCGCAGCAGGCGCTCGACCATGGCGGGAGCGAGCAGATCCGCATCGGTCTCGCCCTTGACGAGCTTGAATTCGAACCGCCGGGTGTCGTTGGGGCCCGGCAGGGTGATGCAGGGCCGCCGGCTGTCGCAAAACACCTCGGTATGCTTGATGCGGTTGCGGTTGTTCTCGAGATCGATGATCAGCCAGCGTTCCTCGAATGTCGTGCCGGCGAGCTGCACGCCCTGCTGCTCCCGCACCGTGCTGCCGGCGCCGTCGCAGCCGACCAGATAATCGCAGGTCACCACCCGCGCGGCGCCCGCCGGCCCGGTGAGGTGCAGGCGCACCAGCGCCTCCTCGACCTCGTAGCGGTCTAGCCGCCAGCCGAACGCGGTCGCCACGCCTGGAAAGCGTCCGAGCGCATCGCGCAATTGCCCTTCGAGCACGGGCTGGCGAAAGGCGTTGCGGCGGGGGAAGCCATAGGGCTCGCCGGTCGGCTCCACGCGGGCGAAGCGGATGCGGCGTGGCGAATAATAATGCGAGCCATAACCGGGAACGATGTCGCGCAGAACCGTGTCCACGACGCCCGCCGCCTGCATGGTGCGCAAGGATTCATCGTCGATCGACACGGCCCGCGGCTCTTGGACCGTCGTCGCTTTGCGCTCGACGAGAAGCGTCGCGATGCCGAAACCGCCGAGCAGATTGGCCAGCGTCAGGCCGACGGGCCCGGCGCCGACCACGGCGACGGGAACATGTGTCGCTTCGTCCATGTCCCGCTCGTGAACCATCACCGTGTCGCCCCTCACTGCTCGTCGGCGATGCCGTTGCGGAGCGTGCCGACGCGGTCGATCTCGACCTCGACGACATCACCGGGACGCATCCAGAGCGGCGGATTGCGCTTTGCACCGACGCCGCCGGGGGTGCCTGTCGCGATCACGTCGCCGGGCTCCAGCCGGGTGAAACTCGAGCAGTATTCAATCTGGCGCGGGATATCGAAGATCATGTCGTCGATCGTCGCTTCCTGAACCACGGCGCCATTGAGCCGTGTCTGCAGCCGAAGTCCCGACAACTCGCCGACCTCGTCAGGCGTGACCATCCAGGGCCCGAAGGCGCCGGTGCCCGGAAAGTTCTTGCCCGGCGTGAACTGATGGGTGTGGCGCTGGAAATCGCGGATGCTGCCGTCGTTGTAGCAGGCATAGCCGGCGACATGGGAGAAGGCGTCGGCTCTGGTGATGTAACGGCCGGGTTTGCCGATGATGATCGCAAGCTCCCCCTCGAAGTCGAGATCCTGCGAAACCCGGGGACGGACGATGTCGGCAAGGTGCCCGGTCTGGCTGTTGGCGAAGCGTGCGAAGACGGTCGGATTCTCGACCTCCGTCCGTCCCGTCTCCTTCCGGTGCATCTCGTAATTGAGACCGATGCAGAGGATCTTGTCGGGGTTTGGGATGACCGGCAGCCATTCGATCTCGGCCAGCGGATAGGATTTCGCCTGCCCCGCCAGCCCCGCCAGATCGGCGAGGACCCCGTTGGCGATCGCGCTCCTCAGGTCGGGCAGTCGCCCAGCCAGCAAGGCTCCGAGATCGCGGAGGCCGTCCTGCTCGACGAGACCCCAGCTTTGCCGGCGTTCAATCCGAACGGATGCGAGTTTCATGTGGTTCTCCAGACAAGGCCTGTTCCGGCCGATAACAAGCGATGCCGGATCAATCGCGGTGGATCGCCTTGCCCCACTTATTGAGCGTGTAGTCCTCGGCCGGCCATGTCTGGCTCGGCCGGTCGTAGATCACCTCCAGTTCGGCGCTGATCTCGATCCAGTTTCCGTCGGGATCCTCGACGAAGATGAAGAGGTTGTTGCCCGGGCCGTGGCGCCCCGGCCCCCACACGATCGGAATGCGCCGGTCACCCATGCGGTCGCACCAGTCCTTGATGACGCCCCAATCCCCGGCCTCGAAGCTGAAATGGTCGATGCCGTTCCGGCCACGGCGGAAGCAGGCCAGCGTGTGGTGCTCGTGGTTCGACCGGGTCCAGACGGCGAGGGTGCGGCCGTCATCGGCGCGGGCGTAGTCGCTCGTCAGGAAACCGAGCTTCTCGACATAGAAGCGCTCGATGGCATCGGGGTCGCGTGACGCCAGCGTCAGATGCTGCAGCGGCCCGCGCAGCCCGCTGCGCGCCAACTCCCGCTCGGCCAGGCCAAAGACGATCGGGTTCCCATCGGGGTCGCGGACAGCGAAGGCTTCAGGTCCGAACAGGGGACTTGGCGAAGCCGCTATCTCCAGCCCGGCGCGCGCGGCCCGCGTCCGAATGGCGTCCAGCCCCTCCCGGTCCCGCGTGGCAAAGGCGGCAAAGCCGAGCGTCTTGTCCTGGCCCTGCGAGATCAGCATGCGCCGTAGCGGCCCCTCGCAGATCCAGAGGCCCGGACCCTGCTGCCGCGACTGCATGTTCATCGCATCGGCGTAAAACGCGGCGAGACGAGAGGGATCGCGGCTTTCGATCTGCATGTGATGCAGGTACGCGCCAGCACAAACGGCCGTCGACATGAGCGTGTCTCCCAAGGCATCGGCGCTTCACGTCGCCATTGACGACACAATTCCTACAATAAGCGACTTATGTCAATCAAAAAATACAAAAATATCATAATATGGGAATTTTGTATAAATAATTGGGCGGCCCCCGCATCATCGAGATGCTAGAGTACCGGCCGTTCGACGATTCGACGGTCGGACACCGAGGGGGAAATGCCGCGACCATGGCCGGGCAGGAACGAACGATCTCAGTTCTCAAACTGTTCACGCTGGAGACGCCCGACAGAACCGTGGAAGACGTCGCCAACGCGCTCGGCGTCTCGGTCAGCAGCGCCTACCGCTATGTCGCCGCCCTGTCGGAGGCTGGCTTCCTGACCACGATGAGCAGTGGACGCTATGTGCTGGGTCCGGCGGTCATCCAGCTCGATCGGCAGATTCAGCTGACCGATCCCCTCCTCGTGGCCGCACGCCCCATCATGGACGAGCTGGCGCGTTTCGCGCCTGCCGACAGCGCGGTCCTCCTGTGCCGGCTGTTTCGAGATACGGTGCTGTGCGTCCACCGGGTGCTGGCGGCAAGCACGGGCGAGCAGGTCAGCTACGAGCGCGGCCGGCCGATGCCGCTGTTTCGCGGCGCGACATCGAAAGTCATCATGGCCTCGCTCGGGCCGCGCGACCTTCTTCGCTTCTACAAATCGCACCAGGCCGAGATCGCGGCGGTCGGCCTTGGCGAGTCATCACCAACGTTCCGAGCCAACATGACGAAGATCCGGAAGGCCGGCCACCTCATCACGCACGCGGAGATCGATCCCGGACTGATCGGCATCGCGGCGCCAATTCTCGACGACGCCAACCGTGCGATGGCGAGCCTCAGCTATGTGATCAGGGACAAGGAGGCTGGCGCCACAGCGAGGCTGGCTGCGCTCGTCATGGCGAGTGCGCGCGAGATTGAGCAAAGCCTGCGGGACGGCGGAAGAAGAGCTTAAGTGAGACAAGGGAAGGTTGCTTCCCGCATCCGAGCTGAGAGCCGGCTCGGTAAATATGGGCAGCCGGCGTAGGTGGATTTTCGGCCTGAACGCGGCATGATTGCCGTGAACAGGAGCGGATTGACGAGACGCGTTCGCCAGAACCACAACCCGGCTTTCAAGGCGAAGGTCGCATTGGATGTGAGCTTCGAGGCAGCCTCGCGCCATCAACGGAAGTTGGGACCTTGCCTGAAAGCTGACGTTCCGGATTTGACGGAGCAGGAAGGACCGGCCGCTAACGATGGAACAGGCCATCGAAGATGCGGCGTATGTCCTCTGACGGGTCCATCTGCAGCTCTGCGCCGCCCATGCCGAAAACCTGCGTCGCTCGCCGCTCGGCACCGTAAGGCGTCCAGGGAACGGTTCCGGTCCGGACGAAGGTCGTAACGGCCTCGTGCATGCTGCTGCCGCCGAGAGCCGTTGGCGTGCCGTACGGTCCCGGCTGGTTCCAGATGAGACCCAGATCGGCGACATGAGGCGCGAGGCCGGCGAAGGGTCCAGCGGCAAGCGGCCGGTCGTTGCGGTACACCCAAGTCGGCCGTCCCGCCGCGGCATGAGCCTCGGCCAGTCGGATCGAGGGCAATTCGTATTCCTCCGCCGTCAGCAACCGCAGGCGGCGGGTGTTTGCGGGAACGTCAGGCCATGCGCGTAAGGCACGCGCTTCGGCTTCCACCATGAGGTTCGGCGGGAGATGCGTCAGCTGTCGAGCGTCCCAGGCCTGCGGCGCATTCCCGCTTCCGTGCTGCGGCCCGCCGAAGAAGGCAGCAACCTCGTCACGCGCGGTTCCGATCAGGAGCGGTACCGGCTGACGGGGCAGCAGTCGCTGCGGCGTCTCGGTCAGGAATGCGCCATCCAGAACGGCCCGAAACGGCTGCCGCCGCGCCTCTTCGCCACTCAGCCGCATCTGCAGGGCGATGAGGTCGGCGACCGGCATCGTCCGGAGATGCTGCGCATCACCGCCGGCGAGCGCCAGAGCGCGCCCGGCGACTGCGTCCGCACCATCGAGGCCCTGGACTGTGTCGCCGCCGCCGGAACTCGAAAACGCCGCATGGAACAGGCCTGCAGCGGATGGTGCGGCCAGAAGCGCGGCGACGTTCTTGGCCCCGGCCGACTCGCCGCCGATGGTGACCCGGCCGGGGTCGCCGCCAAAGGCCGCAATCGCCTGCCGAACCCAGCAGAGCGCCGCGACGATGTCGCGCAGCGCATTGTTGCCGCTGCCGCGGAAACTCTCGTCGAAGATGCGCCCGCCCTCGAGAAAACCGAGCAGGCCGAGCCGATGGCCGACGGTGACGCATGTGATGCCGGCACGGGCAAAGGCAGCGCCGTTATAGACCGGCCGGCTGGTGCCGCCGACGATCTGGCTGCCGCCATGCAGCCAGACGAGCACCGGATGGGGGCCGGCCGCTGCTGGCGTCCAGATGTTGAGGTGAAGACAGTCCTCGCTCGCCGAAACGGGCGGCATCGCATCGGGATCACCGGGATAGAAGCCCGGATCGATCGGTTGCGGCGCGACCGGCGCAAAGGCCATCGCGTCGCGCGTCCCGCCCCAGGGCGGAAGCGGCTGTGGCGGCCGGAAACGCAGCGCGCCGACCGGCGCGCGGGCGTAGGGAACGCCCTTGAAACACAGGGTCTCGCCCGAGCGCACGCCACGCAGCCGCCCAAAAGGCGTTTCGACGATGACGCACTCATCGGGCACCGCAGTTCGGGACGCATCGTGCAGCATCAGGCACGGTCTCGACGAGGGCGGGGCCGGCGCCGGCCAGAGCGCCCGCGATCGCAGGTGCGACCGCGGGCAGAGGCGGGAAGCGATGGCAGGCGAAGCCGTCGTGCACTCACTGGCGGGTAATGTTCCAGTAGACGGGCGCCGGGGGGGTGAGCAGGCCGGTCAGGTTCGATCGATGCGCGCGGATCTGGTACTGCACGCCGATCGGCACATAGGGAACCGTCTCCGCTGCGCGAGCCTGGATTTTCGCCGCGAGAGCCTTGCGTTGCTCCTTGTCGGAGAGGTCGGAGAAGGTCGCGCGCATGGTCTCGATCTCGGCATCACAGGGCCAGCCAAACCAGGCCTTCTCGCAATTCGAACGTAGGCCGAGATGGCTGACCGGCTCCATCATGTCGAGGCCACCCGGCCCGGAGATGAAGATGGACCAGCCGCCCTTGCCGACTGGTTCCTTGCTGGCACGACGGGCGACGACGGTTGCCCAATCCATCGCCTGCAGATCGGTATTGAAGCCGATATTCTTCAGCAGTTCGTTGGCGACGGTCGTGAAGGCATGGATGTTGGGGTTCTCGGCGGCATCGAGCAGCACCACCGGCGTTCCGTCATAGCCGGCTTCCTTGACGAGAGCCTTGGCCTTGGCGAGGTCGAATTTGGGGAAGCCAGTCTCGGTAAAGTAGGGCGACGAGCAGACATAGAACGAGCGGCACGGTCTGCCGAGGTCCGGATCGTCGATCACTGCCGCGAGGAAATCCGCACCGTCGACGGCGTGCAGTAGGGCCTGTCGCAGCTTCGGATTGTCGAATGGCGGCTGGATCGAATTGATCCGGATCTGCTGCGCCACGCCGATCTCGTCCTGACGCGCGAGCACGATGTCCTTCGACTTCTTGGCGAGCGGAACGAGGTCGCCGGACAGTTCCTCGCTGATGTCGATCTCGCCCTTGAGCAGGGCGTTGAGCGCCGTCTGCTGGTCCGGAATGATCAGCCATTCGACGCGATCGACCCTGGCCACTTTGCCGCCCGAGAAGCCGGCGGGAGCCTCGGCGCGCGGGGCGTAGGTGAGATTCTTGGTGAATACCAATCGGGCGCCGGCCATCCATTCGTCCTTCTTGAAGACGAAGGGTCCGGAGCCGGTGTGGTCGGTAACGGGCTGGTTGGGCGGCGTCGCCGAGGCGATGCGGGCGGGCATGATGAAGGGAACCGGAGCGCCGGGCTTGCCGAGTGCATCGAGCACCATTCCCCAGGGCGAGGTCAGCGTCAGGCGGAAGGTCTTCGCATCCACCGCCTGCCAGGCTGCGCCGCGCTGGTTGAGCTGCTGCCCCAGGCTGTCATTGACGCTCCAGCGCTTCAGCGAGGCGATCACGTCTTCCGACGTCACGGGCTGGCCGTCGCTGAATGTGAGACCGCCCCGCAGGACGAACGTCCAGACCTTGCCGTGCGCCGATGTCTCCCACGTATCGACCATCTGCGGCTTGATCGCCAGCTTGTCATCGACCGCGAACAGCGTGTCGTAGATCATGTAGCCGAAATTGCGGGCCATGGAATCCGAGCCGAGCATCGGATCCAAAATCTTGACGTCTCCGGATGGCTTGACCTTGAGCACGCTGTTGGCCAGGGCAGGCCCGGCGGCGACGAGCATCACACCGCCCAACAGTGCTGCCGCCATTGCTTTGAGATCCATGGTTCCTCCCTTTTATCGTTGGGCTGGGCTGTTTGTGACGATGTCGGCGGCCAGCTCCTCCGCTCGCATCGCGCCACGTTGCAGGTAGGCGTAGATGGCGAGCGCCAATCCGCCCGCCGGTTCCCGCCCCAATTCGGCGTTCGAGAAGGCGAGGTTCACCGCCGACGCTCCGCCGAACAGGCTTGCGTCTATCCCGCCGAGAACCGCGGCATGCGCCTGATCCCCGAGTTCCGCCGGCCAGCCGGCCACAACCACGCGCCGAATCGGCGTCAGGTTGAGCGCATTGCCGAGGGCATGCCCCAATCTGACCAGCCGTGTCGCGAGGTCGCCACGGCTACGCGCCGACAGCTTGAGCCGGCCCGCCTGCCACGCGCCCATCGAAAGCAGATCCTGCTCGCGGATGCCGATGGCCGGCGCGACGGCCACAGTCGAGACGTAGGCCTCGAGGCAGCCCGAATGGCCGCAGCGGCAGCGAGGCCCACGCGGATCGAGCACCATATGGCCGATCTCGCAGGGCGCCACACCGCCGCTTGCTGCGAAATCGTCGATCAGAGCCGCGGCCACGCCATGGCCGACGAAGACGTAGAGATAGGGGCCACCGGCAAGGCTGACGCCCAGCTTCAGCTGGTGGGCGACGGCGCGCGTCATGATCGAATTGGCGGCGAGAAGGGCAACGCCCGGAAGTGCAGTCTGGATGTCTGCGAGGATATTCGCCGGATCAATTGGGATGATCGGATTGACCCGAAGATCCTCGTGATAGCCGGGGATCGAAACCGCGATCTGGCGAAGCTGGATCCCCGTCCGATGAACATAGTCGGTGAGTTGGTGGAGAGCGCGGCGATAGGTAGCCCTGACGGTTTCGAGGTCGGCGTCGTCTGGCAGATCCAGCCAATCGGAGAAACGGATCTCGCCCGTCAGCGATCCGACGCCGACATGCACCCGGCCGCTGGAAAATTCGACCGCGCCGACATAGCGATCTTTGCTGAGTGTCAGAAACACGCTCGGCCCGCCTTGATAAGGCGCCGTGAGCCTCGTCTCGCCGACCAGATTTTCAGCTTTCAGGTCGGCGATGATGCGCGAGATGCTCGCATCCGTAAGGCCGGTTTTGTCTGACAAAGCCGGCCGAAATGAGCCGCCCGTGCACCAGAGATAGCGCAGAACCGCTGACCGCGTCTCCCGCCGGCTTCTTGGTGCTCTCACGTCTCCACCCTTTTATTTTTACTTTATGTAACGATCCTGATCCGAGGCGACAGGTCTGTCAACAAATCCGCCGGGGGCGTCCGCCATCACCCTGTCAGTTCAGAGCAGTTGCCAAAGGCCCGGCAAACAACGGGATGAGACGTCCCTTCCGGGTTGATCATCGGGATCGTTAGCGACCGCCTGTTGAGGCCGGTAGCACCTCGCCCTGGCCGACATTCGCGTCGAGAGGGGTGGGGACGCCTATCCCAGTTTGAGGGCCATGCCTCCCAGCAGGAGGGGCGGGGGCTAGGTCCTGCTCCGCGATGATGACGTCCGCGGAAATGTTCTGCTCAGGACGCGCTGGTCGGTCCCGGTTGCGCCAGGCGCGGACATTGGCTGGTCGCCCGAAAGATGACGTATCGCGGTGGCTGCGCGCGATCTGGGAGCGGGAGTGCGCGGCCCTTCACATACGGTGCCGGAGAGG
>NZ_JBXAND010000026.1:0-8066 GCF_058801345.1 Allobosea sp. GW822-FHT03F07
AAGGCACAGCCGACGCATTTCGGCGATGGCGGCACCTTCGACCAGCTCTACAAGCCGGCGCGCTGAGCGATGGCCGCTCGGTGAAACGAAGCACCTCGGCGGCGGTAAGCCGAATTGACCTGCGCGAACCGTAAGAACAAATCAGCCAAAATGGATGACAGGCCTAGATGAACGTCCCGATGGCCAACGCATCTTTGAAAATGCATTCCATTGACCGATGCCCACATTTTCGACGATTCTTCGAGTATCGAGGCGCATTAATTTGACTCGATCGCGGGATTTGCTGGAGCAGCTTGCGCCGCGTCACCAATGCTAAAAGCACCACGAAGATATCGTGGGCTCCGCTTCAGGAGACACGCTGTGATTATTATCATCGATATCGCCATAAGGCAGCTTCTCCGCCTCTCGGCTTTCCTGCGCTCGTCACGATGTTGACGGCGGCTTCTCCGCGCCTCCAGCGCGGCTGACGACCACCACATCCCCACACCGCAGCAGATCAAGAAGGCGCCGGAGCTTTCCGGTGAATGAGAGCCCATGTCCAAAGCCATCGTCATCGAAGTCCAGGGCGACGCCGCCGGCATCATCGTTGGCTCGACCGGCAACTTCCGGTTCTTTTCGTCTCAGCCAGCCTTCGACGCGCTCGATGGGAGGGTCTTCCGCTCGGTGGAGGACGCCAACCGTGCCGTCAGCGCCCGGCAGGCCGGGCAGAGCGCTCGCAAAGCCGCGTGACCCCACCCCAACCTCTCATCAGGAAGGTCTCGACCATGGACCGCAGAGATTTCATCGCCAGCCTCGCTGGAACCTCCCTCGCTCTCGCCTCGGGCGCTGCCATCGCCCAATCGGGTCCCGCGCCGCGGGAACTGCGCGTCGGATTCCAGAAGAACGGCATCCTGCTGATCGCCAAACAGCAAGGCGTGCTGGAGAAGCGCTTCGCCTCGCAGGGCATCACGATCAAGTGGGTCGAGTTCCAGTTCGGGCCGCCGCTGCTGGAGGCGTTGAATGTCGGCTCCATCGACTACGGACCGACAGGCGACGCACCGCCGATCTTCGCCCAGGCTGCCAAGGCAAACCTGCTCTATGTCGCGACACAGGAAGCCGCAGGGTCCGGCGCAGCAATCCTGCTGCCGCCGAAGTCGCCGATCCAGACGCTGGCCGACCTCAAGGGCAAGAAGATCGCCTTCGCCAAGGCGTCGAGCTCGCACAACCTGACAATCGCGGCGATCGAGAAGGCCGGCATCGGCTTCGACGAGTTCACGCCGGTCTACCTGCCGCCGGCCGATGCGCGCGCCGCCTTCGAGCGCGGCTCCGTCGATGCCTGGACGATCTGGGATCCGTTCTTCGCCATAGCCGAGGATATTCCCGGCGTGCGCGTCCTAGCGCTCGCCAAGGGCATCGTCTCGCAGAACTCGTACTATCTCGCCAACCGCGACTTTACCGGCAAGCACCCTGAGATCGTCGCCACGATCAACGACGAACTCGCCAAGGTCGCACGCTGGGCCGGGGCCAACCGCGGCGAGGTCGCCGCCGTGCAGTCAGCCGCGACGGGCTTGCCGATCGGGCCATGGCAGCGCTCGGTCGAACGCTCCGACTTCGTCATCGCCCCGTTGAACCAGCGCGTCCTCCAGGAGCAGCAGCGTGTCGCCGACCGCTTCCATCGGCTCGGCCTGATCCCGAAGCCTATCAATGTCCGCGACATCGTCTGGGAGTGGAAGCCGAGCGCCTAAGCGGCGTCGCCTCCCCTCATCCTCATTGCGAGTGCACCGACATGACCAAAAAGCCTCTCGACATTTTCTGGTTCATCCCCGTCAGCGGCGACGGCTCCTATCTCGGCACGACCGAGGGCCATCGCCCGGCCGATTTCCGCTATCTCAAAGAGATCGCGCAGGCGGCCGATCGCCTCGGCTATGGCGGCGTGCTGATCCCGACAGGCAAGAGTTGCGACGATCCCTGGATCACGGCGGCGGCGCTGGCCCCCTTGACCGAGCGGTTGAAATACCTCGTGGCCGCCAGGCCCGGCGTCGCATCCCCGACCTTCGTCGCGCGACAGGCGGCGGCCCTCGACCGGGTCAGCAATGGCCGCTTCCTCGTCAACATCGTTTCCGGCGGCAATCCGTCCGAACTGGCGGGAGACGGCATCCATCTGCTTCATGACGAGCGCTACGCCCACACCGCCGAGTTCCTGAGCGTCTACTCCCGCCTGTTGGCGGGCGAGAAGGTGGATTTCAAGGGCAAGTATATCAACGTGCGGGGCGCCAAGCTCGACTTTCCGCCAGTGCAAGCCCCGCCGCCGATCTGGTTCGGCGGATCGTCCGACCCGGCACTCGACGTCGCGGGAGAACATGTCGACACCTACCTGACCTGGGGCGAGCCGGTGCCGGAGGTGAAGGCCAAGCTCGACGCCGTGCGCGCCAGGGCCGCCGCACGCGGCCGAAAGGTCCGCTTTGGCCTGCGCATCCATCTGATCGTCCGCGAGACCGATGCCGAGGCCTGGGCCGCCGCAGACAAGCTCATCAGCAAGCTGCCGAACGAGGCGATCGCGGCCGCTCAGAGGAAGTTCGCGGAGGAATCGGATTCGGTCGGCCAGAAGCGGATGAGCGCGCTGCATCTCGGCAGGCGCGATCAACTCGAGATCGCGCCCAATCTCTGGGCCGGCATCGGTCTGGTGCGCGGCGGCGCCGGCACCTCTCTGGTCGGCAGTCCCGCGACGGTCGCGGCGCGCCTGCAAGAATACCAGGCGCTCGGAATCGAGACGATCATCGCCTCGGGCTACCCGCATCTGGAAGAGGCCTACAAGGTCGCGGAACTTCTCTTCCCGGTGCTCGGAATCGGCGCGCAGGCGCCGAACGCGCATCGCACGCAGATCGGTGAATTCGGTATCAGCGGCACCGGCGTGCGCGTCGCCGTCGCGGCGTCGTGAGGACGGAATGACCGATTTCGTTCAACCCGGCGTCGCGGCGCCGGCCACTGCTTCATCGTCGGGCGGGAAGAGGCTTGCGCCCCGCATTAGGTCGCTCCAGCCATTGCTCGCACGTCTGACGCCCTGGCTGCTGCCGCTCACACTGCTGCTGCTCTGGCAGGCCGGCGCGAAACTCGGCCTGATCGCACCCAATGTGCTGCCCGCGCCGAGCGACGTGCTCGCGGCCGGCTGGCGGCTGACGCTGAACGGCCAGTTGGGGGAGAACATCGCGGTCAGCTTCAGGCGCGCGATCTCGGGTTTCCTGCTCGGCGGCTCGCTCGCCTTCGCGCTCGGCCTGTTCAACGGCCTGTCGAAGACCTCCGAACGGCTCACCGACACCACCGTCCAGATGATCCGCAACATCCCCAATCTCGCGCTGATCCCGCTGGTGATCCTGTGGTTCGGCATTGACGAGGAAGCGAAGCTGTTCCTGACCTCTTTGGGCGTCTTCTTTCCGATCTACATCAACACGTTCCATGGCGTCCGCACGGTCGACAGCCAGCTTGTCGAGATGGGGCGCTCCTACGGCATGAGCAATGTCGAGTTGTTCCGGCGCGTCATCCTGCCCGGCGCCCTGCCCTCGATCTTCGTCGGCGTGCGATATGCGCTCGGCATCATGTGGCTGACCCTGATCGTGGCCGAGACGATCGCTGCCTCCTCGGGCATCGGCTACATGGCGATGAACGCCCGCGAATTCATGCTGGTCGACGTCGTCGTGCTGGCGATCGTGATCTACGCCGCGCTCGGCAAGCTCGCCGACTCGATCGTGCGCCTGCTCGAACGGCTTTGCTTGTCCTGGCATCCGGCCTTCCAGAAATCGTGAGGATCTCGCCATGACGACAGCGATGCTGGCGCCAAGTGCGCTATCCTTCGACGCCCAGTTCGAGGACAGGGCGGCGAAAGCGAAGGCCGCGCGCGGCCAGTCGATCGCGATCCGCGGCCTGCAGAAGCGCTTCGGCGATCTCGAGGTGCTGCGCGGCATCGATCTCGATATCCCCGCCGGCCAGTTTCTCGCCATCGTCGGACGCAGCGGCTGCGGCAAGAGCACGCTGCTGCGAATACTCGCCGGCCTCGACCAGGCCAGCGAGGGAAGTCTGCGCTTCGGCCAGGACGGCAGCGCTGCGGAGACACCGCGCCTGATGTTCCAGGAACCGCGCCTGCTGCCCTGGGCGCGCGTGCTGTCCAATGTCGAGGTCGGGCTCGGTTCCGAGCGCAAGTTGCCGGAAGCCGAGGAGCGCGCCTTCCAGACGCTGCGCGCGGTCGGGCTGGAAGCCAAGGCGCAGCAATGGCCGGCGCTGCTCTCTGGCGGCCAGCGGCAGCGCGTGGCGCTGGCGCGCGCCCTGGTCAGCCGGCCACGCGTGCTGGCCCTCGACGAGCCGCTGGGAGCGCTCGACGCGCTCACCCGCATCGACATGCAGGGCCTCCTGGAGCGCGTCTGGCAGACGCAAGGCTTCACCGCGATCCTCGTGACGCATGACGTCTCGGAGGCACTGACGCTCGCCGATCGCGTCGTCATGATCGACGAGGGCCGCGTCACGCTCGACATCGCGGTCGACCTGCCGCGCCCGCGCCGGCGCGGCTCGGTCGATCTCGCGCTTCTCGAAGAGCGCGTCCTCAAGGATCTGATCCGAGAGGACCTCGATCCACCCGATTACACCATTTGAGGAGGCCGGGACGATGTCGGTTGTCACTCCCCTGCCCAGGCCGTTGCGCCAGGTCCATGACGATGCGGCGAGCTTCCGCCAGGCCTTGAGACATCTCGCCGGCGGCGTCAGCGTCATCACGACGGGCCACGGCCCCGACCGCACCGGCTTGACCGCGACTTCGGTCTCTTCGCTTTCAGCCGAGCCGCCGACGATAATGTTCGGGCTCAACCTGTCGTCCTCGAGCTTTCCCGCGCTTGTGGCCAACCGCAGCTTCGGCGTCAACTTCCTCAACGCCGCGCAGAAGCAGGTCGCGGACCGCTTCGCCGGGCGCAATGGCGAGAAGGGCGCGGCTCGCTACGCCGACGCCGACTGGGCGAGCGGCGTCACCGGCGCGCCGCTGCTGGTCGGCGCGCTGGCAGCGCTGGACTGCGAGGTCGAGGAGATCATCGAACGGCATTCGCACGCCATCATCATCGGCCGTGTCCGCGAGGTCAGGCTCGGGGGCAACGACGCGGCGCTGCTCTATTGGCGAGGCGACTACGAGCGGCTCGGATGGATGGCCGAGGAGGCCAGCACTGCTCTGGGGCTCAGGGCCTACTGAATCAATCCGGAAGGCGCGACGGCCTGGGACATCCTTCGGGCCGCACGCAGCGTGGTCCCTTCGACCGCGCCGCGCCGCGGACTTTCACGCAAAGCGTCCGGTGCCCAGACCACGTCAGACTGTCCCCGCCAAGACCCTGCTTCTGATGTGGCGGACGAGCTTGGCACACTGGCTTCGAATATCCGGAACCGCGATGGTTTCCCAGAAGGAAGCCCTCGTCAGCGGACCGACGGCGAAGAGACGTTGCGAAGGCGAACCGGAAGCATCCAGGACGGCGCAATCGGCCGAGACGTCTATTCCAATGCCAAGCGGATCAGCGCGCGCAAGGCCCTGAGCCAGCAAGGAAGCAACGACGGGATTCTTGGATTCCCTCGGATCGGTCACGATACCACGGCAATCCACGATCTGCTTGACCGAAAGCATCTCACTCACCGCCAGGCCGCGACGTCGATAAACCACCTCGGCGCCATGCTCATGCTCGTCTACTGCGACGATCTTGGCCGCGAGAACGCGCAATTGCCCGCTGGCCATGATCGCTTGCAGTCGCGCGCTGATCTGGGGTGCCATGCGGTGGCGATGCACGTCCCAATAGGAGCGAGCATGTTCGAGAAACCGGCGCTTGGAGGCATTCGAGAACTTCCACCAGATTTCCTGGCTGTGTGGCCGAATCCCGTCGACGACGCTGCGCCAATCGCCTCCCTGCGCGTGATTCTCCGCGACCTGCTGGCGAAACCAGCACAGAAGGGCGCCAGCCCCGTGGCCGAACGGCACCTCCTCCTTGCTGATATGCATCGCCCCGACGTCACGATGCGAGTGAGGCAACAGGCCGCGACGCGACAGGGCGTGGATCGGTCCGCGATGCCCCTCTTGCACGAGGGTCAGCACGTAATCGACCATGGACAGCCCGGTCCCGAGAACCAAAATCGGTTCGCTTGCGTCGATGTTCGTTCTCGACCGGTCGCCCCAGGGACTGAGATAGCGAGCGTTCTGTTGCCAGTCGTAGGAATCGTTGCCTGTCGCCAGTACGACAGCCTGGCCCAGATGCGTCGTGCCGTCGGCCAGGGTGACGGCGACGCCTCCTGGTCTGTCATCCACTGTCCGGCACTCGCCGTGGACGATGTGCAACCGCCCCGGCCGGCCTCCCCCGGGGAGGTATTCTTCGATCAGGCTCGCGATATATCGCCCATAGAGCTGCCGCGGGACGAAGCAGTATGGAGCCGGACACAAGGCCGCCTGGTCGCCGGCATGGTCGGCCAACCAGTGCCAGAAATGCGGTGGATCATCGGCGAATGCACTCATATTCGCCGCGCGGACGTTCAGAAGATGCTCTGGCCGAGCGGTCGAATAGGCGACACCGGGACCGATCCTGCTGCGGCGTTCGATCAGGGTCACGACGAAATCGTCGCGTTCCTCCCTAAGCAGATGACAAGCCGTCAGGACACCGCTCGCGCCGCCACCGACGATGATGACGCGCTTGCCGGGTAGTGCTGTCATGCAAGCTCCGAAGGAAATCAGCACGATCGCCTGATCGTGAGTCTGGACGATCAGAGCCAGATTGCCCAGCCCCCGGGGCGCGGCAGACGCTGCAATAAGATCGACCCAAGTCTGTGATCGAGGAGGAATGAGCATGTCGCGCGACATCAGGCGGAACCGGGCTCAGGGCTTTGCCACCCGGGCGATCCATCTGGGCTACGATCCGGCAGAGCACGATGGCGCGCTAACGCCGCCAATCTACATGACCTCGACCTATGCCTTCGAAAGCGCCGAACAAGGCGCGGCGATCTTCCGTGGCGAAGAGCCGGGCTATGTCTATGGCCGCACCAAGAACCCGACCCAGACGATTCTGGAGGAGCGCATGGCGAGCCTCGAGGGGGCGGAGGCCGGCATGACGGCGGCCTCCGGCATGGGCGCGATCTCCAGCGTCATGCTGACGCTGCTGTCGCCAGGCGACGAGGTGGTGATCGACCATACCCTGTACGGGAACACCTTCGCACTGTTCACTCAGGGCCTGACCAAACTCGGCATCGTCGCACGTCCCGCCGACTTCACGCGGCCGGAGACGCTGGCTGAAAAGATCAGCGAACGCACCAAGGTCGTCTTCTTCGAAACGCCGGCCAACCCCAATCTGCGCGTGATCGACATCGCGGAGGTCTCGCGGCTCGCCCACCGCGTCGGCGCGAAGGTCGTGGTCGACAACACCTTCGCGACGCCCGTCCTGCAGCGTCCGATCGAACTCGGCGCCGACGTCGTGGTCCACTCCGGCACCAAATATCTGGGCGGCCATGGGGATCTATTGGCGGGCATCGTCGTCGGCTCGGCCGAACTGGTGAAGCAGGTCAGGACGTCCGGCCTGCGCTGGATGACGGGCGCGACCCTGTCGCCCTTCAACTGCTTCCTGATGCTGCGCGGTCTCAAGACCCTCGAAGTCCGGGTCGAGCGTCACGCGGCCTCCGCCCTCAAGGTGGCGCGCGAGTTGGAGCGCCATCCGCGCATCGCGAGCATCTCCTATCCGGGCCTGGAAGCGTTCCCGCAATTCGATCTGGCGCAGCGGCAGATGTCGGGATCGGGCGGAGGCCTGATCTCCTTCGAACTCGACGGCGGCGTGGAAACCGGCATGGCGTTCATGAACCATCTGACGCTGATCACCCGCGCCGTCAGCCTGGGCGATGCCGAAACGCTCATTCAGCATCCGGCCAGCATGACCCACGCGGTGATGAGCCGCGATGATCGGATCAGGCACGGTATCAGCGACGGACTGTTGCGCCTGTCCATCGGCCTTGAGAACGCCACGGTGGCCGACAAGGCGGCGCCGTGCCCGCTCGATCATGTGAACCGGGTCTTCCGTGCGCCGGCGCCGAACAGG
>NZ_JBXAND010000027.1:0-5837 GCF_058801345.1 Allobosea sp. GW822-FHT03F07
GCCGCATCCCTCTCCTCCCGCATCGGACAGCTCAACGACCTCGTCGCAGCCTTCAGGACAGGGCAGGAGGGGGTGGGCTCGACCCGCACCTATGCGCAACACGGCACTACCCGGCACGCCGCATAATCCGAAGAAAGGATGAGCCTGGCGCCGGATGTCGGCGCCTTCAAATATCGGGATTCCCCTCCAATACAATCAACGGTTTGTTGATGTCGGCGCCGCTGCTTTATCATCGCCGTCGCATTCCGTGCGTAAGCACGTCGAGAAGGCCTCCGATCGATGCCGAATGAAGATATCCTGATCAGGCCGGGCATGGCCGAGGACATCCCCGCCCTGACCGAGATCTTCAATCACTACATCGAGCACACCAACGCCCGGTTCACCTCGGAGCTGATGACGCCGGAGAGCTGCCGGACCTGGTTCCGTGGCTATGGTGCGGGGCGCTATCGGCTGCTAGTGGCGCAGGATGCCTCCGGCGTGCTGGGGGCTGCCTACAGCAGTCGCTACCGGCCGTCTTCCGCCTTCGACACCACGGTCGAGACCAGCATCTACATGCATCCCGGCCGGCGCCGGAGTGGGATCGGGACGAGGCTCTACGGCGCACTTATCCAGCTTCTGCAGGAGGAGGACGTCCATCTCGTCGTGGCCGGCGTCGCCCAGCCCAACGCGGCGTCAAACGCGCTTCATCGCAAGCTTGGGTTCGAGGAGGTCGGCACCTTCAAGGACTATGCGCGCAAGCGCGGCGTCTGGATCAGCTCGACATGGTTCCAGCGCTGCATCGGTGGCGCCGCCTGACGCTCGCTGCGGGGAACCCCTGTCCGCATGAGCGAACGATCTGCTGCCGGACCCCTGATCTGCGGCAATTCGTGCTCGACATGCCCGCGATCCGGCGCGTGCCATGACGCGACAGCCCCTTAGAATCGCCGCGACAGCGGGGCCGATCGCCTCGCCGCAGGAGCCGCGGCCATGGGCATCATCAAACCTCGATACGGGGCCTTCGATTGTCACGGCACGCTGATCTATTTCGCGATGGCCGACGCCGCGCGCTCACTCTATGGCGCGCAGCTCGAAGAAGCCGCGATGCAGAAGCTATCGACGATTTCTCGGCCTACCGCCTTGACGGGTGATGGGCGACTGGAAGCCTTACGAGGCTATTGTCTACAACGCTCTGGAGCAGACCTGCCGCCGCCGCCACGCCCTGATCGCCCAGCGGAAGCCGGATGGCACTTGGTGGCTGGACATCCACTTCCAAGGCGACGGCGAAATGGTCTTCTTCGATATCTGAACGATTTTTCCTCTCGCGCCGTCCCAGCGGCATCTGACAACGCCCTAGTTCTTGAAATGGCGGGCCAGTGATTCCGTCGCTTTAACAAGCATAGCGACATCGACGCCGACGGCTGTGAAGAGCGTCCCGATCTCGATGCAGCGCGCAGCAAAGGCGTTGTCGGGTGTCAGAATGCCTGCGGGCTTGCCCAAGGCCTTGATCCGGGCGATCGCATCCTCGATCGGTGCCGTCACCGCCGGATGGCCCGGCTGGCCAACGTAACCGAGGCTGGCGGCGAGATCGGCAGGCCCGATGAAGACGCCGTCGACGCCGTCGACCGACGCGATCGCCTCGAGGTTGTCGAGCGCTTCCTGCGTCTCGATCTGGACGAGCAGGCAGAGTTCTTCTTCCGCGCGCTTGCCATAGTTCGCGACGCGTCCGAATCGCGTCGCGCGCGTCACGCCTGAGACGCCGCGGATTCCGGCTGGCGGATAGCGCATCGCCGCCACTGCGGCCTGCGCCTGCTCGGCGTTCTGGACGTAAGGGATCAGCAGGGTCTGGGCGCCGAAATCGAGCAGGCGCTTGATCAGCACGGCGTCGTTGCTCGCGGGCCTGACGACCGCTGAGACCGGATAGGGCGCCACCGCCTGCAACTGTGCCAGCACCGTCAGCGGGTCGCCCGGCGAGTGCTCGGTATCGAAGAGCAGCCAGTCGAACCCCGAGCCCGCGACCGCCTCGGCCGCATAGGCGCCGGGCAGGCTGCACCACAGGCCGATCTGCTGGTGACCTTCGCGCAGGGCGCGCTTGAACAGGTTAGGCGGGAGTTCCATGGCGACCTCAGGTGAACGAGACGCCGATGGCGCCGAGCGGGCCATAATCGGCCTGGATAACGTCGCCGGCGGCGATGTCGACGGGCCGCGTGAAGGAGCCGGCAAGCACGATCTGGCCCTTCTTCAGGCCCGCGCCAACGATATGCAGCTTGTTCACCAGCCAGGCGATCCCGGCTGCCGGGTGGCCCATGATCGCGGCCGAGACGCCCGATTCCTCGATGATGCCGTTCTTGGACAGCGTCGCACCGACCCAGCGAATGTCGACATCCATCGGCCGTATGGGCCGGCCGCCGACGACGATGGCGCCGAAGGCGGCGTTGTCGGCGATGGTGTCCGTGATCGCGCGGGGCACTTCGGTCCGATAGTCGATGATCTCCAGCGCCGGCACCACCATCTCGGTTGCGCGCATCACGTCATAGATGCGCTTGCCCGGGCCTGCGAGATCCTCGCCCATGATGAAAGCGAGCTCGACCTCCAGCCGCGGCTTGATGAAGAGGCTCGCCTTGATCTGGGCGCCATCGTTGAACAGGGCATCGTCGAGGATACAACCATAATCCGGCTCCGTGATTTTCGAAGCCATCTGCATCGCTCGCGAGGTCAGACCGATCTTGTGCCCGACCATGCGCGCGCCACTAGCGATCCTAGCATCCGCCCACAGGCCTTGAATGCGATAGGCGTCCTCAAGCTCGATATGGGGGTAAGTCTTGCTCAATTGCGGGATCGGCTTCAGCGTACGTTCGGCCTGCAGCAGGGTGTCGGCGGCCTTCTGGCGCTCGTCATCGGTCAGCATCGGAAACTCCTTGGCGGCCCACGCGGCCGCGCGAACGGGACGGCGTCACTTGATGGGCGGGCGCGGAAGCACGGTCTCGCCGGGCTCCATCACATAGGTGTAGTCGAGCGCGTACCATGGCGTGGCGATGCTGGGATCGGAAGGATGCGGCTCGTCATGGCGGACATAGTCGCCGAGCAGAGCTTTGGTGACGCCAAACTGGACGTCCGAGTCGATATGCGGGTCCTGCGGGTCGTAGACCTGCGAGATCAGCACCTTGAAGCCCTGCTTGACGATCAATGCATGGAGGTGCGCCGGCCGGTAGGGGTGGCGGTCCTGAATCGCCAATAGACGGCCGACGACACCGTCGGTCGGGATCGGATAGCCGACCATCTTGACTGTCGAGAACCAGAAGCGGCCTTCCGCATCGGTGGTGAACTTGCCCCGCAAGTTCATCTCGGCCTGCTCGGGATCCTGGTTCTCGTAGAGGCCGACCGGCGAGGCATGCCAGACATCGACCTCGGCGCCGGCAATCGGACGGCCCGCCTGGTCCACGACACGCGCCGTGACCAGCAGCGGGTCGCCTGGTGTGTCGGATCGGATGATCGTGCCGCCGTTCTCGACATGCGGCGCATTCAGCCGCCAGAACGGGCCAAGCAGCGACTGCGAGGTTTCCGTGTTGCCGCCATCGCCATTGTTGAGGAGGCAGACCAGCGAGGAGACGCCGAGCGAGCCGGCCATCAGCACCATCTCGTTATGGCTGTCGCTGGCGAGCTTGCCGATCTCGTTGAGGATTGCCGTCGCCTCGCGGAACTCCGCCTCGGTCAGGCGGACATCGCGAATGAAAGCATGCAGATGGCTGACCAGCGCAGTGAGGATCTGGCGCTGCCGCGGATCCTTCGTGCGTTGCATCACGGCCAGCACATCGCGCGTCACATCGTGGTGGCTCTCGATGATCATGGCGTCCTCCCTGCCATGTCCATTTCTGAAAATCGATTATCTGTCAATCGGCAGGAGCGGAGAGCTTTGAATTTTTAATGCCCTCACCGCTCGCAAAAGTGCAGAAAGATGCGAAATTTGGAAACTCTAGCAACGAGCGTCCCTCATTCTGATCACATTTCGACTGCATGCAAAGTGATCGACTCTATCATCCCGGGCGCTTGCTCGTCGTCGAGTTGACATCAAAAATCGATTATCTTACGAACGAGACCTGTCGCCAACGCGGCCAGCTAAAGGAGGGGACGATGAGCTTCACTGCCGACGACCTGTCCTCCGCAGCGGTGCGCTCCGGTTCTGCCGGCTCCGGCCCCATCGAAGCCGCGCAAGCGCCCGGTGCGCCGGTGCGTGGTCCCGGCGACATCAAGAACACCAAGGCGTCCCGCCTGGTCGACCGCCTGCGCGAAGCGATCCTTTCGGGCGAATTGGCACCCGGCACCAAGATCAATCTCGATACCGTTCGGCGCAAGCTCGACGTTTCGCTCAGCCCGCTGCGCGAGGCCCTGGCGCGGTTGATCGCGGTCGGATTGGTCGAGCTTCACGACAACCGGGGTTATTCAGTCGCGCCGGTCTCCTTGTCCAACCTTGCCGAGATCACCCGGCTGCGGGTCGAGTTCGAAAGCCTGGCGCTGTCGTCAGCCATCGCAAAGGGCGACCTGGCCTGGGAAAGCGACGTCATGCGCGCGCTCCATCGCCTCAACCGGACGGAGCGAAGTGCGAGCGAGCCCGCGACGCTTGAAGCCTGGGAGCATGCCCATCGTGACTTCCACATGACCCTGCTCGCCGGTAGCGGCATGCCGCTGCTGCTGAATTCCTGCGTCATGCTGCACAATCTGAACGATCGCTATCGCCGCATCTTCCTGGTGGCGCAGGGCGGGGACCGCAATGTCGTCGCCGAGCATAGCGAAATCGCGCAGGGCGCGGTGGCGCGCGACAGCGACTACGCCTGCGCCAAGCTGCGCGAGCACATCCAGCGCACCGGTACCAATCTGCAAGCACGTCTTGCCGGCCAGTTGCAGCCCTGAGCCGATGGAGCGTGCCATGACCCGGCAAGCAGTCGTGCCGCCACTCGGGATCGCGCATTTCACCACGATCGACGTGGCTCCGCTCGATTTCGTCGCGCTGGCCGGCAAGGTCGGCTTTTCGGCTGTTGGCTTGCGGCTGTACCCGGCCTTTCCCGGCGCGCCCTTCTACGAAATCCGGCCGGGCAGCGCGCATATGCGCTCGATGCGGACGCTGCTGGCGCAGACGGGCCTGCACATTCACGACATCGAGTTCGTCGTGATCGACGATGCCTTCGCACTGGAGGCTGTCAGGCCGATCCTGGACAGCGCGGCGGAACTCGGAGCCAGGCGGCTGAGCGTCTGCGGTGACGATCCCGACCATGCGCGACTTGTCGCGAACTTCGCCGCGCTCTGCGATCTGGCGGCCGGCTTCGACCTGGGCGTCGATATCGAGAACATGCCCTGGCGCCATGTGGCGACCCTGCAGGACGCGACACGGGTCGTGCAGGAGGCGCAGCGCAGCAATGGCGGTGTTCTCGTCGATGCGTTGCATCTGTCGCGCGGCGGCGCGACACCCGCCGATCTGAAGATCATACCGGCCGGGTTCATCAGGAGCGCCCAGCTTTGCGATGCCGACGCGCAGCGACCGACTTCGTTCGACGAGATCATCAGGGAAGCGCGCGGCGGGCGCAGGCTTCCGGGACAGGGCGCCCTGCCGCTGCAGCAACTGCTCGCCGAGCTGCCGGCCGACGTGGCGCTTTCAGTCGAGGTGCCCAATCAAGGCGCGCCAGCGGAAGAGCACGCGAAAGCCGTGTTCAATGCTGCGATGACGGTGATCGCAGCCTGTAACCTGACAGGATCGGCGTGATGCGATGAAGCGGGCACCCAGACCGCCAGGGTCAGCGGCAGAGCATGCGAAGGACGGTGTCGAGGGCGCTCTGGCGGCGCCGCTTGCGCGCATCGGGCGCGGCCAT
>NZ_JBXAND010000028.1:2500-5625 GCF_058801345.1 Allobosea sp. GW822-FHT03F07
TGACGCTGCACTACGAATTGTCAGATGAAGGTATTGAAACCTGAATACATAGGGTTTCAAAGCTAACCCAGGGAACTGAAACATCTAAGTACCTGGAGGAAAGGACATCAACGAGACTCCGTTAGTAGTGGCGAGCGAACGCGGACCAGGCCAGTGCTTGTCTGGAATTAACCGGAAGTGGTTGGGAAGCCACGCATCAATGGGTGATAGCCCCGTACGGATACGAGACCAGACGAGACATGAGTAAGGCGGGACACGTGAAATCCTGTCTGAACGTGGGGGGACCACCCTCCAAGCCTAAGTACTCCTCAGCGACCGATAGTGAACAAGTACCGTGAGGGAAAGGTGAAAAGCACCCCGACGAGGGGAGTGAAACAGCACCTGAAACCGAATGCTTACAAACAGTGGGAGCTCAAGGTTCGTCCTGGGTGACCGCGTACCTTTTGTATAATGGGTCAGCGACTTAATCTGACGAGCAAGCTTAAGCCGATAGGCGTAGGCGCAGCGAAAGCGAGTCTGAACAGGGCGTTCAGTTCGTCGGATTAGACCCGAAACCGGGTGATCTAGCCATGAGCAGGTTGAAGGTAAGGTAACACTTACTGGAGGACCGAACCGGTGCCTGTTGAAAAAGTCTCGGATGACTTGTGGCTAGGGGTGAAAGGCCAATCAAACTCGGAAATAGCTGGTTCTCCGCGAAAGCTATTTAGGTAGCGCCTCGCGTGAATACTCTCGGGGGTAGAGCACTGGATGGGCAAGGGGTGCTTACCGCATTACCGATCCTAACCAAACTCCGAATACCGAGAAGTACTGCGCGGGAGACACACGGCGGGTGCTAACGTCCGTCGTGGAGAGGGAAACAACCCTGACTTACAGCTAAGGCCCCCAATTCGTGGCTAAGTGTGAAAGGATGTGGGAATCCCAAAACAACCAGGAGGTTGGCTTAGAAGCAGCCATCCTTTAAAGAAAGCGTAACAGCTCACTGGTCTA
Organism: Allobosea sp. GW822-FHT03F07; assembly: GCF_058801345.1. Taxonomy (NCBI): domain Bacteria; kingdom Pseudomonadati; phylum Pseudomonadota; class Alphaproteobacteria; order Hyphomicrobiales; family Alloboseaceae; genus Allobosea; species Allobosea sp. GW822-FHT03F07. The sequence goes on from NZ_JBXAND010000028.1 coordinate 3,488, forward strand.
AACAAGGGTTCCTGCGCCGAAAATGTATCGGGGCTCAAGCCACGAGCCGAAGCTTAAGGTTTGCACTTTGTGCAAGCGGTAGCGGAGCGTTCCATAAGCCAACGAAGGCGGACCCGTGAGGGCTGCTGGAGGTATTGGAAGTGCGAATGCTGACATGAGTAACGACAAACAGTGTGAAAGACACTGTCGCCGAAAGTCCAAGGGTTCCTGCGTAAAGTTAATCTCCGCAGGGTTAGCCGGCCCCTAAGGCGAGGCCGAAAGGCGTAGTCGATGGGAATGAGGTGAATATTCCTCAGCCAGTTGGTAGTGACGGATCGCGTACGCTGTCGGGTCTTATTGGATTGACCCGGCTTCCAAGCGGTTCCAGGAAATAGCTCCAACATCAGACCGTACCCTAAACCGACACAGGTGGACTGGTAGAGTATACCAAGGCGCTTGAGAGAACTATGCTGAAGGAACTCGGCAATTTACCTCCGTAACTTCGGGATAAGGAGGCCCAGTGTCTAGGCAACTAGGCATTGGGGGCACAGACCAGGGGGTAGCGACTGTTTAACTAAAACACAGGGCTCTGCGAAATCGTAAGATGACGTATAGGGTCTGACGCCTGCCCGGTGCCGGAAGGTTAAAAGGAGGTGTGCAAGCACCGAATTGAAGCCCCGGTAAACGGCGGCCGTAACTATAACGGTCCTAAGGTAGCGAAATTCCTTGTCGGGTAAGTTCCGACCTGCACGAATGGCGTAACGACTTCCCCGCTGTCTCCAGCATAGACTCAGTGAAATTGAATTCCCCGTGAAGATGCGGGGTTCCTGCGGTCAGACGGAAAGACCCCGTGCACCTTTACTGCAGCTTTGCGCTGGCATTCGTGTCGGCATGTGTAGGATAGGTGGTAGACTTTGAAGCCGGGGCGCCAGCTCTGGTGGAGTCATCCTTGAAATACCACCCTTATCGTCATGGATGTCTAACCGCGACCCGTAAGCCGGGTCCGAGACAGCGCATGGCAGGCAGTTTGACTGGGGCGGTCGCCTCCCAAAGAGTAACGGAGGCGTGCGAAGGTGGGCTCAGAGCGGTCGGAAATCGCTCGTTGAGTGCAATGGCATAAGCCTGCCTGACTGCGAGACTGACAAGTCGAGCAGAGTCGAAAGACGGCCATAGTGATCCGGTGGTCCCGCGTGGAAGGGCCATCGCTCAACGGATAAAAGGTACGCCGGGGATAACAGGCTGATGATTCCCAAGAGTCCATATCGACGGAATCGTTTGGCACCTCGATGTCGGCTCATCACATCCTGGGGCTGGAGAAGGTCCCAAGGGTTCGGCTGTTCGCCGATTAAAGTGGTACGTGAGCTGGGTTCAGAACGTCGTGAGACAGTTCGGTCCCTATCTGCCGTGGGTGTAGGATATTTGAGAGGATCTGCCCTTAGTACGAGAGGACCGGGGTGGACGTACCTCTGGTGGACCTGTTGTGGCGCCAGCCGCAGTGCAGGGTAGCTATGTACGGTCGGGATAACCGCTGAATGCATCTAAGCGGGAAACCCACCTCAAAACGAGATATCCCTTGAGAGCCGTGGAAGACGACCACGTTGATAGGCCGGGTGTGTAAGTGCAGTAATGTGCTCAGCTTACCGGTACTAATTGCTCGATCGGCTTGATCGTTCTCATGATCAATGTCCGCACACTTACAAACTGCGAACACTCAGCGCTCCCCCCGCACGGACGAGCGCTGCGAAACAAAAGACCATATGCTTGCCAATATTCTTTGCCGGCCCGGTGGCTTGAGCGAGGAGCCAGAACCCGATCCCATCCCGAACTCGGCCGTTAAACTCCTCAGCGCTGATGGTACTGTGTCTCAAGACCCGGGAGAGTAGGTCGTTGCCGGGCCTGTCAAGAATATCCCCTCATCACAATGACGAAACGCACGACAACGCGGCGGCCGACAAAACGTCGCCGCCGCGTTCGCGTATCAAGCCCAGGCCCCAAAGGCCAAGGCAAACCGGTTCAGACCCTTATCGCGGGGTGGAGCAGCCCGGTAGCTCGTCAGGCTCATAACCTGAAGGTCGTCAGTTCAAATCTGGCCCCCGCAACCAAATTGACCGAACGCCGATTCTCGGCACCAAAAGCCGCCCTCCAAAGGGCGGCTTTTT
>NZ_JBXAND010000029.1:0-1505 GCF_058801345.1 Allobosea sp. GW822-FHT03F07
GTCCGCTTCTCTATCGCGGTTTAAGTCAAGAGGCGGCACCGATCGACCGCCGGTTGTGCCAGCGGGGACGACGGCAGTGCGGATCGCGTCCAGCTGCGGTCGGTTCCTGCTCGGGGGCATTTCGGTGTGAGGTCGCCGCACGGGGCTCGCGCTTCTCTCCGGGGTCGGCGCAGTGGCCGCCCCATGATGGGGTAAGAGGATGAGGCGGACCAATCTTTCGGGCGCTCTTGCCGCCGTCGCGCGGCAGGGGCTGCGGACATTACGATCTCGTCTCACCACCGTCCCCGTGAGGACCTCTTCCTGCCGTGGCAGAACCTGTCGCTGCTCCTGTGCGGGTCGGGGTCAGGCCGCCTCAACGGTGGCTGCCGGGTCGCGCCCCCAGCGGAAGTCGGAGCCGTCGACCCACATGCGATGCAGGATCACCGCCAGTCGCCTGGCGACGGCCACGATGGCGCGCCGCATGCCGCGCCGCTGCGCGACCCGCGTGCCCCATGCTTTGAGCCAGGACCAGTGCCGGCTCTGCGTAAGCAGCGTCTGGGCGGCCTCGTACAGCATCGTCCGCAGCATGGTGTCGCCGGACTTGGAGATGCCGCCATCATAGTCGCTCTCGCCGGACTGGTGGCGTCGAGGTGTCAGACCAACGTGCGCGCCGACCGCCCTGGAGTGAACAAAGCGCTGCGGCTGATCGACCGTCGCCCGATAGGTGAGCGCCACGACCGCCCCGACGCCAGGCGCGGTCATCAGCCGCCGGCACACGGGATCCTGGCGAACCACTTCGAGCAGCATTTTGTGCATCCGCGCGAACTCCTGGCGCAGGACGCGCCGGACGGTGAGCAGCGGCTCCACGATCGCCGACAGACTGGACATGCCCGCCACCAGGTCGCGGACGCGAGCCTCGAACCCGGCCGTGCTGACCACGCCGACCTTGAGGCCGAAGTTGCGCAGCGTGCCGCGCAGGTCGAACTCGATGTCGAGCATCTTGCGCTGCAGGAGTTTCCGGCTGGTCAGCAGCATCCGCTTCTCCTGGCTCGCCAGCGTCTTGACGTGGACCGGTTTGAACAGGCCGACGCGCATCATCTGCGCGATGCCACGAGCGTCGTGACGGTCCGACTTGTTGACCTGTCGCGCCTTCAGGAGCGAGTTCATGTGCCGCGTCTCGACGCAGATCACCGGCAGGCCTGCTTCCGCCAAGCCATTCACCAGCCACTGCGAGAGCGGACCGGCCTCTATCCCGATCCGGCCATAGTCGCCACTGATGGACGTGAGCAGCCCGACGAGATCGTCCGGCTCGGTCGCAACCTTCTGCTCGCACACAACCTTGCCGGCTTCGTCGACGACGCACACCGCCGTCTCCTGCACCGACACGTCCAGACCTACGAAATGCGCCATCGCCGTCGCTCCTTCGCTCGCTGCCGAGGTCAGGTCCGACCTCTCCGGCACCGTATGTGAAGGGCCGCGCACTCCCGCTCCCAGATCGCGCGCAGCCACCGCGATACGTCATCTTT
>NZ_JBXAND010000030.1:0-1321 GCF_058801345.1 Allobosea sp. GW822-FHT03F07
GCGTTATGGGATGGACGCCTCCCGCTCCGCGCCCTTCATTGGGGGCTTTTGTTGAGCAGGAGGTCGGGACATGCAGATGCTGGCGATCGACTTGGCGAAGCAGTCATTCCACGTGCATGGAATCAGCGCAGACGGCGAGATCGTTTCGCGGCGCGTCGGCCGTCAGGGCTTGCCGTCGCTGGTTGCGAGGCTCGGCCCGGAGGTGATCGCCATGGAGGCCTGCGCGACCGCCCACTACTGGGGGCGCCTGTTCATGGCCGCCGGGCACGAAGTGCGGCTGATCAATCCGCATTTCGTCAAGCCCTTCGTGCGCGGATCGAAGAACGACTCGGTCGACGCCGAGGCCATCTTCGATGCGGCCTCGCGGCCGACGATGCGGTTCGTGCCTGTCAAAACGGAAGGGCAGCAGGATCTGCAGTCGCTGCACCGCGTCAGGGATCGTCTCGTCGCGCAACGGACCAGCCTGATCAACCACCTGCGCGGCCTGCTGGCCGAGTACGGCCTGATCTATCCGAAAGGGGCGGCGCTCATTCTTCGACGCGCCCGTGGCGGGCTCGCCGAAGCCCACCTCTCAGCCATGGCGCGGGAGACCTTCGAGGCGCTTCTTGATGAGTTGGAGAGCCTGGACGGGCGCATCGAGCGGCTGGACGAGAGATTGATCGCCATCTGCCGAGAGGACGAGACCTGCCGCCGGCTGATGACGCTGCCCGGCGTGGGACCCGTCGTCGCGACGGCGCTCGCCGCCAGCATCGGCGATCCTCGACAGTTCCAGTCGGGAAGGGAGATGGCGGCCTGGATTGGCCTGGTTCCGCGACAATACTCGACCGGCGGCAAATCCCGCCTGGGCGGCGTCGGGAGGCGCGCGAACCATTATCTGCGCCGACAACTGGTGCACGGCGCGAGAGCCGTCGCGTTGAGGTTGAAGACCAAGGCCGATCCGCGATCGCGCTGGTTCCAGGCCGTGATCGATCGTCGCGGCTTCAACAAGGGTATCGTGGCGATGGCAAACAAGACGGTTCGGATCGCTTGGGCGATGTTGATGCGGCAGGAGGATTACGCTCGCACCTGATGCGGGCATGAAGATCGTCGCGCGAGCGATGATGCGTGCGAGATGAACGATGATCGCGACACGGCAAGGACCGCGTTCTCGACCCTGACCTACGACATGGCCTTCGAGGCCGACCGCGTTATGAGGGAGAGAGCAGCGGAGCCCATCATGGCCAGGGGCGAGATCGCTCCAGCGACAGGCCGGATAGATTTACGCACCCAGTGCCGGGCTCGACGTCAGAAATCATCTTGTGGCGGGAGGCGTCCATAGATT
>NZ_JBXAND010000031.1:0-1118 GCF_058801345.1 Allobosea sp. GW822-FHT03F07
CCTCACTCCTCGTCTTCGCGCGCTCTTCCGGTCTCGACGAGGATCTCGCGCTTGCCGGCGTGGTTGGCGGGGCCGACGATGCCCTCGTTCTCCATCCGCTCCATGATCGAGGCGGCGCGGTTATAGCCGATCTGCAGACGCCGCTGGATATAGGAGGTCGAGGCCTTCTTGTCGCGCAGCACCACCGCCACGGCCTGCTCGTAAGGGTCGTCGCTCTCAGCTCCGCCCATGCCGGTCTTGTCGAAGACCGCCCCGTCATCGCCCTCAGCCCCGCCCTCCTCGTCCTCGGAGGTGACCGCGTCGAGATATTGCGGCCGCCCTTGCGTCTTCAGATGCGCCACCACCTTCTCGACTTCCGTATCCGAGACGAAGGGCCCGTGGACGCGGGTGATCCGCCCGCCGCCGGCCATGTAGAGCATGTCGCCCTGGCCGAGCAGCTGCTCGGCGCCCATCTCGCCCAGGATCGTGCGGCTGTCGATCTTCGAGGTGACCTGGAAGGAGATCCGCGTCGGGAAGTTCGCCTTGATCGTGCCGGTGATGACGTCGACCGACGGCCGCTGCGTCGCCAGCACGACATGGATGCCGGCCGCGCGGGCCATCTGGGCGAGGCGCTGGATCGTGCCCTCGATCTCCTTGCCGGCGACCATCATCAGATCGGCCATCTCGTCGACGATGACGACGATATAGGGCAGAGGCTCGAGGTCCATGACCTCCTCTTCATAGATCGCCTCGCCCGAATGCCGGTCGAAGCCGGTCTGGACGGTCCGCGTGATGACCTCGCCGGCCGCCTTGGCCTCGACCACCCTGGCATTGAAGCCGTCGATGTTGCGCACCGAGAGCTTCGACATCTTCTTGTAGCGCTCCTCCATCTCGCGCACCGCCCATTTCAGGGCGACCACCGCCTTCTTCGGATCGGTGACGACGGGGGTGAGCAGATGCGGGATGCCGTCATAGACGGAGAGTTCGAGCATCTTCGGATCGACCATGATCAGCCGGCACTGCTCGGGTTTCAGCCGGTAGAGCAGCGACAGGATCATGGTGTTGATCGCCACCGACTTGCCCGAGCCGGTCGTGCCGGCCACCAGCAAATGCGGCATCCGCGCGAGATCGACGATCAC
>NZ_JBXAND010000032.1:0-965 GCF_058801345.1 Allobosea sp. GW822-FHT03F07
TCGTCGAGCACGGTCGAGAGATAATACCAGCCCCATCCGGTGATCTTCAGATAGGTGAAGTCGGTCTGCCAGAGCTGATTGGGCGCCGTCGTCTTGTCCTTGAACTCGGACGCCGCCTTGATGACGATGTAGGCCGGGCTGGTGATGAGATCATGGGCCTTCAGCAGCCGGTACACCGACGCCTCCGAGACGAAGTAGCGCTTTTCGTCGGAGAAGCGCACCGCGAGCTCGCGTGGGCTCAGCTCCGTCTCGCGCAGCGCCAGTTCGATGATCTCGGCCCGGATCGGATCGGGGATTCTATTCCAGGCCCGGTCTGGTTTTGAACGATGATCGGCCAGTGCCTCGACCCCGCCGCACAGATAGCGATCATACCAGCGATAGAAGGTCGCCCTGGGGATGCCGAGCTTGTCCAGGGTGCGTCGCGCCGGCAGATGCGAGGCCTCAACCAGGCGGATGATCTCGGCCTTCTCGGATGCGGGATATCTCATGTGTCGTCTTCCCCATCCGCCAGCATGCTTTTTTTGAGCAGGCGGTTTTCCAGGGTCAGATCGGCCACGGCCTCCTTCAGCGCCTGTGCCTCACGGCGCAGTTCCTTCACCTCGTCCGACGTCGCCGCGCGCGCCGTATCGCCGGCCAGCCGGCGCTTGCCGGCGTCGAGGAACTCCTTCGACCAGCCGTAATACATCGACGAGGCGATCCCCTCGCGCCGGCACAGCTCGGCGATACTCTCTTCGCCGCGCACGCCTTCCAGCACGATGCGGATCTTCTCTTCTGCGGAAAACTGTCGGCGGGTCGCGCGGCGAATGTCCTTCACGACCTGCTCTGCCGGCGCTTTGTCCGGCCCGGAGTTCGCTGGCGCGGTCCTTCGGTTCTGTCTCATCTACGCTCCATAATGGCTGCGATGATCCAGAAATCCTCCCTTCCCGAAAACCCCTAAATGGTCTCAAGAGCGCTGACGCCGGACA
>NZ_JBXAND010000033.1:0-847 GCF_058801345.1 Allobosea sp. GW822-FHT03F07
TCTAGGTCACATACCCATAAACGGGATTCCCTGCGTGGCGGCGTTCTGATTGATTGATCTCGGCCTTGGAGGTTGAGATGGCGCGCTTTGACCTGACGGATTTCGAGTGGTCGGTGATCGAACCGCTTCTACCGACGAAGGTGCGTGGCGTCGCGCGGGTGGATGACCGGCGCGTTCTGAACGGCATCTTCTGGCGCCTGCGCACCGGGGCGCCCTGGGCGGACATCCCGGCGCGCTATGGCCCGCACACGACCTGCGTCAACCGCTTCAACCGGTGGCGCAGGGCGGGTCATTGGGGGCGCATTCTGCGAGCCGTATCAGCCGCTTACGATGGCGATATCCAGATGATCGACGCCTCGTCGATCCGCGTTCACCAGCATGCCGCCAACGGCCAAAAAAAGACGAGCGATCCCGTTGCATGGGTCGCTCGCGCGGCGGCCTGACAACCAAGATCCACGCCCTGGTCGATGCCGAAGGCCGCCCGATCCGCCTGAAGCTGACCGAAGGCCAGGCTCACGACGGGCGTTCGGCCGCCGACATGCTGGACACGGTCGAGCCGGGAAACATCCTGCTCGCCGACAGGGCTTACGACAGTGACGCCTTGCGCGAAGAGATGGACGGGCGCGGTGCATGGGCCAATGTCCGCGCCATGCCCAACAGGGTCAAAACCTTCGCCTTCAGCGCCTGGGTCTACCGCCAACGCAACGCCGTAGAGCGCTTCTTCAACAAACTCAAACACTTCAGGGCTGTCGCAACCCGATACGACAAACGGGACGACAACTTCCTCGCATCAGTCCAGCTCGCTTCAATCCGCATCTGGTTGCGAAGTTATGAGTCGGTCACCTAG
>NZ_JBXAND010000034.1:0-550 GCF_058801345.1 Allobosea sp. GW822-FHT03F07
CAGGCGCGGACCGTCATCGACGGCCTGAACGCGGACGTGCTGACGCTGGCGCTCGCCGGAGACATCGATGCGGTGGCCGAGCGCTCGAAGAAGCTGCCGCTGAACTGGCAGTCGCGCCTGCCGCAGAACTCCTCGCCCTACACCTCGACGATCGTCTTCCTCGTGCGCAAGGGCAATCCCAAGGCGATCAGGGATTGGGGCGATCTGGTGAAGCCCGGCGTTCAGATCATCACGCCGAACCCGAAGACTTCGGGCGGCGCCCGCTGGAATTACCTCGCCGCCTGGGCCTATGCCGAGAAGGCCTTCAACAAGGACGAGGCCAAGGTCCGCGACTATATCGGCAAGCTGCTCGCCAACGTCCCGGTCCTCGACACCGGCGCGCGCGGCGCCACCACCACCTTCACCCAGCGCGGCATCGGCGACGTCTTCCTGTCCTGGGAGAACGAGGCCTTCCTCGCGCTGAAGGAGTTCGGCGCCGACAAGTTCGACATCGTCGTGCCGAGCCTCTCGATCCTGGCCGAGCCGCCGGTCACGATCGTCGACGCCAATG
>NZ_JBXAND010000035.1:0-527 GCF_058801345.1 Allobosea sp. GW822-FHT03F07
GACGAGATCGCGGCCAAGACCTCCACCAGCAAGCGGATGATCTACTACTATTTCGGCGACAAGGAGGGGTTGTACCGGGCGGTTCTCGAAGAGGCCTATGCCCGCATCCGCACCTTCGAGCGCAGCCTCGATCTTGCTGCGCTGGCGCCGCGCGAGGCCATCGCGACGCTGACGGGGTTCACCTTCGACTACCATGCCGACAATCCGGACTTCGTGCGCCTCGTGATGATCGAGAACATCCATCACGCCCGCCACCTCGCGACCTCGTCCAAGATCGGCGCGCTGAACCTTTCGGCGATCGGCATGATCGGCGAGATCTATGCACGCGGACTGGCGCAGGGCGTGTTTCGCGAGGGGCTCGACCCGATCGACATCCATCTGACGATCAGCGCGCTGAGCTTCTACAACGTCTCGAACCAGGCGAGCATCCGGCAGGTCTTCGGCCACGACATGGCCGCGCCCGATGCGCGCAAGCGGCGCCGCCAGAGCGCCCTCGACACCGTCCTTCGCATGCTCTGCCGCTGACC
>NZ_JBXAND010000036.1:0-522 GCF_058801345.1 Allobosea sp. GW822-FHT03F07
GCGCTTCGAGGCGACGACCGATTTCGACCGCCTGTCGGAGCCGGACGCCCTGCTGATCTGCGTGCCGACGCCGCTCTCGCGCCATCGCGAGCCCGATCTCTCCTATGTCGTGAAGACCACGCAGGCGATCGGCAGGCGGCTGCGCCAGGACCAGCTCATCGTGCTGGAATCGACGACCTATCCCGGCACCACCGACGAGCTGATGCGCCCGATCCTCGAACAGGCGACGGGGCTCGCCAGCGGCAGGGATTTCTTCCTCGCCTATTCGCCCGAGCGCGAGGACCCCGGCAACACGCAGTTCGGCACCTCCGACATCCCCAAGGTCGTCGGCGGCGACGGGCCGGACGCGCTCGCCATGGCGGATGCGCTCTACGCCGCCCTCGTCGTCAGGACGGTGCCGGTTTCCTCGACCGCGACGGCCGAGGCCGTGAAGCTGACCGAGAACATCTTCCGGGCCGTCAACATCGCGCTCGTCAACGAGCTGAAGCAGGTCTACGCCGCGATGGGCATCGACATCTGGGA
>NZ_JBXAND010000037.1:0-515 GCF_058801345.1 Allobosea sp. GW822-FHT03F07
GTGATCGACGCCGCCAAGACCAAGCCCTTCGGCTACATGCCCTTCTATCCCGGCCCGGGGCTGGGCGGGCACTGCATCCCGATCGACCCGTTCTACCTGACCTGGAAGGCGCGCGAATTCGACATCGCCACGCGCTTCATCGAGCTCGCCGGCCAGATCAACACCGAGATGCCCTATCGCGTCGTCGACAGGCTGGCCGAACTCGTCGACAGCAAGCTCGGCCGCGGCTTCAGCGGCGCCCGCATCCTCGTCGTCGGCCTCGCCTACAAGAAGAATGTCGAGGACATGCGCGAGAGCCCTGCCCTCAAGCTGATCGAGCTGATCGAGGCCCGCGGCGCCGAGGCCGCCTATCACGACCCGCATATCCCCGCCATCCGCAAGAGCCGCAAGCACGGCGCGCTCGCCGCCCGCGCCAGCACGAAGCTGACGGCGCAAAGCCTCGCCGGATTCGACGCCGTGCTGATCGCGACAGACCATGACGACGTCGATTACGGCCTCATCGTCCGCAATGCCAA